>NZ_JAPDMX010000002.1 GCF_025971955.1 Shewanella subflava
GCCGCTCGACTTGCATGTGTTAGGCCTGCCGCCAGCGTTCAATCTGAGCCATGATCAAACTCTTCAATTAAAGTTTTTTTCTGTTCGACTACGTCGAACGACTCAATGAATTCTACTGTTATAATTCGCTTCGCTCACAAGAGCTAACGAGTTATCAACTACATTACTGTAGCTTCATATTTCTATGAACATTCATCGTTGCATTGAGTTTAAATTTTTTGATTGCTCTTCCTAAGAAGAAGCAATTTCGAATAACTCAATACCTGTGAATGTCCACACAGATTACTTGATAAGTTGTTAAAGAGCGTTGATGTTAATTTTTCAAACATCGCCGTGAGACGCTAGGTCGTTGGCTTGGGCTGCGTATTTTACAGACCCTGTTGTTTGCGTCAAGCGTTTTTTCAAACTTTCTTTTCGCCTTTGGTTTGTTGCGTTTTACCGCTGTAAACCAAGCTGACTGTGGATTTTGCTTTCGCGCTGTGCCGTGTCAGTGGATGCGCATTATAGGCAGCTTAAGATTTTGTGCAACCCCTGTTTGGTCTTTTTTAACAAACCACTGTTCAAGTGAATACTTTTTAAACCAAATGATGTTTTTGCCATCAAAAAAGCTGTTTAAAGCTATTTAGGACTCTAAAGGCTGTGTTTTATTGCATCAGGTACATCTGCAATGCTATTAACGACCATGGTTGCTTCTTTAATGCCGGCTTCGTCAACAACTTTGCCACTACGTACCAAAATTGACATACCGATACCTGCTGCTTTAGCTGCCCGCATATCGTCAGCTTTGTCACCGACCATCACTGAGTTGGCCATATCGATTTTCAAAAATTTAGCAGCATCAAGCATCATCCCTGGCTTAGGTTTACGGCAATCACAATCTTGCTTGTATTCACCAATGCCTTTTTCAGGATGATGTGGACAGTAATAGATGCCATCTAAATCCACACCCTTATCAGCAAAGTTCCAATCCATCCATTCAGTTAATGTATGAAAATCGTCTTCACTGTATAAGCCTCGAGCAATTCCTGATTGATTGGTGACAACGACTAATAGGTACCCCATTTTCTTCAAGGTAAGGCAAGCATCGAATACACCGTCGATATATTCAAAGTCATCAACAAGGTGAACATAACCTGTGTCTTTATTAATGACACCATCTCTATCTAAAAATACCGCTCGGTTCAAAGGTGCAACTCCATAAGACAATATAAAATTTATATCTACTATTATTTCACTCATCGTTATAAATTGCACCGCGTAAATGATAACAATCATTTAAATTCGACCAGGCCCAGTCTTCTTTAGCGGATTTAGCTTCAGGAGTTATCTAAATCTGTCGATACTATAGGGTTGCATGTCTAAAGTTGTTTTTTTATCTAAAATCGTTTCAGTGATCAATTTGGCACTGATTGCAGACCAAGTTAAGCCTAAGTGTTGGTGACCGAAAGACACATAAATATTATTTACCTTTGTTTTGCCGATAACAGGCAAACTATCAGGAAATGAAGGTCTACATCCCATCCATCTTGCTCCATCTTGTACATTTGCATGTTCAAATATATTCGGGAGTAATGCTTTTGCATGGGGCAATAAGCAGTCGGCTCTGGCTGGAGACATAGGTGCATCTACTCCGCCAAATTCAACGGTTCCTGCTAAACGGGTTCCTTTGGCCATAGGTGTAATAATTAATTTTCGATTATAAGATGCCACAGGACGGGACAATTTCGCATCTTGAGGCATCATAAGATGATAGCCCCGCTCTGCTTCGAGCGGAACATTATGACCAAGTTGTTTAGCTAAAGGTTTAGACCAAGCACCTGCAGTTAATAAAAGCTTATTACTTGAGATTTTCACTTTACCGTCAAGCAAAACAGAAACCCCCTCATCACCGCCGTTGATTGTGTCAACTTGTGCCACTTTAATGACGCCCCCCAAAGCCTTAAATTTATCCGCTATTGCGAGACAGATCTGATAAGGGTCTGGTGTGTGACCGACTTGAGTAAAAAACAGTGCATGGGTGATATTATCAGTTAGACTTGGCTCCAACTCGCGAACCTGCTGACCTGTTAATAACTCAACATCAACGCCCTCATTGGAGTACATTTGCCACTCTCGCTTTACCTCTTCAAGCGAGTTCCCCTCAAAAACCAATAAGCTACCATTCAAACGTAATAATTCTTCGCAATCACAAAATGTCAGGATATCTTGCATTTCTTTAATAGACTGCTCATTAAGTGCTTTAATGGCTCGACTATTATGGGCTCGACGTTCAGGTAACATGTTGAACAAAAATTTCATAAACCAAGGAACCGCGCGATAAAAATATGTAGGACGGATCCTAAATGGCCCTAAAGGATCAAGCAGCATCGAAGGCAATTGGTACAGCAAGCTCGGATTAGCTAAAGGAAATACTTGTTCAGTAGCAAAGTGCCCAGCATTACCCTGTGATGCACCTGCAGCGATGGCCTCTTTATCAAATAAGCTGACCTTAAAGCCAGCTCTTTGTAAGTAAAGCGCTGATGCTAAACCTACAATACCTGCACCGATGACAGTCATATCACCAAGGTCGTCAACACTGTTTTTACCTGCATCCATCTTTAATCTCTTATTTTAACCAATTATACATACACCTATTAAACTAAGCCTCAGTGAATCTTTCAGCAACAAGCAACGAATGCTTAATCACATTGCAATAAATTCAACATTAATAGTTCAACAACTAACAGCTATTTTTAAAACGTTTTCTTGTGCCTAAATCATAATTATGGATAGTGACCACAAACCACTATTGAATATTGTATACAGTATTCAATTATAGTAAAGTAGCTAACATCATTTTGATGCTAGGCGGTCTGACAAGGTGCATTCGCCGCTATATAGAGACATTTAAACAATGATGGGGTTGTTAATTATGACCCGAAGCAAGAATGCTGGAGATGTCATTAGTAAGCGCGGTTTTCCCACACGCTTAGATTTGAATAAGTGCATATAATTCTTATTCCCTAAAAGACTTGTCCCCTAAATAACAATATAAAAATGGAGTAGGCAACGATGATGAAAGGAACCTTCTTTTGTGTAGATGCTCATACTTGCGGTAATCCGGTTCGATTGGTCACCAGTGGCCATCCGAACCTTATTGGCCGTACGATGAGTGAAAAGCGTCAGGATTTCTTGGCCAATTATGATTGGATCCGTAAAGCACTGATGTTTGAGCCACGAGGTCACGATATGATGTCAGGCTCTTTTCTCTACCCTCCTTGTTCAGATAACAGCGACGCTTCGATTTTGTTCATCGAAACGAGCGGTTGTTTACCTATGTGTGGCCACGGCACGATAGGCACAGTGACGGCAGCTATTGAAACGGGTTTATTGACACCCAAGGTTCCAGGTAAGCTCACGCTAGATGTACCAGCAGGTCAAATCAGTATCGACTATAAACAAACTGAGAACAAAGTTGATTGGGTAAAAATTTATAATGTGCCTGCATACTTAGCTCATAAGGATGCCATTTTGGACGTACCCGGTCTTGGCACCTTAAAAGTCGATGTCTCCTATGGCGGCAATTATTATGTCATCGTTGAACCACAAGAAAACTTTCCAGGGTTACGAAATTGGTCAGCTGGGGATATTTTACATTGGAGTCCAATCGTACGTGAGGCTGCACGCCAACAACTGGTTTGCGTACATCCTGACGATCCAACAGTTCAAGGTGTTTCGCACGTTCTTTGGACTGGTGAGACTATTTCAGAAGGCTCAGATGGAGCCAACGCGGTTTTTTATGGCGATAAAGCAATTGACCGTTCACCTTGCGGAACAGGTACTAGCGCGAGACTCGCTCAACTTTTTGCTCGTGGTGTCCTCAAAGTCGGCGACACTTATACTCACGAAAGTATTATCGGTAGTCAATTTATCGGTAAAGTAGAATCATCGACAAAAGTGGGTAACTACGACGCCATTATGCCAAGTATCCAAGGTTGGGCGCGAGTTTTCGGTCAAAATGCCATCACTATCGACGATAGCGACCCATATGCATTTGGCTTCCAAGTGGTTTAAAGGAATACCAATGAATAAACAAGACAATACAACTACAAATATTTCCGGCCAGCACTTTATTGGCGGTAATTGGACAGGTAAGGCTGATAGCTTTACGAGTTTTAATCCTGTAGAAAACAAACCAATTTCTTGGATGTTTTCCGAAGCCACGCAGCAAGAAGTGAATGAAGCTGCCATTGCAGCTGATAATGCTTTTGCTGCATATCGTCAAACCTCTTCTATTCAAAAGGCTGATTTTCTCGATGAAATTGCCAAACAAATTATGACGGATATTGATGATATCATCGCAATTGCGCATCAAGAAACGGGCCTTCCTTTGGCGCGTTTGCAAGGTGAAACGGGTCGAACTTGCAATCAACTCAAGATGTTTGCAACTTACTTACGTTCACCTTCAGATGTTCGTTACGCCGATGCAGCTAACCCAGAAAGATTACCATTACCTAAAGCTGATACGCGGCTAGGATACTTACCCATAGGACCTGTAGCCGTATTTGGTGCCTCTAACTTTCCGCTCGCATTTTCAACGGCAGGCGGCGATACAGCATCGGCTCTGGCTGCTGGCTGTCCGGTTGTCGTAAAAGGGCACCCTGCTCATGCTGCTACATCCGAGTTAGTCACTAAGGCGATAGCTCGAGCCATCGAGACATGTCGCATGCCAGCTGGTGTGTTTAATCTTATTCAGTCAAGTGAACCTGCTGGCGCAAGGACACTGGTTCAACATCCTAAGATAAAAGCTGTTGGATTTACGGGTTCGTTAAAAGTAGGACGAATATTAGCGGATATGTGCTCTGCTCGCCCACAACCTATACCATTTTATGGGGAATTAGGCTCAATTAACCCACAATTTATTTTACCCGCGTTAATGGCTGAAAATGCAGAATCACTTGCCCGCACTCAGGTGCAGTCAATGATGATGGGGCATGGTCAATTTTGTACAAGCCCGGGGCTAATTGTTGCACTCAAAGACCCAGCGTTGAAGAGATATCTAGCCAGCTTTACTGACGAAATGGCAATGCAAGAAGCTGCCCCGATGCTAACACCTGGAATTGCAGCGACTTATCAGAAAATGACCCAAGCACTTATGAGCATTAAAGGTGTGAATGTCCTTTCTCAAGGTAAAGCTGCAACGGCAAGCCATCATACGCGTCCGCTTGCATTAACAGTCTCAGTTAGTGACTATTTAGCCAATGAAAGCCTACAAGATGAAGTATTTGGCCCTTTTGCTGTTTTAGTACAATGCGACACCATGGAAGAAATGGATCAACTTATCGCTGCATTAGAAGGTCAATTAACCGCCAGTATCCACGGTCTTGAAAGGGAGCTAAAAGACTGCGGTCAACTTATAGAAAATTTGAGCTACAAAGTTGGTAGGTTAATATTTAATCAGATGCCGACGGGTGTGGAAGTCTGTTACTCCATGAACCATGGTGGTCCATACCCAGCCAGCACAGATTCACGTTCAACATCTGTTGGAATAGAGTCGTTGAAACGCTTTGTGCGACCGATTTGCTATCAGAACATGCCTTCGGGGCAGCTTCCTGCGGATTTGCGCCCTGAAAACCCACAATTAATTACTTTTTAATAGTGAAAATTAATAAAGGGAAACGAGTTTTTTCCCTTTATTAATAGTTTTTTTAGCGGTAACCTTGGGAGGATAAAATGTAATAATGATTAAATAGACGGAAACTATGAGTCTAACAGCACCGATTATCCATAAAACTCGTACTCAAATTGTTGTCGAAGTGCTCAGAGAAAAAATTCTCTCTGGTGCTATCGTTGCAGGAGAAGCACTACGTCAAAGTGCCCTTGCAGAAGAACTTAATGTCAGCCGAATTCCAGTTCGCGAAGCTTTATTACAGCTAGAAGCTGAAGGTCTAGTTAAATTTGAGGCACACAAAGGTGCAACGGCTACACTGTTATCTGCTGAGCAAGCCAGTGAGTTATTTGAATTACGGGCGATGATCGAGACCGATTTGCTTGCTAAAGCGATACCTAACTTACGAGAACAAGATTTTGTTCAAGCTGAAAATATCCTCGTTCAATTAGAATCCGCCTTCAAGCATGAAGATACTGTGGCAAGCTGGAATGAGCTTAATACCCAATTTCACACGATTCTATACAAACCTGCAAATCGTCCACACACCCTTGATGTTGTGCAGGGTATTAACACCAATTGTGACCGTTATATTCGATTACAATTGCTTAGAACAGCAGGGATCCCAAAAGCGGAGCAGGAGCATAGGGATTTATTAGAACTATGTAAAAGTAAAAATATTGAGGCGGCAACTGCACTGTTACATCGACATATTATGGATGCTTTAGTCGCAATAAGAGCGTTAGTCCCAAGCTCGACAAGTAGCACCCCCCTTAAAAAAGCCTAAATCAGGACTGTGTAGCCTATCCTACACAGCCCAACCCGATAGCATTTGACATGACATTTTATTACACCGCTATTTTCTTATCGATTGTCACGTTCAATAGCCACTTACGTCTAATTTAATTTTTTTGAGAGAACAAACGATGCAGTACGCGCACATTACGGGATGGGGTAAAGCAGTCCCACCATCATCATTAACTAATGATGATCTAGCTACCTTTATGGAAACCTCTGATGAGTGGATTAAATCTCGTACTGGGATCAGTAAGCGTCATATCAGCCATGTAAACACTTCGGTGCTTGCAAGTGTTGCAGCCAAGCACGCTTTAGCCGCCGCTGGTATTGAAGGAAGTGAATTAGATTTAATTATTTTAGCTTCAGCAAGCCCAGATACATTGATCCCCAACATTGCTTCAACCGTGCAGGCTAATGTCGGCGCAACTTGTGGCGCTTTCGATATCAATGCTGCTTGTAGTGGCTTTTTATACGGTATCGGTTTAGCGAGCTCATTGATTAAAAGTGGTCAGAATAAGAAGGTGTTAGTCATCGGTGCTGAACGCTTATCTTTTTATTTAGATTGGTCGCGAAGAGAAACTGCTGTGCTATTTGGCGATGGCGCTGGCGCTGTCGTTTTAGAAGCTAGTGAAGAAGAAGGTGGTGTATTAGGCTATGAACTTAATAACGACCCCGATGGGCGTGAAATATTAAAATCTAGCTTTGGTAGCCAAATGGAAAGATTAGACGCCAGCTCATTAGATTTTTACATTCAATTCAATGGTCAAGAAATCTTCAAGCGTGCTATTCAAGGGATGGGCTCATTGAGTACTCAGGTACTTGAGAAGTGTAATGTAGATAAAGATGATGTGGATTGGGTCATTCCACATCAAGCTAACGAACGCATCATTGATACTTTGGTCAGTCGGATGAAAATCCCTAAAGAACGCGCAATTGTCAATATTGCTAACTACGGCAATACTTCTGCGGCCACCATTCCCATTGCAATATGTGATGCATTAGACAAAGGGTTGATCAAACCAGGTCAAACCATTTTATCTTGTGCATTTGGTGCGGGCTTAACATCGGCAGCATTACTGTTTAAATGGACTGACCGCGTAACCCCTATCAGTACTAGTGATGCCAAAGTCCCAGATTGTGAGCAAACTGCACTTGAGTTGATCAAGCCAGCGGTAGATTATTTCTTCAAAAAAGCGGCTGAAGAAGGTAGATAGGCAGACTAAATTATAGACTTAGTCATCTATTTCAGTAGGTGGTTATCAATAATTAGGCTCTGCCTTAAGTAAGTTCATTTGAACATAGCTTATTAACTCAAGTTAAAGATGAGCTTTGCTAATGGTGCGGTACAAGCTTCTAAATCAAGGATGATTTAGTAGAGCCTATAGGGATATATTTACGGCGTCTTGTTAACGCACGGTAGGAAAGCTCCCTTTTAGGGAGTGATATCAAAGCCACCTTCTTCAGAAGGTGGATTTTTTTACTTTGATAATCCTACAAGCTCATGACACTTTATTTGTGTTGATCCACCTAATGCTGACACTTGCGCTAAAAATAACTCCGCACAAGCAATCGCATCAATCAATGCATTGTGGCCAGCGTAAACCGGAAGATGATACCTTTCTCGACTTTGCCCTAAGCGTACACACCCTTCCACTAGTTGACCGTGCTGGCGAAGATAGCGGCTTTTCTCAATCATTAAGGTGTCGATGAAAGGCAATAATAACCGCTGACCAAATACGTTTTGCAAACTTTGTTGGATAAACGCCATATCCATAGGCGCATGATGCGCCACTAAAATATGACCCTGAGTTGCTTTTAATAACCACTCCATGGCAGCATCAACAGGTAAAGCATCCTGTAATTGGTGATCAACAATGCCATGCACAGTGGCACTTTGGCCGACACTACCGTCAATTGAAATCATCAAATGCTGTGCTTTTACTAAAGGAATCGTCCCCTTACTAATAGGCACCAAACCAATACTGATTATCTGATCCTTCATCGGATCAAGCCCTGTCATCTCAAGATCAATCGCCATTAAGTCAGCATCATAAATAGTGCGAGTAAATTGTTGAGTTAATGATTGTTGATATTCAATTAAATGGCGTTCATGTGAGCCTTGTTGCTTAGATAAGGAATCCAACCAAAATCGACTTTTAAGCCATAAATGATTGACCACTAGAAACTCCGAGTAAATTTAAGCTTTAACCCAGATTGAGCATCGTGCACCACTTTGAAAGCATCGCGTAATTGATGGCGTAGCAACGATGAAAGATCCTGCGGTTTTAAATAGTTGCTTACAACCAAATTGTGATTGGCTTGGTAACCTTGATTAGCTAAGCGCATATGAGCAATAAATTCATGGGCATCAGCCAGATTTAGTGCATCTTTACGATTAATAATATTGGCATCCATTAGCGCGCGGATACGTTTAGCAGTATTCACCTCTTTTATTCCCGCACTTAAAGCATACACCCGCGCAATATCATTTATCAGGGCACTGCCTTTATGTTTTAAATCCATGCCCTTCACTTCACTTCCGTCACGCTCAAGCACAAATTTTCTAAAAAATCCTAAAGGCGGCGTTTGTTGTAAGGAGTTACCCGCCATGCCCGCTAAAAAAATATCATTATCTTTAGTATGCGACATGACCGAATCTTGCAGCTCATCAAACAAGGTTTGCGGCCCGAAAACAGCACGCATATCGAAGAAAATACTGGCATGCATCAGCGCCTTAGGTTCAGGAGACATCACCCATTTTTTAAACTTCTGTTGCCATTGCTGTAATGATAAACGCCATTGTGGGTTTTGAGCCATAATATCGCCAGGACAATAAATGTAACCACATTGGTCTAGCCCTTTACAAACGGCATGGGTCAATTTATCAAAGTATGCAGCGGCGAATTCATCTGGTTCATGGGCTAATAGCAAACCATTATCTTGATCCGAACACGCCACTTGATCCTGACGTCCTTGAGATCCAAATGCTAACCAACAAAACGCCATTGGCGCTTTACCTAATAATTGTTGGTTAAGCACGATTAATCGACGCGTTAATGCATCGGTAACCGAGGTTAATACCCGGCCGATTTCTTCTGCTCTTGCATCTGCGCTGATTAAATTTTGTAATAACACCGGAATTTGCTTGCTGACATGGATTAACCTTTCAATTGAAGCTTGGCGATCGATTTCACCGATAAGTAATAAGGGTTGCGAGCTTTGCGACCGAAGAATATCGGTACTGGTTATCATCCCTTTGGCTTGCTGATTATCCACCACTGGCAAATGATGAATATTATGTTCGCTCATCAATAACATGGCTTCAAAAACTAATGCATTTGAGGCGACCGTTTGCGGTTGTTTGGTCATGACTTTGTCGACACTCGCTTGACCATCTAAGCCTTCAGCCAAAACGCGATTACGTAAATCTCGGTCAGTTAAAATGCCAACCAATTGTTGGTCATGCAACACCAGCACTGAAGAGACTCGGTGATCACGCATTAACTTTGCCGCTTGCTGAACGCTGGCGTTTGCTTCAATGCTGATAGGTGTTTGCGACATCAGATTGGTTATACGACTCGTCGTGGTCAGATCTTTAGCCTTAAACTTATGCTCATTGCGCAAACGTTGTGCAAAAGCTCGAGTGAAAAAGGTATCAAATTGACGATTTTGACTACGCAAGTCGGTAAATAAAGCCTGGGGAATGTGGTACACCAATCCATCTTCTAAAATGGCCACTTTATTCACCACCTTTTCGCCCGACAGTAAGGTTGAGAAACCAAAACATTCGCCTTCGGCAACCCTATCAACGAGCACACCTTGTGGATCTCTAACCTCAAACGCGCCACTTCGGACTAAATACAGTTTTGGATTGACAGGATCAAACTCAACAAAGGCTGATGCTTTAGCATAATAACCAATAGTCATTTCACGGGCGCAGCGTGCAATCAGTGCTGTAGACAACACATCAAAAGGTGCATGGGTTTGTAAAAACTGCTCAATGGGCTGTAACTCGCTGGCATTCATAATTTTTTCTCAAAGACCCTTTGAGTTAATATACCGCCACAAGCTAAATATTGGCTATAAGACTTAAGCCCAACAATTATTTTCCCCATAAAAAAAGAGCGCCGAAGCGCTCTTAAAAGGGCCGATAATATTGCTTAGTGATCTTGAGCTTCACCCGCACCTTGAGGGAAGCGAATAGACTCAACCATATCAACCACATCCTGCGGTACTGCGCCTGTGACTTTACTGACAGCGAATGCCACAATAAAGTTAACAAACATACCCATCATACCGATACCTTCTGGCGAAATTCCGAATAACCAGTTATCAGGCGTGTTAGCACCCACGTTGACAAACTTGAAGTAAACAATATAGCCAGCAGTAAACAATAAGCCCACTAACATGCCTGATATTGCGCCTTCTTTATTAATCGTTTTCGAGAAAATACCCATAATAATGGCTGGGAATAACGATGCTGCCGCTAAACCGAAGGCGATTGCCACCACCGCGGCCACAAAGCCTGGCGGATTAATACCGAAGTATCCGGCCATGACAATACCCAATGCGGCTGCAATACGGGCATACATCAATTCTTTCTTGTCTGAAATATCTGGCATGAAATTCTTTTTAAGCAAGTCATGCGATACTGACGTCGAAATAACAAGTAGTAAACCAGCTGAAGTTGATAACGCCGCCGCTAAACCACCAGCTGCAACCAAGGCGATAACCCATGCAGGTAGGCTAGCAATTTCAGGTGTAGCAAGTACCATAATGTCGCGGTCAATGGTCATTTCATTGCTATCACCATTAGCGTAAGAAATTTTACCATCGTTGTTTTTATCATCCCATGCAATTAAGCCGGTTTTTTCCCAGTTCTTAATCCACTCTGGAGCAGTCTCATACGCCACACCCGTTGAATCTGGGCCATTAATGGTTTCAATCATGTTAACACGAGAGAAAGCCGCTAATGCAGGAATAGTGGTATACATAATTGCGATGAAGACTAACGCCCAACCTGCTGATAAACGGGCATCTTTCACTCTCGGTACAGTGAAGAAACGAACAATTACGTGTGGTAAACCAGCTGTACCGAACATCAATGCGCCAGTGATGAAGAACACATCGACCATGGCTTTTGAGCCTTCGGTATATTGCGAGAATCCAAGTTCGGCAGACAAACCGTCGAGTTTATCTAGCAAGTAAACCCCAGTACCATTACCTGCGGCATCGACTAACTCAGCACCAAAACCCACTTGTGGTAAAATGTGTCCCGTCATCATGACAGAGATAAAAATAGCAGGAACCATAAAGGCAAAAATTAATACACAGTATTGAGCAACCTGAGTATAAGTAATACCTTTCATGCCGCCTAAAACCGCATAGAAGAACACAACGGCCATACCAATGTAGACACCCGTGTCGACTTCAACTTCTAAGAAGCGAGAGAACACCACACCCACACCACGCATTTGGCCAGCAATATAAGTAAAACAAATAAAGATGGCACAAATAACCGCTACTGTCCGTGCGGTTTGTGAGTAATAACGGTCACCGATAAAGTCGGGCACGGTAAACTTACCAAACTTACGTAAATACGGTGCCATACATAAGGCTAATAATACATAGCCCCCGGTCCAACCCATTAAGTAAACCGATCCATCATAACCCACAAACGAGACGATACCCGCAAGTGAAATAAATGATGCGGCTGACATCCAATCTGCTGCCGTCGCCATACCATTAACCACAGGGTGAACACCACCACCTGCAACATAAAACTCTTTAGTTGACCCAGCACGCGACCAAATTGCAATGCCGATATACAGCGCAAATGTCGCGCCAACAATCAAATATGTTAGTGTTTGAACATCCATTTCAGTGCCCCTTAGTCTTCATGAACATTGTATTTTTTGTCTAGGGCATTTGCTTTTGCCACATAAACAAAAATCAGCGCCACGAATACATACATTGCACCCTGTTGCGCAAACCAAAAGCCTAATTTAAATCCCATAAAGGTGATTTCATTAAGCACGTCTACAAATAAAATACCGCAGCCAAATGACACTGCAGCCCAAATTGCTAGCAGTCCAAGTACTAAACGTAAATTTTCACGCCAATACCCTGCTGCTTTATCGTTATTTTCAAAAGCCATTGCGACTCCCCTGTGCTAGTTTTTATAAAGTCGAGTTGTAAAGTCATTGTTAATCTAGCAACTCTAGGGGGTTCGACAATCAAGACCTTAGTCTAATCAATTCATAACGCAAATCTGAAAACATGAACTAAAATACTATATAACAACAACTTAAATAGATTGTTGTCAAAGTAAATATGGTGTCATTGCCCTATCAACCTAGACCAAGGTCGAACAATGATGTTGTTGCAAAGACCATTAAATTAAGTCAGACCTAAAATAGCCGAGATTTGAAAGCGCATGCTGATGTGAATAACTTGTGATAATGCAGTTTGGCAGGTAAAATTTTTACATAATAATGAGAAAGGATATTTCATTGAAAAAACAGTTTGCAAACCCACAAAACCTACTATTTTCCATTGCTATGGGCGTTATTGCGCTTGTTATCAATCTTTACCCCATTCCTTTTTTTGCCAACGTACAATTTATTGTAGGTAATACCCTTACGGTAATCGTAGCGATATTATGTGGTCCATGGTATGCGTTAATTACGTCTTTATTTGCATCGACAGGCTTACTGATCATTTGGGACAGCTATCACGTGTTCGTCATTTTTTCATTAGAGGCATTATTTTTAGGCTTTTGCCGGCGACGTGATATTTACGCTCTCTATGGGAGTATCATTTATTGGCTATTAATTGGTATGCCCTTATTTTACATAATGGCCAATATATTCTTTGAATTACCCGCTGATCATTTGCCCTTTGTTACTCTCAAACAAGCCATTAACAGCTTAATTTACACCAGTATTGCTTCTTTACTTGTATTAATGCTGCCCAAATTATGGTTTTTTGAAACTAAGATTAAAGATAAACAACGCCGAACACTCAGTAAGCAGATGGTCTATTTCATCACCTTAATGATTACTTTATCGCTTTTGTTTTCTGCTTTATATTTCAACTTTGTTTCATTAAATAAACAGCAAACATTAATTAAAAAAAATCAACAAGAAACCGTATTTCATCTAAGTTATGCAGGCGAACAATATATCAACATGCATACTAACGTGATTAAAAATGCAGCGCATTTTTTTACCCTAGTCAACAATACCCCTGCCGAACAACAGCCTTTGCTGAGCAATTTACATAATAATTACCCCGGTTTTATCAGCATGCTGATCACTGATGATAAAGCAAACATTATTGCTGCATCACCAATTACACGATTTAATGACACGAACTCAAGTAAACATTTAAGTGTTAAAGATCGAGATTATTTTATCGAAGCTTTTTATAACCAGAAAACATTTATCTCTTCTGTCTTTGTTGGCAGAGGTTTCGGCAATGATGCAATCGTAGCGATTAGCGCACCCTATTTTCAAAAAGATGCCCCATTACAACCCGCAGGAATTATTGAAGGTTCTTTGGATTTAAAATACTTCTCTGCAATTGATTACGATTTCAACCAACACGGTAGCCAATCATTGATTTTAACCGATGAAGCAAACAACATCATTTATGCCTCAAATAAACTTAATTTAAAAGTGATGTCACCATTTAAATACAGCATCCACAATGGCTCTTATCTCACAGATTTACAGCTGCTGAATTTAAAAAATACGACTTCCAATATTCCTGAATACATTTATGCCGCCAAAGAGTTGAACAACGGCTGGAAAATATATGTCATCGAGCCTTTTTCACCACTGTTAAAACTGGCTGAAAAACAAATGCTCACTAGCTTCATTATATTATTGACTGCTTTATTGATCAGTTTCTTTATTTCTAATCGAATTAGTCAGTTACTAACAGTACCATTGGAATTAGTGGCCAATCATTTTGGCAAATTAAACCAAAATGATTTGAATACACAAGTATTAGATGAAAGCTCACCCAGAGAGGTTTATAGCCTTTACCAAAGATTATTAACTAGTAAACAAGAGCTTATCTCGCACCAACTGGCACTAGAAGAAACCGTCGCCTTGCGGACATTAGAACTGGAAAATGCCAACCAAAAACTGCAGGAACTGGTTGATAAAGATCCTTTAACGGATTTATTTAATAGACGTTATGCCGAGCAGAAATTTCAAGAGATAAGAGATTTTTGTTTACGCAGTGAGCAAGCCATTACTATCGCAATTCTGGATTTAGACTTTTTTAAATCCATTAATGACAGCTATGGTCACTTAGCAGGCGACGAATGTCTTCGCCAAGTATCAGCGCTACTATTACAGCACTTTAAGCGCGATACTGATATTTTAGCCCGTTACGGCGGTGAAGAATTTATTCTCATTTTGCCAATGACAAATGCACTTAACATTGAACACCATTTAAACGAATTTAGGACAATATTAGCGTCAACTAAAATCGACTCGCCAGATTCAAAACAGCAATTTAACCTAACGGCCAGCATAGGTGCGATAACGGCCAATGCCAATTATCATGCCCAATTGGATAAATGGATTAAAATTGCTGATGACAATTTATATCAAGCCAAAGCCCAGGGACGCAATAGAGTCATCGTCAGTATCATTAACCCTGACTCGGAGTCATAAAGGCATCCATGCGACCTAACATGTACGGATAGAATGGATTCCATTTTTGGCGCAGCATGTTAGCTGCAGACATAGAAAATAAGCCTCTTTCAGCCTGAAATATTGCCAGGCCTATTTGAACCGTCTCACTGTTTTCAACAGCAATCGGTCCATAAAGTGAATCTTCTATTGGAAAAGGTAATGCGACATGCGAAAGAGAAAAGACCCCTTTAGGCCAGCTTAATAATAGCGGCTGTGGTGCTTGATCAGCTAACAAGCCCACTTCTCTGGCTTGGACAGCAAAGCCATCTGGTTGATAACTTTCAATAAAGGTTAAACGGTAATTCACCGGACTATTGGTCCAGTATGGTTCAAACGGTAACATTGGATCTTGATTCATTAACGAATGAAAATTTGAACTGCGATTATAGTCAAAGATAACCAATTCATGCTTATTACCCGATAAGTATTGATATAGCTTATCAACAACATTTAGCGAAGAAACCGTGTCATCAATAACTGACTGAAATGTTTGGATAGGCGCAATAGCTTGCAGTTGTTCAGGATTTAATTGTGCTAACAATTGTTGGTTACGCAATGTTAACTGATAAACAACATCACCTGCATTGACGGCAAAAGACATATATTTAAAGGGATCGTATTCGGTTTCGACACTATTCCAATACAATTTTTCTTGTCCGAGTAACTCACCTAACATGGCTTGCCAGTATGCACCCTGAGCGATTGGCGTAAGCCCAATCGCTGGTGACATAAATATCATTTTGTTATAACTTGTTGGTTTGTTGAGTGTTATGGCTTCAAGCTCATGATTTAACGCTAGAGCTGCCCCCGTTGAAAACCCCACCACATAGAGCGGTTTACCATTTAGTTTTGCTGACAAATGTGTTGTCGCCAATGACACTGCACCGGCAAGATCAGACCAAGTAATATCAGTCAACCCAGATGGGATTGTACCGTGACCTGGCAATCTTAACCCAACAATATGAGCCTGATGGCGATAATGTTCTGCGATATGTGACATTGAATAAGGGGAATCGGACATACCATGTATCAGTAATAAACCAAATTCAGCATCGTCATTTTCCCATTCAAAAGAGCGATTCCAATCTGAGTGCCATTGAGCAGGATCAGACAAACTGCCTTTCTCGTATCGATTCACTGGGGAGGCTATTTCTGGCTGATATTGCTGATAAATCTTTTTATCCACTTCCTTAAACAGTTTTTCTTCCAAGGAAAGATACTCAGCAAAGTGATTTAAACCAGATTGTTGATGATATTCATTTTTTAGGTGAGTGGTATGCCATATTGAAAGATCGGGCTTTTCATTTAATAACCAAACTGCCAACATAATCAACGCGATAGATGTACCGATGGTGCTATAAAATAATGCAAACAAAAGGTGCTTAGTAGAGCCGATAACAATAGCGCGCATGGGGATCCTTTTAATTTAAACCAACACGGAATACATCTAAAACTAAACGCTTAAAAACGTTTAGGCTGATAAGATATTATACTAACCTTAAGGTGATACGATAATAAAATGAAAATGCTTGATGATAATCCGTCCAATCCCGCGTTAATCAGCCACTACTTTGGGGCATTGAAACCCAAAATCATCTTTTATTTGCCTTCAGCACCAATCATTCCCAAAAATTGGCTGCCCACAAGTGAACAAGCAATAGCACAATTAATCCATGCTAACGGTAATCATTGGCGTAAAATAATGGTGATTATAAGCAAACTAGTCTGCAAAGAATTTTCTGATTGGCGAAAAGTACAGCCGAACTTGTTTCAACAAAGCTGTACGGAGCATATTCCCCTTGCGATTGTCATTGTGAATGACTCATATGAAAATGCTGATAATTTAGCGCGAGATCCTGATATTGCGCACATCATTTGCGGCAAAAATACCAGTTCACGCTTCATGTTTAACAAAATCGTACTAGCACAACACCTTTCATTGAATGAAAAGCAGGCGATTCAATATCATTCCTCGGTATTTTTAACCCCATATTTAGACTATCGTCAATTTCCCAATAAATTAATTGAATTATTAAGGCCAATGTTGCATCAAACTGATTGAGGGTTAACATGTAATTTTCCAGATATCGCAGCCTAGTAAATAATCATTTGTTTTGAATTTGCCATGATTAAATGACAAGCATTGTTGATAAGTAGCGCAACACCAAAGCAACGATAACATTCAAGCTAATCGACCTTGGCAATAGACAATGTGGATTAAGAATCAACAATATTCTTGAAAGTTCAACAGGCCATTGATTTAACAATAATTCAATATCTTAAAGATAAAAATAGTTATCCCGCTAGCTTAAGCATCAATCACAAAGATCACTTATTTGCACCATAAAAGTAATGACACACAGAAAACTCAGCCAAGTTAATGCGTGTCATATATCTAAGGCTTACTGACGCCCCTCAAGGAAGGTTAATCGTAAATGGTTGGGATCGGTTTACGTTTATGCTGAGTACGTTGATAAATCGCGATTAATTTAGATTCAACATGTTCTTCTACCGGTTTAGCTTCTAGAAAATCATCAATTTGGTCATAGGTTAGTCCTAAAGCCACCTCATCCTCTAATTGTGGATTTTCATCTTCTAGATCTGCCGTGGGAGCTTTATTAACTAAAATCTCAGGAGCGCCTAAATAAGCGGCCAGTTGCCGAACTTGGCGTTTATTTAAACCAAACAAAGGCGCTAAATCACAGGCACCATCACCAAATTTTGTATAAAAACCGGTAATATTTTCTGCGCTATGATCAGTACCTACAACTAAGCCGCCCACCATCCCCGCAATTTCATATTGCGCTATCATGCGCATTCTGGCTTTGACATTACCTTTAACAAAATCAACTTTATCTGCTGCAGGTAAATTTATTCCAGCATCAGCAAGTCCAGCTAATGTCGCCTCATGCGCGCCAATCACCCCCCCTGCAATATTGACTGTTACTTGCTTACTGGGTTGAATAAATTGACAAGCCAACTGGGCTTCATCTTCATCCTTTTGAACTTGGTAAGGTAATCTGACGGCAATAAACTTGTATGGCTTATCATTTTTACCTTCGTTGAGGCTATCAACAGCAAGTTGACATAAACGACCGGTTAATGATGAGTCAACGCCACCGCTGATCCCTAATACCAGCGAAAAACAGTGGGCGTCTTTGAGCTTAGATTTGATAAATGCAACGCGTCTTTGAACTTCAAATTCAGGTTCAATTGCTTTGAGCACATGCATTTCTCGTAAAATTTGTCCCTTCACCTTAAGCTCCTTCAAGTAGTTATCTGGGTCTATTCTATTAAAATTTCATCAAAAAAAAACGATAATGACAAAACATTATCGTTTTTTTTAACTTTGTTTTTATTTAACCTCAACTTGGGTTAAGAGATGGGCCCAATAAGCACAATTCAACAGATTAAGCTTATTTTTAGTAAACTTGTCATTTGTTTTGAAATTAAGGCACATTAACCCGTCAATAGCGGGTCTATTGCACGTTAATGAAACGCAGTGAACAAGACAAAGGGCTTTTTGCTAAGCGTTTATATCCCAAGCTAAGGCTATTTAACTAGCCAAACCATGGGTTAACGTTCCCAATATGATTCTTCTAGGCTATCTTCGCGCTCTGGTAAACCTCTAGACAACCTTGGGCTGTGTTGGGCTAACACTTCATAGGCGACACGGTTAGCATACTTACACACCTGAGAGAATGACGAGTAGCATAATCCATCACGTTTATGTTTACTTGAACCAGGTACATTAGTTTTATGGTAGTTGTTCGCAGACAAATCATGCAATAAGGCTGATAACGCGCCATCACCGGCTCCGTTGGTGTTACGAATATAATCTGGCCCCCCCATATAAGGTGCAATATGGGCGTACACTTTAATCGGTTGTTCACAATCAGCCTTTAGCATAGGACGAGAGAACTCATAACGATTGAACTCAGGGATCGCACCGGGTAACAAAATGTGGCTGGTTTCTCGTTTTGCACTATCTTCAGCATAACCAGCAGTGTATAACCCAATTGGCCCCGCTGTGGTTAACACCATATCGCACCACTCCAGTGCCGCTTCACTCGCCAGTAATGGATCTTTAAAGCCAGTTAATGCTTCACCTTCATCTTCATTCATTGCCAATATAGTGACATGCTCTTTAATAAAGTTTTGCCACCAAACAGGATCTTCTTGAATTAAAAAGCGCGTACCAAGAGTTAACACCACTGGAACTTCAGCCGCTTTAGCATATTCAATCGCTTTCATGGCTGCCGATGTCATGCCATCGCCATCACTGGCTCGCATTAAGTAAGCGGTGATCACCAATGCTGCACTTTCTTGAACCACTTGCTGATTAATATAATGAGGCGTCAGCTTATCCATTGAGCCTTTACTGATCGCAAAAGTACGCTCTCCATCCGCCGAAATCAACGTAAAGCAGCGTCCAATAGGACCGTCTACGGGTTGTAAATAGTTTAAATCGACTTTTGAAGAGGTATTGCACAGGTATCGGTATGCATAGCTGCCCACCATAATATTCTGACTCATGACACCAAATAATACTGAACGATCATCGGCAAGAATAGAGTAGTTATGCACGGTATTCCCTATGGTGCCGCCCGCAAACTCATCACTGATCATGTTATTTGATTTTAATTCGTTATAAAGAATGTGCGCCCTTTCATCATCGATCAAGGTAGAGTTACCTTTAGGTAAACCGTAGCGTTCAAGTAACTCTTCAGCCACTTTAGCTTCAATGTCGACTAAGGTTTGGTCGATCCCACAAATGTAAGTAGGAAAGGTTTGCGGCTGTTGGGTAAATTGCGCCAACAGCGGATCACGGTTACTTACAGGAAAATAATGCTTCGACTTACGTTGACCAGGAAACTTCATAATCGATTCTCATGAGTTTGCATCCGTGCAGCGAAATAAAAATATCAGTTTAGTTTATATTTAACACAATCTTGCTTAAATATGCAGCGACCATAGATAAACGGCGGCGAATAATAACATATTAACCTTATGAGATTAAATGACTTTTACCACAATTAGCCGACAAAGACTGCCTGTTCTGTCTGGTGTTCAATCAGCATAACGTTGACCGTTTGCCATCAATCAAACAGTCAGTCAGCCACTTATCGTTATGAGTCACATTTTTAAAGCATTATTGGCCATTTTGAAAACGTATTTGGCCATGATAACAAGATACTTAACCGTTAAACCTTATTATTAACAAAACCAATACAGACGATTGTTCACTATTTAGTGTCAATAGCCTACTGATAGCAATTAGGCTAATAGGCAAATACAAAATTTATACATAAATCATTGTTCTAGAACAAGTGAATCAACAAACAAAAAGGGATCTGTATTAACAGATCCCTTTTTATTATTGCCCCAGACTAAGCAGGCTTTTTCTTTATAGATAAAGTCGTTACTTAAGTACCGCAGCTAATTGCTGGCTGACTGCAGCAACACTTTGAGTACCATCAAACTTGTTGTACTCGGTACGACCTTCAGCTGCAACTTTGCCATAGTAATCAACTAATGGCTTAGTTTGCTCATGATAGATACCTAAACGCTTACGAACTGTCGATTCTTCATCATCTGGACGTATTGCTAATTCTTCACCGGTAATGTCGTCTTTACCTTCCACTTTGGGTGGATTAAATACAACATGGTAAACACGACCTGAACCAGAATGCACACGACGACCGCTCATGCGCTTAACAATCTCTTCGTCTGGTACGTCAATTTCAATCACGTGATCAATCGCAATACCATTGGCAGCCATTGCATCAGCTTGTGGAATTGTGCGAGGAAAACCATCAAGTAAGAAGCCTTTAGCACAGTCATCTTGTGCGATGCGTTCTTTTACTAAACCAATGATTAAGTCATCTGAAACTAATTGGCCAGCATCCATAACCTTCTTGGCTTCTAAACCAAGTGGTGTTCCCGCTTTAACCGCAGCACGTAACATATCACCAGTAGAGATCTGTGGGATACCATATTGCTCCATAATAAATTGAGCTTGGGTACCTTTACCGGCACCTGGGGCACCTAATAAAATAATGCGCATCTCTAAAGTCCTCTTTTAAGATTATATTCTTTTTAGGGCGGCGATTTTCGCATATTTGCCACACTATTCATAGTGGCAAACACACTCCATTAGACCTATATCTAATAACCACAACCCATTTGCAGGCAAGCCCGTTTAATACAGTAAGGTATATAATTTACGACGATATTGATTGGCCAAGGCATTGCCCTGCCCCATTGCGGTTAATATTTCCAAGAACACTTGTTTAACTTTGCCATCACCAGCATTCAAATCTTTTTGTAAAAAACCAAAAAGCGTTTCTAATGCTTCGTCGTTACGCTGGGCTTTATTAAGCGCTTTAGCTAAATCAATTGATAATGAAATATCCGTAGGATTACTTTCAAGTTGTTGTTGAAGCTCACGAATTTCAGGAGTATCAGCAGCATCTTCTGCTAATGCGAGTTTAGCTTTTAAATTTTGATAATAGCTATCTTGATCTGCCAGTCCAATGCCGGACAAAATCGTTTTTGCATCACCCAGTAGATTTAGTTGTAAATAAACATCTGCTAGGACTAATTGCACCTGGGCAAGATTATCTGCTTGAAGGAGAATATCTTTGAGTTCGACGCTTAAGCGAGTCAGGGTTTCGGTGGTTAACAATTCATTTTGTGACAAAAGTGCTTTAACGTCTTCAAATGCTTGTGACCACATAGGTGGCAAATGCTTATCAAGCAAGGCGGTGACACTTGGACTATCTTGTACGCCGGCAAAGCCATCTATTGGACGACCTTTATCTAATACCAGCGTGGTGGGTAAACTTTGAATTTGAAAATATTGCGCAATTTCCATTTCCACTTCACAGTCTACCGATGCCAATATAAACCGCCCTTTATGGGCGCTGGCTAACTGCGTCAGAGTTTGCAGCATCTGCATGCTTTCTGGCTTTTGCTGGGCAAAAAAGGTTAATACCACCATTTTTTCCATCGAGGTATCAACAACTTGCTGGATGTTTTCTTTAGTTAACGAAATGATATGTTCCATAGGTCCCCTTAAAGTGCAAAAAGCGGACATCTAGTCCGCTTTCATATCCGCTCCAGTGTTACTTAAAGCTCGACATCAACATTTGATTCATTAACTTAATGAATGCCGATGGATCAGCTAAACTGCCTTTCTCTGAAAGTTGCGCTTGTTGTAGCAACAAGTTAGACCAATCAGCAAACAGTTGCTCATCTTGTTCACTGTTTAAACGCTCGACCAAAGGATGCGTTGGGTTGATCTCAAATGTTGGCTTAGAGTCAGGAACAGGTTGACCCGCTGCTTGCATTAATTTAATCATTTGGGTCGACATTTCGCCCTCACCAGTTACCACACAGGCTGGGGTATCTGTTAAGCGCGAAGTCACTTTCACATCAGAGACTTTGCCATCAAGTGCTGCTTTGATACGTTCAACCAAGCCTTTAGACTCTTCAGCAACTTTCTCTTGCGCTTCTTTGTCTGCTTCATCTTCTAATGAACCTAACTCTAAATCGCCTTTTGTCACCGAATGCAGCTTTTTGCCTTTGTATTCAGTTAAGTGGTTAATTAACCATTCATCGATACGTTCTGACATTAACAACACTTCAATGCCTTTTTTACGCAATAATTCAAGATGAGGACTATTTACCGCAGCGTCATGGCTATCTGCCACTATGTAATAAATCTTTTCCTGACCCTCTTTCATGCGTTCAATGTAGGCATCTAACGACACGGTTGTTGCCGCAGAATTGTCTTGCGTCGACGCAAAGCGTAAAAGACTGGCAATGCGCTCACGATTAGCAAAGTCTTCAGCTGGGCCTTCTTTAAGCACCTGTCCAAATTCAGCCCAAAATGCCTGATATTTTTCAGCGTCATCTTTAGCTAACTTTTCTAGCATCCCCAATACACGCTTAGTTAAAGCTGTGCGTAATGACTTGGTGATTTGATTATCTTGTAAAATTTCACGCGATACGTTTAATGGCAGATCTTTTGAGTCAATTAAGCCTTTTACAAAGCGTAAGTAAGTTGGCATAAACTGTTCAGCATCATCCATAACAAACACACGCTGAATAAACAATTTTAATCCATGTTTATGATCACGATTAAACAGGTCAAACGGTGCTTTGGAGGGAATATACAATAAGCTAGTGTATTCCTGCTTACCTTCAACACGGTTATGTGACCACTTTAATGCGTCACTGTAATCATGGGAGATATGCTTATAAAACTCTTGATATTCTTCATCTGTAATATCTGATTTACTTCTTGTCCAAAGCGCAGTGGCTTTGTTCATTGGTTTCCAGAAACCTTCAGTTGCTGGAATTTTTTCACCGTCGGGGCCGTCTGATTCAGGCGTACCCTCTTCAAACATTTGCACTGGTACAGAGATGTGATCTGAATACTTAGTAATGATTGAACGTAAGCGATATTCATCAGCAAATTCTTTTTCTTCATCACGTAAGTGCAAGGTGATTTCGGTTCCACGGGTATTTTTAGTGATGTTATCTACACTGAAAGAACCTTCGCCTTCAGACTCCCATAACACACCTTCATTTGCAGGTTTACCTGCAGCTCGTGTACGTACTGTCACTTTTTTGGCCACAATAAATGCCGAGTAAAAACCAACACCAAATTGACCAATTAATTGTGAATCTTTAGAGGCTTCACCTGAAAGGTTGCTAAAAAACTCCTTGGTACCTGATTTAGCGATAGTACCTAAATGCTCAATCACGCCGTCGCGAGTCATACCGATACCATTATCAGAAATGGTCACAGTGCCTTTTTCTTTGTCGGTGCTGATACGCACACGTAAATCACCATCACCTTCATATAAAGCATCATCGGTTAACGCTAAATAGCGAAGTTTGTCTGCCGCATCGGCCGCATTTGAAACTAATTCACGTAAGAAAATCTCTTTGTTTGAATACAAAGAGTGGATCATCAAATGCAGTAATTGTTTAACTTCGGTTTGAAAACCATGTGTTTCTTGTTGTGACATGAATAATTCCCTTGATAGTACTTTGAGGTATTACATAACGGTTACTTTAAGCGGGTAACTTGCTAACACCGCTAAAGCGACCACTCTAAAATGCTTTGATATACAAGAGATGGGGCTTAGGGAATACAATTCAAGGGGGGGATGTTTTTTTGGTGATTTTTTAAGCCACCATCTAAGGTTTGATGGTGACTTAACAGGTTATAGCGTTATCCGGCCATTAAACGATAATGCCAAAGTTGTACTATCAACATATTCCAATTCGCCCCCAACAGGAACGCCATGGGCAATACGGCTAATCACTACATTATGACGGCGAGCCATATCAGCAATAAAATGTGCGGTCGCATCGCCTTCAACCGTTGGGTTGGTGGCGAGGATAAGCTCTTGTACATCATCGGATGATAATTGTTGCTCTAGCAAGGCCAGCCCTAACTCTTCTGGCCCAATGCCATCAAGTGGCGATAAATGCCCTAGCAATACGAAGTAACGCCCATTAAAGTGGCCACCAGCCTCAATAGCTAACACATCAGCGGGAGTTTCAACCACACAAATCACGTCGGCATTACCGCGTTTATGGCTAGCACAAATTGGGCACAAATCCTGTTCGGTAAAGGTGCGACATCCTTGGCAATGTCCAACCTCAGACATGGCTTTTTGTAATGATTCTGCAAGTTTGAGACCGGCTTTTCGTTCGCGCTCTAATAATTGAAAAGCCATGCGTTGTGCTGATTTTGGCCCAACGCCGGGTAATATTCGCAACGATTGAATAAGCTCATCGACCAACGGGCTGAATTTCATATGTATAACAAACCTTCAAATCTAAATAGCATGAACATTAAAGGGTGATGATTATTCACTTTGTCATCTCAGATTGCAAAACAGATTGCAAAAACACATCAATTAACATCGAAAATAGAGCGGGTGATACTGTTTTAATCAGTATTTCATCACCGTCTGGGCAAACGAAAATGAAACAAGGCAAAGGTATTTACCAGTTTAGTTCAACAATTAACTAAACCGCTTAATGGCTTGTCACCAACAGACAAGCGACAAATGCTCAATAGCCTTAAGTTAGCCAAGCTGCTTGATGAAAAATCAGGGAGAGACTAAGCCTCTCCCTGATATTGCTTTATCCCGCTTTTAACAAATCACTGCAAGATTGGTTTAATAATTGTCGGCAACGCCACATGCCTAATATCGACACCACTGCGGCGCCTGATAATGGTGCGATTACCCACCACGGCCAATGCATATAGACAACCAATTCAAACACTTGAGTTTTAAGCATGTAAAGCGCAAACTCCGCAACAATAACAGCTAGCAAGCCCGCTATTGCCCCGAGTAAGGCAAACTCTAATCCAGTGGCAGAACGCAGAAGCCAACCGGATGCACCAAAGGTTCGTAGCACTGCCAGCTCGCGCTGCCGTGTTGCCATCCCCGCTTCAGTTTGGGCAATCAACACCAACGCACTGGCCAGAAGCACAAGCGCCAAAACTAAGCTTAGCGATAAAGACACTTGATCGATAATTTGTCTTAATTGCTCGACCATCGCACCCACATCAATCACTGAAATAGTCGGGAATTGTTTAATCAACTGCAACACGACAGCATTAGCACTCAATGCGCTACCCGCGGTTTTTAGCTTGTCATCATCTAAATGAAAACTTGCCATCGAGGTATAATTAAACTTCTCAAGCGCTTTAGGCCTAAAAATCATAAAAAAGTTAGGCTGTAATGTTTCCCATTGTACATTTCTAATGCTGGTTGCTTTAACCGTAAATGACTGATTATCAATATTGAATGTCATGGTGTCATTTAACGCTAATCCCAGCCGCTCAGCCACACCGGACTCAACTGACACTTCATCATCTGCCTGATTAAATGTCCCCTCTACAATGGGATTGTTAGGCGGCAAAGTATCGCGATACGTCAGGTTTAACTCACGAGAAATACCTACTCGGCCAGGCATACCAGCATCTTGCTGCTCACCAGAAATTAACTCTTCGCCATTGATATGGGTTAAACGTCCCCGGATAACCGGGTAAATGTCGGTAGCTTCAATTTGGTGTAGATCCAAAAATTGTTGCAAAGGCTGGGTATCTTCAGGGGCAATATTAACTAGAAAGTAATTAGGTGCATCTTCAGGTAACTGTTTTTGCCACTCATTAAGTAAGTCCTGTCGCAAAGCCAAAATCGTTAACAGTAGTACCAGTGCGCTACTAAAGCCGACTAACTGAACCGCATTTTGTCTTGCTCTGCGACGAAGGCCTGCTAATGCTAACTGCAATGGATTAGTGGTTTTCATGCCCACGCTGTGACCCATTCGGATCATCAAAAAACCAAGTATACTCAGCAGTAATCCTAGTAGTAATACAGTAAGCACCACTGTCATGGTTAACGCGATACTTCTGGAGTACAAATAGCCCAATAATGCCATTGCACCTAGACTGAGCAACAAATGCAGCCACATACCCAGTTGTAAGCCTTCTAGTTGCCGCTGCAATACCCTTAAAGGTGGAATGGCTAGCAGGCGCATCAGTGGGTAAGCCGAAAACATAAAGGCACTGATTAACCCAGTCGACATCCCCAGTAAAAATGGCCGCATATAAGGTGGTGAATAGGCGGCTATTTCGGGAGGTAAGAATTGAGTTATCGCTAAATCAAGCAACAAACCGCCAAATAACCCCAGCACTATGCCAAGTAACGTTACCAACATTAAATGTAAACCAAACAATAAACGAATTTGCTTAGCTGAAGCACCAAAGGTTTTTAGCATGGCTACAACATCATAATGACGCTGGCAATAACGCTGGGCAGCAATACCAATAGCGGCGCAGGCTAACGCAATACCCAGTAAACTGGCTAACAATAAAAATCGCTCTGCGCGTTTTACCGCCGAAGCAATAGGCGAATCTCCTGACTGTACATCTACCCATCGCTGGCTATTATTGAGAAGCGGCTTGGCTTGTTGCTCAAACTCGGCTAACGCGTCTACATCACCGGTGAATTGATAAATATAACTGACTCGACTTCCCGGTTGGATAATGCCGGTTGCGTCAACATCATCAAGGCGCATCAGTAATACAGGCGCCGATGCAAAGGGATTAAATCCGCCGTCCGGTAATCGGCTAATTTCAGCCGAGAGGGTTAAAATACTATTACCTAATTCTAAAGACTCTGGATAACCCAGTAGCCCACCTAAACGATTTTCATACCAGGCTTCCCCCTTCTGGGGTAGTGAGGATGTTTCACCGTTTGATAATTCAATTTTACCTTTTAACGGGTAAGCCTCACCGACGGCTTTAATGGTCACTAATTGAAATTTATCACCGGCATAAACCATGGAGTTAAATTGCATATTAGTCACGTGTTTAAGATTTAACTCATTGGCAATGGCCAATACTTTAGGCTCAACCACTGCAGGGGAGTTAATGATGCGATCGGCAGCAATAAAGGTTGCAGCTTCACCATTAATCGCTACCTGTAAGCGCTCACTGACTCGCGCTAAACCGCTAACCGATAAGACGGCAAGGGTAATCGCTAATACAATAAGCAGTAACTGTCCCTGGGCTAATTCTCGTTTAAAAAGGCGCCATGCTAATTGCCACTCCATTAACTCACCTCCTCTGCCAATAAGGGAGAGTTAGCGCTATGCGCTTGGCTATTTGGGGCTTCGGTAAGTTGGCCGCTGTCCATCACAAACTGACGTTTGCAACGTTTTGCCAACTGTAAATCATGGGTAACCAAGACTAATGTGGTGTCGCTTTCTTGGTTTAGTGCAAACAGCATATCAGCAATTTTATCGCCATTAACACTGTCTAAATTGCCCGTTGGCTCATCGGCAAAAAGCACCTTAGGCTCACAAATAAAAGCTCGCGCAATGGCAACCCTTTGTTGTTCACCGCCTGATAATTGTTTAGGTAAATGGGTTAATCTATGGCTTAATCCGACTCGTTCAAGCATATTCTGTGCTTTGTGCTTAGCATCTTTTACACCCGCTAATTCAGCAGGCAACATCACATTTTCAAGGGCGGTTAAGGTATCTACTAACATAAATGATTGAAAAATAAAGCTGACTTTCTTTTTTCGCAGTGCGGCTTTTTGCTCTTCATTAAGACCTGATAATGCCGAGCCTGCTAATAAAATTTCACCCGATGTAGGCGTATCAAGTGCGGCAAGCAGCCCGAGTAACGTTGACTTGCCAGATCCTGACGGTCCTAAAATGGCGACACTGTCTCCTTGCTTGACATCCATGTTGATGCCCTTGAGGATAGTAAGCTCACCTTCTTGAGTTACCACTGTTTTTATGAGGTTAGTTACTGTAATGGCACTAGAGTCTTTCGCAAAATTCGACATAGGATCCTTCTTAACATTAGCGATTAAGCGCAGTCTTGCTACGTTAATTATTGTTTTATCAGTTTCTTCTTCCAGCTATGCTGCCACGATTTTGATACTAGGTGATAGTTTAAGTGCTGGATATGGTATGGAGGAAGAACAAGGCTGGGTACAATTGTTACGCAACGAGCTTCCTGAGCACACCATTATTAATGGCTCGGTGAGTGGCGAAACATCGGCTGGCGGTGCTAGGCGTATCGCGGATTTACTCGCTTCAAGCCAATTTGACTTAGTGGTCATTGAGCTCGGTGGAAATGATGGATTACGAGGTTTTCCACCCGCTAAATTGAAATCAAATCTTACAAAAATCATTCAAGACTCACAGCAAGCCGATGCAAAAGTGTTACTTACAGAAGTGATGGTGCCGCCAAATTACGGACCTCGATACAGTAAAATGTTTAATGACGTCTTTTATGAACTGGCCGACACTTATCAAATTCCACTGATCCCCTTTTTCATGCAGGAGATAGCACCACAAGCATCACTAATGCAACGAGATGGCATTCACCCCAATGTAGAAGCACAACCAATCATTACGCAATGGATGAAACCCTGGATCATTGATGTGTTAAAAAAGTGACCTAGGTAAAATTAATTCAGCATAAAATCTTAAAATAGTCATTTTATTTTAAGCTTTAAGCTTTAGAATATGCTGACAAGGATGAGTAGACACGTTTGACTACACACTAAAGATTAAAAACAGAACTCAAAACAAGACTTAATGTAAGACTAAAAGGAAAAATTATGTCCGTCAGTCGTCAAAAAAAAGTATACCTGCCTACAGCAACACGTAAAAACCAATATATCTCGGTAGGATTCCCATTAACCGATGCTTTTTTAGCTAGCTATACAGACCTCGAAAATTGCTATTATGAATTTAGCAAACTTGTCTATCAAATAGCTGAAAAACATGACTTATTCAATGTACACGTTATCGCAACAGATAAACTTCCTATGGTACGTTTCCACAGTGAAGCCTATTGTTTATCAACCGAAGAGCAACTGCGTTTTTTCTATAATCCTGCGCACCACGAAGCAAACCGCTTACACAGCATAAGTGGTTATAGAGCGAAAAAACTGAAGATTGTATTCCTAGCAACCGGTACTGAACTACGCAGTAACTCAGCGACTTTCCACGCAAATGTACAAAAGTTTATGGCTGAAATTAAGCCATTGCTGCCGATTGCTGATATCAAAATGAAGGTGCGTGATCATCAACACATTTCATATGATTTCTTCGCCAAAAATAAAGGCATTAAAGAAACCTATGGCTATAAGTTACGGGCTGTTGATAACCGCTACAAACGTCGTGAATGTAACCTACCTGAAGATGTCAGCACGCTTAATTATGTGACGGTCAGTATTCCTGTGGGTCGTCGTATCAAAAAGCAATTACTGTCTGAAAACACCACTAACTTTGGTCCTAGCTATCAAATTGTGGCCGACAAATTTATTGCCGCAACCAAAGAACGCCAACTTTTACGTATTGCCATGGTGGCGAACGGTAAAGTGCCTTTAGTACGTAACAGTAAATTTGAACGTTTAAACAGCACAGCTGAATTCCAGATGGTTGGTTTCGATCCAAATGTGGAGGCGCCCGTGCCTATTTTACATTGGGAAGATGATAAGTTAGTTGAAGCTTTACGCTTTGTTATCGTTGCTGGTAAAAATGACTCGAATGATGAAGGCTTTGGTCGGTTCATGAACCAAGTTGAAGATGCGGTTCGCAGCTTCACCAATGAATTTGATATCGACAAAGAACACATTGATGTGATTTTACGTTTTCACCAGCATTTAAGTTACAAGGCTTAAATAACAACATTTTAATCATATGGTTATATATGCGTTTCAAACGGTAGCTTAGGCTACCGTTTTTGTTTTTAAGGCTAAAAATGAATATGTTATGCAATTGTGGCCAGATTTCACATTGATTAACAATCCATAAACAAGGAATGTTGAACAGCATACGGAAAAACCGTAGTGGTTTGCTCAATCAAACCAATATAAATAATAAAAAGCAGGAGATGCTATGTTCAACAAGAAATTACCTTGGCTTATGCCTACATTAGTCGCTACAGCAGTGAGCATCGGGCTTACCGGTTGTGGTTCTGATGACGATTCAACAGTCAATATCACACCGCCAGTCGTTCAACCCCCAACTGAAACCGGCCCAACCTTCCCTGAAGGCGCAATTATGGTAGAAGCCGGTGACAACCTGAGTATCAGTATTCAAGAAGCGTTAATTAATGCCCAGTCTGGCGACGTTATCGTACTGCCTAAAGGTAACTTTAAAATTCAATCGACATTGCTATTTGATGGCGATGTCGACGGTGATGGCACTTTCGCTAAAAATGTTACCATCATGGGTTATGGTATGAACGAAACCATTTTAGACTTCTCAGAAGCTAACTCAGGCGACGGCATATTCGTTCAAAATGCGGTTAACATTATCATCCAAGATTTATCGGTCAACGAAGCTAAAAATAACGGCATCAAACTTAAAAACACCAACGGCATCATTTTGCGCCGCTTAGCCACTATTTGGGAAGGCGAGCTAGACCAAGATAATGGCGCCTATGGTTTATATCCAGTTGAATGTGAAAATATCCTCATTGAAGACACTTATGTACGCGGAAGTGCTGATGCGGGGATTTATGTCGGTCAGTCTGAATACATAGTGGTGCGTCGAAACATTGCCAAAGAAAACGTGGCAGGTATTGAAATTGAAAACTCTAAATACGCCGATGTCTATGATAACGAAGCAGTAGGTAATACTGGTGGTATTTTAGTATTTGACTTACCTATTAACAATCACAGATACGGTTCTAGCGTGCGCGTATTTAATAACAAAGTACATAGTAACAATACCCCAAACTTTGCTAATGCGTCATCTAACCCTGCTGGGGTGCATATTGTTCCGCCCGGTACTGGGGTCATTATTTTATCCACTGACAATGTTGAGGTATTCAATAATGAAATCACTAACCACGATACCCTAGGCTTAACTGTCACCAGTTTTTTCATTGCTGAACCTGATATTAGTAGCTTTGTCGGCAACTACGGGCAACCTGGACAAGCCATTAGTGATGGTTGGCGTCCAACCCCGCGTAATATTCACATCCATGATAACGTCATTAGTGACTACGGCACAAAACCAAAGGGTTATCTGATTGATGATATTATCAAAGCCTATGTCCTCACCCATGGTAAATTACCTGGCATTTTGTATGATGGATTAGGGGAAGCGCTATCAAACAATGGCACCGCCGCTTACCTTGGCTTACAAGAACTACCCTTTGCAACAGATGGCAGTGATAATGTCTGCGTGAATAACAATGGCGATGTCAGTGTCGGCAGATTATTTGCAAACTCCAACAGTGACATGAATATTCCCGATACACTGTACCAAGCACCGCAAACAGATTTATTAGCCTGTTCGCAGGTAAGTTTACCGGTGCATACTGTTACCTTTGGTGATGAGATCTTTGGTTGTGGTGTAGATGATGATACTGCAGGTTGTGATGGCGGCACCTTAGTTGGTGGTGGCGGTACAATTGGCGAAGGTGAAGGTGGTTTAGTCGGCGATGGCGATTTAAGCCTTTGTGAAGCTCAGGGAAGTAACGTTAATTGGGATGCACTACTCAAAGCCAACTGCCCTAACTTATCAGACTACAACTTGTTTGCTGATATGAAAAACCCCACAACGGCACCAAACTCTGGTGGCTTGCCTTATGACTTAAATACCCCGTTATTTACTGATCATGCCACTAAATACCGCTTTGTGTATGTGCCAGAAGGAACCAAAGCAGATTATAGCGAAAATGAGTCATTCAACTTCCCTGTAGGGACAGTGATCAGCAAAACCTTCGCATTGCCTCAAAACACCAATAATCGAGGTTTTGAAAATGAAGATTTAGTCGAAACGCGATTATTAATTCATCGTGCTACGGGCTGGAGCGCACTACCTTATGTTTGGAAAGCTGATAAGTCTGATGCTGTGATAGCTAAAGCAGGGGCTATTCAAGGTAAGAAGATCACCCACAAAGGAGAAGATTTAAACTTTGATTATGTTGTGCCGAGTATGAACCAGTGTAAACAATGTCATCAGTTTAAAGCTGATGCTGACAGCAACGCGGTGTTTGTACCTATCGGCCCTAAAGCACGCCATTTAAATCGTGATTATGCCTACGCTGATAGCACAATGAATCAGTTATCAAAATGGCAAGCTGCTGGTATTTTACAAGGTGTGCCTGACTTAGCTCAGGTTGATAGTGTGCCTGAATACCAAGACGGTGATGAAACCAGTATTACCAGCATGACAGATACACAATTAATGCAAACAGCTAAAGGCTATTTGGATATTAACTGTGCCCACTGTCATCGCCCTGAAGGTAATGCGTCAAACACAGGCTTAAAGCTTGAATACTGGCGTGCCTATGCTGAAGATGCAGGATTCTCGCACGGTACTTGTAAATCACCTGTTGCATATGGTGGTGGTAACTTAGGCTTTGATGTGGTGCCTGGTAAGCCAGCGGAATCGATCCTTCACTTCCGTATGGAAAGTAACAATCCCGGTGATCGTATGCCAGAGATTGGTCGAAGCTTATCCCATGAAGAAGGTGTTGCGTTGATCAGCGAGTGGATTAAACGCTTACCTGCAGCGAGTTGTTCTTAAACGAGACATAATGTGACTGACACAAAGCCGGGGAAACCCGGCTTTGTTATGTGGAGGATCATATGATGAACCCAAAATACCATACCAACCTACCCAATACCTTTTTACAAACCACTCGTTCGCTTTCGATGGTTGCGCTACTTTCTTTAACTTGTTTTAGTGGTTGTGGTGGAAGCAGTGATACCACTGCGCCTCCTGTTTCGGTCACACCACCTGTAGTTTCACCTCCTACGATAACGCCCCCGAGTGAAGAAGATGTCTGTAAAAACCAAACTTCTGAGGTAAACTGGCAAGCATTAATGAATAAGGATTGTGTTGACTTAGCTGATTACAGTCTGTTTATTGATCCTAGCGTGCCCACAGACTCACCGAGAACACCGGGGCATTTATATCAGTTATCTACTGAGCTTTTTTCTAACTATGCCAGTAAATACCGCTTTTTGTTTATTCCACCTGGACTTTCATTTAATTACCAAGCCAATGAGCGAATGACACCGCCAGTCGGTTCGGTATTAGTGAAAACCTTTGCCCTCCCCTATGACACAAGTTTAAGTGGCAGCGAGAATGAAATATTGATAGAAACTCGATTGCTGATCCACAGAGAAACGGGCTGGACAGCACTGACATATCAGTGGAATAACCAACAAGCCACCTTATTAGTTGCGGGTGCAAATATTAAACACCAAATGAATAACCAAGGTGAAGTGATTCAATTTGACTACCACATACCCAGCAAAGCTGAATGCAAAATATGCCATCAAGTGGTATCAGGCCAAACCAGTCAAATTATGCCTATTGGCTTAAAAGCACATACCTTGAATAGAAATATTACGCTAGCTAACGGCCAAGAGGTTAATCAACTGCAACTATTTGAAGATAAAGGATGGCTGCAACAGTTAAGCTTATCTAACGCACCACAATCGTTTGCCATAAATGATAATACAAAAAGTTTAACTGCACGGGCAAAAGGCTATTTAGACATTAACTGCGCCCATTGTCACAACCCACAAGGGTTTGCCAGTATTTCAGGGCTAAGATTAAGCTTTGATATCGACCACACCACATTTGAATATGGCATTTGCAAGCAACCTCCAGGTTGGGATGGTGGGCCTAATGGCCTAGCTTACGACATAGTGCCTGGCAATGCTGAACGTTCGATAATCCATGAAAGGCAGGTATTATCTTCGCCAAAAGACAGAATGCCACCTATTGGCCGCGAGGTTATTCATGAGGAAGGCGTTGCCTTGATAAAACGATGGATTGACTCATTACCTCCAAGCTTAGGAAACTGCCAATAATCATTCACCATGAAAGCAAATCTTAATCAACCTGACTGTAATGTTCAACAATGGGTCGACAGCCGCTAATGCAGTTTGAATGCACGATGGCGACAGTTAAGTTTGCTTTCATTTACACTTAATTAAATAACCTCAGCTCGGGATAATAAATGCTTATCAAACAGACCTTTGTATTGCTAACGGCGTTCCATTAACGTGCAATAGACCCGCTATTGACGTGTTAATGCGCCTTGTTTTCAAAAAAAAGAACAAGTTTGCTACAAAATAAGCTAAATCTGTTGAATTGTGCTTATTGAGCCCATCACTTAACCCGAGTTGAGGTTAAAGAGATAAATTTGACGTTAAGTCACTTTGGTTCAAAGGTAAACACGCCCTAAGCCTTTTGGGGTGAGTTTTGCCGCAAAAAATACCCAGGGGGATAACCTAACCAATGTTTAAAGCTTTGCCTGAAGTGGCTAACATCGCTGTAGCCCATAACGTCAGCAATATCCTCAACATGCATGTTATCTGACAAAATCATTTTTATGGCTAACTGGCATCGCACTTGATCAATTAACTTCTGATAACTACTGCCTGCTGAAGCAAGCTTGCGACGAAGACTTCGATCACTCATGTGCATCATTTCGGCCATTTCTAATAAAGTAGGCACTTCAGGCATGGCATGACGTAATTGTTGTAAAACGGCTTCAATCAAAGAGGGAGTATGCGTGCGCTGATTGGCGGTATTTTGCAGTGGAAATTCATAGGTTATGGGCAAGGCTAACCAGTCTATTTCAATACTCCATTCAAAATAGGCTTGTTGGTAAGACACTTTCGCACCTGTAAATTCAGCTAAAAATGAAGGTTCGACATTATCGTTTTTTTGCTGAGATTCACCTAAATGTATATCACTTACCACAATGTGCTTGCCCGCTAATTGCCTTGCTAAACCAATTAATGAACAAATGCTATGCTGAAACTGAAACGAATACTTTTCAAGGTTTGACTTGCCCGTATTTAACCAACGAACCCATAATTTATTGCCATCAACACGCACAAGACTGTCAGTAAAGCTACCAACTAATTCTGGATTTTTTACAACAAACTGGAGACATTCTCCCAATGAATTAAATTGTGCTAAATAAGGTATTAATACATCTAGGCTTTCAACTTGATAACTGGCGCCTAACTTAGCTCCCATATCATGAGCGCTATGAATCCGCAGTGACTCTAAGGCAAAGTCGACCTGCCATACGTAAACAAACTGACTGGCGGCTAACTCAACCATACCGACACCAATCTGTTGGCAAATTGTTTGTACCAATTGCTCACCCAGCTCTTGCTGAATGAACACTAACAAATTACGTAATTCAAAGGCCGGATAACATTGATCACCGACCATGAGATTTGGATTATAACCACCTTGCTTAAGCATAATGAACCTTAAAGCACCCGATTAAACTCTGCCAATTTATTCACCACACTAGACACTGACAGTGATGCACCGTGAGCGATTTTATCTGCCAGTTTTTTCTTCATTTGATATTTTAGTTTAAACACTTGATGTTCTTTAGCTAATGAAAGTACCACATCGTCACTGGTGGCAATTTCATCAACTAAACCTAAACCTAACGCTTGCTTACCATACCAATGCTCACCAGTTGCCACTTTTTCCAAATCAAGCTCAGGACGATAATGACTCACAAACTGTTTAAAAAGCACATGGGTTTCTTCTAGCTCTTGTTGAAACTTTTCACGTCCCTCATCGGTATTTTCACCAAACACAGTTAAGGTGCGCTTGAAATTACCTGCGGTGTGCTGCTCATAATCAATTTCATGCTTTTTCAGTAATCGGCTAAAGTTAGGCAGTTGTGCAACAACACCAATTGATCCAACAATGGCAAAGGGCGCTGCAACTATTTTATTCGCCACACAAGCCATCATATATCCACCACTGGCAGCCACTTTGTCAATACATACGGTAAAAGGAATTTCAGCTTGGCGTAAGCGATCTAATTGACTTGCAGCAAGACCATAGCCGTGTACCATACCGCCGCCACTTTCTACATTGACCAACACTTGATCGCCTTTTTCAGCAATCGTTAAAATAGCGGTAATTTCTTCACGTAAAGAGGACACCTCACCTGCATCAATACTGCCTTTAAAATCGATGACATAAACTTTACTGGGTGATTTGTCTTCTTTCTCTGCGATTTTTTCTGCAGCTTTCAGTTCTTTTTCATAAGCTTTTAGCTGTTTTTTAGACAATACTTCATGCTTTAAATCATGCTTTAATTGCTTTAATTCATCACTTAAATCAGTAAGCTTAAGCTCGCCTTTATCTGCTTTATTTTTCATACCACTGGCAACAACGACAATCACCACCGCCACAATCGCAATAACAATAGTGACCGCTTTAGCGAGAAACATGCCGTATTCAATTAAAAAGTCCAAAATTCACTCCACGAAAAAATAATAACCTAGTTTACCAATATCCATTGATAAACAAACAATAAAAAACCCAGCTTATGCTGGGTTTTTAAACAATCAAAACATAAAATTGTTATGATTAATTACAAGTTTGGATCACTTCACTATCGGATACAACAACTGTCGCACTACCTAATGCCGCAGTACGCGCAAACATGGCCACTTGAGATTGCATTTCTGCAGTCGCTTGTGCAGCCATACCATCGGTTGCAGGTGTTTCACTCGGACTAACAATCGAACTGTGATGTCCTTTAGAGAATCTTACTGCACCAGAGCCTGCTGCAGTTGAATCAACACATCCCAGTTTGAGAGAGGCAATTAACGGTTCAGTACCTGATAATGGGAAACCTTCCACCGAATTAGGTAAAGTTTGGTCTGGTAGGTTACCCGCACCATCTCCAACCACTTCAATTAAATGAACCGGTAACCCCGTTGCAGCTAATTTTGCACCATGGTTCACAGGATCTGCACTATCAACCGCAGTTTGCACTGCAAAGGCAAAGGTAGGTAAAAACTCAGCATAAACCGCTTGTACCAAGGCGTCGTATTCAGGAGTTTCAGGCTCATACCCTGGAGTATTTGCTTTATCTACCAAGGCCAAGAAAGTATCTGATTTCGTTATGTTATCAAACAATACTGGACCAAAAGCCGCAGAGCCAGCAAAGGCACCCGCTAAACCACCCGCTGGAGCCACTAACGATGAAGCTGTTAAGCCATAAGCATTAGGTAATTGTGTTCCAGAAGCTGGGTCAACTAAACCTGAACTGGCATAGGTAGAGAACGTTGTGCCAACAATACCGCCTAAGCTTAACCCCTGAGCACTGATTTTACTGATATCAAATACTTGCTGACCGCCCGCTTGAGCGATTTGGGTGTACATCCCCGTTAATAACAAACGCAGTGCTAAATGGTCCATTGTTGCCTGGCGGAAGTTATCACGCACCGACAATGTGCTAGCAATATTGACAAATGCGAGTGGATTACCATTTTTAAACTTATTGGTATCACCGATGACCGCACCATAGGCAGGATCGGTCGCGGAAACAAGATATGCTCCTGTACCATCGTTGCCAAATGAACGTGCGCCGTGCAATGGCATATCAATCGCAATTGTTGCAATCCCCATTGCCGCATACGAGCCTGCATAGGCTAATGCCATTTCTTTACCGCCACCTAGACCATGCAAAGCAATGTTGGTTGGCCAACCGTTTGTTGGTGGAATAAATGTCAGCCCTTGAGACGCTTGAAATGCTGCCACTTTTTGTGCATTAGGCATGGCAATCAATACAGGTACTGTCTCATAACTCATGATTTTGGGGATTGGATTAAACTTAGTCAAATGCTTAGTTGGATCAGCACTTGTGCCATCATCTAACATCCAAGGATAACCAGCGAGTAATGCTGGATTAGCCAGCGCAGCATTGGGGTCTATTCCAAAGCCAATCGCTTGTTGCGCAAAATTTGCCTGACTTAGCTTGCCCGATTGAACAGCTAATAAAACCGATACAGGGCTATCACCTTGTGCAAACCAACGACCATTGATTAAAGGTTTTAACTCTGGGCTTAAACATCCATTAGATGAGCAGCTACCGTACATTGGGACTTTAATGGCTGCGGTATAGACATCTGCTAAACTCGATACCACGTATGCTGCGCCATCATCTTCAGTTAAACCTGCTGCTTGGGCGACTGTAAGAATGCCACCGGCTCCATTGGGTACTGGCGTTGGCGTTTGTACAAATGAAGGTTTATAGTCTTTATGACCAGCCATCAGCAGCTTGGTTGTTTCGTACACATCTTTCACAGACTGAGTCGTAAACAAGCCTGAGAAGCTCACTGATGCAGGGTCAACACCGTGTTCTGCCGCCATGCCTTTTTCATAGCTATTGACTAATCCTTGTAGCTGTAACTGCGAAGGTGTTTCTAAAGGATTAACATCAATGTCTAATTTTAACAAACCATAAGTGGTTGATGGTGCAATACCGCGACCCAATGAGTCCTGAATAAGATCCGTTGTTGCATAAAGATAGGATTGACCAGCTTTGAGAGGTTTAAGTGGTACAATAGCCACTTTGTTTCCAGAGGCTTTAGAGACAAAGTCAACACCGAAGGTTAACTCATCACCCACTTTACAGGCGGATACAGAAGCAGCGGCTTTACACTCTGGATCACTTGATAACGCACCACCAACAGTGGCCTCAAATACTCTTACTGCGCCAGGCTGAAACACGGATGCAGCATCAAGTGTTAGCATAGTACCGTCGGTATCCTTGGCTAACTCTACTGTAATAGTGATAGGCGAAGTGGTTGACCAACCATCCAGTGCCCCCAAGGCTAATTGAGGGTTAACGTAGTCAATACCATCCTCACCTGGAATATTTAACGTGCCATCGGTGGTACCACTGAATAGTAAATCGTTTGGTAATGGAAGTTTGCCATTGGCAGGATCAAACTGCATATGAGACACAGGCACTAAAGGCGTGGCACTTTCTTTAGCTTCATTAAAGCTTTCTTCCGAACAACCTGTTAGCCCTAGAGCAGATGCAATAGCAACACCCAAAATGAGTCTTTTCATCTTTTTTCCCCAAATCTTGTTGTAATAATTTTGTTTTCCCCAAAAATTGGTCACAATAGTCCAATCATGACCATAAGGACTTATTTTAGCCCTTAGCTAGTTTCAAGTTAACGTAAAATTATAGAGTTAGCTACAAGTTTATTACACCCTGTTGACTGTTTAGCATACAAATATCAGTCATTTGTTTAAAACAGTTGTTTACCTTTTGTTCGATTGTAGATTTGACGGGCAGTTGTGTCCCAAGGAATTATTGAATCATGTTGGAATATCAAGCTAGAAAAGATTTGCTTAATAATAAAACAATATTAGTCACTGGCGCAGGTGATGGCATTGGTCGCGCTGCGGCGTTAGCCTACGCGCAGCATGGTGCAACGGTTATTTTGTTGGGAAAAACCGTCAAAAAACTTGAAAAAGTCTATGACGAAATCGTGGCTTTAGGTGCACCCAAGCCTGCTATTGTGCCATTAGATTTAAAGGGGGCGACAGAACAAAACTATGTCGATATGGCTGAAACCATTGCTGAACAATTTGGGCAACTGGATGGTTTATTACATAATGCGTCTCAATTAGGAGCCCTTGGCCCTTTTGAGCACATTGATTTAGCTTCTCTTGAAGAAATCATGAAAGTGAATGTCACAGCCCAAGCCATTTTAACAAAAGCCTTGTTACCAGTGATGCGCAAGGCAGCTAATGCTTCTATCATCTTCACCTCTAGCGGTGTGGGCAGAAAAGGTCGTGCTTATTGGGGACCTTATGCATTTTCTAAATTTGCCACAGAGGGCATGATGCAAGTGCTTGCGGATGAATGTGATAACACCCATGTTCGTGTAAACAGCATCAACCCAGGTGCAACACAAACCGAAATGCGAGCTAAAGCATATCCAGCTGAAGATCCTACGTCATTAAAATCACCCACAGACATTATGCCAACCTATTTATTTTTAATGGGTGATGATTCTATCAATACCAATGGACAAGCCTTAAACGCGCAGTAACTAAAAGCAATTTAACCAAAAAAGGAAGCTCAGGCTTCCTTTTTTTAGAAATATTCGAGGTTAAATGACCAATCTACCTGCATTTTGCGCTAATAACTTTTCACCAATACCACTGACTTCCATCAGCTGTTTTACATCTTTAAATTTACCATTTTTATTACGGTATTCGATGATAGACTTCGCTTTTGCTTCACCTATGCCATTTAATGACTGTAGTTCTGCTAAATCGGCTTTATTAATGTTCACTTTTGATGTGACACTAGATTTAGCTTCAACTACTTTTTCATTCACTTGTTTTTTTGCAGGCGTTTCTTGAGCGGCATATAAGTTGATATGCGCAAATGATAATAACCCTATCGCCATCACAGCCAACATACTTAAAGGTGATAATTTCATCTTAATTCTCCTATGTCCTAAATCAGAGCCAATTGCCGACTTCCCTATTCCGTAGCGAGGCTCAATAATCTATCTCATCATTGAGATAGGTATTAAGATTAGACTTTGATTAAAAAAACCACAAAAAAATCACCTAATTTACCGTACTTTTTGCTGCTCCTCTGTCGATTTTAACACTTTAGACTTATTCATAGCTTCTGCGGTTAATCCTTTTATCTCAGATAATAAGTGTTGATGGATCTTACTCAACTTAGGTTTATTCTTTTGATTAAACTTGATTGGCCGACATAACGCCATGGCTTGGTAACCTAATCTAGCAGTCAGTAATCCTCCACCCAAACCTTGTGCGACTCTGGCAGATAACTTGCCTGTCATTTCAACTGATAGTAATTGAGTGCCTAAATCAGTGGCTACCTCGGCAGTACCAGCATAAATAATATTAACAATAATAGAACGAATGAGTTTTATGCGACTCCAGTAGCCAAGTTCAATACCGTAAACATTGGCAATTTTTGAAATCATGGCTTGATTTCGCCATAAAATAAGGGCCATATCTAAAGCGGCTAATGGACTAGCGGCTAGCAGCAAAGCGGATTCAGCGGCAAATCGACTAACATATTTTTTTGCGATTTCATCTCGTTCAGATAATACAATGTCATCAAATAACATGACTTTTTCAGCATCGTTATGCTCTGCACTGACTTGCGACAAATAGGCTCGCTTAGCCTGATTATCCGGATAATTGACAAGCAATGCTCGAATGTAGGGATCTGCTTCACCTATCTGCATACTGTCAGCTAATCGGCTGGCAGTATCTTGGTCGACATTGACCTGTTTGAGAACCGCAAGTTTTCGCCACTCTTTAATCACAATAACACTCAACCAAGTGGTTAATACTCCCAGTACAAGCGCATAAAAACTAAATAAGTATGGGCTTTGTTCAAAGGCACTCAATAACCCCGTTATCGTCTGAACGATAATCAATAGCCCAACAGACATAAAAGATAACTTTGCCAACAAAGACCATCTTTTGGGGCGCTTTGATTCCTTCAACACCTCGTCCAGAACACTTTCTGGCATCAATGATTCAAAATCATCAGCGGATTTGGCTGTAGCTGATGCAAACTCCTCAATAAAGTCAGCCTCATTGAAGGATTGCATGGGTTTTAAAGGCTGTTGCATTCTGGATACGTCATCAACCGTTTTATCATTAGCGCATTGTTCCGAAAACACTTTAGCCGGCTTTATATGATTATTCTGCATAATATGACTCAATGATTAAGCGAGCTTATCGCCCAACAAAAACTCTAGTAAATGATCTAAACGAATATGTGGATAAAGACGCTGTTGGGGATCGACATTGGCATCGGGCAGCAAGGCTAAAGACGGCGGCGAAAATGCACAAAAACCAAAGCCTTGTTGCTGCCAAAAATCTGCCTGTGGTAAATGACTTGGCACATCGCCAGGATAAATTGTGACTAGCTTGCCGGTTTTATCGCATCCTTTGATGACTTCTTGCTGACCGTTTGGCGAATGAATCATACCGTGTTGGGTCGCTTTAATTGCACTTATCGCCATCGTTTCCACTTCACAACCTTCAAAGCGAGCAAAGTGCTGGCTCTGCTGTAACATTTCAGTTAATAAACTTAATATGTGGCTCTGCTGACTTCGAGTGACTCGGTCTACCTGACTTGCTGCAAATAGCACCTTATCAATTTTCGGTGAAAAAAGGCGGTTAAGCAGACTGGATTGACCAAATTGAAAGCTTTCCATTATGCTGTTTAGCGCTTGCCCCATGTCATTAAACTGTGCTTGCCCGTGATTAAGTCCATTTAAGCAATCCACTAACACGACTTGACGATCGAACTTTGCAAAGTGCTCTTTATAAAAAGGTTTTACCACTTTAGCGACATATTCTTGATAACGCGACTTTAGCACCTGGTAATAGCTGCTTGCTTCACTATTATTGAATTGCGCATGTTGTAGCGGTGATAAGCTCAATAACGGGAAAAAAGTCAATAATGGCGTATGCTCAAACTCACCAGGCAATAACATTCTTCCTGGCTGTGCAAAATAGAACCCATGCTTATGTACCATTTCATGAAGTAAATTTTGATAAGTATCGGCAATCTTTTTAAGTACTTGTTCATCGGCCGCTGCAGATAAATCAATCCCCGTAATAAGATCGCTAAAAACACCATACAATGTACTACTTTGTAGGCGTGTCACGGCATCTTGTTGACTCAAACACCACGCGGCAAAATCCTGCTTAAGCATAGGAAGATCTAATAACCACTCGCCAGGATAATCTACAATATCAACGTATAGAGTGGCTGAATCGGTTAACTTAGCTAATACACCTTGCTCTGGACGATACTTAATAGCCAGTCTAAGTTCAGTGATGTTTCGTGTCGAAGGCGGCCAAACTGAAGGTTGCCCACCCAAAGCTTGCATGGCACTTTGATAATCAAAACGGGCGATATTTAGATCAGGTTGTAAAGTACGTTTCACCCCCAATAAACGACCTTCTCTGGCCACTTGCCACAAAGGCAGGGGATTCTTATCGAAGTTGAGTCCTGCGTGTAGTAACTGATTCACCAGTCCAGTGATAAAAGCGGTTTTACCTGCGCCAGACAAACCTGTTACCGCCAAACGCACATGTCTATCAGTACTGCGATGAACCAGTGATTGAGCAGATTGAGCGATTTTATTGAACGATCGTTCCAGTAGACTCATGGTAAGTTCCAAATAAAACAAGGGCGGATAACCGCCCTAGATTTGATTACAGATTATTGATTTGGCGTTTCAAATCAAATGTATCTGAAGTGACATGTTTTTCCAATTTTTGTAATCTCGACTCTAACGATGCAAACTGACGGTTTACATCAAATAGGGCCTGTTTTGCGGGCTCGCCAGCCTGCCAAACTTTCTTTTTAACTTCAATATCTTTGTGCGCATCTAAATGTGACTGGCTCCGTGGTTTAACATCTAAAATCATCCACATCGCAATGTAAATAACCACAATAAAACCGCTGCCACCAAGTAATAAAATTGATGCGGCAACCACTCTAACTAACCAAACTTCAAAATTAAAATACTCTGCGATACCCGCACACACACCAGCGATTTTTCCTGCTTGCGGATTTCGATATAAGGTACGTCCGTTAGACTCGCTCATGTTTCGTCCTCCACTCTGGAGATTCTGCATCAAGGATAGCTTCTAAAGTATGAATACGACCATTCATTTTATCCGCCTTCGCAATTAAATCATTTAGCTGATTAAATTCTTCATCAGTGAGCCCCTGGCTCACTTGTCGCTTACTGCGATAATGAAGCACCAACCAGATAGGAGCCACAACAATCATAAAAATGATAATTGGTGCAATAAGAAGATCCATATCCATAACTCACCTCTGAAAAATTATTACGCTTTTGATTTAGGTTGATTTTTTGCTTTTACTTTTGCCTTTAATGCTGCCAGCTCATCATTAACAGAATCTTCAGCTGCAAGCGCCGCAAACTCATCGTCTAACGTTGACTTTTTACCTAAATCATAAGCATCAACCTGTGCTTCAAGTCCTTCTACACGACGCTCGTATTGCTCGAACTTCATCATAGCATCATCAATTTTACTTGAATCAAGCTGCTTTTTTACTTCTAAACGCGAAGTGGCAGTTTGCTTACGCATGATGATCGTCTTTTGACGAGCTCGAGCATCAGTTAGCTTTTCTTGTAGTTGGCTAACTTCATCTTTTAAACGAGCAATATGCTCTTCGACAACTTTCAATTCAGCTTCAAGTGTAGCCAACAAAGTCGCTGTTTTTTGCTTTTCAACTAAAGCCGCTTTAGCTAAATCTTCACGGTCTTTTGAAATAGCTAATTCTGCTTTTTGTTCCCAATCTTGAACCTGCTCTTGCACTCGGCCAATACGGCGTAGCAGTTCTTTTTTCTCTGCGAGTACTTTAGCTGAAGTAGAACGAACCTCAACCACTGTATCTTCCATTTCTTGTATAATCAGACGAACCATTTTTTCTGGATCTTCTGCTTTATCAAGGATTGCGCTGATGTTTGAATTAACGATATCAGCAAAACGAGAGAAAATTCCCATAATATGTACCTCAGTTTTCTGTGTGGATGACACAACCATTAATACACTATACGTGCCAACATTTACAATCCGATATTTATCAATACCTTATATAAAAAATCATGTTTTTCTTTCTTTTATCTACTGAGCCACTTATTATTATTTTCACCAATAATTAGCGTAAAAGACTAACAAATACTGTGAATAAGCAATTTCAACAAGATAACCTGATCGGGCAATCCAATGCACTGCTTGAAGTATTAGAGCATGTCTCGAAAATAGCGACTTTGTCAAAGCCTGTGCTCATTATTGGTGAACGTGGTACAGGTAAAGAACTCATAGCAGAACGTTTACATTACCTATCAGGTAGATGGGATCAGAATTTTATTAAACTAAATTGCTCATCATTAAGTGAGAACCTACTTGAATCAGAACTGTTTGGTCATGAATCTGGCGCATTTACAGGTGCAAAAGGCAAACATGAAGGCCGTTTTGAGCGGGCGAATGGCGGTACATTATTTTTAGATGAATTAGCAAACACCTCTGGCCTTATCCAAGAAAAACTTTTACGCGTTATCGAATATGGCGAATTTGAACGCGTAGGTGGCAGTAAAACAGTACAGACTGACGTGCGTTTGATTTGTGCAGCCAATGAAGACTTGCCATCACTGGCAGATTTAGGCGAGTTTCGAGCAGATTTACTCGACAGACTTGCATTTGATGTGATCACTTTACCACCGCTTCGCTGCCGCACAGAAGATATTATGGATTTAGCCGAATACTTCGCTATCAGTATGGCAAGGCAACTTAAATTGGAATATTTCGGTGGATTTAGTCCATTAGCCGAAGAGCAGCTTATGAGTCATACATGGCCTGGCAATATTCGTGAGCTGAAAAACGTGGTTGAACGCAGTGTTTATCGAGAAGGAAGTGAAGGACAGCAAATTGACCACATTATATTAGACCCATTTGCTTCCCCTTATCGCCCCCAAACGCGAGTAAAAACCAAAGAGCGCCAACATATTGCTGTTACATCAGCACCGCTGATGGATGCAGCAAAAGAGCATAATTCTGACGCTACCCCCACTAATGTAGCAGATTTGCCTAACACAACAATTTCTGAGACGACAAACAAAATCATTTTCCCTTTGGATTTTAAAGAGCATACCGAAAAGCATGAAATTGAATTGCTGCAATTAGCCTTGGCTGAAAGTCAGTTTAATCAAAAGAAAACCGCAGAAATACTCGGCTTAAGTTATCACCAATTACGTGGCATCTTAAAAAAATACAATTTACTTTAATAGTAAATCTCCGCATCGTCCTTTAATCATTCCTCCCCCCTTTAAAGGACGATGATAAAAAGTCACAAAAAACAATTTAATAACTTGTTTGCTACCAAGATATTTACACTGCTAAAATGACCATTCAGATCAGCAAAAATACGATTTCGCTATGACTGTGTTCTTGAAACAACGGTTTTTATTACTCTTTGTATGTCTTTGTGGGCAATTCCTCAGTGCGTGTGGCCAAGCAACTCTTCCACCTGGATTGGTATATTGCAGTGAAGGCAACCCTGAAAGCTTTAATCCTCAGCTTGTCACTTCAGGCACGACCATTGATGCCACATCACATCAAATATACAGCCGATTGGTTAATTACAACCCAGATTTGGGCGATATTGTGCCGGGACTGGCTACCGACTGGCAAATCAGCGAAGATGGTTTAAGCTACACTTTTAATCTGCGCCACAACGTCATGTTTCATCAAACCCAGCGTTTTAAGCCGCAACGAGTGTTTAATGCTGACGATGTATTATTTTCTTTTAACCGTATTATCGACACCCAACATCCCTACCATTGGGTTAGTCGTACAGGTTACCCTTTCTTTCAAAGTATTAGTTTTGAACAACTTATTTCGTCAATTGAGAAAGTTAATGACTACCAAGTTATTTTTCATCTAAACCGCGAAGACGCTTCATTTTTATCTAACCTTGCCACTGATTTTGCCGTTATTCTGTCGGCAGAATATGCTGATAAATTACTCAAAGATGGCGCACCTGAACAAATAGATTTGCAGCCCATTGGCACAGGACCTTTTCAGTTAACTCAATATATTAAAAATGAATATATTCGTTATATCCGACACCCCAATTACTGGGGAACAACGCCCGAGATTGAGCATCTGGTTTTTGATATCACGCCTAAAAGCACGGCTCGAATTGCAAAGCTCATTACAGGAGATTGTAGCGTATCTGCATTACCTAAAGCCGGCGAATTAGCGGTAATTAATCAGCATAAGCACATCAAAGTTGATGCAAAACCTGGGCTTAATGTTGCTTTTTGGGCGCTGAATACTCAAAAGCCGCCATTAAATGATATTCGAGTCAGAAGAGCCCTTGCTCACGCCATTGATAAACAGAATATTTTAGATGTGGTCTACAATGATATTGCTGTTGAGGCGAATGGTATTTTGCCCCCAGCATCTTGGGCATATTCAGCTAATTTAGCCAGTAATGAATATGATCCTGCTAAAGCCAAATTACTTTTAGAGCAAGCTGGGGTTAACAACTTAGATATTGATGTTTGGGCAATGCCTGTGGCTCGAATTTATAATCCGAATGCCCTTAAAACGGCAGAACTTATTCAGGGCGACTTGGCTAAAATAGGCGTTAAAATCAATATTATTTCATACGACTGGAGTGTATTTACACAAAAACTGGCCAGTGATGATTATGATTCCGTATTGATTGGTTGGAATGCAGATAACAGTGATCCGGATAACTTTTTTACTCCTCTTTTGAGTTGCGCGGCCTTATCATCGAATAATAATCGCTCTAAATGGTGTCAGGCTGATTTTGACCATCTTTTGACCCAAGCACAAAACACTACGGTAAGAGAAGATCGCAAAGCATTTTATCAAGCTGCTGAAGCCATTTTGAATGATCAAGTACCGTTGATCCCTATCGCACATGCTCAAAAAGTTATCTTGAAAAAAGATACTATTACGTCAATGCAAGTGAGGCCTTATGGTGGCATTGCGTTTGCCAAAATTGTACAAAATCATCAAGAGAGTAAATAACCATGTGGCGATACTTTTTTAGACGAGTAAGCTTATTTTTAGCCACTACCCTCATTATGATGGCGGTATTGTTTTATGCCACTCATCTTTTCCCTGTTGATGAACACTATGCACTGACGGGGATCCAACAACCCACCGCAGACCAAATTGCTCAAGCTAACGATGAGTTTCATTTACAAAGCAATCGTTTTAGCCAATTTATTGCCTACGTTGAGCAACGTTTAAGTGGCAACATGGGGATTTCGAATAACTCACAACAACCGGTATTTGATGAATTAAAAGCGGTGTTACCAGCATCGTTCGAATTGTCATTATTTTCTGGTTTTATTGCATTAATTTTTGGCGTCCCTATTGGGGTTATTGCTGCTCTGAGTAAAAACAAACTGATACAACGCAGTATTTTAGGACTGACATTAACGGGTTACTCTATTCCAGTATTTTGGTTAGGGTTAACCTTATCACTGTGGTTTGGGGTTAATTTAGGTTGGCTACCGATATCAGGACAAATAAATCTTTTATACCAAATTGAACCCGTTAGCGGTTTTATGTTAATTGATACCTTACTTTCAGATTCAATATACAGCCAGCAAGCTTTTGTGGATGCCTTAATGCATCTCATTTTGCCGGCAATAACCTTAGCTGTTTTGCCTTTTACTTTAATTGTACGTATTACCCGCCAGGCAATGTTGCAGGTGATGAACCAAACCTATATCCGTGCAGCAGAAGCGCGTGGATTACATACCTTTAAAATTATCATTCGCCATGCCTTACCAAACGCAATGATACCTGTGCTTAAAAGCATCGGGATTATGCTAGGTTCATTTGCAAGCTATGGCATTGTTGTTGAAGTAATTTTCTCCTGGCCGGGTGTGGGGAGTTGGCTAGTTTCAGGTATTTATCAGCGTGACTATACCGTGATCCAAGCGGGTATTTTATCTGTTTCATTGTTGATTATTTTCCTGAGCATATTGATTGAATTTATTCATACTGCCATCAATCCAATGAGTAAAAAGGAACTGTATGCCACCTATTAAGATTTATAAGCAGGATTATATTGCCACTCCTGCGGGGCGTGTATGGAAATCATTTTCCCATAACCCATTTGCCTTAATCGGCCTTTGGGGTGTTGGATTTTTACTGGTGTTAACCCTTCTTGCGCCATTTATTGCACCTTATTCAGTGAATGAGCAAAATCAGCAGATACTGCTTTTACCGCCATCGTGGGATCCATCAGGCCATGTTGAGTATTTTCTTGGAACCGATGATCTTGGGCGAGATATATTTAGCCGCATATTACATGGCGTGCAATTAACCTTCGGTATGTCATTGATTATCGTAACTTGCGCATTATTTTTCGGCTTCATCATTGGTGCAATTTCCGGCATGATGCGCGGTTTAAAATCGAGTGTTTTAGGCCATTTACTCGATGGATTGTTATCAATACCTTCATTATTAATGGCAATATTGGTGGTCGCCGTTATCGGGCCTGGGCTGAGTAATGTCTTTTGGGCGGTAGGCATTGCAATGGTCCCGCAATTTATTCGCACCATACACCAAGCTGTGCATGAAGAGCTGCAAAAAGAATATGTCACCGCCGCAAAACTTGATGGTGCAAACGATTTACAGATATTTTGGTATGTCATTATGCCAAATGTTTGGGAAGTGCTCATTATTCAAGTCACTATGGCTATTTCTGCAGCCATATTAGATATCGCCGCTCTTGGGTTTCTTAACTTAGGAGCCCAAGCTCCCAGCCCTGAATGGGGAGCGATGATTGCTCAAGGGCTTGATAACCTCCTACTGGCACCTTGGACGGTGACGATTCCTGGGGTCGCAATTTTATTTAGCGTACTTGCTGTTAACCTTGTGGGTGATGGATTACGTTCCGCAATAGCCCCAATAAGAAACTAACTTATGCCATTACTCGATATTAGAAACCTCACCATAGAACTGGATACCGATACAGGTCGGGTCGCAGTGCTCGAAAAAGTGAGTTTGACCATGAATCCGGGTGAAATCCACGGACTTGTTGGAGAGTCAGGGTCTGGCCGCAGTCTTTTGGCCAAGGCCATACTCGGTATTCTGGGGCCAAACTGGCATATTTTTGCTGACAGAATGATGTTTGATGGACAAAACTTATTAGAATTAACGGCAAAAGAGCGTCGCTATATTATGGGTAGTGATATCTCGATGGTTTTTCAAGATCCGTCAGGCAGTCTAGATCCGGTAAAAACAGTTGGCAGTCAGTTAATCGAAGCCATCATACCCAATAAAAGTGTGCCTTTTTGGCGCAGATCAAAAGATACCTATTTAAACGCCCAAAAATGGCTCCATAAAGTCGGCATTAAAAGCCCTAAAACCTTGATGAAATGTTTTCCTTGGGAATTATCTGAAGGTGAATGTCAAAAAGTGATGATTGCGATGGCCGTGGCGAACCATCCCAAATTGTTGATCGCTGATGAGCCAACCAATTCGATGGAATTAAACACCCAAGCACAAATATTCAGGCTATTATCGCAGTTAAATCAGCTGCAAAATGTGTCAATTTTATTAGTCAGCCATGAACTTGAAACCTTAGTTCAATATTGTGACCATCTCACTGTGCTTTATGGCGGTCAAATGATGGAATCTGGTCTGACATCTGAATTAGTCGCAACCCCTTTTCATCCTTATACGCGTGCGTTATTAAAGAATTTGCCTGATTACACCGGCAAAATGCGCCACAAGTCTAATTTACCAACATTACAGGGTTCTTCACCATCGGTGCAAAGTCTACCAGCGGGTTGTCGCCTTGGCCCAAGATGTCCAGAAGCCAAACGTCAATGCGTTAAGCAACCCCATTTAGAACAGTTAAAAGATCGTGCATTTGCATGCCACTTCCCATACAAAAATGAGCAAGAAGCCGATGACAACACCTTTGCTTAAAGTCACCAACCTAAGTAAACAGTACTTAACAGGTTATAAGGGATTTACACCACAATATTATGATGCCTTAATGCCGGTGTCATTTGAGCTCGAACGAGGTGAAACCCTAGCGATTGTCGGTGAAGTAGGCTCTGGAAAATCGACCTTGGCTCGTATTCTTGTCGGCGCTGAGCAACGCAGCAAAGGCGATATTTTCTTTGAGGGTGAGGCATTAGAATCACGTAATTTAAAACAACGTTGTCGTTTAATCAGAATGATATTTCAGGATCCAAACACCTCGTTAAATCCGAGGTTAACAATTGGCGATTTATTGAATGAGCCATTGCGTTTTAGTACCGATTTATCCCCTGAAGAGCGCAAAATTCAGGTTGTTGAGACCCTCAGAAAAGTCGGTTTATTGCCCGAGCACGTTAATTTTTATCCGCACATGGTTTCTGAAGGTCAAAAACAACGTGTGGCAGTGGCAAGGGCATTGATGCTAAACCCGAAGATTATTATCGCCGATGAAGCGTTAACAGCCCTTGATTTATCAGTGCGTTCGCAGATCATCAATTTACTTTTGAAGCTGCAAAGAGAGCTCGGCTTATCCTATATTTTTGTGTCGCATAACTTAAATATCATTCGACATATCAGTGATAAAGTCATGGTACTTCAAAATGGCTGCTTAGTTGAAAAAGCCAAAACAGAAGATTTATTTACCTCACCGCAGCATGAATACACCCAAAGGCTTATTCAAGAACAAAGCCAGTTTATGCAAAAGCGTTAAACTGCTCCAACCACTGGCCAAATTAGGCACTTTAAACAAAAATCAGTGCCATTTCACCGATGAACTTATTATCCTAGTGCCAACTAAAAAGGAAGAAACTGACTTATGATTATTAAACCTAAAATTCGTGGTTTTATTTGTACCACGACTCACCCTGTTGGTTGTGAGGCTAATGTCAAAGAACAAATCGAACTCACTAAAGCCAAAGGCAAGATTGCAAACGGGCCAAAGAAAGTATTAGTCGTGGGTTCATCAAGTGGTTATGGTTTATCCTCACGTATCGCTTCAGCATTTGGCAGCGACGCAGCCACAATCGGTGTGTTTTTCGAAAAGCCTAGTTCAGAAACCAAACCAGGTACTGCAGGTTGGTATAACTCTGCCGCATTTGACAAATTTGCTAAAGCAGAAGGTTTATATTCAAAAAGCATTAACTGTGATGCTTTCAGCCATGAAGCTAAACAAAAAGTCATTGAGTTGATCAAAGCGGATTTAGGTCAAATAGATATGGTGGTTTATTCACTGGCCTCGCCTGTTCGTAAAATGCCCGATACCGGTGAAGTGATCCGTTCAAGTCTTAAGCCTATCGGTGAAACCTATAGCGCGACAGCTGTGGATACCAACAAAGACACTATTATTGAAACCTCAGTTGAACCTGCAACTGAACAAGAAATTGCCGATACCGTAACGGTAATGGGCGGTCAAGATTGGGAATTGTGGATAGATGCTCTTTCACAGGCTGGTGTATTAGCTGATGGATGTAAAACCGTTGCATATAGCTACATTGGTACCGAGATCACCTGGCCAATCTATTGGCATGGTGCGCTAGGTAAAGCCAAAATGGATTTAGACCGCGCCGCGCATGTATTAAATACTAAGTTAGCGACTACAGGTGGCAGTGCCAATGTGGCGGTACTAAAAAGTGTGGTGACTCAAGCCAGTTCAGCTATTCCGGTCATGCCGCTTTATATCGCGATGGTATTTAAGAAAATGCGTGAGGAAGGTCTTCATGAAGGCTGTATGGACCAAATTTATCGTATGTTCAGCGAGCGTTTATATCGCGCAGATGGCCAATCACCCGCGGTAGATGAATCCAATCGTTTACGCCTAGATGACTGGGAGTTACGTGAAGAAATTCAAAAACATTGCCGTGATTTGTGGCCTCAAGTGACGACTGAAAACTTATCAGATCTAACCGACTACCGCGAATACAAAGAAGAGTTTTTGAAACTATTTGGCTTTGGTATTGAAGGCATCGATTACGACGCGGATGTGAACCCGAATGTTGAGTTTGATGTAATTAGTCTATAATCAATTATCAAACCCCAAAAACCAGCCACTTAGGCTGGTTTTTTTATGAGTGCACAGCAAGCAAAGTAAATAAGTCATGATTTAAGGCGATTAACATCATGTAATAGCTAAATAGACTTTAAGATCAACACTTTCAGCTTCATTAGCCGAATCAAAGCGTTCGAATATTAACGGTTGCTCCCTAAGCTGATATTTCATTTTTTTAAGCCAAGTTGAATAAAGATACTTTATTTTACAGGTTAACTCAGCCTCAGAGCCCTTATGGTATAACACCGCGTAACGACCCTTAGACAATGTTTTTGTCTTAAAGCAAGATGAGTCAGACAATGGTACATTTAACGCATTTAACTGCCCCTCAGAGACACTCACTCCGATATCAATTGAAAAATTTGCGTTATTATCCGGAGGCAGAGAATAGATAAAATTAAATGTACGCTGTTGTGAAAGTGGTAAACAATGTGCTGTCCTAAACGCTAACAATGCCTGAATAGACTGAGAAACATATAATGCTGGGCCTCGATGTTCTATCATCAGTATTTTAAGCTCTTCAAGCGTCTCAAGGTGAATGTTAGCATCGAGACACTCTAATTGCTCATGCCCTTCTGAGAGCGTTTTTAGCGGCTGTTGTTTAGCAAAAAATTGGGCCCAGTCGGGTGCTTGTCTAAACGATGCAGGGCTTTGACCAATACTGAAAGTAAAAGCGTCAATAAATGCTGTGGTTGAAGTATATCCTGCTGTTTTAGCAACCTGCTCAATCGGCACAGATTTATCAAAGCTTAAGATTTGCGCAGCTTCAATATTGCGCAGTAATGCTAAATACTCATCAAAATGAGTGTGATACAAGCTATAGAAAATTAAATCAAAATGATTAACCGGCACTCCGGCTTTGTCCGCTAAAACCTCGCGAGGCAGGTTTTCACTTAAATGTTCATCAATAAATTGTAAAACACGCTCAAATTGTTGTTCTAAAGCCACATTAGCGCCTTATTTTATTTCAGTAATGTCAACGAAAAACCGAACAAACCATTATTCAAATTTGACGTTTTCAGGGTAACGAAATCAAAACTTATCATAAACCCAAAGTCTGGTTTTTATGAACAAAAAAGCCAAGGTGAATGACCTTGGCTTTTACTCAATGCTCGATATTACTCAGCAATTGGATATTCAATTTTCGCTTTCGCTTTAAGTGAATCAATCACTGCACGATAATCCGCTTGTCCGTATTGACGAGCAAGACCTTCTTTCACTGACTGTAATGCACTCACATCGATCGTTTCTGCAGCATTCACTTTATCAAGCACAACAACAGCATAACCAGAACCTAAAGCTGCCGTGTCGATTGACACAGCCCCCGCTTCTGGCGCAGGCATTTTGAAGGCTTTATTAGCTATAGCAGCATCAATATCTTGATTAAAACGGCCTAGTTTAGACACTGTGATAAGTTGTGCATCAGTTAGGGCAAAATCACCCGCTTTTAGCTGAGTCATATAACCAGCCGCTTTTTCACGGGCAGCTTCATTGGCTTTATCTTGCTTAAGACGCTGAACAATGTTGCTTTCAACTTTATCGAAGCTTAATGTGCCAGCATCAAGATGCTGCTTAACACGAATAACCACCACATGATTAGGTTCAAGTTCAATAACGTCACTATTCATGCCACTTGTTAGTACTTGATCAGAAAACGCAGCTTTAACCAGAGCGGGTTTGTTCAAGTTAGCCGGTGGATTATCACGGGTAAATAAACCGGTAGTTTGCACTTCTTTTTTAACAGCGTTAGCCGTATCTAAAAGCGTATCAGGAATTTCATAGCTGGTATCTGCAAGTTTAGTTTGTAGACCATAAAAGATATCTAATGCTTTCTTTTCTTTAACTTGAGCAATAATTTTATCTTTTACATCATCAAATGCCGCAACTGCACCTGGCTGAATATCAACCAGCTTGATGATATGGAATCCGAACTCACCTTTAACAACACCAGATACTTGCCCTTTTTCAAGACCAAATAACGCCTCATCAAATGCTGGGTCCATCACGCCCTGCTCAAACCAGTCAATTTGACCGCCTTGCTCTGCACTGAATTGATCTTCTGATTCTGTTTTAGCTAACTCAGCAAAATCTTCACCTGCAGCAATACGAGCGGCAATGGCTTCTAATTTAGCTTTATCGGCCGCATCATCACCACTTGCTGCATAAATATGGCTTGCTAAACGTTTTTCAGGCGTTTTGTATTGTGCTTGATTATCTGCATAATTTTGGCTGATTTCAGCATCATCAACTGATACATCTTTAGCAATATCATTAACGTTCAGCTCAACATACTCTAAGCTAACCTGCTCAGGGCTGTTAAATTGAGTTAAGTTACTGTCGTAGTAAGCTTTAGCATCTTCCGTTGTCACAGTTGCCGTAGCAAGGAAAGGCATAGCATCTACTGCGATATAACGGATATCACGGGTTTGGTTCTGAACTTCAGCCAATTGCTTAGCTTCACCATCAAGGACAAAGTCGCTACCCAATAATGCGTTTAGTAACTGACGGCGCGTCATATCAACATGCATCATGTTACGGAAAGTAATCGGCTGGTAATTTAGTTGACGTAAAACGGCTTGATAGCGATCATTATCAAATTTACCATCAGTTTGAAAAGCAGGTTCACTGAAAATAGCTTGTTTTATTTGTTCGTCTGATACGCGCAAACCAAGATCGCTGGCAGCTTGATCAACCAAAGCATTCGCCACTAAGCGATCTAACACACTGGCTTTAATACTTTGCATGTAATTGTCATCAGCAGATAAAGCATCAAACATTTCACCATATTGCTGCTTCAAACTTGCACGTTCATTTTGGAAAGCTTGTTCCAGTTCAGCTTCAGGAATTTCAGTGCCATTAACAATGGCAGCAGGAACACCGGTATTAGAGCCTAAGTAGCTACTGACACCAGCAAAAGCAAATGAAAGTATCACAAGAATTAGAATTGTTTTAGCAACAACTCCCTGTGAACCTTCGCGAATTTTTTCTAACATCTGAATTCTCGCTTGTTGCGACTAAAATAAAAAGGCGCATCTCTTGTCGATGCGCCTTGTTTACATGGAGTTATCAGACGCTACCCAGGGTATAACCCAATACTCCGAATATCAATCAATACACAATTGATATTTCATTTCGTAAAAAGCACCGCCATAGCAGTGCTCACATTACGAATGCCTTAATAAAGGCAACGTTATTAACTATATCTTAGTTAACAGCGTCTTTAAGCGCTTTGCCAGCTTTGAATGCAGGAATCTTAGCAGCAGCAATTTTAATTTCTTTACCCGTTTGTGGGTTACGGCCAGTACGCTCAGCACGTTGACGTACTTCAAATGTACCAAAACCAACTAGAGAAATTTTATCGCCTTCTTTTAAACCTTCAGTCACAGCAGCAATAAATGAATCTAGTGCACGACCAGCAGCAGCTTTAGAAATATCAGCACCAGAAGCAATTTTCTCGATTAGTTCAGATTTGTTCATGTCATCCCCTTGAATGTTATTGTCGCGCCGCAACCAAATCCATGTTTAGAGCGGTCTGCGGAGGCTTTTTGTTTAAAATTCGACACTATGTCAAATTTCATAGAAAACCAAAAAAATAAAAATTGGATACAGCTCAAAGTCAGGTGCGCCAAGGGCTTGGTGTGCCTGACTCTCCACAAACCTAGGCTACCACAGCTAAGCGTTTTGTTAAGCCCCTTTTTTCACTTTTTTCATGCTCTAGAGCACTTTTTTCACTAAACAGCTATTTTTTAACCACTTCGAAGCCTTCAACTGGGCGTTCAAGGGCTAATTTTAAAACTTCATCAACCCAACGCACAGGATGAATTTTCAAATCAGCAATGACGTTTTGTGGGATTTCTTCCAAATCACGTTCATTTTCTTTTGGTATCAACACATGCTTAATGCCACCACGATGCGCTGCAAGTAGCTTTTCTTTTAAACCACCAATGGGTAATACTTCACCGCGAAGCGTGATTTCTCCAGTCATAGCGACATCACTGCGAACTGGATTACCCGTTAAGCTAGACACCAACGCTGTACACATTGCAGCCCCCGCAGAAGGACCATCTTTTGGTGTCGCACCTTCTGGAACATGCACATGAATATCACGCTTTTCATAAAAATCGGCATTAATACCCAGCTGCTCAGCTCTTGCACGTACAACTGTCATTGCAGCTTTAATCGACTCTTGCATCACATCACCTAATGAGCCGGTATAAGTAAGTTTACCTTTACCGGCAACAGATGTTGCTTCGATGGTCAGCAAGTCGCCACCAACTTGAGTCCACGCCAAACCAGTTACCTGACCAATTTGGTTGCTAGACTCTGCTTTACCGTAATCGAATCGTTGCACACCTAAAAATGATTTCAGGTTATCTTGATTAACTTCAACGGTTTTAACCGTTTTGTCTAATAAGATTTGCTTAACCACTTTACGGCAAATTTTAGACAATTCACGCTCTAATGAACGGACACCCGCTTCACGAGTGTAGTAGCGAATAATACCTAAAATGGCACTGTCATCGACTTTAATTTCTTTTGCTTTTAATCCATTGCGTTCAATTTGCTTTGTCAGTAGATGCTGCTTAGCGATATTGAGTTTTTCATCTTCGGTGTAGCCTGATAAACGGATCACTTCCATACGGTCTAATAAAGGGCCTGGAATGTCCATTGAGTTAGATGTGGCAACAAACATGACATCCGACAAGTCATAATCCACTTCTAAGTAGTGATCGTTGAATGTCGCGTTTTGCTCTGGGTCTAACACTTCAAGTAATGCAGACGAAGGATCGCCACGCATATCTGAGCTCATTTTATCAATTTCATCTAACAGGAATAATGGATTTTTAACGCCCACTTTAGCCATTTTTTGGATGATTTTACCTGGCATAGAACCAATGTAAGTTCTGCGATGCCCGCGAATTTCAGCTTCATCACGAACGCCACCTAATGCGACACGAACATATTCACGCCCTGTCGCCTTAGCAATAGACTGACCAAGTGAGGTTTTACCTACACCTGGAGGGCCAACTAAACAAAGAATTGGACCTTTTAATTGCTTAACTCGGCTTTGAACCGCCAAATACTCCAAAATGCGTTCTTTCACTTTTTCAAGACCGTGATGGTCAGTATCTAATACGTCTTGCGCCTTGGCTAAATCACGTTTAATTTTAGAACGTTTCTTCCATGGCACTGACGTCATCCAATCAACATAGCTACGCACAACCGTGGCTTCTGCCGACATAGGTGACATCATTTTCAGCTTATTTAATTCAGCACTGGCTTTGTCTTTGGCATCTTTTGGCATGCCTGACTCTTCGATCTTTTTACCCAAAACCTCAAATTCATCATGGCTTTCATCAATGTCGCCAAGCTCTTTTTGAATGGCTTTCATTTGCTCATTCAAGTAATACTCGCGCTGGCTTTTTTCCATCTGTTTTTTTACACGGGTACGGATACGTTTTTCAACTTGTAACAAGTCAATTTCCGCTTCCATCATCGCCATCAGATATTCTAACCGCTCACCAACATTGATCATCTCAAGCACAGACTGTTTGTCCTCAAGCTTCAGTGGCATATGGGCGGCCATAGTGTCAGCTAAGCGAGCAGCTTCGTCTATTCCTGTTAACGACGTCAGTACTTCTGGTGGAATTTTTTTGTTTAATTTGATGTAACCTTCAAACTGACCGATAGCACTGCGAACAAGCACTTCTTCTTCTTTTTCAGCAAGGGCTGCAGATTCTAAATACTCCGCTGTAGCAACGAAAAAATCTTCATCTTTGGTGTAACGTGTGATTTTAGCGCGTTGTCCACCTTCAACCAGTACTTTAACGGTTCCATCTGGCAGTTTTAACAGCTGTAAGATAGATGCAACAGTACCAATATCAAAGATATCGTCTTTTGTGGGCTCATCAAGATCTGCATCTCGTTGTGCCACTAATAGGATTTGTTTGTCTTGTTCCATTGCTGACTCTAAGCAACGGATGGATTTTTCCCGTCCGACGAATAGCGGAATAACCATATGGGGATATACCACTACGTCACGTAGAGGTAATACGGGGAGTTCGATATGCGCTTCACGCTCTTGGGTCATGGCTCGATTCCGTTTCATGAAAAGACTTAATACTGAGTATATTGGGGTGATGCACTCAGTTTCAATGGTCAATACGAAAAAAGGAGCCCAATGGACTCCTTATTTTTCAACTTATTACCTAGCTGTATATTTATTGTTCGCCAGAGGCAGCCTGAGCTTCATTATTTTCGTAAATCAGAATAGGGGCTGATTCACCTTTAACCACTGACTCATCAACAACGGCTTTTACCACGCCATCTTGTGAAGGAATATCGTACATGGTATCAAGTAAGATACTTTCAACAATTGAACGCAAACCACGTGCACCTGTTTTCCGGCTCATGGCTTTGTTAGCGATGGCTTTCAAAGCATCATCACGGAACTCAAGCTCAACATTTTCCATCTCAAATAATGCCGCATACTGTTTAGTTAGCGCATTTTTCGGTTGCGATAAAATTTGAATTAGGGCGTCTTCGTCTAATTCAGTCAAGGTGGCGACAACGGGTAAACGTCCGATAAATTCAGGGATTAACCCAAATTTAACTAAATCGCCAGGCTCAACTTGTCCTAATGTTTCAGAGATTGTGGCTTTATCAGCCTCACCCTTAACCTCTGCACCAAAACCAATACCCGTTCCGGTATGAGCACGTTGTTCAATCACCTTCTCAAGGCCCGCAAATGCCCCACCACAGATGAACAGGATTTTAGAGGTATCAACCTGTAAAAACTCTTGCTGTGGATGCTTACGTCCCCCTTGTGGCGGCACTGATGCAACGGTACCTTCGATCAGTTTCAGCAATGCCTGCTGAACGCCCTCACCTGATACATCACGCGTAATTGATGGGTTGTCAGACTTACGGCTGATTTTATCAATTTCGTCAATATACACGATACCACGTTGTGCTTTCTCAACATCGTAGTCACATTTTTGGAGTAACTTTTGGATAATATTTTCAACGTCCTCACCCACATAACCGGCTTCGGTTAAGGTGGTGGCGTCTGCCATGGTAAATGGCACATTCAACGAACGCGCTAACGTTTCTGCTAATAATGTTTTACCACTACCCGTTGGGCCAATAAGCAAAATATTACTTTTACCTAATTCCACACCATCTTTAGGTGACGCATTTTTAAGGCGTTTGTAGTGATTGTAAACCGCGACAGCTAAGACTTTTTTAGCTTTATCTTGGCCAATAACATAGTCATCTAAGTGATTACGTAATTCATGCGGTGTAGGTAATCTATCATCATCACGCTTAGGAGAAATCTCTTTGATTTCTTCACGGATAATATCATTACACAATTCCACACACTCATCGCATACATATACCGATGGGCCAGCAATCAGCTTTCTGACTTCATGTTGGCTTTTTCCGCAAAAAGAGCAGTACAGCAGCTTTGTGCTGTCACCGTTATTTTTGTTATCGCCCATTATTCTACCTCTGGTTGCAGCCTAGACCTGACGTCTGAGCTCTGCTTGTCGATATGCTTTGAATGCTGCATACCCAAGTTATTCACACAATTAAAGTAAGAATAACCTAGTCACAGCAAAAAATCAGCTTGTATTAGCTACGCGATGTCATTACTGAGTCTACTAAACCGTAGTCAGCGGCTTGCTGAGCACTCATGAAGTTGTCACGATCAGTATCACGCTCAATCACTTCTATGGGTTGGCCTGTGTGTTCAGCTAGAATTTCATTCAATTTATTTTTAATACCTAAAATTTCCTGAGCATGAATAGCAATATCCGATGCTTGGCCTTGGAAACCGCCTAGAGGTTGATGGATCATCACGCGAGAATTAGGTAAACAATGACGTTTCCCCTTAGCGCCACCAGCAAGTAGGAATGCCCCCATGCTACAAGCTTGTCCCATACACACAGTGCTGACATTTGGCTTGATAAATTGCATAGTGTCATAAATCGCCATACCTGCGGTTACTGAACCACCTGGCGAGTTAATATATAAGTAAATATCTTTGTCTGGGCTTTCTGATTCTAAGAACAATAATTGAGCCACAATCAGATTAGCCATGTGCTCTTCAACTTGGCCTACTAAAAAGATCACGCGTTCTTTTAATAAACGAGAGTAGATATCGTATGAACGTTCACCTTTAGCAGTTTGTTCAACAACCATAGGTACAAGAGCATTAAGTACAGATTCTGGCGCTTTAAACATTATTCATTTCCCTAAAATAAAAAATGGCTCGTATGAGAACCTCATACGAGCCATTATAAATGGCGAACCGCTTGTTAAGTCAAGCTAAGGTTATGCGCGACCAGTAGCCTTGTTCATAAATTCTTCAAAAGCGACGTCTTTAACGGTTACTTTTGCAGTTTTAAGTAAAGCTTCTACCGCTTGCTCTTCTAAAGCAACGTTACGCATGTTTTTCATCAGTTCTTTGTTACCATTGTAGTAAGCAACAACTTCAGATGGATCTTCATAAGCAGAAGCCATTGATTCGATTAATGCATTAACGCGAGTGTCTTCAGCTTTTAGCTCGTTAGTTTTGATAACTTCACCTAAAAGCAAACCAATCTTCACACGGCGCTCAGCTTGCTCTGTGAACAAGTCAGCTGGTAATTCAGGCATGTTTTTAGCGTCGCCACCAAAACGTTGCATTGCTTGCTGACGAAGTACGTTCACTTCACCATCAACAAGTGCTGAAGGAATAGCGATATCATTAGCCGCTAATAAGCCAGTGATAACTTGCTCTTTCACGTTAGCTTTTAACGCTTGATCAAGTTCACGAGTCATATTTTTACGGATTTCAGCTTTAAGTGCGTCTAAGCCACCATCAGCAATACCGAATAATGAAGCGAATTCATCGTTCACTTCTGGTAAGTTAGCCGCTTGAACTTCAGTTAACGTAATAACGAACTTAGCCGCTTTACCTTTTAAGTTTTCAGCATGGTAATCTTCAGGGAATGACACTTCGATTTCGAATTCTTCACCTGTTTTGTGACCTAAGATACCGGTTTCAAAACCAGGGATCATACGGTTGCTGCCTAATTGAAGTTCGAAGTCATCAGCTTTGCCGCCATCAAACTCTTCACCGTCAACGCTGCCAACAAAGTTCATTTTGACTTTATCGCCATCAGCTGCTTCACGCTCAACTGGCGCGTAAGTAGCGTGTTGCTTGCGTAAAGTTTCAATCATTGCATCAACATCAGCGTCATTGACTTCAGCTTTAGGTTGTTCAACAGTAATTGAATCTAATCCAGTTAGTGTCACTTCTGGGTAAATTTCGAACGTTGCTACGAACTCAAAGTTCTCGCCTTCTACTTTACCTGGAGCAAAAACTGGTGCACCCGCTGGGTTTAATTTTTCAGCAACAATCGCTTCAATGAAGTTGCGTTGCATGATTTCACCAGTTACGTCTTGACGAATAGCTGCGCCATAACGTTTTTCGATTACTGAAGCTGGTACTTTACCAGGACGGAAACCTGGAATACGTGCGCGTTTCGCTTCACGTAATAAGTTGTCTTTTACCACTTTTTCAATTTGTTCAGCAGGAACAGAAATGGTTAGGCGACGCTCTAGGCCTTGAGTTGTTTCAACAGAAACTTGCATTGTTTTACCTCGAAATATGTCTAACGTCCTTTGTAATAGTCGATACCTCAACTATTAAGCATTCGTTTCTTGAATAAGTATTCGTTTCTTGACCATGGATTTTGACTAGAAGACCCAGCACAGCGATTTAGTGATGCTGAAGACGCTGTTGGCACTAGTAGCTCATAATTGGTATTTATCAAGACGCGACATTATAGCGAGCGTTTTTTGCATAGTCGAGCATCAATAGTGGGTTTTAAGACATAAAAAAAGCGACCTGAGGTCGCTTTTAATACAATCGCACGAATAATGTGCGATTAATTCATCAAATTGATTTTTACTTATTCTAAATCAATTTGGAATAATGGGGTGACTGATGGGGCTCGAACCCACGACAACCGGAATCACAATCCGGGACTCTACCAACTGAGCTACAATCACCATTGAAATGGTACGCCCGGCAGGATTCGAACCTGCGACCACCCGCTTAGAAGGCGGGTGCTCTATCCAACTGAGCTACGGGCGCATGGCACAGCATTTGCTGTATCCTGTCTGGCTTAACAAGCTATCTTGCTTGTTATATTATCCGCATAAATTTCATTTAAGCAAATAATCAAATCTGGTCGACTACGCTATTGTAAAAAAGCGAGGATTCGAACCTATGACCCCTGTTCATATAACCATTTAAGATTATTGCACACAAATCATTTAAATTTGGTCGGCCACGCTATTGTAAAAAAGCGAGTATTCGAACCTATGACCCCTGTTCATATAACCGTTTAAAATTATTGCACACAAATCATTTAAATTTGGTCGGTGATAGAGGATTCGAACCTCTGACCCTCTCGTCCCAAACGAGATGCGCTACCGGGCTGCGCTAATCACCGATGTCAACGTTCTATATAGTCTCAAGAACGGAGCGCATCTTAACGAGTCACCTTGCGATCGTCAACGATTTTTTTTAGCTAATTATCTGTATGTTGCTTTAAGCAGCAAAAAGGTGATTAGCATCATAGCGCGAATAGTTTATTCACCGTATTTTCCTAGTGAAGCAAATGACACACTTTCAAACGCCTGTTAGAATACAGCCCGATTAACTTCATCAATCTATACCGCGTCACTCTAAGGAACCTCTACAGCCATGACTGCTCAAATTATTGACGGTAAAGCCATTGCGCAATCTATTCGCAGTACCCTTAAACAAAAAGTTAACGCCCGTAAAGAGGCTGGACTTCGTGTACCTGGACTGGCGGTTATTTTAGTCGGCTGTGATGCAGCGTCTCAAGTCTACGTTGGCAGCAAACGCAAGGCTTGCGAAGAAGTCGGATTTCAATCGCAATCTTTTGACCTTGATGTATCAACAACTGAAGCTGAATTATTGGCATTAATTGATAAATGTAATGAAGATCCGGCTATCGATGGTATTTTAGTGCAGTTACCTTTACCTGCCCATATTGATGACTCTAAAGTTATCGAACATATTCGTCCTGATAAAGATGTTGATGGATTTCACCCTTATAACGTGGGTCGCCTAGCACAACGTATTCCGGTATTACGCTCTTGCACGCCTATGGGGATTATGACGTTAATAAAATCCACTGGAATTGATACCTATGGCTTAGATGCCACGGTTGTTGGTGCGTCTAATATTGTTGGCCGACCGATGACATTAGAATTGTTATTAGCGGGATGTACCACTACGACTTGCCATCGCTTTACTAAAAACCTTGAGCAAAAAGTACGTCAAGCCGATCTTGTGGTGGTTGCGGTCGGTAAGCCAGGATTTATCCCTGGAGAATGGATCAAGCCAGGTGCAATAGTCATCGATGTTGGCATTAACCGTTTAGACGACGGTAGTTTAGTCGGTGATGTTCAGTATGACGTTGCTGCACAAAATGCAGCCCATATCACGCCAGTTCCTGGTGGCGTTGGTCCAATGACGATTGCCAGTTTGCTTGAAAATACCCTTTATGCTTGTGAGCAATACCATAGCTAAAAAGTCTAAAACCTTAAGGCTGATTAACAAGTTTAATAAGCATTTATGTAAAAAGCCTGCTCAATTGCAGGCTTTTTAATTACTGTTAATCCTTGACTAAGGCGTGTTCCATTTCATCCCAGGATTGTTTCTTACGATAAATCGTCGATGGACTGATATCCAACATTGCCGCTGCTTTAGGAATATTTCCTTCACATAAATCAATCGCACTTTCTATTGTACGCTTTTCTGTTTTCCACAAGGGTTCAATATTCTGCTCTGTTGCGATATTTTTATCATGAACAATAACCTCAGCGGTGTCATGTGCTGGTGTTGATAATAAGCTATTTTGTTCCATCATCTGCGGGGTTGAGGATACAGGGGCCGCTGTGGCTTTGCCATCATTGACAATACGGGCAGGCAACATGGTGATATCAACTTCGGCTGCATCATTGAGGACCACGATTTGACGGATCACATTTTGCAGCTGTCTTACATTGCCAGGCCAATGATATTCACTCAGTACCTTTTGTGCTGCGTAATTAAATCCTTTAAACGGTTTGCCTTCTTCTTTGGCATATTGACCAAGTAGTTTATTGGCGATTAACAAAATATCTTTGCCACGTTGGTTTAACGGTGGCAATTCAATCGGAATAACATGCAGACGATAATACAAATCCTCCCTGAATAAACCATCTTGTACCTGCTGCCAAGGATCTTTATTGGTGGCACTCACAAACCTCACATCCACCTTTTCATCTTTAGTGCCTCCTACACGGCGAAATACTCCCGTTTGAATAAAGCGTAATAATTTACTTTGCAGTTCTAAATCCATTTCGCAAATTTCATCTAAAAACAATGTACCACCATCTGCCTGAGTGGCTGCGCCATCGCGCTGACTCACTGCGCCAGTAAATGCCCCTTTGGTATGACCAAAGATTTGGCTTTCAATCAAATCTTTTGGAATTGAGGCACAATTTAAAGCTATGAATGCATTATTTTTGCGATTACCTGCATTATGGATAGCCTGTGCACAAACCTCTTTTCCTGTACCACTTTCACCAAATATAAATACAGATGCTTTACTGTTGGCGACACAATCAATGGTTTTGTAAACGGTTTGCATTGCCAATGATTCGCCAATAAAGCCTTGATAATTAGCTTTGGGTAAGCTGTTTTCGTATTGTGAGACTAACTTTACCAGCTGACGTTGCTTCATCGCATTACGCACAGTAATAGCTAAACGCTTACTGTCAAAAGGCTTAACCAAAAAATCAAATGCGCCAGCACGCATGGCATCTACGGCAATATCAATCGTGCCATGGGCCGTTATCATAATCACTGTCATTTCTGGGTGGCTTTGTTGAACTTGCAACAGAATATCCATACCCGACATATCAGGCAATTTGATATCTAGAATGAGTAAATCAGGCGGTTGACGGTCAATTTCTTTTATTGCATCTGCGCCAAACTGTACCAAAGTGACATCAGCACCTTCACTGCACAAGTATTCTGTATATAGCGCACCAAGCGACATACTGTCTTCAACTAAAATGACTCGAAATCCCATAATATTCCTTTGTGTAATTAAGGTTTATTTTTATTTGTTCGATAAATAAGCGTGTTTAAGTGCATTGATACTTTGCTCTGCAATATTGAGTGTATCCTCAACAAGTGGCGCTATTGGCTGCTGTTTATTTCTGGCTGCGGCTTCTAAAACTTTGGCTGCAGCATACAATTTTGCGGCACCAAAACTGCCTGAACTACTTTTCAAGGTATGCGCTTCATCTTCTACTTTATCCAGTTCATCCACCAAACTGATTTGACGCAAAGTATCAATACGCATCTGTGTTTCTTTGCAAAAAACAGCCAACATTTTATGTAAACTTGGCTCACCAATAACATCAAGTAAACTGCCGATCACATTAAGGTCAAGTAAAGGGGTATTATCAAAGGATGAATTCTCGATTTGATCAATTCTACTGCTTGCAAGTGGTTGGGCTGTTTCTGTTTCTACAATTGGGTCAATCTCAATATTATTATCGGGTGTAAGTTGCATTGAATGGTTTAAATCTGCGCTTACTTTAACAGATACTTGCTCCAATTTGGCTTTGTTTAACCACTTGGCCACACTCTGAATAAGCATTTTGCCATTCACAGGCTTACCAATAAAATCGAGCATGCCTACTTGAGTACAGGCTTCTAACTCTTCTTTAAATACGTTAGCCGTCATCGCTAAAATAATTTGTTGCGGCTTACGCTGTAAAATTTTACTGCAAGCTTCTAATCCATCCATTTCAGGCATGCGAATGTCCATTAAAATAATGTCATAATCATTCTCAAGCGCCATTTCAACGGCTTCGACACCATTATTCGCATAATCTAAAAGTGCGCCATATTTAGCCAGCATAGTGCCTGCAACCATTTGATTTGCCGGACTATCTTCGGCCAACAAAATCTTGCTGTCAGGCGGGAAAGTCGGATTATCTTCCTGCTCAATTTCAATATGGTTTTCTTGGGTTGCACCACTGATTAAATTCAGCAGCATTGCTCGGCTTAAGGGCTTATTGACAACTTGCTCAATTCCCATGTCGCTTAAAAATTGTGAAACTTGCGTATCAACCCCAGTGCTCATTACGGCTAATATCCCATGGGGGAATAAGAAGTCCTGATTTAATACTTTGAGTAACTTGGCATCAACTGACATCATGCAAGAATCATCAAGTAAAATAAGATCAAATCTGCCCCGGACATTCGAAAGCTTATAAATTTCGGTCACATCATGGATATAAATGGTTTCAACACCATATTGTATATACTGCTTTTTAACTAACTTACACAGCTGCTTATTGGGATGGATAACTAGTACCCTAGAATGTTCAGGCAATCGCACGTAATGACTATTGCTTTCGGTACTTTCATCTAAAGTAACCAAGACATTAAATCGGCTTCCTTTGCCTAACTCACTTTCAACCGATATGCTGCCGTCCATCATTCGAACTAATTCGGCACAAATAGCCAAACCTAGACCTGTGCCTTTGTAGTTGGTTGTATGGGTATCATGGACCTGTGAAAACTCAGCAAATAACTTGGCTTGGGCTTCTTGACTAATGCCTATGCCTTGATCTGTGATGGCACAGCATAATTCAATTCTAGATTGGTGATTATTAGGTATCCATACTTCAACCGTAATACAACCAGAGCTAGAAAATTTAATCGCATTATCCACTAAATTATGAATAACTTGCCGTAGCCTTTGTGGGTCACCCACCAATGTTTGTGGCACATTTCGATTAATAAAACTGGCAAGATGAACGCCTTTTTCTAGCGCTTTACTTGCCAAAATCTGTAGTACTTGAGCGACTAATTTGTCAGGCTCAAATTCGCGTGACTCCAATACCATCTGTCCAGCTTCAATTTTCGAAAAATCGAGAATATCGTTAATGGTATTCAATAGTGCATCGCCCGCCTCTTTAGCCGTAGTGGCGTATATGCGTTGCTCTTTTTGTAAAGTGGAACCCAGTAATAACTCAACACTGCCTAGTACTGCGTTTAATGGCGAACGGATTTCATGGCTCATGGTTGCCAAAAAGCGTGATTTAGCTTTACTGCCGGCTTCGGCTTGCTCTTTAGCCAAGCGTAATTCTTCTTCCTTGGATTTCTGCTCTGAAATATTACGCACAAATGCAGTGAATAAGATGTCATCGCCTAGCTGGATAGGAATAACCCTTAGCTCAATTGGAAACTCATCGCCTGCCTTATTGTGTGCAGGAACCTCAACACGTTTGTGCAGCACCGCCCCCTGCGCCGTTTTTCGATAATGCTCCATACCTTTTTTATGGGCTTGTTGAAATGCCTGTGGAATAATTAAATCTTCTAAATGCTTCCCCATAACTTCATCACGACTAAAGCCAAATAATTTTACAGCTGCGGTATTAAACTCTTGAACACGGCCGGTAATATCAATGGTAATCAGAGCATCCTGACTAGCTTCTAAGGTGGCAAGTAAGATTGATTGAGTTCTTGCTGCAGCCTCCTGATTTTGCTTGATAGCAGTAAGATCTTTTAATAAACCGAGAAAGAGTATTTCATCATCAATAACCATTTTAGAAATCGACAGTTCGATGGGAAATTGATGCCCCTCTTTGTGCTGGGCTTTCAGTTCTCGGCCAGTGCCGATAATTCTCGGTTTACCACCTTCTAAATAACGTTTCATGTAACCATCATGCATATGACGCTCGTGCATCGGCATTAACTTAGCAACGTTCTGACCAATCAATTCATCCTTACTGTAACCAAATAATCTGATAACAGACTGGTTTACTTCGGTAATCACGCCATTCACATCGATAATAACAAAGCCATCTGCCGCCGATTCTAAAATTGTATTAAGCCGAATATTCGCGCCAGTTAATGCATTGGTTCGTGCATCAATATTGAGCACCATCTGGTTAAATGCGACAGCGGTTTGGGCAATTTCATCATCCCCCGAAACCGGTATTTGCACGCCTTTTTGACCATTTAATATTAATTTAGAGGCCTTTTGTAACTGAGATAAATTTCGCGTTAAGTAAACACCCAGTAACCAAGAAAATAACGCCACCAGCAACATTTCAAGGCCTGCGATGGAGAAAAATCGGGTAGAAGCTTGAATAAGCAATTGGTCGAAACTTGAGCGATCAAAGCCCATCTCAATCATACCAATGTCATTACTATCAAGGCTCAAAGGAATAGAAATATTGAAAGTATGATCGTGATCAGTGGCATTCAATGGTCGAGCAAAATTCCATTTTGGAATTCCAGCCTCTTTATGCATCGAAACAATCAAATCCTGTTTATGGTAAATGTATAAGTAATCAATTTCTTGCTGGAGGCTAAGTTCTTTGGCTAAATCGGTAAGTTTAGATTTATTTAACTCAATGAGTGCCTCTTTGGCCGCCACTGAAAACAAACTTGCGGTAAGCTGAGCTCGCTTCTCGATTTCAGCCTGATTCGACTCCTTAAGATAACTGACACTGGTATAAACCAGTAAAAGCAGCAGCACGCCTTCAATTAATGCAATGCCTAAAATTGTTTTTAATCTAAAAGACAAATTCCTGCTCCCTTTATTTCTTGTCCATTAAAGCGTTTAATTTTTCATCACATAATCACTATGGATGACGTCTTTGCATTTTGCAATGAGCACGATGCAATTTGAGAATTAATCGCTCACCTATTTTCACCTTAAAACATAAAACCATGTTTAATATAAACATTTAATTATGGAACGACTATTGCTTTACCCATTGAACTATAAACACGGAATGGTTTATTTGCTGTTGCACAATCATTGATTGCAGGCATAACTGAAAACTGGAGTCCCCATGAACCTAACTGAAACCGCCCACAATATTAGTATTTTGCTTGTTGAAGATACCCCAAGCGAGCGCTTATATATTGCCAGTATTTTGCAACAAGTATCGCTTGTTGGTTGCAACATCACATTGTGTCAGGCATCTGATGGACAAGAAGCGCTGACAATTTGTCAAACTCAAACCATTGATTTAGTTGTTAGCGATTGGCGTATGCCTAATCTTAGCGGTATTGCACTTTGTAAACGTCTTAAAGCCGAAATTAATACTCCATATATACTGCTGCTAACTGGCAATAATGAAACAGATGATCTCGTTTATGCGTTGCAATCTGGGGCTGATGATTACTTAGCCAAGCCTTTTGATCCTAGGGTATTAACCACCCGTGTCATTGCGGCACTGCGGTTAATCAAATCCCAAAAAATCATGCACAACCAGCACAAAGCACTTAATGATGCACTGACCCAAACAACAAAGTTACTCGCTGAAAAAAAAGCGGAACTAAAACAAGCAGCACAACTTCAACACTCTTTGCTACCTGCTAAACGTTTCACCCAACAACAATGGCAGGTTAATCATTACTTCCAGGCAGCAACTGAGCTAGCCGGAGACGTGTTCCAATGCTTTAAAATTAATGAACAGTGGATGGGATTTTTTCTGATTGATGTCTCTGGTCACGGTGCCGGCGCTGCCATGCAAAGCTTTACCTTAGCCCAAGCACTCAACCCTAATCGAGCGGATTGGCAAACTAGCCCAGACAAATTAATGGAATACATAAACCGAGTATTTTTTGACCCAAGTGATCAGGGACAATTTGCCACAATGATCATTGGCAAAATGAATAGCACAACAGGTGAATACGAACTGTGTAATGCAGGTCACCCTCAGCCGTTATTAATCAATGTAAATAGCTGTGACTCAATCAATATGCAATCCAGTTTACCTGTTGGTATCGACGAGCATACCCAATACGTTAACTGGCAAGGGAAATTAAAAGCGGATCAACAGTTAATGATTTTTTCTGACGGAATATATGAAATGAATAATCCTACTCATGGGATGTTTGGATTACAAAGGTTAAAAGCACTTTGTACGCTAAAACAAATCATCAGCGGTGATGCAATGATGCACCACATCCGCCATGCCCTATCCGATTGGAAACTAGGCGATGGCCAAGATGATATGTCTATCATGCTGTTTTCAAATAACACACTGGGGGCAGCCAATGCTCAACCACAAGGTAAAGCACCATTATCAAACACAGCAAAAGACTCAATAAATAACTTATTAACGCAACTCACCCCCTCGCCATCAACGGTGGCATAAGGAGTAAAACATGAATAGTCTACAACTAAACTTGAGCCAGCAAGTTATTGAGCAACAACAATTTTGCATTGAGTTAGATCAATTTATGCTCAACAACGCCATTAACGAGCGACAAAGGTTTAAGGTCATCACCTGCACCTTGGAAGGTGTAAACAATATCTTGCAGCATACCCAATGCGATGCTGCAAATATTACCTTACTGATGCATTGTAATGCAGACCGAATTATTGTCGATTTATTGGATACTGCAACCTATCAACCTTTACCAACGCCAACGGATTGTCCAGACAAAAATACCGAAAATGGCAGAGGTTTATGGATTATGTATAACTGGATGGATCAAGTTTTAAATCAACCCACGGTATTAGGTAGCCATTTAAGAATGAGTTTATTAAGGCATTAAAATGATCGTCATCGTATCCGTTGTTAACTTGGCTATTGAAATGAGTTAGTCAAGTTAACAGCATACCCTAGCGTATATTATTTAACCTCAGCTGAGCATAATAAGTGCCTATCAAACAAATTACTCCACGATAAACTGATTATGGTTTTTACCATCAATACTCAACCATTTTTTACAGCTTAATTACTTAATTCTTCTTTGCATCTCATCCTCTAAACTTTCTCTGATAAGACGCTCATTATTTTCCATCATTGGATCGATTTGTTCTGCGGGCACTTGTGGCTCTAATGAGATATCCCTCTCATCATGGCTTTCAGAGGAAGAAGTCACACAAGCGCTCAACGCCAATAACACACAGCAGCCGAACAGTAGTTTAAGCAACATCGCATATCCTTTATTAAAGTTAATCTTGTTGTTACAGCAATTGGCCTTAGTTGATGTCTATACCTGGCTATGACGTTAACATCAGTAATATACACTTAATAACCACATATTAAATAGGCTGGCAGTTAAGCACAAACAAGATCACCTCAGCTAAAAAAACCATAAAACATCAATACTGTCGCTATTTGGTAAGCTTTATTAAAGATGCGGCTTATTTTATTACCGTGCAAATTAAACTTTATCAAACCCAATAATATCAACCCATTTTTCCGCAACCGATTGTATCCGCCAATGGCGAATATCGGATTTAATTATATTTTTCAGCTCAAAAAAAAGACAAATTACAGTACTGGGCTGCAAATGTTAGCAGCAGACTCGCAGTTAATTTGGGGCGATGTCTGTTTTTATTCTTGATTTATTCCTGTTTTCACCCCCTAAAAAGAGGTATATGCAATCTGTTGCATATTGCTAATTCACACATTCAATTTGCAAAAACAAAAGAGAACACAGCAAATTATCGAATAAAAACAATAAATTAAAAACTGGCACACTTACTGCAAAACCTAGATGCACAAGATAGGTTGTTTTACGTTCCCGACAACTAAACATAAAACGACCCCAACCTATCTTACTCGGCAATTAAACAACAAAATGAGGTGACATTATGAACTTCGAATTAATCACAGATAAATATGCCAGTGTGGTTCGCTTACCAGGAAAAATGGTCATGGCACAAACCCCCACTTACCGCGCCGCGATTTTAGATTATATCAATCAAGGTCACACTCGATTAGTCATCGACATGAGCAACCTAGAGTATATCGATTCAAGTGGCTTATCGGTGTTAATTTCAGCTCGTAAACAGGCAATGAGTTATCAAGGCAATATTGTTTTACTCAATCCAAAGTCAAGTGTTAGAGCATTAATCGAACTGACCAGATTACACCATATTATGGACATTTATGAATCTGAAGAACACGCGTTAGAAAGCTTAAGCTCAGTCGAAGAGATTGCCAGTTAACTTGCAATTATCTCTCACGATTCATTCTAAGGAGCAACATGATGACAAACACAAAACTTGCGGTACTTATTGGTATATTCAGCACTAGCTTGACTGGCTGTGTTACCCCTAATGCGCCAGCTAGCAAAGATATTTGTCGAATGGACACTCTGACAGAATGTCATTATTTTGGTCAAACGATGCCCTATGATCGTCAAATCAGTGCCCAACGTCCAAGCAACCCTGCATTTACCCTTGCAGAACATGTGACCATGAACGACGCCAACAATGTCGTTATTACCAAAGACAGTTTTAAGATTGGCCATTTAGATCCGAGTTTACAAGCAACGCAATGGAAAAATGCCCAACTGAAACTGTCTGTTGGCGATAAATTGGACATCAGTATCTTGAATGGCGAGGATTTTAGCAAAGCGGTTGAAATTGACGCCGATGGTAATATTTACCTGCCTTATATGCAGGCTGTACTGGCCAAAAACCTTACTTTAGCACAGCTTAACAAAGCGATTAAAAATCAACTTATTACTGAAAATTTAATGAAACCACATGCTATCCGCATTAGCATAGTTCCTATTAGTTGGGCGCCCATTAACATTATGACTTCAGGTGCTGTATTTGAACCTGGCCAACATATGATCAATAAGAAACTGCCCATTGAAGTGAAAGATGATGGCAGTAACTATGCTGGCGACCAAGCGACTGAACGAAGCATTGAAGCGGCCCTTCGTTCATCAGGAGGCATTCGCCCAGATGCGGACTTAACAGCAGTTAATGTTATCCGTGACAACCAAATTTATAGCATTGATTTAAGCGGTATATTAACCGGTGAGTCCATTCAAGAATTTACATTAATGAGCGGTGATAAAATCCATGTACCAAGCAGTAATCAGTTTGATGATGAGTTAGCAAGACCATCACCGATCACCGCTCCCGGTATTCGAGTATATATTTCAAACCTCACTCAACCTGCAAGCTCAAACAGCCAATCGGCAGTAGACCGTGAGGCCACCCGTTTTCCTTACGGAACCCGTCTATTGAACGGTGCCATTGCGGCTAACTGTGTGGGCGGAGCACAATCTACCAATGCAGGGCGTTATGTTTTACTCATCACTAAAAACCCATTATCTAATCAAGTTGATGTGGTAGAGCGCTCTATTGATGGCCTCATTCAGCAACCTTGGTCAAACGATATGAATCCTGTATTGCTACCAGGAGACGGGCTGGCTTGTTATGACTCTCGCATGACTAACTTCCGTGAAATTGCGCGCAGTGTAACCGAAGTCCTTATTCCTTCAAGCCTTATCGGCTGGTTATAAAGGAGCCTCTCATGGATAACGTTATTGAAAAAGACATCTTGGAATATGAAAAAATCAGTGTTCCTTGTGCTGAACCAATTAAAAATGGCTCTAAAAAATCCTCTGATGAAGCCGATTATCAAATTAATGATTCAAAAGAGAATAGCTTAAGTGAATTAGCCTATTTGTTTTGGATTAAACGTGCAGCCTTAGAAGGAAGTAAACTGACACCTAAGGCGCGCAAAAAATTATATTTAAAAACGGCACTCGTGAGTTTACTGATTATTTGGGCCAGTGCTTTTTTGTTGATGGCCATTAAACCAACATCTTATGTGTCTAAATGGACCTTAATTTTACCGGGTAATGGCGCTGGCGCATTGGTAAGTTTAGACAGTCTAGGTCAAGCGACCAGCTCATCAAGCTCACCATATTTAAGCTCAGCTATTGACCCACGTGAAAACTATAAAGCTATATCAGACAGCGACTTATTACTAAACTCAGCAGCAGCAAGCTTAGAAATGCCTGTTGGCCAGCTGGGTAAACCTAAACTAAAGTTACCCAGCCAAACAGGCCTAATGGAGTTTAGTATTAAAGGGCGTTCAGCTAAAGAAGCGCAAGACAAGGCTTGGGCCCTTTACCATTCGTTGCAAAAATTGCTAAATGATTTACGTACCGATGAAGTCAACCTAAGAGAAAGCGGCATTATTCAAGGTTTGGCGGGATACAATCAAAAAGTGAAATTGTCTCAAGATGCCATTTTAGCGTTTCAATCTGAACGGGGCTTAGTCTCGCTTGATCAATTTAAAGAGTTAGCGTTGACCATCGAACGTTTGCGCCATAACCGCGTAAATATGATTTCAAAATTAAAAGGCATTGAAGCAGAAGAAAAATCTTTAATGTTACACTTAGGTACCACTGCCGATGAAGCCGCTGATTTATTAAAACTACACAACGACAAATTCTTTCAGCAATTACTTACATCCCATAATGAGATCTTGGGGAAGTTACACGAGCTTTCGGCACACTTTGGCAGTAATCATCCACAAATAACCAGCCTAAATGCCGAAGAAGCAAAGTTACAAAATGCTCTATCGGATCGCATTGCAACGTTAACCCAATTTCAAAAAGGCAAAGCTGACCGCGCGTTAATTAACAAGCTATTATTAGATGACATTGATGGCCGTGCGGATTTAATGGAGCAGCTAATTCAGTTAAGGGCAACTTACACTGGCCTTAATCAAGAATTAAATACGCTTGATAGCCAAATTTTACAATGGGAAACACGCTTAGAACTATCTAACGATGATGCCGCAAAATTAGAAGATTTACACCGAGCACATCAATTAGCGACGGCGGTAATGACTTCTGCAGTGGCAAAGATGGATGTTGGTAAGGCCGATATTTTTACTGCCTATCCATTATTACAATTATTGTCACCGCCTTCTCTGCCATCAAAAGCAGATAATTTAGCGACAATGTTATTACTAGTAGCGGCTTTTGGCGCGTCATTTATGGCACTAATAGGACTGAGTATTTTATGGATCCGCAAACCATTACTCCGCAAAATGCTGACGAAAGAATCATCTATAAAGCAATAGTTTATAGTTATCTTTTTTGGATAGTAGGGGCGTTATATATTATCGCCCCGGTGATTGCCTGGATCTTGTTCTGTCGCTTATTGGTTAAGAAAATATCTTACCAACCTGCCCATACCCTCAGCTTAACTCACTATGTGTGGCTGTTTGGAATGTGGGTAATGCTGTTGGCCTTAATAGTCGGCCACTTAGAACAAGGTTTAGGTATCGCAAAATTAATCAAATCCTCCATAGGTTGGGCTAAAGGTTGGGCACTTCTGGCTATTTTCCCCGTGGTAGCTTGCCTTGATATTAGACCGCAAATTATCTATCGGGCGTGTTGCCAAGTATGTAAACACACTGTCTTATTGTTGCCCATCTTTGTATTGGCATGGATGATCCGCTTACCCAGTACCCTCTATGTTTCACCTTTAAGTATTATTGGCGGTCCTGGCCCAGAATTTTTCTCGTTAAGTTTGTATGAAATAGACCCCGGTAGCGGTATTCCACGTTGGCGACTATTCACTCCTTGGGCGCCTGCTTTAGGAATGTTAGGTAACTTATACTTTATTTTTGCTTTACAAGAATCCTCTTCTAAATGGAAACGCTGGGGAGTGATCGGCAGTTTGCTAATGGTATTGATGTCGCAGTCACGCTTGGCATTAATTTGTTACCTCGCCTTGTTTGGTTATTTTTCAATGCTTAAATTTGTACGTTCACCAATCCTTTATTTCGTTCTTTGCCCAGTCATTCTTGCGACTGGATTTGTCGGAGAGTCAATCCTCAACAAAATATCCATGAGCATTGCCGCAGTAAAATCGGCAAGGGCAGACTCCACTAGAGTTAGACAAGCCTTAGCTGACATTGCAGTAGAACGTTGGTGGAATGAGGCGATATTATTTGGCCATGGTATTGTTGAGCGCGGGCCACACATGGTGGAGTATATGCCGATAGGTTCGCACCATACGTGGTACGGATTATTATTCGTCAAAGGCTTAGTGGGGGCAATTGCACTTGCCCTGCCTATGCTAGTGACTTTTGTTGTGCTGGTGATCAATATATTTAGTCGACCTTTAGCAAAAGTCGGCATGGCAATTTTAATGCTATTGATGCTTTATACCTTCGGTGAAAACCTCGAGATATTAGCTTACCTGTTTTGGCCTGGGTTAATTGTGTTGGGAAAAGCCTTAATTGCAGATAGTGACACAATCCCCACAGAAGAACTCGTTTCAACGAGGTAATATAAGCTGGTGTTCTGATTCTATGCGCTGCGGTTTGAAGTCTTAAATGCCTATGAAGTATGGGGAATGGGGTACGGACTAGCGATAGGCAATACTGGCGTGATAATTTTTCAGTATTGGCGGGCAGTTCAAAATAAAATATTGTTTGTAGCAAGCACATGTACCACCTGCAGCCTACCATCCAGAAACATCACGATCCCCCAAAAACCAAATCTGGCATTCACCTTTGGTGCTGCCACTGAATCTATTTTCCAGCATTGCAATATGCTTTTGCATTCTGCAAATCTATTCCTCCCACTCAAAACCAAATAAAATAAACCACTTAAAAACAATAACTTAAAATATGGCACGATTCATGTAACCCCTAGCATATAAAGCGAATAACTTACGCTAGGATAAATATGAAAAACCATCATAAAACATTATTAAATCAACCCATGATGCTAATTCGCAGCGGATTTACTGGATTAGGCAAAAGCATGATGTGGTTAGGATCTGCCCAATTTAGCGGGCGTATAATTCGTTTGATTTCAAGTATCGTACTTGCCCGCTTGCTGATGCCGGAAATATTTGGCCAAGCAGCCATTGTCCTTACCCTGTTTGAATTAATCTGTACCGCAACCCGCAGAATTACATCTGCCGCATTAATTCGTATGGATGATGAACAATGCACTCGTCATTTACGCAGTGCTAACTGGGTTAACTGGGCGGTGTGTTTATTAGCATGCTTGATTATGCTTTTGCTCAGTTACCCCATTGCGGTTTATTACCAAGACACATCGTTAATTTTCCCCATCGCAGTAATGGCAACGAGCTTTTTGTTGCTGCCAATGGGAATGCAATACGCCACCTTAAATTTACGCAACAACAAAATGCGTATTGTTGGCAGAGCGAATCTTTGGCAAACCCTTATTGATGCTGCACTTACTGCGATTTTAGCACTGGCTGGATTTGAAATTTGGGCAATCATTTTACCTAAAGTAGTGGTCATTTTTGTGTGGATTGCGATTCACCGTTACCACAATCCTCTCCCTCAAATGCAATCAGAAGGCAGCATTCAATATGCTCAAGTTCTAACACTTTTACACTTTGGCATTCCCGTTAGCTTAAGCGATTTGACTAACACATTAAGACAAAATATTGATTATTTATTAATTGGTTATTTCATGGGCGTAGAAGCATTAGGTGTGTACTTTTTTGCTTACAATATTAGCTTGGGAATAAGTCTAGGGTTAATTCAAAGCTTTGGCACCGCATTTTACAGCCACCTTTGTCAACGTAATGCGGTTGAAGATGATTTATCAGCAAAATACCTCAGCAGTATCGCCGCGATTATGGCAATCACTGTGCCAGTTATTTTACTGCAAAGCGCACTTTCTAATTGGTATGTTCCACTGGTATACGGTGATAAGTGGCTATCAACCGATGCCATCGATGTGTTCCTGTTTTTATGTCTGAGTGGCTTAGTCAGGCCACTTGGCGAAGCGGCAAGCCAATTGCTACTTGCAAACGGTTTAAGCCAAACCAACCTCAAAATGAATATTTTACTCACAATGAGCCTAGCGATGGCAATCGGCATTGCTTGTCAATTCAGTTTAATCACTGTGGCACAAACCGTAATGGTGAGTTACCTCATCAGCTCGCCACTGATTTGTATTTACAGCTACCTGAAAGTATTTAAAAACAATCAAAAACTTACCTCTGTAGGAGAATCACTATGACCCCTAAAATTACTGTTGTTATGCCCGTTTATAACGTGCAAAAGTTTGTCAAAAAAGCCATTGAGTCTGTGTTAGAGCAAACCTTTACCGATTTTGAGCTAATCATTGTCAATGATTGTGCAACCGATAACAGCTTAAAAATCTGCCAGCAGATCCATGACCGCCGCGTAAGGATTATTAACCATGTAGAAAATAAAGGACTGGCTGCTGCCCGTAATACGGGGATCCGTCACGCTTTGGGTAAATACGTGGCATTTTTAGATTCTGACGACATGTGGCATGCCGAAAAACTGCAACGCCATTGTGCTCATCTTGATGCCAATCCCAACGTTGGGATCAGCTTTTCTCGTTCAAGTTTTATGAGCTATGACGGCAAATTATTAGACTTTTATCAGATGCCACAGCTGACCAATATTGATGCCGCACATTTGTTATGTCGTAATCCTGTCGGCAATGGTTCCGCACCGGTGATCCGCCGTGAAACACTCAATGATATTCGTTTTCAAAGCATACATCGCCATCAATTATATTCTTGTTACTTTGATGAGAAATTTCGTCAATCTGAAGATATTGAATGTTGGTTACGCATTGTGGCAACCACTAAATGGAAGATGGAAGGCATACCACAACCATTGACTTACTATCGCTTAAATCATGGTGGATTATCAGCCAACTTATTGAAGCAATTAGCTTCATGGGAGCAAATGATCAGTAAAGCCCGCTACTTTGCACCTAAACTGTTAAAACGCCATGAAAATGATGCCAGAGCTTATCAATTGCGGTATTTGGCACGCCAAGCGATTAGGATGAAAGATGGCAAAATGGCCGCTAAATTAGCAACAGAAGCCCTAACCACCTCGCCTAAAATCCTAAAAGATGAAATGGGCAGAACCATTAGTACTGTCAGCGCAGCCTATATGCAATGGCTACTACCCGCTTTTGCTTATCATTGGTTAGAAAGTTTAGGCCAAAAAGCAATTGGCAGTATCCAAAAACATAAAATTAGCCGTGATGGCGTGTCATCGATGTTTTTATAAATGGATCCATTCCATATCTGCCTTTACGTTAAACCTGTTTGCAGGCTGCCTTGCAAACTGCAAACAGGTTCTCACCGCCAGCTACAAAAAACAAAATAAACCATTAAAATCAACCGGTTAAAATGTGGCACAATTTAAGCATTACTAGATATATATATCAAAAATATCCTGATGAAATACAACAATATATCGAGGTGGCTTATGCGAATTCACATAAAACAAGTGTCGGCATCAGTAAGGATTATCGAAACCCTGCTGAGTTTAATGATACTGGTATTTATCAGCCCAATACTGCTGCTAAAAGCCATTCATCTGAAAATGACCTCAGGAAAAGTTTTCGAGACCCTCTATATTCACAGCACTAAGACTGAACCGATTCCATTGTTGCAGTTTTCTGATTCAAAATTTTCAAGTTTGTTGGGTTTGCTAAATGTCATCAAAGGTGAACTTGGATTAGTGGGAGAGCAATACCAGTATGCCGTTTTACCCTACCATGACTACTTAGTGCGTCCAGGATTAATGTCCTTTAAGCAAATGCACGCCAGAATGGGGATCAGTTACGACCACTATGTTATTAACCCAAAACTTAATACTTCAGCTGGGTGTTATCTGCTAGCAACACTGCGCTGTCTGTTAGGATACACCTTGTCTTCAAGGGTGATTTATTCAGCTCAAAAGCAATTTAGCTTATTCAAAGTCACCATCAGCAATATGACTATGAATGATGCTATTAGCTGTGTCATTAACAGTGCTAAAACTTCGCAGTGCGATAGCTATGCGTTTGTGAATGCAGACTGCATGAATATCGCCTACAAAAACCAACAATATAGACAGATACTCAACCAAAACAAACACGTATTTGCTGACGGAAGTGGTTTACGTTTAGCGTGTAAACTTCAGCGCATCGCCCTAAAAGATAACGTAAACGGCACTGATATGTTTCCCCTTTTGTGCCAACAAGCTGCCGAGCATGGTGTGGGGATATTTATGTTGGGGGCAAAAACGGATATTGCGAATAAAGCTGCGGCCAAAATGCAACTACGTTTCCCACAATTACGTATTTGTGGCACCCATGATGGCTATTTTTCTGCACAACAAACCGAAGCCGTAATTAACACAATAAATGCCTCTGGAGCCCAAATATTACTGGTTGCTATGGGTGCACCAACACAAGAGCGTTGGATAGCCGAGCATAGTGCCAAATTAAACGTCGGCGCAGCGATAGGTGTTGGGGGTTTATTTGATTTTTATGCAGATAGCGTGAGCAGAGCCCCTGTTGCAGTTCGTCAAATGGGTATGGAATGGACCTGGCGGTTAATGCAAGAACCTAAAAGAATGTGGCGCCGATATGTTGTAGGTAATCCTTTATTTGTAATGCGAGTATTTACCGAGTTAGTCCAACAAAAAATATTCAATAGCAAATCAGAACCAACGGCTAATTTAGGTGAATTGCAAAATGCAGCAATTAACTTTCAAAATGCAAATTCAACCGCCGCGACAGAGCAAACGCTCTCAATGCTTGGAAAAAATTTACATCAAGTTAATCACAAAAAATACCAGTGGTTTTTTCTGAAAATAAAATTGAATCTCATCGCTAAAAGACTGCTTGATATCTTTGGTTCAAGTGCTCTATTGCTATTACTTTCACCACTATTTTTATTAACTGCACTGGCTATTCGTTTCGAATCAAAAGGGGCGGTGCTTTTCAGTCAAACCCGTGCTGGGCAAGACAATCAGCCTTTTACCATGTGGAAGTTTCGCTCCATGTTTAACGATGCCGAAGCGCGTTTAGCTAAGTTACAAAGTGAAAATGAAATGCGCGGTGGTGTCCTATTTAAAATGAAGCAAGACCCAAGGATCACCCAGGTAGGCAAATGGATCCGCAAGCTGTCTATTGATGAATTACCACAACTTTGGAACGTATTAAAAGGCGATATGTCATTAGTTGGCCCGCGTCCTGCATTACCTAGTGAAGTGAACCAATATCAATTGTCAGATAGACGCAGATTGATGGTAAAACCCGGCATCACTTGTATATGGCAAGTATCAGGAAGATCTGACATTCCTTTTGATAAACAAGTTGAGTTGGATGTTGATTATATCTACCAACAATCACTGGTTAAAGATATTCAATTACTTTTTAAAACCATACCCGCGGTGTTATTTGCCCGTGGTGCGTATTAGGAGAAGACCATGCAAGCCATTATTTTTGCTAATCGTTCAGCCGCAGAACTCGCACCGCTGAATCGTCAGTACAGCGCGGCACTAATGCCTTTGGTAAATAAAGCGTTAATTGAATATACGTTAGAAGACTTATCTTGTGCTGGTATTACCCATGCGAAGTTAGTGGTTGCCAACCGAGCAAGCGAAATTGAAGCGCATATTGGCACAGGGGCTAAATGGAACCTAACCATAGATTACTTTTTAAGTAAGCCTGAAGAAGATGTAAATTCAGTTCTACAACGTATGCACTTAGACCCACAACAAACTCAGTTGGTTGTTCGTGGTGATATTATCAGAACACCTTGCATCACTCGCTTTATCGATTTTGCGGCAAAGATAAACCACACTTTTGTATTGGCATCAATGGGTAACCAAAATCCTGGGTTATTAATGTTACCCGCGGGTCGTTCACATGGGGCAAGTTTAAATTGGCCTATGGCCGAATTGCCCCAACATCAGCAGCGCAGTATCAACCAAGTATTGCATGGCAAAACCTTCCATTTAGACAGTATTGAAAACTTTGCCGCTGCAACAAGATACATCATCGAACATGCTGATGAGTTCGCTATTAAAGGCCGTAAGGTTGATAGCATGGGAGCGGCTGGATTATACCTTGGTCAACAAACTCAATGCCCAAGTTTTGCTGAACAAACGCTGCACGGCAGCATTGGCACAAACAGTTATATTCACCCTGCTGTTCATTGCAAAAACTTAATCGTTATTGGTCAAAACTGTTTTATTGAAGATAGCGAACTCAATGATAGCATCATTATGCCCAATACTTATGTGGGTAAAAATCTCACCGTAAAAAATCAAATTATTTCGCAAGATTACATTATTGATATCGCCAAAAATACCTGGGTAAAAGTGGATGATACAAGTCTAGTTGCAGCTTGTCAGAGTGGCGTTAAGCAACAACAAACACCCTCTTTACTGCATCGGCTAATGGGTTGTGCTTTACTGGTACTGGCTTCACCATTAATGTTAATCAGTTTAATGGTCGCCAAAATAACTCATCCAGATCACCCCATCTCTTGCCTCAACGCGAGTAGCAATCAACAACGTACAATTCAGTTATACGAAATAGCCGTCAGCTCGCAAATATTAGCTAAGTTACCGCAATTGTGGCATGTGGCTAAGGGTAACCTTTTACTTTTTGGCGCAAGCGCAACCTTAAACCAACAAGCAAAGTATGGGGTATTTGGACCAGTACAGCTGTTACTTGACAAAGATGCCCCAGAAGAAGAAATCGAATTGGTTGAAATGGAATTTCAGCAGTTAAGTCAACTCGGATACGTCAAACGATTATGGCAATTAGTTTAGTAAGTTAATGACCCATACCAAACATAACGTTGAGGATACAGATATGAAAACCATCATAACCTACGGTACATTCGATTTATTCCATTTTGGCCATGTGAGATTGTTCAAGCGCCTAAAAGATTTAGGTGATAGATTAATTGTCGGCGTCTCTACTGACGAATTTAATGCCCTAAAAGGCAAAGCGGCATTCTTTAATTATCAGCAGAGAATTGAAATTGTTGAAGCCTGTAAATACGTTGATATGGTGATTGCTGAAACCGATTGGCGACAAAAACGCAGCGATATTATTCGCCTCAATGCAGATGTGTTCGCCATTGGTGACGATTGGGCTGGTAAATTTGATGACTTGAATGATATTTGTAACGTCCTATATTTAGAGCGTACTCAACAAATATCAACCACGGATATCAAAAACAATTTAGCAAACACCCGTCCCACGATATTAAGCCCGCAAACGGTTTAATTGACGGCTCACTCATTCAATTTGGATATTGCCATGAATGCCATTTTACTGTTGATTCGCTTTGTTATCACACAGCTTATTTATTTTGTTTCAGGCTTTACTCCTAGAAGTCACAAAGCGGTAATGGGCTGTTATAAGGATAAATTTGCCGATAACAGTAAATACTTATTTTTACACTGGCAGCAACAACAAACCATTCGTGCCATTTGGATATCCGCTGATAAACCGCTCGTTAAGCGTTTGCAAACGCAGGGATTGGAAGCCTATTCAAGATGGTCACTGTTGGGTGTGTGGCACGCTGCAACGGCCAAATTTTATGTGTATAACACCTATATTGGGGATGTGAATCAGTACCTAGCAAAAGGCGCTGTTAAAATTAATCTATGGCACGGTTCGCCATTAAAAAAAATCGAATTCGATATCAGTAATGGCCCGCTACTTAAGGTTTACCATCCCGAAAACATCAGCCAAAAATTATTTGCTAAAGCTCAATATCATCAACAATATGTACGTCCAAACTTCATGATCGCCCCCAGTGATACCGTTAAAAAACTGTTTTCCAGTAGCTTTAGAATTAGCAATGAGCAGTTTTTAACCTGTGGCAATCCTCGCACCGACTATTATCTGCGTTATAAAAGTGAAGATTGGTTGCAACTTAACCTACCGGTGAATACCAAGCAAGTGATCTTATATGCGCCATCCTGGCGCGACAGCCATTTAAATAGCACCACTAACATTTATACTCAAACCATCGACTTTGCGTGTTTATCTAAACAGCTACAAAAATCAGATCAATGCTTATTATTAAGATTACATCCCAATGAAGCGCACCTTGCTTCTGAGCTGAGTCAATATCCCAATATTATTAATATCACTTTTTGGGATGATATTTACGGCATTCTTGAAAAAATAGATTTATTAATAACCGACTATTCCTCCCTGTATATTGATGCGCTGCCATACCGATGTGAAATTGCATTTTTCTTATTTGATAAAGCACAATATCAAGCAACATGTCGCAGTGAATATCCCTATGTAGCTGAATTACCCAAAGCGGGCATCGACTTATTCACCTTTAGGGATTTACTGGATTATTTAAATGAATTTGCTAACAAGCACCATGATTTAACCGATCGAGGCCCACTGAATTCAGAACTAACCTCAGCAAGACACCAATTGACCAACATCTTTTGGCAATACCAACACCGCAGTAGCTTAGATTGTTTAGATGCATTTGTTCAAAATGCGCCAATTTCAGCGACAAAAAAACCTGCTTAAATAAGCAGGCTTGTTTGCAACAATTTTAATTATTTTTTACGCCACGTTGTGCCACTTGGGCCGTCTTCTAACACAACGCCAAGCTCGTTTAAGCGATCGCGTGCAACGTCTGCCGCAGGCCAATCTTTCTCTGTTCTGGCACGGTTACGTTCAATAATCAGGGCTTCAATTTCTGCCACTTCATCATCACTACCCTCACCTTTAAAGAAAGCCTCTGGCGTTTGACTCACAATGCCTAATACTGACGTTAACTGCTTTAGGCTAACACCTAAGGCCGAAGCCGCCGCCATATCGGTCAACTTAAGACGATTAATTTCACGAACCATATCAAATAGCACTGAATAAGCTTCTGGGGTATTAAAGTCATCATCCATAGCTGATTTAAACTTATCGATGTACTCTGTGGCAGGTGCGGCCTCAACGCTTAAGTCTAAATCTTTAAGCGCTGTGTATAAGCGCTCTAATGCCGCACGAGCTTGCTTTAAATTATCTTCAGAATAATTTAATTGACTACGATAATGACCAGACAGCAAGAAATAGCGCACCGTTTCTGGATCATAATGCTCAAGTACATCACGAATAGTAAAAAAATTCCCTAACGACTTAGACATTTTTTCACGGTCAACCATCACCATGCCTGAGTGCATCCAGTAATTCACATAAGGCGTGTCATGGGCACAACAAGATTGAGCGATCTCGTTTTCATGGTGCGGAAATTGTAAATCGCTGCCACCGCCATGAATATCAAAATGAATCCCTAAATGCTTGCTGTTCATTGCTGAACATTCAATATGCCAACCTGGACGACCTGGGCCCCAAGGTGATTCCCAAGTGGGCTCACCCGGTTTAGACATTTTCCACAAGACAAAGTCCATAGGATTTTGTTTGCCTTGATCCACTTCTACGCGTGCACCGGCTTGAAGTTGATCTAAGTTTTGTCCTGATAGACGGCCATAGTCTTTATAAGAAGCCACACTGAACAACACATCACCGTCTGGCGCAACGTAGGCGTGGCCGCGGTCTAATAAACGCTGCACCATGTCAATAATTTCAGGCATATGCAAGGTCGCTTTGGGCTCAAAGTCTGGGCGAACCATGTTCAGCGCGTCAAAATCTTTATGCATTTCAGCAGTTAAACGCTCTGTTAATGCATCACAAGACTCGTTATTTTCATTGGCACGTTTGATAATTTTATCATCAACGTCAGTAATATTACGTTGAAAATTAACCTCATAACCAATGTAACGCAGATAGCGCACTATCATGTCAAAAGATACGAAAGTACGGCCATGACCGATATGGCATAAATCATAAATCGTTACGCCACACACATACATCCCAATTTTACCTGGGTTAATCGGTTTAAACTCTTGTTTTTCACGGCTTATACTGTTGTAGATCTTTAACATCGAAGTTCTCTTGTATACAAGTTTTAGTGGGAATATTGCTTGCACCGAGTCTACCATGTTGCACACGCTTTTGAACACTGCACTTTATGAGTCAATCAAGATAAGTTAGAATCGCGCAAATTATTTTATCTAGGTGAGAATACATGATTACTTTACATACCAATTTTGGCGATATTACTTTGCAATTAGATGCTGAAAAAGCGCCTATCACCGCAGCTAACTTTATGAAGTACGTTGATGAGGGATTTTTCGATGGCACTATTTTCCACCGTGTGATTGATGGTTTCATGCTTCAGGGCGGTGGCTTTACAGAAGATATGGGCCAAAAGCGTTGTAATGAAGCAATTAAAAATGAAGCAAACAACGGTTTATCTAACCGCAAAGGCACTGTGGCAATGGCGCGTACTTCTGATCCTCATTCTGCAACTGCCCAGTTTTTCATTAACGTGAATGATAACACTTTCTTAGATTTCAAATCAGAAACTAGCCAAGGTTGGGGATACTGTGTATTTGGTGAAGTGGTTGAAGGCATGGATGTTGTAGAAAAAATCAAAGGCGTTGCTACCGGTAACCGTGGCATGCATCAAGATGTGCCATTAGAAGCCGTTATCATTCAAAGTGTGTCTGTTAAATAATGCAGACTGCTTTTGTGGGTGATTTGCACTTAAGTGCCGATCGCCCCGACATCACCCAGGCATTCTTGCAGTTTTTACAGCAAGGTTTAAATAATGTAGAAGCCCTTTACATTATTGGCGACTTGTTTGAAGTTTGGATGGGTGATGATATTGCCGAGCCTTTCACGTTGGAAATTGCCCAGGCGATAGCAAAAGTGGCGGAACGCATACCGGTGTTTTTTACCCAAGGTAATCGGGATTTCATGTTAGGAAAAGCTTACTGCAAACAAGCGGGTATGACTTTATTACCTGACATTTTTGTCACTTATTTATACGGTAAATCCACGGTAATTCTTCACGGCGACAGCTTGTGTACTTTAGATATTGCTTACCAACGATTTCGACGTTTTAGAAGCATATCAGTTATTCGCTGGATATACTCACACCTGCCTAAGCAAACACGTTTAAACATTGCCGCTAAAATCAGGCAAAAAAGCCAACTGGGTAACAAACAAAAGCAATATCAGATCATGGATGTCGAGCCCAGTGCTGTTGACAATCTTCTTGCAAAGACAGGTTGTTCATTAATGATCCACGGACATACCCATCGTCCAGCTATTCATCAACTATCAAATGGATTAAAAAGAGTCGTGGTCGGAGATTGGTACACCCAAGGCAGCGTATTGATGGTAAGCCAGAATAACTGTCATTTATTACAACTGCCCTTCGAACCACATTCAAAATCGATGGCATAATTTACCGATATTGCCATACACAATTTACTACCTTGTTAATCAACACGCATTTATGACGTCAAGTTAATGATGCTAATCACAAATTACACCGTTTACTTGGTGGTTTTATGCAGTAATACTTCCATGGTTGGTACGCCACTGTGAAAGCGAAAATCATTATCTTCAGCAAGGATTAACTCGGCTTCTTTTATTCTAAAAAAATTGACTCGTTCGCTGATATCATCGCCTGCAACCTCCTCAGCCAAAGTCAAATAATCTTGATAATGGCGCGCTTCTGAACGTAATAAAGACGTATAAAACTTAGCTAACTCATCATCTAAATGCGGTGCCAACTTGGCAAACCGTTCACAGGATCGGGCTTCAATAAATGCCCCGATAATCAGCTTGTCAATAATGGTTAATGGTTCATGGGTACGAACATGTCCCATCAACTGTTTTGCATACAGCCCAGCACGCAAATTGGTATAGTCGATACCTCTGCTGGTCATGATCTGTAATACCTGTTCAAAATGATGAAACTCTTCTTTAATCAGCCGTATCATTTTAGAGAGTAAATCAGCACTCACAGCCAAATGCTGACTAGCAACAAGTTCGGAAGTGATATCGTTTTTCTTAATATCCCGAGATAAAAACGCCTGCACATCTCGGGTCTGACTATATACAAAATCTTCATAGGGTTTTGCCCATAGCCTTAAAATATCAGCACTACTTTTGTCAATCGCATATTTACGGATCATCATCATTGCCGTTTGCGCGGCTTTTAATTCGCAATTGCAATGATCAATGAGCAATACCGTTAGTTGCTCAGGTTTTTTAGCCGCTTGTATCCAAGACTCTGGCGTTTCACAACCTAAAAACGCATTAATGGGGGCAAGTAATTGCTGCATGACTCACATTATCCTTTTCAATCTATGTGGACATTTTACCTAGCAAGTGTTTTTTTCTGAAGACAAAAACACGATACCGCTTGACGAAATGCTTTTTATGTTCAATAAATAGTCTAGGCGCTGTTAGATTTAACTAAACGCTAACATACGCATCAATCACCTTAAGTGGATAGACTTCAAATTGGGAATGAGGTCATTACTTAGCAACATTACTACTCAATATTGTAGCGCTAAGTATGTGTTGGACTGATTAAGGCGATTGTAAAGAGCTGTAGTCAGTTCGCCTTTCGTTTGGCGAGCTTGTAGTAACGTGCTAAACAAGGATAACAATAATGATACTAAATCACTTAATGGGGCTATACACTCATCCTAAACAAGAGTGGCAAACGATTGAAAAAAACCATGAGGCATTAAAGAGCAGTTTAAGTCACGTACTGTTGATTGCCCTCATACCTGCTATATGTTCTTATTTTGCGACAGCGCATATTGGTTGGAATCCAGGGGCCGGTGAGCCACTGTTTTTAACCAGTGAAAGTGCGATGTTTATGTCTGTGGGCATGTACTTCGGTTTAATTGCTGGCGTAATGGCACTCGCTTACCTAGCTTATTGGATGGGTAAGACATTTGATGCTAGCCCAACTTATACTCAAGCCGTAGAATTAGCTGCCTACACAGCAACACCATTATTCATGGTCGGTTTTGCTGCACTGTATCCAGTTTTGTGGTTTATCATGGTTGTCGGACTCGTCGGCTTAGCATACTCAGTGTATTTGCTTTACGCTGGCGTACCTATCATCATGAATATTCCAGAAGAAAAAGGCTTCATATATGCTAGCTCAGTAGTCACTGCTGGTTTAGTGTTGTTAGTTGCCTTGATGGCATCTAGCGTGATTTTATGGAGCTTAGGATTTGGGCCTATGATGCAATAGTCGTCATGTTGACAAAATAGATTTTAAGATTGTTTTGTTCAATTAATCCCAATAAAAAACCAGTCAGTTGACTGGTTTTTTATTGGGTATTGAGTAACAAACTACATCAATAATTACTTATATTTACGAAGAATTAATGTTGCGTTTGTTCCACCAAAACCAAAGCTATTACTCATAATAGTGGTTAACGCTGTTTCACGTAACTCACGTACAATAGGAATGTCTTTAGCTTGTTCATCAAGGTTATCGATGTTAATGCTTGGAGCAATGAAATTATTTTCCATCATAAGCAAACTGTAAATCGCTTCATGAACCCCCGCAGCGCCTAAAGCATGTCCTGTCAGTGACTTTGTTGATGCTACCGCAGGAATATTATCTTTAAAGACTGCACGTAAAGCTTCTAACTCACGCACGTCACCAACAGGTGTTGAAGTACCGTGTGAGTTAACATAGTCAATTGGAGTATCCACATCAGCTAATGCCATTTGCATACAACGAACAGCACCTTCACCCGATGGAGCAACCATGTCATATCCATCAGAAGATGCGCCGTAGCCCACTACTTCAGCATAAATCTTTGCACCACGCGCTAAAGCATGTTCTAACTCTTCAACAACGACTATGCCGCCACCGCCAGAAATAACAAAACCATCACGTTCAGCATCATAGGTACGCGATGCTTTGGTAGGATTGTCGTTATATTTAGTCGATAACGCGCCCATCGCATCAAAGCCCATGGTTAACGTCCAATCAACTTCTTCTGCACCACCAGCAAATACCATATCTTGCTTACCCATTTGAATAAGCTCAACAGCATGTCCAATACAATGCGCAGATGTAGCACATGCAGAACTGATTGAATAGTTAACACCTTTAATTTTAAAAGGTGTTGCTAAACACGCACTGGCAGTACTGGCCATAATGCGCGGTACAATATAAGGACCGACACGCTTTACGCCTTTTTCACGTAACGTATCAGCAGCCTGTACCTGGTTAGAAGATGACGCACCACCAGTACCTACTACCAAACCAACACGAAAATCTGAATACTGTTCTTCGGTTAAGTTAGCATCAGTGATCGCTTCTTGCATGGCGATATAAGCATAAGCCGCAGCATCACCCATGAAGCGCAAAGCTTTACGGTCAATGTGATCTGCAGGGTTGATTTTGATATCCCCCCAAACATGGCTTCGTAGCTGCATTTCTTCAAACTGTTGCGAATGGGTAATACCACTACGACCAGCTTTAAGTGAATCTAGAACTTCTTGCTTGTTGTTACCGATACTTGAAACTACACCTAGACCGGTGATCACGACTCTTTTCATTATTTGATATCCATTTGGTAGATGTCGGCACTTAATTGCGGCAATAATATCTGTTTTAGTGCTTTTAAGTGGTCAGCTTTCCATAAACACAGGTAAAATAATGCCAATTATTCCTGTTTGAGTAAAACCTTTTGAGTAAAAGCACCAATTTATTCATCGTAAATCATTATAAACAATACCTCCAGCAGCTTCTGCTGACGGGTAATCGAGTTGCAACTAATAACCTAGTCCATATTGGCCACATAGGATTAATGCAACCTGAAAATCTGAATGATTTAATCGATGCATTTACTCAAGTGATTAAAAGTGGCTCAACACGCAAGTTACCACGATTACACATCAGTTTATTAACGGGACACACTCAAGCGCAACAGAGTGAATTAACGCATTTTGTGGCCAAGCTTATACAAACATTAACCCCATTGATTAAAGACATTGCTATTGCCCCAATAGAGGGTTGTCAGCGACTTGACCTGCAAAATAACATCAGCATTGACTGCTATTTTGGCCTGCCGGTTGCACAGCTAAACGCCATCGCAAACCATCACTATGGCATTCAACATTGGTTTGTGGCCAGTAGTACGCTGCAGCCGACAGTCAGGGATCACTTTTACTCATCTGCAGTGATGTGGCAACTGGGTAGACTGAGCCGCGATAATGCTGCGCTGAGCATTTATGATATTGATCCACAAACCATTCAGCCCTGCACTGATGAGTTAAAAGCTCTCATCAAGCACGCAGGCTTTCAGTTATCAGAGCAACACCAACCCCATGCGACTGAGATTGATGTCATTGCATGTCAGGAGCGCCAAGCGCTTAGAAATCAACAACAAGCAAATTTTGCTTATCAAGGATCATTAACCCCGCCATTAATTGCTGACACCATTGGCATCATTGGTGGCGGAATAGCCAGTGCCTCGCTTGCGCTATCTTTAGCCCAAAGAGGCAGAAATGTCGTATTGTATTGCCAAGATAACATGCTGGCACGGGGAGCATCAGGAAACCGTCAGGGCGCAATTTATCCGTTATTAACCCCAGAAAATAATGCCCTCAGCCAGTTTTACCAGCAGGCTTTTTTGTATAGTCGCCAACGCGTTCAATGCCTTATTCGCCAAGGGTTCACCTTAAGCCACGATTTTTGTGGTGTATTACACACAGGCTTTGATGAGCGAACAACTGCAAGATTAAGTAAAATTATCCATGGTCAATCATGGCCAAGTGACATTGCCCTACCAGTCTCGCAGGTGCAGGCAAGCCAAATTGCTGGGGTTGATATTGATCAAAGCGGCTTATTCTATCCTTTGGGTGGCTGGATCTGCCCCCATGAGTTCGCCAAGGCCTCACTTAAGCTAGCGTCAACCATGAGTAACATTACCCTTAAATTGAATTGTAAAATTGAGCAGATTATCAAGGCTGAACAAGGGTGGGAATTATATACAGAATCAAATACCCGCCCTATCGGCTTGCACAAACAGTTGGTACTGGCTAATGGAGAAACCTTAACCCAGTTTAGCCAAACAGCCCAAATCCCATTAAGCGGATTTAGAGGACAAGTGAGTCATGTGCCCTCTCAAGGTCAATTAGCCCAACTAAAAACGGTCATTTGTGCCAATGGTTACCTCACACCAGCCCACGAGCAGCTGCATTGTGTTGGCGCAAGCTATGTTAAAAACCCTGAAAATCAGACATTTTGTCCAGTCGAACAATATGAAAACGGCCAAAAAATGCGTCAAAGCTTTGCTAATGTCGACTGGCCAAATGACATTGATATCAGTGAAAATGATGCCAGAGTGGGCGTAAGAATGGTCAGTCGTGATCATTTCCCTGTCATGGGCTTTGCCACCGACATGGAAACATTAAACCAACGTTATCAAGTCCAATTAACCAGTAAAGATAAACCCAGTTTATGGCAGCGTTACTGGCAAACGACTCCAGCGCCAATCCATGATGGACTATTTGTATTAGGCGGTTTTGGATCAAGAGGGTTAAGCTCAGCCCCCCTAGTCGCTGAATGTCTTGCAGCAAACTTGTGTGGTGAGGTAATGCCTGTCAGTTTAGACACTCAAACGCTACTTAGCCCAAATCGAATGTGGATGCGAAAGTTACTCAAAGGCAAAGCGATATAAATTGAATGCCTATAGGCTTAAAAAGCTGATTTTTTTGACAAGAGCGGGTTGAAAGGTTTCGTGTTAATAACAGTGTAACCCGATCCAATTAAATCCTCATGGACGTTAGAATGACTGCAATAGGCATCAGATTTACTTCAAGTGCAAATGTTCCACCATGACGCCGACTTTTGATGTAAAAATCAGCATCCATGTCGGCTTGATCAAAACCAATAACGTCCTTGTTAAACTGCCAATTCTGCATCAATGCCTTTTCCTCAAAACGTTTCACGCTGTGAAACATCGCCTTGTTTTGGATACTCGCGGGCTCATCTGCACACGCATTATTATCTTTTCGATTTAGCTTCATTGATGGCAGTGGGAAAGAGCTATATAAAATAGGGGTAATTCACTTTTGGACAGAACTACGTTACGGGTATCTACTTTGTAATTTATTTATCTTTACTAAACGATTGAAGACCAAGGCTTCAATTTAACCAATTGCCTGCCGCTGGGATATTCAGGATGAACGGAATGTCGAAATCACATGGATGTGAAAGAGCGACCTTATGTGCAAGCACGACCGTGACACGCTGCAAGTTCGTCCCTGAAAGCTCGGCCATGACGTCCATGTCATGGACGGTCACCGCCGCGCTTACACCTAAAATTTTCTCCTCTTCGATTTAGCATTTTTTTGTCACTAAAAGTAAGAATATGACAACCGTGAAGCACAATTTAAACTTTCAAACTCAATTTGAATTGAGGTCATCGAGAAAAGGCCTTGAGCTTGGCATGGATGCCAAGCTAGCTTTCGTTAGGCCACGGTCACTCTTTGGCATCCTTGCCACCGTGACATTTGTAAATCCATTTACTTCAGATACCTATCGGAAGCGTTAGGGAGATTTTGTATTAGCTGACAATGGCCGAAGCAAGCTACAAATGAAGTTTAAAGCTGGATCGATCCCCATCGAAAATTATGCGCTTTTCAGCATTTTTCGTCAGGGGCGCTGAGGGTTTCCAAAGGGCTTCTTTTGTAAAAAAAGCGTGCGTTTTGCCCCTTTGGTCTAGTGGGCGAAGCACCACGACGTTAGTGGCCGCAGGCCATATTTCAAACTAACCTTGGGGCAAAAACGACTGACAAAATAACTCATTTTTATTCAACAATGATAGATAAACCTAGATTTGTCAGAACATTGAAACAAAAAAGCCTGCATTTCTGCAGGCTTTTAGCACTCAATCGGTAAACGATTTACCTTATGGATGACACTCATTGTGCATTTCTAAGTTAGTGCCGATATCTTTATTACGATTCGCTTTAGCATCATCATTTCGCAATTGCATAATGTGGTCTAAATACGCTTGGTCGACATCATTTGTGATGTAATGACCGTCAAATACCGATGTTTCAAAACGCTTAATTTCAGGATTTTCCATTCTGACAGCTTCAACTAAATCAGTTAAATCCTGGAAGATAATCCCGTCAGCACCAATGATTTTTGCAATTTCATCGGCATCACGACCATGGGCAATAAGCTCGTTAGTGGTTGGCATATCAATACCATACACATTTGGGAAGCGAATTTCTGGTGCTGCTGAAGCAAAATACACTTTCTTAGCGCCGGCATCACGGGCCATTTCGATAATCTGTTCTGAGGTTGTACCGCGAACAATAGAATCATCAACCAGTAGTACATTCTTACCTTTGAACTCAGCATTAATAGCGTTCAGTTTACGACGTACAGACTTCTTACGCTCTTGTTGACCAGGCATAATGAAGGTACGGCCAATATAACGGTTTTTAACAAAACCTTGGCGATAGGGTAAGTCCATACAACGGGCAATTTCGAGTGCAACATCACAAGAGGTTTCTGGAATAGGAATAACCACGTCAATATCGTGTTCGTCCCATTCTTTCTTGATTTTTTCACCTAGCTTGGTACCCATGTTTACGCGGCTGCCGTATACCGAAATATTATCGATAGTCGAGTCAGGACGGGCGAAGTAAACAAATTCAAAAATACAAGGCGAGTAACTTGGGTTCACGGCACATTGACGAGTAAATAACTGACCATCAAGGGTGACATAAATCGCTTCACCTGGCGCCACATCACGCATCACTTCAAAGCCAACGGCATCTAAAGCCACACTTTCAGAGGCCACCATGTATTCGGTACCAGATGCGGTTTCGTGTTTACCCAATACTAATGGGCGAATACCAAAAGGATCGCGAAATGCCACTAAACCTTGGCCAATGATCATAGCTGAAACGGCATAAGCACCACGTGTTTGAGCGTGAACCTTACTCACTGCATCGAATACTTCATCGGCTGATAATGTTAAGCTACGAGTCTCTTGTAACTCATCGGCTAATAGGTTCAATAAAATTTCAGAATCTGAAGTGGTATTGATATGGCGACGTTTGCTTAACAAACTTGCGGCTAATTCAGTCGTATTGGTTAAATTGCCATTGTGAGCCAATGAAATACCAAACGGTGAGTTAACGTAAAACGGTTGAGCCTCCGAAGCACTAGAGCTACCTGCTGTTGGGTAACGCACGTGACCTATGCCAGCATTACCTTGTAAACGTTGCATATGCTTTGGTTCGAATACATCTTTAACCAAACCATTTGCTTTACGTAAACGAAACGCATTTACGTCAACGGTTACGATACCCGCAGCATCTTGACCACGATGTTGCAGTACGGTCAATGCATCATAAATGGTTTGATTAACTGAAGACTTGCCTACTATTCCGACGATACCACACATGGGTAAGGTTCCTCACTGTAAGGTGTTTTATAGTTTTAGATTTTGGGTACAAAGCTTGATGTGTTTTCCAAGTAGTCAAAAAACCACTGAATAACCACACCAAATTCGGGTACGAGTACTGATTCCTTCCACCAACTGGTTGAAGGAAAACCGGTAAATGCATCCATGAAAAATAGTAACGCGCTGACGATTAACGCCCCGCGAATAGCACCAAAACACACACCAAGTACTCTATCTGTACCTGATAAACCGGTTTTAGCAACGAGTTGACCAAGAAGGTAATTAACTAAGGCACCAATAATAAGCGTTGCGATAAAAAGAATAGCAATAGCAACGCCGTTGCGCACCATTTCATCTTGCATTTGCGATAAATGAACGGCGAGGTCGAGATAAAACTGACTGGCGATAAAAAAAGCCGCAAACCATACCACTAATGACATGGCTTCTTTAGCAAACCCACGCACTAAACTAATGAGGGTAGATAAGCTAATAACAATAATAATTGCGTAATCAATCCAAACCATTGGGATGGGGATCCGGGTAACCTTTAAGACGGCGCGATTCTAACAGAGGTGAAGACTTTTCTCACCCCTATCAACCAAATTAATCATACATGAATAAGAACAATCAATTTACACTATAAACAAATTAGCGGTAGAGCGAATAAAACCCTAGCGAATCAGACAATAAAATCACAAGCTGCGATCATCAACCACTATTTGTCCATCGGATCGTAAATCACAATTTTGCCTTTTAACCCGGTTAATTTGGTAATTGCCGCTTGGCGAGATTCAAGCTTTTGTTTTGAGACTTCTGGACCAACAAACACACGGGTTAATTTACCTTCAACCGGTTTGGTTGGCAGGGTATAAGCGGTATAACCTGATAACCGTAATTGTGCGATTAACGCCTCAACATTTTTGGCGTTATTAAAACCACCCAGTTGCAGTGTATAGCCGGATTTAATTACACTTTTTTGTGTTGGTGTTGATGTTGCTGTTTGGGTTTGAGGCTTGTCGATAACCTTTTTTGTCTGCTCTTTCACTGGTGGCGTTTTAGTAACTACGACTTCTTTTGCAGTCTCGCTTTTTGCAACCGGCTTGCTGGCGGTAACTTCATCGATGTTACCTAATGGAACTACATCATCACTGACTGTATTTTTAGCAAGTTGGGGCTGTTCTGCTTCACTTGAATCAATATCTACACTGGCAATCTCAAGTACTTCAAACTCTTCTGGTGACGCATCATTATTTTGATACGAGTTAACGGGGCGTAGAGGAATTTCTGTAAATTCTTCTACTACTTTGGCTTTTTTTCCGTCCAGAAGATCAGGCAAAAAAATCACCCCAAGCGCGACAACTACGATGGTTCCAACTAAGCGGTTTTGAAATTGACGTTTCAAGATAATTTCCCAGTATTACATTTTTGATTTAAAAGCAGCGACAGTATAAAAAGAGCCAAATACAATTACCACATCATCAGGCTGAATAGTAGCGTTAATCGATTGCCAAGCGTCATCCACATCATCAAAAGTATTGATGTTTAATTTATTTTGAGTGTTTGTTTGCGCTTGTTCCAAAGTTTGTAGTTGATGTTGCAGCTGTAATGAAGTTGCGCCACGCTCCGTGGATAAGGTCACTAAGTTCCATTGGTCAATCACCTCAATCAGCTCAGCAAAAACACCAGCTATATCTTTGTCTTTAAGCATACCGCACAGGGCAATGACCTTACCTGATGCATTGGCGTTTTGCGCCAACTTTTGACGTAATTGCAGCGCTAAATATTTTGCCGCATGGGGATTATGGGCAACATCTAACAACACTAACGGAGCTTGATTCACACACTCTAGCCGACCAGGTAATGTTGCTAATGCCAATCCGCGGTTAATATCAGCAACGCTAATTTGTGGCCAAATTTGATTAACTAAAGCCACTACACAGGCAGCATTTGCTAATGGCAGTGAAGGTAGCGTTAAAGATGGCCATTGCAAGGCTTTAGTCGAGAATGACCAGCTGTCGGCGTGTAGTTGATATTCGAACTCATGGCCCACTCTGATTAATTGACACGCTATACTTTGTGCATATTCAGTAACCGATTGGGGCAAATTAGGCTCACCTATAATACTGATACAGCCTTTGCGGCATACGCCGGCTTTTTCGCGGCCCACTAATTCGCGCGTATTACCTAAATATTCTTGATGGTCTAAATCAATGGAAGTGATAATTGTCGCGGTAGAGTCAATCATATTGGTGGCATCTAAACGCCCTCCTAGACCCACTTCTAAAATGATCACATCTAATTTAGCTTGTTTAAATAAGTACAAGCCAGCCAATGTTGCGTATTCAAAAAAGGTCAATGATATTTCAGCTCTAGCTTGTTCAATGGCCTCAAAAGCTTCGATAAACTCTTGGTCAAGACAATCTTTTTGATTAATACGCACGCGTTCGTTGTAGCGTAATAAATGTGGTGAACTGTAAACGCCTACCGTTTTTCCGCTTTGGATTAATACAGACTCAAGCATGGCGCAGGTGGTGCCTTTACCATTTGTTCCTGCAACCGTAATCACCTGCGCAGGCGCTAAATCCATCAGCGCCAATCGCTCGGCAACCTCAGAAACTCTTGCCAGTCCCATATCAATTTCACTTGGGTGAATAGCTAATAAGTAGTGCAACCATTCATCTAAATTTGCTTGATGGTTTGGCATCGCGATTTTAATTGTATCCATCTAAGTGGCAGCCTTACAGTGTATTAATCCAGCATAAACAAAGGCCCTAAGGCCAGTTTTGGCAAATCATATTGTTCAGGATAGGTCACATCAACTAAGTATAAACCATTGGGTTTTGCGGTTGCCGCAGCTAAATTTCGATCTTTCGCCATTAACAATTGGCCTAACCAATCTAGCGGTTGATTACCTAATCCGACTTCGATTAATGAACCGACAATATTTCGCACCATGTGATGTAAAAAAGCATTGGCTTTAATATCGACCATGATATACATGCCTTGGCGGGTAACTCGCACATGATGCACATTTCGAAATGGTGTATTTGATTGGCACTGTACCGCCCTAAAACTGGTGAAATCATGCTCTCCAAGTAACACTTGTGCCGCCTGATGCATGCGAGATTCATCAATATCACCATGATAATGACTCACGCCTTGACGTAGGATCCCTGGGCGTAAAGCATGGTTATAAATGATATAACGATAACGCCTAGCGGTAGCACTAAAGCGAGCATGGAAGCTGTCATCAACCTCTTTTGCCCAGCGAACGGCTATTGTGTCAGGCAATTGCGTGTTTACACCAAATGTCCATGCTGACATAGGACGAATCACATCGGTTTCAAAATGCACCACCTGACCGGTTCCGTGAACACCAGAGTCCGTTCGGCCCGCACACAACACTTCAACCGGTTTATTGGCAATATACGAAAGCGCTTTTTCTAATTGTGCCTGAACAGAATCCACTTCTGCCTGGCGCTGCCAACCAAAATAGTTGCTGCCATCATATTCGACACCTAAGGCTATCCGCATAACTTGACCCTTTCACTTTAAAATGGCGCGTATTTTAGCACAAAAAAAACGACGCTGGTCTAAGCGTCGTTTTAAAAAAGAGCCTTAAACTTAGGTTAATTTTCTTAATAAAGCATTGGCTTCAGCTTGCTGACGAGAATTACCATCATTTTGCACTTCTTTTAACAGTGCTTTGGCGCTATCTTCATCTTCAATCTCAATGTAGGCACGGGCTAAATCTAACTTAGCATTCACTGAGTTTTCTTCATCATCGACATCCACCATATTGGCATTACCCAACAATGATTCAACCCCACCCATATCAACATCGACATCTTTGTAATTATCAGAAACCGGACCACCATCTTCATCGGCATCGTTAAGTAATTTATTAATATCAATAAAACCATTTTCACGCTCAAAATGACTTAACTCTGCTTCAGTTATCTGTGGTGAAGTCGCCTGCCCCTCTTCTTTGTCTAGTGCTGCAAGGGCTTCATCAACGGTAAGACCATCCTCATCTAGCACAAACTCGTCGTCAGAGAAGTCATCAGATAACGTAAATTCCGTTAGGTCATAATCGCTAAAATCAGTTGCATCATCTTTAGCGCTGAGATTTGAAATGGCCTGATTGTTAGAAGAAGACTTATTTGCGCTATTAAAGAGATCCGTTTCCCAATCCAACATATTTTCTTGTGGCTTTTTAGCCGCTTTCAAATCATTGAAAAAACCAGAATCTTTTTCAGCTTTAACGTTTGTGCCTTTTATTTTAGTCACATCAACATCTGACTCTGAATCAATATCAGTTTCAAATGAGAGAGAATCAAAATCTGTAGCATCCTCATCTTCTGCTGAAGCTAAACCTGCTTCCTCCGCCCCCATACTCGCTAACAGGGCATCAAGTTCATTTTCAGCATCTGATAGTATTGAATCATCAATCTCATCAGCTGAGAGAGCGTTGGTATCTTTAGTATCACTAGCATTTAATAGCTCAGATTCTAAGGTATTTAAATCCAAATCTTCATTGGTTGTAGCGGGTTCTTTAGCTTGTTCTAACTCAGCAATCAACCCTGTTAAATCATCAGCTTCATCATCGGCAATCATGTCTAGAGACAGGTTGTCATTAGCTTCATCTTCCATGCTAGCCATTTCTAAATCAGCTAACAGTGCGTCTAAATGATGATCATTTTCTGGAACTTCGTCGAAATCAAGAGCTTCATCAGAATCAAAACTGGCTAATAATTCATTTAAGTCGTCATCAGCTTCAAGGGGCGACTTCACAGGGGGAGTATCGACTAAACCTTCGTTGTCTTCAGCGACATCGACCGAGCTATGTTCTGCAGAGTTAAGCGCAGCACTTTGTGGGTCTTCAGTTTCAGTGACATCCTGTGAATCAAAGCTGGCTAACAAGGCATCGATGTCATCATCTTCTGCTACATCAACATCTTTGCTGATAACTTCATCGTCTGACTCAAGTTCTGCGGCGATTGCATCAGTTAAGTCTTCATTATCATCGACCGAGCTATCTTCTGCAGAGCTATCTTCATCTGAGCTAAGCGCAGCGCTTTGTGGGTCTACAGTTTCAGTGACATCCTGTGAATCAAAGCTGGCTAACAAGGCATCGATGTCATCATCTTCTGCTACATCAACATCTTTGCTGATAACTTCATCGTCTGACTCAAGTTCTGCGGCGATTGCATCAGTTAAGTCTTCATTATCATCATCTGAGCTATCTTCATCGGAGCTAACCGCAGCGCTTTGTGGGTCTTCAGTTTCAGTGACATCCTGTGTATCAAAGCTGGCTAACAAGGCATCGATGTCATCATCTTCTGCTACATCAACATCTTTGCTGATTACCTCATCGTCTGATTCAAGTTCTGCGGCGATTGCATCAGTTAGGTCTTCATTATCATCGACCGAGCTATCTTCTGCAGAGCTATCTTCATCTGAGCTAAGCGCAGCGCTTTGTGGGTCTACAGTTTCAGTGACATCCTGTGAATCAAAGCTGGCTAACAAGGCATCGATGTCATCATCTTCTGCTACAGCAACATCTTTGCTGATTACCTCATCGTCTGATTCAAGTTCTGCGGCGATTGCATCAGTTAAGTCTTCATTATCATTGACCGAGCTATCTTCATCAGAGCTAACCGCAGCACTTTGTGGGTATTCAGTTTCAGTGACATCCTGTGTATCAAAGCTGGCTAACAAGGCATCGATGTCACCATCTTCTGCTACATCAACATCTTTGCTGATTACCTCATCGTCTGATTCAAGTTCAGCGGCGATTACATCAGTTAAGTCTTCATTATCATCTGAGCTATCTTCATCTGAGCTAAGCGCAGCGCTTTGTGGGTCTACAGTTTCAGAGGCATCTTGAGTTTCAAAGCTGGCTAACAAGGCATCGATATCATCGTCGGCTTCAGTCGCAGACAGGCTATTTAGATCATTATCAGATCCTAACTCAGCATCAATGTTAGCAATCAAATCATCCTTGCCTGCTGACTCAGTCGCCACATCACTGTCATCTGAATCAAATCCGGCTAGCAGTGAGTCGATGTCGTCTTCATCGACTTTGCTATCGAGATTATCGGTAAGTGTTTCAGAAACATTGATATCATCATCTGGCAAATCAAAACCAGCTAACAGATCGTCTATATTATCTTGTTCGCTTGATACTGCTGTTTTTGGGGTGTCATCAATTAAATCAGCTGGCTGATCATCAATATTTGCCAATAGGGCATCTAAATCATCTTCCGGAGCAGGCAATACCGCGGGCTCATCAAGATCATCATCTAACCCAGCAAGCAAATTATCGAGATCTTCATCGGTTTCTAAAGGGTCAAGTTCAGAGTCTTGCTCCTCCATCGCCTCTGCCCAAAGGTCATCTAATGAAGTGACCTCATCGTCTTCTTCAATCTCAGGCTCTGGCGATTTTTCAGGCTCTTCAATGAACATGGCCGCAGCCATATCCATTTGGTCATCATCGATATGCAGATCTGTTTCAGGCTGCATATCTAAACTGTCTAAATCGAGAAGATCATCAATGGACTCTTCATCGTCACTATCAAGATGAACAGCAAGATCTTCTAAGTCATTTTCATTGTTAGCATCAGACACCGCATTTTTGGGCTCTGAAACCGTTTCAGTTGCCGATTTAGGCTGTTCTTCCTTGGCCCCTGTACGACGACGCAATATTAGAAAAATCACCCCAAATACCAATAAAATGGGTAAAGTAGCGGCGGCAATTAACAAACCGGTATTATTAGTCAAATTACGCCAAAAATCAGAAGGTTGTTCTATTTCTGGCTTGTTTGCCTCTTCCAATTCTGTGGCCAACATTTCATTTTTATTAACTAACAGCTGATGCTTTTCAAGTTGTAATTGAACATCCTCTTCCAGATTACTGATTATCTGAGTCAGCTCTTCTATTTTCTGTTTTAATACTTGATTATCGCTTCGGGTTACCATTAATTGATCTTGCGCTCTAGCAAGCTCATCGGTCAGCATTAAAGTTTTATTATTCGCTTTGTCGAGGTCGGCATTTAATTGTGCAATCTCATTTTTATTAGCAGCGCTTAGCGGCTCGGTCTTGGCAACCAAATTAGGTTGTTGCGGTGTGATTTGTAATGGCTTTTCTGGCGTAACAGGTTTTGGTTGAACTGGTTTAACCACATTGTTGTTGGCAGAAGGTCTTGGTGTGGCTGCAGCTCTGGCTGTTCTGGCTAATCTGTCATCCCGTTCGGCACGCAATTTAGCTTGCGCTTTGGGGATGGCTGCCATCACTTCAGCTGAAGGTATGACTAAAATCATACCTTTTTCGAGGCTATTATAATTATTGTCGCTGAATGCATGTGGGTTGGCATCAAATAATGCCGACATCACTTGATAAATAGTGACTTTATCGCTTGGTCTAACTTTCTGAGCTATGCTCCAAAAAGTATCAGAAGGCGTCGTAGGACCATACTGCCGTGCTTGTTTAACCTCGCCATTGGGTCCGGTAATTTTAAGCGTATCGGCCTGTGCCGAAGCAATAAGCTGGGTAGCAGAGATTGCTGTGGTGGCACATAAAAGTAAACCCACCCAATATGAAGTACGAGATGTCATTCAGTCCTTCCCTTTTAGCACGAAATATTTGTCATCATGACAACTGGCTTTAGGTCATTTTTTTCGTTTGTTATATGCCTATAAATTTCGTTAGTTGTTATTGATAAATGAAATTTTGGCATTTTTACGACTATAAACTAAGTTTGTCAGCCCTGCTACATTGAGGCAAGCCTAAAACTAAAAAAGCCCACAATATGCGGGCTTTTTACACTAAATCACTCTATTACCTGAGGTAATAGTTAATTCATCGGCTACTTAGTAGTAATCACGAATAAGAATTTCAGCAATTTGTACACTGTTTAAGGCCGCACCCTTACGAATGTTATCGGCCGTTACCCATAAATTTATACCATGAGAATGAGAAATATCTTTTCTGATACGTCCAACAAAAACAGGATCATGTCCAGCAGAGTCTGTTACCGCCGTTGGATAATCATCATCACTTTCAAAAAGTACCACACCTGGTGCATCGCGAAGCACAGATTTTACCGCTTCTGCATCAACGGGCTCACGGGTTTCAAGGTGAACGGCTTCAGAGTGACCATAAAATACTGGCACACGAACCGCCGTTGGGTTGACGACAATTTCGTCATCGCCAAAGATTTTTTGTGTTTCCCACACCATTTTCATTTCTTCTTTGGTGTAGCCGTTTTCCATAAATTTATCAATTTGTGGTAACACGTTAAACGCAATTTGTTTTGGATAAACACTGGGTTCTGCAGGTAAGCCTTGTAATAATTTAGCGCATTGTCCGGCTAATTCATCGATGGCTTTTTTACCCGTACCAGATACTGATTGATACGTGGCCACGTTAATCCGTGTAATACCAAATGCATCATAGATTGGCTTTAAGGCAACCAACATTTGAATGGTTGAGCAATTCGGGTTGGCGATAATATTGCGGTTACGAAAATCAGCAATGGCCTCTGGGTTAACTTCTGGTACCACTAATGGGATATCGATGTCATATCTAAAGTGTGAAGTATTATCAATCACCACACAGCCAGCTTCTGCTGCTATTGGCGCCCACTTTGCAGACACGTCACCACCAGCCGAAAAGAACCCAATTTGTGCCTGAGTCCAGTCGAATTTTTCTACATCAAGAATTTCAACTTGCTTACCATGAAAACTAACGGTTTCACCAGCACTGCGACTACTCGCTAAAGGAAATAACTTAGCAACCGGAAAATTACGCTCTTCAAGGATCTCAATCATTGTTTGACCCACTGCGCCCGATGCACCTAAAACGACAACATTAAATTCTTGAGACATATTAACGCCCGACTCCTAATAATCTTATTGAACAGACAATCTACCTAGTTTATTGAGCATATGCTAGGGTTGAATAGTGAAAAATGTCGTGATTTAGCTGATTTTTTCTCAACTGACTACACTTGTCGCAAAATAGCTAAAGAATGCCTAATAAATAGTAATAATTACTGTGAAAACCCCAATGAATGTAACATGTTTATGCAATCTGAACTTGCAGAAAATGCATTATCACTGGCAGCTTTCACGGCTAGGGCACTAAATTCACGACGATGAGTGTGGTGTTTTCTAAGCAAATCAAACCCTGCTGCGGTATGAAATGACTGCCTAAATAACGCATCGTCATCACGAAGATCGAATACCAAACGGCACATTTTAAGTAGCTTGCTTTCATCTAATTCGGCGTTATTTAACCACTGCTGAAACTCAAATTGAGGTAATAGCGCCGTAAGTGATTTGGTCGGTTGTCGTTGTAATAGTAGGCAAAGGGCTTGATATAACATAAACGTCCCCCTTGCTTTGCCCTCTAGGCTATAACCGGCAATATGCGGTGTGGCAAATTCAACTAAAGGCACCAACTCTGCGATAGGCTTAGGTTCCCCCTCCCACACATCTAAAATGACTTTTACATCATCGCGAGTTTGCTTCACTTTGATGAGAGCATGATTATCAATCACTTCACCTCGACAGCAATTCATCAGCCAAGTGTTTGGCTTCAATGTATTGAGGCGTGTTTCATCAAATAAATACCATGTCTTATGTGGACCCACTTTGGTAATAGGCACATGCAACGAAATCACATCGGCCTTGGCAATTAACTCATCGAGTGAGGCAAATTGACGGCTATCGCCCTCGGCCTGTTTAATCGGATCGCACAATATAACCTGTAAACCATAGGCTTCGAAACACTTAGCTGCGGCAGTCCCTGTATTGCCTGCTCCAACAATGCCAATCACTTTGCCTTTTAACTGTGTTCCCTGTCGCTTGGCAAGCTCTAGCAATGCGATAAAAGCAAATTCGCCTACAGCGGTGGCATTACAACCAGGAGCACTGGAAAACGCAATACCTCGTTGTTGTAAGTAATCTAAATCTATGTGGTCGGTTCCAATGGTGGCACTGCCAACAAATACAAGCTTTGTCGCCGCTTCAATTAATGCCTGATCCACTTTCGTTACAGAACGCACTAATAAGACATCAGCATCTTTGACTTGCTCAGCCGTTAAGGTGCGACCGTTAACAAACTCAATTTGGCCAAATTCAGCAAATAATGCCTCAACATAAGGCATATTTTCATCAGCAACTATTTTCATGGACTTTCTACACTTTTAATAACAAAAAAGGCGCACAATGCGCCTTAATTTCATAAGATGTTTTAAGCGAATGAATCTCTTAAAGGTACGGTTAAGTTAAATACCAAGTGCTCTGCACTTGAGTCTTTACTGTCAGCACAGAAATACCCTTCACGTTCAAACTGATAGGCTTTTTCAGCTGGGGCTGAAACTAAGCTTGGTTCAACTAAACCATGTTGCACCACTAATGAATTAGGGTTAATCACTTCATCAACCGTATCGAAGGCAGCTGGGTTTGCATCGGTAAATAAACGATCATACAAACGGAACTCAGCAGGTTTAGCCGATGATGCTTCCACCCAATGGATTACGCCTTTGACTTTACGACCATCCGCAGGATTTTTACCTAATGTTTCATCATCATAGCTACAGTAAACCGTAGTGACGTTACCTTCGGCATCTTTATCACAACGCTCAGCTTTAATGACATAGGCATTACGTAAACGCACTTCTTTGCCTAACACCAAACGTTTAAAGTGTTTATTGGCTTCTTCTTTAAAATCTTCAGCGTCAATAAATAACTCACGTCCGAAAAATAACTCGCGTGTTCCCATGGCTTCATTTGATGGGTGCGCCGCAGCCTGAATGCATTCAGGTTCAGCATGTGGGTAATTTTCAATAACCACTTTAATTGGACGAAGCACGGCCATAGCACGTGGTGCATGGTCGTTTAACTCTTCACGAATACAGGCATCTAACATACCCACTTCAACCAAGTTATCTTGCTTTGTCACACCAATGCGCAAACAAAACTCACGAATAGCACCCGGCGTGTAACCTCTGCGACGTAAACCCGCAATTGTCGGCATACGAGGGTCGTCCCAACCACTCACTAGGTTACGAGTCACCAAGTCGTTTAACTTACGCTTAGACATCAAAGTATATTCAAGATTTAAGCGTGAAAACTCATATTGACGAGTACGGTTTGGCGCCTGAAAATCATCTAAATGATCTAATACCCAGTCATACAAACGACGATTGTCCTGAAACTCTAAGGTACATATCGAATGGGTGATGTTTTCAATTGCATCAGAGATACAGTGAGTAAAATCATACATAGGATAGATACACCATTTATCACCCGTTTGGTGATGGTGTGCAAAACGGATACGATAAATAATCGGGTCACGCATGCACATAAAAGGTGAAGCCATATCTATTTTGGCGCGCAGGGCGCATTCGCCTTCTTTAAATTCTCCCTTGCGCATTTTTTCAAATAACGCGAGGTTTTCTTCAACAGACGTATCACGATATGGACTATTTTTACCCGGCTCTTTCAATGTACCGCGATATTCACGGGTTTGTTCACCGTTTAAAAAACAAACGTAAGCCAACCCTTTAGTGATTAATTCAACGGCATATTGATGCAATTGGTCAAAATAATTTGATGAATAACGAATATCGCCAGACCATTCAAATCCCAACCAGCGCACATCTTCCTGAATCGATTTAACATAGTTAATATCTTCTTTTTCAGGATTAGTATCATCAAAACGTAAATTACATTGTCCCTGGTAATCTTTAGCGATACCAAAGTTCAAACAAATTGATTTTGCGTGACCTATGTGCAAAAAGCCATTTGGCTCTGGCGGAAAACGGGTGTGCACTTGATTGTGCTTACCACTTTTTAGGTCTTCATCAATGATATTACGAATGAAGTTACTTGGACGTACTTCGGTGTCCACTTGACTCATGAAAATCCTCTTGGCACACGATGGCAATATTGTCAAAAAATAGATGATCCTACAGATCTCTGGTAGTTACAACTATTGCACAAAAAAAATAACGAAAAAAACAATAAACCCAGCAAAAGCTGGGTTTATTGGTCAAAATTTATCTGTTAATTAACCTAACCAGTAATGATTTTGATTCCAGGAATAATTTGCTGGGCTTTTTGACCTTTCTTCTTTAACCACATGAAGAAAACCACTAACGCCAAAATAAAGAAACTAATCCAGGCGATGGATTGCATAGGATGCTTAACAAACGTTGCCCCTTGGTAAACGACTGTTGCTGCGCCATATGCTAAAGCAAAGGTCCATAACGCAGCAAAACGTGCCCATTTCATTCCAAACTCATTGACCAACGCACCCATTGCAGCAACACAAGGGGTATACAGCAAAATGAACAGTAAGTATGAAAATGCCGCTACTTGACCGCTAAAACCTGACTGCAAAGCGCTGAAGGTCGATTTATCTACCGCTAATTCTTCTGCAGCTGTATCGATATTTTCTACACTTCCAACATCAATTGAAAGCGGATCTTCCGGCGCTATCCCCAATAAGTTTTGCGGAATAGTACTCAATGCTTCTTTAAAGGTATCACTCATCGGCGCTAGGTCTTCATTGCCAGAGTCAGCAGAGCTATACAAGCTATTAAGAGTGCCAACAACCGCTTCTTTAGCAAAAATACCGGTAATAATACCAACCGTTGCAGGCCAATTGTCCTGTTCGATCCCCATTGGCGCAAACAAAGGCGTTACTTGCTGGCTAGCAACACTGAGCAGAGACTCTTGGCTATCTTCATGGCCAAAGCTGCCATCAACGCCAATCGCATTGATAAAGTTTAGAAGTGTAACAACAATCACAATGGTTTTACCCGCCCCCAAAATAAAACTTTTGGTGCGTTTAACCGTACGAGAAAATACCGCTTTGGCTCTTGGCATTTCATAGCTAGGCAGTTCCATGACCACAGCGCTACTGGTGCCAGGTAGTACGGTATGACGCAGCAGCAAGCCTGTGCCAATCGCCGCTAAAATACCAATGATATACAACAGGAAGACTAAGTTTTGACCTGACTCTGGGAAAAAAGCCGCTGCAAATAATGCATAAACCGGTAAGCGAGCACCGCAAGACATAAAGGGAGCCATCATACCTGTGACAATACGCTCACGCTCACTGCCTAATGTACGGGTTGCCATAATTGCTGGCACAGAACATCCAAAGCCAACGATCATCGGCACAAATGCTTTACCAGGAAGACCAATACGTCGCATTAAACCATCAACGACAAAGGCCGCTCTGGCCATATAACCAGAAGCCTCAAGCACAGATAACGCCAGAAATAATGCCGCAATGACCGGAATAAAGGTGGCAACCGTTTGAATGCCTTGCCCAACGCCGCCTGCAAGGATAGTCACTAACCACTCAGGTGAGCCTATTGAGCTGAGCATGGCGCCAAAATGGTCAACAAAAATGGCACCTGCGGTAATATCAAAGAAGTCGATAAATGAACTACCGACGTTGATACTGAACATAAACATCAAATACATCACAAATAAAAATACTGGGATGCCAAGAAACGGATGCAGTACAAATTTGTCTAATCTATCGGTCATGCTGAGATGCTGACCCACATTCACTGAAGCCTTAAAAATCTTTTCTACAAAGTCATAGCGCGTGGCGGCGACCATCACTTCAATATCTTCACCACTGGCTTGTGCTTTTAATGTGCAAGCACTGACAACCTCTTTTAATTGGCTACTGTCACAACTGCCACACCCATTGCCATTCCCCAGCATTGCCAGAGCCCGCCCTCTACTTAGGGAAGGCAGTTGGTGTAACTCAGATTGTTGCTGCAGGGTAATAACGCTTTGTTCAATCGCTGGGTGATAGTTAAGTTGCAGTGCTTTCTCTTCAGTATCACCATTCACAATCGCTAAAACACTTGCTTTAACCGATTCAACATCGCTTAAATCACGCGAGCAAACCCCAATTACCGGACAACCTAATGCAGCAATCATGGCTTGAATATCAATATCGATTTGCAGCTTCTTCGCCGCATCAATTTTGTTCAGCACCACCACCATTGGAATACCCAGTTCGCGTAATTGCACAGTGAGGTAGAGGTGACGTTCAATATTGGTCGCATCAACAAGGTTGATAATAGCATCCACTTTTTGCTCAGCCAGGTATTGCTGGGCTATTTGTTCATCTAACGAACAGTCACAACTGTTACCAGCAGGCAACAAGTCATAAATACCAGGTAGGTCGGTTAAAAAAACCTCAGTATCAGCAAGTGAGAATTGGCCCGTTTTCTTTTCTACCGTTACGCCAGACCAGTTACCAACCTGTTGATTTGAACCCGTTAAGGCATTAAAAAGCGTTGATTTACCCGCATTTGGATTACCAACGGTGACACAATGAAATTGTTTAGTCATGCTGTACCACCTCAATCACATCCGCTAAATCTTTGCGCATACAAATATGACTACCTCGAAGATTTAATTCGACACCAGAGCCCATTGGCGCTCGTCGCACTAAACTAAAGTGAGTGTTTGGGGTGATCCCCATAGAAAGCAATTTACGCTTTACTGTTTGTGGAAGAGATAAATGTCCAATTTGACAAATGGTCGCTTTATCACCAGGACTTAGCTCACTAAGTTTCATTCAAGGTCACCTTATACAACATTAATTACCGGACAATTCTAAACAAGCTTGCACAAGGAAAACTTTACCTAGATCAAAGTTTCTGTGTTAACGAGAATTATTTTCAATTGTATTTGGTATTATGTGATAAAGCACAGAGGAAAAGAAGTCATTTGTAATGAATTTACTTAGAAGTTATTTAAATTTGAGCAGGCATAATATCAGCTGTTGAATAGTGCAAAAAATATCTGGGGATTGGTGTCTCATAGACATGTATACCCATAACTAAAACAGCACCATGCAGATACTTGCAAAAAATAGTACAACAAATTAAGCCACAAGCCATAAAAATTTTATCAGGACTTAATTGTTTTAATTTTAATCTAGGACCAGACCAAATTGAAAATCATCTACCCACTTTCCGTTTAAATAGGTGTGTTGTAAAAATTCAGCTTCTAAATTAAACCCTAATTTTGTTAACACTTTTTGTGAGGCAAAATTACCGCGCTCACACACTGCTACATATTTATGAATATTAAATTGCAATCTACCCCAATCAATCACTGCCTGTAAGCTCTCAGTGGCATATCCATAACCCTGCATATTAGGTGCAATTAAATAACCCACTTCAACTCTTTTTGAATGACAATCTTGACAATAAAAACCCGTTAGACCGACAAATTGCTTATCGAGCGTTTCAACAACTAACGTGAGCCATTGACCGCTTTCTAACGACCAAGAAGCTAATCGTTCTTCAAAGGTTAACCTAATTGCATTTTCCTCTGCCAACTCTCGAATATACTTATTGACTTCAATATCTTGATGCATCATCAAGAAGTTTAGCCAATCCTGTTGTTGCAGGCTTCTTACTATCAACCTATCACTATAAAGTGCAATATCCATTTACTTTCTCAACAAAAAAGGCGACATACGCCGCCTTTATCAATTTAATACAGGCTAGCAAGCCTGATTAAATACTAACCTCGGCTAGTCACTTCTAATAAATGATAACCAAACTGAGTTTTAACTGGGCCTTGAACCGTATTAAGAGGCGCACTAAATACTACCTCATCAAACTCTTTAACCATCATTCCAGGGCCAAAAGAACCTAAATCACCACCTTGAGAACCTGATGGACAAGAAGAATAAGACTTCGCTATCGCAGCAAATTCAGCGCCATTTTCAATTTGTTGTTTTAATTCGTTACATTGTTCTTCAGTGCTGACTAACAAATGTCTTGCTGTTGCCTGTACCATTCTTACTCCTACTTATTTTTAAATAAAGATTTAATGTGCCACATACCTTAACATAAATCTGATACGTGACACACTCAGTGCGATTAGTGTTTAGCTAATTCAGACTCAACCCAATCTGCTACTTTTGTTTCCATTACCGCCATCGGCAATGAACCTGTCGTTAAAATTTGATCATGAAAACCTTTAATATCAAACTTTTCCCCTAACTTAGCTTCAGCTTCTGCACGTAGCTTAAGGATGGTTAACTGACCCACCTTATATGATAAAGCTTGCCCAGGAATGGCCATATAACGTTCTACTTCCGCAACAATATCAGACTCAGCCATAGGTGAGTTGTCTTTCATATACTGAATAGCTTGCTCACGGCTCCAGCCTTTTGCATGTAATCCGGTATCCACCACTAAACGCATGGCGCGTAACATTTCATCTGATAACTTTCCGAAATATTGATAAGGATCTGAGAAAAGTCCCATTTCAATGCCTAAGTACTCTGCATATAACGCCCAACCTTCTTCAAACGCAGTATAGCCTTGGAATCGTTGAAACTCGGGTACGCCAGTTAACTCTTGCTTAATCGCAATTTGGAAATGATGACCTGGTGCTGCTTCGTGTAATGATAAAGTAGTCATGCCCCACTTAGGTTGTGCTTTTAAATTGAAGGTATTGATATAGAACACACCAGGACGAGATCCATCAACCGCAGGTGATTCATATGACGCGCCGGCAGCAGATTGCTCACGGAAGGCTTCAACTGGCTTAACGACATAATCTGCTTTAGGCATAACATTAAAGTAGTTAGGTAATACTTGATTGATGGAGTCTTTGAGCACCATATAGCCATCAATCAAATCTTGTTTGTCATTAAAAAAGTACTGCGATTCAGAAGAAAGGGAAGCAAAGAAAGCGGTTAAATCCCCTTCAAATTTAACCTGTTCACGCACTTTATCCATTTCGGCCAAAATTCGTTTCACTTCAGATAAGCCAATTTGATGGATCTCATCAACAGACATTTTTGTTGTTGTATGGCTGTTAGCCAAGTGCTGGTACCACACTTTACCGTTTGGTAATCCCCACCATCCATCTGATGCTCTTGCGTTTGGCAAGTATGAGTTTTGAACATACTGATGTAGATCTGTCAAAGCCGGAATTAATTTAGTAGATAAAAAATCTTTATAATCTTGGGTAAGTTGACTCTTTTGCTCATCCGTAAACGACTCTGGCAATAGCTTGATAGGCGAGTAGAATAAACTGTCTTCAGGGGCGCTAACGACTTGCGCTGCAAGCTGTGGCAGCATTCTATCGACTAGCACTTTTGGCAAAACAACCTTGCTATTGACGCCCTCTTCCATACGAACTTGCGCTAATTGCAGCCATGTAACAAATCCACTTAGGCGAGACAACCAGTTTTGATAGTCCTCAACGGTGTTGAAAGGCTGAGCACTTTCGCCAGAACCTAACTGAACCATGGTAAATACCGTATTATAGAACTGATTCATCGGCAGGAAGTGTTCTGGATATGTCTCACTCATCAATGCCATATCTCGGTCGTAGATAAACATACTGTAACTGAGCTTTAAATCCGATGGTAAAGCATCAACATCAATCTTTTTTGCCTCTGCAAAATATTTAGCATTGAGATCATGACGGGCTTTTAAATAAGCTTCGGACAAAGAATCACCAAACTGATCGTTATACTTGTTTACACCAACAAAAGTGGCGTAAATGGGTTCTAACTTAAGTTGCTCCTGAAAAAAATTATCCACCATAGTTAAATAAGCTTCTTCAGCAGAAACACTGACTTTTTCAGCAGGCATAGCTTCAGACATACTCTTTGTTGTTGATGTTTGTTGAGCAGTGTTATCACTACAACCTTGAATCGCCATTAATAACGATATGCTGGCCGCAAGGAGAGTTTTATGCATTTTTATTATTCCTTTTACACATGAATCAAAAATCATATCTATAATTAAAAAGAATATTCAGTGGAGTGACTCAATGATCTATTCTTTTCGCAATTCAAGCTTCCGAGATCCAGAAACGGGTGTTTACAATCAAATGTATTTTATGGAAGTGTTTAATCGAGAGTGGCACCGCCATTTACGAGAAAAACAAAGCTTGGCCCTATTGTATCTTTGCCCACACATTCATGAAACAGTAAAACAACCTCATTTGTTGGAATTATTTACCAATCAGATACAAGAAGCGCTTTTACGCGCAACTGACTTAATTGCGAGGTTAGATACTCATCATTTTGCCTTAGGATTATTCAACGTTGACGAGCAAGGAACGCAAGTGGTATTAGAACGAATTGAAACACAAATAAACCAGTTTAAAGAAAGATACGGTAAAGACCATACTTTCAGCATTGATTACAAACTAGCCGGTGGAATTTGTATTCCAAGTGATGATAAGAATATTGAAGCGCTGTTTGTACAAGTAGAGTCATTATCAAGCCAACTTGAACTAGACCACGATCAGCATCAGGCATTGATTAACTTGCATTAGCATGTGTTGCCGAGTTGAATGTTGAAATCTAACAATCAACATCACTAAAAATATTGAAACTAGATACCCTATGGTATGTAGACAGATTATTGTGATTAACCAATATTGATAATGAGCGAGCACATAATTGAACTCGTTGTTTTGGGGCAATAAAAATTAGCACAATAACCGATAGTTTAATCAATACGAAAATTTATAATTTGCATAAAAAAAGCCCCTTTCGGGGCTTTTTAACTGAAGAACAGGTTATAGTGCAACGTTATGAATACGTGCTTTTTCTTTGATATAAGAAATATAACTGTTTGCGCTTCTAGCTGTCTTCTTATCTTTCGATGCCTGAACAGCACGATTATAAGCTGACTTATATTGCTTTAGACTTAAATGAACAAGGGCTAACTCAAATTGCGCTTCACCTGGATTTTCTATCCCAGAATCAAGTGCTTTTTCAAGTACAGGAATCGCTTCCTTGTATTTTTGGTCAAGGGACAAAATACGCCCTTGTTTCAAATACAACTCACCATCGTTACTTACAGCAGCTGCCTTACCGTAGTAACTGGCAGCTTCTTTTAACTCTTTCGCATTATGATAAAAACCAGCAAGAATGTTTAATGTCTTCTCATTTTCTGGTATTAAACCTGATTTCATGTGTTTTTCATAAATTTTAGCCGCTTTATAAGGCGAACCTTTTTGCGCTAAAAGTTGTGATAAACGAGTGATGTTGCCATCAGTCTCTAAGAAACCATTTTTATAAGCTAAGTCATAAGTTGCTAAAGAACGATCATAGTCTTCAGTCATCAGATAGAATTGTGCTAACTGTACCCAAAGACGTTTATCGTCTTGGAATAAAGGCACCATAGTCTCAAGGACTTTAACGGCGTCTTTATACTTTTTCTGGTTGAAGAAAGCAGTTAACTTCATCTGATATAAGTTTTTATCAGGTGCTTCAGCTAAAGCTAAACCTTTGTCTGCAACTTCAAGTACCTTGTTCCACTCTTTTAATTCAGTGTAAGCGATACCAATACGGCGATACATTTGAGAATCGGCCTTACAGGTAAACTCCATCCACTTATAATAGTATGGAATAGCTTCTTTAAACTTACGCTCTTGAAGTAACAAATCGGCATACAAACGCATTGTTGCTGCGTGATCTGTTCCACCAAGAATGTCAGCTTGAACAGCTGTTTTCAGGTACTTAATAGCCGTAGACATCTGGCCTTTTTCTGCATAGAAGTTACCTAACATACGATCGACATACGCTTTGTCGAAGTCGTTCTTAGCATTCGCTTCTAATAATATCGAAATAGCCTGGTCTAAATTGCCTTCAGTATAAGCTTCAAAGGATTTTTGAACCTTTTTAGCCGCACTTTCGCCAACAGCACGAGATTGACGTTTGTCAATTTCACATTTTTCAGCTGCAGTTGCGTTGCTCGCCAACAAAGTACTTCCACAGACAGAAAGTAGTAGTGCTGTTGCTATAGTTGTAACGTTACGCATTATCTACCTCCCTTCTCTAATGTAAAGTCTAGTTGAACAGTCATACCAGGTTGTTTTAATGGCTTGCCATCAACAATTTTAGGCTTATATTTCCACTTCTTTAATGCACGAATTGCTTCGCGATCAAATAAGCGCTTTGGTTCAGCCTTGATAACAGAAACGTCATCAACACCACCTAATTCGTTAATGGTAAACGACAGTTGAACCCAACCTTCCTTACCATCACGAGCTGCAGCAATAGGATATTGAGGCTCGATACGAACAATAGGTGTAGCATCACCATCACGAGTCATCATATTACCAAGCTTAAAGCCTGTAGATGCTGAACCCGCTTCAACACCACCCATATTGAACGACATATTCGTATCAATATTGTTTGAAGCATCTGGAGGTGTAGTATCCGGCTTCGGTGGTTGCTCTGGTGGTGGTGGTGGCTTAGGAGTCACCCTTGGTTTCTTCTGTGCCTTCGAATCCTGCTTATCCATCGTAATTTCAATAACAGGGGTCTCAGTCGACTCATCGTTGCGCTGTGCACCGCCGCCGACTAAGAATGCCATGAAGGCGAACAGACCAAAAGTCACTGCGGCACCAATGATGATTGATACGAGTGCTCTTAGCATATTACTCATTCCCCGCTGATACAGAAATTTTGTCAATACCGGCAGCTTTAACGTTATCAAGCACTTTAACCACTAAGCCATGCTGAGTGTCTTTGTCTGCTTGAATAAGAACAGCTGCTTCTGGTGCTTCAGCTAACATACGCTCTACGTTAGCTGTTACACGCTCGATATCAACCTGACGGTTTTCCATCATAATTACACCAGTTTTACTGATGCCAATAAAGATGTTTGCCGATGGTTTAGACGTAGCCTGTGACGCTTTAGGCTTGTTATAGTCTAAGCCTGATGGCTTAACAAACGATGTTGTTACAATAAAGAAAATCAGCATGATAAACACGATGTCTAGCATCGGGGTCATATCAATTTGAGCTTCCTCTTCCATACTGGAATGCTTCTTACGTGCCATGTTCAATCTCTCTCTAGTGGTGAGGCATGCTGTCTTTTAGCTTTTCTAAACTGATTCTCATTTTCGAGTCCAAACGGGTGCTAAAGAAAACACCTGAAAGAGCTGCTACCATTCCTGCCATTGTAGGCATTGTGGCCATTGAGATACCAGCCGCCATTAAACGAGCATTACTCGTCCCCTGAACTGCCATCACATCGAATACTGAAATCATACCGGTTACGGTACCTAATAAACCAATCATTGGACAAATGGCAACTAGGGTTTTGATTAACAGCATACGTGCATTCAAATCTTGCTTCGCTTGGGACACCCAAGCTTCACGGATACGGTGTGCATGCCAAGAGTGTGTTTCATCTCTGGCTTCCCATGCAGCAATAATAGCTTGATGTTGCTTCGGTGATATCCAATTTAGATACCAATAACGCTCAAGCATTAAAACCCACATTAGGAAAAGCACAGCTGCTACCAACCAGAGGACGTCGCCTCCGGAGGCCATGAAGCCCCTGACGGAATCCCATATGTCCATCAGGATTAGCATCATTAGTCAGCCCTCTTCTCAGCGTGCTCTGCAATGATTCCGGCGCTTTGTTCTTCAAGAACTTGAACGATAGATTTGCTACGTGCAACAACTACAGCGTGTAATAACATTAACGGTAATGCAGCGATTAGACCTTGAACCGTTGTGATAAGTGCCATAGAGATACCACCTGCCATCAATTTAGGGTCACCTGTACCGAATAACTGAATAGATTGGAAGGTTGCAATCATACCGGTTACTGTACCTAAAAGACCCATCATAGGTGCGATAGCTGCAATAACTTTAATGATAGAAATACGTGCTTCTAAAGCAGGCGTTTCTTTTAAGATAGCTTCGTCAAGTTTTAACTCTAGAGTTTCAACGTCAACATCTTTGTTATTTTGATAAACTTTTAAGATGCGACCTAAAGCGTTGTTACCTGGGTTATCAATGTTCTTACGTTGACTGTTCACTTTACCACCAATGATAGTAAGAGTGATTAAACGTTCAACTGCAATCAACATACCTAATGCTAATAAAGCAAGAATGATATAACCAATTGTTCCACCTGCTTCTAAACGATCTTCTAAGCTGGCTTTGTTAGTGAAGATGTTCAATAACACGCCACGGGCTGGATCGATATAGAAAGGAGCTGTACCTGAAGAGGTATTTTCCCACGAACCTACAGCACTGACTTGATAGCCTTCAGGTTGCTGTGATAACTGTTGAATTAAACCTAATTCAGGTTTGTATACAACATATTTACCCTCAGCTGTTAAGTTGAATGGACCTACACGATGAATAGTAGTGTTAGCAACGTTACCGTCAATAGCAGTTACTGAACCTTCGAACTTAACCACTTTACCAGATTCAACCATTTCGAATAATTGAGCTTCCCAGAATTGTTCTAGTTCTTCAATTTTCGGTAATGATTTGCGCGCACCTAAGTCTGCGATGAATGCATCACGACCTGGATACTGTGCACTGATATTAGATGCAGAAAGCTTACCAGCGAAATCGCCCGCTTCACCTTTAACAACACCGAACATTTCACCCAAGTCACCTTGAGCTGTTTTTAAGTCCTCTTCTAACTGAGCAAGCTTACGCTCGTTATCTAAAAACGCTTGGTTAAGATCTTTACCACGTTGTTTTTCTGCTGCTAGAGCGTCTTTTTCACGTTTTAGTAAAGATGCTTTATCGCCACGTTCAGCTTGGAATTCTCTTTCACGCTTAGCGTTTGTTTTGCCTTCGTTAGCACGGTCAACTTTCACTTGTTGTAACAGTTGGTCAATAGTTTTTGGTGCATCTGCAGCAGAAACCATACCGGCTGTTAAAGAGAAAGTTGCAGCTACTAGCGCTGATGTAATTAACTTCTTCATTATTGTGCAGTCTCCGCAGCTGGAATTGGTAATGCGAATAGGTCTAGAGCGCCTTGCTTACGAGCAATACGAATACCTTTGGTAATGTCGCGTAAATAGCTGTCTTCTAACTTGTTCCAAGTTTTAGCGTCAGCGTCATACATCCAAGCTGTTTTTTGATCTAAGCTTTGCGCATAAAGAGCTACACGACCTAGGTTAAAGAAATCAACTAACACTTCTTTACCATCAAGGTTTAGCTTACCAGTGTGAACTGCAACGAAGTTACCGTATTCACGCTCAATGCTGTATGCATCGAGGATTAAACGGTATTTTTCAGCTAAGGTAACTTCAGCTGTGTTAAGAATGTTTTTTAAGTTTTCAACACGTTCTTTACGAACTTCAGTGTTGAATGGTAAGTCTAATTGAACAAACTGTTCTAAGGCTTCAACCATTTTAAACATTAATGGCACAACGCCTTGACGTAAACGGTCAACACCGTTGATATCATTTTGGATTGCATCCATTGAATTTTGTTGATCAGCTACCAAACCAGCGACGTAGTCATTATAAGACTTCAGCGATTCACGCTCATCAGCAACACTGCCGTACTCAAACAACATGTCTTGAGCTTGGTCAAAATATTTGTCAACTTTTTGTTGTGACGCTGCAGAATCTGCGTGAATTTTGCTGTCCGCCTTTTGCACATCGGCAAGAGGATTTGCAACTACCAAGTTGCTACTAGCTAATGCCAGTGCGCCAACAAGTGCAGTAGCGATTTTTGTTCTATTGCTTACCTTGGACATAGTTCCCAACCAATTTGAAGTGAATTAAAAAAGTGTAGAGTGTATAACTGTAAACGTTTGATAACTGCGTTAATAAATCGTTAACAACTATAAGTCTATCTTTCTCTTGTGATTGTTAGTTTTTCTTCCCTTTTCTACACCTGCTAAGGCATAGACCCGCTCGCATCATTTCACAAAATGTTGACCTGTGTCAACATTTGGGAACATCTAAAAGAACTGGAAAGATGTGTTAATCTGCCATTTTAATTTGAAAGATTATTTTCTATACATTTAGTGAGTATTTTTTGATAATTACAGCCTATCGTTAAGGTTTTTTATCTGTATTATCTTTTTGTAGAGACAATATATAAGCAATAGGTTCTCCACCTTCGACAACCATGTCGGATCTAAGTACTACAAGATTAAGCTTGCTAGCTTCACATAAAATACTATTCAATTTTTGATTATCGACAGCCGCATTGATAAGCTCACATAGCCTTTGCTTTGATGATGATATTTCTTGTTCGATGAAGTCGATAAATTCATTTTTTCGACTCACAGGCCAAAACATGCCTTGCGTGAAAAATTGACCTACGTACATCATCAACTCACTTTCTTTTGCTGTTGATTCATCAGTTTGCACAAGAGATTTTATATCTTTATTAATTTGATGTCTGAGCGCTTCACACTCTTTATTTTGTTTTATTTTAATAACATCATCATGCGTTTGAACCTCACCCATTGCCACAATAAGCTTGCTCATATTGCCTAATAAACTCTGCACGTAAGGTTGAGTGATAAATTGATAAATCTTTTGGTTGGCCTTTAAAATTCTTGAGTCTATATGATGCAAAACGAAAAGACATTGTCCTTTTATTTTTAACACCCTAGCGATTTCTGACAATGTTAGTAATATCGAAGAATATTCTATTCCAAATTGTGATATGCAAAAATCAAATGTTTCTGACTCAAAAGGTAAAACTTCGCAATTGACTCCAGATATCAATTTAATGTCAATATTGCTATTTGTATGTCTGTTTGGGTCAAGATTAACCTGAGCCTGATCTACGGCAATAATTTGCCCATTGGTATCATGCTGAGATAAACAATCTTGAATCAACAAAGGTAATGAAGCGTTTCCCGTGCACAAATCTAACAGATTAAAGTTTGCAGGTAACTTAGTTGCAAATGTTTCCCATATGACTTTTAACTCTCCTTGATAATTCTGCTGTAATTCTGAACCAAATGAAGTCACATAACCTTGCTTCCAATAGTCAGACCAATGTTGAGTCATACCCCCACCTACAAATGCTTAATTTTTGAATATAAAAAAGGCTCACTAGGAGCCTTTTCAATTATGACAAATTATATTTCTCTAAGATTAGAACTTAAGAGTATAACTTGCGCGGTACTCACGACCATAGTTGTTATATAGGTCAGCATTGTCAAATGTACCAGCTGAACTTAATACTGGGTCTTCATCTGTTAGGTTGTTAATACCTAGTAAGATTGAACCAAAGTTACCAGCATCATATACATAGCTTAAGTTATGAATTAACCAAGAATCTAAGTGACCAGTATCATCATCTTCATACGTAGAATCAGTGTAGTTAGAGTTCCAAGAAACGCTGTGATCACCGATCATGTAGTTTAAGGTAATGTTAGACTTAAAGTCTGGTGAGCCATTCCAACCGGCAATATCAGTTGCACCAGAACCACCTTCAATTTCTTGTTTATACTCAAGAACGAAGCTGTTGTTCCAGTTTACACCGAAATCACCTACACCAGTTTCAAACTTAGCATTTAACGCTACGTCAACACCTGTGATTTCTAATTTGTCACCGTTACCATAACCAGTACCGACTTCATTTGCACGACCTAATGTTCCACCTGGGCCGTTAGGAGCACGGTTAACATAGAAAGTTTCTGAAGTTGGTAAAGTACCAGCATCAATACCACGCATTACGTTAGTGATTGAACGACGGCTAATAACATCATCAATGTTTAAGTTGAAGTAATCAACTTTCAAACCGATGTCATCAACGATATCCCAAGCAACACCAAAGTTAACATATTCAGATGTTTCAGGACCTAGATCTTTGTTAGCACGAATATAAGTATCAAACTGACGTGAAGCACAATCAGCATCTGAAATACCGTTAGATTGACAGAATGGGTAGTCGGTACCAGTATCAGCACTGAAAGTAGTTGCTGCATATAACTGGTCTAATGAAGGTGCACGGAATGCTTCTGAGTAAGATGCACGAACAACAACATTATCAAGCGCTTGCCAACGAACAGAAGCTTTAGGCGCTACGTTGTTACCAAAGTCTGAATAATCATCGTAACGAGCAGCTAAGTTTAATTCTACGTCATCAATAATTGGTAATACGGCTTCATAGAATGCAGCCCATACTTGACGGTCGCCACCAGCAGAGTTACCAGCACTACCACCAATTAAACCAGCTTCAGATTGTGCATCATACACTTCACTGAACTGTTGATCGAAGTACTCCATACCGAAGTAATGAGCTACCATACCACCTGGTAATTCGAAAGCATCAAATCCAATACCACCGCTGTACTGATCAAATGTAGCGCGACCTTGAGTTAAGGTTGTCGCTTTCATGTTGTTAATGCCGTCTTCTGAACCTAGATCAATACCATTTTTTTGGTTATAAGCAAGGCCAGAGTAGCTTAAGTAGTACTCACCGATAGATTTGTTATCAGCGATATTGTGGTGATAGTAAACTTCCCACTGCGCGTCATTTAGTGCACTGATGGTACCACGTAAACCTGTTAGGTAATCTTGGTTATAATCGTCAACATTACCATCACGCGTACCAATACCTACCCAACGGAAATAACCTGTAGTTTCTTCGCCAAATGGGTTGTGTGGGTTGGTAGCAGACATGTTACGCCAAGGTGCAGCTGGAGGAGCATAACGGCCGAATGAATTGTTTTGGGTCACCATTGCACGACCAAACCACTCGATATCTTCTGCAATTTCATAATTAGCATCAACATAAACTGTATTACGGTCAACAGATGCTTTGTTATATGAAACGTTTGCATAAGCATACATACAATATTCTGAACCTGGGCTCCAATCTGTATCAGCTTTTACTTTTGCGAATACATCATTACCGTATTCATTAATTAAATCATCACATAATGGAGATGCTGCTGCTGAAGAGAAATCAGGAGCGGCAACTGTAGCACCATAAATACTCCAACCTGGAGTATCTACATATGCTTGTGAATTTGCGTTAAGTGCTCCTGCGGCAGTGTAATCACGATCCGCATCAGAAATACCTTTACGATCTTGATGGTCGAAGGAGAAAGTAATGTTACCTTTATCCATTTGATAACCAGCAACAACTGAGAATTCTTTACTTGTTAATCCGCCGTCTCTTTCACGAGAACCGCCACCAACGTTAAATTCAATACCTTGATAGTTCTTTTTCATGATGATGTTAACAACACCAGCAATCGCGTCAGAACCATAGGTAGAAGAAGCACCATCGGTTAAAATTTCAATACGTTCAACAGCAGCCATTGGAATAGCGTTTAAGTTAGCTGATGCACCACCAAGTGTTGGTGAACCAGGAAAACGCTTACCATCGATAAGTACTAAAGTACGGCTTGAACCAGCACCACGTAAATCGATAGTTGCTTGAGATTGAGCAGAGCTACCAGAACGTTCAGAGAACGAACCAAATGAGTTAAGGTTACTGTTACGAAGAGCATCAGCAACGGTAAAGTTACCTTCCATCTTCATATCTTCAGTAGTGATTGTTGTTACTGGCGAAGCACCTTCTAAATCACTACGCTTAATACGTGAACCTGTTACTTCAATACGTTCAACTTTTGCGCCATCTTCTTCAGCAGCGAAAACTGCTGGAGCTGTAAATGCAGCTGCTGCTGCACCGCTAACAAGTGCGAAGCGCACTGACTTAGCTAGTAAATTCTTATGCATTGTCTATCTCCCTGGACATATTTGTCTTTCTTATAATTCCAACAGTTCATTAATTGACATGCTGGTTAATGAGAATATGTAACAATACGAGTTACAAAGTCACATTTACAGCGCAATAAAATCACATTTGAAACAAGTAATCAACAATTGATACACCATAAGCGCAAAAGTTAATCAAGTTATCAGCTTCAAGCTGTTAACTTTTTTGGACATTCAAGAGAGAACCAAAGAAATTACCAATAAAAATCATCAATTTATATTGATTTGCAAATTTAACAGCTTAAAAATAGCAACTTTAACAAAATAACAACACACGTATTACCATGGCTCAGCATTTTGATGAGTTAAGCAATTACAAATGTTAATTTTTAATTTTTAAAATAATCTTTTTTTTACTGATAAATGGTTAGGGCGGTTTTATCTTTGTTAATAAATTATGCATTAGGCTATTTTGTGTCAGGCAATCACAAAACAACGTCGTTTAGCCCACTAATCAATTGAATCTTCATATGCAATGACTGGAAACACCATTAACTTGTAAGCTTAAAACCCACTAAGGTAAAAAATATAATGGTTTAAACCTATCCAAGAGGTGACGATTAAGAAGAGAATTTTAACTAACAGCCTTCATCGCTAATCCCCCATCAAATTGCGTTTTGTGATGCGTTAGCAAATTAACTTTGGAGCAGAAAAGCATTAAATTAATAACATTTGCCCATGGGATAAATCATCATAACTCAACCCCAATAGGGATAATATCGGTTCGGCAATAGGCTTTATTTGCTTATCTATGTAGTAGTCATAATCTAATAACCAAATTTTATCGCAAACAGGCTGAACACCAACTGTCGTCATCACGTACTCAATAACCGTTCCTCTTTTCAACCAAGTATTATCTTGTTGATATTCAGCCATAAGTTTTGCAGCTTTGATATGAGGTGCTGATTTAGCAGTGTAATCTTCAACATTTCTTTTTAAGCGCTTTTTTAATACTAATTCAGCATCAAACGCTCCCTGTTTTAACAACGCGACCTGAGATTGTAAAAACTCACTCACATCTTGTTGATTAAAAAAACGTTGATATAACTGATATTGAATTCGTTTTGAAAGCGGAGTCCAGTCGCTTCTTACCTGTTCCATGCCTTTAAACACCATTTCTGGCTTAGAATGTTTATCCAGTTTTAACCCTACATAGCGTTTTTTACTGCCAAGCTCGCTGCCCCTTAACGTCGGCATAATGAACTGGTTAAAATGGCTCTCAAACTCTAACTCAAGAAAGCTCGTTAATTGATATTCAGAGTCACACCATGCGGCCCATTTTTGGGTAATTGCCTCTGCCATTTGCCGGCCAATCAAATCAGCATTAATTTGCAGTTCATCACCCAGCCAAACGAAAGTAGAGTCAGTGTCGCCATAAATTACTTGGTAACCCATTTCTTCGACCCAAGCTTTTGTCAGTTTCATAATTTGATGACCACGCATGGTTATTGAACTAGCAAGTTTAGCATCATGAAAAATACATCCCTTTGATCCCAGAACGCCATATAACGAATTCATAATAATTTTAATGGCTTGCGATAAAGGTTGGTTTTGACTTTTTTTAGCCAACTCCCTTTGCTCGGCTAAACTGGCAATCAGTTTAGGAAGAATGGGATTGTTACGATGAAATTTCGCGCCTAAAAAACCCTCCACAATCTCATCAGAATCGACATCTGACTCAGCAATTTTTAATCCTTCAACTAACCCTTTGGGATCGATTAAAAAAGTGCGAATAATTGATGGATACAAACTTTTGAAATCCAATACCAAGACATTTTTATAATGCCCCGGGATAGAGTCCATCACATAGCCACCTGGACTTTCTAGTCCGTTACTGGCTGGCATTTGCGGTGCAACAAAGCCACTACGGTGCAAATAAGGTAAATATAAATGATAAAATGCGGCGATGGATGCGCCGACTCTGCCAAATTCCAGTCCAGTAAGCTTGGCGCGTTCTATCGCAAAAGGCAGTAATTGCGTTTTTTCAAAAATATCCCATACCAATCGGCAATCAGTCAGGTTGTAATGGGCGAGTTTTAGTTTATCAGTAATAAACATGTCGCTAATCTCACCACCACGATTCTCAACATGTTCAATCGCTTTTCCTTCATCTAATAAGGCTCGTGAGACAAACTCAAGTGAAAAGCTATCAAACTTATAAAAGGCAGCTTTAAGCCAATCAATACCATCGAGAACGACTCGTCCGGGTAAATTTAAGGTTTCTGGGCGATATTTATCCTCTACTTTCCATGATAACGCGGTGTCACCTCGACCAATCAACAGAGGAATATGATGAAGCTGGCAGCGTTTAAATAACAAAGCTAAATCGAAAACAACCACAGCCCAACCGATAATAATATCGGGGTCGAACTCACTAAACCAAGCAATTAGCTCATGCAATAAAGCCACTTCATCGGCAACCCAAATGATGTATTCCTCAGCATCTGGATAATCATTTGCCGTACCAATCATGATGACACGTTTATAATCAGCCCCATACAAGCCTACAGAGTACAGCTCACCTTGCATGCTGCACTCAACATCCAGTGAAATGACTTTGAGATTAAAGTCTTGCTCTAAGGCATCTTTAACAACGGCTTGATTATTTTTATTCAATAATTTAGCCGGTAGCGCCCTTCTGGCTCTTGAGGCATCTAACTTTGGTAAATTGATTAAACTTTCAGCCCAAATGCCTTCAAACTGAATATCAAAGGCAATGAAGCGTTCAATTAAATAACGTTGCTCAGCGCGTATATCCGTTTCATATAAAGCGACACCAATGTCATTCGCCACGCGCTGAAGTTGCTTTAAAGCAGAGCTGGTTTTGAGGTAAATACCGCAAACGCTTTGATGTTGAAAGTTGCACATGGCCAAAGAGGCCACTCTTGCTTGAGTTAGAAAAGGCGTTAACTTATCAATGTCAATTTGCCGACAAAAACACACCAGTTCTTCATTATGTAATTCAACTAACACAGGACCTGTGCCAGTTTTGACATAATATTGCAGCACTAACTTTCCTTGGCGATAGCTCGCGTGGCGTGTTAATACCTGCCCTTCAATTCGAGTTAATGTTTGATTGGATGATAAGAGTTTTGTGTTCAATTTGATTATCTGTTTTAAGCATTAAGATTCACTGTTATTATGTACAGCATAAATCAGTCACAGCAGAATACATACTACTCATGCTAACCGATAAGGTAAAAACGCAAATTCGCACCATCTATAAAGACATTGCTTGTGCAATGCCGCAGTTTCGTTCACGCCGGGAACAAAACTATATGGTGGCAGAAATTTCTAAAACCTTAGCAGGTGAATATGATAAACAGCGTCGTATCATTGTGGTTGAAGCCGGTACAGGTATTGGTAAATCCCTATCTTATATTTTAGGCGCGATACCTTTGGGGATCGCCAGTAAAAAGAAAGTATGCATAGCGACAGCAACCGTTGCCCTGCAAGAGCAATTGTTACATAAAGATCTGCCCTTTTTTTTGCAGCATTCAGGCTTGGATTTTAAATTTGGTTTAGTGAAAGGCCGTCAACGGTACGTGTGTTTAGCCAAACTAGAAGCTATGATGGGTTCGCAAGATGGCTCGCAAATGGCCATGTGGCAAACCAAACCAGATCAGAGCCAGGTAGAGCAACTGCAAAAATTACATCAAGATTATCATCAGAAAAAATGGAACGGTGAACTTGATAGTTTAAAAGATCCCATTCCAGATTTTTTATGGCAACAAATATGTTGTGACAAACACAGTTGCCACCGTCAAGTTTCGGCTCACCATCATTGTCCATTCCATAAAGCCCGAGAAGATGTCGATACTTGGGATGTATTGATTGCTAATCACAGTTTATTGTTTGCCGACTTAGAATTAGGGGGAGGCGTTATCCTGCCCGAACCTGAAGACATGTTTTATATTATTGATGAAGCGCATCATCTGCCTATTGTTGCTCGAGATTTTTCTAGCGCTCAAGCAACGCTGAGAGGGGCATGCGACTGGTTAGATAAAGCCACTAAAACCTGTAGCAAATTACAAAACCAACTAAAAACCAACAATATTATTGCCCCGGTTCAAGCCATGCTGGATCATATTACCGAAATGGTCAGCCTACTTAATCAAGTGGCGCATTTTTGCGACACTCAACCTCAATTTTTTGCCAATCCTGAAACAAGATGGCGTTTTGAGCACGGACAACTGCCGCAATCATTAACCATTCAATCAGAAAACTTGGCAACTGCCACGGGCAGCGGGCTCAAGCAATTTAATAAAGTCGTGGCAGTATTATCTGAAGCCATCAAAGACGGTGAAGTACCAAAGCATCAATCGGAAGGTTTGTTATCTGAAACAGGATTTATTCTGCAACGCCTGGAAAACCTTAATAAATTGTGGAAAATGATTGCCAAAGAAGACAGTAAAAAAGGTGCTCCAACCGCAAGATGGATTGAACTGATTACAGGAAAGCAACAGGATTACCTCGTAAGCGCCTCCCCGATTGAAGTAGGCTTCATGCTTGAATCTATGTTGTGGCAAAAAGCTGCTGGGGTGGTATTGTGCAGTGCCACTTTAAGAGCCTTGAATAACTTCAACCATTTTGCTCATCAAGTGGGCTTAAGTACCCATGATGGTAGCCGCTTTTTAGCCCTTCAATCACCATTTGATTATGAAAATAATGCCACATTGTTTATTCCACAAATGGATAATGAACCCACAGACGATGATTACACCGCTGAATTAGCAACACAAATCATCGCATTAATTGATGGTGAAATGGCATCTTTAGTGCTGTTTGCATCCTATTGGCAAATGGAGAAAGTTGCTGAACTTGTTGAGGGAAAAATCCCCGCCTCGCAGCTATTTATTCAAGGCACTCTGCCAAGGCAACAAATTTTAAGTCAACATAAACAGCGTTGTGATGAGGGAAAGCCTAGTATTATTTTTGGCACGGGAAGTTTTTCTGAAGGCTTAGATTTACCCGGCGACTACCTTACTAACTTGATTATTACTAAATTGCCTTTTGCCGTTCCAACATCCCCTGTAGAACAAGCCCACGCAGAATACGTTAAAGTGAAAGGCGGAAACCCATTTTTACAATTAACCATCCCAGATGCTTCGCGCAAGTTAGTGCAAAGCTGTGGTAGATTACTGCGTAAAGAGCAAGATTATGGTCGGGTGACTATTTTAGACCGTCGTTTAGTCACTAAGCGTTATGGAAAATCATTAATTGATGCATTGCCGCCTTTTAGGCGTGTGATTGAGTAGGTACATTTTTGGAACTATTGTTAGACCCTAACCACCTTGCAATTTTAGCGATTATAGGTGTTATTGCAGGATTTATAGACGCTATTGTTGGCGGTGGTGGATTATTATCTATTCCAGCATTACTTGCGATGGGGATCCCTCCACATTTAGCTTTAGGCACCAATAAACTAGCAGCCTGTTTTGGTTCTACTACCTCTAGCTACACTTATTATAAACAACAATTATTTACGCCTATGTTTTGGAAAACCAGTGCCATTGCCACCTTCGCAGGAGCCATTTTAGGATGTGGGCTAGTTTTTTTACTCAAAGCAGAATGGCTTGAAAAGTTATTACCCTTACTGATTATCAGTATTGCTATTTATACGTTATTCAGCCCGAAAGCAATGGGAGGCAACCATTGTGTATCTCCCCGAAAAGCGCCCTCTAATACTCGTCAAGGATTACAAGGATTAATCTTAGGTGGTTATGATGGTTTTGCAGGGCCTGGAATAGGTGCATTTTGGACCGTTTCATCTATATCACTGCATAAATTACCGCTGCTCGAAAGCTGTGCGCTTGCCAGAGTGATGACGTTGATAAGTAATATTACCGCCTTAGTCATTTTTGCCTTTCTTGGTCAAGTTGATTGGTTATTAGGCTTGTGGATGGGTGTGTGTATGATGGCTGGCTCCTTCATCGGAGCCCGCAGTGCGATTCGATTTGGGATTCCATTTATCAAGCCACTATTTATCATTTCTGTTGTTAGTATTGCGACTCATTTAGCATGGAGTGCTTGGGTATGAACACCCAACAACTACTGTTAACGTTGAAGCAGCAACTTGATCATATCGAACAAGAAGTCCTTCAACATGATCAACAACTCGCACCACAGCAGAAAAAAACGCTCGAACACGTTGAGCGCTTTAACCATAATCTGTTTGTACAGCAAGGCGCACAATTATTGCCGTGTGTTCAACAACTACGAAAAGATGTCTCCCAATTAGAAAAACAGTTAACCCTAAAGCTAACCAAAAGCACTATTGAACTCAGTTGCCAACGCATTCAAGATAGGTTTACCGCACTAAGACGGGCATTGTTAACCACTGGGTTGAACCTAAAATCGGCCGAACAGAAAAAAGCCAGCAATCGGGCTCGATACGCGAAAAAACAACAAAAAATGCAAAACAGTGAGTTTGGTTGGATTGCAACTCATGTTATGTATAACAGTCATCAGCTTTATGAAGAATTGAACAAACATGTCAACTGGGCTAAAAAGTTTGAATATAAAATTCAACAAATGGAATCAAATCTAGAGTTATGTCATGCTGCTGACAAAATTAGATTGCAAAATGACATCCTTTTAATGCATCGTCGTTTAGGTAAATGCCGCCAAGCTATCAGTTATATTGAAGAGCGGATACAACACTTTGAGCGTCCTCGCCAAAGTTTTAATCGTTAAGGAGCAACAATGAAATCATTCGTCACCACCGGTGCTATTATGGCATTGCTATCATCAACGTCGTTGATGGCAGCTAATCTCACTATTCCTATGTCTTTTGAATATTTAGCGCTGGATGGTAAACAGATTGAAACAAACATGTTTAGCCACAAATCTGATTTATCACTGGACAATGGAAGTCATAAAATCGCCATCAGATATCATGATATGGTGGAAGATGATTTCAGCGACAGCCAAAGCTTTATCAAGTCAGCCCCGTTTATCGTGACATTAAATGTTGATGCCGATGTCAATTACACGTTATCAGCTGCCGATGGTGATGTAGTTAAACGGCCAAAATCTTTTGCCAAAGACCCAAAAATCATAATCACGCGAGAAGACAAAGGTGCGGTCAATTACACCGTTGAACAAACGAATTTTGAAGAAGGATCGTTTCTTACCAACATTTTTAGTGGCAATAAAGGTGATAACGTTGATGCCTTAGCGGTCAATGCTACTGGAAGTGACACCGCGACCGCCGCAGCTGTTCAATCAGCAAAACCTGCGGTATCTGCCACTGTTGCGGCAACGGCGGTAGCCACCAGTGAAGCCAATACAGCTCAACCAATTAAAGCAGATAACCCAGCCCAAGCTGAGCAAATGCTACAGTATTGGTGGTTACAGGCAGATGAAAAAACCCGCAAAGAATTTATGGGCTGGGCAATAAAGCAGTTGTAATGGGATCATGAAACTGCCCTTTGTCTATCACGCCAGCTATTCTCAGTTGGCGTTACCCGCTATGCACCGCTTCCCTACCGCTAAATACCAGCAATTATTTGAGCATGCTATTCGAAGCGGCTTAGTTTGCTCAAGTAGGCGTTACCAAGCTGAAAAAATAGATCTTGAGCTTATTAAAGCAGTACATGACCCAGATTATGTCAATGCTTTTATCAATGGAACCATTGACTCAAAGGCACTCAGGAGAATTGGTTTTCCTTGGAGTCAGCCTTTAGTCGACAGAACCCTTCATGCAATCAATGGCACCTTGCTAACCTGCAAACTGGCCCTAGAACATCAGATAGCCGTGCACTTTACTGGCGGATATCATCATGCTCACCATGAATATGGAAGTGGCTTCTGCATTTTTAATGACTTAGTCATTGCGGCTAATCATCTTATTGAAACTGAAAAGATTGATACGGTACTCATATTTGATTGTGACGTCCACCAAGGTGATGGCACGGCAACCTTATGCCAAAACAGACCAAACATTATTAGTTGCTCGGTACATTGCAAACAAAATTTCCCTTCCAGAAAACCGCAATCAGATTACGATATTGAACTTGATAAAGGATGTGATGATAACGAGTACCTTGATCACATTAGCAGCATATTGAAATATTTAATCCAACTACATCGACCGGATATGATTATTTATGATGCCGGAGTGGATATTCATGAGGATGATGATTTGGGTTACTTAAATATCTCAACCCAAGGCATTCTTAAAAGAGATAAGCTAGTATTGTCTGTAGCAAAAGAACAAAGCATCCCAATTGCCGCTGTTATAGGGGGTGGTTATAGTCGTCAAGTTGAAGCCTTAACCCTACGACACAGTCAATTGTTGATTGCAGCAAATCAGGTTTGGGTGTAAAAATAAAACAATGAACAACATAGCCAGCCTGTGAAAGACCGCAATTGCAGAATAAAAAACATTTCAATGGAGTCACACAATGCACTTAGAATTCCGTAATTATTATGAAGTCTTACTGTTGGAAATCTTACGCGACGAAGGATTGATGGATGAGCTGCCTGAGGACTATTTGGCAGATCTTTGCTGCGTAACCTTAAATCAATTGCCAGTTAGGTACATTAGGCACCTAGTGGATACTTATTTCTTCGAAGATTATAACGAACTCAAGCAAATGAAAACTGAAATAAGTTGTGCATTAGAGCGTTCAAGAGCATTTTTGAAAGCCAATTTACAAAAAAGATTAAAAGAAGAACAACAAAAGCAAAAACCACAACAATCAGTAATGCAGTTAAAACACACTGAATAAATTCTGCAAAGTAGAAGCAAGTGAGGGAGTTTGGAGGCTCCCCTAGAGCCGACACCCCGGCACACGAGTCGCTTGCTGCGGTTGCTCCCTTCCGGGCCTGGCCGAGTTCACAAGTTATCGTTGCGGGGGGACCCTAGGGTCACCATAGTTTTCTAAAAAAGTTGAAAGCTTATCTAGAACGCGGCGATTATCCCTTAACGCATCTGTGCAATCAACCCCTAAAGACGGCCTTTTTTCGTTTTGGCAACTAGTTGCACAATCATTGCCCAATTTAATAATTTCAAAGCACGTCCCAAAACATCTTCTATACTTTATTTACTGTAACTTTAGCGGCGCGAGAGTTGCGCTTTTGTGTATGTATCTCATTGATTGCTACGTCATACTCATCACAGTAAATAAGTACTCAAAAACAGCATAGGAATAGAGTACGCAACAAGGCATAACAATTTAATAAGCTGTTGTTTTAAAATTAAAATATTTAATATCGCTGTCGAATATTCTCACAAATTTGAATAAGTTGTTATTAATACAAGATGGCTATAATGATGAGTATCACTAAAAAGGAGAATGTTAATGAGCCGCATCTTACTTGTCGCATTCACCTTCTGCTCAATGTTAGGTATTCATCAAGCCAGTAATGCAGGAGAGTTTGAAAACAATACCTATATAGAATCAACAGACCATTTTATGCCGTCTCAGCAAGCTTTTGGGCATGCAGAAGCTGACACAATGTATTTTTCTCCATCAGTGAGCATATTAAGCAGTAGCGAATCCTATGACATCGATGAGCATTCAACTTGGCAGGCATTACCTGCTGCACACATTGGCATAAATGCACAGTGGCAACCATCAACACAATTCAGCCTTAACAGTTTTATAAAACATCAACAATATACCGCTTATCCAGCTGCATATGCATCACATCATGCAGTGTCAGAACGGCAGCTAGAATACGCCTCAAACCACCAAGAATATACTGTGTTAGGCAGCGAAGTGATCATGCACCAACTATTCAATAATAAGCTCATTATTGGCATGAATTATCAAATGACCCTACCTCTATTGGCGCAATCGAACACATCAAACCAACAACTTAGAACCTATGCAAATTTCCAGCTCATTGAAAATTTGAATTTACATTTAGATTGGATGATATCTGCAAACTCTTCACCTTCATCACAAAATTGGTTTACTCAAGGTAAATTATCAAAACCCAAGAGCATTAATGAGATTTATTCTCAATTAGTACTCTTTTCAGTAAGTTACAAAATGTGACCAAAATCACACATCTGAATTTTGACCATAAAAGAACACATTTCTGTCAATCTCAATGACCATATTTTTGCTAATGTTATTGTTGAAAAAAGTTTCAAAGAAAACTGATATCTTTACAAATAAACAGTTTAATTTAGTAAAAAATTAACATATGACGTCAACATCATCGTTAAAGCTCTACTACTAAAGGAATAGATGGACATAGTTCACAACTCTTGCGTCCTCTCGCTGAGAAAGAGTCAGAGGTTAGTTAAACTGTCTATGGGTTAAAACCAAACACTTAGGGATGAATAACCTTAAGTGATAATATTGCAGGGAAAATATGATGAAACGATTTAATTTTAATGCAGCAGCTAAAGCTGTTTTTAGTGCAGGGATTTTATCCTTTGCACTAGCAGGTTGTGGAAGCGATGGTAAAGATGGTGAAGACGGCCCAGATGGCCCAATTAGCCTTTCTGTCGGAAAAGCATCAAGTTTACACGTTACGATTAACAATACCGATATCACCGATGGTGTAATAAAAGTTAACTTTACCCTTGAAAATGCTAATGGTGTAGCGATTACCGACCTTGTGACTTATCCTGGCGTGGACACCTTAGGCTTGGGTATTGCTAAGCTTGTTCCACAAAATGGCAAAGGCTATAAAACGCCACAATGGATAAACTATAACAACAAAGTTGTCACTCCAGTTGCTGCAGAAATTCCACCAGGATACGAAGATAAAGCGGGCACTCAGATCCAAGCAACGATTGAATCAAGCTGTAAACAAGCATGTTTAACCACTGAAGCACCAGGACAATATACTTACACCTTCAATCTTAACTTAAATAACTTAGAGCCAATTGAAGGTTTAGATCTGACTTACGATGAAACGTTAACTCACCGCATAACGATGGAATTAAGAGCTGATCAAAATACCAATAAACTGGTCAATACTCACTTTGATTTTTCCCCAACGACGGGTGAAGCGGTAAGCGAAGAAGAAAGTCGCATCGTTAATTCGCTTGAACAATCATGTTTACGTTGTCATAGCGATGATTATGATCATGCTTGGGCACCAAAACTCATTCTTCATGGCGACAAGCGTTTTGCATTAGAAAATTGTCAAGTTTGTCACACTAACTATTCAGCTGACCCAGAAACGGGTAGCCCAATTGATTTTGCTTACATGGCACACAAAATCCATAAAAGCGATTATTTAATTGCTGGATATAAAGGAAGTGTGCACGACTATTCAAAAGTGACCTTCCCTGCCGATCTATATGACTGTCAAGCTTGTCACCAAGATACAGAGCAAAGCCCTCCTGATACCGATAACTTTAAGCACCATACGGCATTAGCATGTGGCTCATGTCACTCTGGCTCAACCGATCCTGCTCAAATCAAAAGTGACATGCATGAAAAATATATTGGCACAACAGATTGTACGACATGTCATGCTGATCAAGGCACACCAGGTGCAGCACATCACTTTACAGATTCGGTCGCTAAACAAAATGCACAAGATAGTTACAGTGCAAGTTTAGTCGCGAATAGTGTTAGCTACGACAAGGCCAAACAAGAGCTCAGCTTTGACATTAAGGTGACGGACACTAACGAACAAAGTGTGAGTAGCCCTAATTTAGATGCGAGACTATCGCAAAGTAATTTAATGCTTGGTTTTGGTAATTCAAATGATTTTGAAGCGGGTTACAAAAAAGTCGAGTTACTAAAACAAACTCCAATTAAGTCGGAAGACGGATTGTTCAGTTACGTTATTTCAGGAATGGATTTAGCTGCTGACGCCACGCTACCTTCTACAGCTGTTATCACGACAAAAATGTGTGTCGACAGAGATACTTTACAGGGTGTTGTTTGTGGTACTGGCTCTGACGAAGCAAGAAGTCCTGCAACGATTGTAGGTGAAATCGTGCCCTTTGATTTGTCAGGAACAGAAAATGTTACTGCACGCCGTCAAGTTGTCAGCAACGAAACATGTGCAAACTGTCATGATGGCAAATACTTATCTAAGTTTGGCGGAACCAAAATTAAACATGATGGTTCTTACACAAACTTTGAAGGTGAATGTCAAATGTGTCATAACGCGACCTACTCTAGAGGTAGTGGCAAATCAATAGTCGAACATATTGATTTTAAAGTTCGCATTCATGCTTTACATGCTAATAAACGTAAGGGACAAGAATCTGGAGCAGAAGATAGAATCACCTTCCCTTCGCATTATGGAAATTGTGCTACCTGTCATGATAAAGGCCAGTTAAGCATGAAAAACCTTGATGAAGTTCCAGCAACCCAAACAACTGATCCCGAGTTAGGCAGAGTAGAATTCTCGCCTACTGCAGCAACGTGTATCAGTTGTCATGGTGTTAAAGAGTCCATCGTTGCGCATATTCGCTCAGAAGGTGGTGCAGCAAATGATCCTGTCGGAACTTATGTCCCTGGCTCAGAAACATGTGCGACTTGTCACGCGGAAGGCAAAGCCTTTGGTGTAGATAAAGTTCATCCTGTTATTTTTAAATAACGGTTTACAAGAGAGGAGACATTGTCTCCTCTCTAGCATTTCTAAGTACCCCTTTAGGAATAGTTAGAACAGAGTCACACATTCACCCTAGGATTAAAGATTTTTAAACTCAGGTGCAGTAACCTTATTGATAGGAATACATTTTCCAACATCTACTTAGCTGAATAATAAGCACCATTTAGGCGCACCTTGCAGAGGACACTGCCAGTTAAGATGATGTTTTACCTTTGCAGGGAAAATATGATGAACACAAAATACTCAAAAATTGCGTTGTTGTTAGCAACAGCAACCTCTATGACACTTGCTGGTTGTGGTGGTGATGATGGTAATCCGGGTAACCCTGGCAACCCAGGCGGAGAGCCTGCTGAAGCCATTAAAGTGCTAAATCTCGACATTACCAAAGTCACATATGAAGACGGCAAACCACACGTGGAAGTTTTCGCAACTAGCGAAGATGATTTACCCGTAATTGGTTTACAAAAATTAGAAATAAAAAAAGTGGTTCAGCTAGTACCAACCGGCGCAACGGGTGCAGGTAACAGTGCACAATGGCAGTATATTGGCGCTCAAAATGCCTTTACCGATTTAAAAAATGGTAAATACAGCTTTGTTGTTGATGTTGAAGGCTATAACCCTCAATTAACACAGCGTTATAATGTCATAGCTGCAGCATCTACTTTAGCAGATGGCAAAACCACTGTGCCTCGTACTGAATACACCGAAGATTTTAGTGGTGAAGGCTACGAAGCGCTGTACAGCAAAAACGTCGTGAGCAATGAAACCTGTAACACATGTCATGCTAAGGGCGAAAGCATCTACCACAGCTACACATCACTGCAAACCTGTACCTCTTGTCATACCAACGAAATGGCTGATGAAAAAGGAAAAGTACAAGTTGGTTTTGATCATTTAATTCATAACGTCCACAACAACAATAAAATGTATGGCCGTAACATGGATAAAAGTGCAGACGCCGCTCATGCAATAGTGCAAGACAACTGCCAAACTTGCCACGTTGAGTCTGAAGAGTTAACAGAATGGAGTAACTGGACACGTATTCCAACCATGGAAACCTGTACAAGCTGCCACACCAATATCGACTTTAAAGCCGGTCAAGGTCACTCTCAACAGCTAGACAACTCAAACTGTATCGCTTGTCATAACGCTTCTTGGACAGAAGAACTTCATACAGGTGATTTTGTTCAGAAAAAAGCTTTCATTAACCAATATGGCATGACGGCAACTTTAGTCGCCAATAAAGCTACCGATGCTGATTTATCGGCTACCCTTTCTGTCACTATCCTTAATGCAGATGGTGCAGCAACAGATGCAGCCTCTTTAATCAGCAAAATCCAACGATTAGAAACCATCACAAACGTTGGCCCTAACTTCCCCATTATGGGTTACAACAAGAGCCCTGGAAGTGGACTAGCCAAAATTGCTAAAGATCTGGTTTCTAAAGGTCAATTAGTTGATGGCGCTGCCATTGTCGATGGAAATCTTGAGTTTGTCATCCCGTCATTACCTTTTGGTAATGACGATACTGACACAGCCTTTACCTTTATTGGTTTAGAAATGTGTAACGATGGTATGCAAGCCATAGATTGTGCTGAAGGCGTTGCAACGACCGGTATGAAGGCTGAACTCGTCCACGCGACATACTCGGGTAATGCTCCTAGCTACCGCCATGTTAATTCAGTTGGCTTTAACACCTGTCAAAATTGTCACGGTGATACGTTTGAAATCCACAAAGGTCACCATGCTGGTTTTGTGATGACAGAGCAGGTTTCTCACACCAATGATGCCAACGATAAGCCTATTATCGGCGTTGATGCTTGTGTGGCATGTCACACACCTGATGGAACTTATGCATCTGGTGCTAAACAAGGTGCACTAGAAATGAAACTGCATAGTGTTCATGGCGAGCAAGGCATTATTAAAGATTGTACTCAGTGTCACAATGACTTCAATCTAGATGCATTCAAGCTTAAAGGCGCATTAGCAACTGCCGGTGGCGGAGATAGCTACACCACACCTATCACCGCAACCTGTGCCTCTTGTCATGGTTTTGAAGCAATCAAAACTCATGCGGAGGGTCAAGGCGCGGTTATTAACGGGTCTTACCAAGAAGCAAATGCTGCAGCTCAGTTAGAAACTTGTTTCTTCTGTCATGCCCCAAGCATTGAAAATCATAGCAAGATCAAAATGTAATTTGCCCATGGGAGAAGTGATTAACTTCTCCCTTTTCTTGGCAACGCGCTGATAAGTTACATAAAGCGTTTTATGGACAAATTAGGAAGTCTACTGATGAAGACAACAAATAAAACCAATTCAATTTTTGCAGGGCTATTGTCTGCCGCCGTGTTAATGGTGGGTTTGGCAATGCCTGCACATGCCGCAAAATGGGATGAGAAAATGTCGCCGGCAGAAGTCGAAGCGACATTAGATACCAAATTTGCAGAAGGCAAATATTCACCTAAAGGTGCTGACTCTTGTTTAATGTGTCACAAACGTTCAGAAAAGGTCATGGACCTATTCAAAGGCGTGCATGGGGCAATTGATTCAAGTAAAAGCCCAATGGCTGGCTTACAATGTGAAGCCTGTCACGGTCCGCAAGGTTCGCATAACAAAGGTGGCAAAGAGCCGATGATCGCTTTCGGGCCTAACTCGACACTGCCAGCTGACAAGCAAAATAGTGTTTGTATGAGTTGTCATTTAGATGACAAGCGTATGTCATGGAATACTAGCCATCACGACAATGCCGATGTGGCTTGTGCCTCTTGTCACAGTGTTCATACCGCTAAAGATCCGGTGCTGTCTAAGCAAACGGAAATGGAAGTGTGTACAAGCTGTCATACTAAACAAAAAACCGATATGAATAAGCGTTCTAGTCACCCAATGAAGTGGAATCAAATGACCTGTAGTGATTGTCATAATCCACACGGAAGCCTAGCAGATGCTGATTTAATTAAACCTAGCGTGAATGAAACCTGTTACGAGTGTCATACTGAAAAACGTGGCCCTAAACTTTGGGAACACGCGCCAGTAACAGAGAATTGTGTTAGCTGCCATAACCCACACGGTAGTGTGAATGACGGCATGTTAAAAACACGCGCGCCACAACTGTGTCAGCAATGTCATGCCAGCGATGGCCATGCTAGCAATGCCTATTTAGGCAACACAGGTATGGGCTCCAATGTTGGAGATAACGCATTTACCGGTGGCCGCAGTTGTTTAAACTGCCATAGCCAAGTGCATGGTTCAAACCATCCATCAGGTAAGCTATTACAGCGCTAGGGAGTTAACACTATGAACTATAAATTAAACTTAATCACCCTAGCCCTTCTTGCCCCCGCGAGTTTTATGGCAACGGCTGGCGGATATGGCTTAGCCAACGCTAACACTGAAAATGTGAAATTTTCAGCCTGGTCCTGTAAAGGCTGTACCGTTGAAACTGGCACTTCAGGCAGTGTTGGCATTGGCATGGGTTACAACAGCGAAGACGATATCAAGTCGGCTAATGCGTTTAAAACAGCAAATGAACTTGCTGGAAAACTCGATGCAGATATTCAATACCTCGGCGATAATGGTTATAGAGCCAATGTAGAAGCCACCGATATGGGTATGGACAATGGCCGTGCTGATATTAATGTCGGCAAGTTAGGCACTTATAACCTTAACCTTAACTATCGCTCGATTGCCAGTTATACCTCTAATACTGCCCTAACGCCTTATCTAGGCGTGGGTGGTAATAATTTGACCTTACCTGACAATTGGATCACTGCCGGTGCTAGCTCACAAATGCCCATGTTATATTCAAGTTTGAATCCATTTGAGTTATCGCTTAACCGCGAAAGAGCGGGATTGGGCATTGAATATCAAACTGAATCGCTTTTTACCACCTTTGTTAATTTTCAACGTGAAGATAAAACCGGTACTAAACAAGCTTCAGGCAGCTTTTTTAATCAGTCAATGATGCTTGCTGAGCCGGTAGATTACACAACCGATACCTTAGAAGCGGGCATTAAGTTAAAAGGTGACAATTGGTTTACTAGCTTAAATTACAATGGTTCATCATTTAAGAATGCTAATAACCAACTGAGTTATGACAACGCGTTTAACCCAACCTTTGGTGCTCAAACTCGGGGTTATATGTCACTCGACCCTGACAATGAAGCACACACAGTATCATTGATGGGACAATTCAATGACTCTGTTACAGCGGTTTCAGGACGAGTAATGGTTGGTAAAATGACCCAAGATCAAGAGTTTGTTACCTCGGGTTATGGCTATCAACTGCCTGCTGAGTCATTGGATGCAAGTGTTGATCTTACTGGGATGAACTTAAAGGCTGTGACTAAAATCAGCCGCAGCTTTAGAGTGAATGGCAGTTACAATTACAGCGATCGCCAAAACAACACTCAAGTTGAAGAATGGACCCAAATTAGTATCAACAATGTCAATGGTCAGGTGGCTTATAACACGCCATACGATCACACATCGCATAGAGCGAAACTTGGCGCAGATTACCGCATCAACTACGGTTTAAAATTAGACGGCGGTTACGAGTTTAAACGTGATGAGCGGAGTTACCAAGACCGTGAAATCACCGATGAAAACAACCTTTGGGCTCGAATCCGCGTCAACAGTTTTGAAAACTGGGACATGTGGGTTAAAGGCAGTTACGGTCAACGTGACGGCTCTGACTATGAAGTGTCTGAGTGGACATCGAAAGAGCAAAACCCATTACTGCGTAAATATTACCTTGCCGATAGAGACAGAAGTCAAGTTGAAGCACGTATCAGCCATACTCCAATTGATGAGCTCACAATCGATGTTGGTGTTCGCTACGCGCTTGATGACTACAAAAATACTGAAATCGGCTTAACTGAGTCTAAAGACACCAGCTACGATGCAAACCTTAGCTATATGCTTTCAGCAGATATGATGTTGAATGCTTTCTACAACCATCAAACCGTCAATTCAGATCAATCAGGCAGCAGCAATTTTACCACTGCAACTTGGCAAGCTGAAATTGAAGATAAGATTGATGTCATGGGAGCGGGGTTAAGTTACAACAACTTAATGGATAGTCGTTTACGTTTAGGCTTAGATTATACCTACTCTAAATCAGACAGTAATACCCAGGTTAGCCAGGGAATTACTGGTGATTACGGTGATTACTTTGCCAAAGTACATAACGTTAATTTGTTTGCACAGTATCAAGCTACTGACAAAATGGGTCTACGTTTAGACTACAAAATTGAAAAGTACTTAGATAATGATGCCGCGAACGATATCGCCCCAGACGGAATATGGAATGTGGTCGGTTTTGGCAGCAATAGCCATGACTATACAGCGCACATGATCATGTTAAGCATGAGTTACAAACTCTAACTCATTGGCTTACCCGTCCATCAAGCCGGTATCTTTGTTAAAAAGATACCGGCTTTTTTGTAAAGGTCTTGCATTACACTTCAGCTTAACATTATATTAACAATTGAATTATCTTGTGATTGAAAATTGGGCATAGGGAACTTGCCCAGTTTTATTTCAAGCGCTGTAATTTCTGCCTTGAGTATATTCCTATGGTTATAAATCACTGAGCATTCTAGCTGGTGAAATACGCAATTTCGACAATGAATTTTAGATTGTAGAATAATGACTTATCATTAAAACCTGCCTTGTTACCCTGCTTTTTTCTTGGCTATTTCTGACCACTTATTGACTGTGATTGCTATTAAAACATTGCCACTTACGCATTAATTTGTTCGTCAATTGCATTTGATCTGAATAGCTCAATAACAAGCCAACGCATTCTGCGGTGCAGAGCCCGCCGTCTATTTGGTTCCTTCTTAGCCGAAAACTGGACTTCATCGAATGAGATAAACTCACCTTTGTCAGTGCACGTAAGTAAACACTGCGATTGTATATTTTGCGGGCTTCTTGCCATGTGGCATCAATAATAATTAAGTATTCAAATTCAGCCAATGCCGCTTTATTACTTTCGTCGATACAAACCTGTCTTGGCTGGCCTCCCACCTCCTTTTCATCGGTCTCTGATTCAGGAAATAACAAGCCAACTTTCGTTTGTTCAATCAAGCTTAATAATGTCTCATCGGGGTTAACTCTATCCCATATGACTTGTCTTGCCGCTAATCCCATCACATCAAGCACTAGTTGACCAGTATTAGACTTTCTGTCGAGTTCCCGTTGATGTGTCAGTAAAATTATCTTCATTTAATCCTATCTGAGCCATTTTTAGAAATGAGTTGTGCAGATGCTTGTCGCCATGGGCTTCAAAACCATGCTTTAAGATGACGTCATTCTATATCAATAACCGGTAACGCTAAACAATTGCACGTCACATGCAAAATATGCATGTTTCACAAAACAACACAAAAGTTGAATGATTGTAACATTCGCATGATTCACTGGGCGATTTTGTAAGCGGAGTGTTAGTAACGCGCCATTAGATGATTTTTCAATCTGATTTATCAGATTACTTAGTTAAAATCATCACCCAATTTCAGCTTGGTATTTTGATTTTCTCATACGTTAAAGGTGCCTAAATGCATACCATTTCAACTCAAGGTTTATCTGTTATTGCAAATGCACATTCAAGTGCTGACAAGCTTACTCAAAAAATAGCGCGTACAGAAAGCCAACCTCAAGATACAGCCCAGCCAAAGCGCTTGCTTAATCCGACAACAGATATCTCTAGCACGGTGTCAATTAGTCCTCAAGCTCGCGCTTTACAGGCGACAGAACAATCTAAGGTGTATTCTAAAGTACAATCCACCTCCAATGTGGATATAAATGCTAAGGCGTCTGCTGAAAACTCAATTGAAACCACAAAACCTGTGCCAATTAAATATAATGAAAAACTAGACAATTATGTGCAGTTCAAGAAAGCCCAAATGAAATATCAAATCTATGCTGATATGATCAATATTTCTTCTGGCAATAGTGGCTCAATTAAACCTGCAACGGCATATTATTTATCTAACAATGAAGATGCGCGAGCATTTACGGTAAATAGCATGACTCGTAACCATCAGGTTGCTATGCTAAATACCTATGCTGAAACAACTAAATCAGCTCAAAACCAATTTATCAATACCAAGACATAGTCATCGGCCCATCGATATGAGCACGCCATTTATTATCGCAATTTCACTCTCATATCGTGGCTAAAACATCAAAGTTCAATTAGGAAAATCAATGAAGTTATTACCATTGGCAGGGATCGCTGTGCTATCAAGCTTTAGCACTCAAGCAGCTTGGTGGATAGAACCAACCGATCTCTCTTTACGCGCCGACATTCAACTCTTATCAGATAATGGCATCATAATTCAGCCGATCACTACCTACCCATTAATGTGGGCAGGAATTAAAAGTGATCTTGATAACTCCGATATCGCCTCATTAACCGGCGTGCAAGCCGATGCCTATCAAAGAATTATTGCCGCTTATCAAAAAGATCATCAAGGCCTGAACATCTCTACCGGTTTTAATGGTGCAAATGATCGTGCTCGCTTTATCGGTTTTGGCAATGATTACCGTGACAAGGCTGAAGCTGAGGTAAAGGTGGAAGTCACCCAAGATTGGTTTAGTGGCCGACTGGCGGCCAGCTATCATCACGACTCGATTGATGGCAACCGCAGCCGCTTAGATGACAGCTTTGCCGCCGTCATGCTAGGTAATTGGATGGTCTTTGCGGGCGCGGTCCAAAAGTATTGGGGCCCCAGTTGGGATACAGGCTTAATCCAAACTAATAATGCGCGACCATTACCCGGTATCACCCTTTCCAGAAATAATAGCCAAGCATTCGATACCCCTTGGTTAAGCTGGGCTGGCCCTTGGACATTTACCACCAGCTTCAGTCAAATGGAAAGCGAACGCTACGTTGCTAATGCTCGCCATTGGGGCGCTAGAGGAACACTGCGCCCAATATCAAAACTTGAAATTGGTGCATCTTGGACCATGCAATGGGGCGGCGATGGCTACGGTAATAGCCTATCAGACTGGTGGGATGGTTTATTCAACGGTGGCATGAATGAAGGTGAAATAGAAAACGGCCAAGAAAACATGTTGGCAGGTTATGACTTCAGATGGTCTGATACTGCCTTTGGTATTCCCTACGGTGTGTATTATGAGCGTACCCATGAAGATTATCATAATGGTAAAAATAAACTGATCAATGCCGCTAACATGGGCGGAGTTGATTTTTATATCGCGCAGCTGTCAACGCGCTTTTTTCTCGAATACGCAGATACCAAGGTTGCTTGCGGTATAGACCCTCAAATATACAACTGTCTCTATGAACATGGATTTTACCAGTCTGGTTATCGCTATTACGGAAGAAGTTTAGGTAGCACTTATGACAATGACTCTGAAACCTTCGTTGTTGGGGCTATCACCCAGCTGGATAATCAGCAAACCCTAAGCACTAAATTACGTTGGTTAAGGTTAAATGTCGATGGCTCAGACAGTAACCCACAGGTTGGTGGCAATCCTGTTTCACCAGGAAGATATGAACGAGTGTATCAACTCGATACCAGCTATCATCGCCCATTATTTGCCGGAAAACTGAAACTGGGTGGCACGATTGGTTACAGTGAGTACCCACAAACATTGGATAGTAGCCAATGGGAAACAACGGTTTATGCCGGCTGGCAACGAGATTTTTAAGCGAAATGTTATGATGTTATCTTGCCTGCACCCAGTGCAGGCAAGATTTTAGTGCTGTAAACGCTCATCAATAAAAGTGCACCATGCATCGGTGTTTCGCTTAGGCACGCTCAGATCGCCTCTTAAACCTAACTTAAATTCAATCACGCTTTGCCACTCATCACTGCCTAAATCAGGGCCGTGGCCTTGACCATCGTCAGAGCGTAATTGTTTTTCAACCTGCTGATACCAATCATCAGAGCAATTAATCACTATCGGCTGCTGACTCTGTACATCTAGGACTTCTGGATGGGGTTGTGCGTTATCACACCCACTCAAGAACAAAGATATTGTAAACAGCAAGCCACATGGCCAAGCCGCGTTAAGTAACGCACTCATTAATTTTTGCATATTGTGCTCCAATCAACCGCATACTTGTAACCGAATCAAATATGCATGATGACATTTTTAAACATCTCAACTCGATTAAAAGATGAGATAAGCAGGTTTCATTTTGCACTTGGCACATTAGCATCGTAATAAATAACGGCTCATGCTAGCTTTTGCACATACTCGATAACAGCGTTAATTTTTAGCTTTAAAATAAAGACTTATCATAAAAATCTGCCTTGTTATATGCATTTTCTTCGCTATTTCTGAACCTGTATTTACTGTGATTAATATTAATGCAAACGTTGCTTCGTGAGAAACCGTCCAATTTAGCTTTGTGTGTCACTCTGACAGCTAAAGCAAAATTATAATTAAGCCACTTATCGACGTTACAACTGAGCTATCGACATTCACACTGGGTATTAAAGCTTGTAACACAAATGATGCTTAACAACTTGCGTTAAAGCTAGCTCAACAAGGCTAATAGGTCATCGGCACTGCCTTTCCATGGGCCTTGTTGTCCATCAGACAAAATCGCATCGGCTAAACCTTGCTTATGCTGCTGCATCGCCTGAATTTTCTCTTCAACGGTGCCCTCTGCAATAAGCTTATAGACAAATACCGGATTTTGCTGACCAATACGATATGCCCGATCTGTTGCCTGACGCTCAGCAGCAGGATTCCACCAAGGGTCATAATGTATGACAGTATCTGCTGCCGTTAAGTTCAGTCCAGTACCACCGGCTTTCAAACTAATTAAAAACACCGCATTTTCGCCCTCTTGAAAGGCATCAATTTGGCTTTGACGCTGTTTTGTTTGTCCCGTTAACTTACTGAATGGAATACCTAACACATTAAGCTCTTGCTCGATAAGCGTCAGCATTGAAGTAAACTGACTGAAAATAAGCACTTTTCGGCCTTCTTCTAGCATTTCGGGCAAGTTTTGCACCAACCAGTTTAACTTGGCATTATCAGTCACTTTCTGTGCTTGCTCAAGCTTGACCAATCGTGGATCACAACAGGCTTGGCGCAGTTTAAGCAGCGCATCTAAAAACTCAATATGACTGCTCGACACGCCTTTTTTAGCAAATAATTCGCGCAGTTTTTTCTCCATCACCAAGCGAATGGATTCGTATAAATTACGTTGACCTTTTTCTAATTCAAGCGATTGGATAATTTCGGTTTTTTCGGGTAATTCGGCCACAACTTGTTTTTTGGTGCGTCTTAGCATGAACGGCGAAATACGTTGATTTAGCTGCATTGATTTCTCAAAATCGGCTTGTTTTTCAATCGGACCACGAAATTCTTTATTAAAATAAGTGTTCTGGCCCAATAACCCCGGCAAACAGAAATCCATTAGCGACTTTAATTCACCTAAATGGTTCTCTAACGGGGTGCCGGACAAACACAATCTAAAGCGCGCTTTCAAGGTTTTAATCACTTGAGTGACTTTCGCCTGAGCATTTTTAATTTGCTGGGCTTCATCTAATATTATGTGCTCAAAAACATGCTCATGGTATATGTCTTCATCCCGCATGATCAGTGGATAGGTTGTTACTATTACATCGTACTCTTCAAGCTTAGCTAACCATTGATGACGTTGACTACCGTGTATCACAATAACTTTAAGGCTTGGGGTAAATTTTTCGGCTTCTTTTTGCCAGTTACCCACTAAACTTGTTGGGCAAATAATTAAACTGGGTTTGCGCTCACTGGCCTGCGTTTGTTGTTTTACATACAATAAAAAAGCTAACGCCTGAATAGTTTTACCTAGCCCCATATCATCGGCCAAAATCCCACCCAACTGATACTCTTTCAAAAAACACAGCCAATCCACGCCCTGTTTTTGATAATCACGCAGCGTCGCATTGAGGCCATCAGGCAAAGTGATAGGAGTGATCCCCTTAAAAGAAGCTAATTTACTGGCGAGTAATCGCACCCGCTCACCATTCAGTAACCGCACTTCACTGGCACTTAGATCATTCAACAAATGCGCTCGATTGCGGGGAATTTGAATCGAATCGGATGAATGACGATTAAACAATTCTTGAATAACAGAAATAAGCGGTTTAATCGACTTCGCTTTAATCTTGATAAAACGGCCATTATCGCTAGGTAATATCAGCTCTTGTTCATCATCGGGTTCGCCATGCTGTTGTAACCAGCGAGCGACCAATGCCAATAACGAAATACGTTGGCCATCAATATCGGCATTTAATGACAATGAAAACCAGCCAGACTCATCTTCATCATCTAAATCCACATCCAGTTCGGCATCGATGATATTAAGGTCAAAATCACTATCAAAACGCACCACAAACCCACGCTCAATAAGATCATCCACGCCTTCGGTAGAAAAATCAGACCATGCAATAATGGCATCGGGCAATAAGCCTTGAGTTAAAAAGAAGCGTTGTGCTTGGCTCATGTCCACCAATTCACTGGCTACCCGAGTCAGTCCCAGTTTGATCAAAATAGCTAACTGTTGTTGCTCAACATCCGCTTGACGATGAACCTGATACTGCACGTTGCCCTTTTTCAGTAAACTGATGCGCTCAAATTGTTCATTGGCATCAAAACGGACATCGCCATAGCAAAACTCAACACGTATTGCCGGTTGCTTACTAAGGCTATCACTGCGATTAATCAGGCCGAATGTCAGGCGAGTTTCTAGCGCCTGATTAATTTCTTTAAATTCAATTTCATTAGGAATAGGCACTATTTTCGATGGAAAATGCCTTAACAGTGCATGGCTGATGGTATCCAGTTTGGTTTTGGGTACAGGGGGCATTTTTTGTAAAAGACTTAAACGCCCTACCGAAAGATCGGTATCGATTCGCCCTAACTTTAAATAATCCAACTCGATAAATAAGGGGGGCTCGGTGGCAATAAACTCCCAATTTTCAAGCCCTGGCAGGGTCATTTGCATCTGCGTATGGTTTTTATCCATATCCGCCCAAATGAATTCAGGCACCACTGCGGCGCACTCGATAAGAGGAAAGCGATTATCTTCCCAAAATGCCACCTTTGCCTGCATCATTTTCATTAATGCTAAATAGCCAATTTCACCCTCTAAATAAATTTTGTTTCCCTGCAAATTATTAGCAAATAGTAGCCCAATAATTTGTTTATCCTCTGGGCCTATCCACCACGGAAGATACACACGCAAGTCACCAATGGCTTGTTTGCTGCCACGATTATATAAACCTTTTTTATTCAGCTTGCTACTTTTTAACTCTACATACACACCTTGAGGATCGCTTGATAGACAATAAATAATTCTATCCGGTACTGAGTCATCATTTTGTTTATTTTGGGTATTATCTAATTGGGTCAGCTGAGTTAACCATTGAGAAATCCGCTGCTCTTCTACCGGTTTATTGTCTATCAATGCTAACAGCGCCGCGGCAACATGTTTACAATCTCGTCTAACAGGGCAAGTACAGTAAGAACGCATAATCACTTTGTGATTCACATTAACTAAACTGATATCTTGGCGGTAGGGATCTTCTGCTGCGCCTTGAGTGTAGGCCTCAATATTATGATTATCTTGGCTAGCGGTAACCTCTAACACTCGCCCTTGGATCAAGTAGTTTTGAGCTTTTTGCATTTGCGTGGCAGTAAACAACTTAGCCAATAAGTCATGAGATAGCTTGATAGGAAGGTTAAACAGTTTAGCCGACATTCATTACATCCAAGTGCGCCGCTGACAATTATCAAAATAGCAGCAAAAAAGTTAACTTATCATTTTATGGAAGATTCAAAGCAATATCTATAACTATCGCCATTTTATCCCCTAGGGCGCGTTTATCTTTGTTGATAAATTATGCAGTAAGCTATTTTTTGCCAGGCAATTAAAAATGAACGCTGTTTAGCCCGTTCAATAATGAATTTGCGGGCAGAATGGCTGGGAAATCGCCAAAGCCCTTCGGTTGAGACTAAACCAAGATAAACACGCCCTAGCGATATGCGCTTATTATGGTTAAAATTCCACAGCTTTGATTAACAACATCCACTTTGCCTGCTTTATCACTCAATTAGGCCTTATGAAACTCAGTCACCGTTTATCCCATATTGTCAAAATGATTCCCCCACAATATGAGCATATTTGGGATTGCTGCTGCGATCATGGGCTATTAGGCGCACAGATACTGGATCAAAAACTCTCCACAACAACCCACTTTGTGGATATCGTCCCCGAACTGATGCAGCAAGTGGAACACAAACTGCAATTGTTTTACCCACTGAACACCGACACCCCACCTCACTGGCAAGTGCATTGTATTGATGTGGCACAATTGCCATTACATCAATATCAAGGTCGACAACTGGTGATCATTGCGGGTGTGGGTGGGGACTTAATGCTGCAAATGGTTCAACAATTGATGAACGCGCATCCATCATTGAGCTTAGATTTTTTACTTTGCCCAGTACATCACGTGGCAAAGCTCAGAGCCATGCTCAATGCTAGTTATTGTCAATTGCTTGATGAGCAACTTATCTGCGACAACATGCGTTATTATGAGTTGCTTTACATTAGTAGGCCTGCAGCGGATCAGATAAACCTCACAACAGATCCATTAATCAGCTTATTTGGCAATAAAATTTGGCAAACTGACTGTGCTGAACAATCGCTAATTATCAAAGGTTATCTGAACAAGTTGTTGACCCATTATAAAAAAGCAGCCAAGAGTATATCGGCGGTGGATATCAGCGTGATTGAAGGCTATCAACACATTGCCGACAGCCTTGCGTAAAGGGCTAGTATTAAATGGTTAGTTTTAATGTATACCATTTAAAATCAAACGATTAAGCCAGCGCTTGTTCTATGTCATTAATCAAGTCTTGCACATTTTCAAGACCCACTGAAATTCTTAACAGGTTATCAGTGATCCCAGCAGCCAATCTGGCTTCAGGTGTATAAGGTGAATGGGTCATTGAGGCGGGATGCTGGATCAATGACTCTGCATCACCTAAACTGACGGCAATTGCAAACAAACCAAGGCGATTAACAAATTTAATCGCATCTTGTTTATCGCCTTTTAATTCAAAAGCAATCACCCCACCCGCTCGTTTCATTTGATTACCAATGAACTTATGCCCTGCATGTTTAGCAAGACCAGGATAAAACACCTTGCCAAAGGCCGGATGTTTATCTAAATAATCAGCCAGCACTTCAGCATTATCACAATGCCGCGTTAAGCGAACATCTAAGGTTTTTAGACCACGCAAAATAAGCCAAGCATCGTGCGGCGAAATCACGCCACCAAAGTCTTTGAGTATTTCATATTTAAGCTTATGTAAATGCTCGCTACTGCCACACACTATGCCTGCGATGACATCACCATGTCCATTAAGGTATTTAGTCGCACTGTGGATCACCATATCAATCCCCATTGCCAGTGGTTGCTGCAACAATGGCGTCATAAAGGTGTTATCGACAATCGATACTAATTGATGTTTTTTAGCGATTTGCGCCAGCGCCGCCAAATCAAACACCTCTAAATGGGGATTTACTGGTGTTTCACAAAAAAGCACTTTGGTTTGCGGGGTAATTGCCGCCTCTACAGCTGCCAAATCTGCAAAATCAACCAAAGTCGCATGAATCCCTAGTCGGCTTAACTGAGTGGTCATTAATGCAAAGGTACAACCATAAACCGCCTTAGAGGCCACTAAATGATCGCCCGCTTGTAAATGGGTAAGCAATGCACTTGATACCGCCGCCATGCCAGAGGCACAGGCAGCTGCATCTTCAGCGCCCTCTAGCAACGCCATTTTACGTTCAAGTTCTGAAGTAGTGGGATTACCTAAACGGGTATAAATATAACCGGTTTCATCTCCGGCAAATCGAGCACCACCTTGCTCAGCATTATCAAATACAAATGTGGCGCTTTGATACAAGGGTGTCACTAATGCCCCAAAGGCTTCCCGTTGATGGCCGCCGTGAATGGCCAATGTCGCCAAATCCCAATGAGCTTGTTTGTTATCTTGCATATTATTCTCCTTGCTCACTTTGTTATTGTCGTTATAAAAGTGTGAGCAAGATTTAAGATACAGAGGAATAAGATATAACCAAGATGGATAAGGCAAATAGTCCGCGACAAAATGTAAGCAAAATGTTACAGGAGTAGATGTGGATTTATCATCAGTCGCTGGTCGATAAACTCATTCGCAGCATATTGAGGCTAAGATCAGTCAAATTCAGACATTAACAGGCAATAACCACAATTACACATCCTCTTTATAGGTCGGTTTTACCTGAGCGATAAAAGCTTGCGCGGCAGCTGTTAATGGTAAATTTTTACGCCAAATAAAGGCTAACTCCCACGCCACTTTTTCAGCTAACGGAATAAATTTAACGTTAGCCGACGACACTCGCTGACAAATTGGCTCGGGCAAAATGGCGTAGGCCATTTTTGCTTCTGCCATTGCGGCCATAAACTCCCACTGGCCAGTATGTGACACCACATTCAGTTTATAACCAGTTCCTTGACAGCTCTGGCTAATGACTTTACCGATAGCGAACTGGTCATTGTATTGCACAAAGGGGCGCCCATCTAAATCTTGCCATGTTAACTCAGTTTGGTTTGCCAACTCATGGTCGACATGCACACAGACATGTAATGAATAACGTTCTAATTTCAGTATGTTAAATTCATCGGCATGGGTAGTAGGCAATGCTGTAACACCAATGTCTAAACTGTCATTTAGCAAAGCTTTCTCAACCGCAAACCCACCCACTTCAAGCACATTCACCTCAATACCTGGATAAGTAGTTTTAAAACTAGCCAGCATATTAATAAACATACCACCTGTCATTGGGCTTAAACCTAAACGCAATCGACCAATCTTTAATCCCGTCAGCGCATTCATGTCTTCATACATACGGTGCCACTGGCCCACAATTTGTTGGGCACTTTTGGCCAATAGTAAGCCCGCTTCTGTCACTTCCACTTTCTGGTTATTGCGGATCAATAATTTTTGATCCAGTGTATCTTCCATTTTTTTAATGGTTTTACTCAGTGTGGGCTGAGTCATATAAAGCTGTTCAGCCGCTAAGGTAAAGTGGCCAACTTCAATGACAGTAAGAAAACATTGCAAATTTTTAATTGATACATTCATGCCAAAATGGAATCCACTAAGTGATATTTTGTCATTTTACTTATTTATAGCGGGAGAATATAGTGATTTCACATCGACCAGCTACCCGTTTAATTGAAAGGATTTTGACATGAAAGCATTCAAAAATTTATTTGCTAGCGCACTTGTTCTTGCCGCGCTTCCTGAAAAAGTTGAAGCCAAAGTAAAGCAATCTGACGCAAAGAAATCATAATCAGTTTTGGTCGTTAGCCTTATTTCTAATCCACTTTAATTGATACTAGATTCAGGTATTTTGTTTTTGCGTCCCCCATTCGCATACCATATACCCAATCTGATCGTGCTGATACCCCACCTTATATCAGTTATAAATCCGCAGACCAACCACTGCGGATTTTTTTAATCTTCGTCAATATAACAATGCCATATATGGCCATGTTATTTAGCTGTCGCAAAGAAAAGCCTTACGGGCCAGAGCGAACAGCTGTGGTAAGTTAAATTCGTTGCCACACTTCTTGTTCTTTTAAGACACCGTTTTCAAGGCGTTTGGTGAACAGCTTGTCTTGCTTGATGGTGTATTCAAACTTAAACGCGGTGCCTACTACCCCGAATGAATTTAGCTCTGGGGTTTCAATATAATATTTGTCGGTTAATTGATAAGTGCCGGTGCCAGCGGCCCAAAATTGTTTGCTGCCTTGCACATTTTTAATGGTGGTAAAACTGAAGTGACTGTCTGAAATGATTTTTATCGATGCTAAATCTAAACTTTTATAATCAACCCATTGCTGCTTTTCATCTAGGTATTGGCCAGAAACGAGTTGCCAAGTGCCAATCAATGGATTGGCCTCAACCAGATCTTGCTGGGCATAAAGGGCTTCAAGTTGGGTATTTAATGGAATGGCATAGCCCTGTTGCATTATGGTCATGCTGGCTAGCAGCAATATGGCGCTGCGACGCTTGAAAAGAGTAAAACAGGACACTGCCACTGAGTTAATATTCATCACACTACTTCCCTATAGTCTTAAACACAAGCTTTAAACATGATGCTGAAATCAGCATCAATACTGCATGAGTTGATTGCGGTTTAGGTTGTTGTACCATTAATCACGATAAGTAAGTGAGCAAAAACAACCTAGGGAAAACGCTTGAAAACATGGCAAATTTTTTCGATAAGCAGTTATTCTACAATCAAAAAATCTAACGCCGTTATCGAGTGTTTTAACAAGCTAGGCTGATCAGTTATTTATTAAGATTGGTATTAATTCACCTTTAATGTCGATGTTTAGCTAACGTTCAGGGGTTATGCTAAAGGTCGCTTTCAAAGGTACAACCGCGCCATGATAACCTAAAACCGCTGTGGGTAAATTACACTAAAGTATGGATATATTCGCCATTATAATGATTGCTTTAACCTTAACATGCCTTCATCAATTGACACCAATGGCTGATATCCTAAATCTTGCTTGGCGGCGCTAATATCAAAATAATGACTGGTCGATAACTGCTTTGCGACAAACTTGGTCATGATGGGCTCTTGTGATTTATTCAATGCTAAATAAATCGATTCAAGCAGTGCCCCAACAGCATAAGCTAATCCTGCAGGCACTCGCTTGGTAACGGGGGGTAAATCAACACAGGCTAAAATTTTATTGAGCATTTGCGCCATGGTAATAGGTTGATCATTACTTAAAAAGTACGCTTTCCCCGCAGATTTTGCCGCTGAGGTTAAATCAACCGCGGCAAGAATATGCGCATATGCCGCATTATCCACATAAATGGTATCAACTAGCTTATCTTGCTTACCGAGCAGCTTTAAGCGCCCGGCTTTAGCGCGGGTAATGACCCTCGGGACAAGATGGGGATCATTCGGCCCCCAGATAAGATGCGGTCTTAAGGCGGTGGTTTTCAAGCTTGGGCTGTTAGCGGCTAGCATGTTTTGTTCGGCGATAGCCTTTGACTCACCGTAATAATTCAAATACTGACCAGCATAGGGCGCCTGTTCATTAATACCATTTTCATCTTCGCCGGCAAATGTCACGCTTGGGGTGCTGGTATAAATTAAATAGTGAATAGCTAAACGCTGACACGCCTTAATAATGTTATCTGCGCCGTCAACGTTAGGTGAAAAATAACTCTGTTTACTGCCCCACACACCGGCTTTTGACGCCACATGAAAAACCAGATCACAACCTTGCATCGCGGCTGTCACTTGTTCAACGTTAGCAATGTCGCCTTGAATTAACTGCACGCCCATCTGAGTTAATTTGGGGTAATCCCCTCTTGCAAACCCCACCACAGAGATACCAGCAGCAATCAGGCGTTTACATATTGCAAAACCTAAAAAGCCCCCCGCACCGGTGACAAAAACCTTGGTCACCTTATGCTTAAGTTGCTTAAGTGCAACTTGCTCTTCAATTGGAAAATCAGTCAGCGTAATGTGTGGTTCAAGCATTATTCTTTCCATTGTTTTTGAGCCCAAACGGCTAATTTTTCACGAAATATTTTAGCATTATGACGCACATCGACCGGAAAATCAGGATGAATCAGAAAGCGGCTAATTCCCTGCGTGTGTGGATGGGCATTCGCCAGTTCAAGTAGGGCTTGATACAGCACTTTTGAGGTTGAACACACCACCCCTTTATTCAGTTCGATACACACTAAAGGCACTAGGTTACCATCAATGGTAACTGGCACTAATGCTGAACGTTTCACTTGCTCATGAGTATTAAACACGCGCTCACAGGGGATTGAAAAATAACGTTTTTCAAATTGCCCATTTATGCTTGCATCGACCCTGTGAGCTTTGCGGCCGCACATCCATAGTTGGTTATTAGCATCAAGATAGCCAACATCGCCCATACGGTGGCGCATTTGCATGCCATCTTGTATTTTGGCTGCAGCGGTGGCGCTATCGCGTTGATAGTACGTTTGGCTGACCATGGCGCCTTTCACCACAATTTCACCAATTTGATCAGCGGGTAAGCTTAAATCGTCGGTCCAATGTGCGATGGGTTGCTCAACGATATCGATGATTGCAATTTCAACCCCGTCAATGGTCTGGCCAACACAAATGCCAGCACCTTGATCGGTTTTATCTGTGGTGTTGAATAATGCACTGCTGGCTATTTTACTGATAGGCAATGACTCGGTAGCGCCATAGGAGTTAAGCACTTCAACGTTGGGTTCAAGCATTTTACTAAAACGTTTAATCGATGAAATGGTTGCTGGCGCGCCAGCTGAAATAACTCGCTTTACTGAGGTCAGCTTATGTTGGGTTTGCTCACCAGCCTGACCTAATCGTTCAAGTAGTGCAGGGTTAACAAACATATTGCTGCATTGATACTGTGAAATCGCCGCAAATAAGTGTTTAGGCTCAGCAGTAATCGGCTTACTGGCATCCATATCTGGCACAATTGAGGCCATACCTAAAGCGGGGCCAAATAAGGAAAACAGCGGAAAAGTGGCTAGGTCGCGCTCGCCAACATTAATGCCGTAGTCGTGCTTTAATGCGCTGATTTGTGCCTCAAACATTTTATGGCTGTAAACCACGCCTTTGGGCGTACCAGTACTGCCACTGGTAAACAGAATCGCAGCCATGTCATTTTCGGCTAATTTCACCATAGGATAACGATTATACTGGGTACCATTAACCTGTTTTAACGACTCAATACTGAGGCAACCCGCCAACCAACGCTGTAGGCGATTACCGCCTACATTAATGCAATACCTCACTGAATCTTTTCCCCAGCCAAGTACACGTCTTGCGATATGGGCTTTGGGTATACCGATAAAAGCATCGGGTTTGGATTCAATAAAGCATTGCTTTAAATTGTTAATCCCCATACCTGGGTCGACCAAAATGGGAATGATACCGGCTTTAAACAGTGCAAAGGTGAGATTAAAAAAAGCGATACTGGGCGTGACCATCAATACCGCTTTCATGCCCTGTTTAATACCTGATGCGTTGAGTTTATAGGCCAGCTCATCGGATTGTTTATCCAGTTCGGCAAAGGTTAACTCTTGGTACTGATACTGTCCGTTCGCTTTAGCCTGTTGCACTGCAACGGCTAATAAATCGGGGCTGTGCAGAGCTGCATTCACTAAATGCTGACACAAATTTGCATATTCAATTACTGATTCTGGTTGCGGCTGCTGATCAGGGATTGGATCAGGCAAAGGTGTTGAGTTAGTCATAAATAGCTAAGTTACTTAATCAAAGTGGAATAAAAAAATGCCAATTAAATCAATTTGCCGTTATTGGTGTTAAAGCGCCTAGGTCTTTAATAAAAAAGGCTCCGAAGAGCCTTTAGTTTTGCTTGATAAAACCTTGGATAAGCCCAATCACCTCGTCACTGGCATCTTCTAAAATATAGTGGCCACAATCTGCAAACTCATGAACTTCAGCATGGGGCATACGCTCTCGCCACTCGGCTAAAAAATGCTTATCAAACACAAAATCTTGTAAGCCAAAACAAATCAGCGTCGGAACATGGGAAAATTTAGCAAGACTGTCACCAATGTCAGTCACTAAATCAAAATTACGATCACCTGGCTTTAATGGAATATCCTGCACAAATCGAATGGTGGAAATACGATTTTTCCATGAGTTAAACGGCGCAACATAGGCTTCACGTACGGCTTTATCCATAGGTTTACGCTTAACACCCACATACGATGCGGCTGAAGAAAACGCATTCAAACCACGCACCAATAAGGTGCCGAATAAGGTTTCACGGCAAATCCACAATGCCCAGGGAAACGGCTTAGCCTTGGGTAAATGAAACGCTGCGGTGTTCAAATACACTAAACGTTTAATGCGTTGTGGATGACGGGCAGCAAAACCTGTGCCTATCATGCCGCCCCAGTCATGACACACTAAGGTGATGTTTTCAGTAACACCTAAATTATCTAATAGGGCTTCTAAATCATCTATACGGTTATTAAGGGTGTAATCATAATCGGGATCGTTGGGTTTGTCAGATATACCACAACCAATATGATCTGGCACAATACACTGATGATTAACACTCAGTGCACTGACTAAATTGCGAAAGTAATAACACCAGCTTGGGTTGCCATGAACCATCACAACGGGTTCACCCTGGCCTTCATTAATGTAGTGTAACTGATGGCCATTTCTATCTAAAAAATGGCTTTCAAATGGCAGTAATGACTGCAATTGTGCTGTGTAAGACGTCATGATGTGTCCTATTGAATATGTTTTGTTTTTTGTTCAATTAGTAAGGGCGTGTTACCACTTAAGCCCTAACATCATGCAGTTCAAACCACTGCCTATCCCTAAAAAGCTGACCTGATCACCTTGACGCAAAAAACCCACGTCGTGGGCAATAGCTGCCGTGACCGGTAACGATACCGTGCCCATATTGCCAAGGGTTTGGTAGGTGGGATATTCTTTTTCCTGTGGAATATTTAGCGCGCTAAGTACCTGCTTGCGGTTTGATGCGCCCACCTGATGACAAATGACTTTATCCACTTGCTCCACCACCCAATCACGCTGGGCTAAAAAGTGATCCCAAGTGTGCTTGGCTAAATCAACGCCTTCTTTTAATAAGGTGACGGCATCGGTACGCATAAATTCACGGTACAACATATGACCGGCTTCTTGAAGGCCCCATTCACATAAATTGTGATGCTCGGGTGCAGATAAATGGCTTGCCCCTAGAAGTTGATGTTGACGCGTGTTTTTCAGCGGTAAACTACCGTCGGTTAAAATAACCGCAATAGCACCTGAACCACCGGTTAAGGTTGCTAATGACTGAGCAAAGTTTTGCATTGTTGGCTCAGCAAGCATGTGATCAATGGTCGCTTCAACAATATCGCGCGCCGATTCACATGACACCACCATACCCGCTTTAATCTGACCAAGCTCGATACGGTTAGCAATGTCTAAAATACCCGATAACACGCCAAGACAAGCGTTGCTGATATCGTAAATCGCGGTATCTTTTGATACCCCAAGCTCAGCAGCAATGCGACACGCGGTTGCTGGTTCGTGTTGATCTCGACACACACCGGTGTAAACCACTGCACCTAAGTCGCTTACGTTAATGCCTGTTTCATTGACCGCTTTGTTAGCCGCAGCAATGGCTCCGTCTGATAAACGGTACCCTTTTGGCCACCAGCGACGCTCAGTTATCCCAGTCAAGGCAGCAAGTTGCCCCATAGGAATACGAAACTTTTTATATAAAGGCGCAAGACGAGATTCAAGATCCAGACTTGAGACAACTTGTGGTGCTAGCTCATAGGCTAGACTATTGATAAACACACGAGAGTATTTCATTAAACCATTTGTTCACTTTTACTCAATACCACTCAAACTTGGATTTATTATCCAAAATAAAAAGTCATCTAGACCTCAATGTCGTGACATTGACATCACAGTTTAGCGGTTTGATTATTGTAATTCACTATTAACCCGACATTTGAACAAGAATGGCTTAAAACTGCAATAAAAAACCGTTAAAACTCGGCGGGTTTTGCTATTTAATTATTCGCTGATTATGCGTTTTGTTTTCACTAGATAACTGAATCAATCAGACTTTTCTAAAATAAAAGAGTCTAAACAAAAGCTTAATAGTAAAAATTAAACCAAATGTATTTTCTCTGCATGGATTAAGGCATTTCTTGGGGTAATTTTAGTTGAGCAAAATTCAGTCAACTTTACATGGTAATCCTGCTCAATTAAGAAGCAAACTCTGTCGAGTAATAACCATTGCTCTAGCGCTTGTCTAAATAGGTGCCTGACTAAGTCAATTCGTTGGGTCAGCTTTTGACGTATACGTCCCTGCTGAAGATAGTTGCCATAAATCACATCATCTGGCAACACTAGCTGTTTTTCCGTTGCGGCCCAGCGACAAAAATCTTTAAAACTGCCACTTAACTGGCTTTGCTTTATGGTGGGTACGGGTAAGTATTCATCGCACTGACGCACTGCGCGCTGCAAACTGTCAAAGCCTAATCGCCACATAATTTCCTGTTTACGTAGTGCATTTTGCCTCTCACTAGCAATCACACTTTGTTGTAGTGGCAGTTGTAGATCATGACGTGACAGCTGAAAACGCGCCGCTTTGGCACCAGCCGAGAGGGGGTGATAAAAACGGCTTTGGATCAAATGATAGCAACAGGGAGAAATAGACAGTTTTTCCGTTCCCGTCATAGAGGCTAAGCGAAGTAATCGAACATGTAAGTCACCACAGGCATGTAAGGCGACAGCATGCTGGAACTGTTTAATTGGCGACGCTGTATGGTCTTGGGTTAAATCGGCAAACGCATCTGCACACACAAATTGCTGCGCCAGTTGCCACTTATCGGCAAACGTTTGACCTTGATGACAAAGGGCTTGCTGCCATTCTAAACTGGTCACGTTACGGTGTTGGGTTTTGGCAATTAATCTGCCCAAGTGCCCTTTACCTGCGCACCACTCAAGCACTGGAAGCTGACTGTCATCATGGTTAAATACCTGCGCGGTAAACGCTGTAATTTGTTGCCACTTACGCCCCTTGATGTGGGCGCTAAAATGGCTTAATTCTGCATTATCTTTAGGTACCTCGGCTGCAGTAGCAAGATGTTGATTCATGCTAGCCCCGAGCAGAGGCAACAAATCAGCGATATGAGAGTCAGACAGCGCCTGCATATCTTGCTCAAGTGATGGCACTAATTCCGCCAACAAACGTGATGAGTCATTATCAAGCGCATCGATATCTTCATCCGCTAATTGAGCCACTTTTTCCGCCAGTAAAGGAAAGCGCTGCTGCCAAGGAAATTGATCACAATCAAAGGCTACCACTTGCCATAAGTCTTGGGTCGCAGTGAGTAAATTTGATAATTGGCACAGACGCTGTGCATAGGCGGTTTGAGAATATTGTTCTGAACCACCCATTTGCCCTAAAGCAGCATTTGTATTTAAAGGTGTACTGGGCGCAGTAACCTGATTCTGTTCAGTCATGATGAAATAAAACACTCTCAATTGAATAAGCGTAATTGTAACAGCTCAATTTTAAACATGATAATATTGACCAATAACCCGATGATACACGTATAACAAATAGGTAAATGTCAATGCACTCCCCTTGTGTTGCCCGATGTGGCTTAAATGAAAATGATTATTGCATGGGCTGCTATCGCCATATTGATGAGATAGTGGCTTGGTCATCCGCCACTGACGAGCAAAAAAAACATATTTGGGATCAGCTTGATGCCCGTAAAACACAATTTTTAGATAGCGAAAATTGCCAGACATTGTCTAGAGCTAAATGGCTTGAGGCGGAAAAAAGGCTTATTTAACCTAAGTTATCACCAGCATTACTCAGGTGTATCGATGAATAAAATTAATCCAGCCAAGTTACTCAACAGTAAGTGGACAGCGGTAAAACCGACCAATAAAGAGAAACACTTTTTGGTCACTGAGATTGAGTTTGATGAAAATAATGTGGTGATTAACTGCGAGATAGAAGCGGTGATGTCCAAACGCATTATGGCAATCGACTGGCAACAATTAACCGATAGTCAACAGTGGATCCAAGGCTGGAAATAAGTAACATAGAGTAGAATAGTCATTCAGTCCTCCTGCGATTTTGCTCCATAACCAAAGTCACTTAGCACACTTCAACGGCAGCAATGGCTTAGGTTGAAGTGTGGACCATCAGCCTATAAAGACTATTTTTTCATCATCGCTTTAAGATCGGCAAACGGATTATAGGTTGCGGCTTCCTGCTTAGTTTCTGTGGTGCTGCCGTATCGGATCAGCTCTTCAAAACGCGAATGCTCATTATCATGGCAATACAAACACAACAGCTCCCAATTAGTGCCATCGGACGGGTTATTATCATGATTATGATCTCGGTGATGTACCGTTAACTCACTTAAGTTTTTATGGGTAAACTCGCGAGTACAGCGGCCACAAACCCAAGGGTAAAGCTTCAACGCCTGTTCACGATACCCCGTTTCACGTTTGGCTTTGTACTCTCTTGCCTCTGCCAATACTTTGTCTAATTTGCTCTCGCCAGCCATGTTTGCCCTAACCTCAACACGAAAAAATTACCCCAAGGATAATAAGGCTTATCACTTGGGGCAATGAATTTGTTTGGCTAAAGCACAAATGTGCATTATTTCTCAGCAATTAATCGACAAGTTCCGCATGGGATAAATGTAAATAATGCAGATAGCGTTCATATTGGGTCACAATATCAGCAGTGATATGATCTTGAGTGTAGCCCATTACATCGTACTGCTGACCACCGTGTTCTAAAAACACTTCAACGCGATAATATGACTGCTCGGAATCGATATTTTCTTCGGTGGTACCTGTGACAGTAAACGCCCGTAAGCGCAGACCGTACACAAAAGATAATGGGTCGTCTGGCCCTATCACCAAGCGCACCCGTTCATCTTTAAATACAATGTCCGCTTGCAGCCCTTTACTGATCAGAGTTGTCCTCATTTCTTTTAAGGCGGGTTGCGCTATGCTATCGATAAAGGTTTGTGCATCTTCTCGAGTCGGCATCGACACCAAAACATCAAGCCTGTCTTGCCAGGTCATATTAGCTTTAACATATTGCACGCTGGTGTTATGAGATTGAACGCTGTTAATTTTAAGCCAATCATCTTTTAACGCTTTGTACAGGCCGGCGCACATCAATAACATGACAAGTAAAAATGGCATTGCACTGGCTATCGCTGCCGTTTGCAGTGCCTGTAATCCACCAGCCACCAATAACACCGATGCAACAACGCCCTGTAATACCGCCCAGAATATCCGCTGCCACACAGGGGCATTGTTATCGCCACCTGAGGTGAGGTTATCAATCACCAATGAGCCTGAGTCAGAGGATGTCACAAAGAATGTCACCACCAAACACACTGCAATTACCGACAATAGCGTCGAGAATGGCATATGCTCAAAGAACTTAAATAATGCAACCGAGACATCACTGGAGACCGCATCAGATAAATAAGTCGCACCGTGATTTGCGATGGCATCAATTGCCGTATTACCAAATACCGTCATCCATAAAAATGTAATAGCAGAAGGAACAAACAATACCCCGATTAAAAATTCACGGATCGTTCTTCCGCGACTGACACGGGCAATAAAGGTACCGACAAATGGTGACCATGAAATCCACCAGCCCCAATACAACAAGGTCCAGCCACCAATCCAATCATCTTTTTGCTCATAGGCATACAAATTAAAGGTTTTACCGACAATATCACTCAAATACCCACCGGTATTTTGTACAAAAGATTGCAGTAACATCACCGTCGGTCCAAGTAATAGCACCGATAACATCAATAAAAATGCCAAGCCGAGGTTTAACTCACTTAAACGTTTAACGCCTTTATCTAAACCAGAAAATACCGATAACGTGGCGATTGCGGTAATGATGATAATCAACCCCACCTGCACTGTGGTGTTGTTAGGCAAACCGTCGATAAGATAGCTCAGCCCTGAATTTATCTGCAACACGCCAAAACCTAATGAGGTCGCCACGCCAAACATGGTACCCAATACCGCAAAAGTATCTACCGCATGGCCGATAGGTCCATAAATTTTATCACCAATCAGTGGATATAACGCTGAGCGTGGCAGTAAGGGTAACTTATGTCGATAAGAAAAATACGCCAGAGATAGCGCCACTACAGCATAAATGGCCCAGGCGTGGATCCCCCAGTGAAAAAAGGTGATCTTTAATGCTTCTTTCGCCGCTTGAATAGACTCAGGTGTTGCATCCGGTGGAGCCAAGTAATGCATTACCGGCTCTGCCACGCCAAAAAACATCAATCCAATCCCCATACCGGCAGAAAACAGCATGGCTATCCAACTTTTATAACTGTAATCGGGCACCGCATGTTCAGGCCCCAATTTAATGTCGCCAAAACGGCTCATCATCACAAAAATGATAAACACTAAAAAAATTGCAACGCCTAATATATACATCCAGCCCGCTTTGACTTCTAACCAGTGTTGAACTGATTTGAAGAATTGGCTAGCTTCTGTCGGCACTATGGCACATAACAAAACCATTGAAGCGATAAGAATAACTGAAGAGAAAAATACTGGCGGGTTGATACTTGTCTTAATAGACATAATGTCTCCCATAAAAAACGAGGAGTGCTTAATTTAACAAGCCGTGTTATTTAATTTAACGACTCATGTTAATTAAAAAAGCACAAAAATTAGCGGCTTATACTAGCATAAATTGACAGCCTTAGGGGCGAGACATGGGGGATTAATTTGATTCAAGTCCTCTATTGAAAGAATTTATGCTTTTTAAACGGCTGATTATGCCCACAAAGCCACAATAATTGCTTTACATTACTGGCATATACAATTTGTGCAAATGCTCATAAAATGCAGAACTCCCCCCTAATCAAATCGCATTCTCATGTTCCAACTTAATCATGCCATAGCGCAGAAAATTGTTAATCGTACTATGAAAATCATTGGGCATAACATCAATGTGATGAATGCACAGGGTATCATTTTAGGTTCGGGAGATAAGTTCCGCATTGATACGGTACACGAAGGTGCATTACTGGCGATCAGTCAAAATAGAGATGTGGCCATTAATCAAGAGGTCGCTTCCAGTTTGCATGGTGTTAAACCCGGCCTCAACTTACCACTACATTATCACGGTGAAATTATTGGGGTTATCGGCATTACAGGGCAACCCGAAAGCATCAAACAATTCGGTGAGTTACTAAAAATGACCGCAGAAATCATTGTCGAGCAAGCCACGTTGCAACAACAACTGCAATGGCAAAATCGTCAAAAAGAAGAGTTTATTTTACAACTGATTAAAGCTGATGAATCGAGCCTTCCAAGCATAAAGCAATGGGCATTACAACTTGATATCAATCTTGATAAACCTCGGGTAGTTGCAATTATTGAGATCATTCCTAATCAGCAGCAACACCAACACAGTGAAACCTTAAAACAAATAATGTATCTCCTACAAAACCCTGATAGGGACAATTTAATTGCAATGACATCACTCACGCAATTAGTGATTTTAAAGCCCGCTTTTCTGGATGGAAAACAATGGGACCCTGAACTTGAGAGCCAACGCATCGATAAATTAATGCAGCGGATCCCTGCCAATATGCAGGTAAATATTGCCATCGCTTTAGGTCATTATTTTACGGATCAATTAAGTATTGCCCACTCTTATTGTACTGCTCAAGAAACGCTGGCCATTGGAAAAAAAATTCACCCTAATCAGTCAAAATACCTTTATGAGAATTACAGCATTCCAATTTTAATGGCCGATTTTCGCCACCATTGGCGCGGAGATTCTTTAGTTGCGCCTTATTTAAAGCTGGTCAAAGTCGACAAAAATCAGCAATTACAAAAAACCTTAGCCGCCTATATTACCCATCTTGGCAATCAAAAATCCTGCGCAGAAAGTCTGTTTATTCATCGCAATACATTAAGGTATAGATTGGACAAAATCACCCAAATCACCGGTATCGAATTACATCAATTTCAGGGCTTACTTAGCTTGTATTTAGGCCAATTAATTCACACATCAGGATAATCCGCATTCACACCCCGCGACTTGTGCATTTGCACAATTTAAAGGTGATATTTAATCTATTATCTTGTTCTTAGGCACAAAGTATTCTGCTGATATTTGAAGAATAATAAACCACCCTCGGTAGATACACTAAAATAACTAAGAGCCTACACCATGAGCATGATATTGATCCTAATCGGAGTCATCGCATTTATTGTCATCGCGACCTCTAAATTTAAACTCCATCCTTTTCTTACCTTAATTCTTGCCTCGTTTATTGCGGCATTTGCTTACGGGTTACCTAGTGGAGAGATAGCAAAAACCATTTCCTCTGGATTTGGTGGGATATTAGGTTACATAGGGCTGGTTATCGTACTTGGCACCATTATTGGTATTATTCTTGAAAAAAGTGGCGCTGCGATCACAATGGCTGATGTCGTGATCAAATTATTAGGCCGACGTTTTCCCACATTAACTATGTCTATTATTGGTTATATTGTTTCTATTCCAGTATTTTGCGACTCAGGCTTTGTGATCCTAAATTCACTAAAACAATCAATGGCCAATCGAATGAAAGTATCAAGCGTATCGATGAGCGTCGCACTTGCTACGGGTCTTTATGCCACGCATACCTTTGTTCCTCCTACACCCGGTCCGATTGCCGCTGCGGGTAATTTAGGTTTGGAATCACAGCTTGGATTAGTCATTGCTGTTGGGGTGTTTGTGGCTGCAATTGCTGCATTCGCAGGCATGATATGGGCAAATCGTTTTGCGAACGAGCAACCAGAAGGTGAAGGTGCAGAAGAACTCAATATGCTTCAGCAACAAGATTATGAGCAACTGAAAAAAAGCTATGGCACGCTACCAAGCCCAATAAAAGCTTTTGCCCCTATTTTTATTCCTATTTTATTTATTTGTTTAGGTTCTATTGCCAACTTCCCATCAAAACCCGTTGGTGAAGAATTTCTGTTTACGACATTAATGTTTTTAGGTCAGCCCATAAACGCATTAATGATAGGGTTAGCTTTAGCATTACCCCTTTTAACATCCGATGAAAAAGTGAAAGAGTTTAGTGAACGCATCAGCCAAGGCTTGGTCGTTGCCGCACCGATTTTACTGATTACTGGCGCAGGTGGTGCTTTTGGTGCTGTACTAAAAGCCTCCGAGATTGGTACCTATTTAGGTAGCAGCCTATCAGCACTGGGCATAGGTATTTTTATGCCATTTATTGTTGCCGCTGCGCTAAAATCCGCTCAAGGTTCATCAACGGTTGCATTAGTTGCCACATCAGCATTGGTGGCACCTTTGTTGGGAGATATTGGCCTAGCTAGTGAGATGGGACGAGTATTAACTGTTATGGCTATAGGTGCCGGAGCAATGACCGTTTCCCATGCCAACGACAGCTTCTTCTGGGTTGTAACTCAATTTAGCCGAATGAGTGTTAAACAGGCATATAGAGCACAAACGATGGCAACCTTAATTCAAGGCGTTACTGCAATGATTGTCGTTTATCTTCTTAGCCTAGTGTTATTGTAAATCAGTAATGAGACCCCATATGAAAATTGTCATCGCCCCAGACTCCTTTAAAGAAAGTTTATCCGCAATGCAAGTGGCAGAAGCTATTGAACAAGGGTTGAAACAGGTGTTTCCTGATGCTGATTATCGCAAAGTGCCCATGGCCGATGGCGGTGAAGGTACGGTTCAAGCCATGGTCGATGCTACTGGAGGTGAGATCATTCATTTAAATGTTCGAGGACCTTTAGGAAACGCTATCCCGTCTTTTTATGGCATTTTAGGCGCAACAACCTCGGGAACTAAGACAGCTGTTATCGAAATGGCCGCTGCATCGGGTTTGCATTTAGTTGCACGCAATGAGCGCAATCCGCTAATAACCAGCTCCTATGGGACGGGCGAGCTAATTATAGATGCACTCAACCGTGGGATCAGGCACATCATTATAGGACTAGGTGGCAGCGCCACTAATGATGCCGGCGCAGGCATGCTAAAGGCCTTGGGGTTTTCGTTACTAAATCATGTCGGCACCGCCATCGATGATGGCGGTGCCGGGTTAATCGATTTAGCGACAATAGATGATACTCAATGTCACCCTCACCTGAAAGATTGCCAATTTGATATTGCCTGCGATGTTGATAATCCCTTATGCGGCCCCAAAGGTGCGTCAGCCATTTTTGGCCCGCAAAAAGGCGCAACTAGCGAGATGGTCACACAGCTTGATGGTGCACTTAATCACTTTGCTAAAATTGCTCATCCACATTGGAATAATGATCGCCTTCACCATTTACCCGGTGCGGGGGCGGCTGGCGGTATGGGCTTTGCCATAGTGGCATTTTTGAAAGGTCAACTCAGTCCAGGGGTAACCTTAGTGGCAAATGCGGTAGGATTAGCTGACACATGTAAGGGAGCGACACTGGTCATTACTGGCGAAGGCAGAATTGATGGCCAAACAGTATTTGGTAAAACGCCTATGGGGGTATTACAAACTGCGCAGCAATACCATGTTCCTGTCATCGGCATAGCAGGTTGTTTGGGCGATAATGCCGATGCGATGATCAAGCAAGGGATGACGGCAATATTTCCGATTATTCCTGGAATTGCCACATTGGATCAAGTGCTGTCACAGGCCGCAATCAATCTAACCAACACTTCGGCAAACATAGCGGCATTAATGAAGCTCAGCATGTCACTCAATCACGATATCAGTGGCGATAAAAACTTGAAGCAAGCTAAGCCATAAAGTAAAGTTAGCGCCTTATTCCGTCAATGAGAATAAGCCATGTTTAAGGCACGGTTTTATACTCATTGGGGCGCTTTTTTATTATTACGGCAAGCCTAAATGACCTCAAACTCCCCCCGTCAAGCAGATGCATCTGAGCAAAGTTTACTGCGCATTTTTACCGTGCCAGAAGATGCCAATTCAACTTTAAGCATCATTGAACAAAAGCTGTCGCAAGATCTAGCTGGTTTTTTAGGAAACAGCATTGCCGCATTAGAAAAACCGTTATCTGAAATTGAAACAGATTTTCAAGCATTTGAAATTCCTGCGAAGCCGCGCTTTGTATCTGATTACACAGATGAAATTATGCAAAACTTAGTGGCTCACTCAGTGCATACCTCTGCACCGAGCTTTATTGGCCACATGACATCTGCACTGCCCTATTTTGTATTGCCCCTATCGAAAATGATGGTGGGACTGAATCAAAATCTAGTTAAAATCGAAACCTCAAAAGCCTTTACCCCGCTAGAGCGTCAGGTTTTAGGCATGATGCACCATTTGACCTATGGCCAAGACCAGCATTTCTATCAGCAGTGGATGCACAGCGCGAATAACTCATTAGGGGCATTTTGCTCAGGTGGGACTGTAGCCAATATTACTGCGCTGTGGATAGCCCGTAACCGCGTGTTAAAGGCTGATGGTGATTTTAAAGGTGTGGGGCGTGAAGGCATGCTTAAAGCCCTGCGGTATTATGGTTATGATGATTTAGCCATTTTAGTCTCTGAGCGGGGCCACTATTCATTAGGTAAAGCGGCTGATTTACTCAGCATTGGCCGAGATAATATCGTCAGCATACCGACAGATGAAAACAATAAAGTCGATGTCAATGCGATGCGCACTGCGGCATTAGCACTACAACAACAAAACATTAAAGTCATGGCAATTGTTGGCGTTGCCGGTACAACTGAAACAGGCAGTGTTGATCCCCTAAATGAGTTAGCTATCCTCGCCGCTGAACTTGATTGTCATTTTCACGTCGATGCAGCATGGGGAGGAGCAAGTTTATTATCAAATAAATACCGCCATTTACTTAAAGGCATTGAATTAGCCGATTCAGTGACTATCGACGCCCATAAGCAAATGTATGTCCCTATGGGTGCTGGAATGGTGTTGTTTAAAGATCCTGAATTGGCCCACACCATAGCGCACCATGCTGAATATATTTTACGTGTTGGCTCAAAAGATTTAGGCACTCAAACCTTAGAAGGCTCTCGCCCAGGTATGGCAATGCTTGTACATGCTTGCCTACAAATTATTGGCCGTGAAGGCTATGAAATTTTAATTAATAACAGCTTAGAGAAAGCGCGTTATTTTGCTCAACTCATTGAACAGCATTATGATTTTGAATTAGTCACATCTCCTGAGCTGTGTTTACTGACGTATAGGTATGTGCCTAAATCAGTTCAGTTAAAGCTTAAAGAAGCGATAACCCACAACGACTTTACCCTAGTTGCCACAATTAATGAGCTGTTAGACGGTTTAACACAATTCATTCAAAAGCATCAGCGCGAACAAGGTAAATCATTCGTATCACGTACCCGAATTCGCCCAGCAAGATATCAAAGACAGCACACGACTGTGTTTAGAGTGGTATTGGCCAACCCACTCACCAGTCATGAGATCTTAGCTGAGGTACTCACAGAGCAAACCGAAATCGCCCAATTAGATAATGAGTTTTATCCGCAGTTAATGGCGTTATAGCAACCACAGTAAATGAGTGATCAGAAATAGCGAAGAAAAATGCACAATAACAAGACAACATATCATAAGTACTTGTTTTACACCAAAAAAAACTTAAAGACTTTATCGAGCATTTTCACAAGCTAGAATGAATAATTATTTATTACGATTGGTATCAAAGTTTCTATCGCGCATAAAGAGCCTCAGCAGATTGTTGAGGCTTTTTTTTGTGAAAAATCGGATATAGGATATGGGTAATCGGTGATCGGAATATTAAAGACATAAAAAAGCCCCGACGCGTTGTCGAGGCTTGTTTATCCATCACTCAATTTCGATATAAATATCAATGTGAGTCTAATAATGGTACCCGAGGCCAGACTTGCGCTGGCACGCCTTTTTTATCAAGAGCGCGAGGGATGTGAATAATTCAGTACCTCGTAAAAAACAAGGTATTTTTCAGACATAAAAAAGCCCCGACGCAATGTCGAGGCTGGTTTATCCATCACTTGCAAGCAAGTTTAATAATGGTACCCGAGACCAGACTTGCGCTGGCACGCCTGTTTTATCAAGAGCGCGAGGGATGTTAATAATTCAGTACCTCGTAAAAAACAAGGTATTTTTCAGACATAAAAAAGCCCCGACGCGTTGTCGAGGCTTGTTTATCCATCACTCAATTTCGATATAAATATTAATGTGAGTCTAATAATGGTACCCGAGGCCAGACTTGAACTGGCACGCTTATTCAGCGAGGGATTTTAAATCCCTTGTGTCTACCGATTCCACCACTCGGGCAAAGTGTTGTTTTAACCGCTTTAACATTAAAGCCATTAAACGCAATTTAGTGGAGGCGCGACCCGGAGTCGAACCGAGGTCGACGGATTTGCAATCCGCAGCATAGCCATTCTGCCATCGCGCCACAATGTAAATAAGGATTTGGAGCGACATATCGGGTTCGAACCGATGACCTATACCTTGGCAAGGTATCGCTCTACCAACTGAGCTAATGTCGCGTAAATCTGATTAACTGGCTTTAAGCGCTAAGGCTTTCTAGCTGTTACTCTCTTGTCTACGGGGGTGCATTTTACCGATTTCATCCCACGTGTCAATTGCTGTTTTTATTAAAACTTACCGTTTGCGCACTTAATAATCTTATTGAAGTATTTATGTGCTATTCAGCGGTTAAATCTTTCCAAGCCGCTGAAATGTAACTTATCATCGACCAAAAAGTCAGCAATGCTGCCACATAGAACAACACATAGGCCACATTGGTTAAAAATGGCGTGGGTTGCCAAATTAAGCCGACAATCGCCACCATTTGTGCGGCGGTTTTATATTTGCCAATCCACGACACGGCAACCACACCACGTTTGCCTATTTCTGCCATCCATTCACGCAAGGCTGAAATCACAATTTCGCGACCTATCATAAATAGTGCAGCTAAGGTTAAATAAATATTATCGTTCTGCTGAACCAACAACACTAAGGCAGTAGACACCATCACTTTGTCTGCAACCGGATCTAAAAACGCCCCAAAACGGGTTAACTGGCCAAGCTTTCTTGCGGCGTAACCATCTAAAGCATCTGTTACTGCAGCTAGCCAAAAAACAAATGCAGCGGCAAAAGGCGCCCAAGTGTAAGGAAGATAAAAGAAAAATATAAATACTGGCAAAAGCACTAAACGAAATAGTGTTAATGCTATAGGTAAATTAAACGGCATAAATAGACCAATTATTCAGAAGCAGCGCCAATCTTGCCTTAATTTTAGCCCCCTCGCAATGTGTCATGAATCGTTTGTGCCATTTCTAAGCTAATTCCTGGCACTTTTGCCAATTCCGCAACGCTGGCATTGTTCACTTCTTGCAATCCGCCTAAATGTTGCAACAACGCTTTACGTCTTTTAGGACCAACACCGTCAATCGATTCTAAGGTTGAGGTATTACGTGTTTTTTGCCGTTTGTTTCGATGCCCTGTAATCGCAAAACGATGTGACTCATCTCGAATATGCAGGATTAAATGAAATGCAGGTGAGTCACTGGCAATATCGATGGTTTCTTCTGTTCCGCCAACAACAAAGGTTTCAAGTCCAGCTTTACGCCCTTCACCTTTTGTCACTCCTATAAGCAGCGGTGGTTTGATTAAATGGGCACACTTGTCATCCACAATGCGCTGTGCAATGCGTAACTGACCTAATCCACCATCAATAAACACAATATCTGGCACTTTGCCGCTGTCATCAATTTTATCAAATCGCCTATTGATTACCTGTTCCATAGCGGCGTAGTCATCTCCAGCGGTGATATCGGTAATATTGTAGCGACGATAATCCGCTTTATGTGGCCCCTCACGATTAAAAACGACACAAGATGCCACCGTGCTTTCTCCCATGGTATGACTGATATCAAAACATTCCATACGATGAATCGAAAAAGATAACTCGAGCGCTTCTTCTAACAAGCTAAAACGTTGCTCAATGGTATTTTTGTGCGACAGCCTGCTGGCAACTGCATTGGTGGCATTGGTGACGGCTAAACGTAAAAAACTGGCTCGCTCACCACGTACTTGAGTTTTAATCGAAAACTTCTTTTGCAGTGCTTGCGCTATCGACGCTGCAGTGACGTCCATGCCATCAAAGTCATGACTGAGAATCACTTCTTTGGGTATGGTGCGTTGCACATCTTCATTTAAGTAAAACTGCCCCAAAAACGATGATAAGACTTCATCCAGCTCAGTGGCCACTGGCACGCTTGGGTAATAACTACGACTACCAAAAATTTTGCCATCGCGAATAAACAATAAATGAAAGCAGGCGATACCGGAGGCAAAGTGAACCCCAATTACGTCCATATCGCCTTTCGCGTTAGACACTTCTTGTTGCTCGCTTACTTTGCGTAGCGCACTAATTTGGTCACGATATTGTGCGGCCTGTTCATAGGCCATATTTATGGCTGCTTGCTCCATTTTAGCCACTAACGCGCTAATAACTTGCTGATCTTTTCCCCGTAAAAAGAGCGTGGCCAATTTAACTTGTTCTTGGTAATCCTCATCTGACACGATACCGACACAGGGAGCACTGCAGCGTGATAATTGATATTGCAAGCAGGGGCGAGAGCGAGATTTGTAATACACATCGTCGCACTGGCGGATCGGAAACAATTTTTGCATCAAATTCAAACTTTCACGCACTGCACCGCCGTTGGGATAAGGGCCGAAATAATGGCCTTTTTCGCGTTTAGTGCCACGATGATATGCTAATCGAGGATGTCGATGTTGGCTCAATAAAATGTAGGGATAGGACTTATCATCACGCAGCAACACATTGTATTTTGGCATGTATTGCTTGATATAGTCATTTTCAAGGATAAGCGCATCGGTTTCACTGTGGGTGACGGTCACATCGATATGATGAATATTGCTAACCAGGGCTTGGGTTTTTACGTTAGGTAAGTTTGAACGAAAATAAGATGTTAAACGTTTTCTAAGATCTTTTGCTTTACCCACATAAATCACTTCATCCTGTTTATCATACATTCGATAAACACCTGGTGATGAAGTGACGGTTTTTAAGAATGATTTTGCTTGAAATGCTTCAGTCATAATGATTTACAGCGTAAAAAATGGACGTAAACCAACGTCGCCATATTCCATGAGCAATAACGCAAACCTTAATTAGAATGAACCTGTATCGAGCATTTTGTAACGAATAGCTAAACGGGTTAACTCCACATCGCCATTGATCCCTAATTTGGCAAATAAACGGTAACGATAACTGTTAACGGTTTTCGGGCTTAAATTAAGTTTCTCTGAAATATCATTCACCTTTTCACCATTAGTGATCATTAGCATGATCTGCAACTCGCGTTCAGACAAACTGCTAAAGGGGTTCTCGTCACTGCTATTAAACTGACTGAGTGCCATTTGTTGTGCAATTTCTGGAGAAAGATAACGTTGACCACGTGAAACCTGACTAATCGCTCTAATCACTTCTGGCGAAGTTGAACCTTTAGTTAAGTAGCCTGAAGCGCCTGCTTGCATGACTTTGGTTGGAAATGGGTCTTCAGTTTGTACGGTTAGCACAATGATTTTTGCATCGGGCTGGTAGCGTAAAATTTTACGGGTGGCTTCTAAACCGCCCATACCAGGCATATTCATGTCCATTAAAATGACATCAGCCTCATTATGGCGAGACCACTGCACTGCGGTTTCACCATCGTGGGCTTCACCAACCACCTTAATACCACGTTCATCTTCTAACAGGCGACGGATCCCAGTGCGAACTAATTCGTGATCATCTACTAAATATACTGAAATCAACTTCAACCACCCTTTTATTATTAGCCATTCATCCTGAATATATAGGCATTTTTATTTCAAAATCATCAACATAAGAAATACATTGCGCTTTTTCTATGTCTAAATAGCAAATTTATCACTAATCGTTTCAGTCACACAAGCAAGACTGTCTCAATAGTGGAAATAAAAGCGAACTTACCAGAGAGTATTATACCCATCACAGTAAGGCATAACCTAGATAAAATACATGATAACAAGGCTAGTTTTTCGATAAATCGTTATTATACAATCGTAAAATATGCTGTCATTATCAGGTATTTTTACAAACCAGCTTAAACAGTTATTTATTACAATCAGTATTACATCACTCGCCATTTAGCGTCACAATAATGGTGCGGTCGCTGGCATCATCGCGATGTTCACATAAGTAAATCCCCTGCCAGGTTCCCATGTTAAGGCGCCCATGTGTGATGGGTATGGTTAATTCTGCGCCAATTAATGTCGACTTCAGGTGTGCAGGCATATCATCTGGCCCCTCGTAGGTATGTTGATAATAATCGGCATTTTCAGGCACCATGACATTAAAATGTCGTTCAAAATCTCCCCTTACCGTGGGGTCTGCATTTTCATTCAAAGTTAATGAAGCCGATGTATGCTGAATAAAAAAGTGCGCCAAACCAATTTCAAGGGTTTTCAACTCAGGTAATTGCTGAAGTAACTCTTTGTCAATGAGGTGAAAACCTCGTTTTTTAGCTAATAGCTGAATGCGCTTTTGAAACCACATATTCATATCACCTAAGGTCGTCAGTTCAATAATAATATTATCTAGCAGGTTGTTCTGGCTATCAATATTGGCTATGGGTACAGAATGGTTATCAGTAACCATTTGCAGTATTTATCTAGTAACCTTTATGATACATTTTAAATACATGAATACTAATTAACCGAAAGCGACATTATGAAGCATCTGTTAAGTTTACTTTTTTTTATGTTTATTGCTGTCAATGCTCAGCCTAACAAGCCTATTGTAAAAGTAGCAGGATATCCCTTTTCTCCCTATATCACTCAATCCGTTGATGGCCGCTATACTGGCTTATCTATCGATTTAATCAATGCGCTTAACGGTATTCAATCGCAAGTTCAATTTGAATTCGTGGCAACAAGTATTGCAAACCGCTATAAAGCTTATGAACTAAAACGATATGACATGATGCTGTTTGAAAGCACAGTGTGGGGGTGGCACACTATTGAGCATGAATTTGTGCCGTTAGATATTCACGACGGTGAATTATTTATTTCACTCAAAGATAATGCGATTGATCAAGCTTACTTTAACAATTTTGATGGTAAAGTACTCAGCTTAGTAAGAGGTTACCATTACAAGTTTGCCGATTGGCAAGCAGATCCCCAATATCTAAAAGCGCAATTTAACATTCAATTTGTGAATTCTAATGAAGCATCAATTGTGAGTATATTGCGCGGTAGAGCCGAGATTGCTCCAGTAACCTGGTCGTATTTGCAATTTTATTTATCACAAAATCCTACAATATCGCCACAGATATTGGTGTCAACCAAATGGGACCAACAATATAATCATGGGATTTTATTGAGTCCTAACGCCCCTATTAGCAAGCAACAACTTTCAGAATGGGTCGGCTTACTCAAAAAACAACAAACGTTAAGCCGCTTAGCAGCGCACTATGGACTAGAGAACATCACAGATTAGGGCCTCGCACGCTCATAAAGCAAATAAAGCTTAAATTCATCTCAAATGGAGATATTCAATGCTGTTAATAAGTATTTAGCTATAACCTAATAAAATGCCAGATAATAAGGTGGAGCTGACGATAATCAGTGTTTTATAACGATGGACATCATCGCTATTATTTGTTTATAAGCATAAAAAAACGCACGATATAACGTGCGCTTTTATGCAAAAGAAACCTGATTACATGGTAGCCATTGTCCAATAGTCAATCCGTTTTTGTGGTTCATAAACCACTGTTTTACATAAATCCTTATACTGCCCCATTAAAGCACCCAAGTTTGTTGACCCACCTAACTGAGCTATTTGTTTATTTTTTACTGTCGCAATATCTGTGGTGACTTGCGCGGCTGGGCGATATTTTTCAGCTAATGTTGTCGCATCAACAGCTGACACTTTTAAACGTTCGCCAACGGCTTGCATTTGAGGCGCATTCATCGCGCCAATGGCTTCTGAAGCAATTTGATAATAAGCAGCACACTGAATCAATTCATCAGTAAAGGCTTTTTCTGCGGCGTCTTGGGCATTAACGCCTTGACTTAAACACACTAATGAAGCCGCTAAAATCCACTTTTTATTTATACTCATTCTTCGTCCTATGCAGTGTATGTCGTCAAAATATTGATGATGGTAACTAAGATATGTTGAGTTTTTGGCTGATGTTGTTCACGTTAATCTCTCAAAAGATCAACCGCTTTTAGACCAAATCACATCATTAATAACCAAGTTTACATTACCATAATCGAATTTAGCACTAATGAAAATATAAAAAACGCCACAATGATGTGGCGTTCAAGTGACAGTCTATTCACCGAGTACTAAAAACCATGATTAGCATTACTCACCCTGAACCATCCCGCAATACTGTTGCGGGTTTTTAACGTCGGTAACACTTCATGGGGAAAGCGTTCACTTAAAAATATCGCTAAGGTCCCCATTTGGGGTTGCACCGTTTCTAAAGCAACATCACATTCATCATAAATCACTAACTGGCCACCATCTTCCGATTGCCATAGTGGATTTAAAAAGAATACCGTGGTTAAGATACGATTTTGGCTGCCTTTTAATGCATCAACATGCTTCTTATAATGCGCTCCCGGTTCGTAAACCGCATAATGGCTTTCATAATCAAATAGTCCCATAAATAGACGTCGATTAATGCCATCTTTAAGTTGTTCCATAATGGATAAGTATTCCCTATCTGTATGGTCTTGTTTATCAAGCCAACTAATTTTGTCTGAGCGAATTTCGGTATTAATTTGTTGATCTATTCCACGGCCAATCGCCGCAGCTTTAAAATCGATATCATGCTTAACTTGCATTTTTTCTAGCAAGGCTAAGCTGACATAATCAGGAATGATATCAGATAAAAGGATGTACCCTTTATCGACTAACGCATCTGCGATCACATCCAGCACTGCTTCACTTACTTGCGAAACCATACATGCTACATCCAAAGAGACGACGCTTTTTACTTTACTTTAGGACTCAAAAAGAAGGTTTGAATCTGAATTTCGAGGAGGCGTTGTGTTGCTAAATAAACAGGAGGAACAGGTATTATTCCTCATCCTTTCCAATGAGAATTGCCGCTCATTTCGATAGCGAATATTAGTGTAACAACACCGGAATGACAACAAAATTTAATAACTTAAAATTCAACAACTTAAAAAGATTTAGTTATTTTATAAATAAGTAATATCAATTGAAAGCCTCTGTAGAGTGCCAGTATAAAATAAATCCGCATTTGAAAAATACGACACCATCAATGGCGCAACGATTCGCTTACAACCATGCTCTATCATCAATAAGCAAAGACAGGGATTACATAAGCCAATCCGGGTTTGTGTTAGCACTTATTCTCAGCGAGGAGCAAACAATGTATTACAACAAGACATTCAACAACTTAAATTAAATGTCATACTGTTAACAAGGCTGGTTTACGCATTAATAGCGGCTCTCTTATTGGGCTAAAACCTTGCTCCACCTATTCCTGCTCCAGACTGAAGGGCAAAATACATCTAAGCTGCGCCAAACGCTTTTGAACTGTATTTATTCCTCCAAGCTGAGGTCACTCATATCTGGCTATGGGTTAATACCTGCTGTTTTTGTTCTAATTGCACAGTATCGTGCTCTTCAGTTTGCGCCTGAATAGCATCATCGGCAGCCTGTTTACTTTGATTCATCTTTAATGCTAAATACAAATCAGAACGGATATAAATCCCTGAATCACCCGATTTCATCCCCGTCTGTTCAAACCAAGACAGTAACTGCCTTTTTCGCCCCGCCAGCTCCAATCGAATACCGCGCTTTTTAAAAAGGCTATCGACATCGGCAAGCATCGCCATGACACTTAAATCCAAATGGGTAAAACAGGGTACGGCATCAATAATAATGCAGTTGATATCACCTTTTTGTTTGGCATATTGTTCAAGTAATCGACGTTTAAAATAACCTGAATTAAAGTAAGTTAACGGCGAATTAAAACGATAGATAAATATCCCTGGCACGGGTTTGGCTTTATCACTACTGTCTAGGCTGCGGATAATACCTTTTGAATCGACGCCAAGAACTTGATCCGTTGGCCGCATAACCGTGCGAATAAACTGGAATAAGCCCAGTAAAACCGCCAAGGTAATTCCCGGAATAACGCCAATAAATAGCACCGCAAATAACGTGGTTAACGCCAAATAAAATGCCTGTCTGTCCCTTAATCTAAGTTGCCAAACCGCTTTTAAATCTAATAAATGAACAGAAGCGATCACTAACACAACGCCTAATGCCGCGCTTGGAATAAACTCCAATGGCGCAGTTAAATAAATGGCAATCACCGCAATAATAGCTGCGGCAACAATTGACACTAACTGGGTTTTGCCGCCGTTAGCATCGTTAACTGCAGTACGTGAATCAGCACCACTTACGGCAAAACCCTGTGACAAAGCCGATGCAATATTGGCAAAGCCCAACGCTCTAAACTCTTTATCGGCATCAATGTCATAGCCATTTTTAGCCGCAAAACTTCGAGCGGTTAGCATCATACTCACAAAACTCACAACGGCTAAGTTAAGCGCCGGCATAACAAGCTCACGGATAATGCCCACACTGAACTCAGGTGTTTGAAACAGCGGTAAACCACCCGCTACTGAGCCTATGGTTTTTACATCAAATTGTTCTAAATTAAACACCCACACTAAAATAGCACCAAAGGCAATGGCAAACATGGAGGAAGGCCAGCTAGGTTTAAGGCGTTTCATACCGAAATAGACACCAACGGTTAAAATTGCCATCAATAATGTTGGTATGTGGGTTTTAGCTAAATAAGTGGGTACGCCACCTAATCGCTCAAGTAAATAGCGCTCATCAAAAGTGAAGCCAAATATTTTTGAGAATTGGCCAACAATAATGGTAATAGCAACACCGTTTAACAGCCCCATTAAAATAGGTTTTGATAAAAAGTCAGCTAATACCCCTAATTTAAATCGACTGGCAATTAAACACCAAAAGCCTGTCATCGCTGTCATGGTCATCACTAATTGCCAATGTTTGACGCTGTCACCTGCTGCAAGAGGCGTCACAACAGCGGCGATGACCGCACAGGTTGCAGCATCAGGACCAACAATAAGCTGCTTTGAGGTACCAAATAACGCATACACCAACATAGGAAGCACACATGAGTATAAGCCTACCGCTGCATTAACCCCTGTTAACTGTGCATAGGCAATCGCCACAGGCAACGCCACCGCAGCTACCGATAGGGCCGCTCTCATATCATCGGCCAACCACTTGCGCTCATAATTAACTAGGGTATTTAAACCGGGCATAAACTCATACAAACGTGACAACACAGCACTTTCCTTGTCAACAAAACTAAAAAGATATGATAGGTTTTTATGAGATTAATTACAGCTACTTAAATGTAATATTTTTGCAATATTAACGATCAATGTTTAAATTTTATAACTTGTCATGCTGATGAATCTGCAAGATAAAATCGGCGAAACAATCCATGACAGTCAAAATTGATACTTAAGGATGCCAACACACGTGATTAACATCGTTTCAAACTGACTTTACAGGCTTGATACTTGCTTGCAACGATTAGCGATATTGATACTTTTGATTACAAAATCTCGAATAAACAAACACGATTGCGTGTTAGACTGAACAGCTAAAATGTTTGGCCGTTTCTCGTTTGTCTTCCTGCAACGAAATATCATATTTTTCAGCGTTGAGGTTTTTGTGTCTCGTTCTCAAAATAAAACAGCCCAAAGTGCATTTCCGCACTTAGCCATGTTGATCCCTATGTTAGCAGCCATTGTTGCTATCACCCCTTTAGCGATTGATATGTATTTACCCGCCATGTCGACTCTGGCTAAAGGTTTTGGTACGGATGTCACCATGGTGCAGCAATCGTTAAGTATTTACTTAGCGGGCTATGCATTGGGTATGCTCACGTTTGGGCCAATAGCGGACAAAATAGGTCGTCGGCCATTAGTGATCATTGGCTTAATCGGTTTTAGTGTGGTCAGTTTTTTACTTGCTCTAACGCAAACCATTGAACAATTTCTTGTACTGCGTTTTTTACAGGCATTTATTGGTGCAGCTGCAACGGTTGTGGTACCGGGATACATTAAAGAAATATATGGTGAAAACACCGCTAAAGGCATGTCTTACGTCAGCTTAATTATGATGTTAGCGCCGCTTATCGCCCCCACTATTGGCAGTTTTATTCTCGAGCTTGGCGATTGGCATTTGATTTTTTTCATGCTGAGTTTTTATGCCGCAGCATTACTGATACTTATTCTATTAAAACTAAAAATGCCCAGTGACACAGATAAATTACAGCGCAGTGACAAATCGTTTTTTAGATCTTACTACACGGTGTTTTCTCGCCAAGGCGTAAAACTGCACATTGCCAGTGGGGTATTAACTTCATTTGCATTTTTCTGTTATCTCACCGCTTCACCATTTATTTATATGGAAGTGTTTGGATTAGATAAATCACTGTTTGCCATTTTATTTAGCTCAAACGTGGGCGCGCTTATGCTAGCCAACATCGTTAATTCACGTATTGTCAGTCGTTATGGTTCAAAACGCATGTTACACGCTGGGACGGTATTTGCCAGCCTAGCGGCAATCGGATTGGTGTTAGTTAATGTGTTTGATTTAAGTTATCACTTTACCGTCATCATGCTTATTCCCCTCATGGGGGCATTAGGGATTATGTCGGTGAATGCCGATGCAATTGTGCTGATGAAATTTAAACAAGAAACGGGCACAGCAACCGCGGTAATTGGTACGCTTAGATTTGGTTTTGGCGCCACAGCAGGCCCACTGTTAGCTTTCTTTTATACGGGTACAGCGGTGCCATTTGCCAGTTTAATGTTATTTTCGATTGTCATGGTAGCGTTATGTCAAACATTGCAAAACTATCAGAGTAAGTCACATTCCATCACTGACTAACATCAAGTCGAGTAAGCTTATTGAAAATATTCAAGCCATTACATGAAAGTGATGGCTTTTTTATGCCCCAAAGACCAAAGGTAGGCACTTTATCTGCTTAAATAACGGCAAATGACAATTCAGTAGATTAAATATGAAATATTTTCAAATAGTTTAAAAAAATAAATAAAAGACTTGCAGTAAATATTGATTTACATATGATGATTCTATCGCGTTCTCCTGAGCGGATAATGGCACTAAGACACGACTTAGGCCCTTAACAAGTTTAGATAACCATTTAAACTTATTTTTTAGAACGATTACCGTCGTTGTATGCAAGATACTGTTTACCATAACGGTAACTCAAGAGGATTCATGTCATGGAAAAGCTCTCTGGCGCAAGTATGATTGTGCGCTCCTTAATAGATGAAGGTGTAAGCCACATTTTTGGTTACCCTGGTGGTTCTGTTTTAGATATCTATGATGCCCTCCATAAAATTGCAGGTGTGGAACATATTCTGGTTCGCCATGAGCAAGCCGCTGTCCATATGGCTGATGGCTATGCCCGCGCCACGGGTAAAGTTGGGGTGGTACTCGTTACCTCTGGTCCTGGAGCAACCAATGCGATTACCGGTATTGCAACGGCCTACATGGACTCGATTCCGCTCGTGGTATTATCTGGTCAAGTACCAAGTTCATTAATTGGTAATGATGCATTTCAAGAGTGCGATATGATTGGCATTTCACGCCCTATCGTTAAGCACAGCTTTTTAGTTAAAAATCCTGCTGATATTCCTGAAATAGTCAAAAAGGCTTTTTTTATTGCCTCAACGGGTCGCCCAGGCCCTGTCGTTATCGACTTACCTAAAGACTGTTTAAACCCCGATATCTTGCATGATTATGTTTATCCAGAAACCGTCAAGATGCGCTCATATAACCCTACGACCACAGGACACAAAGGCCAAATCCGTCGCGGTTTACAAGCATTATTAGCTGCAAAAAAACCAGTGCTTTATGTGGGTGGCGGTGCGATTATTTCTGAATGTGACCAACAAATTTTATCGCTTGCAGAGCAACTTAATATTCCGGTGATCTGTACTTTAATGGGCTTAGGTGCATTTCCAGGAACACACAAGCAAAGCTTGGGTATGTTAGGTATGCATGGCACATTTGAAGCAAATAATGCTATGCATAATTGTGATCTTATATTTGGGATCGGGGTGCGTTTTGATGATCGTACCACCAATAATGTTGAAAAATATTGTCCAAATGCAACCATTTTGCATATCGATATTGATCCTGCATCCATTTCAAAAACGGTCAGAGTCGATATCCCTATTGTGGGTTCTGCTGACAATATTTTAGATACCATGCTTGAGTTACTTGCTGAATCTGATGAAAAAAATGATACCGCAGCATTAGATGCCTGGTGGCAAGACATTACCCAGTGGCGCGCACAAAAGTGCCTAGAATTTGATAGAACCACAGACCGAATTAAACCACAGCAGGTCATTGAAACACTTCATAAGTTAACAAATGGCGATGCCTATGTGGCATCTGACGTAGGCCAACATCAAATGTTTGCCGCGCTATATTACCCCTTTGATAAACCCCGTCGTTGGATAAACTCAGGTGGTTTAGGCACTATGGGCTTTGGTTTGCCTGCGGCGATGGGCGTTAAGATGGCATTTCCTGAAGAAACCGTGGTATGTGTCACCGGGGATGGTTCAATTCAAATGAACATTCAAGAACTGTCTACCGCACTGCAATATGATACACCGGTAAAAATCATCAATTTGAATAACCGCTTTTTAGGCATGGTGAAACAGTGGCAAGACATGATTTATTCCGGTCGTCACTCTCACTCTTACATGGATTCGGTGCCTAACTTTGCCAAAATTGCTGAAGCGTATGGCCATGTGGGCATGACTATTAGCGATCCAAAAGAACTAGAGTCAAAATTAGCAGAAGCATTAGCAATGAAAGACCGCTTAGTGTTTGTCGATATTAGCGTTGATGAAACTGAACACGTATACCCAATGCTAATTCGTGGTGGTGCAATGAATGAAATGTGGTTAAGCAAAACGGAGAAAAGCTAATGCGTCGTATTATTTCAGTATTACTTGAAAACCAACCCGGTGCACTTTCTCGCGTTGTTGGCTTGTTTTCACAGCGCGGTTATAACATTGAAAGCTTGACAGTTGCCCCAACAGAGGACAATACACTTTCTCGTTTAAATATCACAGTAATTGCCGATGAAAAGGTGCTAGAGCAAATTGAAAAGCAGCTACACAAGCTCATCGATATCTTAAAAGTGGCAAATATCACCGAGGCTGCGCACATAGAACGAGAACTCGCACTGGTCAAAGTGAAAGCCCAAGGCGAATTACGTGAAGAAATCAAACGCACGGCTGATATTTTCCGCGGCCAAATAGTTGATGTCACAGCAAGCCTTTATACCATTCAAATGGCTGGCCCCAGTGAAAAAATCGATGCTTTTATTGGCGCACTGGCTGAGGTGACTAAAGTGATAGAAGTATCACGCTCAGGTGTGGTTGGTTTATCGCGTGGTGAAAAGTCTATGCGAGCTTAATCAATCATTAATCCCTGTCTCGTCCTTTATTAGGTAAGAAAATTCACCACGAAACATGCAAACAAAAAGAGCCTTAGAAAACTAAAGGCTCTTTTTTAATACCAAAAAATCAAGCCAGTTATTTTATTCGCTAATAACTTCAACTGATGTGATTTACCTGATTAAAACTTGGCTAGGGCAAATACTTAAACTTTTTCATCAGCTCATGATGGCTACTAATCACTCTTTGAACTTGTTCATCAGTTAACGTTTCTTTCCATTGATGTTTACCACCTTTGCGGAAAAAAGCATTCGCATTTTCATGTTTTTCAACAAAACCTGATTTAGCTTCTTGAGATTTTAGCTGTAAAAAAGACGAGTGTTTTATTGCATTTTTCAGTCTTTTTGGGTCTTTCTTCAGCCCCAAAAAAGACTCTACTTTTCTAAAGGCTTTTTTGGGTTCGTCCAAAATATCCTCATATCTCAATATTATTTTTGCATTTGTATCGCTCGTCCAACTTGAGACATGCATTGACCATGACGTGATAATTTGAGGTACATGAAAACTTTCATTTGGTGTGCCGGTCATTTCTTCAGCCAAATAATCAATAGCCTCATCAATACTGTAGCCAAAATAATTAGCCATAGAAATGACAACATCGAGTGGATTTCTAACAATGTAAATGGCACCAGCTGTGACTGACGAGTTATGTAACGGGTAACCATTATATTCGCCAAGATAATTGTGTGTTTTTACGAAAGTCGTACCATGAGCCTGTTGTGCAATATCTGACTGAACCGAAGGGCGGATTTTACAAATTTCCTCCAACGTTAGTTCGGTAGTGCTTGTTTTACCACTAGGAAGATAAGGTTGATATCGATGAGCGGCTGATTCTGCCGTCGAGATACGGTGCATTGTGTTAATATCTACAGCATTATCCTGATCTTGAATGTAATTTTCGATAAAAGCACGTACCCATGTATTACCCGATTTTGGGTATGAGGCAACCCAAACAATATTTCCCATCACTACTCCTTCCATGACTTAAATTTAAACTTTGTAAAACTAACTATAAATATCTTCAATGGCAAGGTTGAAGAAGCCGAACAAGCATTATTCACAACATTAATAATCACCGACAAAAAATGAGAGCAAATCGCGCAAACGCTAAATATTTTTATAATGTCAGAATGATAATCATGGCAGTAAAGCTAACCTAATAAGGTTTCGAGGCATTGCTCTTCAATCCCATAAAAGGCTTTTATAGACGCAATCTGTTGTAAAATTGCGCTATTGTCACGCGGTTGTTTTCGTTTTTGAGCCAGAATCATTTTATTCTTGCTTGTGTGTTCAAGAGAAATAAATTCAAACACTTGGGTATCGTATCCATTTGCTTCCAGTAATAATGCTCGTAAACCATCAGTGACCATTTCAGCTTCTTGCCCCATGTGGATCCCATGTTGTAATAACGGGGCCAAAAGCGGTGGGCTTTTCATTTGTGGGCGAATTTGTTTGTGGCAACATGGTGAACACATAATAATTTCTGCGCCAGTACGGATCCCCATATGCAATGCATAATCGGTGGCGATATCACACGCATGTAAAGCGATCATGATGTTGATCCCCTGAGCTTTAAAATGCTGCACATCGCCTTGTTCAAACTTTATGCCCGTTAATGCTAACTTGTTAGCCGTTTGGTTGCATAAATCCACTAAGCCCTGACGTAGTTCAACGCCAGTCACCTGGGTTTTTACTTGAAGTTTATCGACAAAATAATCATGCACAGCAAAAGTTAAATAAGCCTTGCCCGAACCAAAATCAGCAATATGAACCTCATGACTATTAGCCAAACCAGTTTGGTCTATTGCACGGGATAACACTTCAATAAACTTGTTTATTTGCTTCCACTTACGTGACATAGAGGGAATAATTTCACCATTGGCATCCGTAATGCCTAGCTCACGTAAATATGGGCGATGCTGCTCAACAAAACGTTTTTTGGCCCGATTATGTGATACTGATTCAGTTGCGTTATGGGGGGGCGCATCTTTGATCTTAGGAGTATTTTTATTACGATACTTATTAATGAGCACTTTGCCTTTTTTACTAATACTTAATTGTATTTCCCACTCAAGCGTAATTAAGTGTGCGCTTTGAAAGTCATTTTCAAGCCATTGTTGGCAAAGAATTGTGAGTTCGTCCAACTCAATATTTTTAGTAATATGGTTGGTTTGATATTCATATAGACAAGAAACAAGCCGCGCCCCTTTTAACTCAATAGGACGCAGTGCAATGCGTTTAAGCGCTTTGTTATCACCACGATATTTTGAAAACACTAAACGCTGAAGAGTGTTATCAATCAATGCGTTGCTGCATTCTAGTACGAAGTTGTTAAGTTCTAATGGGATAGCATTTGACATTCAATTCTCGTTTACAATAAATAATTTAAAGCTGCCGACAATAATGCAAAAAACAACTGACGGCTATTGATGTCTTTATTCTACACCATTTGTGTGCAGGATGACCCATAGGGATGTAACCTACCAGCTTACAATTTCCCATCACGATAATAGATCATGCATTTAAGCCGCTGCTTAAAAAATTAACTCCTTATTGAATATCTCTATGGTCCAGCCAATTTTATTAGCAACAAAGGCAGCTTGTTTCTAGTTAGCGCTACAATTGTTATCGATTTGTTTTAACTGCATGTTTTACAAGCAATTTAGTATTAAATCTGACTGATTTATGCCATTATGCCTCGCCGCTCCGTGTGAGGAACAACTCAATGTTCTCATCACTATATGAGCTTTTATCCACTTTCTTATATCTTGGTTATTATGATTTCTAATTCGTTAAAGCAGAAAATTCTCGTTCCTGTAATCATTGCCCTTTCGATGGTGATTACCTTGTTATCTTGGCAGAGCTACTCGAATCAAAAAGACATGTTGCTGCAATCTAATCTTGAACAAGTTCAGCGATTGAGTGCCCAACAAGCTGAACGGATCAGTGAATGGCTAGCAACCCGTGAAGATATTATTAATGGCCTAGGTGACAAACTCGAAAGCCAGCGATTAGATGCATTACAGCAAGCCCAAATATCAGGCCGATTTGAAGGCACCTATTTTGGTACGAATACCGGTGAGATGTTTGAAGATGACCCTTCTGTAGACAATACGGGTTACGATCCACGCGTAAGACCTTGGTACCAAGAAGCGATAAGTCAGCAAAAAATGATCCTGACTAAGCCATATTTAGATACCGCTTATAACATCTTGGTTGTCACGCTAGCTAAACCTATATTAAATGGCGTAGTGGGCGGCGACTTATCAATCGACAGCCTAGTTGAAGGTGTGAATCAGATGACTCTGCCCTCTAATGGTTTTGCTATCATGATGCATAAAGACGGCACCGTGATTGCTTATAAAGATGCCAGTAAAGCCATGGGGCATATTCGCGCCATTGACAATGATCTCGACTTCAACTTATTAAAACAACAACGCCAAGCCGACCAACTGCTCCAAATTCATTTTGATGCAGAAAATCGTGATAAATTAGTTTGGGCTGAAGATATCCCGAATACAGATTGGGAGTTAATTTTAGTCCTAGACAAAGACACTCTTGAAGCACCATTAAGTTCTTTGTTAATGACGCAATTAGCTATTTCAGCGCTGGTATTGTTAATCAGTATGGCAATGATTTCATGGTTAATTAGTCAACTATTGGCACCACTAACACGCGTATCACAAGCATTGGCACGCATTGCTGATGGCAATGGAGATTTAACCCAACGTATTGAAATTGATTCAAAAGATGAAGTCGGCATCCTTGCAAAAAGCTTTAATCGCTTTGTAGGTAACCAACATCTACTGATCACTCAAATCCGTGGATTAGCACAGCAGCTTGATAAAGAAGCCGATGAAAGCCTTACCAATACCCATTTAGCAGAGAAAGAACTGCAATCGCAGCAACAAGAAGTCACTATGGTTGCCACAGCAGTGACTGAAATGGCCTGCGCGACTCAAGAAATTGCCGCTAATGCAGAAAATACCGCCACAGCGGCACAGCAATCGAGCGACAGCAGCCAGCAAGGTCAGCGTTTGGTGAATAACACCCGACAATCAATCCACTTATTGGCAAATGAAGTCACTCAAGCAACCGATGTGATTAGCGAACTGAGCCGCCATGCCAATGCTATTTCAAGTGTGCTGGCTACAATTCAAGGCATTGCCGAGCAGACCAATTTACTGGCACTCAATGCTGCAATTGAAGCAGCTCGCGCTGGCGAGCAAGGCCGTGGATTTGCCGTGGTGGCAGATGAAGTACGAGTACTGTCTCGTCGTACCCAAGATTCAGCACAAGAAATTCATCAAACAATTGACACCTTGCAACAAACCACATCGAATGCTGTGACATTAATGGAAAGTAGCCAAGCATTGGCAGACAACAGTGTTAAAGATGCAATAGAAGCGGCTGTCGCAATTGAGCAAATCACTCAGGCAGTAGCGTTAATTTCAGATATGGCCAGCCAAATTGCAACAGCAGCAGAAGAGCAAACTCAGGTCACGGGTGAAATTACTCAAAATACCGTCGCGATTAAAGATGTTACTGATGGTATAACTCAAGTAGCACAAATCAGTGTTCAAAAAGCACAAGAGTTAAAAGTGCAGGCAAAATCATTAAATGATTTAGTCGCTACCTTTATCCTATAGAGCTTGGTAAACATAGCTTATGAGGCAGGTGCTTGAATAAAGCCCTATTGTCACGATTTAGCTAAATAAATAGTAAACGACACGTTATTGAGGGCTCAGCTCATGTGAAAGCAGGCACATTGTCTGAGTCAATCCTCTTGGAAAGCCTCTGTAACGCAAAAAAGCCGTAGATAATCACGGCTTTTTTCGTATTTAACATGAGGAATGGATAGTATTCTAAAAAAAGGAACACAATAAATTCGCTAAAATTAAATTTTAAATAAATTAGAATCAATAACTAATCGAAAGCCATGTATCAGATAGTGAACATTCATAGTCAATATATGAAATTAAGTATTTATTGGCTAGGTCATCAAAGATGGCGAACTGAGTTACTGATTTTCTTGCCTGTATTGTCCACATCATATGTCAGCAAAATCTGCTTCATTTATAACAATATACACTCATTCTTCTCTTACTGCATCAGGCAAAAAATGAGCGATAGCAATACTACCCATGTATTTGGCTGCAACCTAAAACACATCTAAACCATCAAACTCGATAGCATTATTGATTTCATCACCCTTTGCATCAACCGCTCACTAAAACGATTTAAATTACCCATGTTGCGAATGATTCTGCGGACTGATCCGATAAACATTTTCTGCACCCATCATTAACGAAATCGTATAAAAAATGACTACTTTAGAAAGCAATGATGACTTCGAATTAAAGCAAAATTAATGCGAATTGATCATAAAGATAGACTGCATGCAGATATGGCTGGCTATGATTACGATAGATAATTTTCATTGGCTTAGATGCCATATTTCATAATCCCACACTTAACTTAACTTGATTTAACTGCAGCACATTCAAAACCAGCAATGACTCGCGTTATTTTCATCTTTTTTTTATCTTTTATTAACAATTATTATCTTTTTATTATCAAATGTAACACTCTGCATCACACAAAAACTAAGTGATCACTATCATACATAGTGTGATGAGATTAGATTAAGTTAATTACATTATGATAAGCGTCACTAGGATTAAATTTCTCAGGAAAACGATTTGGCAACAAGAAAACCACCCACATTCGATGATTTATACAAAACGTCTCAAATTTTATATGGATGAATCGGCTATAAACTAACATTACGATTTATAAGGACATATGAGAACAAATACACCCATAACCAAAAACGAAAAGACATTCCCTCCTAACACTAAGCTAATATCCGTTACTGATATCCAGGGAAACATTCTTGACTGTAATGATGCCTTTGTTCACGTTAGCGGATTTGAAAAACACGAACTGGTTGGTCAACCCCATAATATTGTTAGACACCCAGAAATGCCTGGCGCTGCATTTGCGGTAATGTGGGCACATCTCAAAGCAGGTAAGCCTTGGATGGGATTAGTAAAAAACCGTTGTAAAAATGGTGATTTTTATTGGGTTGATGCCTATGTCACCCCAATGACAGACAAAGGGAAAGTGATTGGTTACGAATCAGTTCGTTCATGCCCTAAGCGTCAAGATGTAGCAAGGGCGGAAGTATTATATTCTCAAATAAATAACGGCAAGAGCACATCAAAATCACTTCATATTGCAACCGAATACTTATTACTACTTGCAACACTACTTTGCTCAGGCGGTCTCTTTATTTACAACCAGCAAGCTATTTCTGAAATTGTACTCGTTCTTGGTGTAATCACATTCGCTGCAATGGTATTTTTTAAGAGTAAATCAACTATAAACGCATTGAATGATATGCTTAGAAATAGTTTTTCCCATGAACTTGCTGCTAAAACCTATACCAACTCACATGGTGAATTGGGTTTATTAAAAGTCTCAATTTTAAGTTTAAATGCACATTTAGGTACAATCTTAACCCGCATCGAAAATGCAGCCTTACACGTAAACAAAGGAGCAGAACAAGGATATCAATTAACTGTCAAAAACTGTGACGAAATACAAAGACAGCAGGAAGAGACCTTACAAGTTGCAACTGCGATGAATGAAATGACAACAGCCATCGCAGAAGTATCTCAGCATGTGTCAGATACAGCCAATCATGCAGAAACAGCTCATAGTTTAGCCATTAAAGGCAATAAGGTTGCAGAGGTTACCAGACAATCGATACAAAAACTAAGAGATACGGTCTCAGATATTAGCATATCAGTCAGTGAGGTTTCAGCACAAACAGCTTGTATTGCACAGGCTGCGCAGATAATTGAACAAATAGCTGACCAAACAAACCTACTTGCACTTAATGCAGCGATAGAAGCTGCAAGAGCTGGTGAGCAAGGTCGAGGATTTGCAGTAGTGGCTGATGAAGTTCGCAATTTAGCCAAACGAACCCAAGAATCAACACAAGATATCTACCTAATTGTGAAGGAATTAACCTCTAAAGCAAAGAATGCTGTTGATGCAGCAACACTTGGAACCCATGCCGCTGATGAGGGATTGGGGAAAGTGGTTGAAAGTGGCCAAATGCTCAACGGAATATCTGTGGCGGTTGAACAGATAGCGCAAATGTCGACGCAAATGGCTACAGCAGTAGAAGAACAAGCTCATGTTGCAGAAGATATTAACCGTCAAATTGTCAATATTTCTGATTTAGCAAATGACAGCGCTGCCAGTGCAAATTTAACATCAGACTCAATCACACAACTTAAAAGCACAGCGGATGAATTAGAAGAGCTGGTTGCTCGCTTTAAACAATAAATACTTTAATAGCAGTTAACAGAGTAGAATCATCATGTTTAAATATGAAAAAGTATTTAATGAAGTTTCATTTCGCTATATTGTTGAGTCACAAGAGTGCGAATTACTTAAACAACTTCAAGAACTAAACATCGAAATAAACGCAGATATTTTGTTTTTAGGAGTGAGAAATGGAACAGACGCTTCTACAATTATTGCATTAAATGAACAACAAAGAATTAGCAATTTTTCTTATAACTTACAAGGCTCTCCCTGTGAGCAGGTATTAAATGAAGGTGTTTGCTGCTTTCCGAAAGATACCGCCAAGCTATTTCCTGATGATAAAGCCTTGTTCGAATTAATGGTTGATGGCTATATGGGCTCATCAATAAAAAATGAAAATGATGTTCCTATTGGTATTCTAGTTGCTTTGTTTATTAAACAACAACCTGACTTACCTAAAAAGGTAAAATTATTCGACACCTTTTCCAAGTTTATATGCACTTATATACAGAAGTGCCACCTTAATTATCAAACTAATTCACATTTATCATTATTCAAAGAGGTTGAAATGATTTCCGCAACAGGTGCTTGGGAGTATCATGTTGAAACTAAGAAATTATTTTGGTCCGCAGAAATATATGCCATTTATCAAATTCCAGAAAGTTGTCCGATATCAGTAGACAAAGCAATATCGTTTTATGCTGTTCATGATCAATCAAGAATAACAGAAGTTTTTCAGAACACCTTAATACACGGAATATCATTTAAAGAAGATTTCGAGTTTGTAGACAACAACGGTATAAATAAATGGGTAAGAGTTACAGGAAAACCCGTAATAGATGCTAATGGTCAAGCCACTGGAGCTTATGGTGCTTTTGAAGATGTCACTACAGAAAAAAAACTTTTATTGGATGAGCATGAACGAACGCAAAAATTAGATAACATATTAAATAATATCAATGAAGCGGTATTTACAATTAATAGCGCAGGAATTATCCAGCATGTAAATCAAGCTGGATTAGATATATTCCAATATTCAGCTAACGAGATTTTAGGGCAAACTGTATCAAAATTAATGCCTGAACCTTATGCATCTCAACATCATCATTATATGAATGCATATGAAAAAACAGGTGTAGCTAAGATCATTGGAATTGGTCGCCAGCTTCCTGCAAAGCGCAAAAATGGTGAGATATTTCAAATGGAATTGGCAATTACCAAATCAATTTCATTTGGTGATGTTCAATATATAGGAGTGATTCGAGATATCTCTGAGCGAATCTTAGCTCAAGACACCATCTATAATATTGCCTTTACGGATAGTCTCACACAATTAAAAAACAACCAATGGTTTGAAAAAGAATGTAAAAATTTAATGCATATTGCTTCGATTGAAAATAAATGTATTTATGTATTAATGTTAAACATTGATAAAATGTCACAAATAAATTTACAGTTTGGTTTCGAAAAAGGTGATATCGCCTTAAAAAAAATTGCAGAAAATTTAAATATAGCTATTGGCAGTGACTACAACATTTACAAATACAATGGTGATTCATTTTTAATCTTATATAAAAAGCTTTTTTCAAAAACAGATGATGATAAAAACAATTTCAATTTAATCACAAACATTTTACTCGACCGTCAGCACTACAAATTAAGCATAGATGATAGAGATATTGAAATCACCGCATCGATAGGTGCGGCAACCTTTGAACCGAGTAGGCAATCATATGAAAGTATGATGCATATTCTGGAGCATGCTGTACGCAAAGCTAAAAACCACGCACCATTTGGGCTACATCATATTTTTGAAGAAGGCGTTGATGAGTTTGACCGTTTTGTTCAATTACACAAGATTTTAAAAAATATTACTGATAGCGACGAGTTATCCCTAGCATTTCAACCACAATATACCGATCAAGGTAAGCTAAATTCGTTTGAAGCGCTTATTCGTTGGCACTCTCCACTTTATGGATGGATAAGCCCTGCTGAGTTTATTCCATTAGCAGAAGAAACGGATGCCATCATAAAAATTGGAGACTGGGTATTAGAGAATGTTTGTCTGGCTATTCAAGAGCTAATGCATTTAGGGTTAAAAACAAGTATTTCTGTAAATATTAGCGCCAAACAAATTGTGGAGCTTAATTTTTCAGAAAAATTAATAAACTTAGTAAATGCTATGCAAGTACCAGCAGAAATGTTGGTTCTTGAACTAACTGAAACCGCACTGATCGTTGATATCGCTTTAGTTAAGCATGCAATGAATCAACTAAGTCATCACGGTTTTCGTTTTGCTATTGATGATTTTGGAACAGGTTATTCAAGTTTGGCTTATTTGAAAGAGCTGCCTATTTCTGAATTAAAAATAGATAAATATTTTATCGATGACATTGATGCTAATAATCTAAAAAATCAATACGTTATTGTAAATGCGATAATTGATATGGCCAACGCTTTAGGAGTAAGTAGTGTTGCAGAAGGTGTTGAAACTAAAGAACAGTACGAATACTTAAAGAGAAAAAACTGTAACCTTTATCAAGGGTACTATTTCTCAAAACCGGTCGACATGCCAACCTGGCGAAAGATGATAAGAATTAATGAATAAGAACTCATTAATGGTTTTATTGGCGTAACGTGTATTGAGCTTCTGAATAAGCTTCAGTACATCACTGTGCGTGACTAAGGCAATATCGCGAGACCAATTAACTTAGATAGTGTAGCGGCTTTGCTGCGTTCAGAGCACAGTGTTGATGGTGCGGTTTTGATTGGTCTAAATGCGAGGTTTACTTCGATATAGTGATTAACTGTTTGAGTCATTAGTAAGTGTTAACCCTGCAGTGAGGGCAACCATACTTTTACACTTAAACCGCCTTCAGGCCGGTTTTGCATGCTAATGCGGCCACCGTGGGCTTCAATAATCTCGCGGCATAATGGCAAGCCAATGCCAGTCCCGGATTGCTTAGTTGAATAAAACGGTAACAAAGCTTGCGACAACACCTCGCTAGACATTCCACTTCCCTGATCTTCTACTTTAACGACTAATCCATTAACAGGATGAGTCACTTCCTCAAACATTACCGACACAGTGTCTGCTGGCGTACCAGACTCATGGGCATTTTTAAGCAGATTGATAAAAACTTGCTCTAATTGCACAGCATCGAGTTTTATCGGCTTAACCGGTAAAGGGGATAACAGCTTAAATGCATATTGCTGCGCCAGTTGCTGGGTCATGTTAGCCCAATCAATCAGCTCCCTTTGAGGTTGGGGTAGTTTGGCAAACTGCGCATAATGCGAAATAAATTGGCTCAGGTGTGTGGTGCGATTTTCGATAGTATCAAAAATCAATTGCAGCTTGTTGTTTTCTAAATGCTGGGTTAAAAACTTGCCAGAATTAACCATAGAAGCAATGGGAGCCACCGAATTATTCAGCTCATGGCTAATAATCCTAATCACCTTTTTCCACACTGCCACCTCTTGGCGATTAAGCTCTTTGGTGAGTTGTTTAAGTAAAATTAAATGGTGCTGCTGATTATTTTGAGTAAAGCGGCCACGAGAAATATGCCAGGTTTCAACATCGCTGCTATCGGCAAGGTTACCACTGTCATCACCCGCACTATCACTGCTTGCCATCGAAAACAGCCCTTCTTGCTCACTTTGCAATGCTGCTTTTAACGCATCAGGCAACAACGAAGCAAGATCTGGCATTAACATGCCTTCTATTTTGACACCGTGATTGAACAAATGCCTGGCAGCCCCATTGGCGTAGACAACCCGCTGCGCGTCATCAATTAATAACATCACATTAGGCGAGTTCTGAATGACCTTATCGAGCATTAATTCACGCTGATAAATAAACTGGCGCTCGCTACGCAATTTTGCCGAGGCTTGATTGTATAAACTCACTAATCTATCGAGTTGTGGCTCGCCGTAGGGATGCAATGACACACTAAAATCGTTGTCTTTAAAGTTAAGCAGACCGATTTCAAGCGCTTGCAGGCTTTCATTGAGTCGTTTGGTAAGCCACCTACTGCCAACATAGCACACCACCAGCATTACAATCAGCGCCAACCACAAAGCAGCATCACCTAAACTAAACCACACTAACGCACCACACAGAACACCTAACAAACAGCTAAGCATATTGGCAATGACCAGTTTGCCTTGCAGCGACAACATCATGACTTTGTTTCTCGGATCCCGTATTTTTCCATACGGCGATATAAGGCTTGGCGGCTTAAGCCCAGGGATTTGGCCACTCTGGCAATCACACCATTATGATCCGTTAATGCGGCTTCTATTTGCTGTTTATCAGGCTCATTAATCAAGGGAGCATTATCTTGCGACTTAGCCGATAAAGGTGCAAGAGATGGGCTCGGCTCATGGCTTGCAAGCGCTGTCATTTGCCCAACTAAGTGAGTGTTTAAGCCAAAATCGTCTATGGTTAATTGTGCTGACTTAGCCAATAACGACGCCCTTTTACAGGCATTTTCAAGCTCGCGTACGTTACCAGACCAACAATGATTAATTAACGCCTGCTGGGTCGCTTTATCAACAATAAACTGCTCACCCATAAAATGTTTTACCAAGGGTAAAATATCATCTTGGCGTTGTTTAAGTGGCGGCACACTCAGCTCAATCACATTTAAACGATAAAACAAATCTTCACGAAAGCGCCCATGGGCAATGTCGTCGGCTAAATCAGCATTGGTGGCGCTAATGACTCGCACGGTGACTTTACGGGTTTGGTGGCTACCAAGGCGCTCAAACTCTCCCGTTTGCAGTACGCGCAATAACTTTACTTGGCCAGACAATGGCAAATTACCAATTTCATCTAAAAATAAAGTTCCCCCATCAGCGGCTTCAAAACGGCCCACGCGGGTTTTATTGGCCCCTGTAAACGCGCCCGCTTCTGCCCCAAACAGTTCGGCTTCTAATAAATCCATTGGTAGCGCACCAATATTGACCTTAATAAAGGGCTTATCTTTAAGCGGCGAGTTAGCCTGTAAAATATCGGCTATTTTGTCTTTGCCTGCACCATTGGGGCCGGTGATCATCACCGACACGTCAGAACGGGCAACTTGCAGCGCTAAATCAACACAACGTTGCATGGCACCACTGGCAAACACCAATCCGCATAAATCAGCGCCATTAATAGCCGACATACGGTCACTGTGAATACGGTTTAATTGGCTATTTTGCTGAGACAAACGGTAAATAGACAACAAATTGCTAATACTGTTTAACAACTTAGCATCGTCCCATGGTTTACCCATGTAATCTGCGGCCCCCGCTTTAACTAACTCGACTGCGGTTTCTAATTGGGTCCAAGCCGTCATTAAAATAATCGGTAAATTGGGCTGTAACTGGCGCAATGCATAAAACAGCTGTTTACCCTCTTCGCCCGAGGTCGTGTCGCGGCTAAAGTTCATGTCTTGGATCACCAAGCTGATCTCTTTGTGGGTCACAATATCAATAGCCGCATCAGGTGAATGACAAAAAATGGCATGGTAATCATGCAACTCAATCATTAACGCAAGTGCTTGGCAAATGGCGTGATTGTCATCAACAATTAAAATAGTATCCATTACGATGATGTTGTTCCCATTGAGTTATATCCAAATATCTGTATGTATTAGCCACGTTTACAAGCCTAAGACAACATTCAATACATAAGCAATGATTGTCTCGCATAAACACAAGTTATTGCCTCACACAAAGTCTTTAGTGATGCGCCATTTACACACTGCGCGTGGCCATGGCGGGTGAAATATTGGCCGCTTTGGTCGCTGGCACTATTACCGCTAGAGTTGTCACAACCAGTAAACCAATAACAGACATAATAGGATAAATCACTGGCACCATAGGTAAGCTATATAAAGACATCAATTGCTGCCCAAGCACTAAAGCCAACACGCCACCAATCAGGCCGCCGACAATACAAATTAAGTAATTTTCAACCATAAAGTACTGAATAATATCGCGCTTACGAGCCCCAAGTGCTCTACGGGTGCCAATTTGTTTGGTGCGGCGTTGAATATTAAACATCACCATACCTGTTAATCCTAATGCGGTGATCAGTAGTAGCAACACAACCATCATACTTAATACTGTCGCCATTAATCTATGATTGCTGTAACTGAGGTTTCTAAGCTCTGCCACGGTTTGAAAGTTATCCAGTACACGGTTTGGGTTTTCGGCGTGTAACGCGCTACGAATTGCCTCTTCTAATGCAGGGATATGTTCTGGTAATGCCCGCACCATATACATTTTATTACTACTGCTACCGCCAAAATCAACATTTTGGATCACACTGTATTCAAAGTTTTCATGGTCGACCCATGCCCCTTGTAGTTTATCAACCACACCAATAATGGTGACAGTTTGCGTCCCTTGGTACATGGTTTTACCCAATGGTGACTCATCTCCCCAAAAGGCTTTGGCCAAAGGTTGTGACACTAACGCCAACATACCAGAGTCGTCGATATTGGTATTAATTTCGTCTGGATTAAAATTACGTCCTGCAACTAACTTAGCCCCCATCACATTGAGTAAATGATCGTTACCCAAATAAAAAGCAAAACCTGGGGTACTTTTAGCGGTATCTTCGTTAGGCCCGTCAACGTATCGATCCATCCAACCACCACCACTTAATGGCAGCATATTACTGGAGCTGGCATCAATCACATTGGGTAAGGCACGTAAAATAAGTTGATCGACTTCATTTTGTTTAATGTTATCGATCGCGGGATCAAAGTTGTACACGCTAAAGGTGAGTATTTGCGCTTCGGCATAGCCCGATTCACGCTGCATTAACGATAAGCGTTCGTAAATAATAAAACTGGCATTAGCAACAATAGCAACAGATAAAATAATCTGTAATAACAATAAAATGGGTGAACTTTTACTGCGCATCAAACTGGATAAAATCGGTTTAATATGTAACATGGCGATGTCCTTTTTAACCTACACTGGCGTTATTGCGCTTTTAAATACACGCTAGGTTTAGTGCGGCACACAACCCATGCCGGATAAATGCCCGCGAGTACGGCTGTCGAAATGGCAATTAACGGTGTAACAACCCACATACTGGCATCAAGCCCAGTAACGCTTTGATCCATTGAAAAATAACGGTGTAGCGCGGTTAACGAACCCCAAGCCCATAACAAGCCTACCAGCCCACCAATAAAGCCTATCATGCCAACTTCAACCATATACTGACTAAATATCTGCCCGCGGCTGGCACCAATGGCACGACGAACACCAACTTCTGGAGCGCGTTTTAAAAATTTAGTCAGCAATAACCCAAGAATATTCACCAAACACACACTTAAAAACAGCAAGCTGAGGCCAACGAGTATTTTGTTGTCTTGTGGCACCACATTATTGTCTTCAAGCCATTTATCGATATCACTAATTTGCACCGCTTCTGCTGCCGATTTAGCGGTATCAGTAAAGCGACCAATGGCGCGTTGCTGCTCAACATAGCGGGTGAGCCAGCTTTGATAATTTTGCTTTTCATCTTCACTGTTAAGCTCTGTCCAAAACTGAATCCACACTTTTTCAGACGCTAAGCGGTCGCTGTAAGTGATCATGGGTTCGAATTTCCAACCACTGGTATTACCCCACACATCAAACTCTTCTTGAGCGGTCAACGAAAACGGAATAAAGATTTCTTCAGCGTCGTTAAAGGCACCATTAAGCGGATCATAATATTTAGGTTGGGGATTCCAGTGGTCAATCACCCCGACAATTTGATACGGTTTACGGTCCAAAAATACCGTTTTACCCACACTGTTTTTGCCTTCAAAAAAGCGTAAGTTTAGCTTTTGGCTAATGACCACTTGATACGCTGGGCGTAAATCAACACTGGCGTCCCAATAGCTGCCGTATAAAAAGGGCACCGAGAAAATCCTAAAAAAATCACGGTCTGTTACCCTTACACTTTGTAAAACAGGTTCAATTTTTGGGTTGTCAGACTGTAACGCTAGACCGGTTCGAAAGGTCGCAGCTTTTAGGCTTAATTGCTGGTTATTACGCAAATTCATTGCGTCGATATAGGTAATGTTTGAAATAAAATCATCCCAGGTATCTAAGCCTTGGCTCCAAAGCTGCACCGAGTTAATCACCTGGCTGCGATCGCCCGCTGGGTTATAAGACATGGTTTTATACACATTTAACGTGGTGATGGTGATACCAATACCTATCGAAATCGCTAACACCATTAGCATTGATAACATTGGTGTTTTGCGAATACTTCGCCAGGCTAAATCACAATAATAAAAAAACATGATGTTCCCCTTAACGAGTGCCGGTTGCAGCAGGTTGGTACATCGAAAAGTCACACACCTGGCCATCAACAATTTGAATATTACGCTGGGCACGGCGTGCTAATTCTGGGTCGTGGGTCACCATAATAATGGTGGTGCCTTGCTGATTAATCTTCTCTAAAAGCTCCATTACTTGGCGCGCCATTAAGCTGTCTAGGTTACCGGTAGGTTCATCGGCGAGTAAAAAACGTGGTTCGCCTGCTAACGCCCGCGCAATGGCAACACGTTGCTGCTGTCCGCCAGACAATTGCGTCGGTAAATGCTGCATCCGTGCGCCTAAACCCACTTGCTCTAACGCTGACTCGACTCGGCGCTTACGCTCATTGGCATCCATACCGCGATAACGTAGCGGCACTTCAACGTTTTCGGCTAAGTTAAGATCTGGAATTAAATTAAACCCCTGAAAGATAAATCCAATTTTTTCATTTCGTACTTTTGCGCTGTGGTTATCACTTAAATTAGACACATTCACGCCATCAAGGCTGAACTCCCCAGAAGTAAAGCCTTCAAGCAACCCCGCAATATTCAAAAAGGTGGTTTTACCTGAACCAGATGGTCCTGTTACCGCAACAAACTCACCTTCTTTCACTTCAAGGTTAAAGTCGCGTAGCGCATGGGTTTCAACTAAGTCAGTTTTGAACACTTTGTTGATGTTTTTCATGGATAACATAATGGCTTCCTTGGTTTATTCGGTTGTTGCATCCCAGCGCTTAGGGCTGATAATGTGAATCTTGCTAATCTGAATACAGTTGTTCTAAATACTTGTGTTTTTAATGCTATTGGCGTCAGTGTCATTAGCATTAGTCATCGCTAAAACAACAACTTAATCTTGATCATGTCGCTAATATTAATATGCAAGCGAACAGCCGGATTAACATCACTTAACCGAGTCGATACTTGGCTGTTCATGTCGATTAACTGCAAACTAACAGATAACCAATCTGTATGATTATCAATACGATAACTCACCGATATTGCGAGAATAAATAATGCGGCTAGCGCAATAAGCTGTCTACGTTGAATCAAAGTCATTGAATATCCTTACTCAGTAGGGTGTCTTTTCATTAACATGTTTATCGGATTTGAATTGTGGGCTCATTTTTGAAGGTTTCGGTGCCAGATATCACCCACACATCGCCTACTTCACCACCCTCAATCACTTCAACCTGGCTCATACTGCGTGCACCCAATTTAACGGCTTTTTTATGTGCAATGGTGTCATTAACTTGGTATGCCACATCGCCTCCCATATTAAGAAAATCCCCGCGTTTCACTATCAATACATTGGGTCTATTTTCCAGTAAGACTCGAGCAGACAAACGCTGATTTTGACGTAACGATAAAGTGTTACTGTCAGCAAAACGCACTCTGGCAGTCACTTCACGATTACGCACTTCAGGTGAAATTGACGACAATTGGCCAACAACATTTTCGCTACCAAAACTGAGCTCGACATCCATACCTAGGCCCAATTCATCGGCATAAGACTCAGGTACAGCAAGTTCTGCTTCAAAAGCGGTTAAGTCGACCACTGTTAATATGGGTTGGCTGGCTGCAATGCGGGCTTTTTGTTCCACTAGCCAGTTACCTATAATACCACTCATTGGGGCAACAATATTAAGTGCATTGGCTTGGCGGGTGAGTTCTTGCACCACTAATGCCTGACGCTGAACCTCAAGGGTACGGTTTTTAATTTCAAAACTGAGGGTGTCGCGCATTAACTCGACTTCTTGCTGGGCATGCTTATGTAATAATTTGGCTTTGTGTAAATCATCTTTGCTTTTTTCAAAATCAATTTTGCTAATCAAACTCGACTCAATCAGTTGATCGCCACGACGGCTTTCACGATCTGCGGCTTCTAAATCCACTTTCGCCATGTCTAAAATCTGGCTAACACGCAATTGCTCACGGCGGGCATCTAACTTGGCGCGCTCTAAACTGCCCTGCATCCCTTCGAGCATCGACTGCTGTTGTTGCAATTCATTTTGTAAACGCGGGCTTTCAATCTTGGCCACCACTTGCCCCAGCTCAACTTCATCACCAGGTTGATTTAATAGCGTCACCACACCTTCTTCCGTGCTATATAAAATTGGCGCATTGGCCGCCACAATTTTACCGGTAGTGGCAATATCACGCACCAAAGTGCCACGGGTTAAGGTTGCCAAACGTAAATCGGCCCCATCAACCGAACGTTGATTACTGTCATGACTTAAACTCGCCCACACCAAAGCGCTCATTAAAATTGCAACGCAACCTATCATCAAGGGGAAGCGCAATTTACGACCTAACTTAGGCGCAATAACAGTATCTTGGCTACTTGTGTCTTTAATCATCTCAGGTCCTTAGGTAACGCGCTGACCGCACCCACCTCTTCACATTTATACCAAGATAAAGCACAAGCCATGCCAATAGTTATTTATTGTTTATTTTCATAATGATAGATTTTAAAAAAATAATCGAACAGCCTAAAAGTGTCCGCGGACAGCGTTGAAAACTGTCCGGTCATTGATAAAGTGTCCGAGCGGACACTTTGTTTACACTTATGGCCTAAGGCCATATTCCAAACTTGCTTTGGGGCAAAGCCTTGTTAGCTTTGCCCTGTTAAATACACACACTTAACCGCCATAAAGCTTCAATCACGTTACCCACTTAAAATCGGGTGTTGAAGCGTTAAATTCAGCTGAGTGTAAAAGCCTTTTTAATTCGCTCGTATCCCAACGGTCTCTTTCTTGGTTTGGTTTGACTTTAGGCTTTTGCCCTACTGTCACGTTTTCAAAAGGATTGTGATTGCAATAGTTCATTAACTGGCACCATTTAAAAAACTGAAAGACGGCTGCTAGGTATTCTTTATTGCTTTTGTAACTTCTGCATTGTGTGAGTAGCTCATTTGAATTAATGATTCTTTTCAGTGTGCCAGCAACATCAATATTGCGACCTCTTTACCAAGAGATGGCTTCTGCTCTGTCGCAAGTCAACAAAGAAACTTTAATATCGAAAGGAAAGCCTTTATCGCGTAACGATTTGGTTAAACAGATACGTGTGAAATACACGTTATTGGGGGCTCTGCTCATGTGAAAAGCGGGTACATTGTCTGAGTCAATCCTCTTGGAAAGCCTCTCTAACGCCAAAAACAAAAAAAGCCGTTGATAATCAACGGCTTCTTTCGTATTTAATATGGCGGAGGGATAGGGATTTGAACCCAAGGAATTCGCCATAACTAAAATTTAAAATACATTAAAATCAATAACTAATCGAAAAATCACCTTTCAGGTAGTGAACATTCGTAGTCGATATATGACATTTAAGTCTTTATCGATTAGGTTGTCAATGATTAACGCCCCGCGCATGCGCGCGAACTTGTGAGCGTCGCAAGGGCCGAAGGCCCTGAATGACGCGGTTTGTTAACTGCCTTTACCAACATTACGCTTTTCCATGTAAGCACACAAACCGACAGCGTTTAAATCTGTAGATTTTTGCAAACCTGCAAATACGCCCTTTTGATCTTCTAGTTTACGATGTTGCCCCAATTTTTCCTTTGCTTGTATTTCGTCGATAACAATTTTAAAACCGACAACACCGTTACGAAGCTTTAACTGATAATCAGCAGGCATAATTTCAGGATTATTTAGCAGCTCAGGTTCATATTTAACAATTAGGTCAGCCATAGCCTGCTGATTTTCATTGTCATCAAGGATAGTGAGGTAACCATAACAATGAACAGCCGAATAATTCCAAGTGGGAACCGCTGGTTTAGTTACATACCAACTTGGAGAAATATAGGCATGTGGCCCTTGGAAAATGACGAGCACCCTCTGATTCTCAGCGATTTGCCAGTGCAGATTTGATTTTGCAAAATGACCAAATAACAAACCAAACCCTTCATCATTCGGTTCATAAATAAGTGGCAAGTGCGTTGCAGTAAGATCAGCACTAATGAGAGTTCCAAAGCCATTTTCAGCAATTAGCTCGCTGATTATTAATGGGTCTTTTACTTCAAGATTCTTGGGTATATACATAATTCTCTATCGCGATAGCAGTTAACAGCTTATTGAACGGCGCATCATTCAATGTCGGCCGATTAAGTTATTGATTAATAACATCCTACATTTGCTATCTTATTGATGTAAAGCAATTAATTGTATCAAGCAGACAAAAACAAACCGAGGTTGCGCGTAAAGAAAGATATGCCTTGACGGCAATAAAAATTAAAGCAAATAAAATCATATGATTATGATTTATCTATTTTTAATACGATGCAACTAAAGAACGATTTTCAATCAATTTTTATCATAAATTGTTGAAACACCATTATAACTGTACATAAAAACAGTACATACCATATAAAACTGGTAATGCTGCTTTTGTCTTTAACGCTTTTGATTTTTAACATGCGCAGCATGTGGCTGTTGGGTTCAAAGGGGTACTCCCCTTGCCCGTAGCTCCTATCCGACCTTTTGGAACAAAAGTGGGATAGGAGCGTACCGGGTTACTATGTCATCCCACTTTTTAAGTGGGTTAATCTTGAAAGCTATTTATTGTTGTTATCAATATTCAAATAACACACTGTCAGTGTGATAAATCTGCCAGTTAGAGCCTAAAAACAGCGACTGTACGCGCTTAATTGCATTTTTATGGCCATCAAAAAACTAAGAATTAAATACACCAATTTTTGTACATTTTTTACTCTCATAGAGTGCGAAACATTTAATTTCTCAAAACTGCTCGCTCTCTGGTGTAGTGAAATGTTTACCGTTGTTCGTACCTGTCTGATGCCCTTAACCCGATAAAGGCCATTTACTGTCACATTTTGCGCCAATGTCGTTAATTCGTGTCGAATGGGTATTTTTGAGCCATTTTCAGCGATTATTTTTGCCCGTAGAGATGACAAAAACCTCTGAATAAATCACCGTCAGTTCGATTTTTTTGCGTTATTTGAGCAAATTTATGGCTCTCAATTCGCTCAGATTTTGCAATTAACGGGTTAATTTTAAGCGCTCTGGCGAAATAATTAGTTCAAATTGAATGCTATCTATGACTGGTTTGAGTGTTTTGACATCAAACTTTTTGCCATAACGTCCGTAAGTGATGTTTTGATAAGCATGACCGACAATTTGTGCCACTAATGATTCTTCTATTTGCCGTTGTTTAAGCTCATCAATAAAAGTGTGCCTAAATGAGTAAGCTGTTGGGCGCTTGCCTGCTGTGAAGTTAAGTTGGTCGAGTAATTTGCCAAATTCACGGCAAAAGGTATGTGACCAGTTACCATCATGACTGGGTTGATAATGAAATAACGGCTTTGTTTTTGATGCCCGGTCAGCGCGTTTTTTTACAAAATCCATAAACCCCAGTTCAATCAGTTGCTGGTGTATCGGTACTTTGCGTTTTGATTGCTCTGTTTTGAGTTGTTGGCCTGCACTGGCGTTAGTGATGTTCATTAAAGTGACACCGTCTTTGACTTCAATATCATGAATATGCAACTGACAGGCTTCTGCTGGGCGTAAGCCGCCATACATCATGAGTAGCGTTATCCATTTAAAGTCCTGGCTTTTGTCGATAAAGGCGGTTGAGTTTAAAACCTGCTTAATCTGGCTCGCTTGCCAGCGCAAACGCGCTAAATCGTGTCCAGCCTGATTAGCGGGTTTAGTGAGCTTGACTTCATCAAACGGGTTTTCAGTGGTGTAGCGCATGAGTTTGCACCATTTAAAAAATTGCGACACAGCAGCTAAGTAATCTTTGTTACTTTTATGGCTTCTGCCCTCCTCTAATAAACAGTCTTTATATTCCATTGCTTCTGCACTTGTTATCGCGCTGACATCATCTAAATGGGTGCGTTCAATGAAGTGACCAATACGTTGATTAAGCTGTTTGACCGTTAAGGCTGAGACAGACTGCTTTTGTTTGGAGGTAATAAATTTAGATAATGCGTTACACAAATTTACATTAACCATTGAATATAAACTGCTTTTATTCTCTACTTTATTTAACGATACCCGATTATCGTTATAGGGATAATTGTCATATGTCGCAGTATTATGTGCTAATTGCGTTGGTCGAGTGGGTATAAATTGCGTAACTTCCCGCACTGGCTTGGCGTTATCATCAAGCGTATCTGTTACCCCTACAAAGCCTGCTCGGGCATCATTAATCAACGCATTAACCTGAGTTTTAAACTCATCGGGCTGTGATTGTGGCGTTAAGTTGCTGATTAATGGTCGTAAGATACCCGCTATCACTAGGTTTCGGCCAATAGCGATAGAGCGTTGTTTGGTAAGCAGTGATACTTTGATGTCGGCAGAGAAGCCTTTATCACGCAGATAAACTGGCAACACCATGCGGGTATAGTAGGTACAATTTGTGGCGCGAAATAAGTACATATGTCTCAGTCATCCGTTTTTGGCCTGAGAATATGATTTTTCAAATGCTAGAAAGCAAAAAAGCCATTGATTATCAATGGCTTTTTCACTTTAAAATATGGCGGAGGGATAGGGATTTGAACCCTAGAACGGGGTAAACCGTTGCCGGTTTTCAAGACCGGTGCATTCGACCACTCTGCCATCCCTCCGAACGCGGCAAATAATATAAGTATCTCGGGTGCTTGTAAACTATAAATTTAAAAATAAATGCTAAATGTTCAGCATTTAACCGTAACGATGTGTTTTTATTCAAAACGATTAAACACTGGGCACATAATAACGGCTTGATAATCTAATTGCTTATCGGGTGTTGGATTCATTTAAAGACTTTGCAGCGCATTATGCTACTATTTGAGTCATTATCTTTTGGTTATTGTCCATTTATCACTTTATGAATTCAACATTACTTCCCAGTGCCAAACTTGCGCCGCAATTCCATGTGCCTAAAGAGGTGCCAAGTACTTTTTATCCTAGCCATTTGCTATTAGGGCAAGACAGGGTTGTTAGTAGTTTTAAATTAATGAGCAAACTTGCTGGTCAGCACTTCTTTTTAGCTGACTTTCCAGGCATTGATAGAGTCGATTTTATTGACGCATTGTGCACTCAAGTTGATACTCCAACCGATCAATTTCTTGTGGCCACTAAACCCGCTGATGAGAATGCTGTTACCTTCAAATGGCAGCCTCAACGTCCTCCTGAAAATGTTGGCACGATTGCAAAGCAACAATCACTTTTTTGTTATTTACAGGGCCAGATTAAAAGGCATGACTTAATTGGGAAAATGCAAAAAACAGATAAAAGTAGTCAATATAAGGCTGGTGCGTTAGCCTCAAACCACTTTGTATTTATTTGTTTGCATTCAATCTGGAAACGCGAAGGACTTTGGGAACTGCTGTTACAAATCCTATCTGATGGTGAGTATCGCATAAATCAGGAGTTAGCGCCCATTCCGCTGAATTGTAAAATCATTCTGGTGGGCTCAGGCTTATCTTATAGTCATCTAAAAAATGAAGATCGATTCTTCAGCCAGCATTTTCCATTGCTTGGCGAAATAAGCTATGAGCTAGATTTAACAAAATATTCAGAAAATCAGTACGTACAATGGTTGGCGACGCTGGCTAACAAGCAAGGAATTGAACTTGAGGAGTCAAGTATTTTGCCTCTACTTTGGTACAGCGCCCGATTAGTTGAACATCAACAAAGATTAAGTTTAAGTATGTTAGATATGCGTTTGTTAATGGCTCAAGCAAAAGCGCTATCACCAACTTCGTCATTAATGCCCACCAGTAATAGTATTAATAGCAATGCCGTTGCCAATGCCCTTGCACAGTTGAAATATAGGCATAATAGTTCTGAAATCTATTCAGCACAAAGCTTTGATGACAACTTCATTAATTTGCCAACTGAAGGTGCTATGGTTGGGCAAATAAATGGATTAACTGTAATTGACTCCAGTGACTATTCTTATGGCGAACCTGCACGCATTACCACATCGGTACATTATGGTGATGGCGAAGTTGCTGATATAGAAAGAAAATCTGAGCTTGGTGGTAATATCCACACAAAAGGCATGATGATTTTATCTGCTTGCTTGTACCGCATATTCGGACGAGATGCTCCACTCCATTTAAATGCCAACATTGTATTTGAACAATCCTACCAAGAAATTGATGGCGACAGCGCCTCACTTGCAGAATATTGCTGTTTAATGTCTGCTATTGCTGAACAACCTATTTTGCAATCGTTAGCACTAACAGGCGCATTAGATCAATTTGGTAATGTACAGGCCATTGGTGGCGTCAACGAAAAAATTGAAGGGTTCTTTAACCTCTGCGCTCGTCGAGGATTAACGGGGGAACAAGGGGTTATTATTCCTAAAGCGAATGTGCTGCAATTGAACCTTGAACCAGAAGTGATTAAGGCTGTGTCCGATGGCAAGTTCCACATTTATGCGATAGAACATATGGACGAAGCTGTGGAGCTATTAATGGCTTTACCTGCTGGCGTGGCGAACGAAGATAATGATTTCCCGCCAGATACACTTTATGGCATGGTTCAACAACGTCTTGATCGATTAGCAGGGCAAGATGATGATGTTGAGCTAGGTTTTATTGCTAAATTATTAGCAAAGTTAAGAATTATATAGTGATCGGAGTTGTTTAGCGTACACGTGTTCGCTATCTTGTTGCCATCAAAAGTCATTCTAGTGGTATTGAGATAAATGGAAAGAGCAAATAGTTTCACTAAAGAGCAACTCGTCGCCTGTGGGCATGGCAATCTTTTAGGGCCAAACCGCCCACGTTTACCAGTCGACAACATGTTAATGATGGATAGAATTGTCACCATTAATGATCATGGCGGTGAGTTTGGTAAAGGTGAAATTATTGCTGAACTCGATATCACCCCAGATTTATGGTTTTTCGATTGTCACTTTATCACTGACCCTGTGATGCCCGGTTGTTTAGGTTTAGATGCGATGTGGCAATTAGTGGGTTTCTATTTAGGATGGGAAGGTGCTGATGGCAAAGGTCGCGCACTTGGCGTAGGCGAAGTTAAGTTTACCGGGCAAGTATTGCCCAATGCCAAGAAAGTGACCTACAAGCTTAATATTAAGCGTACAATACATCGCAAACTGGTGATGGGTATTGCTGATGCCACCATGGAAGTTGATGGCCGTCAAATCTATTCTGCGACGGATTTAAAAGTGGGTGTGTTTAGCGATACTTCCACATTTTAAATTAACCACATTTTCAAACAAAAATGCCCTCGTTAATGAGGGCATTTCTGTTATTAAAGAACAAGTCGTTCAGATCACTTATTAAATAACCCACTCATTCTGCCATCAACGCCTTCGCGCCAACCACCAAGCCACTGCGAACGAGAGTCTAATCCAGCGTAGGGGCACAATTCCTTAGAGCGCCCTCCTACTCCAGCTTGGAATCCTTTTGAAAAAGCTCTATCTAAACGATCTCTTTTTTGTCTTTTCATGCAAGCGTCCTCGTTTGTTAATCAAACAGACTTGGCTTAATGTCGTCAAGTCGGACTATAGGAATAGCTGTTTTTTTAAGCTAGATCAACTCAAAAAAACACCGATTATACTGGCTTTTGTTTAACATATTGAGAATAAAAATAAAAAAAAATCGAGAAAAATTTCTCGATTTTTTGGGTGTCATAGTCTACGAACTTCGTAAACTCATGAAGGAAAAGTTACTTTAATGCGCGTCTTCTTAACCACAGTAAGGGCAATGCAAATAACCACGCAAAACTTGCAGCACCTTTACGTTCATAAGGTTTATCTTCTGGTACGTCAGTAAAAGTACAGGCTTCACCAGAGGTCGGTTTTAGCACAACCATACGCGGCAAATACGATGTAACCGGATCACCATTACCACTTAACTCAAATAATGGCTGTTTAGTAACCTCATCTAAAATAAGGTTGCCATTGATATCAAACTGATAACGCGGTTTACGAATAAATGCAGTACCTACAATAGTGCCATCTTCATTGATGCTACTAGCTTCAACGACATAAATATCTGATTCATAGGTTAAGGTTTCACCTGTACCATCTTGAATCGTGATTTTTTTACGTTCCCAGGAATTATCACCTGTCGCGACATAACCTTTAGACTCACAAACTAAACGATCATTTAGGTTAGTAAACTCTTTATCGTTGTAATTAAATAAAAACCCTGCTTTTGGACGTGGCCTTTCTTTGTCATAAGTGACTTCAATATAACCTACAACCTGACCTTGGTTATTTATATCTTTAGCTTTACTGCTTAAGTCAGAAATACCGGGGGTAAAATCTGCAGGCGTGACGGGGGCCTCACCTGCTGTATTGGTATCTAACGTGAAAAATTTATCACGTAGATAACCACCAATGTATTTACGATAATTACCAATTAAAATGCCATTATCATTGATATCGTAAGCCATAGAAGAATAGACTTCGTCATCATTAAAATTAACCCAATTGTATTTGTAGTCACCATTGGTATCTTTTTTCCAATATGCGGCATCTTGACGTAATCTATCTGTATCACCATTACGGTATACGTGCGAACGTCCAACAACATCAGCGTTGTTGTTGATCCCTAATCCCTGTGCGGTAAAGACTAACGTTGAATCGGTAGGTGGCGTCAGGCCTAAAGGCAACTCTGTCACTAATGGATTACCAGCACTATCGATATTATTCAAGTCCCATACTAGTGCACGGGTTTGATATTGGACATTACGACGATTGTTATTCACATCGGGATATTGATCTGCTTGAACACAAACATCGATCGGAACAGGAAATTCTGGTTGTGCATTAAAATCATCAATACACCTATTGATTCTATCTTTACTAAAAGACGCTAAATCGGTACTACCGTAACCCACAGCAATATTGTTTTCATTGACAGCAGCGGCTGCAGACCAACCACCTAACTCTACGGTTGCGGCAGGTTTATCACCTTCAGCGACTCTTGAAAAAGTGGTATACGGCGGCACTAAAGGTAATTCAGCCGCGGGTTCTGTAGCAGTATTTACGGCAACTCCACGTAACTCAAAATCACGGTAATACCAAAAGTCTTGATCTTCTAAAGAGCCAACATAGGGTAACTTTTTTTCCGGCGCGGTGTATGAGCCAACTTTGACATTGTTACTATTTAAACCATAGAAAAAAGTGTCAATGGAATTAACAATCGGTGCGCCTTCGCTATCAGTTGAACCTGGTGCAGTTGTACCTGCAATACTGAAAAACTCAGGTTTCCAAGATTGGGCAGCATTGGCTGCAGCAGTAAAGGTAAAGTTGTTCGCTTCGATAGGTTTGAAAATTGAATAAGTGATCTTTTCTTCAGGTGCGATACCGTCTTCAACATCAACTATGCCATCATCAACATCATCGACATCGAGTTTCTTTTTACCCTTTGATATACCGACTAATTGATCATTAGCATCCACACCCATTGCATAACCATTGCGGGTGCCATCAAGCGTACCAAGCAAGTCATATGTGGTTTCATCTAAATTAACAATTTCATATACGGGTGCGGCTTGAGCATTACCAATAACGCCCAATACACCGATAGAAACAAGTGATAAGGCTTTGTCTAACTTTAACTTCATGAAAACTATTCCTGTTTTATTATTCTTTATTTTAATGACTCAAGCTCTTCCCAACGCTCAAAACATCTTTCTAAATCTTGTTCAGTGGTCGCCAATAATTGCAATGTAGTATTGACAACATCTTGTGCTTGACTGTAAAAGTCGCCATCACTGATTTTTGCCTGTAAGGCTTCAATCTCTTGCTCTAATTGTTCCATTCGAGCAGGCAGTTCGTCTAATTCGCGCTGCATTTTATAAGACAGCTTTTTGGCTGGTTTTTCAGCGGCCTTTACAGGCTTGATTTCTTTTACTGCAGGAGCTTCGACAACCGTTTGAGCTGCAGGTTCCTCAGAATAAAATTTAGCCCCTTGAGAAACCGCATCTTGGTAACCGCCAACATACTCACTCCAATGGCCGTTGCCCGCAAACCACCAGCTGCTGGTCACAGTGTTATCAATAAAGGCTCGGTCATGGCTTACAATAAGCAAGGTACCTTCAAAATCGGTAAGTAGAGACTCTAACAACTCTAGTGTCTCAATATCAAGATCGTTTGTTGGCTCATCAAGAATGATTAAATTGGCTGGACGCAATAATAGTCGCGCAAGCAATAATCGGTTTTTCTCTCCACCAGATAAGGCTTTAACAGGGGTTCTGGCGCGCATTGGCGAAAACAAAAAGTCTTGCAGGTAGCTCAAAATATGGCGATCTTGGCCGTTTACCGTGACGGTGCTTTTTCCTTCACCCACGTTTTCTTCAACGGTTTTTTCAGGATCAAGCGCTTCGCGATATTGGTCAAAATAAGCCACTTCCAACTTAGTACCCACTTTAATTTCACCAGCTTGGGGTTTTAGCTGATCGATTAACAACTTAATTAACGTTGATTTACCGCAACCATTTGGGCCAATTAAGGCAATTCTATCGCCACGCATAACGGTTGAGCTAAAGTTTTTAACCAGATTTTTTTCTGGGATATTGTAATCAACATTTTGAATATCGAAAACCAACTTACCAGAACGCTGGCCATCTGAAACCACCATTTTGGCATTGCCTTGTCGATTTAAGCGCGCCATACGTTCTTGACGTAATGCTTGCAAGGCTCTAACTCGCCCTTCGTTACGTGTACGACGAGCTTTAACGCCTTGTCTTATCCAAGTTTCTTCTTCTGCTAACTTTTTATCAAACTGGGCATTTTTCTCGGCTTCAACTCTAAGCCATTCTTGTTTGCCGTCAAGGTAAGCTTGATAGTTGCCAGGCCATGAGGTCACCACACCACGGTCTAAATCAACAATTCGCGTTGCCATACGTTGAATAAAGCCACGGTCATGACTCACAAACACGATTGCACCTTTAAAGCTCATCAAAAATTGTTCAAGCCATTCAATGGTATCAATGTCTAAATGGTTGGTAGGTTCATCAAGTAAGAGTAAATCTGGCTCGCTCACTAACGCCCGGGCAAGTGCCACTTTACGCTGCCAACCACCTGATAATTCCGTTAACGGTTTATCTGCATCAAGGCTCAATAATTCGCATGTTTGTATGATGCGAGAATCTAATTGCCAACCATTATTATGATCAAGAATATCCTGAAGAGGTTGCATTTGCTTTAACATGCGCTCCATTTCTTCTGGGGATGCATCGGCAATGTCATGGGATAATTGATGATATTTTTCTAATGCTTCACCTATTTCCTGAAGCCCTGCGGCGATATAAGCATAGACGGTGCCGGTTTCAGCTTTAGGAGGATCTTGTTGTAAACGACTGACATTAACATCGTTTGAAATGTTAAATTCACCGTCATCGAGTAGTACATCACCCGACAAAATTTTCATTAAACTTGATTTACCCGCCCCGTTGCGACCAACAATACACACTCGCTCACCGGGTTCAATGGTAAAGTCGGCATTTTGCAATAACGGCGTGTAACCATAGGCCAATGAGCCATTAGTAATTCGAACAAGACTCACACTACTCTCCTAAAAATTGCGTCAATGCTGACGCATCAAATGGCCAACATAACTCGCGCTGACCACAAGCAAAAACCGGTATAGATGTACCATAACGCGCAGCTAATTCTGCTGATTCACAAATATCGACATGCTTAAAATGTACCTTTGCTTGTTCAACCAAGGCCAATGCCAATTCGCATAAATGGCAGCCATCGGTATGATACAAGACATATTTAATTTCATTTTGCATGGGTAATTAGCCATACATTATGAATATGAGGATTACGTTTATAATCAAGCGGTAAGCATTGATCATCTATATTTACCACCTTCATACCCATCTTGGTGAGTAATTCGATATCCATTTTGAATTTACGTTTGTTGTTGGAGAAGATGATCTCACCTTCAACGGCCAATAACTTGATCAAGTCACCCAGCATATTGACGTGATCACGTTGAACATCCCAGCTGTCTTCCATGCGTTTCGAATTGGAGAATGTCGGTGGGTCGATAAAAATCAATTGGTATTTTTTATCGCTGTTTTCTTTTATCCACTGCAAGCAATCTGCCTGAATAAATTGATATTGCTTGCCGGATAAACGGTTTAACTCAAAGTTTTCTTTGGCCCAATTGATATAGGTATTTGACATATCAACCGTGGTCACTGACTTAGCACCACCGAGTGCGGCGTGCACGGACGCTGAGCCAGTATAAGAGAATAAATTCAGTACATCGCGGTCTCGGGATTTTTCACCGACGAGTTTACGAGTCACTCGGTGATCGAGAAACAAACCGGTATCTAAATAGCCCGTTAAGTTCAGTTTAAAACGTGCGCCATATTCTTTGGTGATCACTTCTAACTTTTTATCATCCAACTTTTCATATTGGCGAGTGCCTTTTTGACGTTCACGGGTTTTAAGGGTGATTCTGTCTGGGCTAATACCTAATGCGTTAGGTAAAGACAGCAATACATCACTGACACGACGCTTAGTGACGGCTTCTGGAATCGTTGCTGGCGCGGAATACTCTTGAATAACAACGTAATCAACGTATTTATCGATAGCGACGTTATATTCGGGTAAATCCGCATCATAAAGGCGGTAACTGTCGATATTTTCTTTCTTTGCCCATTTTTCTAATTGCTTAACATTCTTTTTAATACGGTTAGCAAATGCTGGAGCGATATCAGCAATATCAACGCCTTCGGGTAACTCAGGCGCGGTGCGGCGAGTACTGTTCGCATGCAAGGTATAAAGGTTAAACACACATTCAAGTGCACCGTTAAACATTTTCATTTGTTTATCGGCCTTGAGTTTCAATGACGAAATAAGCTCAACATCACTACATAACATCGCGACTTTCCAGCCACCAAACTCTTTTTTAAGTTTGTCACCTAGCTGGTAATAAAGCTGTAATAGCTCAGTTACGCTACCAAGACGCTCACCATAAGGTGGGTTGGAGATCAAAAAACCTTCTGCCGCTGGCGGTTCAATGTTCAGCACATTGCTGACATTAAATTCAATAAGGTCATCGACACCGGCATTTTCAGCATTGCGTTTTGCTAATGCTACTAAGCGAGAATCAATATCTGATCCATAAAACTTAATGTTACATCGGCTTTTGCCAAGTGTTGCGCGTGCTTTGGCTTCATCTAAAATAGCTGTCCACATGGTTTTATTGTGACTACGCCAAAACTCAAAACCAAAGCGCTCGCGTTTAAGTCCTGGAGCAATATCCGACGCCATTAACGCAGCTTCGATGAGCACTGTGCCACTACCACAAAACGGGTCCAGCAAGGTTACGGGCTGTTGTTGCCAACCAGAACGGACCAACATATTAGCGGCTAAGTTTTCTTTTAACGGCGCTTCACCAGTGGTTGAACGATATCCACGCTGGTGCAATGACGAGCCCGAAAAGTTCATCGCGATAGTGATTTGACCATTACGGAAATGCGCATCAATTTTAAAATCTGGATTAACACGTTCAACATCTGGACGGTTATCACCATCATCACGGAAACGGTCTACGACAGCATCTTTAATTTTTAACGCACCAAACTGGGTGTTATTAATAAAACCGCCAGTGCCATGAAAATCGATACTAAAGGTATTTTTATTCGAAAAATGCGATGGCCAATCAATACAGTAAGCGGCGTTATATAACTGCTCTGCTGATTCACAGGCACCTTTATAGATAACCAATACAATTCGACTTGCTAGCCTTGTCCATAAAGTGATCCGATAGGCAAGTTCTAGCGGTGCAGAAAAATACACGCCCGCAACGCTTTCCTTTATGTCAAAAGCGCCAAACTCTTTTAGTTCACAGGCAAGGCTATATTCAAACCCTTTAGGGGAAGCAGCAAAAAAATTAAACATAGGTTAGCTAGTCATCTTTACTCAATAAATTCTGACGCGCATTATACCTGCTCAAACCGATATCCCCAACGACTTATCGACTATGCCTGTGCTTCATTTGACTCCGTTTTACATGTTAAGCACTGCAATTTACCTATTGATAACAATTATCGCTAGTTAAACAGGCAAACAGACTGCTTTATCAGCAAACGGGCTGTCATTTCAAAAATAGACTTGCAAAGCGACAAGTCAGTCGTTATAGTTCGCCCCGCTTCGAAGAGCACCACAATCTTACAACAGAATGTGACTCCTCAAAGCGGCGTTTATCGGACGCGGGATGGAGCAGTTTGGTAGCTCGTCGGGCTCATAACCCGAAGGTCGTCGGTTCAAATCCGGCTCCCGCAACCAATTTAACAACGAGATTTAATTTAGCTGGTATATCGGTTTTAGACCATATTACCCTCAAAATTTTCAGTTCCAATTCGGAACCAAAATCTAAAATTATTTGAAGTTGATTAAATGCTTACGATAAACGAAGTGATTCAAATACAGTCGCGGGATGGAGCAGTATGGTAGCTCGTCGGGCTCATAACCCGAAGGTCGTCGGTTCAAATCCGGCTCCCGCAACCAATTTGATCAATATTATATTGGTTTGAAGATAATATCGGGCTCAGCTCTTATTATCCACAAAGGTCGTCGGTTCAAATCCGGCTCCCGCAACCAATTTGATAAAATAAAAGTAATAAATACAGTCGCGGGATGGAGCAGTTTGGTAGCTCGTCGGGCTCATAACCCGAAGGTCGTCGGTTCAAATCCGGCTCCCGCAACCAATTTATAAACTACATTTTGGTTGAAAGATAATATCGGGCTCAGCTCTTATTATCCACAAAGGTCGTAGGTTTAAATCTGGCTATAGCAACCAATTTAATAAAATAAAAGTAATAAATACAGTCGCGGGATGGAGCAGTTTGGTAGCTCGTCGGGCTCATAACCCGAAGGTCGTCGGTTCAAATCCGGCTCCCGCAACCAATTTATAAACTACATTTTGGTTGAAAGATAATATCGGGCTCAGCTCTTATTATCCGCAAAGGTCGTAGGTTCAAATCCGGCTCCCGCAACCAATTTATATTTCTGATTTATTTATACTCCCCTCGATTCAAATATCCCCCTTACAACTCTTGTTATCAATATATTTTTGTTTGTAGATAATATCGAACTCAGTTCTTTTTATGCGTAAAGCTCATCAGTTCAAATTCAGTTCCCGCAACCAAATTATATTTCTGATTTATTCTATGCCTTCGATATTCAAATTCATCTATTGCAACTCATTTTATCAATCTGGCTTTATTTTTAGACGTTATCGGGCTCAACTCTTATGCACACAAAGTTAACCCCAGATAACGAAAAAATATCTTAGGATAATTTTATATTGGGCACATTCACTCCTGAATATGTTGAATGCGGTGAATGATAATCCACTAAAAAGTAAATGAGGGTAGGTATTGGAAACTTGAAGTGACAAATTCGATGCACAGAGCTGCAATGGCTCTGCAGTAAAAATATGAAATAAAACCTGCTGTTACACAGGTTTTTTCAGCCAATGCTTCACTCGAGTGCGATTATTGTTATCGCGACTTTTCATGATGAGTTGATCATCGGTTTGATGTTCAGTTGATTTAGCAAGACGGTCGTATAACAGCACATTTACTGATGCGGCTAGATTCATACAACCTTTTGTTGGCACATAAACGACATCATCGGCAGCATCGATAATTTGCTGTGGGATGGAACCATCTTCGGGGCCAAAGATATAAAATGCACTTTCTGGATGGGTAAATTGCGGTAGAGGTATCGCCCCTACCACTAAATCTACACAAATAATCTTACTGTTAGCAGGTACTTGATCTAATAATGATTCAACCCCCTGCAACGGGATGGTTCTCGCGGCTTGCTTTTTATCTACTTCATATTGCGCTTCAGCTTTAACGGCTAAATCATAACGTCTTCCAGTATAAAACACCTGATTGACGCCATAACAACCTGAAGCTCGCATAATTCCACCGACATTAACAGGCGTTTTAGGATTAACAAGGCCGATAGCAACATGCGCTTCATTCGAGCTAACACACTGGGCAGACGCTTGCTCAGCTTGGTTAATTGAGCAAGTGTCTAGGGATTGATTATCAGGCATTAAGATACAGCTTCAACAATTCGACTGCGTAATTGCTGCCAAGCTTTTGCTACTAAAACATAATCAGCATCATTTAGCTCTTCATTGGCAAGAGCGAGGCACTGAATCACTTCATGGTCTAATGCATCAAGACCTTGATCAGCTTGAGCTTCCAATTTAGCCAACACCACAGCAATATGGCCTTGTAAGTAACCACTTGCAAAAAGTGCATCGTCATCACCATTACTGACGGTTTCTTTTATCCAAGATTCCATCGCTGCATCATACTTTTCTAACATGGGTTTATTCCACCAAATCTGGGTTAGCCACTTGGTACATCACATAATCGTGGTAACCAGTAATCACTTTATAATAACCCGTGAGGGCTTTATCTAATTCAGGGTCGCCACTATCCACAATTAATGGGCGTCCATCAAGTGCTTTTAGCTTAGTTTTTGTGGCAACGATTAAAATATTGTCTTTCCCAAGCTGTTTTATTAATGCTGGCGACAATTGTTGATTGCCTCTCCCCAATATATGTCCCTGACCACCAATTAGCGTGATCACCAATTTTGTCGGCTTATCTTGGGTAATATCAATTAATTGTTGAGCGGTAACATCACTGGCTATTAATTGCTTATCTTGAATAACATCAACTCCAAGTAGCGTGTTGTCGAGATATAAGTCATCCATGATCGCCGCAACAGTACTGCCAGAACCCATAATAAAGATTTCATCTTCCATTGACTCAATTACGTCTGCAGCGATATCGGCTAACACCAGTTCGTCTACTTCCTTGCCACCCATTTTTACCGCTTGCACATACCGAGGTTCTGCAGGTACTAGCATTTCACCAAAACGCTTTGCTTTTACCGTGCCCTGCCTGAATGCGGTTTCATCAATATCCATCACATCAGCAGACATTAAGCTAACTAACTCACCATCAAGCAGCATTTTAACCACTAAACCTGATGCTTTAGGGGTTATGCCATAAACACCTGAATGGATTTTCACACCAGCGGGTACACCTAAAACAGGAATAGCATCATCAATAACAGAATAGACATCTCTTGCTGTGCCATCTCCACCTGCAAATAACAGCAAATCGAGAGTTTCATTCATCAAAGTCTCAACAGCGTTACAAGTATCTTGCTGGGTTGTGCTAACGTTTGCCTGCTTCATTGATTCACGCACTGGCGCAACATTCGCATCATCCAGATTAGAGTGATGTTGATAGACAACATGGGTATCAAAACCCATATTTCGAGCGAGGTCCTCCCCCATGCAACCTGAAGCGGTAATCACTTGAATACGGGTCTGATAAGGTAACAACACCGCTAATGCTTGCTGCATACGTAAATGAGCTTTGGGCTCGGCACCTTTGGCTAATGCTTCTTCTACTACACCGTCAGTGCCCTTTAGACCAACACTGCCACCTAAACCCGCTAATGGGTTAATAAGTAAACCTAAACGAAACGGTTTCACATTGGCTCCTTTTATTTCAAGCAGTTAAATGTATCTAATACGTTAATGGTTAAGCCAGCTCAATATCTTGGCGCGGTGTTTTACCGTTCATTTTGGGAATAAAAAGCACCAAGATGGCCGAAGCAAATGCACACGCAGCAGCAAATAGCCACACATGCATTGCGCCGCTGCCATCTCCCCAAATATGACCACTAATCCAAGTACCTAGCGCACCACCAACACCAAAACTAATGCTGGCATACATGGCCTGCCCTTTACTGCGGTGATGAATGCCGAAATGTCGATGGATAAACTGAATCGACACCGCGTGGGTTAAGCCAAACGTAAATGCATGAAGCGCTTGGCTCAATAACAGTAACAGTAAATTATCTGGATAGTACCCTAAAAGTAACCATCTTAGCGCGGTTAACAGCGTGCTTATGACTAACAACTGACGTAAACCATATTTGCCAATCAACTTAGATGCATATAAAAAAATGGCTATTTCTGCCATCACACCAATAGCCACCATAATGCCCGCTACGGTTTCGGAGTAACCAATTTGTTTAAGGTAAAGTACAAAGAAACCATAAAAAGGACCGACACTCATTTGCAGTAATAATGCGGAGAGCAAAAATAATACGATGGATTTATCCAACTGTAGCTTAGGACGTTCAGCAGCACTTAACGCCACCGCCCTTGTTGATGGAAGTGGCAAAGCACATATGAGCAAACCCATAAACAGCATCATGCCAATATAAGGCAGTACTTCTGCACCAAAGCGTTCAATACCCATTCCAGCCGCCACAACCAGAACAATATAGCCTACACTGCCCCAACTACGGATAGCGCCGTATTGATTCGCTTTGTCACCTAAGGTTTCAAGGGTGATCACCTCAAGCTGAGCTAAAATCGCATTCCAAAAGAAGGTATATATTGTCAAACTGATGGCCAAATACCAAAAACCACCTTCAAAGAAAAAGCTGATAAAAGTCAGTGCAGCACAAAATGCACCTATTTTGATTAAGTCTGCCCTCATACCTGTTCTATCGGCAACGATTGCCCATAGATTGGGCGCGACAATCCGCGTTGCCATTAAAATCGCTAATAAGGAACCTATTTCTTGTGCATCAAAGCCTCGGGCGTCAAAGAAAACCCCAAGATACGGCACTAACACACCTAAAATAGCAAAGAAGAAGAAATAACAAGCCCTGAGCCAGCGAAGCTGCAACTCAGGGCTAGAAGTGATTGGCATTTAACGCATTCCGATTACGGGGGTTTCACAGTGTACATCTTGGTTTTGTGCACGATGGCGTAATAGATGATCCATTAACACAATGGCTAACATCGCTTCTGCAATAGGTACCGCGCGGATCCCAACACAGGGATCATGTCGACCTTTAGTAACAACGTCGGCAACCTCGCCTTGGGCAGTCATACTTTTACCCGGCACACTAATGCTAGATGTCGGCTTTAAAGCAATATTAGCAACAATAGGTTGGCCTGAAGATATACCACCCAGTACGCCACCAGCATGATTTGACTCAAAGCCTTGTGGCGACATTAAATCACGACCTTCTGAACCTTTTTGAGTCACCACACCAAAGCCATCACCAATCTCAACACCTTTGACCGCATTAATCCCCATCAAAGCATGGGCGATATCGGCATCTAAGCGATCAAATACTGGCTCACCTAATCCCACAGGTACACCTGTAGCGGCGACAGTAATTTTGGCACCAATCGAGTCACCGGATTTTTTCAGTTCACGCATGTATTCATCCAGTGCATCCAATTTGCTGGCATCTGGAAAGAAAAAGGCATTTTGTTCTACTTGTGCTAAATCAATTTGCTCAGCACAAATAGGACCTAATTGCGATAAATAGCCATGAATTTCGATACCATGGACGGCTTTCAAATACTTTTTAGCAACCGCACCGGCGGCAACACGCATAGCCGTTTCACGGGCAGATGAGCGCCCACCGCCTCGATAATCGCGTAAACCATATTTTTGTTGGTAGGTATAATCGGCATGGCCAGGACGGAACAAATCTTTAATATTTGAATAATCTTGACTGCGTTGATCGGTATTTTCAATCAGTAAACCAATTGATGTTCCCGTAGTTTTGCCTTCAAACACCCCAGATAAAATACGCACTTCATCGGCTTCACGACGCGCGGTGGTATAGCGCGATGTGCCAGGTCGGCGACGGTCTAAGTCATGTTGCATATCTTCAACGGTTAATTCTAGCCCTGGAGGACAGCCGTCAATAATACATCCAAGTGCCACACCATGGCTTTCACCAAATGTGGTCACTACAAAGTTTTGCCCGATACTGTTTCCTGACATGCGCCCTTTATCCCTTCATAAATAAAAACTGAATAGCGTAATGCTACACTAATACAGCGTCATTATTCACTATCTTTATAGATGGCGAAAAGTGATTCATTTTCAACTAACTGATCACGGGTTAATACAAACACCCCGTCACCGCCAAATTCAAAATCAACCCAGGTAAATGGTACATCAGGGAATTGTTCCATTAAGTGCACCATTGAATTACCCACCTCAACCACTAACAGGCCATTCTCAGTCAAATAATCTGCGGCATTGGCTAAAATTCGCTTGGTTAAATCCAAGCCATCACGACCAGAAGCTAACCCAATCGCAGGTTCATGGTGATACTCGTTTGGCATATCGCCAATGTCATCCTCATCAACGTAAGGTGGGTTTGATACGATCAAATCGTAGTGCGGCCCTTTAGGAATAGCAGAGAATAAATCTGACTGGATCGGGAACACACGTTCTAATACGCCAAGGGTCTCAATATTAATTTGAGCCACTTCTAGGGCATCTTCACTAATATCAAGCGCATCAACTTCAGCATCTTCAAATGCATAAGCACATGCAATAGCAATACAGGCACTGCCGGTACACAAATCCATAATTCGATGAACAGGCTTGTTATACAGCCATGGGCTGAAATGATTATTGATCATTTCAGCAATCGGCGAACGTGGCACCAATACGCGCTCATCAACAAAAAATTCTAATCCCGCAAAACGCGCTTTATTGGTCAAGTAAGGTACAGGCAAACGTTCACGTACTCGGCGAATAATTAACTCAACAATTTTATGCTTTTCACTGCTGGTTAAGTTTGAATGAATCACTTGCTGACCAATTTCTTCTGGTAGGTGTAATGCATGAAAAACTAATGCAATGGCTTCATCCCAAGCATTATCAGTACCATGGCCATAATAAATACCGGCATCGTTGAAGCGACTAACAGCCCAACGAAGCATATCGCCAATGGTGCGCAGTTCAGTGACCGCTTCATCTACAAAAATTTTATCCAAAACACACTCCTACAAAATAGTTCTGCTGCATTGTAACTGATGTCTATTAAGATGGCCTAGAATTCAATACAATATCACCATGAATGACAAAAATATCACTGATTTCGAGTCGTTTAGTGATCTTGTTGCTGGTATCAAGCCAATTAAGCAACAAGCCCATCACTTCAAACAACCCGTAAAACCCAAACAACAAGTCGAAATAAAAGCGCAGCAAATTCATGCCAGCAGCTACTTTTCTGACACCTATCAACCTTTACTTCCGGTAACGGGGCCGATGCGGTGGGCGAACGAAAATGTTGATAAGCTTGAACTTAAACGTTTACGCCGTGGGGATTATGTTCCTGATTTATTGCTGGATTTACATGGTTTAAGGCAGTCAGAAGCCAAGCTAGAACTGGCGGCTTTGATTCAAGCATGCGTGAAACAAAACAGTATTTGCTGCAGCGTGATGCATGGATATGGCATGGGAATATTAAAACAACAAATACCCATGTGGTTAGCCCAACACCCCAAAGTAAGAGCGTTTCATCAAGCCCCTAAAGAATGGGGCGGCGATGCGGCATTGTTGGTATTAATCGATATTGGTGATCAACCACACAGAAGATAATCGCTAAACTCTCAAAACGGGTTAATTAGCATTAGCCTGCTAGGGGGTAATTCATCCCCACTAAACTCGCCACTTCCATATGCTTATCTATTTGCACAAAAGCGGATGTGGCAAAAATGGGAGGTTCAGCTCCCGCAACAAGCTCACTCACTAAAAAGCTAACAATTGGCATGTGAGTAATCACTAGCACGGTATCAGCTTTATATTGTTCTGCGTAAGCCAAAATAACATCGGCTGCTCTTCTTGGATCGCCAGAAGGCGTAATATCATCCAATACTATACACTTTCTCGCTTTAGGTAAGTGCTTACTCACTACCTGCCACGTTTGCTGAGCACGCAGATAAGGGCTAACTAAAACCAAATCTAGCTGAGAGATATGGTTGCTAAGTAAACCGGCCATTTGACCTGTTTGATATCTCCCATTATGCGTTAACATCCTTTCACGATCTGATGGCGCATCAAAACTGGCTTCACCATGACGCATCAAAAACAACTGCATACTACACTCGATTTCAATCTTATTAACTCGTGAACCAATTGTAGCCTCATTAACTCTGAGGCGAAACCGTACACAAACAAAAATTAACTCAACTTTAGTCGATAAATAAAATAAAAGTGATACGAGTTATTTGCTAAAAACTGATAACAATATCAATATATAACTAGAACCGTTACCTGGAGCCTTCACTTGTCCGATTTTCCAGCAATACATAAAAGCCAGAATGATCATCGCTTATATCGTTATATCCGTCTCTCAAATAAACTCCGGGTATTATTGGTTGAAGATGTTCAATCTAATCAAGCTGCTGCCTCTATGGCGGTTCAAGTCGGGCACTTTGATGACCCAGTTGAGCGACCTGGCATGGCGCACTTTTTAGAACATATGCTGTTTTTAGGGACAGAGAAGTATCCTGATCCTGGTGAATACCATGCTTTTATTAATCAACATGGTGGTAACAACAATGCCTGGACAGGCACTGAGCAAACTAACTTTTTTTATACTATTAATGCTGAAGTGTTTGAAGAGTCCCTCGATAGATTTAGCCAATTTTTTATCGCGCCAAAATTTGATATCGAATTAGTCGATAGAGAACGCCATGCGATTGAATCAGAATTCAGTCTTAAGTTAAAAGACGATATTCGTCGCGTTTATCAAGTGCAAAAAGAAACCACCAATCAGGCACACCCCTTTTCAAAGTTTTCGGTAGGCAATTTAACCACACTCGATGGCCCAGAATCCGCTTTACGCGAAGAGTTACTGACATTCTACCAACAACAATATTGTGCAAATATCATGACATTGTGCTTGGTTGCCCCCGCTTCTTTAGACCAATTAGAAGCTTGGGCAAAAACCTATTTTGAAGCGATAGTTAATCGAGGAGTAAGTAAACACTACCCTGAAGCACTGCTGGTTACCGATGCCGAACGCCTGAAACAAATTGCCATTGTGCCTCTAAAACAACAAAAACGAATTAGTGTTAACTTTGCCCTTCCCGGTATTGACCAATTTTATAAACGCAAACCGTTAACCTTCATCAGTCATTTACTGGGCAATGAAAGCCCAGGCAGCCTATTGTCTTATTTAAAAGAACAAGGCCTAGCAAATAATTTATCGGCTGGCGGGGGCATTAATGGGTTTAACTTTAAAGATTACTCTGTCAGCGTGCAATTAACCGACAAAGGTTATAAAGCTATTGATGATGTGGTGAAGTGTATTTTTGAATATATTCAATTAATCAAACTCACCGGATTAGAGGATTGGCGTTATCAAGAACGCGCTAACCTATTAAATACTGCATTTCGATTTCAAGAGCAAATTAAAGCATTAGATCTTGCCAGCCATCTCAGTATTAATATGCATCATTATGCCGCAGAAGATGTGGTATACGGTGACTACCGCATGGATAATTTAGATGAAGTTGAGGCGCTTTCATTACTCAATTTAATGCACCCGCGCAACATGCGTTTGCAAATCGTCGCACAAGATCAAGATACCGATAAACAAGCAGCTTGGTATCATACCCCCTATAAAGTAACGGATATTGCCCCCTCAAGATTAGATTATTGGCAACAACCAGATATCAGATCTGAATTACTTCTGCCCCAAGCCAACCCTTTTATCGTGCCTAACCCGCAATCGAGACCAGAATTGAGCCAAACACCGGTTCCAGTAATTGTTGCTGAGGGTGAAGGGTATCGACTTTGGCATAGAAAGGATGATGAATTCAATGTGCCCAAAGGACATTTGTACTTATCACTTGATTCACAAAAAGCCAGTATGTCACCTCGCCATGCGACGCTTACACGACTTTATGTTGAGTTGTTACTCGATTATTTAACCGAATCAACCTATCAAGCTGAAGTCGCTGGGCTGAACTACAATATTTATCCACATCAGGGCGGAATTACCTTACATCTCACCGGCTTTACTGGTAATCAAGAAAGCTTATTATCGTTAATCATTAACAAAGCACGTGAGCGTAATTTTACTCAGGACAGATTTGACATGATCCGTAAACAAATTTTACGGAGTTGGCACAATGTCGCTCAGGCAAAGCCTATTTCACAATTGTTTACCAGTTTGACCGTTACCTTACAGAAACGCAGTTTTGAGCCAGCAAGAATGGCAGAAGAACTCGAAACGATTACCTTAGATGAATTACATCAACACGTAAGCGACTTTTTTGAAAAGGTCTACTTGGAAGGCTTGGTTTATGGTGATTGGTTAGTCTCTGAAGCACAGGCTTTAGGGAAACGATTAGAGCATTTACTTTCTTTGGTATCAAAACCCAGCAATGAATCATCAAGAGAGCTTGTTAATTTACAAGGTGTTGGTACCTTGCTACGGGAAAAAACCATTCAACATCAAGACAGTGCTATCATTGTTTATTATCAATCGTCTAAGGCGACTACTGAAAAGATGGCGCTATTTAGTCTGTTGAACCACACCATGTCATCAACGTTTTTCCATGAATTACGCACAAAGCAACAACTTGGTTATATGGTTGGCACAGGATATTTACCCCTTAATCGACATCCTGGAATGATTTTTTATATTCAATCCCCAACGACAGGACCAAGAGTTTTACTGGAAGCCATTGACGAGTTTATTGCAGATTTTAGTTATGCCGTTATGCAAATAACCAATGAACAGTGGGAAAGTACCAAACAGGGCCTCATTAGCCAAATAATGGAACATGACGCTAACCTCAAAACCCGAGGACAACGTTATTGGGTAAGTTTAGGCAATAGAGACTATCAATTTGACCAACGTGAAAGTGTCGCCGCTAAAGTTGAAACACTCACCAGAGCGGATTTAATTAAATTTATGATGCAACGTATGCGCAGCAAGCATTGCGATCGTTTAGTTTTGTTCAGTTGTGGAGAACAACACTCAAAACAGCAACTTATGTCTAACAACATGATTTCAGACTTGAGGGCATTCAAACAAGCTGCAGAAAAGTTTCAATTTTAGCGTTGTGGGCCTGTTCTTGAAAATTAAAATGCACATTTACAAGAACAACCACATCAACACAAACCGCTAAATTTCAGTTTTATTACAGTGTAAATCGCTAAACAAGCATCAGTTTCGTTAATAAAATTTCATCCAAGATGAATACCAAGCACTTGAACACGGTACATAAAAACAACATACAACCCACTTTGGTTAACAGAATTTTGACAAACACCCTAGATTCTGAAAAAGTAGGCAACTAACTGCTTTTACTTGGCATCCGCGAGAACAAGAAAAATAAATTATGCCTAAAATTTTATCTTTTTTACTGCTGATTATTACTATTTTCCAAGCATCCTACACTCATGCCATGTCTTTTTCTGACTTCAATGAAGAACAGCTAGATATTATCCTCAATTATGAATCCTATACAGTTGCCAACGGATTATCTCAAAACACAGTTACCAGCATTGTTGAAGACAGTGAAGGATATGTTTGGATAGGTACTGTTAATGGGATTAATCGGTTTGACGGCGTATCATTCAAACAGTATTTTTTCAATGATGAAAAAAATGGACTACCAAGCTCGTTTATCAGAAATTTATTAATTGATGACAGTGGCCAATTAATAGTAGGCACCGATAGAGGTTTAGTTTTTTACAATAAAGATAAAGATATATTTTATCAATCTAACAATATACATAACATATGGAAAGATGCTATTTGGTCAACATACTATAAAGATGGATACTATTACATAGGCACAGACAACAACCTATACATTTTCAATAGCTTACTAACCAAACCAGTAAAGCACTATTATGATGAGAAAATTAAAGAAATAAAAAAGATACGAGTTAAAAATGATACCATAATCATAAGAAACTATGACAATGAAATTATTCAAATAAATAAACAAAAAATAACACTAAAACAAACTAAAGTTTTTGATTTCGAAATATTAAATAATAAAATAATCTCATCAAAACATGACGGCATCTACATTAATGGAGAGTTTAAAGATACACTTCCTAAAGAAATAAACACCATGTTAATTAACAACAAAGAAAATTCAATACAAGCTTTTTCCAAAGATTCTATATTCAGAATAATTAACTTAGATGATGAATTTACAACTGAAAAAATTGGCTCATTCGAAATTACACAGTCACCTAATGGACAATTTACAACGAACATAGGTGATGGCAAGATATTCATATCAAATCTTCTTGATGGATTTAAGATAATAAGCACCCAAAACAATCTAGCGAAAAAACTCAAATTAGACATAAAAAAAGTATGGTCAATTACGAACGATGAAAAAAAAATATATATAGCAAACGGTTCTGGAGAGGTAAGTGTTTTAAATAAAGATCTAAAAATAATAGCAAAAATAAAAACACCAACAATACAAGGTCATAAAACTATTTCTGTCATAAAAAACAACTTGTACATTGGCTCTTCAAGTGGACTGTATATTTATGACCTTGTAACCAATATTACAAATAAAGTATCCAACGAAAACCTGATTAAAATATCCACAAATCATTCCAATGGAATATCAGCATCTTCGATAGATGGGAAAATATTAAAATTCAACTTTGATGGGTCATTAGAAAGTGTTTTTGATACTCAAACAAACCATCCAATTTATGATTTTATTGAGGATTCAGAAAGACTTTTAATTGCATCACAAAAAGGATTGCTCAGTTACAACAAAACCACTAAAAAAACAAACATTATTTTTGATTCAGATTTTGTTTTCAGCATTTTAATTAATAAAGATAACATTTTTCTGGGTACAAGAAGTGGGATTTACGCACTAAATAAGAGTTCAAATAGAATAACCGAGGTATTGAGAACAAATAAAACAATTTACTCTGTTAATTTTTTAGATGACATTATTATTGCCCCATCAAACACCGAAATAAATTTTCTAGATACTAGTACAGAAAAAACGTATACTATTAATGAACACAATGGCACCCAAGAAGACTACAGTACCCAATCAATGGTAACATATGGTTCTTCAGTACTAATTGGTGGATTAGATGGCTTAACTGTATTATCACCGAAAGATTTAATTAATAAGCTAAATAACGATACTGGCATAAAAGTTGATATTTCAGAGATTTCTATTTTTAACGAAAAAATAAATGTTGGCGAATATATATTAGACAAGCCACTTAAATACAAAAAAGGTATAAAACTTAAAAATTCTGACTATCCATTTTCACTATCTTTTAATGTTACAGGATTTAACTCAGAGAGATTCAATTTTTATTATTATTTAAAAGGTATCGACACAGATTGGCTTCCTAGCAAAGGAAACAATAGTGCTACATATACTAGCCTACCGCATGGTGAATATACTTTCCAAGTTTTTGTTATTGATAAATTAACCGGTAAAAAGTCAGAACCTACTTCCCTTTCTGTAATAATTACTCCCCCATGGTGGCTTTCAATAAAAGCTAAAATAATTTATAGCTTCATCTCACTTATAATAATATTGTTAATAACCAAGGCCATGTTGCGCCGTAGAGAAATTCAGCAACACATTGCTCTCAGTGAGGAACGTCTTAAACTATCCCTTTGGGGCAGCGGCGATGAAATGTGGGACTGGGATATTGAAACAGGTGAAATCTTTCGCTCAAACATTTGGGGAACGTTAGACTTTCCGCAAGATGGACGCAGATCAGGTAAAATCGGTGAAGAGAGTAATATCCACCCCATAGATCAACCCAGAGTTCAAAAAGCACTCAATGATCATTTCAGCAATATCACAGATCACTTTGAAATAGCCTACCGTGTAAAAGGCAGAAATAATCAATGGATGTGGATCCTAGACAGGGCCAAAATTGTAGAGCGCGATCAGAAAGATTACCCCGTGCGTATGACTGGCACAATAAAAGATATTAACAACATCAAACAAGTCGAAGAGCAACTTAAACTCTTTGCTCGCGCGATTGAAAATATCTCTGAAGGCATGTTCATTTTAAATCAAGAATATGTTTTTGTAGAAGTTAATGAGGCCTGCTGTGAAATTGCATCCTGCAGTCGCGATAACTTTATGCAACAAAAGCTAGCATTTACCCGTTATCCTGAATCATATTCCGAGCAAATTAGAACGGCTTTACGTCAGCAAGGACGCTGGAGCGGTGAAATTGAAGCAAAAAAAGGCGATAACAATTTCTTTTTAATGGAATTAACGATTGATGCTATTTACAACGAGCAAGGCGAAACAAGCCACTATGTGGGCGTGTTTTCTGATATAACCAGACGTAAGCAACATGAAGAAGAGTTACGTAAATTAACCAATAATGACTTATTGACAGGTTTACCCAACCGTTCGAGCTTGCAAGTTACCTTAAGTAATTTGGTCAAAAAAGATATCCATCACACTTTGATGGTATTAGATCTTGACAACTTTAAGCGCATTAATGACTCCCTTGGTCATCAAGTCGGTGATGAGTTATTGATATCGGTTGCAGAACGCATTAAAAAGACAATTCCAAATCATGCCAGTTTATATCGCTTAGGCGGTGATGAATTCGCACTGCTTATTGATCAAAATCCAGATATTGGCTCAAGTGCCATGATTGCATCAAATATAATCCAATCTCTTAAACCAGCATTTGAGCTTAATGATGAAAATTTGGTATTAGGGATCAGTATTGGCGTAGTACTTTATCCAGAAGATGAACAAAACGAACAAGCCTTATTGCGAAAAGCCGACATTGCGATGTATCACGCCAAATCGGCTGGCGGTAATCGTTATCAATTCTATTCTGAATCCCTGAATCAAAATGCATTACGACAACTTGAAGTCGAAAATTTAATTCGAGAAGCCCTAAAAGAAGATTATTTTGAGGTGTATTACCAACCTAAAGTCGATCTCAAAAATGACTGCTTAGCAGGGATGGAAGCATTAGTGAGATTAAATCATCCAAAACATGGGATCATTCCGCCAAATGATTTTATCCCACTTGCTGAAGAAAATGGCTTAATTGTCGAAATTGGTGACGTTGTACTGCGTAAAGCCTGTTTTGCAGCAAATAAGTGGTTAGAGCAAGGTTTGTTTAATGGAAGAGTGGCCGTCAATTTATCGTCACGTCAATTTGCACTGACTGATTTACAACAAAGAATAGAGTCAATTTTACGGCTCACTAAGTTACCAGCCAAACATTTAGAGTTAGAGATTACTGAGGGCACTGTTATTAAAAACCCTGAAAAGGCCATCAAAGTTATGCAACAGCTAGCCAAAATGGGCGTTAGTCTTGCTCTAGATGACTTTGGTACGGGTTATTCATCATTATCTTATCTTAAACGCTTCCCAATCAATTGCTTAAAAATTGACAAATCATTTGTTGATGATATTGATAAATCTGATCGTGATTTAAAAATGGTCGATTCCATTATCACAATTGCACACAATATGGGATTAACTGTTGTGGGTGAAGGTGTAGAAGAAAACGCTCAGCTTAATATTTTAAAAGCATTGAATTGTGAGGAAATTCAGGGGTATATATTCAGCAAGCCAGTACCTGAAGATGATTTCGAACAACTTTTAGCGACAGATACAGATAAGAGAAGCAAACTAAAGACACATAAATCAAACAAAAACTAAACCATTTATCAACATTGGCACAGGAAATGCTTATTGATTGTTAGTTGTCAAAAATAACAATTTAATAATAACCCTGAGCCAAGAGAGATAAAAAATGATTAAAGGAATAATTGCACTTTCGATACTGTCTGCGTTTTCATCTGTAGTTTTTGCTGACGACATTGATACTCAAATTGAAACACAAACTGCTGGCATCCCTGCTGTTAAAGTCCTAGAAACACAAACTGCTGGCATCCCTGCCGTTAAAGTCCTAGAAACACAAACTGCTGGCATCCCTGCCGTTAAGGTACTAGAAACACAAACTGCTGGCATCCCTGCCGTTAAAGTCCTAGAAACACAAACTGCTGGTATCCCTGCCGTTAAAGTCCTAGAAACACAAACTGCTGGCATCCCTGCCGTTAAAGTCCTAGAAACACAAACTGCTGGCATCCCTGCCGTTAAGGTACTAGAAACACAAACTGCTGGCATCCCTGCCGTTAAAGTCCTAGAAACACAAACTGCTGGTATCCCTGCCGTTAAAGTACTAGAAACACAAACTGCTGGCATCCCTGCCGTTAAAGTCCTAAACACGCAAGTAGCTTAAGGAGTTAGACTATGTTTACTTCATTAAAAATTGCATTGGGTTTAGCCAAACCAGCACGTAAAAAAGTCAAATTACCTGCGGGATTAGAGCATTTAGAAGTGATTCAAGCTAAAGCTTGGTGGAAGTAATAACACCAATCAAACAAAAAAGGAGCTAATTGCTCCTTTTTGTTTATGTAAATCAATGACTTTTAAACCACTAACTAGTACTGATCAATATCTGACTAATCACGTTTATAAAAAAGCGCCTTGATATATTGCTTTTAAAAATCTTAGTCACTTTTTTGGCTTCAAGACAGCTCACATACTTAATCTATGTGAATCAACACCCTCTACTTTACGATGGGCTAGATGTTTATGTGTGGTAAATAGCGGATAAGCTATAGGCCCTAAAACCGCACCAATAAAAGCCCAACGTTTAACGGCTAGTCCAGCATAATAAGCTGAGAAACCTAAAAACAACCCACTCACCAACAGCACTAATGGTAATAATAACCACTCTAATTGAAATATCACTGAAACCTCTTTTTACACTCAGCTAACTACATTCCATGATGACAATTACTGAACATGCCATGGGGCAATCCATTTCAGCGCTAAAAATAATGACAATTGAACCACAATACATTATGAAACAAGCTATTGAGCCAATCATTTTGCACAGTTGAACAGCCACTTAATACTAAACAGCTAAAAACAGCCCACATTATACCCTAAAGACAATGCTTTTTGGTTAAAAATAAGGCAAAAGTATTCCGATGAGGCAATAAAAAACGGCAAGTTATTGCCGTTTTTTTAATCTATTCAGGTTAACTCAACCCAATTAACTAGTTCGAATGAAAGCTGTTGCCTTCTGTTGCCATGCTTTTAAGCATTTCACAAGGCGTAAAACGGTCACCATATAATTTTTGATAACGCGTTAATGTATCGACTAAGTTTTTAGCACCTAGGCTATCGATGTATCTGAACGGGCCACCAAGGAATGGAGGAAAGCCAATACCAAAAATAGCACCAATATCACCATCTCTAGGATTAGCAATAATCCCCTCTTCTAAACAACGCACCGCTTCATTCAGCATTTGAATAGTACAACGCTCAGCAATCTCTTTTGCTTCTTTATCTGAAGCAGCTTTGATCCCTAACACGCCATATACGGATTCATCAACCAACTTAGCTTTTTTGGCTTTCGGGCCATATTGATAAAAACCTTTACCGTTTTTACGACCTTTACGATCATCGGCAAGTAATTTATCAAAAGCTGCTGGAGCAGAAAAACGATCGCCAAGTTCTTTTTCTAAAATGGGTGAAATTTTTGCTCCAACATCGATACCCACTTCATCAAGTAAAGTCATCGGTCCAACGGGGAAACCAAACTTGACTAAGGCATTATCAAGGTGCTCAACACGCTGCCCTTCAAGCAGTAGTTGCGCCGCTTCATTCATATACAAAGCAAGAATACGATTAACATAAAATCCTGCGCCATCTTGAACAACAATCGGTGTTTTACCCTGCTTACGCGCAAAAGCTACCGTAGTTGCAATCGTTTCTGCCGAGGTGGTTTTATGGGCAATCACTTCAACTAACGGCATTTTTTCTACTGGGGAGAAATAGTGCAAACCAATGACATTTTCAGGACGCGCTGCAGCTTGTGCAATTTGGCCAATCGGCAATGAAGAGGTATTAGATGCAAAGATAGTGTGTTCACCGCATTCACGCTCAACATCTTTCACCATTTGGTGCTTCAAAGCTAAATCTTCAAATACTGCCTCTACGACGATATCAGCATCTTTAATGCCCTTATAATCGGTAGTGGTGGTCATCAAAGACATAATATTGTCACGAACCGCCGGAGTCATGTGACGGCGTTTCACACCTTTATCTAATAGTTTATAAGCATAAGCTAGCGCATTACTCAACCCTTGCTCTGATATGTCTTTAACTCGAACCGGAATTTTAGCTTTCGTTGTCGTTACCGAAGCGATACCGCCCCCCATTAAACCACCGCCTAACACCATGGCTTTTTTCACTTTACGAGGCTCAGCACCTACTGCACCGGTTTCTTTTTTCATTTCGGTCGTAGCAAAGAAAATACTACGCAAAGCGGCAGATTCTTTAGACATGACAAGGTTGCCAAAATGAGTCGCTTCAACCTCTAAACCTTTGGCCATACCTTTATTTAAGCCCTGGCGAACACAGTCAATAATTTTAGCTGGGGCAGGATAATTGCCCGCCGTTTTCTTTTCGACTTGTTTACGCGCCTGATCAAACATGATGTCACGGGTAAATGAGGTTGACTCTAGAAATTGATTCAACTTTGACTGTTTAACCGGCTTGGCTGCACTTTTCCCTTTTTTAGCCAGCTCAATTGCGGTAGTAAGCAAAATTGAATTAGGAACAACATCATTCACTAAGCCCATTTTTAATGCTTGTTTGGGACGCACTTGCTTACCGGTTAACATTAAATCTAGGGCCGTTGCGACTCCCACTAAGCGTGGTAAGCGCTGGGTTCCACCGCCACCGGGTAACAAACCTAATTGCACCTCCGGTACACCGAGTACCGTTTTGTTATCATCGCTGCATACCCGTAAATGACACGCTAAAGCAAACTCTAACCCGCCCCCTAAGCAAGCACCATTTATCGCGGCAACCACAGGAATATTCATGTTTTCAAGCGCGTTAAATACCACATGACCTTGTTGTGATAACTCTTTAGCATGTTGTTCGCTGGTACAAGCCGCTAACATACTGATATCAGCACCTGCAACAAATGAGTCTTTTTTACCTGAAACAACCACTAAACCTTTAATGCTAGAGTCGCTTTTTACTTCAGCGATGATTTGCGATACTTCAGGGCCAAATTCAGGCTTTAAGGTGTTCATGGTTTCACCAGGAACATCCATAGTTAGGATAGCAATACCGTCTTCGCGGCGTTGTAAGTTAAAAGTCTTTTCCATTGTTATTACTCCACTTCCACGATCATTGCTGCACCTAAACCACCTGCGGCACAAGCTGTTGCTAAACCAGTACCACCGCCACGACGTTTAAGCTCTTGACAAACTTGAGTAATTAAACGCGTACCTGTAGCAGCAAAAGGATGACCATAGGCTAATGACCCACCTAAAACGTTAAACTTACTCATGTCGATTTCACCAATTGCACGATTTCGGCCTAGCTTTTCTTCAGCAAATTTTTTCGAACCAAACATCTGCATGTTAGCTAAGGTTTGTGCTGCAAATGCTTCATGCATTTCAACTAAAGTAAGATCTTCTAATTCCATACCTGCGCGCTTCAATGCTAATGGTGTCGCATAAGATGGTCCCATAAGCATGTCTTGCCATACGTCAATGGCAGTAAAGGCGTAACTCTTAATGTAACCAATAGGCTGATAACCTAATGCTTTCGCACGACCTTCACTCATTAAAATGATGGCAGATGCGCCATCGGTTAACGGTGTACTGTTTGCTGCCGTTACCGAGCCATGCTTGCGATCAAACGCTGGACGCAGTTTTGCATAAGATTCAAGCACTGAATTCTCACGAATGTTGTTATCACGGTCGATAAACTGTTTATAGGGCGGAATGTGTGCCGCCATCACTTCTTGCTGTAACACCCCTGAATTCCAGGTTTGGGTCGCAAGCGTATGTGAACGATGCGCTAATGCATCCTGATCGGCACGGCTAATACCGTAGGTTTTAGCCATTTGCTCTGCGGTTTGTCCCATTGACAAACCTGTTGAATACTCAGCAACCGCAGGGGGAACGGGCATGAGATCTTTTAAACCTAAACGACGCATAATCGCAAATTTTTGCTGGAATGTTCGTGCTTTATTTAAATCAACTAATGCATGTGCTAGCTTTTTAGATACGCCAATAGGTAACACTGATGAAGAGTCAGCACCACCAGCAATACCAATTTCAACATTGCCTGTCATGATTGATTCAGCAACGTTAACCGCCGATTGAAAAGATGTCGCACAAGCGCGCGTCACACTGTAGGCATCGGTAGAGACATCCATCCCCGTCCCTAAGACAATTTCACGGGCAATGTTTGGTGCAGCGGGCATCTGAACAACCTGGCCATAGACTAATTGTTCGATGGTTTTAGGGTCTAATTCTGAGCGAGACAACAACTCATTCACCACCATTTTGCCCATATCTAGCGCTGATACGCCATGGAATGCTGTAGCCTGCTTTGCAAAAGGCGTTCTTAAACCTGCGACGATAGCTATACGCTCACCGCGGGCATTTGTTACTTGTTGTCTATCACTCATTTTTCACCCTCTTCTTATCGTTAACCTGGCGATACAAGCTCAAGTTGTAAATATCCGTTTCTGCCTAAACAGTGGTCAGACCATCAAAATGTGATCTGATTCTAACTTTTTATTTGCAGGTTTTAAACACCTGTTTAGATATATCTTTAAATGTGCCCATCCAGTGCTTAAGCCACTGAGTAAAAGTAACTATCAAACAGGCAGTTTAAGCGCATTTTCTAAAATGATTAAATAATGAACATGCAAATACGATTGAAAAAAGAGATAACCGTAAATGAATCCAAAGTTGTTAATTCATCTGATTATGCCCCTTACGACAAGCTTATAAATAAATCCATAACGGCCAATAATGTCTGTGTGATGTGAAAAAACTGCACAAATAAGCTCATAAACTAGCATGGCCGAATCTACTAACGTATCTATAAAAAAGTTAATAGTTTCATTGAGGGTTAAAATCTGTTAATCCTACTAGCCAAATCCATAGAGAATTCATAACATAAGCATCATTGTGTTTATGTTATTAGCAAATTATTGAGTAACTGTATGCCTTTAAGCCGATTTCATTCTTTAAGAACTTATCTCGACAGCGTCATTTTAGGCCAACCCGTATTGACTGAAAATCTATTAATTGCATTGGTCGCTGATGGTCACTTACTCGTTGAAGGACCACCAGGTTTAGCAAAAACCCGGGCAGTAAAAGCCTTATGCGATGGCGTTGAAGGTGAGTTTCATCGCATTCAATTTACCCCTGACTTACTGCCAGCTGATTTAACCGGCACCGATATTTATCGCCAGCAAACAGGAACGTTTGAATTTGAAGCAGGGCCAATATTCCATAATTTAATTCTTGCGGATGAGATTAACCGGGCTCCGGCTAAAGTGCAGTCAGCATTATTAGAAGCCATGGCAGAAGGACAGGTCACAGTAGGTAAAACCAGTTACCCGCTGCCGAAACTGTTTTTAGTTATGGCCACACAAAACCCATTAGAAAACGAAGGAACGTACCCGTTACCTGAGGCACAATTAGACCGTTTCTTAATGCACCTGAATCTTGATTATCCAAGTGCTGAAACAGAATGCCTTATTTTACGCCAGTCACGCAAGGAAGCGATTAGCCATCAACTGCCCAGTATTGAACCTGTTGCGCAATCAGATGTGTTTGCTGCACGCGATGAAGCATTAGAAATTTATCTTGCAGAGCCGCTTGAGCAATATATCGTTGAAATCGTGATGGCTACGCGTCAACCCGAGCGTTACAGTCCAGAATTAGCCAAATGGTTAGAATATGGCGTCAGCCCACGCGCCACTATTTCGTTGGAACGATGCGCCCGTGCAAGAGCTTGGCTACAAGGTCGTGATTTTGTGTCTCCAGAAGATATTCAAGCTGTTGCACCAAATGTGCTGCGTCATCGCTTGTTACTTAGCTATCAGGCACAGGCTGAAGGCGTGACTGCTGATCGGGTTATTAACAGTATTTTGTCTCAAGTCGCAGTACCTTAACCCATGAGCTTAGCAGCATTATCACTGCCATTATTTAGCGATGGCATGAACTTGAATGAGCAGGAGTTAATTGCCTGCCAAAGCTTGTCTCATGTTATTGCCGATAGAAAAACGCGAGCAAAGGCATCGATGTCCGGTCACAGGGCGAGCTTAGTTAAAGGCCGAGGTATGGAGTTTGCTGAAGTACGTCATTATCAAAATGGTGATGATGTGCGTTCTATTGATTGGCGAGTAACAGCAAGAACAGGTGTTGCCCACACCAAATTGTTTATCGAAGAACGTGAACGCCCTATTCTGCTATTAGTGGATTTAAGCCATAGTTTGTATTTTGGCTCGCAACTATTATTACAAGCAGTGCAAGCGGCACATGTTTGTGCGACTCTTGCTTGGAGCGCCGTGCAACATGGCGATAAAATCGGGGCATTAATTGCTAGTGAAACTAATCACTTAGAATTAAAACCCCGCAGTCGTAGACAAGGTATGTTGCAATTATCTTCAGGGCTGATTGATGTTCATCAAAAACAACTGAATCAATTTGATAATCTCCCTCAAGATCCAGACCATATTTTCAAAGCCTGCCAGCGACTTCAACGTATTGCCAAACCTGGTTCATTGGTATGGATCATTACCGATGGCCATCATTTCAATCCGCGCTGTTTAGCGCCCTTAACCCAACTTAAACGTCATTGCGATATTGGCGCTTTTGTGATCACAGATCCACTGAAACAAGGCACCTTAGCTTTGCCTAAGCAATTTACTTTTCCGGTAAGAGATGGCAAACAACAGCTGACATTAACCCGTGAGAGTTATCAAAAATGGCTGGATGAGCAACAAGCGTCGCAAAATGAATTTACCCGATTAATGAAGCAACTTAATGTACAGCCCAAATTTATTGATGCGGGTAAGCCTCTGTGTGATCAATTGGAATTATTACGCTAAATGTTACCTCTTTTATTTAACTCATTGATGGCATCTGCAACCTCAAGTGTGCCGCTCCCAGAAGTTAATCAGGCTGCCTCGCCTTTAGCTCAAATGCATGACATTGCATTACCAGAAACTGTGTCATCATTACCAATCGCGCCGGGCTACTGGATGGTATTGCTACTGATTGTGGCAATACTCAGCTGGATATTGAAAAAAGGACTTAAAAAGTACCGCTATCATGCACCGCGCAGAATGGCATTAGCCATGCTTAACGCCATGGACAGCAATGCCAATACATTTGCATCAGAAGTGAATAGTTTATTAAAACGCACTGCAATGACATATTTACCAAGGCAATCATTAGCGCATTTAAATGGCCAACCGTGGTTTGATTGGTTAGATAAAAGACTGCCTACTCATCATCAGGGGATGATAGGCCCATTACTTTTTAAACGCCATCAACAAAATGGCCTTACCCGCGAAGATAATCAACAGTTGCTTACATTGGCAGTGCTCTGGCTGGCAAACTCATCCCCTTTTGAGCAAGTGCCTATTTCCACAACAGACAAACAAACGATGCCGGAGGTGCAATGTTAAGTTTCACTTGGCCTTTAGTATTGTTATTACTGCCGTTACCGCTCTTTTTTAGACAAGCTAAAAATGTCGCTCAGGGGGGGCATCTGCAGCTTCCTGGTGTCAGCCATGCCATCAAAAATCAAAGCAGACAAAACGTCAAGCACTCCCGTAAATTATATTGGCTGATGTGGCTGTTGTTATTATTAGCCGTAGCTAGGCCGCAATGGCTTGGCGAACCTATTGAACTCCCCTCTAAAGGGCGTGACTTAATGATGGCGGTAGACTTATCCGGCAGTATGCAAATTGAAGACATGGTGATTGAAGGCAGAACCGTTGATAGATTTACACTCATTCAACATGTCTTAGCTGATTTTATTGAACGGCGAAATGGCGATCGACTCGGATTAATTTTATTTGCCGACCATGCCTATTTACAAGCGCCGTTAACCCAAGATAGACGGTCTGTGGCCAAGTTTTTAACCGATGCGCAAATCGGCTTAGTCGGTAAACAAACAGCTATAGGTGAAGCCATTGCACTAGCAGTAAAGCGCTTTGATATGGTTGAAGAAAGTAACCGAGTGTTAGTGTTACTTACTGATGGCTCTAATAATGCTGGCAGTATAGAACCCGAAACCGCCGCAGAAATTGCTGCAAAGCGCAATATTACGATTTACACCGTGGGCGTAGGAGCCGAGCTACTCGAACGTCGTACCATTTTTGGTAAAGAGCGCATTAATCCATCGATGGATTTAGATGAAACACAATTACAAAAATTAGCTGATATGACCAATGGTCAATATTTTCGCGCTCGCAGCAGTGAAGACCTTGAGCGGATTTATCAGACCATAGATCAATTAGAACCTGTAACCCGCGACCAATTAAGCTATCGTCCTAAAAAAGAATTGTTTTATTGGCCTTTATTGATGTCTTTACTATTGAGCATGCTAATCAGTTGTCGACAACATTTTCAAGCTGGAATGGTGTTACCTTCATTCAAACGTGGAGTTAAAACACAATGATCCATTTTATCCGCCCAGAATGGTTATTTGGTTTAATACCACTCATTTTATTAAGTGCCTTGTTTTGGCGTCGCCATCAACAACAATCGGCCTGGAAACAATATATCGCGCCACATCTGAGCCCAATGTTGATAAGTGACAGTGTAGAGCAAGGTCGTAAGCCTCAATGGATACTCGCCTTTTGCTGGATCATTGCAGTATTGGCATTATCAGGCCCTGCGATAACCAAGCAAAACCTACCGGTTTTTGCCACTGAGCAAGGACGAGTGTTAGTGATGGACATGTCTTACTCCATGTACGCCACCGACCTAAGCCCCAACCGTTTATCACATGCGCGCTTTCGCGCCACCGACTTATTAGCTGAAATTAAAGAAGGTGAAACAGGTCTTATCGCATACGCAGGTGACGCCTTCACTATCAGCCCACTCACCCGAGATAACGCCACATTATTAAACCTACTGCCGACATTAAGTCCAGACATTATGCCGTCAAGAGGTTCTAACTTAGCTGCGGCAATCACCCTTGCTGAACAGTTATTAGCCCAAGGGGGACACATCACTGGCGACATTATTTTAATGACAGATGGTGTGTCAGATGATCAATTCAATCAAGTATTTGGCCAACTCAAAAACAGCCGCTATCGCTTATCCATTTTAGCGTTTGGGAGCCAAAACGGTGCCCCAATTCAGTTAGCCGACGGTCAATTGATGCGCGATAGCAGCAATGAAGTGGTTGTCGCCAAAACAGATATTCATTTATTGCAAAAGCTTGCCAAACGTGGAGCGGGAATAGTGATCCCCACTCAGGCAGATGGCAGCGATGTAAAGCAATTAACCCAGTGGCTAGCAGAAGACGGTCAAGCCAAAGCCACCGAACTTGAGGGGGAGTCATGGCAAGATTTGGGGCCTTACATCGCCTTGCTACTGATTTTACCTATGCTATTTAGTTTTAAATATGGGGTATTACCCAACATTGTGCTGCCTACTGCATGGTTACCTTTGGCCGGCTTGATAGGGCTACTCACCCTGGGCAGTACTTACAGCCCTCGTGTTGACGCAAGCGTGTGGGACGATTTGTGGTTGACCAAAGATCAACAGGCTCAGCAAGCTTTTGAGCAAGGTGATTACCAACAGGCCGCTAAAAAATTTAGTGCTTCAAACTGGCAAGCATCTGCCCATTATAAAGCCAAAGATTATCAAAAAGCCCTCGAAGGGTTTGAACAAGATAACTCTGCACAAGGATTATACAATCAAGCGAATAGTCTGATGCAACTTTCTAATTTACCTGAAGCGATCAAGCGATATCAAAATGCCTTATCGTTACAACCTGACTTTACTGAAGCGCAAGAAAACCTTGCTCTAGCGGAAGAGTTACTCAAGCAACAGTCGCAAAATGATCAACAAAATGGTCAACAAGGCGAGCCGCAAAGTAATGAGCAAAACAGTGAAGAGCAACAAGGTCAGCAACAGGATCAGCAACAATCAGGTTCAAATACAGATCCCAATGGTCAGCAAGGCAAGGATGAGCAACCACAAAACCAGCCACAGAATGCACAATCACCTGATAACGCTGATCAAAGTCAAGATCCTAAAACAGATGAACAAGAGCAAGGTACTGAGGCCAATAACCAATCCACAAATGATCAACGATCATCGAAAAATGAATCGGATGAGCAATCTAAGCAACAATCAGATGACGAGCAATCTGAAGCCTCTGCTTCAAATGAGTCAACAGGTTTAGATGAACAATCTCCAGAAAATGAAGCCAGCATGCAAGCGAATACAGAATCGCAACAGCAAGCGGATACCGAAGGCGAAAAGCAGCAAAATGAAGTATCGCAAGCTGTTGAAGCATCCGATGACAGCAGTGACAAAGACGCTAAGCCAATTGAGCAGGCAATCAGTCCGACTACATTAGGTCAGGAGCCATTACCAGAAAATATGGAACGCGCATTACGTGCAATAAGTGAAGATCCACAAGTATTAATACGCAATAAAATGCAGTTGGAATATCAAAAACGCCGTCAACAAAATCAACAGGTAAAGGAAACAGAGCAGTGGTAATTCGAATTTTATTAAGCCTGGTGCTGCTTATTATTGCCCCTTCTGTCATGGCACTGAGTCAGGTAGAAGCCAGTATTGAGAAAAACCCCGTTATTGAAGGTGAATACTTTGTATTGAATGTCACTGCCGATGATGATCTTAATGCCGGTGCATTAGACACATCAGCATTATTAGAAAACTTCATAGTAGGCAGAACCAGTGTGGGTAGAAGTACCCAAATGATTAATTTCAATACCACTAAAGAAACCCGTTGGCAGGTATTAATCGCTGCAAAATCGTCGGGCAATATTACTATTCCGGCATTTAACATTGAAGGCGTGAGTTCATCTCCCATTGCACTGCAAGTTGCTCCTGCGGGCAGCCAACCTCAACAAATGCAGAATCTCTTCATTGAAGCAAGCACAAACGTTGACGAAGCTTATGTTGGGCAATTGATTAACTATAAAGTGAAATTATATCTAGCCGTTGAACTGCAACGCGGTGTCCTTAGTGCGCCAGTGGTGAAAGGCGCACAAATAAAACAAATTGGTGAAGACACCGACAGCACTGAAATTGTTAATGGCCGTCGTTTTAGAGTGATCGAACGTAATTACGGGATCGTTGCGGGGTTACCGGGTGAGATCATCATCGATGGTGCGACTTTTTCAGGCGATGTGTTGGTTGAATCGCAACGTCGCGGCGGCATGTTTGGCTTTAATGAAAGTATTCCAATGCAAACCGAAGCCGAGCGTAAAGTGATCCAAATCAATAGTTACCCTCCAAGTTACCAAGGGGAATGGCTAGTCAGTGATTTAGTGTCATTACGTGAAGTGTGGCCAGATACTCAAACCACTTTTGAAGCGGGCAGTCCGATTACCCGAACCATTAGTTTAATTGCCATGAATGTGGATGAAAATAGTCTGCCAGAATTGGCAATGCCTACCACAGAAGGCCTAAGAGTTTATCCTGAAAAGCCACTTCGTCAAACGGGTATTCGTGATGGCCAAGTCATATCACAATACAGTTTAACTGCTGCGATTGTGCCAACAAAGCCTGGCACCTACACACTGCCTGAATTAAAAGTACCTTGGTGGAATACTCAGTTAAAGCAACAGGAATATGCCATTTTACCCGCAAAAACAATTACGGTTATCGCCGGTCAAATGGCTGATAATGCATTAACGATTACACCACAACAACCCTCGTATCCGTATGCGAGTTTGTGGCCATGGTTAACAGGATTGTTTGCGATATTGTGGTTAATCACACTGATATTATGGCGTAAAACTGTCTCACAACAGCGTCTTGTGACGACACAAACCACTCAGCGCCCTGTTGCAGATGTCGTCAGCCTAGCAACAATTACCGAGGCATGCGATCGTAATCATGTCAGCGATGTCATTAGTGCATTACAAAAATACTTTTCAGCATTATTAAACCGTCAAGTCACATTAGCTGAGATCAGCCAGTTATCGGAGCCACTTGGCCAAGCGGTAGCCGATTTACAACAAGGTCGGTATAGCCAACACACCAGTGCGATCAACAAGCAGCAGTTAATGAGTGCGGTAAAGTCGTACCATCCTAGCAATAATACACCTTCCCACTCCGTTATTACCCCGCTTAACCCCTAGCCTATTAGTTGTCCTCCCGAGAGTGAATCACTCAAACGCTCGGGAGGACACCACAATTTGTGATTGCGGTATTCTGTTGAACCAGTAAGCTGTAGCTAACAATTCTAAGAAATTTTAAAAATGTTTGAAATTCTGCGAAAGAAAAAGACCGACGCTACGGTCTTATCTGACATGGTAAATAAACAACGACGTTACGATAGCCTTGTCAGGGCACTTCATACCGACATTTTTCGTTATGCCTTTTGGTTATGTGGCGATAAACATGTGGCTGAAGATATCACTCAAGAAACCTTCCTGCGGGCATGGCGATCTTTGGATTCTTTAAATGATGACAAAGCGGCTAAAGCATGGTTAATCACAATTTTGCGCCGCGAAAATGCGCGTCGATTTGAGCGCAAGCAATTCGATTACAGTGATGTTGAACAAGAACAACTTGAAGATGTGTTCTCAAGTAGCACCGAAGATGAAACAGAACAGTATTGGTTACGCAGGCAGATTGCTAAGCTTGATATCGAATATCGTGAGCCTTTGTTGCTCCAGCTCATTGGTGGATTCAGTGGTGATGAAATTGCAGACATGTTGGCATTAAATAGAAATACCGTAATGACAAGACTATTTCGCGCCAGAAACCAGCTTAAAGATGCATTAGACACACCAGAGGTAAGAGGTCAATCAAATGGATGATCTACAATTTCGTCGCCAAGCCTATGGCGATCCTAATAATCAGTCACATGACTTTTTGCAACATATGGCAAACCACCCTGATGATGCTAAATTGGTTAAAGATTTGAAGTCCCTTGATAATCAACTAACTCAAGCGCTTAATATTCCTGTTCCGGAAGATTTAGCGGAAAAGTTACTGTTACGTCAGCAATTGAACCAGCACCAACAAACGCAAAAACGTACACGCTATTTAATGGCAATGGCAGCATCAATCGCGTTTATCGTCGGTGTAAGCTTCAGCATGTTACGTTTTACCCCAATTGACTTATCTGAGCACGCATTAGCCCATGTATACCATGAAACAAAAGCACTGCAGATAGAGCAAGACATTGGTTTTAATGATGTTAACTTTAAACTTGCGAATATGTCAGGTTTGCAACAGTCTAAATTTATTCAACAGCCTGGTCGGGTATTTTATACTGCCTACTGTGATTTTCAGGGGGTTAAGTCACTTCATTTGGTGATGCAAGATGAGAATGGCCAGAAAGTCACTCTGTTTATTGTGCCTGCAGAAGAGCGCTTAAAGTTAGACAGCGTTTTTGCTGATGCGAAATATAAGGGCCAAGGTTTTCAATCGGCTGATGCTTATATGTTACTTGTCGGTGAACAACACTCTGATCTTAATTACGTTAAACGTGAAATTGAGCAAACTTTTATTTAGACCTTCAACCCTAGTTTAACAAGCTTAAATAAGCAGCCACACTTTACAGCGTGGCTGCATTTTTTTTAATCAAGCGCACAGCTAAAGTGTGAACCAGCTCAAACTTCTGCTAGCATTGTCCCCATAATGATAACTAGACGGGATATTCATGGAAATTCAAGCACCAATTTTAATCACTTTTATTGGCTATTTAGCCGTAATGATGGGCATAGGCTTTTGGGCATATAAAAAAACAGACTCCGTTGATGATTATATTCTCGGCGGCCGAAAAATGGGACCTGCGGTTACCGCGCTAAGTGTTGGCGCATCCGACATGTCAGGCTGGTTGTTACTTGGTCTTCCCGGCGCGGTCTACTTAGGGGGGTTAGGAGAAGCTTGGATTGGCTTCGGACTGATTTTTGGAGCCTGGCTAAATTGGCTTTTTGTCGCCAAGCGATTACGTATTTATACTGAAATGGCAGATAACTCGCTTACCCTTCCTGACTTTTTTGAACATCGATTTTATGATAATCATGGCTTATTAAAATTAGTCTCAGCCATAACCATTTTAATCTTTTTTACCTTCTACGCTTCATCAGGCATGGTCGGCGGTGCGATCTTATTTGAAAAAGTGTTCGGCCTAGATTACACCTTAGCTCTGGTCATTGGCTCAGTTATCATTGTTTCTTATACTTTTGTAGGCGGATTTTTCGCTGTTAGTTGGACAGACTTTTTCCAAGGCTGTTTAATGCTAATCGCCTTAATTATTGTGCCGATTGCCATTTTTAATGACACAGAAACACAGGCGAACATCAATACGCTAGATCCTGCCATGCTGACATTCATCGGCGAGAATACCACCATAATCGGTTTGATATCACTGCTTGCATGGGGATTAGGCTATTTTGGTCAACCGCACATTTTATCGCGTTTTATGGCCATAGGTAGTGCAAAAGATTTACGCTTATCACGTCGTATTGCAATGAGTTGGATGGCACTGGCATTGATTGGGGCATTAGCCACAGGTATTGCTGGCATGTTATATTTTGCCAAGGCGCCACTTGATAATCCTGAAACGGTATTTATCCATCTGGCCCATGCCGCTTTTAACCCTTGGGTTGGCGGCTTACTGATTGCCGCTATTTTATCGGCCATTATGAGCACTATTGACTCTCAGTTATTGGTTTGTTCAAGCGTGATAACAGAAGACTTTTATCGTAAATGGTTGCGTCCTAAGGCAAGTAGCAAAGAGTTAATGCTAGTGGGTCGAATAGGGGTGATTGCTATTGCCTTGATTGCAGGCGTGATCGCGCTGAATCCACAAAGTAGTGTACTCGGTTTAGTCAGTTATGCATGGGCCGGATTTGGTGCAGCATTTGGCCCTGTGGTAATTTTGTCGCTATTTTGGCGTGGATATAGTCGCAATGGTGCTATCGCAACTATTGTCGTTGGAGCCGTTACGGTTGTGGTATGGAAGCAATTAACTGGCGGTCTATTTGATCTCTATGAAATCGTCCCTGGCTTCTTGTTTGCAACTCTCGTTGGGGTGGTTTTCAGTAAATTATCTCCCCCAAGAGCGGAAGTGAAAATGCAGTTTAGTGAGTTTGAACAAAGTTTATTGAGCCAAAAGTAATCACTCAATAAATTAACAACTTAGCCACTGAAACTGAACAAAAAATCTACTTCAAAATAAAAAGCGTACAGATGTACGCTTTTTTTATATTTTTAAATTCACATCACCGCCGTTTGAAAACAACATTGCGTTAACATGCGTCACAATCAAAAAGAGTCTTAACATTATGCTAAATAAGCCTTTTTATAGAAAAACATACCTAGCCCATCCTAGTTCATAAAAACACTGCTTTTGAATTAACTCAATATTAACAATAACTAACATGTGGTCGGAGTTGTTGCATTCGCTAGGCTTACCTAAGATGCCTGCAAATTCAAAGCTGCAATGGTGTCATTTCAAATTCGGCATCCATAACATAACAGCAAATAATAGGTAAAATCATGACCACATTTAACAAGACTCTTCTCGCAATCGCTGTCACATTAGCAAGCACTCAAGCTTCTGCAGCTGGTTTTCAACTTAATAGCCAATCAGCAACCGGTTTAGGCCGTGCAATGGCTGGAGATGCTATCATCGCTGACAATGCATCGGTATTAGCCCGTAACCCTGCAGCTATGGCATTATTTGATAAAACCGAAATTTCTGTTGCTGGTGCATATGCAGACGTCAATGTTGAAGTCAGTGATGTTATGGTTGGTAATAACAGCTTAGGTGGCTTAGATAATGCTGCTGAAGGTAAACCCATTCCAAGTTTTTACTACATCAACCCAATCAGCGACAAATGGGCTTTTGGTATCGCTGCATTTAGTAACTATGGTACGGGTACTGATTTATCACCGCTAAATACGGATAAAGACTTCAACACCCCTATCGATTTATTAGGCAACACAGAAGTCACTACCATCAACTTTAACGCTAGTGTGTCATACCGTATTAATGACTCATTTAGTATTGGCCTTGGTATTGATGCGATTAAAGGTATGGGGACACTGACACGCTCTGGCGACTTCACACTCCCAGTTTTTGGTGAAGTGCCACTTAACCTTGTTGATATCGATGCTGATGGTTGGGCTTTCGGTGGTATTGTTGGTTTAGCCTATGAAATCAATGAAAATAACCGTTTAGGCTTAAGCTATCGTAAAAGTCCGAACATGAAGGCTTCAGGTGATATTGCTTACAACCCACCGTTTAAAGCAGAAAACTTTGGTGAGATTGATATTCCTATGGCGGATATCGCTCAGTTTGCTGGTTTCCACCAAATCACTGAAAAATTTGCGCTTCACTACACTGCACAGTGGACTAACTGGAGCAACTTCGACAACATTGAGCTGACTGACGGTGAGAACGGTACAGATAGCCACATCCTTAAGCATTATAATTGGGAAAACTCTTGGTTTTTAAGCTTAGGTGCGACTTATGATATCAATGATAAGTGGACTGTAAGAGCTGGTATCGCGCGCGATCAAGGCGTTGTAGGTGAAGTGTCTTCTTTATCTATTCCTGACTCTGATCGTACATGGTACTCAGCGGGCTTTACTTATAACATTAACCCAAAATCAAGCATTGATGTTGGTTACACGTTAGTGGCAGGCGAGAAAGTACATGTACTCGAAACCAGTGAACTTGTTGGCCCTGTAAGTGCTTACACAGAATCAGGTGCTAACTACTTCTCATTACAGTACAACTACCGCTTCTAATTCGGTGTTTCACTGGCGATAATTAAAGCCATACTCATTGATGAGTATGGCTTTTTTATGATCTGCGCACCTATAAGTTCCCCTCATACTCAGCTATAGTAAACTGTCCAACAAGCCTACTATATGAATTTTTTCTAATAAATAGATTGTAGTTCTCTCACACATCCATTAGAATTTTCTTATAGACTTTTTGTGAGGTTCAACATAATGCTTTCAACGACTCAATCTTCGCTCAGTTTCCTTAGCCGAAATGTCATCCTTTTATCAGCTTATTTAGCTTCAAGCTTCAGCTTTGCTGCAGAAATGCCACTTGAAACCATCACAGCCAAAAGCACATCACAAACTCAATACCTGCAACTTGATGCCAAAGTTGAGCCGATAAAGTCTGCAACAGTTGCGGCGCAAACCTCTGGTCGAGTATTAGCCATTCATTATGATGTCAATGATATGGTGCCTGAAGGCGCACCTTTAATAGAGATCACCAGCAAAGAACAAGGTGCAGGCTTAGCCGCAGCTGAAGCTGAATTGGCTAAGGCACAAGCACAAAATTTTGAAGCACAAGCGCAATTTGAACGTTATAAAGCGTTATTTCCACAAGGGGCCATATCCAAAGGAGCCATGGACGAGGCAACCTCTTATGCAAAATCAAGTAAACAGGCTGTCAGCGCGGCTAAAGCAAAACTCATCAGCGCAAAAGAAAATGTCAATTACACCATTGTTAGCGCGCCATTTTCTGGCAGAGTCACAGCAAAGTGGGTAGAGCAAGGGGAAACCATCAGTTACGGGCAAGCCTTATTATCAGGCTATGCCACCGACAAATTACGCGCGGTATTTTATGTACCACAGCAATACCGTAAACAATTAACCGCCCTAGATAGCATTAATTTATCTGATGATTATCAGCAATATCAAAGTGACAAAATCAATAAGTTCAATTTTAGCACTCAAGCTGACCAAAGTATTGAAGTGCGTGTACAACTTAACAATCACCAAGACACATTGCAAGCCGGTCAATGGCTAAAAGCGGCATTACCCATTGCCACAACTGAAGCAATTTACTTGCCCAAGTCAGCGATTTTTCAAGTAGGTGAATTAACGGCGGTATATCGCAAGCAAGGTGATAAGTATCTGCAAACCCAAGTGCGTCTTGGCAAGCAATTAACCGGTAACCAGCTCACAACAGGCCAAGTAACCCAAGTAGAAGTGCTATCAGGCGTTATGGATGGCGACAATATTATCAATGATGCTGCCACCTATGTGCTGTTCCTTAATCAAGCGCACGCTAACTAATAGGAGAGATGATAAATGAATAATCCAAACTCTCCTGAATTGGGCTTGTCAGGTACTATCGCAAAAACCTTTCAAGCCAGTGCGATTACTCCCCTACTTGCACTTGTTGGCTTGTTATTAGGCATTTTTGCGGTAATTATCACCCCAAAAGAAGAAGACCCGCAAATTGATGTCACTTTTGCCGATGTGTTTATTCCTTTTCCGGGGGCAACGCCAAGTGAAGTACAAAGCCTAGTGACGCTGCCTGCTGAACAGATTATTTCTGAAATCAAAGGCGTTGATACCTTATATTCATTTTCTCAACCTGATGGCGCATTGATCATCACCATCTTTGAAGTTGGCGTACCTCGCGATGAAGCGGTAGTGAATATTTACAATCAGCTATTTTCTAATCGCGATAAATTTAATCAAGCCGCTGGCATTGGTGAGCCATTGATAAAACCGAGGGGTATCGACGATGTGCCTATTGTCAGCTTAACCTTATATTCTGATTCAACCGACATCGGTGCTGAAGCCTTAACCCATGTTGCCGCCAATTTAGAAACCGAATTAAAGCGTATCCCTGGCACCCGAGAAATTTATACCCAAGGCCGTCATGACATGGTACTAAATGTCAGATTAGACAGCGTGAAAATGAATGCGTTTGGGGTGACCATTAATCAAATAGAACAGCGTTTACAGGATAATAACCAAGTATCCATGCTTAACTCATGGGTGCAAAATAACCAACAAATTAAAGTGCGCGCAGGGCAATTTATTAATTCGGTTGATGACGTAAAATCGTTATTGATAAAAGTAATCCCAACGCAATCAAATTCAAAACAAGCTGATCCGACATTAGCCAAAGCGGTTTACTTGTCAGATGTGGCCGAAATCACGCTTAAAAGTGATATACCGACCCAACATGTCCGTCACGTTGACCTACAGGGTGATTATCCCGCAGTCACCATAGCGATTGGCAAACAAGCTGGGCAGAATGCCGTTGTCATTGCCGACAAAATATTAAACCGCATTAATGAAGTCCAAAACGTGTTGATCCCGGATAATGTCAAAGTGGCGATTTCACGTAATTATGGGCAAACAGCCGGAGATAAAGCCAACACGTTAATATTTAAATTAATATTTGCGACATCTGCGGTTGTGTTATTAGTGTTTTTTACCATGGGATTACGTGAGTCAGCCGTAGTCGGCATTGCCATCATTATCACCTTAGCCATGACCTTATTTGCCTCATGGGCATGGGGATTTAGCCTTAATCGTATTTCATTATTCGCACTTATTTTTTCTATCGGTATTTTAGTTGACGATGCCATAGTGGTGGTTGAGAACATTCATCGCCATATGGCATTAAGCAATAAGCCCTTGCTTGAAATCATCCCTGTCGCAGTTGACGAAGTCGGCGGTCCAACGATTTTAGCCACCTTTACCGTAATAGCGGCCCTATTACCAATGGCCTTTGTATCAGGACTCATGGGACCTTATATGAGCCCAATCCCAATCAATGCCAGTATGGGAATGCTTTTATCGTTAGTGATTGCCTTTATGATGACCCCTTGGCTGTCAAATAAACTATTGCATCGACATATCAGTAAAACCGCTAACACCGAATCTCATTTCGAACATGATGAGCATTCAAATGATAAGTTAAGTGTTTTTTTCAATCGCTTAATGACACCATTTCTACTTGGGAATAAGGCAGGTAAAGCCCGCAAAGGCTTAGCGGTTGGGATTGTTGCGTTAATTGCTATTGCTGTATCGCTACCTGCAATGCAGGCTGTGGTATTAAAAATGCTGCCGTTTGATAACAAATCTGAATTTCAGGTGATGGTTGATTTGCCTGAAGGCGCTCCAGTAGAGCAAACACAACGAGTTTTACAGGAAATGAGCCAATACCTGTCTACTGTGGAAGAAATTGATCATCAACAATGGTATGCAGGCACCCATTCCCCCATGAACTTTAACGGTTTGGTACGCCATTATTTCTTGCGCAGCAGCCAAGAACTTGGTGATATACAAGTCAACCTTGTCGATAAATCACATCGCAGTCGTGACAGCCACTCAATCGCCTTAGCCGTTCGTGGGCCGTTAAACGAGATAGCTAAACCTTATAATGCCAGAGTCAAAGTCGTTGAAGTACCGCCAGGACCGCCTGTGTGGTCCCCTATTGTGGCAGAAGTGTACGGCCCAACAACCGAGCTGCGTGAGCAAACGGCGCTTGAGCTTGAACAACGCTTTAACGCCACCGAGCATGTTGTCGATGTTGATATCTTTTTACCTTATGCGCAGCAAAAGTGGCAAGTCAGCATTGATCGCACTAAAGCCAGTTTATTGGGCTTATCTTACGGGCAAATTGTTAATACCATTGTGGCAGCCGTTGGTGGTAAAGATGTCAGCTATTTGCACTTAGCACCTCAAAAACAGCCGACGCCTATCCGTTTACAGGTCAATGAAGGCGAAAAGGTCAATTTAGCGCAAATATTAAACCTTAAATTGACCAACCAACAGGGTGAGCAAATCAGCTTATCTGCGGTCACTACGATCGAGCAAGGCCATATAAATGCGGCGATTGTGCATAAGAACATGATCCCGATGATCATGGTGGTCGCCGATATGGCAGGCCCAACTGACAGCCCGTTATATGGGATGTTTGATATTGCAGGTCAAATTAATCATGCCAACGCTGAACGTGACTTCGCAATTGCGCAGCATTATGTCGAGCAGCCAGATGGCATCTCTGAAGTTGCGATATTATGGGACGGTGAGTGGAAAATCACCTATGAAACCTTCCGCGATATGGGCATTGCTTATGCGGTGGGCATGATAGCCATCTACTTACTGGTGGTCGGTCAATTTAAGTCTTATTTGGTACCGCTAGTGATTATGGCCCCCATCCCATTAACCGTGATTGGTGTGATGCCTGGTCATGCCATATTAGGGGCGCAATTTACCGCAACATCGATGATCGGCATGATAGCCCTCGCGGGGATTATTGTGCGTAACTCCATATTGTTAGTGGACTTTATTAATCATCTTTTAGCTGCGGGCATGACATTAGAAAAAGCGGTGATCAAATCAGCCGCTGTGCGCGCGAAACCGATTATGTTGACGGCATTAGCCGCAATGATTGGTGCACTATTTATTATCGATGACCCGATTTTTAATGGCCTAGCAATTAGCTTAATTTTCGGCATCTTTATTTCAACCATTTTAACTCTACTTGTCATCCCTGTACTGTATTTCTCAGTGATGAAGAATCGACAAATAATTAAATCTGTTAATTAAGGAGCTTCACTATGTCAATTGAACGAACAATTATGGCTTTTGCTGGTTTTATGGTGTTGTTATCTTTACTACTGACCGCAACCGTCAGCCACCATTTTATGTGGCTGACGGTGTTTGTTGGTGCTAATCTATTTCAAAGCGCCTTTACTGGTTTTTGTCCCGCAGCACTGGTGATGAAAAAACTAGGCTTAAAATCAGAGGCTGAAATAGCCAAAGCTAAATAAGCCTAAAATTGAGGTTAAGCATAATAATTATAAGGAATATACTGGTTTATGAAATCTTCAAAACGTGTCAGTCTACATTTTAGTTTGCTGAGTATCCTCGCGACAGGTTTGATGCTGTTTAATCAGGTGAGTGTTGCCAAAGATGTTTCCACACAGGAAGCCTGGAATATTATCAGCACTGGCACGACCATTATTGATGTTCGTACCGCTGAAGAATTTGCCGCTGGCCATATTGAAGGAGCAATTAATATTCCGTTTGAACAAATTGTTAATGGCGTTGAAAAAATCGGTTTGAAAAATGACGCCAGCATTGTGTTGTATTGCCGAAGTGGACGCAGAAGTGGTCTTGCCGATGAGGCATTGATACAGGCTGGCTTTACACATTCAGTCAATGCCGGTGGCTATGAAGCTCTAGCGACAACCAAACCTTAATCATATTATTTTCTGAATAAAATGCCTTTGTCTTATCAACAAAGGCATTTTTTATGTCAGCTTTTTGCACATGACAATACAATTTAAATTAAAGCCCCTTGGCGATTGATAGACACTTACCTCATCACCTTCAAAGCCACATTTTCGATAAAAAGCTGCTGCGTTTAATGTTGACTCCAATTTAAGCAAGGATAAACCAGCTTCGACAGCAAGTCGCTCAAGGTAAGCTAACATCTCTTTACCAGCTCCTAAGCCCATGTATTGCGGATCGACAAAAATAGCATCAATAAAACCACTGTCTAAATCAATCATTCCTGTAGCAATAATCTCTAGCTGCGTTTTTCCGTTGAAATGAACATCAACCTCTAGCACATATCCATCTATTACCAATTTATCTGCAAAAGGCATAGGCATTTCGCCATCCGTCCACTTTAGCATCGCATCAATACCATAAAATTCAGTGCATTGAGCCAATATTGCCTGATTACGAATATTAAACGCACGTGAGGCATCATAGCGAATGGCCCGTCTAAATATAAAATTAGTTATAAGTTATTCCTTTTTTGCATATAAGAATAAGTAGGCATCGTGCGGGTAAGCAAAATGCATAAATCATCGGTTAAAACACATTACAAGAATCCCACAACAATTAAATAACCAAATGATTTAATATCAATAATAACGACCAACACATTAAAATACTCTGATATTTAAAACTTAAATTTGAATAAAAAATCAATCTCTTCAACTACTGTCAGATATTATACCAAACACCCTACGGTAACATTTTATTTACAAATGTAACATCAATGTTACATTTCAGAAAGTTAGACGTATTTCACCTTTGAGTTTTTCTGTGAGTCTGACATCAAAAAATATAAATAATAAATAACATGGAAGATAAACATGCAAAATAAACGACCTCTAGTTTTATCAAGCCTCTCGGGTATTGCACTGGCGGTATCATCAAGCCTGTACGCTGCACCACAAGCGGTAAATTTAACCTCACAAAATGCTATATCTGCAGCAAGCTTAAATTCGGCTTCGCCTTTGCCAAAACGTTATATTGTTAAATTTAAAAATGCACCAGCGGCACAATCAACTTTACAGCAGTTTGCTAATTCACAAGCCAGTCAATCTGATTTGACAATGGATTATCAGCCTCGCTCACACGAGATTTTTTCGCATTTTAACGCTTTAAACGGTGTGCAAGCGAAAGAAATGAAACGTATTGCACGCAGTAACAGTTACTCGGTAAAGCTAGACCAACAATCATTAAAATCACTGCGTTTACGTGCTGACGTTGAATATGTTGAAGAAGATTTACCTCGAAAACTGCTATCAGAAACAACCCCTTGGGGGCAAACTTATGTTGGCGCCACCGCTTTAAGTGACGGCCAATCAGGTAATCGTACGATTTGTATTATCGATTCAGGTTACGACCGCAGCCACAACGATTTAAGTGGTAATAATGTCACCGGTACCAATAATTCAGGTACGGGTAACTGGTATCAACCGGGTAATAATAACGCCCATGGTACCCATGTTGCTGGCACCATTGCAGCGATTGCCAATAATGAAGGTGTGGTTGGTGTCATGCCAAACCAAAATGCCAATATTCATGTGGTGAAAGTATTTAACGAAGCCGGATGGGGATATTCATCATCCCTCATTTCCGCTATTGACACCTGTGTCAGTAATGGCGCTAATGTAGTGACCATGAGCTTAGGTGGAAGCGGCTCAAGCACAACTGAACGTAATGCAATGACCGCACATCAAAATAACGGCATCTTGTTAATTGCTGCTGCGGGTAATGACGGTGACAACACTTATAGCTACCCAGCATCCTATGATGCGGTCATGGCTGTTGCTGCGGTTGATAGTAATCGTGATCATGCTGCATTCTCGCAATATACTGATCAAGTTGAGATCTCAGGTCCTGGTGAAGCGATTTTATCAACCGTTACGGTTGGTGAAGGACGCCTTGCAGATATCACAATTAATGGCCAATCATATTTTAACAATGGGGTTGTGCCACATAATCGCTTAACACCAGCTGGTACAAGTTACACTGCTAACCCAACCAATGGTCAAGCAACCGCCGTATTAGCTGAATGTACCGTCAGTGGTACTAGCTTTAACTGTGGCAACATGAGCAACAAGGTATGTTTAGTTGAACGTGTTGGTAACCAAGGTACTGGCTATCCTGAAATCAATGCTGTAAAGGCCTGTAAAACAGCGGGCGCTGTAGCAGCAATTGTTTACAGTAATACCGCATTACCAGGTTTACAAAATCCATTTTTAGTCGATGCCAATAGCGATATTACCATTCCATCAGTCTCTGTTGATAGAGCAACGGGCTTGGCGTTACGCAATCAACTAGGCGCTAGCACTACGGTTGCCAATCAAGGCAATAAAGATTACGCCTATTACAATGGCACCTCAATGGCAACACCACATGTATCTGGCGTTGCAACCTTGGTGTGGAGTTACCACCCGCAATGTACAGCAAATCAAATTCGCGCAGCATTAAATGCTACCGCAGATGATTTGAATGTTGCAGGGCGCGATAACAAAACCGGTTTTGGCATGATTAACGCAACTGCTGCCAAAGCTTACCTAGATGCATCATGTAATGGCCCAACTGATCCTGGCACAGGAACAGGTGACTTAGTACTTGAAAATGGTGTCACTAAATCGGGTCTTGCAGGTGCTAAAAGCGATGAGCTTCACTTCTCACTAGACGTTCCAGCAGGCGCCAAAAACTTAAGTTTCACCATGAGTGGCGGTACTGGCGATGCGGATCTATATGTGCAATATGGCGCTGCGCCGTCAACAACCAGCTATGACTGTCGTCCATGGAAAGGGGGTAACAGCGAATCGTGCCCGATTACCAACGTTCAATCTGGTACTTACTATGTCATGGTTCAGGGTTATAGCGCATTTAGCGGTGTAAATCTTGTCGCTAACTACACCGCTGGAAGCACTGGTGGTAATACAGGAGGTCCAGCAAGTTACACTAATACTACTAATTTCAACATTCCAGATAACAACACTACCGGGATCACAAGCCCAATTAATGTGACGCGTACTGGTGATTCAGGTACAGTGTCAGTTAACCTAGGTGTGATCCACACTTACATTGGTGATTTGAAAGTGGAACTGATTAGCCCAACCGGCCAAAAAGTAACATTACACAACAATTCTGGTGGTGGCACCGACAATATCAACCAAACCTATAGTGCAAACTTTACTGGTGTTGAGTCGAGCGGTACCTGGTTACTAAAAGCGGTTGATAATGCACGACGTGATACTGGCTATATCGATACTTGGACATTAAGCTTTCAATAATTAGCAATGCTAAATATAAAAGCCTCGCAACGGATTGCGAGGCTTTTTTATTGAACAAATTAAGTAATTTTTTAAATACAGATATTATGCAACTATGGAATGTGTCACTTTCGAGACCACTTCAAATATACTCGCAAAGCTTGTAGGGGTACTGACATCGATATCTAACTTCAATAGTTTGGCGATATCATTTGCTGATAGTACCCCGCGTATAGTGTGATGTTCACGATCAACCACTAAACAATGCTGCTGACCTGCCGCTTTCAAGGTTTCGATAATATCGCCGATTTTTGCATGAACAATATCAGCATAATCAATCGCTTTTAATTGTGCTTTAGGGATCATAAAGTCGTTTATCAGCAGTTGTTCCCTGTGATGACCTGCGGCTTGTTTTTTGACAATTTCTTGATGGTTTAATGAGTCAAAACTGATTAAGCCAAGAAATTTTTCATTCTTGTCGATTACTAGCTTTAATCGTACGTGTGCTTTCTTCATCAAAAACTCAACGTCAGTCGCTTTAGTATTCGATTCAATCACCAGAGGCATAATATTTTTGAAATCAGTAAACACATGCAATGCAGGAGAACGGAGGGTATATTCTTGATAGTTTGCAGGCCAAGCCAATTCATCAATTGCTTCAACGGCATGTAGAGTTAATTTTCTCACAACAACATCCTTAGCTAATGAAAACCTAACGTACTGATTTTCATATACATATAAAAGAATAACAGCTTAAAAACTAATTATGATTATCAATCTAAGGTTAAATTTACACAATATCACTTTGGATTAAATTTCGTTCACCTTACATATTTTAAGGTTCACTTCATAATTAACACTTGCTAGGGCGTGTTTATCTTTGTTTATTTTTTATGTTGAGAGATAAAATGACTTTAGGAAAGAGGATAATTGCGGGCATAGTTGGCCTACGTCAAAATTATCTAACGCAGTATAAAGTCATTTTAGCCTCAACCCGAAGGGCAGTGGCTATTTTCCAGCCATTCTGCCCACAAATTCACTTATTTAGCGGGCTAAACAGCATTCATTTGTGATTGCCTGACAGAAAAATAGCCTACTGCATAATTTATCAACAAAGATAAACGCGCCATTGGGGCGCATCGAAGTTGCCAAAAAACGCTATGAATAAAAAATGCCAGTAAATATAATTTACTGGCATTTTTGTTTATTGCCTAAGGTGCATTGCTCATTTTGCAAAGTTACTTTTTGCGGTCACGAATATGACTTGTTGCACGTTTACGGCGGCGTTCTTGACTTAAGGTTAACTTCTCGCCGCGACCTTCAAACGGGTTAGCGCCTTCATGGAAACGTAATTGAATTGGCGTGCCTACTACATTTAATGATCGACGGAAGTAGTTCATCATATAGCGTTTATATGAGTCAGGTAACTTAGAGACTTGGTTACCATGGACAACCACAACAGGTGGATTATAACCACCTGCATGGGCATATTTAAGTTTAACACGACGGCCATTGACTAATGGAGGCTGATGATCGTCTTGGGACATTTGCATGATACGGGTCAACATCGAGGTACTGACACGACGTGTCGCACTGTCATACGCTTCTTCGATTGACTCATACAAGTGACCCACGCCGGTACCGTGTAATGCAGAAATAAAATGGATCCGAGCAAAATCGATAAAACCTAAACGGCGATCTAACTCACTTTTAACGCGGTCTTTGATATTTTGATCTATGCCGTCCCACTTGTTAACAGCAATCACTAATGCTCGGCCAGCGTTCAATGCAAAACCAAGTAGACCTAAATCTTGTTCCGCAATACCTTCTCGAGCATCAATTATTAATAACACGACGTTCGAATCTTCCACCGCTTTAAGGGTTTTGATCACCGAGAACTTTTCAATCACTTCATGTACTTTGCTACGACGACGAACCCCAGCGGTATCAATTAGGATATACTCACGACCTTCTCGTTCCATTGGGATATAAATACTGTCGCGTGTTGTTCCAGGCTCATCATAAACCACTACCCTCTCTTCACCTAAAATACGGTTAGTCAGGGTTGATTTACCCACGTTGGGTTTACCAATGATGGCTAATTTAATGGGTAGACTTTGTAAGCGAGCTTGTTCAGCTTCAGCTTCTTCTTCAGTATATTCGCGCTCGACAACATCGCCTTGCTCTTCTTCATCCCGAACAATGCCCATGGCTTCAGCATAAGGCGTCAAAGCGTAATCGATCATGTTGGTTACACCGCGACCTTGGGCGGCGGCCATTTGATACACTTCGCCTAAACCCAGTGACCAAAATTCAGCACAAGCCGAATCGGCATCTATACCATCAACTTTGTTAGCAACAACAAAGGTGACTTTATCGCGACTGCGTAAATGCTGTGCAATGGCTAAATCAGCAGCAGTTAGACCAGCACGGGCATCCGTTAAAAATAACACCACATCCGCTTCTTCAATCGCCGCCAAAGACTGCTCGGCCATCTTGGTTTCGATCCCTTCTTCGGTACCATCGATACCGCCAGTATCAACCACAATAAATTCATAGCCAGCCAAATACGCGCGACCATATTTGCGATCACGGGTTAAGCCAGGAAAGTCAGCGACTAATGCATCACGGGTTCGTGTTAGACGATTAAATAATGTCGATTTTCCGACATTGGGTCGCCCAACAAGGGCCACTACAGGGATCATGATTTTGCCTCTAAAATACGTCTCAATAAAAAGCCCCCGGAAAGCTTCCAGGGGCTCTAATAAGGTACATTATACCCTATTTGTTAGAAATTGCTTTGCTGTTATTCGTCAGCGGCGACTTCTTCATTTGTTGCTACACTGCCATCACCATTTAGGGTAACAATAGCAAGCTTACCGCTTCGACCTTGAAGGTAAATTTTATCATCAACCACTAAAGGCTGGCTATATAAGCCATCACTATCCACTTCAACACGCCCGACAACAACGCCATCTTCGCGGTTCAGCACATGTAAATAACCTTCAAAATCACCGACTACCAAATAGTCACCGATAGTAGCAGGGGAAGTTAAATCACGGTTTTTAAGTGTGGAGTTTGACCACAACTCTAAGCCATTACGGCGATCAACAGAGTAAATACGACTGCGATCATCAACTAAATATAAACTTAATCCCGCTGCGGCTAGTTCATTAAAACTAGAATATTTACGTGACCAAATGATTCTACCCGTGCGTAGTTCCATTGAAACAAGGTTACCATTGTAACTTGCTACAAATAAATTATCGCCTAAGATCAAAGGGGTCATGTCAACGTCGGCCATACGAGTAAACTCATTGCCGCCTGTTGGGGTGTAAATTGCCTGTTCCCATGCAACTTGACCGTTGTTTTTAACAACAACCGCAACTTTACCGTCAGCCGTACCCAAAAAGAAACCGCCTGCTTCATAAGCCGCAGAACCTGTTCCGCGAAGGGTCAAGTTAGGAAGTTGCATTTCATAGGTCCAAAGCTTTTTACCGTCGTCAATATCAAAAGCTTCAAACATACCTTTGCTAGAATTTACCGTCACAACATCTTCGGCAACTGTTGGCGCAGATAAAAGTTCACCATTAACCTGTGCAGACCAAAGTACATCACCAGATGCTTCATCCAACGCTGCTAATAAGCCGGTTTCACCGCCCACAAACACTTTATTACGAGCTGCTGTAACACCTGCAGCTAAACGAATACCTTTCGTTTTGATGTTTAGTTGTTCGCTAAACTCATCGTTAAAATCTTTACTCCATAGGAGTTCAAGTGTTTGTTGATCGTATGCTCGAACCTCACCATCACGATCGGCAACAAAAATTTTACCATAGCGTACGGTAGGACGTAGTTGTGAATAATAATCACCCACGCCATTACCGATGCTTTTGCTCCAGCTGACCTCTGGAAATACCGAAGCTTGAATTTCAACTAATTCGCTGACAGGTTCTTCTTCAACATCGCTTGAAGAACAACCTGAAATAAGGGCCATACCTAAGCCAGCCGCAAGTAGATTTTTATACCATAACTTCATTGGCTAATTCCTTATGCCTTGTTTAGGTTATCTAACTTTATCGTTAATGCTGGATTAGTTAATGCACCGCCATTATCAATTGCTGTTTGGTAAGCTTGCTTCGCAGAAACAAGGTCACCTTGGCGAACTAAAAAGTCACCTTTTAATTCTTCTCGTTGCGAAACAAATGCCGAATCGGTTACTGATTCTAATGTTTGTAGTGCTGTGCCTACATTACCTTGTTCAGCTTGTAAACGAGCTAAACGAATGGTAGCTACCATATCAATACTGGCACCAGGCTTTGCAGCAATAATACGCTTATAGGCGTCTTCAGCTTTAGCTAAATCACCTGAATCAACCGCAGCTTTAGCCGTCATTAACTCTAGTAATGCCTGATAGCCTTTTTGATCATGCTCTTTAACAAAATTACTAGCACCTTCAATAAATACCGCTGGGTTAGTGGCACTAGTTGCTAGTTGTTCAAATGACTCAGAGGCTTGCTCTGCAGACTTAACCTTCATGTCAGAATAAGTATTCCAACCAAATAAACCGCCTAAACCTACTACCGCACCAATCGCTATTGATGATCCGTAATCTTTCCAGAACTGCTTGATAGCATCTACTTGTTGTTCTTCTGTGCTATAAATTTCCACGCGCACTTCCCCTTTCTAAATCAGTTCTGCAAGTTTAGCTACCAGCTCACTGCGGGTAACTAATTGTTGTTCGTTATTATTTCTTAATGGCTTGATGGCAACTTGATCATTAGCAATTTCATTTTCACCAATAATTAAAGCAAACTGAGCACCGCTTTTATCGGCACGCTTCATCTGCTTTTTAAAGTTTCCACCACCACAATGACTCATGACTTTAAGCGTTGGCAGTTGTTGACGCAACTCTTGTGCAACTTTAATTGCTTCAACCACACAGTTATCACCCATAGCGGTAACGTAAACGTCTACTTCTGGGGCAATATCATTATTGAGTTCTAAGGTTTCAAGTAGTAGTACAATGCGCTCTAGTCCCATTGCAAAACCAACTGCAGGAGTATCTTTACCTCCAAGTTGCCCCACTAGACCATCATAGCGACCGCCAGCAAGCACTGTACCTTGAGAGCCTAGACTACTTGTTACCCACTCAAAAACAGTGCGGTTGTAGTAGTCTAATCCACGCACTAAACGAGGATTAATGGTGTATTGGATACCCACGGCGTCTAAGAGTTCACACAAAGTGGAAAAATGTGTTTTCGACTCTTCACCTAAATAGTCGTTCAATGCAGGCGCATCTGCTAATAATGCTTGTACGCTTTGATCTTTTGAATCCAAAACACGCAGTGGATTACTATACATGCGACGCTGACTGTCTTCATCTAACTTATCTTTGTGTTGCTCTAAAAATGCAATTAAAGCCTCACGATAATTAGCGCGTTCTGCAGGATCGCCTAAGGTGTTTAACTCTAAAGAAACATGTTCTTCAATACCGAGTTTTTGCCATAGACGTGCCGATAACATTAATACTTCAGCATCAATATCAGCAGTGCCAATACCATAAATTTCAACACCAAATTGGTGAAATTGACGATAGCGACCTTTTTGAGGACGTTCATGACGAAACATAGGTCCCATGTACCATAAACGTTGCTCTTGATTGTAAAGCAAACCATGTTCATTACCGGCCCGAACCGTCGACGCGGTTCCTTCTGGTCGCAGTGTTAAACTGTCGCCATTACGGTCTTCGAAGGTATACATTTCTTTTTCAACGATATCGGTGACTTCACCAATTGAACGTTTAAAAAGATCGGTACTTTCTACAATAGGTGTACGAATTTCGCTATAACCAAAAGCACTGACAGATGAGCGAATAATCGACTCAACCTTTTGCCATACTGGGCTTTGAATTGGCAGAAGATCATTCATGCCGCGAATTGCTTGGATTTGTTTTGCCACAGATAACTCGTCCGTTAAATTGCTAGGCTAAACCAATAACCTTGGTTAGCCAATAAACACATCGCCCATGCATTTTATCAGAAAACACCTGATTAAATGCATGGGCACAAAAATTATTCAGTTGTATCGCTAATATCAATACGATTTGCCATCATACTGGCTTTAGCGCGAATTTTCGCCTCTAGGGAATCCACGATATTATCGTTGTCAAAACGCTCTTTTTGACGCTCACCATCATCATAATAACCACTTTTACGATGCCCGCCCGTTAGGCCAATATGAGAGACTAAAGCTTCACCAGGACCATTCACAACACAGCCAATAATGGACACATCCATTGCGGTGGTAACATCTTCAAGACGACGCTCTAACTCATTCACGGTTGAGATCACATCAAATTCTTGACGTGAACAAGAAGGACAGGCAATAAAGTTAATCCCGCGACTACGAATGCGCAGCGATTTTAAAATATCAAAACCGACTTTAATTTCTTCAACAGGATCTGCCGCCAACGAAATACGTAATGTATCACCAATACCTTCTGCCAATAGCATACCCAGTCCCACAGCAGATTTGACTGAACCAGAACGCATACCACCTGCTTCTGTAATCCCTAAATGCAATGGTTGTTTGATTTGTTTTGCCAACAGACGATAAGACTCCACCGCTAGGAATACATCAGAAGCTTTCACACTGACTTTAAATTGTTCAAAGTTCAGCCTATCTAAAATATCAACATGACGCATTGCAGATTCAAGCAAAGCTTCTGGCGTCGGCTCACGATACTTGTCCATCAAATCTTTTTCTAATGAACCACCATTTACCCCAATTCGGATTGGAATATTTTTATCGCGTGCACACTCTACAACGCTACGAATACGCTCTTCATTGCCAATATTTCCAGGGTTGATGCGTAAGCAATCTGCACCGTATTCAGCCACTTTTAAAGCAATACGATAATCAAAATGGATATCTGCCACTAAAGGCACGTTCACTTGTTGTTTGATTAACTTGAAAGCTTCAGCAGAGTCCATTGTAGGCACTGATACGCGCACAATATCGGCACCCACTTTTTCAAGCGCCCTAATTTGCGCAACTGTCGCGGCAACATCATCGGTTTTTGTGTTGGTCATTGACTGTACGGCAATGGGCGCCCCATCACCAATCGGAACATTCCCAACATAAATGCGCGTGGAAGGTCGGCGGATAATTGGAGATTCGTTATACATGCAATGTTACTCTACTAAAATTTATTAAATTGGCGATTTGCATCGTACCAATGAATTCAATTCAATAATAAACCATCAGGTCTAAACATTATTCATTAGGTTGAGTTAACGTGATCCGAGCCACACGGCCATTATCGTATTCAGATAAATCAACCTTGTTACCATCAAAAGTTAATGACACCGCTTGAGGCGCACCTAAAATTAATTTAAACGGTGCTTTGCCAGACACATTCACTTCATGCCCTGCCGTCTTCACGCCATCGACTAAGACTTTACCATCAACATCTACCAAATTAATCCAACAATCAGCAGATAACGACATCTTAACGACCGATAAGCCATTAGCAGCAGGCTCAATTTCTGATTGATTTGTCTGTTCAGGATTTGCTGGAGCGGGTTTTGTTGTTTCAGTAGACGCTGGGGCACGATTATCAGTAACCTCATTGGTAACTGAAGTTGCCTCATTACTGCCAGTGATTGCTGTTTCTGGTGCATTAACAACATCCGCATTGACTGTCGCTTGCGGCAAATCCGTTGGTGATAAAGCGCTCTGATTATCAGCTAACGGATTATCTACCGTTACTTCTGCTGGAGGATTTTGTGGGTTGTTAACTCGTTCTATTGGCACCAATAAATCAGCGTAAGTCTCATCAGAGGTTGTCGCCTCGGCTTGCATTTCTTCTACCGTTGGCAAAGCAAAATTTGATTGTGTAATTAAATCAGATTTTTGCACCCACCATAACACCAGCATCGCCAACAAAATAAACACAATGGCATAAGTCACTAGATTTAGGCGGCTGTCTCTAGCTTCGCGTGATGTTTTACGCGAAAAACTTTGCATGGTTGGTGGTACATGTTCAGGTATTTGTTGATTTAAGCATAATTTGATTGCATCAATATCTGCTTCAATAAAACGCGCATAATTTTTGATATAACCGCGGGCATAAGTATTTGAAGCAATGTTATCAAAATTATCAGCTTCAATATCAATCAAAATGCGTGGACGCAAATGCAATTGTAATGCCGCAGCCTCAATAGTGATGCCTTTATTTTCACGCGCAGTTTTAAGAATTGCTCCGACGGTGGCAATATCACTGACAGTTTCAACTGCGTCTAGGGTTTCGTCTAATTTTTCTATTGTCATTTAATGCAAGTTAGCTCTATATTCTTGTGCTTGAGGAGATGCAGGGAATTTAGCAATTAATGTGATGCCAAATCGCTTCATGGCATTTATATCGCCAAGCCCTTGCTCTATTTTTATCCCTAACGCTAAACTTTCAGCAGTTTCATTCGCAACCTGATGATATCGAGCCAACGTGTCGCGAGCACTTGCATAGTCGGATGCTTCCATGTCCAACTCAGTTAATCCAATTAACGTGTTTCCACGGCGCGGATCATATTTTAATGCCATCATAAAATATTCTCGCGCTTTTGCTAGCTTACCATCACTTCGGCTACATACGCCTAAGTTTTCATAGCTTGATGCTGTGCGGGTATACTTAGGCGTTTCAATAGCCTCTAAAAACATGGTTTCTGCACGGGCGAATTTCTTCTGTTGACATAAAAACACCCCAAAATTATTTTTAGCATCTCCCGATGCATCGCTTGCGGCGATAGCATCATTATATGCACTCTCAGTCCGCGCTAAATCACCAACAGTTTGATAGTAATAAGCCATTGCAACATGCACTTCACTCATTTGTGGGGCAAATTCAACGGCTCTATCTAAATTATATTTTGCTTGTTCACTGTTACCACGGCGTAAATAGGTTAACCCTAATTGCATCCGTTCACGTGCTGCGGCTACTTTATCGATAGCGCGCTCAGCAACGGGAATATCTGTTCCACTATAGGTGCGTTCGGTGACACATCCACCAAGGGATAAACCGAACAAACCTACTAACACAATTTTTTGCATTCTGAGCTTCATTTATAAGCCTATTTATTGTGCAAACAAAGAGTTAATCCATTGTGACTGAAATCTGGTTTTGTTGCATTTGTTTTTTTGCTAAACGTTTAGTGCGGTCACGGATATCACCTGCCAGTTGCCCGCAAGCGGCGTCAATATCGTCACCACGTGTTTTACGTACTATAACAGTTAATCCGTATTCCATAAGCACTTTAGAGAAACGATCAATTCTTGAGTTAGAAGAACGCCCATATGGGGAGCCCGGATAAGGATTAAATGGGATTAAATTAATCTTACATGGCGTATCTTTCATGACTTTAGCTAATTCATGCGCTTGATCTGTGCTGTCATTGATATGATCCAGCATCACGTATTCAACCGTGACGCGACCACGATTCGCATTAGATTTAGCGAGATAACGGCGAATACCGGCCAAAAACTCTTCAAGTGGATATTTTTTGTTGACTGGCACTAATACATCACGAAGCGCATCATTTGGTGCGTGAATACTGACAGCAAGTGCAACATCAATTGCATCACCTAATTTATCAAGTGCAGGAACAATACCTGATGTCGATAGTGTCACGCGGCGTTTTGATAAACTAAAACCAAAATCATCCAACATAATGTCCATTGCAGGTATGACATTGGCTAAATTGAGCAATGGCTCTCCCATTCCCATCATAACGACGTTAGAAATAGGACGATCACCAGTGTCTTTATGGAACCCTAAAAATTGTGATACTCGCCAAACTTGACCGACAATTTCCGACACCGTCAAATTGCGGTTAAAACCTTGCTGCCCCGTTGAACAGAAAGTACATTCTAGGGCACACCCCACTTGAGATGACACGCATAAAGTGGCGCGGTCTTCCTCTGGAATATACACAGTTTCAACTTCTTGGCCTTGTCCAACATCGATGGCAAACTTAATCGTGCCATCATTGGACTTTTGATAACTAGCAATTTCAGGAGCAACAATTTCGCACTTAGCTGCAAGTTTTGCTCGCAAAGCTTTGTTTATATTGTTCATGTCTTCGAAGTCGCTGACACCAAAGTGATAGATCCACTTCATTAATTGATCGGCGCGGAACGGTTTTTCACCCATTTCGCTGAACAACGCTCGCAGTCCTTTACGATCAAGATTTAATAAATTGATTTTCTTTTCACTCATTTGCCTAACCTCAAACACCAAAACCTGTAACAGGGCGGCGAATTATACAGGCCATATCACGTTTTAGCCAGTATATCCGAGTTTGATAATATGATAATATCCTTGCGGGCAATAATGCCTGTTACGAGGAAGTTTTTACTTACATTTATGTTAACTTTGTTTGTTATTGTGTTTGTTGCTATTGCCGTTTCTTTTTTATGTAGTATTTTTGAGGCGGTGCTTTTATCGGTCACGCCAAGCTATATTGCCAATTTAAGAGAATCCAATCCAAAAATTGCTGATTTATTACAAAAGCAAAAGCAAAATGTCGAATCACCATTAGTATCTATCTTAACCTTAAATACCATTTCTCATACTGTGGGTGCTGCAGTGGCGGGAGCACAAGCTGCGGTGGTTTTTGGCAGTGAAATGTTAGGTGTTTTCTCTGCAGTACTGACGTTCTTAATTTTATTCCTCTCAGAAATTATCCCTAAAACATTGGGTGCGAATCATTGGCGAAAACTCGCGCCTACGGTTTCTGTCTGTTTATACTGGATGGAAAGATTGACTGCACCGCTTATCTGGATGTCGCAGAAAGTCACTAACCTATTAGGCAAAGGCGAAGAAGGTCAATACATTCGTCAGGAATTAAGTGCCATGACAAAAATGGGTAAAGACAGTGGAGAACTCGGTGAACAAGAGTCACAAATTTTAACCCAAATATTATCGGTAAAAGACATGGTGGTTACCGACATCATGACCCCGAGAACGGTGATATTTAAATTGCCAACCGATATTAGCCACAATGAATTTATCGACAAGCATTTATCCAGCCCGTTTACCCGAGTACCAGTATATGAAGGTGAACGTGACAATGTAATTGGTTATATCAATCGTAATGACATTCTATTAAATGTCCGTCAAACACCTGATGCGCAGATCAGTGAACATTTAAAAAGTTTATTGGTTATTCCATCGTCGGTCAAAGTGTTGCCGCTTTTTCAAATGATGATTAAACGTAATGCTAAAATGGCATTAGTGGTTGACGAGTACGGTTCAAGTGAAGGCATAGTCACCATCGAAGATATTATTGAAACGTTAATTGGATTAGAAATTGTCGACTCAAAAGACCTCGCTCCTGATATGCAAGCGCTGGCCAGAAAATTGTGGCAACGCCGTGTAAAAAATAAAGGGCTGGTATTATCTGATGATGGTAAAACCCATTAATCTACTTTCTCGTCATACTCGCCTTAATTTATGATACTAGCAAGCTCAACTTGTAATGAACGTTGATACAAGTTGAGCCGTATAATTTAGTATATGCTTATTTTTAAATGCTAAGATAAATGGCATTCAGTTGAGGGAAAACATGCCTAATATTTATCGCCTATCTATTGCTCACATCAATGACACCCACTCTAACTTTGAACCGAGTCAGGTTAAATTTACCTTACAGCATCAGCAACAAAGTTATAGTTTAGCCGTCAACACGGGTGGTTATGCTCGCCTAGGATTCCAGATCCAACAAGCCCGCCAACAAGCAGAAGCTAAACAGCAGCCATTTTTGTTTCTGCATGGAGGGGATAGCTTTCAGGGAACATTGTATTTTCGTGAATTTCAAGGCGCTGCAAATGCGCATCTGCTCAATTTACTCAAGCCCGATGCAATGGTGTTAGGCAATCATGAAATCGATGCGGGTAATAGCCCTGTTCAAGCTTTTTTAAATCGAATTGAATTTCCGCTCATGGCTGGCAATATGGATCTGAGCCAAGAAGATATCAATAAAGCCGGCAAACTGCGCGACCATCCGCAATTATTAGACTATGAGGTCGACCAAGGTATCGCCAAGGTTTTACTCAAACCATTTTATGATACCCAAATAGCGATAGTTGGCATTACATTAGACCAGATGCCGCTGATTGCCAGACCGGATCCTGACACCTTGTTTGTCAACGCCATCGACACTACAAGACGCACGATTAAGGCACTTCATCAGCAAAATATTCGGCATATTGTAATATTAAGCCACCTTGGCATAGATCAAGACCGCGAGTTGGCAAAACAAGTTAGCGGTATTAGCTTAATTATTGGTGGCCATTCTCATACGCTTCAGGGCGATTTTAGCCGTGTTGGCATGTCTAACATGCCATATGGTGAAACCGTTAATCAAATACCCATTTTTCATGCTGGGAAATACGCTGAAACCATAGGCTTAGTTGATCTTTGTTTTGATGCCGATGGTAGGGTCTGCCAATTTGAAGGCGATAACTTCTTTATGCTTGGGGATGAAATCAACATTAGTCAAAACTCAGAACAGCCCATCCCTGAAGATGTTCAGCGAGAACTGATTACTGACTTACGACAACATCCGAATATGCTCAATGGGGCACAGGATGATCAAATAGATAACGTGATTCACACGCAATATCGCCCTGCACTGGCTGCACTTGAGCAACAAATTCTCGCCCATATTCCGAAGGATTTTATTCATACGCGCTTACCGAGCAAACATTTTCCCCATGGCAGTGAAATAGCCCCTTGGGTTAGCCGCAGTATGTTTAAAGCAACCCAATTAGTTGAACCCAAATTGGATTTTGCATTACACAATGCTGGCGGTGTGAGGCAATCGCTCAGCAAAGGACAGCTTTCTGTTGCTGATGTATTCGGTCGTATCCTGCCCTTTGAGTTACCTTTAGTGACTTATCAGATTAAAGGGCAATACATTATTGAAGTGTTAGAGTCGACCATTAATGCTGCCACCAATAACGGCATTATTGGCACGGGTGCGGGTAGTTTTCCTTACCCTTACGGTATTCGCTATAGCTATGATGGCAAAAAGCCACTGGGTGAACGCATTACCTCCGTAGAAGTCTACCGTGATGAGCTTTGGCAACCTTTGCTTCAGGATGCACTGTATATTGGCGTATCCAGCTCATATACGGCATCTGGACGTGAAGGGTATGGCGCAATTCTCAAGGCAATATGGCAACACCCCTTAGACAACAAAACGCTTCCAGAGGCATTTATTGACTTTGTTTGCCAATATGGCTACAAGATAGGACAACAACAAATTGTAAATATAAATTACATTAGCCATAGATGATTTTAGGCTTTGATCACAGACCACAACAGCCTTGCGTGTTTTAATGACGCCATTACCGAGTAAAAAATCAAGGACACATGAATGAAAACAAAACTAATCAAAATTCTTGCCGCGGCAACCCTTGCTTTAGGTGTTTCTTCAGCTTGGGCTCAGGGTGTTATCCATCAAGGTGAAGTCATTGACACCATGAATGGCGGTGGTTACACATATGTTCAAGTAAAAGAAGCTGGCAAAACTTATTGGGCTGCAGGACCTCAAGTTGAAATCGTTAAAGGCGATAATGTTGAAATGTCTGAGCAGATGTGGATGACTGATTTTAAAAGCGCAAGCTTAGATCGTACATTTGATGAAATTATGTTTGTTGGTCATATTATCAAAAAATAATAGTCTCAAATTTGATCCGCTAAATATCGGTTAATCTCAACAGGCTAGAATGCCTTAATAGAGTTAACCGATTTTTTATACCTATTTCAGGCAAGTAATGTTCAGAAGAATCAAACAGAAATGCAGAATAATAAAGCAGATTTTGATGATAAGTTGTTATTCTACAATCAAAAAATTTAACGAAGTTATTAAGTATTTTAGCTGCTAGAATAAGCTGTTATTTATTACGATTTGTATTCTCCGTGTTCCTCAAATAGATGAAACCTATGACCGTTTTTACAATTGTTGATTTTCATCCTTGTCATGCCCGCGCAATTAGCCTGTTGTATCACCAAGCAATACACGCCATTGAGCATCCGAGATACAATTCAGCTAAAAAACGCGCATGGTCTGGAGCGCCGCGTTCAGCAAAACATTGGCAACTGAGGTATAAACGCAATAAAGCTTGGGTGGTACAAAATGATCAACAACACGTTGTTGGTTTTATTGGCATGGAAACCCAGTTCTACCAACGCGGGTACATCGATTGTCTATATGTTGATCCACTATTTCAGCAGCAAGGCATTGCCAGCCTGCTAATTACACACCTGCAATACTGGGCTAAGGCACACCATTATCATCAATTATCGGTCGATGCGTCCTACCTGTCTAAACCCCTGTTTGAGCGACACAACTTTACTTTCATCAAATCTAATTTAAGAGTTAAAAACAACCAAACATTGGCGGCATTTTACTTAGAAAAACGATTATGATTTGGTTTAACTAGCGGTTGAAGCATTTCTTCTAAGCCGTTCAATTTTACTTCATACATTAGTGCTAGTTGCTGACCTAATTTTCCCTCAGGAAATCCTTTAGCGTGAAACCACACTAAGTACGGCTCAGGCAGATGTATCAACTTACGCCCTGCGTATTTACCAAAAGGCATGGTTTGATTAATGGCCTCTAATAAAGCTTGTTCATTCATTCAAGTGGTACTCTTTTTATCAAGCGCTAATGGTCGTTGAGTGTCTTCACTCAAAAACTGTTCACCTTATTTTAAGCCTCTTGGACTTTTAAGGTTGTTTTACCGTGAGATATTTAACCTCAGCTCCGGATAATAAACACTTAGCAAACAACCATTTGTCTTGCTAACTACGTTTCATTAACGTGCAATAGGCCCGCTATTGACCTGTTAATGCGCCTTGTATTCAACACAAACGACAAGTTTACGACAAAATAAGCTCAATCTGTTGAATTCAGCGTATTGAGCCCATCTCTTAGACCCAGTTGAGGTGATTTCATAATTGACGTGATTCTACATAAAAATTGATGACACAGGAAAATTGATAACAATAAAATATTGCCAAGTTTTAGAAGCAACTCCCACCCTCAGACGAATAATAATAGCGTAACGTTATTATATTATTTTGATATATAAAAACCAAAATAACGAAAAAATGGTTATATACTGTAACAATATCAATCTATGTGGATGTTATTGCAGCCACTGAAAATGCCTCATAATGCAGCCAAGTAACTCATTAAATTAACCTTTTGCTAACATTGTTTCATTCAAAATTATTCGTCAATTTTTTGCCGATTATCAAAATAGCGTCAACAAAAAATCATCACGACAATATATAAAAAACGTCAAAAATCAGCTAATTGACTAAGTATTAACATCCAGACTACATTACAGCTATATCACGCAATAATGAGGTGGCGATAAATGATTATTTTAGTTGGCGGTGAAAAAGGCGGCAGCGGCAAAAGCTGTCTTGCGCAAAATATTGCAGTATTTCTCACAAAAGAAACTAAAGCCAGTGTCATCATGGTGGATTGCGACCCCCAAAGAACCACATCCGATTGGATCCAGGCGCGTAACAACAACCCTGATTTGCCAGCAATCAATTGTGTGCAGCTTTATGGCAAAATTCGCAACGACTTGCTCAGTTTAGAGCAGCATTATGACTATGTCATCGTCGATTGCGGTGGACAAGATAACCTTGCACTGCGTGCAACCATGTCTGTTGCATCACATGTATTGATGCCATTAAGACCTAAACGTCGCGATCTTAAAACAGTTAGTCACATGGATGATATCGTTGCCACCTGTATGATGATTAACCCTAACATGCGCGCTTCGTTTGTTATCACCCAATGCCCTAACTTACCTAATCAGGCAGGCAGAATATTGGAAGCGAAGGAAGTTTGCCGCACCTACGATATCAATGTGTTAGATGCAGTAAATTACAGTCGCAACATTTATGATGACAGTGAAGAGTCAGGCTTGTCAGTGATTGAAATCGAACCCAATGGTAAAGCGGCTGAAGAAATGCGTGCTATCGCGTGTGAATTACTACAAGCAGAAAATGCCAAACAAATCATGGAGCAGCGTTTAACGCCGCGTAATGTCACTACACTAAGGGGAAATTATGGGACTGGCCGATCTCAAGAAAAACGCCTCGTCATGTAAAGCGGCGTTTTCAAAGCAAATGTCTATTGAAGAGTTTATCGATAACGCAAGTCTTTATGCGTTAGGTCAAACTCATGAGTTTACTCAACACACGAATGTGGTTGACTTTTTACAACGTCGAGACAATAAGCAAGCGACTCAATCACCAAAGTTTGTCAATCAAACTGAACAAGTCAAAAAGCCGTTTCGACGTGCCACATTTACGTTAAGTGAGCAAGCAATCCGTGATTTAACCGCATTAAGCCAGGGCAGTAAAATGGCTAAATCAAAATTAATTCGCCACTTAATTGCCGAGCACAATTTATTATCAGAAGAAGATAAGCAGGCTTTATATCAGCAATTTGCACAAAATACATAGCTAAAATCGATAAGCTAATAACAATAAAAAGCCAATACTGTGATGTGTTAACCGCTCTCTAACGCTGAAGTTAATTGGTGTAGTTTTTCTCCCTTTACTCTTTATCTGGCATCATTTATGGTTGCCAGTTTTTTTATCTGCTTGAAAAACCGCCATTCCTCCCCCATCTCATTAAGACCTCCTTTATTAGAGCCTGTTTATGATAGCGATTATAATTGTGTGCATTATTGCTTTATCGGCCATCAGTTGGATCGCCAGTGCACAATGGCGACGGGAACGTCGCCGCAAACAAGTATGTTTGCAAGCTTTTCCAAAAACATGGCGTAGCATTCTGCGTAAACGTTTTCCTTATTATCAAAGTATGCCGACCGACCTGCAATTACAGTTAAAAAAGCACATTCAAATATTCATCGATGAAAAACAATTTATTGGCTGTGATGGACTCACCATCACAGATGAAATTAGAGTCACCGTTGCGGCGCAAGCTTGTTTACTGCTGTTAAACCGTAAAACAGACTATTACCCTAATTTAAAACAAATACTTATTTATCCGCATGCTTTTATTGTAGAGCAACAAAAAGTAGATTTTGCAGGTGTTACATCGCATCACAGAAGTGTTTTACTTGGCGAATCATGGGGTAATGGCAAGGTCATTTTATCTTGGCAAAATACATTGGATGGCGCGGCAGAGCCCTTTGACGGTCAAAATGTGGTTATCCATGAGTTTGCACATCAATTAGATCAGGAAAACGGCCCAGCAAATGGCGCGCCAACCTTAAGACAAATTAAAGATTATGCCGAGTGGTCATCAACCTTAGGTAAAGAATTTAAACAGTTACAGTATTGCGCATCACAGCAAATACCGTCATTATTCAACTATTATGGCGCCACGAATCCTGCTGAATTTTTTGCCGTAATAAGCGAAACCTTTTTTGAAAAACCTAACGCTTTTTCTCAACAGCATCCTGAGTTATATGATGAGTTAAGCCAGTTTTATCAATTGAACCCAATACATTGGCATTAATAATAAAATAGCAAAGAGGCATCATCTTCATTGCCAATCTATTTTCTCAACAAAATACTTGTCCAATTAAGTGCTACCTAGCAAGGAAAAATTATGCAATCCATTATTCATCGATTAGGATTCATCGCAGTCTTAATCACTACGGTAACAGCCTTTGATATCAATGCTAACCCTGTACAGCATCTTGATAATGAAACCGCAGCGGCCGAACAAGCAGAAAAAGCCACCAAGGCAGCTGTTGATCAGCAAGTGATTAGCAGCCAACAAAGTAGTGCAGAATCTGAAGCCGTAATAACTAACATTAATCAAACAGACCACACCATCGACAGCCAAGGATTAACTGAAGCTGATAGCCACGAAGTCAATGGTCTATTGAATCAACTTCATGAAAGTGCAATTTCAGCTGACTGGGAAACTTACTTTAATTTATACCATCAGGATGCGATTTTTATCGGCACAGATGCAACTGAACGTTGGAATATGGTGCAGTTTAGAGCCTATGCCACACCTACTAAAGGCTGGCGCTATGATCTGCAAGCCCGTCATTTACTGCAAATAGGCGATGTCATCGTATTTGATGAGCAATTATTCAGCCCAGCTTATGGCATAAGTCGGGGAACCGGGGCATTAATTCAAACGGAACAGGGCTGGAAAATAGCCCAATATCATTTAAGCTTCCCGATCCCAAATGATAAAGCGAAACGTATAACCTCCTTGATAATGCAATAAACCTTACGCTTCTCCAGTAACTAAAAACGCCCTTAATACTGAACATATTAAGGGCGTTTTGTTATTCAATGACCTGTTATGTCATTGACACACTAAAACAAACATTTGCAAGCTGTGAAAAGTGCGTAAAAGCATCAAAATCTACTTGTTCAAATTTTCTAAAGGATGCATGCCTATCAGCATAAAACACCCCTAACACCTTGGTATTCACCATTAACGGCGCAATTAAAAAGCCTTCACGTGACAAATGCTCTATGGCATTACTGGTGGTTGATTTAGACGATTCCGATGCTTGTGTTTGATGCAACCATTGCGGCTTTTTCTGCTCAATGCATTGAGCAAAAATAGATTGGTGATCGGTAAGCTCAATCACAAAAGTGGTTTTCATAGTGTCAGCATCATCCCCCATAACAACCCTGGGCTGGAGCATTTTTCGATTAGGGGTTAGTAATAACACCCCACACCGATCAACTCCCACTCCGCTGAAAATACCTTCCAAAGCAGTTTGCATCACCTGATTAAAATCTGTTTTGTTGATCGCAAAACCCGTTAACTCACGTAGCTTATTTAACTGAACGGTTAAATTCGCTTCACGCAACAAAACTTCGGGTTGAGACGCGTCCAATTTTTCAAATACCTTTTCAGTATTCGGAATATAATCAACCAGAGCCTTAGCGCCATAATCAATCGCTAATTTATGGGTCACCTGATTACAATGAATTAACCGCTGATTGAATTCCTCTACCTTTATATCAAGCATATCAGCAGCTTGTTGCAAACGCTTTTGAAAACCTTGTGGGTCAAGGTATGGATGGGCGATTGATTCAGCCAATTTATCAGCCAAAAATATACAACGTATTTCTGGCATGCGCTCATCTGGATTATTCAGCGCTTTTAATAAGGTATCGCCCAAGCCCCAACTTCTGGCTATGCCTTGCGTTAACTGATTAAACGAAGCGCCAAGCTCAGAACGGATCAGGTTTAATTGATCGACGCTGTTTTCAGTATTTAATAACTTCTCATCTAAAGCATCGGCTAAATCTCCTCCCATACTCCAAAAGGCACTTTCACCGATGCGATAAAGTAATGTCGCAATAAATACCTCTTCTCGCAGACTTTCATCACGATCATTGAGCATCATTCGCGCAATCATAGCAGCATGAAATGATTGCCCCATAAGCTTTAACAAACGCTGAAAGACACTGTCAGAGAGATTATGATTTTCAAGTAAGCTGGATAATAAGCGCGCAGTAAGACAAATATTTCTAATGGTATCAAAGCCAAGCACCACGGCTGCTCGGCTGACGGTAGAAACTTGATTAATCCCTTTATTATAAATAGCACTGTTGGCTACCCGTAAAATACGCGAGGTTAACGCATTGTCATGCATCACACTGCGACCGAGTAACGATAAAGAGGAGACGTCATCCTTGGCAAGCTTCTCTAAATCTCTAACTGTTGAACACAGGGCTGGCATTTCTTGATCACTAATGCGTTTAGTCCAGTATTCAACTCCTTTATGAGATGGATTAGCTGTCATAATTGTTCTTTTTGTTAAATTAATGTTGAACATTCAATAACAAGTATACCCAAGATGGCTAGTTCAGCGAGACATTATTACCAAATGAGAACAAACGAGATAAAAAAATCGGCCCATTAAGGGCCGTAACACAAGCGAGTTGGTTAAAAACTTACGGGTAGGAAGTCAATCCAATGATAAGAATCAACATCAAAGCTTGTCGGCTTTTGATCCATCAAATTGGATAAAAGTCCCGTGCGGCCTGTAGGAGAACCGCACGGGGTTACAACAGTCGCAAAGCGACTAAACTGTAAAACGGTACATCTAAATCTTAAAACTGTTCTTCTTCAGTCGAACCTGTTAACGCAGTTACTGAAGACTTACCGCCTTGAATACAAGTTGTCACTTGGTCAAAGTAACCTGTACCCACTTCTTGCTGATGAGATACGAACGTGTAACCTTTTTCTGCTGCAGCAAATTCAACTTCTTGAACTTTCTCAACATAGTGCTTCATGCCTTCACCACGCGCATAGTCATAGGCTAAATCAAACATGTTGTACCACATGTTGTGAATGCCCGCTAAGGTGATGAATTGATACTTGTAACCCATGTTTGAAAGCTCTTGTTGGAACTTAGCAATCGTTGCATCATCCAAGTTTTTCTTCCAGTTGAACGAAGGAGAACAGTTATACGCCAGCAACTGGTCAGGATATTGAGCATGAATCGCATCAGCAAATTTCTTCGCTTCTTCTAAACAAGGTTTGGCTGTTTCACACCAAATTAAATCTGCATATGGCGCATAAGCTAAGCCACGAGAAATCGCCTGATCTAAACCTGCTTTAACACGGTAGAAACCTTCACTTGTTCGCTCACCTGTCACAAAGTCACGGTCGTATGGATCACAATCTGATGTCATTAAATCAGCCGCGTTGGCATCAGTACGCGCAATCACTAATGTTTCAACACCACTAACGTCTGCCGCTAAACGTGCTGCCACAAGTTTTTGAACCGCTTCTTGTGTAGGAACCAATACTTTACCGCCCATGTGACCACATTTTTTAACTGACGCTAATTGGTCTTCAAAGTGAACGCCTGCAGCACCGGCATCAATCATCGACTTCATTAATTCAAATGCGTTTAACACGCCACCAAAACCCGCTTCCGCATCAGCCACAATAGGTAAAAAATAATCAGTGTAATTTTTGTCACCAGGATTAACTTCTTTACTCCACTGAATTTGATCTGCACGGCGGAAAGAGTTGTTAATGCGGCTGACCACTGCAGGAACAGAGTTAGCTGGGTAAAGTGATTGGTCTGGATACATAGTGCCAGCTAAGTTTGCATCTGCTGCCACCTGCCAACCTGAAAGATAAATCGCTTCAATACCTGCTTTAGCTTGTTGCACAGCTTGGCCACCCGTTAACGCACCAAGTGAGTTGACATAGCCTTTTTTAGCACCGCCATTAACAAGGTCCCATAACTTCGCAGCACCCAATTTTGCGATAGTATTTTCAGGAACAACTGAACCACGTAAGGCGACCACTTCTTCTGCAGTAAATGGACGCTTAACCCCTTTCCAACGTGGATTTTCAGCCCAATCTTTTTTGATTGCATCAATTTGTTGTTGACGAGTTAGTTGTGTTGCCTTAGTCATAATGTGACTCCTTCCTGTTTGACTGCTAGTCAGTTAACACGGCTGCACAATACAGCACGTGAGATTCTTGTAATGAATAAAATGGTTTTTGCTGTTAAGCGGTTAAAAGCTCGTAGCCCGGTAGTGTTAAAAAGTCTACCAATTCATCTGATGTGGTAATTTGTTCAAGTAATTCAGCCGCTTTAGCAAACTGACCTGACTCGTAACGCGCATCACCTAACTCTTGCTGCACATTAATTAACTCTTCTGCCAGCATGGTTCTGAATAAATCCTTAGTGACTAATTTGCCGTTCGATAAGGTTTTACCGTGTTGGATCCACTGCCATATTGAAGTGCGCGATATTTCAGCTGTTGCCGCATCTTCCATTAGGCCGTAAATCGGTACGCAACCGTTACCCTGGATCCACGCTTCAATGTATTGAACCGCAATACGAATATTTAAACGCATACCCGATTCTGTTCGTTCCCCATCACATGGCATGAGCAGTTCTGAAGCTAAAATGGGCGCATCAACGTCGCGAGTAATATGTAATTGGTTGGTTCTATCACCGCCAATATAGTCGTTGAAAATAGCCATAGCAGTATCCGCAAGTCCAGGGTGAGCAACCCAAGTGCCATCGTGACCATTTCGCGCTTCGAGTTCTTTATCACCGCGAACCTTTGTTAACACTTGTAAATTAGTCGCTTCGTCTTTAGCCGGAATGAATGCCGCCATTCCCCCCATCGCTAATGCCCCGCGTTTGTGACAGGTTTTAATTAATAAACGTGAATAGGCACTTAAAAACTTAGTATCCATTGTTACCGCTTGGCGATCGGGTAATACCCTATCTGCATGGCGTTTAAGCGTTTTGATATAACTGAAAATGTAATCCCAACGCCCACAATTTAGCGCCACGATATTTGAACGTAGCTCATATAGAATTTCGTCCATTTCAAATACAGCAGGTAATGTCTCAATCAAACAAGTACATTTAATGGTGCCAGGCTTTAAGCAAAAACGTTCTTCAACAAAAGCAAAAACTTTTGCCCACCAACGTGCTTCAATATGACTTTCTAGTTTTGGAATATAAAAATAAGGGCCTGAATTTTTAGCGAGTAACTGATGGTAGTTATGATAAAAATACAACGCAAAATCCATCAAACCGCCAGGAATGGGCTTGCCTTTGTATTCAACGTGCTTTTCTTTTAAGTGCAGGCCACGAACCCGAGCAATTAACACTGCAGGATCAGGATTCAACTTGTACTGCTTGCCCGTTTCTGGCGCAGTGAACTCAATATCTCCACGCACTGCATCACGTAAGTTAATTTGGCCTTCAACCACTTTTTGCCAGCTAGGGGCAAGTGAGTCTTCAAAATCTGCCATAAACACTTTAACGTTGGCATTTAACGCGTTAATGATCATCTTACGATCAACTGGACCGGTAATTTCAACACGGCGGTCAGTTAAATCTTGTGGTATGCCACGAATCGACCAATCGCCGTCACGAATAGCACGGGTTTCAGGTAAAAAATCTGGCAATTCGCCACCATCAATACGCGCTTGTTTTTTCTTACGTTTTTCAAGCAATTGTGGTACTTCTGCGGCAAAGCGGCTACATAAACTGTCAAGTAATGCCACCGCGCCAGAATTAAACACTTCTTCTTGTCCTGCTATTGCTGGGCCTACAATGACTAAATCTGAAGTGCTTACAGAAGTTGACTGATCAGATGTTGTCTTACTGTACTGTGCTACTAATTGCTCTGCCGTCATAACCTGACTCCCTTGGTGCGACCTTCATTGTTTATGCATTATGTTTGAACATATTCACTCGTAAGCGTTTAAAAACGAAAGTTAAGCATTACAGATAGACAGTTCAGAATATTTAAAGCTGCTTGCTTAACATACTGCAAATGAATCTGAGCTATCTATCTAACCACTTCTACTTAACTCTCTCGCTCAATCAAACTGTCAAATGTTCGTTTCGCATTAAAAACTACGCAAAAACAGTTGTATTTGCAACAGTTCAAACCTTACCAATTTAGTCAAAACCCGCTCTAAAAACACCTTTTAAAATGGTAATACCAAACCCAAAAACAAACAATAAACAACTGATTATAAATAATAAAATAAAACTTAACCTTGTAAAATTCACACTGTAAAATTAAAAGGTCTTACCTTATTACCAATAAAATTTGACGATATATTAAAACGTAAATTAATTACATATCGTAAATAATTTTATACACAACTTTAGTCGAATTAGGCATTCTGAATAAATAAAGCCTGTTTTGAACTCACCTAAGGGGAACACCTTAATATATATAAGATACAACAACTTAACATTTTTAAAACAATCTCACATTTCAAACGACCGTTTCAAATTAACCTTTACGTCAACGTAATATTGCACATCAATATTTCGAGCTATTGGCGGATGCGCGTTATCAGATCATCAATCTCTTTATGAGTGGTATTGATGAAAAAAAATTTAATTTATTTGCATTTTTAATGATTTAATTGCATCAGATGGGGCGGAAAAAGGCTGAAATGACCATTTATCATGAGTTAAGACTGTTTTGCACTCTTTAAAATCTGGCTCAAATTATGACTTGCTATGTTCCGATATCGCCAAAATGTTGAGTGATATTCATTAAATACCTCAACAAAGCTGTTATGACATTGGTAATAAAAATGCCCTTTACCGGCAAACCTGCATTCGATTAATAGAACCTAACATCGTTAAATCTCCTATGATCCGATGATGAGATAGATGAATAAGATTAAAAATCATTATATTCAATGACATACAAAAAACGTTAACTTTAAGCTGGTAAAGGCTAATTTAGTCTCAACTTGGGTTAAGCGGTGCTCAATAAACTGAATTCAACAGATTGAGCTTATTTAGGCGCAAACTGGTCATGTGTTTTGAAAACAAGGCGCATTTACACGTGCAATAACTGGCCTAGTACAGGCTAAAGAAACGCAGTTAGCCAGATAAAGAGCTGTTTGCTAAGCGTTTATTATCCCCTCCAGAGGTTAATTTAACCATCAATAGGAGGTCAGCTTGGGTTAAATCGTCGCGCAACCGCCGTCAACCTTGAGGAGGTATTGTATTGCATATCAATTCAACACACTTAACGGTGCAAAGTGCTGTTTGATATACATTTATTACCCCAAATCGAGGTTAACTCATCTTGTTGATAAATTGGAATAAAGGGGGGAAGTAAGGTTTGGGGATCGTCACTTAATCATGCGCTCCCTCATCGATGGCATTAAGATCAGTGATTATAATGCAGGGTAAAAACGATACCCCTATGCGAAGCTAGGTTGATAAATAAGCGCTTTATTTCGGCCTTGACGTTTACTTTCATACAAGGCGATATCTGCGCGACTTAATAATGGATCAAGACTTAAATCCCCCTCTTCCAGCGTACTGAGCCCAATACTGATGGTAATTGAAAAATTATGACCCGAATACTTGGTGTTAATGTTATCAATTTCAGAACGGATCGATTCTGCCAATATCAGTGCTGCTGATAATTCTGTATTAGGTAGATATAACACAAACTCTTCGCCGCCCATTCGACAAAAAATATCCGTTGGCCGAATAATATCTTGAATCACATGAGCCACTTTTTTAATTGTCCAATCCCCTGTTGCATGACCGAAACGATCATTAATTGATTTGAAAAAATCTAAATCTAAAATCATCACCGAAAAATGACTTTTATTAGTCAGCACTTGTACCAGCTCATCTTCTGCTAAATCTAAGCCTGTTTGACGGTTATAAATCCCCGTTAGACCGTCTCGCTGAGCTTGGCGCCTAAATTGATTACGCTGCAACCATGCCGTTAAGAGTAAGAGAACTAATCCAATACATACCCCAAACAGCAAAGTAGAAAACATCATCGATGAGCTTTTTTCTTTCAACATCAGATCTTTTTGTTGCATCATTAACATGCGTTCTTGTTGCAAACTTTTATTTTCTCTTTTGGTTTCAGCATTATTGAAGCGCGCCATTTGGTAAGCATTTTGTTTATTCGTTTTATCATCTAAATATTGTAAATCTAACGTATGAGCAATAAGTTGATACTGGTATGCCTTTGCGTAGTCACCATCTTTACTTGCCAACATGGCTAATACCTCGTTAGCTTGCTTCTTCGCAAATTGATTCACTTTGTCATCATTAAGCTTACTCAGCTCTTGGGCGTATTCAGCAGCCCTATCGTAATCCTTTTGATAGAAATAAATTTTACTTAAGTAGGCCTTAACCTCATTAATTTCAAGTTGAAATCGAAACGTTTCGTAACCCGCTAATGCGGTTTCAAACATAGGTCTGGCTTGAACTAATTGGCCGAGTTCAAAGTAACTCTGTGCTTGCCCCTTAATAGACATATTGGCAATTAATGGCTGCTCGTTAGCGGCACAATAGATTTGTGAGTCTTTGAATAAGTCGTTTGCCAGCGGATATTGTGTCAGCTTTAACGTGGCGACAGCTAAATATAATTTAGCGTAACATTCATTTTTAGTGTCTTGACCCTGATTGATATCAAGCACTAAATTAGCCGTATCTCGCATTTCATCGTACGCATTTAAATCTAATAAGATATTTAATAAGCGCACATATGAAGCCACTTTTAAACGGTTATCCTGATAACTTTCAATTCTGGATAAATTCATTTCCAACATAGAAAATGCAGCTTCGTAGTTTCGTTGCATTAAATAGATAGTGACTTTGTAAAGGTAAATTCGAGTCAATAGCTCTTCTGAAGGTTCAAAAGATAACGCAATATCAAGTGAGTGATGGGCCTGTTCCAATTCGGATAAGTATAAATGCTTGATACTCGACAACGTATGATAGGTTGCTAACTGTGGGCGGGTGAATTGAGAAACCGAAGGCGCTAACTCAGTAAATACCATTTCTGCTTGAGGTAAGTCCGTTTGCAACAATTTATCGAGTTGAGCCAGGCGTTCATCAAAATTTTGAGACGCAAAAACACTACTGGCAAAAAACAATGGAATGAAGAAACCGCAAATAAGCCTCTTGAGTGTCATGTTATTATTCTGTCGGAGTCGCGATAACCACATAAGCCTGCATTAAGGAGTCACCTAATTGCGCTTTTAAGCCATTTATATCACCCGATAAAACCAGCTCGATTTCCTGTTTAGTTAACCCATTTGCCAGCATGACCCCTTTAGGATCCGCTTTGTAGGCTTCTAATAATCCAGCATCAGCCGATAATGCCTGAGCAAATTGTTGTAATTTTGACATATTATCTCCGTAAAAATGTCACTCGTTCAGCTAACCGATATTAGCCGCAGTGATCCCTAATTGTTCTAATACTTGATGATTAAATGATAATGCCTTTGCAGGCGGTATCATCAAAGTGCTGACTGCATTGAGCTTTGTATAAGGCAGTTGTTCAAGGGTAATTGATTCTATCCTTGGTTGTTGAAAAGGCAACGTCGCCGCTTCATAGACTATAACTGGGTGTGTTAAGGGATACCATTGATTTAAATGCGTAACCAGTATCTTTAGCTTATACACTGTTGTAGAAAATTGGGTTAACGTGTACTCACCCGCTAGTGCAATTTGCCATAATAATAAATGACTGCAAGTATTGGGTATATGGTCATAAAGCAAAAATTGCGTTGCCTCAAAACTCTGGTGCCCCACAGTGCCAGGATCTATGCCTAAATCAGCCCATAAGCAAGCCTCAGCCGAAATACCAGGTAACATTTTAGCTTCAAATCCCTCGCTGCGCGCTAACGCTATTGCTCGGTGGGCTACACAGGCAAATACCCCTGGATGGCCATAAAAGGCGCATACCACTAATTTTCCTAATCGGACTTGAGTTAAAATCTCATCAACCATCTGCCTATAGGTTTCACGGCGGTTTTTAAGCTCCCCCTCTAGTGCGTAAAAAGGCTGTAAAGACTGCACATTATCATTAAGAGAAGCTAACCATCGCTGTGAAAAACCATCGGTGACTAAAGAATACACCACATCGGCAATTTCAATATAACTTTGACTTAACACACTTATTTGACCACCTAGCTGCATACCTGTACCAACACAGACTAAACGTCCTGTGTGTTTAACCGCGGTATTTTCGTGATCAGGCGGGCAAGCTTGATTGACATTGGGATCAGTGTGCATCACACAACTCATTCATTATTATTATCTCTAATTATACTGCAGCGCAAAACTCAACAACATTTTAATTACATCAAGTTAAACAATTTGAGTAATAATTCCAATGCTTTTTAGTCCTAGGGCGTGTTTATCTTTGTTGATAAATTATGAAGCTGGCAATATTCTGTCAGGCAATCACAAATGAACGCCGTTTAACCCGCTAAATAAGTGAATCTGCGGGCAGAATAACTGAATAATAGCCACAAGCCTTAAGGCTGAGGCTAAAATGACTTTATTCTGCGTTGGATAATCTTGACGTATACCAACTATGCCCGCAATTATCCGCCTTGCCTAAAGTCATTTATCTCGCAACATAAAAATAAACAAAGATAACCACGCCCCAATAATCACAATTTAATCCATGAACTTATCGCCATAAAATGAATCAAATGACCTGCAAGTAACATCCCCCCTTGTCAGGATAGGGCTTGCTTGGGTATGATGGCCGACAGAATTTGGGAAGTAGCACAGACAATGATTAACAAAAAACAAAGTCTTACTCTGTTAAGCGCAGTAGCATTATCTATCTCTTTAAGTGGTTGTGGTGTATTCGATTGGCTAATTTATAAGCCTGATGTACCGCAAGGCAACTATATGGAGTCACAGCAGGTCGATAAGTTACGTATCGACATGACCAAAGAACAAGCTGAATATATTTTAGGCCGTCCAGTTTTACGCGATAGCTTTGCCGATGATACTTGGTACTATGTCTATCACTTTAAAAGTGGCCGTGATGCCAGTATCATCCATAAAGAATTAGTGATTCACTTTATTGATGGCAAAATTAGCCGTGTTGAAGGGGATTATGATCTCAGTGCAGACTTTAATATTCCATTAAGTGAAAGTAAATTGCCGTCGATTAACGAGCCAGAAGATGATCCACTCATTCCTGAAACTCGACCTGACTCAAAGCCACTTGTTGAAGAAAAACGTGGTTTAAACACTTCGAACGTCGATGAAAACTAAATAATAGCTACAAGTGATCTTCAACCCAAAAAAAGCAGAGCATAATCGCTCTGCTTTTTCGTGTTCAACAATCTTGTCAAATTAAGCTTACGGCCCCCAACTACAAGCTATTCTATTAATCACAATCATTCCAAAACCTGCAGATAAGTGTTCAGAAATAGCCAAGAAAAATACAGTATAAAAGCAGTCTGTTATGAACATTTGTCATGTTACAATCTAAAAACTCAAGGCAGTTAGCTGTACCAATACCGGTTTAATATTGTTTATTCGTCCGATTAGAGCTTAGGTTAACTAAGCTTAGCCCCAGTAATTTTATTAATCCTGCCTTCATCTTTAGCCTTTTCTGCACGTTTACGGCGCACATCTTTAGGATCGGCAATGAGTGGACGATAAATTTCGACTCTTTGCCCAGGCACAAGCACCTCATCATGCTTAGCTTGACGACTGAAAACACCCAGCTTAACCGTTTCTAAATCTATCTGCGGGAAAAAAGCACAAATATCACTTTGCTTAACTGCCTCAATAAAAGTGCAGCCTGGTTTTACCATCACGGTTATAATTTTTTGTTGTTTAGGTAAAGCATAAATAACATCAACAGCAAACGGTTCTTGTTCAGTTATCACGATAAATCACCTTCGCTCGCTCGGTAAATGCCGTGACCATAGACGACATTAATTGTTTAAACACTCGCCCAAAAGCTAAGTCTGAAAGTGGATTTGAAAACTCAAAATCTAAATCAAACTCAACTTTACAAGCATCGTCGGTGAGTTCAGTAAATACCCATAAACCATTCAAACGCTTAAAAGGCCCGTTTTCTAATGCTAAAGCGATACGTTTACCTGCTTCCACTTGATTACGTGTGGTAAACGTCTTTTTGATACCAGCTTTGCTAACATCAACCGACGCAACCATAGTTTTACCATCAAATTCAATCACTTTTCCGCCAACGCACCCGGGTAAAAACGCGTGATAAGATTCAACGTCGTTGACTAATTCATACATTTGCATGGCACTAAAGCGTACCAATACACTTTTGGAAATTTTAGGCATTCGTACTCACTTTTCCGACATAATGATTGGATTTTATCACGATAAATAAAAAAGGCATCTGTTGCGGCACAACATAGACGTACACAAGCCAATAATTTAGGTATAATCGTTGAATTATTAATACTCTCCCCCATATCTGTTATAAGGTAAGCCCTATAAACAGCGCTTTTCAAATGGGCAAATTACGGGCGATTTAACGCCTAGATGGTAAATAAGCATGGTAAAAAAGAATTCAAAATCAGCAAAAAATGCCCCAGCAACAATAGCACGTAATAAACGAGCCACGTTTGAATACCGTATTGAAGACAAAATCGAAGCGGGTTTAGAGTTAATGGGATGGGAAGTAAAATCCATCCGTATGGGTAAAGTTAACTTATCTGATTGCTATGTCTATATCAAAAATGATGAAGCATTCATGCACGGTTGTACTATTCAGCCATTAAATACCGCGTCTACACATGTGGTATGTGACCCAATCCGAACAAAAAAGTTACTCTTAAAACGTAGCGAGATTGATAAGCTTGCCGGTTTAATTGAACGCCAAGGCTATACCTTAATCCCACTTTCTATGTACTGGCGCAAAGGTGCGTGGGTAAAAGTTGAGATCGGCTTAGGTAAAGGTAAGAAAGATCACGATAAACGTGAAGACACTAAAGAACGTGAATGGAAAGTAGAACAGTCTCGGGTGATGAAAAAAGGCAGACTGAACGGATAATAACCAAACGATGACTTTTTGTTAATCGTCACTAGGTATTCACCAAACAACACGTTACACTATGACTAATTGGGGGCGATTCTGGATTCGACAGGATTCACGAAACCCAAGGAGCATGTCGAGGGGCGGTTGGCCTCGTAAAAAGCCGCACCGTTATAGTTGCAAACGACTCTAACTACTCTCTAGCAGCTTAGGCTAGCTAGCCATCAACCACACGTTTCGCACGTGGGCAGTGGATTTTGATGGTCATATTACATTGTGCTAGCGAGGGAACTCCGTCCGGGGGTGAACCGCGAAATAGTACCGGACTCACCAAGTAGCATCCTGTCTTTCGGAGACTAATTGGTTAAATAAAAGAGAGACTAAACATGTAGTGCCGAGGATGTAGGCTTTCTGGACGCGGGTTCAAGTCCCGCCGCCTCCACCAATTAAAACAAGGGCTTAGCAGCAATGCTAAGCCCTTTTTCTTTGGGGTGTCCACAAAGTGTCCACACAGCTCTAAAAGTTTGTCCACAATTGCCCTTTTTCTCTTTGGTTTTTCATTTCTCAATAAAAAATATTTAACTAATTTTATATTTCAGTTTTATTTTGATCTAATCCATTGATTTAATTTACTTTGATCACCCTGTTATTTTTCGCTTGCCTCCATAAAGCCCCGCAAAATCTACAGCAAACACAAAACAAACAAGCACTTATAAAAATATTATCGTTTAAACGCTTTGTATCGAACTGAAAAACAGTGAAATAAATCACGATCATTTCAGATCTTCGATCTTTCAAAAGGCCCTGTAACTGCGCTGGTTAGCCCTATGAACTGCAATACTATAAAACTGAAAAAAAATTAACATAAAAAGCCCGCAGGAGGGTGAGGAAGAGTGCGGATTTCGTGGCGTGGATTCTCTGTGGTGATGGTTTACGTGGGTGGAATGGGTTTTATTCAGTGCTTGTTGATGGTGGAGTATGGACGCGGGTTCAAGTCCCTATTAGGGAATTGAACCCGTATATGAGGCTGACTTTAATGCAAGCAACAAAAAGCCCAGCGTGTTGGCTGGGCGTTGCGATGGTAATATGTTTACTTTGTTATTGGGTCAAGCCTTCCTTTCTGGTCGTTCGCTTGTGATGATTGGCCGCTAAAGTTACTGGCTTGGTCTGGTGTTGCGCCATTGGCGTGGGTATGGCTTGCGCATGTTGATGCTAAGGCGCTAACGGTGGCCATGAGTTCTGATAGTAGTTTCAGTACGTTTTCGCCATCGCTGCCTATCCATGTTTTGGGGCTGCGGTGGTCTTGTTCAATGCTGGCGGTGACTTTTCTGGTTTCGCATTGTAGTTCGGCCAGTTTACCTATGATGTCTGTTAATGATTCATCGGTTTTATTTTCAAAGTTACCAATGTCATCAATATGCTGATAAACGCCATCGCGTACTTGGTTGCGGGTTTCGCCCTCTTTGATTGCGGGTAAGTCCCAACCAAATGGCAATACTGTTCTGATGAATGGTTTGTCTGGTCGGCCATAGGCAAAGGCGATTTCAACAATTGCACCAATAGCCGGCGGCTCTAACCTGCCCGCTTTATTACCTGCACCTGGCAATGGTAATGGCACGGCTTGAAGTACCTTTGACTTTGTTGCTGTGCCGTTTTCGTCCAGCAGCTGCACGTCTACTGCATAGCGTGGATAAAACGGATCACTGCCGCGTTCACCATCGACCGTTGGCAATTCAGGCAAAGCAACCACTTCACCCCAACGGGGTAAATGCAGTTTTGCGGTGAGTTCAGGGAATAAGCGACGAATAATTTTATTGATTATGGTTTCCATTTATCACCACGTTATGGTCATTTGAGTTTCTTTAAACTCGACGGTTTTAATGCGGCTACCGTTTGCCAATACGTTTGGCCTAATCATTGGGGCTGCTGGTATGGTTGCCGTTCGTCCGGCTTGGTGGTTAGTCATTAAGTGTTTTGATATCACAATAGGCTTGTCGGCCCAAAAACTGTCTTGATAGCTGCCAACGTATATTTTGCCATTGCCTTGCTGTTGCCAGATAAAGTCGTCAATGCGGAATGCACGTCCAATGTTGTCTAACATGGCATATCCAGAGCTGTCGCAGTAAAAACATGGTATTGCTGTTTCTGCGTAGGACTTATCAGGTACTAAAAACTCAAGCCCGGTTAATGGGCTGAGTTCATCCAATACTTGCTTTAAGGTTGGATGGCGTAACATGACGCTGTAATTGAGTGCTAGTGATGCTGATAGCTCACGACAAAATAACGTATACCAGCCATTAACGGCTGGCATGACGCGTTCGACATAACCGATAAACACTTTGTCAATCATGTCCCCCCAGCCCAAATCAACCGAAACTAGGGCGAATTGCTTAACCTCTGTATTTACGGTGATTTGGCAATTACCTGGTGTAGTAGATTGCAGCACGACCCAATGATCAGTCATATCGACTTTTTGATTGTCGATATAAGCTCTGGCAATAAATCGTGCATTAGGTGTGCTCATTACGACCTCAAGCTGCCAAAGTTGTCAGTTAGGTTTTGTTGCAGTGATGCATATTGAAAACCTGACTCGCCAGTGGTGCTGGAGCCTTGTTGATTTGCGACTGCATCGGGTTGGCGTTCTTCTACCTTTTGTGGCACGCTGCGGTATTCTTGCAATGTAAAACTCACCGACCATTGACGGGTGGTTTGTTGTTCAACGGCTTCGATTTTACTGGCGAATTTCACTTGTTTAATGCCCAGTGCCGAGGCGGTTTTATTGCTGATGCGGTACGTAGTACGCGCGCCGCCTTCCGTGGCTTCGGCCATTTTAAACAAGTTAGTTAACTGCGGTTCATCCATAAATGGGATAAAGCCCGACACGGCCAACATCTTAGCTTTAATGCCTGTTTCAGCAGCGTCAGTGCTCGAACTTTGGCCGCTGGCGTCCTCAGTCGCCAGCTCTTGGCTGGCAGTGATTCGTAGTGATTTTAAAAGCAGCATGGTTTCATTAAGTTGAATGCTCATGCTATACCTCTTTGACCGTCACATTTGATGAGCTGTCTTTTACATAGTAAATGGTATCGTTTTTATTACCGCTATGTGTTGGTGTAATATTAAGAGTGCAACCTGATTCGCTTGCATTAGAAATGGTAACTGTAAATCCATTTTTTGAAATACTTGTAACTTTTACGCCACTTTGACTAAAGCCCTCACACAACGTCCAATTGCTTCCATATCCTTTAATTACATCAAATTGGAGTGCATAAATACTATCACCACCTGCGCCATTATCGTGACCACACACTTTAATTGTCGCGCATCCAACAGACACATTAGTAAATTGTGATGCTGATCCATTTAAACTATGTGAAACTGTTAATTGTTTTCCTATGTCTGACGTTAATTTAACTGCATTTTTGTATGTTTCTGCTAAATAAATATCATCCAATCCAAAGCATGTATTTACTAAATCATCTGATGGCTCGCCCTTACGATATTTATTCGCAAATCCACGATAATTTAATCCGGCGTGCATTAATGAACTAAGGTTTGTAGTCCCCAAACACCACAATCCACCAGATATATTACTTACCGATTCTAGCGTCAAGAAAACATTTTTCCATTGACCAGCTGTCGGGATGTTTAATCCAAACATCCTTGTATTCGTTGGCATTTTAACGCCTTTTATGCTCACCGCAGTTATCATATTTAAAGATGGTTTTAAAATGACTTTATTGTAGCCAAATTCAGACATAGCCTCAGAGAAAACACCACCTACGACAGTAACGGTGGCTTGCTCAGTTGAATTCGACGTGTCAAACCAATGGTTACCACCTTCATACCAGCAGCCAACGGTATAAATAGCATTGGCATGTATACCGCAATTCTCGCTAGCCCTACTTGAGTTATTAAAGGCAACGTTGTAACCATAGAAATGGTTAGTTTTCACCCAGTCATAACAGTCATATATTCTCGTGTTCATCATCGTCATGCGTGTAGTCGGGTAGGCTTCACACGCCAAATAGCATTGAGAAATATTCAACCCTTCACAAACGACAAATCCTAAATATCCGGTCATGCTTATTTGTTTAAATGCTGACCCTAATTTATTAAAACCACAATTTCTGATAATCAAACCATCTCTAATATAAGAGCAGTCAATAGCTGTGACTTCAATATTCTCAGCATCGTATAGTTTATTGTAGTAAATTTCCGCGAACCCCTCAAAAAACAGTCCGTTAACCAAAATCGATTGATAACCACTCTCTCTTGATTCTTTTTTCAGAATCGCATCCCCAGACCATGTTTCACGATTAATTTTAATAGTTGCCTGGCGACTACTTTCAAAACTCATCGCCAATGATGGCGCATAAAATGATGTTTGGGTTTTATATAATACAGGCTTATTAAATACATAATTTCCACACTGCCTAAAACCAACAATCTTATGCTTATTCGCCATCAACTGCGCCGCAGCCCAATCAATCTCATCTTCTAAGCTAACTGCCTGTGGATACACAAACTTTGCATCTTCCAGTGTTTTAAAAAACTCTGAAAGAGGATGGCTACTACCATCTCCAACCGCTCCGAAAGCATCGATGGTTTTAAAATCTTCTAACTTTACTCCGATTGTTTTTTGGATTGTGATCGCATTATTTACCGCCTCGCTTACAAATGACGGTTTAAATGTAGACCTTTCTGCGATATTCCTAGTATCTCTCAAATCCTCAACACCATCATCCGCATTAATCACCGCCAGCTTATACACATAGTGCTGCGTGCCGCTTGGGTCGATGTAATCGTCCATTTCGGTGTTGGTGACGGTAAATGCTAGTTGTGGCGACCATGTGCTGTTGGCGTTGCCGCTAAACCATGCGTCGACGTAAACAAACTGCGGATAGCTTTGGACGATCAAAATATGCTCTTGCGCGAGTTCTACCCGTAGGCCAGACACATATCCCACACCTGGCGTAACGCTAAAGGTGTTTGCGGTGGCGCGTGGCACCACTTTTAGGCCGTCGTCAATAAACCAGTCTTTGCCGTTCATATCTGCAGCTAGTTGCTGAGTGAGTAAATCCATGCCGCTTAAGCGGGCGGTAAAATTTAACTGCCACGTTTCTGCATCAACTGTAATGTTTGTTAATGCTGCAATACCGCTGTACTCAATACCAAAGTTGCGGTTTAAAGTATTGCCTGCCTCACCTGGTGCGGTGGCGGTTTTGGTGACGGTTGGCACATGGTTAATGGCGACTAATTTTTGGTTAACTGATGAATATAGCCCTACCCAGTTAAATTCGAATGGGCCAGTAATGCTATCTAACACGGTGGAGTACACCACCACGTTGTCGTTGATGCGGCCTACTTGCTGCACATTTTGCTGGTACACAATGTGCGCTGTTGGGATGCCCTCTTCGCGGTTAATGGGCGCGCTTGGGTCTTGGTTTGGCACGTTGGCAAAAATAAAGGTGTCAATGTCGAGCTGTTCATTAGCCTGTGCTTTTGCCGCAAAGAGTTGTTCACCCGCGATTGTAATTACTGATGCCATGTTCGTTCCTTATCTCTTTAACTAATGAGCTGTGATTTTTTTGCCACAACAAAGTGGGATTCGTTATCCATAAGGCCTAGCCCTATGGCGGGTTGCATGTCGCTACTTAAGCGCGCCATGCCTGTTAAGCTGTCTAATGCAAAATCGTTTGGCGGTGCGATCAGCGGCATGCTGGCGATAGTGTCGAACTGATAGCGGCGCGTGGTGCGGCCATATTGGCGGCAAATGTTGTCTATCAATCCCGCTCTGTCTGCTAAGTCGCTGTCGAGTAATTGCAGGCTTACGACGTCCCAGTCGGTTTCGCTTACCCGTTCGTCAATGGTGATCCACGGCGTACCTAGCTTTTTAAACATGTAATACCAGCCCGTTTTACTGCCTGCGCCTTGGGCAAATTTAAGCGCGTACTTAACGCGCGTGCGGTATAGCTGTTCTGTCTCGTTGGGGATTTGCTCTATATCCCGCTCCCATGCCAAGAGGTGCACAAATTCAAGCTCTGCGGTCATGGGGTCGAGCTGCTTAGCGGGGAATGCGAGCATGTCGACAAAGCGCTGCCAAAATCGCACCGCGCCTTTGCGCAACTTATCCAGTTCGCTGCCCTGCCTTGCTAACCAGTAAGGTAATTTGGTAAGGCTATCCCATTCTGGTTTCATTAGGCGTTACCGTTTTCTATGGTCAAAACATCAATACGCGGCACATCGTTACCGCTGGTAATATCCATTTGGTGCCAGTTAAGTGACTCAAGCCCTGCAAACTCTTTGTGCAATTCTTGGCCTAAGCGGCTAAAGCTAAAGCGTGTTGCTGGCTCTGTTCTGGTAGCGGTGTAATTGCTGTTTTCACGAAATGCGCAGCGAATAAAGTCTTCTATACCTGCTAGCAATGCACTGACTTCATCAGGGAGTAATGCAGGTTGTGGGTAAACCGTTACACCAATATTGGTAATAACTGCAGGCATGGCCATCACTTGTAAATCATCACCATGGCCGTGATAGCCTTTTGACATCACGTAATCATTTAAGTCATCAATCAAGGTTTGTGACGGTTCACCGGTATCTAATAAAATAAAGGCGTTAGCGGTACCGGGGCCACGCGGGGCATCATGTTCAAAAAAGATATTATCAGCGGCTAAGCCTGCTTGCTCTGTCAGCATGGCGCGATAAACCGCATCGATATGCCAAGGGGCTGCTGCGGTAAATGCGTTGCGGGTGCGAAGTTTTAAATCTTCGTTACTTTCAGCATCTGCGCCGAGTACATCAATCCAATCCGCGTCATTGTTGGCGCCGCCTATTCCGGTGACTGACTCTGGTAAAATATGGTAATAATTAGCCCCTAAGTTATACGCCGCGCCCGCTTTCTCTGCTTTTACTGGCACTAACACACTGGCGCTATCTTGCTGCAATATGGAATCCGCAATGGTTAGCACTCGGTAAACCACACCGTTAATGGCATCTGTTTGCACTACCGTTTTGGCGGGGATCAATAAACTTGGGCCTGTGTTTGCTGCTCGCTCAAACCGTATTTTGCCTTGGGTGAACTCTTTTGCTTTACGGGTTAGGTCGTGTTCCCACGCTTTGGCTTCAATAAATTCATCATCTGTTGCGGTTAATAAAAATAAATTAGGTAAGATTTTTTCAATCAATACTTTGTTTACTATCCAAGTTGCAGGCTTTGAAACAATTGCAGTGATCAGTCGCCAAAATGGTGAATATGGCGAGTCATTGGCAATAATGCTGCCCTCGGCTTCTACGTCTTGTTTAAACAGCGCTTTCCATCCGTCTTCTGTGGTGGGAATGCCTGCGTTTTCAACTATCTTTTTAAAGTTAATATCAGGCATTTTCTGCTCCGCTGTTTGTGGTAATAGCTGAACTGATGGCGCCAAAGTTAATGGTGTCGGCATATACCCACCATTGGCCTTTGCTGACTTGTTCAACGCGCACGGTTCCTGGCATGATGCGCACGTCATCTTCTACCAGTAGTTTTATTTTGATTTGGGTGTCTGCGGTTATGCCTGTGCCTCGGTCACTCACTAATAAATGGGCTAGGCCTGTGTCTAAAATGGCGTGCACTATGTCTTGGGCTATCACTGCGCGATCAGTTAAATAGCTTGGGTTTAGGCCTGCGTCTAATACCACGTCACCACTTTGGATATGTAAGTCTATAAACTGGCTCATGCGTGCATCTCCAAATAAGCAGGAATATTCACGTTTTCGCCTTTGGCTGGGTACACGTTAACCGTGCCCACGGTGGTTGATTTTTGTTGGTTGGCTGTTGATAGGTTTTGAGTAATGCCACCTTTATCAACGCGTGATTGAACAGGGGCAATGGAGTCAACTAGTGGTGTTGGTACCCCCTTATATACTGGGGTAACAGTAGCAGCTAAAGCTGCATTTATGTCGATACCCATAAGGCTTGTTAGTTGCTCAATTAACCAACCAAATACAGGGAATGTTTCACTCATGAAGTTCCAAACATTCCTAAAAACTGACTTAAAAACATTCATCCAGCTCACATCTAAAAAAGCAGCCTTTAGGTCATCCCAGTAATAAATTAACGCTCCTACAGCAACAATTGCGGCAGTAATCCCTGCTACTATAAATCCTATTGGGTTGAGTGACATTGCCATATTGACCCCTAACATTGCGCCTCTCATCCAAGTTAATGCCGCTGAAAATGCACCACTAACCCCTGTTGCAGCCAGCATTCCCGCACTCCATGCTGTCATCACCATTTTGCTAGCACCCATGGTTAAGGTAAATGCCCCCCCTGCAGCCACTAGGGCTAATAAACCAATGGCTGTATAACCAATGTTTCTGGTTAAGTCAGGATATGTTTCAGCAAACCAAATCACCTTTTTACCCATGTCTGCGATTTTGCCGACAAAGCTATTGAAGGCAGGTAATACAGCACTGCCAAACGCGGCGCGGATCACAAACCAGCTTTGGGCAAGGCGTTCGCTTTGGTCGGTCATGGCGGCGGCCATTTCTTCGGCCTTATTCATACCTTTCACTTTGCCCAAGCTTTCAATTGAACCGTTTAGGCCATTCACATCATTCAGTAATAACTTCACCATCGACACGGCTTCTTGCGAACCGAACGCTGTGGCTAAGGCATCACCTTCGGCAACGTCGATCACATCACCGTATTTGCCTTTAATCTTATTCAGAATATCGACAATGGGTAACATGGTGCCGTTGGCATCAGTAAATTGCAGGTTTAGCGCTTTTTGGGCTTTACCGACTCCCGCTAAAAATGATTTGTATTTGGTGGCCGACTCACTGCCCTGCATGGTGGCTTGCAGTGTGCCCATAATCGCCATTTGTTCTTCAAGTGGTGCCAGCCCTGCCGATGCGCCTAATGCGCCAAAGGCGTCAGCCATTTTTTTACCGTCGGTTTTAAATGCTTGCACTGCGGTTGCTGTCATGCCTGTTAAGCGTTCTACCCATGCCCCTTCGCCCATTTTCATGGCGTCATTTTTAAAAATGCCATACATGGTGCCCATGTAACTGGTTACGGTGGCGGCGTCTGCTTTGGTAGCTGCAGCAAGCACGTTACTTGATAAGGTAAAGCGTGACAGGTCGGCATCATTCAGCCCGGCAATGGCCGATTGAATGTCATAGCTAGACTTCACAAACTCAGTGGCAGACTTACCGTATTTAAGTGCGTATTCGTAAGATGTGTCGGTTAGCATTTTTAGTGCTGACTCGCGCACACCCAACGATTTAACCTCACCCAGTGCGCGGTCCATTTCAATGGCTGGCATGAGTGCGTTTTGCAACGCATACCCACTGGCCGCAATGCCACCAATGCCCGAGGCCATTTTCATGGTTCCGGCTTGGTAGTTAGACGCAAGACCATTAAATTGCTGGCTGATTTTGGCAATCGGCTTAGTAATTTGGTCTATTAGTCCAACGGTAAACATTAACGGTGCGGGTAAGCTCATTGGCTATTCCTAGTTTTAAATTTTCGCTTAAGGCTATTTACCACCAAACGCCTTACATACGGCGTTGGTAACAATGGCTTCTAAATCTTCGCGCTGTCTGGTGAGTAACCAAGCTGCACGGGCAATGCTTATTTCGCTGTCGTCTTCATGGGGCAATAAATAGCGACGCATTGTGAGTAATTGCTCAAGCTGGTTGTTGCCTATCGCGTCAACCAGCGCATTTATTTTTTTACGCTAATGGCAATCGACGGCGCGAACTCCTGTGTTAGCAAGCCTGCAATTTGCAACGCTGCACCCGGTGATGTGTCTAAAATGGAACGCAGTTCTTCTTTGTGTTCTGCATCAACAGTGCGCATCACTAGGTTGTAAGCGGGTGCCACTTTGTTGTCTGGCATAATTTCGTTTAAATAGCCGTTGTAATCGTCAGTGGTCATGGTGAAACCAATGGTTACGGCGGCAATAACTAATGTGATTTGCTTTTTCATGCTGCGTCCTTATTTTTACTGTTAGTTAATAGTTCTTTTAGGTTGTCGAATCCGGCTTGCATCTGGCGCTCCATTCGGTCGCCCAAATCTTTCACGTCATTTTTAGTGGCGTAGTTTTCGGCCACATGGGTTTTATGGTTGCTCAGTTCAGTGCTGGTTTTATGAGCCACACTGTTTAAATAGGCAATTAACGGCACAGCAATGGTGAGTAACACGCCCACAATGCCAATAATCACCACAAGCCAACTGGTTAAGTGCTCCATGCGTTACGCTCCTTTGCTCGGTGGCGTTGGTTCTGTGCGCTGTTTAAGTAGCCCCATTACCCTGTCTTTGTCGCTCGACTCTTTGGTTGAGCTAACCCAGTACGTCACCGCACCCGCGACTAAGGTGAATAAATTACCCACTAGATACACAATTAAATCTCGGTTGTTGTCGATAGTTGGGCCATAAAACAACGCCCATAACACGGCAGCAAACAGGCCTAACAACACAAGCGTTAACGTGGCTGGCATCCAGTGTTCTTTATGTTCGCTTCTGGCGTTTTGGCGGTCGGCAAGTTCTGACTTGTATTCATCAAGTGCTAAACGCTGCAGTTCAATATTGCCCTGGCGTATTTGTTCACGTTCTTGCTGTGCCCACTCTTGCAGTTTTAACGCTGCTGCTGGGTCTTTACGCAAGGCGGCTTGCACGGCTTCGGGTGTATTGTCAGTGCCCAATGCACCCGCAATTTGACTGCCAATGCTTACGGCCAAACCAACTGGACCACCTAGTAACGGGGCTACGGCTCCGGCGATTGTGCCAACGGTGCTTGTTATGTCTTTCCAGTCCATATGCAGTCCTATAAATTCACAATGCGAGTTAACCAGCCAAAGCTGTATTTTTCTTGGCGCTCGTCGTTGGCGGCAATGTCTACGCAAAACGCAATGCGCTTACCGCGAACGGCCTCAACTAATACCAACAGACCAAGCAGTTTTCGTTGCGCAACATATTGCTGTAATGCCAATAACGTGCGGCTACCCAATGCACCATCAATCACTAAATCGGGGTAAAGTGTTTGCTGGTTATTTAAAACGTTTAATAGGGTTTGCAACTGCTTTGCGGCAGTGGCCACACCTGAGTTAACCCCAAAGTCAAACAACTGCTCGGTTAAGTCTTCACTGATTGCGCTAATGTCATCGAGCTTTAACGGTGCCCAGTAACTGTCTTGATAAATCTTGAACGCCAACTCATACGGCAAGTGGCGCATGTCACCTGTGTAGCCATAGTCACGGGCCACGTTAACTGTGATGCCATAATTAGTTTCACCGCCGCGATCAGTTGGGTCGTTCACATACCCTCCTTCACGTTCAATTAGGTTTTCAATTAGGCGGTTTTTTAACTGGCTCATCGTTTGTTCTCACTTAATGTTTGGCACTCAACACACATCTGCACACCGGGTAACAGCTGGCGGCGCTTTTGCGGTATATCTACATCACATTCAATACACTGGGTTGCGCTTGGCCGACTCGGCGGTGTTGTTCGCTTGGTTAAAAACGCTTTTTCTAGGCGTTCTTGCTCAATGCCTGCTCTGTCGGCGTCATCCATTACGTATTCCTGCTATCTATTACTGAACAATGTTTTCAATTTCGTCAGGGCGTAGGTATGGCACCCCGTCGATATGCACAAAGTCAGGGTCGGTTACATCAAATGGAATTTTAAATAACGAGGCTTGACCGCCTTTTTTGTCGATATCCAAAATGTCGCTTAATTTAATGCGGCAACCAAAGGCTTCTACTTTCATTTCGTCTTTGCTCGTTTTGGCATAAAACATCATGTCGAACGTTTGCAAGCCGCGCCACGAACCAGCCGACTTGGCCGCATTTGAGATCAACTTAAAGTTACTGGCGTTAATGCTCAGCTCGCCACTTGCTGACACATCACCATCAACATAGCCATCGGGTACACCGCTGGTTTGGCTTACGCCACTGTTGTCGGTAATGGTTAATGTTGCGGTGTCCACTTGCAGCATGATGTCGCCTAAGTTGACGTTAAAATTCATTCCAGATAAACGCATGTTGGTAGCTCCAGTTGCCGTTAAATACTGCTTAAATCAAGCATGATGTTGACTGTGATTGATTTAGGGCTGTTGTAGGGGCGCACAACCATGTAAATCACCACGCTTTTGTTAGTTGGCCAGACAATTTCAATATCGCCATCTTTTGGAGGAGTAATATCACCTGGAAACAAATTGCCTAAAATAGTGGTGCTTTTGCTCATGTTGCGTAGCGGCTTCATAAAATAGGCTTTGTTTAATTCAATGCTGTTGGGGGTTGAATTAAGGGCGCGGTTACCTATGCGGCGAATGGCTAAAATACGCACCTCACGGCTGGCTTTATGCACAACACGAATGTTTTCAATGTATTGATAGTCACCGCCTGCGGCGTCAAGTGTTGAGCCGTCGCCCCAATACGTGCCTTCAAAATCTGGGTACCACTGCGGCACACTAAAACGGGCTGTGGCTAAGGTGTTTAGGGTGGCTAACTCTAATGGCTTTTCGGCACTGTCCACTGGGGCACTGCCTAAACCTAATACGCTGCCTGTGGCTACGCGCATTGGGCTGTCGGCAATACTCACTGAGTAGCTGCACAAGCGGCCAGCCAACACGCCCACGTTATTGCCGTGCAATTGCGGTACAGGGATAATCAGGTGATTGGCTAGCCCTGCTACCAAAGCAACTTGCGCAGCTTCATACGCAGCCCATGTTTGGGTAGCGGCATCGATACCGGCTACGGCAACAAGGCCAGACACAAAGCGGCCAAGTGAGGCTTGCAAACTAAATAAGTAATCGTGCTTAGCGGTGATTTCTTCTGCAGTATTGCTGACATCACAGAACACGACACTTTCAAAGCTTTGCACTTCGTTGGCACGGTCGATGGCTTCAAATACGTCTTCACCGTCTGCCAGTGGGTAAACTGCTGCGGTCCAGTTTTGCCCCGCGTTTAATTGCGCAGCAATGACTTGATCACGCAGTGAGCTGTCAGCTAATGCGTCTTCAAGATCTGTTTGGGCATTCACGCTAAACAATTGGCTTTCTTCGCCTACTGCACCCGCGCGACCGACATACAGAAAATGGCGTTCGATGGCAGCAATGTCACCTTGGCCGAGATTCAAATTGTTAACTTGTACTTTACCTAGTGCCATGGTATTACCCTTTCATGTCTTGTTTTTTGACGTTCCAACCGTGATTTATACCTTGCATTACACGTTTGAATATTTTGGTTTGTTCTTCTACGTTAGCGCCCAGTATTTCTCGGGCAGGTAGTTTTATATTCCAAGATGGCTTGGAAGATTTGCTCTCGTTTTTAAGCTTTGTTATCAGCATTCCCGCTTGCATATAACTGATATTTTCAACTATCCACCCTGCTGTAGCTCTTACTGTATAAGCCCCTAACTTTTTACGTTGTGATACTTCGCTTTTTGCTACTCTGCGTTTCATACCTAGCTTTATCAGATATTTTGCTTGAGCTCTGGTCGCATTGCCTTTGTCATGGCCTTTTCTGGCTTCATATCGCTGCATTGATGCTGAGTATTCGGCTTTATTTCTGGTTATCGTGTAACCAGTAGAATGCATATTGGCTATCACACCTGTTGAAAACTTACCTTTACCTGGCATTTGGGGTTGAAAATAAACACGGGCAAGATCAGATGTTTCTTTTGGTTGACTAATCCTCATATAGTTGGGGATTTTTCTAAACATCTTGTCTCTTTTTCCGCCAGCCTTTCTTTTTCTTTTAATTGGTGCCCACGGTGTTCCATCTGGTGACTTTTGCTGCTTAGCTCTAGTTTGCGATTTCTTTCTTACTGAATCAGCCATACGCCACATTGCTCTTCGACGCTTTTTAAGTGGTAATGCAAGTAGAGCTAATTGAAGCTGTGTTTCTTTTAGGTTGTTGACATTTACCTTAAAATTCATGACCGTTTATTCTCAACTTGAACTTCTTCTGCCCAGTCGGTCACAATGTTTGTTAATTTGAATTTTTTTCCTAGATATTGAATAGGTCCTTGCTCGTCTTCTTCTATTTCAAGATCTTCAACCAGCTCAAGACTAATAAACATTTGTGCATGGTCATGGCTAATCACGTCAATATCTATTGATGGCTCTGTAAGTCCATATTCTTCCTGTGGCCATTCATTATCTGACAACCAAGCCGCTAGAATTGCGAGCACGGTATAAGGGTTAATGTGTCTATGAGGAAGACGTTCAATTGCAATCACAGCGCTATGCTGCCATTTAGCTATTAAGATCCCTTTTCCTTGGTCATCTTGGATAATGTGCAATTGGCCGTTATCTTGCCAAGCATCTATATCATTGAGCTTAATTGCAGGTTTTAGGCTTTCATATAAATGCATGGTTAAATCATTTAGCACTGTCATAGTGAATGCACTCCCGCACGGCCAAGGCCTAGCAATAACCGCACTGAACGGTTTGATTGCGCTAATATGGTGTTTTGTTGTTCATCATCTTGGGCTTTGTTGTTGCCAGCGTCTTTTTGATCAACGGCAGAAAAATAGCCCAGCAAATCGGCATGGGAACGGGCATACACTGCGCCGCGGTAAATGCTGATTTGCTGCTCGCTGAAATCAGGAACCAAGCTAGCGCTTAGGGCAAAAGGGACATCCTTGTCAGTTTCATCATTGGAGATAATGAAATTCAGTATTTGTTGCTGTACTTCGGCCACGCTGCGGTTAAGCGAGTCGGCCAGTACGGCTTCTTCAAACATTTCAGGTATGCGGCGATGCTGGCGAAATTCGCCAGTAGACAATGCAGGCCAGTTGCTACCGATATCGATAGCAATACTGTCTTGTGCTGTTGCCTCAAATCCAAAGCTCATACATCACCTTGCTTGCATCACTGGTTAATTGGGTTCAGTGCGGTTAGCGTCACAGTGGTTTTTAACGGTCGCCCGTTAAACACTCAGCTAGCGCACTGGAGGGTTGGGAGTCTTTTATGTCGAACCACTCTCTTGTGAGCCATAGGCTTCAAGCGCGCGTATTCGCATATCAATTTTGTTTCTTACGGTTTTTACCTGGGCATGCTTGTGCAAACTGGCCGCTTTTTCGAGTAACGCATCAGCTTGTTGTAGGCGCTCAATGTCGCCAACCTGTGTTGGTTTAATGTCACCGTTAGTTGTTCGCAGTAATGCCAGCCCCGCGAACTTGTAAAACTTGGCGGTAACCGGTTCAGGCAGTTTCCAATCGTTAACCACGCGCTTAAATACCCTGCTGAAATACGGTTCAATGCTGTTGCCGTTTTCGGCTTGCACTTCTGCCCAATCAAATATTGTGTCTGCAATAAAGCCCGGCCACTGGCGGCGAATGCTGCCCGCCATAGGTTGCCCCAGTTCGATGGCGCGAAAAGCCAGTTCAAGCGCTTGGGCAAGGTTGCCCACGTCAAACAACCAAATAATGCAATAAGCAAAAATAGGATGGTCATCTACTTTGTCCTTTTGGTTAGCGTCTAGCTTTGCTAAATAGTCAGTGGTAATGGGTAGCCACTTGGGCAGTAACACATCACGTTTATGGCTTACTTTGTCGCTGCGTCTGGCAAAGCTTTTTAGCCGTGTTAAATCTGTTTCCAGTTCGATCAGTTGTAAGTGCAGGCTTGGGGCATATTGGCCGTTACCTGTTTGGCTTACTTTTTCGAGTTGCTTTTGGGCGCGGCGACTTTCTTTGAACGCGAGGATTTTGGCGCCGCCGATGGCTTTTTTAGCTCTGCGGTCGCTTCTTTAATGTCGCTTGCTGCATTGGCAATGGTGTCAGCGCTGTAAGCTAAATCGCTGGCACTGTCATCAATGGCACTGGCGCTTTGTTCAACTTTGTCGGCGGCATCGGTCACTGAGTCAGCGGCATGGTTCACGCTGTCTGTTGCATCGTTAACAGAATCTGACAGTTCAGTGATGGCGGTAATATTGCCGTCATCGTCAAGTTTGACGTCGGCTATGGCGCTTTTGTCTTTACCGGATGAAAAATCTATATTCATTTCAACAAATCGTGCTTTTTGCTCTGCTGCTTCACGCGCTTTAGCAATGGCTTCTGATTCATCACAGCACAATAGATATGCCAGTAATGCTAAAGCTTCATTTTCGGGTGCTGGCGTTGCTTCATATTGATTTGATGGATTTTGTTGTTTAGCTTTTTCTGCTGCACGACGCTTTTTAAAATTGGCTATGGCACTCATGGCAATGTCCTACTTAGCTATTTAATAAAGGATTAACTAGGCACTCAGTGAGTGCCTAGTGATAGGGTTAAACCGCTGGGGCTGCGCCAATATTCATTGCAGCTTCATCGATTGCACCGTATGCCTGCATTTCATCAACTGCATACCCTTCAAAGCGCCAATACTTGTCTTCCCAACGTTTACGGTCTTCTACGTTTTCAGACTTGCGCGAGCGGGTCCCTTTTTGGGTGTAGCAATGCAAGTTAGGAAGCAATGTCACAACTAGACGTTTACCTGGGAAGAACGGTGGCGTGTAAGCGCGCAATCCACCAATTGATTTATCCATCATTTGCGCAGCAACACGCTCAGAAGGCTTATCAGCTTGGTTCATCAACTTAGTCTGAGCGGCGGCGGTTAAGTCACTGCCAACCAATACAACCAAGCGTGGGTCGTTGCGGAATTGTTCAGGGATCAAGGTGTTCTTAACTTCGGTAACAATGGCATCTAACGTTTTGTATTCACCGTCTTTCAAAACACCTGTTGCATCAGGGTTAAAGTAAATCGCGTCAGTCATTACCTGATCAGGCGCTTTCTCTTTTACTAACTGATGCCAGCCTTTGTTAACGTCTTGACCAAGCGGGTTAGCAACTGGATCTGTGTCTGCTGCGGCAGAAGTACCATTAAAGCCGACGCGTAAAATGTCGAGGGCAAAACGCATAGTGGCGTTTTCACTCATTAGTTTCATGAATTGGCGTTCACTGCCTGCGTTAGCCCATACTGCTAATGTGCCCCAATCAACAAAGGCACAAGAGTCAGTTTCGACCAGTTCATAGGTATTTCCTTTAACGTCTTGCCCAGAGGTAAATCGACCACCAGACTTACGGCCTGTGGCAATGCCTGTATTACCTACGCTAACCACTTGACCTTTAATTTGGTCAACGTCCATCATGGTGATCAGTTTTAAAAACTCGACTGAATCAAGAATGGCGGCGCGAAGTTTGATTTCCATTGGGCCAGTAACGCTAAATTGCTTACTGACGTCTGGTGTTTGATATCCGGTGGCCATGTTCGAGCTGTAGGCCAACAAACAGGATAGTGCGATAGGTGTTAAGTTCATGCTGTTATCTCGCTGCTAATAAATGACTAAAGTGGTTTAGTGGGTCTTAAACCACTGAGAACGAATCGCCTTGGCCTGCTGGGTTTGGCTCTTGGCCATCTACTTCAGCACTTAATTTGTTAAACTTGGTTTCCATTGCACCGAGTTTTTCAGTTAGGCCAGTTAATAACGTTTCAACTTTGCTGAACTGTTCAGCACTTACACCTGGCGCGGTTTCGTCTTTATTTGCTTCAGTTTCATTTTTAGGTGCTGGCGCTGGGTCTTCTGGCTTTTTGCCAAAGGTGTCCACTTTGGTTTCAATCTCGGTTAGCTTGGTGCCAAACGTTTCAAACTTGCCCATTAGGGCGTCAAATTGTGCTTTGTCCATTGCTGGTTCCTCGGTTGGTTCGGTTGCCGTGTCTGGCTGAGTAAAGTAATCGCGTAGCATGGCAAACAAACCCTTTTCCGTTGGCTTTGCTTGTTCAGTAATGAAGTCGCTTGGTTGCAACTCTTCTAATTGGCTGTATTCGTGGTCGTGGTGATTTTGACCTACTGAAAATTTAAGGCGGGTTGTGCCCGTTGAGGCTGGTGAGTCGGTTACGGCAATACCTGATAAATAGGCTTTGCCTGTGCCTTTGTAATCAATGTTAGGTTCGATTGACATAAACAGCTTTTGGCCGTCTTGGTTAGCGGCTAATAAGTAATCGTTGGCGGTTAATTTGACATATAAACGCAGTTTGCCGTCTTTGGTTGACGCTTTTACTTCGTCCACTGTGCCCCAGTTTTTACCCTCAAACGGGCCCCAAGATGAGCGGAAGTGTTCAGGCCAAATCATGGCGGTGTATTCATCCACTGAATATTGCGCGGCCATGTCTTCAATCCACTGTTTGGTGATAGTGCGACCATCTACGGTGGCACCTTCTGTTGCTGCGATAACCCAACCAGTTTGCTTGCCCATTTGCTGCCTGCCATTTATGCGTAAACGTTTATGTAAGGTCTACAGCTTACGGCTTTGGCAAGGTGCAATCACTTGGCAAACTTCGGGGCAATTCCGATTTTTGCTTTATCGGAACTGAGCCGATAAAAAGGCCGTTATGACTGAGTTGATAGTCAATACACTGGCAATATTAATCATTAACCCTGAGTGATATGGCCTACTCCCCTGAAATTCGCGAAGCCGCCAAACGGCTTTATTTACGCAGACATACCCCAGACGAAATACGGGACGAACTCGGCCTGCCTAATAATCGGGTGGTGTACTACTGGGCTGATAAATACGGCTGGCGTGATTTACTGCGTGAGGAAGAAGTAGACGAGGCCATTGCACGCCGCATTGTGATGTTGTCGGATATTCAGGATAAGTCGGGTAATCAAATAAAAGAGCTCGACATGCTGATTGAAAAGCATGTGAAGTTAAAAAAGCAGCGCTTAATCAGTGAAGGTCATACGTTTGGTTCTGGTTCCAAGTCTGGTAATAAAGGTAATAACGCTAAAGGTGGCGAACGCTCTGGTAATGACGATAAACCGCGTAAAGGCCGCAAACGTAAAAATGATGTCAGCCATTTAGAGGCTGACGATTTTGCCAGTTGGTATGCATCGCTTTTTGAATACCAAAAAACCATGCACGAAAATTTGCATCAGCGTATTAGAAATATTCTAAAAAGCCGTCAAATTGGCGCTACCTATTACTTTGCGGGTGAAGCATTTGAACAAGCAGTATTAACCGGGGATCCGCAAATATTCTTGTCGGCGTCACGGTCACAAGCTGAAGTATTTCGCAGTTACATCATTGCCATAGCACAAGAGTTTTTCGAAATTGAATTAACCGGCAACCCGATTGTGCTGCACACCAAACACGGTGATGCCGAACTGCGGTTTTTAAGTACCAACAGTAAAACCGCCCAGAGTTATCACGGCCATGTGTACGTTGATGAATACTTTTGGATTGGCAAGTTTGATGTATTAAACAAATTAGCCTCTGCCATGGCGACCCACAAAAACTGGCGTAAAACCTACTTTTCTACTCCATCCACTAAAGCACACCCCGCGTATTCGTTTTGGACTGGCGACCATTGGCGCCAAGGTAAACCCGACCGCGAAGAAATTGAATTTCCCACCTTTGATGCCATGCGCGACCGTGGCCGATTATGTCCCGATAAACAGTGGCGTTTTGTGGTCACCATTGAAGATGCGTTGGCAGGCGGCTGTGGCTTATTTGATATTGACGAACTGCGTGATGAATACAACGGCGATGATTTTGCCAACTTGTTTATGTGCGTGTTTGTTGATGATGCCGACAGTGTATTTAAGTTCAGCGACCTTGAAAAATGCATGGTTGATGCGGCGAGGTGGCAGGACCATAAACCCAATGAATTACGCCCCTTTGGTAACCGTGAGGTGTGGCTTGGTTATGATCCATCACGCACCCGCGATAACGCCACTTTGGTTGTGGTTGCACCAGGTGAAAAGAAAGGTGAAAAGTTCCGTGTATTAGAAAAACACTATTGGCGCGGTATGAACTTTGCCCATCACGTGAGCGAAATTCAAAAAGTGTATGCCCGTTATCGAGTCACTTACATTGGCGTGGATACCACGGGCATTGGTGCTGGGGTGTTCGACTCTATTAGTACCTTATTCCCGCGCGAGGCCACGGCGATTCATTACAGTGTTGGCAGTAAAACCCGTTTAGTGCTGAAAATGATTGATGTGATTGAAGGTGGCCGCATCGAGTGGGATGCCTCAAACAAAGACATTGCCATGAGTTGTTTAGCCATACGCCGCACCACTACCGATACGGGCGGCGCGATTACTTTTAAGGCCAGCCGTGACAATACCACTGGCCATGCCGACGTATTTTTTGCGATTGCCCACGCGGTGATCAACGAACCCCTCAATTATGAACACAAAAGGACATCATCATGGACAATGCAACACTAACCGCCGCGAACGACGACACGACTAACGCCACTGAGCAACCTAGCAGTAACGCGCCTGTGGTTTTCGGCTTGCCTGAACAGGTGATGCCCAACATGTGGTTAACCGATTACGACTCGCTGTATTACAACCAAAATGATGAATATTGGGAGCCGCCCATTGATAGGCATTTGCTGGCTAACTTAACCCGCCGCAATGCTCAACATGGTGGCATAGTGCAAAGCCGCGCCAATATGGCGGCATCGCGTTTTGTGTCTGGTGGCATGAGTGCGCAAGAGGTTTGTGCCACGTTTTTAAATTGTGTCCAGTTTGGTGATGTGGCGTTAGTGAAAATTCGTAACGGTTTTGGTCAGGTTACGCGCCTGTTTCCGCTGCCCAGTTATCGTACCCGCGTGGCAAAAGATGGTGGCGCGGTGGTGTTAGAACGTGATCAGCAATTTAAGCGCTATAAGGCCAAAGATATTATTTGGATGCGCCAATATGACCCAGTGCAACAGGTGTACGGTTGCCCTGATTACTTGGGCGGTTTGCAGGCGGCGTTATTAAATGAAGATGCCACCTTGTTTAGACGTAAATACTACATCAACGGCGCCCACATGGGTTTTATCATGTATGCCACCGACCCGAACCTAGACCCTAATGTTGAAAAAGACATTAAAGAAAAAATTCAAGACTCAAAGGGCGTGGGTAACTTCCGTTCGTTGTTTGTGAATATTCCCAACGGTAAAGAAAAGGGCTTACAAATCATTCCCGTCGGTAATTTTGAAAGCAAAGACGAGTTTATGAACGTTAAAAACGTGTCGGCACAAGATGTGTTAAACGCCCATCGTTTCCCCCCCGGCTTATCGGGCATTATCCCCAGTAATACCGCTGGCCTTGGCGACCCTGAAAAATACGATGGTGTGTATTTTAAAAATGAAACCAAGCCGCTTATTAACAACTTGATTGATGCGGTTAAGCGGGATACCGAAGTGGGCGGCAAGTTAAAGTTGGTGTTTGATTTGGAGTGATGCAGGCATAAAAAAACCGCCTAACTGGCGGTTTTGTGAGTTAGCAGCATTGTTTAAATTCATGCGTAGCTGCCATCTGTAAAAAGTGTGAGCGGCTTTTATACTCAGGATGGCTTTTAACCCACTCATCAATTTTTTTAGTTAACAAGTTAGGTAAAGTCACGTTGATTTTTGTCGCCTTACCCAAGTATGGCTCAATATCAATATCGACCATAGCCCAAACCCAGCCAGCATATTCTTGTGAATTAAATAGATCATCAATATTACTTGCTAATGGTGGTAACTCTTCAGCTTCAGCCAGCGCTTCCAAATGAAGTTCCATTGCTTCTTTAGCGTTAACCAGTGCATCTTCAAAAGAATCACCAGCGGAATAACAACCGGGAAAATCAGGGATCGCAACACCAAATGCTTCAGTGTCATTGCCTTTTTCTATTGCTATTGGATATAACATATTTTTACCTACGATAAATATTTTATGTAGTTATAAAGCGAGGGGCTAAAGCCCCGCATCTTTCTTTATCTTCTGCACCAACCCTTTGGGTAAATCTTTTTTCGGGTGGGGCACTGTTATTGGCAGTTTGTGGTCTGGATGTTTAAATTGGTGATGGCTTCCCTTCACCCTTACCTGTACCCATCCTGCTTGCTCCAGTTGTTTGATTAAGTCTCTACTATTCACCGTGCCCTCTAAATTTTTATCTTAGGGTTATTATAACTCTAAAATACCTAAAGTAAACAAAATAACTCCAATAACCCCTGAATTATTTACTGTTTATAAAACCAGTGTTTTCGCTTAAACTATCAACACTCTAACGATTGGGAGATCGACATGCGGGTGTTATGTACTAGCTGTAACAGTAAAGCGATAATTGGCAAAACTGACCGGATCAGTTCTGCACATGCTAATTTGTATTGCTCATGTTCTGACCCAGAGTGTGGCCACACGTTTGTTGTTAACGTATCGTTTAGCCACACTCTTAGCCCTAGTGCAAAATCATCAAGCCAACTCGTTAAACAACTGGTTAACGCGATGTCTCCTGATCATCGTTTGCAATTGCAGCGCGAGCTAAATCTTCTGTAAATTCTTGTCGCGCATTTTTTACCACTGCGGCAAGTATGGCGTTACAAGTATCTTTTCCTGACTCAGTATCCTGTTGCGAGTGAACATCACACAACAATTCAACTTGCTCGATAAGCGCTAAAAACATAAATATCCCTTTTATTAGACACGCCATCAGCGACGCCATACCTATTATCCACACATTTAAAAACGCGCAACTCAATGGCATGGATAATTTTGTGTATGGCAAAAACCGCTAAAAATCTTTTACCCCATTTTCTACAGTTGCGCGATTTTAAAAGTGTGTAATTGGCTAATCAACACACTTTAAGTGGTGTTAACTTTGCTTTTTGTGGTTATCACTGTACTGCAATGCCAAATCTGCTGCTTTGTTTAACCTGGCTAATGCGTTGCTAAAATGCTGTTGTGTGACACAAAAACGGGCATAAGCGCGAGCAGCTGGCAGGCCATCGACCAAATAGGCCCGTAATGCATTTTGTTTGGCCTCGCTATTGATGCGCGTCATCTTGAGTAAAATGCCGAATTGCTCGGCACTTTCACAACCTTGAACGAGTGTTTTCATTTTTACCTGCCTTTTTGGATTCGTTTTATTTCTTTTTTTGCTTTATATCGAGTCAGGTAAGCAATGACATAAGCAAAACAATCTTCATCACCAAACATAACAACGTAACCTTTACGCTCTTTAGCAATACCCCAACCATCTGATATGAATTTAAAATCGCCAATCTTCATCCCTTACCCCATTTTAGTTTTGTTGTAATTCTTTCTGGCTGCCACGATGTTATTTAACGTTACTCGGCACTTTTCGCGCTGGGCTGTTGGTAGGCGTTCTAACCATTGGCGAACGGCTTGTTTGTTCAAGTTGTCTAATTGCTTTTTACAAAGCTGATAGCGCTCTAAACATTCAACGGTAAATTGCTGCGCTTCAGCCATGGCCTTTAGGTCTGTTGGGTTGTTACGGTCAAAAATAGGCATCATCGTCCTCGGTTTCATCAAATTCGGCATTCACTTCAACAGGTTTAAAAACATAAGGTGCTGCGTACTTTTCTTGGCGCTGCAGGTCAACCACATGTTGCAGTTGCTCGAGTGCAAGTTTTGCCATGTCTATCGACATATCTTGCAGCCATTGATCAACATCTAATTGACCATCGACCACTCGCCACGCTTGGGCGTTTAACACTTGTTTGTTGGCCTTGGTGCTGGCGCGAGTAAATGCGTCAAACTGAGAATTAAGCGCTGGATCATCCCAATCACTATGGGCTTGATGGGCGTTTGGCGGTCTGCGACTCACCAACAACATGCCCTGGCGAATGTAAATATATTGGTCACGACCATTTACAACAGAATTAATAATGGATCCCGCACGTAGGCGTTTTAGGTCGTGATTATCTAACCCTAACTTTTTGCCCTCGGTTATTAAAATCCGATCACTATTTGGGGTTTTAATCGAGTCCGTACAGTTATTGTCAGAACTCCAAGGTGCGCGGCTGTCGCCGCTTTTAGAAGCAAGATCAAAAGCCACATCAAAAGCCCGTTCATCTGCACTCGGCACATACTTGTCAGCCTGCGGCTTGCGGATTTCCCAGCCATCAAGACGAGTATTAATTGTGGTGTGATTTTGTTGCGACATGACGCCCATGATTTTTGATACCTCTTCGCCATAGGCGTTTGTGGTATCTTGAATCGCTTTTGCCAGTTGCACTGGCCTGTCTGCGCGTTTGCAAAAAGTGCCGCCCATGGCATCAACATAACGTGACCAATTGCCGCAATCTGCTGCGGCTCTGGCTTGTTCAACTACATCATCAAAATCAATGGCTTCACGTAAACGGCGCAGCTCTCGCCACACGGTGACTGACGGGCCACCAATTTGTTGAAACTGGCGAATGTGCCAAGTGCTTGACCATGCTGCCGCATTTTGCGCGCCGTTTTTGCCGTTGGTTTCAGCTTCGTGATCATCGTCAACCATGTGGCCATCGATGTTTTTAGCAATGTATTTGGCTAAGTAGCCGGTTGCGCTGCCTCTTTCTGGATCGATAGTTTCAAAATCAAACCGCGCTTTGTATCTTTTATGGTCATTTTGAATGTCGTGCTCTTGAGGACCAAAATCATCAAGATCATGTTGCAGTGCATAGTGACGAATAATTGAACGCGCCAACTCAACTTGTTCGGGTTTAAAAAACAGTAATAAATGCCAGTGTGGTGTGCCATCGTGGTGTGGCTCGACTACACGAAAACCAAACACTTCAATTTTTTCACGGGCAAATTTAGCGCGGCATTTTGCCCACTGATTACACAAATAGGCTTGGGTTTGTTTTGGGGTGGCGCCATCGTATTTTTTATTAGAATATGCAGGGCCTTTTTTACTTTTTACCCAGCTGTGAAAACGGCTTGGTGATGTCCATGTGTAGAACTCGCCTACAAAGCCTTGCTCAATGGCGAGGTCTTCAAAGCCGCGCATACGTACCATGAGTTCAGCGCGGCGCACTTCTGGGTTGGCTACTGATGCGTCAGCCGCATCGGCTAATGATAGTTCCAATCCGTGTTCGTCATTGACCACTTGCATTTCGTTTAGCCACAAACGGGCGGCTTCTTTACGTTGTTTCCACTGTTTAAACGCATGGTTGCTAACATACGGTGATACGCCGCTGCGCACTTTACCGACCACAATGGCAATGTGTTCTTCATATTGCGAATAAGCTTTATTCAGTTTGCGCTGCCACCAGTTTTCATCGGTTAACCTGGCAATGGCGCCTGCAATCATGTTGTACATGGTGGGTGACTCATCAAACACGCCCAAGGCTTTTTTAATGTTGTATCCCTCAAGGTCGGGTAAGACAGGGCAAAATCCCCATTGATCTGCTGGCTCTTTTATGGCTAATAACAGTTCAAGTGCATCAACCTGTTTATTGCCAAAGTCGGTCATGTTGTTTAGCACGGTTGCACAACGGTCGGCCCATTCCGTGGCGATACCTTGGCGGCGGTCTTCGGTGTTGATGTGAATAACAGGAATAGGAAATTGCCCCACCATTTCGGTAATGGTGGCAACCCGTTTACGCAGCCAAATGTTTGGGCTTCGTCCATTGTTTAAGGCGCGGCGTTTATAGCAGTATTGGCCAAATAAGGTCACCGCCACATGCTCGGGCAAATCGGCCACAAGCTTAGCCGACCATTTCAAGTCTTCTTTGGCGTGAAAGGTGGTAAAAAAAGCTGACGCATCAACGCCAGCTTTGCGGGTAAGGTCTTCTAAATTCATTACAACCCGTCAACCTGTGCATGGGCTTTAAGTTTACTGGTATAACGACGAATGCCTTTTGCAAGGTTAGTGAGTCCGTTGCCAAGGGCTTGCCAATACAATCGTTCAAGCCCGCCGACACTTTTTATTAAACGAACCTGCTCGTTAATAGGTTTGGAAGATTGCATCCGCATAACACAAAACTGCGAATTAGCCTTTTCATCACGAAAGTGTTTAATTAAATGTTTAAATGCTGCGTTATTCATCGTTATGCCTCTTTTGCCATAGCGTTAATCACGCCCAATGTTGTGCGGCAATCTGCAAGCGCTCGGTGCGCTTGCCCTTCTATTGTTACGTTTTGCTGTGCAGCTGCTTTAGCAAGGCTTTGCCATTTGTACTGTTGGCGGGTGTCGTCCCACACCCCATAAAACTCGGCATAGCTTTTCATGGCGCAAAATGCACCGTGGTTAACGCTGTCTTGGGTAAATTGTTCGGGAATGCTTTTACCGTATTTTTCGGCGGTTTCTTGCATCACTTGCACATCGTATGCAGCGTTAAAAATCACTAACGGTTTAGCTAATAACAGCGCACAAATTTGGTCGTGAACATCGCCCCAGCTTGGCGCATCTTTTACCATTTCATCTGTAATGCCGTGAATGCTTGTGGCGTCAGCGGGTATTGGGTTAACTGGCTTAATCAATGAGTCAAACACCACATTGCCCGATTGGTCGATAATGCTTATTTCGACCACTTCAGCATGATGCAAACCCGTGGTTTCAGTGTCTAAAATGTGGCAGTTTTCTAATAGCCTTTGAGCGTGCAGCGCTTGGGGTGCCATTCTGTGTCGGGTAATTTCTGCTTGGCTTACAGCAATAAAGTCATCAAAGTTTCGCATTTCCCTAGCAACAAACTTAACAACCAACTTTTGCATGTAGTCACTTAATTTGCCGAAATAATCATCAAAATGCTGTGCAAAAATTTTATCTGCGCTTTGTTGTTCTGTTTTTTCTTGTGGTAGCATCGTGTTCCCTTACTTATTTGATATGGCTGTGAAAATGGATAAATATATAGATGGTGTGGAAGTACCCAATTTTGATGCAAAAGTTTCTGAAACCATCGAGAGCAATGAATTAGCCCTTGAACGAAACGGAAGAATGCTTATTGGTTTCATCAACAATGAATATGTCGTATATCGACAAATCCGTGTTATGGATGGATTACCTAACTTTCTTAAAGCAATAGCCGCATTTACTAGCCAAGGTTTTGTTGATGAATTAGAAAAAGCATCAGGTCCAGTACAAGGATTTGATGTACTTTTTAAGTACGTTGGCAAATAACTCATATCGCCCCCAACTCAGCCAATGAAACACCCATTTCTTTGGCTAATTTAATATCTTCAATTTTGCGTAAACGGTCATAACGCGCCTTAGCTTCTGCACTTCGTTCGCGCTTAGTGGCTGCTGTTGGTCGGTTATGGGTGCGGTTAAATAATCGCAAGCTTTCTGGCATATGACGGCTCATGCTTGTTGCTCCATTGGGCGGCTAATACGAAGTTTTTCTTCTGCAACAGACGCAAAAAAATCGGCATCGGCTTGCTCAAATGAACCCGACAAACTGCAAAGCGGCCAAGTCTTAGTTATGCCCCAGCCGTTGTAATTATCTGGTTTGTAACTGACTTCAACGCTTTTATCCCCAGTCGCAAAGCAAGCGAAAGGCTCGCTAATTTTTACGGTGCCAAAAGTAGTGGTAAATGATTTGCTCATGCTGCACCACCTTGTGAGCTGTCATTTTTGTCATTCAAAAGATCAACCATATCATCCGCTAGCACTCTAATATCTCTAGCTATAATCAAGTGATTTCTACCCGATGAAACCTCGAAAAATTCTATAATCTCTTCCGAATTTTCGATAAATTGCATTGCCAATGATTCAAGCTTTCCATATGCAACGGCTAAAGCATCACGTTCGACTTCTATTTTTCGATAATCTACGTACTGAACCAATGCACCATTTGACATAACGTGACAAGTTTTAGGCGCTTTAAATCTAATTACGCTCATGCTGCCACCTCCAACAAACATTCTTGCTGTGCATAAAGCGCGCAAGATAAATCAAAACAAAGCTGGTGCAACGTGTGATCAACCAATACATACAGTGCGACCTTTTCAAGCCCTTGCGCCATACCTTCATACTTAACCATTAGGTTAAAATCTTTGCTTTCTGATGCTTCGCAATGACGTGCATAAATATCGGCCATTAACTTGCGCATAGCGACATGCTGCGGATTGGTTAAATCAAATTGAACAGTTGAGTTAGCCATGATCACACCTCCACTTGATTAACTTTGATGTTGTTGCGAATGGCCACAAGACGAATGTGCAACGTTTTGGCGAGGGCTGGCGCGGTTGAGTCAGCAACAGCCTTTAATGATTCAAGTGCCGATTCAACTGATGTACGGTCAGCGGGTTGCGATAAACTTAATGTGCGAATTACGCGATTGGCTTCATCAGCAATCACTTGCGCAAAAGTGGGGGTTACTGTTAAGCTTTGATTCATCATTTCGATACCTTTCCATTTTGATTTGATACGAGCCACTACTGTTGCTGCAGTTGTGGCTTTTTTATGTCTAGTGTTCAGCGTCATAATTAAACTCACTCATCAGTGCATGGGCTTGCTGAGTCACCCGCGCAAATTCATCATCAACCGGTTGTGCTTGATGTTCTGTTGCATGGTTTTGTGAATGGGCTGTTGCTTGAGTGATGGCGATTTGGCGTGGTGAAATAAACTGATCACGGCTTAATGGCATGTTGCTAAAAGCACGACCTAAATCAGTTAATGCTATTAACGACTGTCTAACCGCTTCACGCTCGTTGGTCGATAAACTCAGTAACGGTTTATTGATGTATTCGCTGGGCTTTAATCGAGCAGCAAAAAACACTAATGCACGTTGTTGCGCGGTTAACTTATCAAACTGACTTGCAGCACTGGTTTTACCCAGCATTTGACGCATGGCCGCAATGGCGGTTTGCCCCACATCACCATGATGTTCGTTGGCGGCATCCGGCAGTATGTTTGCACGGTTTTGAACGGGTTGTTTAATTGCTAAAGACATCATCTAACTCCTACGTGACTTTGCACGGAATTCATTAAACTTGCGCATATCTGTTGCCAACTGCTCTAGGTAATAATCAATTTGCAAACTCATTTGCCGAGTTTCGTAATTAACAACTTCAGCGGCTAATGTTGCTATTTCATTTTTATCTAGCTTGCTGGCATCAATTTCATAACTGTCATGGCAATCTGTTTTTACAACACATTCGCTGTAATCAATTCTTGCTAGGCTGCATATGATTTTTTGTTGCTGAAAAAACAGATCGTCAAAATGGCCAATAGCATTGCTAATATCTTCTGATAAATAGCGGATATCCTCACCAGCTTCTTTTAAGCATTCCCATCTTTTATCTTCTAGTCGTTTGCGCTGTTTTTCTGTTAGATCACTGGACATCATCAATCCCTCTAAATAAAGCCCGGTGTGGGCATGGTTTGCATGGCATCTACCGCAACAGATAACACAGGTATTGCCTGAAATTTCTGTTCAACGTCATGCATAAAAATGGCTAACTCGGTCATTACAAAGCTGGCGCGTTTTATTGCTTCATGGCGCATGCGTTCTGTGACCCGTTTTTGGGCTTTAACGTCCATGGCGATGCGGCCTAACTGCCCTGCATTGGTTGTTATTTCTAGTGCTCGGTCGGTCAACGGTAATCGCTCGCACGCTGACAAATCCCCTAAATGCACTGACGTTGCACAACCTAACTCCATTAACACCCCGTCAATAATGCAGCGGTTACCCGATGCCTTGGTGATGTCTACTAACTCATGAATGGTCAGTTTGTGCGGTTGCTCCAATATCAGTTTGTTACGCAACATTTGCGGGCGGTGAAACTTGGCGGCTTTGGCTACCTCGTCTAACACCTCGTTGTCAGCAAACTGCCTTAACGCACCCGCAATGTGCGGTTGATGTGACGCCTTGTGTGTAACAGTATGATTTGTATACATTGCTGCAAAACTCCCTTTTGCTAACATTCAAATGAATAAGGAACTATTCAAATGACGAATACATGAATATCGTAATTTAAGCGGCAGACTGTTCGTCAGCTTCTTTAATTAACGCCAACATGTTGATAAAGGGTTTCTCTTGGGGCACTGCTTTTGCTCTGATAGGCAAGCGTCCTGTACGCACTAGATTGCGCACTGTGGCAACAGGTACACCTGTTAGGCGGGCGTATTCTTCGTATGACACGAAGGGGGCGGCAATTTGATATACATATCTGCTCATTTGATGGTATCCTTTTGATTAATTGTGTTTGATATCATTTTGCTGTGGCGGCTGGTTGATATCGAATATTTTGCTAACGAGTGGATTGTTGATCATATGAGTGGATACGTCAAGTACAAGCATGACAAATTGTTTAAAAATTTAAACAAACCGTTAAGCTGCGATGGTGGAAAAGTTCTAATAGAGAGATTAATTAACCTATTTGAAGTTAGAAATCGTGTCGAGCTGAGTGACTTAATAGGCGTAACTCCAGCAACACTTTCCACCTGGACCACTAGAGGAACAACATCACACGAGTTGTTAATCAGGATTCACTTGTTAACTGGCTGGCCGTTGGAGTATCTGTGCTTCGGGATTGGTGATCTTTCTAAGATAAAAGGCAAAACAAGCGCTCATTTTTCAGAACAGGTTAATGAAGTGTCAGAGCCAAAGCTTGCTTATAACCGTGGCGTATTACAGGTTTACACCATTGATAATGGCCATTTGGCGCCTTATGAAAAAATTGAAGCGACTAGCAATTTAATTAATCACTTTTTACCTAAAAGCCATAAAGACGGCGTTGTGTTAAAGCAACGCGATAACCTGTTGTTTATTGACACAACACAAACAGAGGCGAATCAGGGGAATTATTTATTCAAAGTAAATGAGAACCACCAGTTAGGTGAACTTAAGTTGTTACCTGATGGCCATGTTTATTTGTTAGAAGGGAATGAACGTTTTCAAATCGACCCAACATTTACCAAAGTGGTGGGCAAAGTGGTGTCGGTTTTAAAAAAAACCTAACATCGTCCGAACAACTCTTTATTAGTATTTAATTACAAGGAAGTTATATGGCAATTAGGGATGAATCTGTAAGCGATTTTGAATATTACGCTCATGTTCAAAAAGATGATGTTGTCAGTTTTTTTAATTTAACAATTGGCAATAAACCCTGCCATTTGTGTGGTGCGGGTGAGTTGCAAATTTTGGGTGATCAATACGGCTTGATTACTGTGAACAGTGAGGTGAATGTTTTTAGCCCTAGTGCGGCCCAACAAATGGATAATGGCACGTTTTCATCTTACGTGGTGATGTGTGACTATTGCGGTTGTCAGCAGTTTTTAAATGTAAAAAAGCTGGCTGACACCATGTCGGGGAAAAAGTGATATGAGCAAACAGCCTTTAAGGAATGTTGTTAATTTGTTCACTCACGCTGATAATGGTCATTCAAAGCACAAACATTCAGGTGGCGGTGGTATGGAAGAACGGCTAGCAAGATTAGAGTCTGACGTTGAATATATTAAACGTGATATTGGCGAAATTAAGACTGATATTAAAGATGTGAAAAAATCACTGTTGGATCTCAAGCTTGAATTTATAAACCTAAAGCTATGGCTTTTCGGAACGGTACTGACATGCACTGGCTTAATTATCGCGGCGATTAAGTACCTTTAAAGTTGATTTGTTAAAAACTAAATAATAAGGATGTTATATGTACAAATATAAAATGATTCAAATCCCTTCAAATATTACTGTTCAAATGAAGGCGCATAAAGGTAATGAGGCGGCTGCTTATATGGAGCAAGTTGTTAATAAATGGGCTGCTGATGGATGGGAGTTTTATCGCGTCGATGCTGTTGGCGTTACCTTACAAGCAGGATGTATGGGCGCTTCATCGGGCAAAAATGCTGAAGATACTAGTTATAACGTCATCACTTTCAGGATGCCTGCTTAATGGTTTGGCTGTCTATTCGGTGCATTTATATTTACCGATATTTTGCACCGCAAAAGCTACGTGATTCTTGTTTATATGAGCCAACATGTTCTGAATACGCCATATTAGCCTTGCGCAAATATGGCTTTCTATCTGGTTGGCGCAAAGCTTTTAAAAGAATATACAGTTGCAAACAGCCTAACGGCGGAATTGATTACCCGTAATACTGCTTATTTGGTCGAGTCGCAAACGCTGTCATTTTTAGCCGCTGCGATTTGACGAATATTATCAATGTCGGTCATTTCGTAAATGTCACAGTCGCCTATGGTGGGTGTTTTTCCGCTGGCTTTGTGTGGTTTGCCTTTTGTGGTTTCTACGTCTACTGAAAACTTACCGTATATCAGTACCACCAGTGCACATTCAAAAAACGACCACGCCAGTGATAACCTTTTGGTGACACTTTTAGGATGGACTAGGAGTAAATACATGAAGTACCTCGATGTTTATATTGATGCTGCTGGCAAGGCTGAACTTAAAAACTTGCTAGATATTAATAGTGTTGCATGGCATGAGGGTAAAGTCTTGCGGTTTTCTGCTGGCTCACCAGATTTACTTAACTTCATTATTCAAAGTGGAGTGGTTGGCGGCTTAACTACGGTTATCGTTCAATGGTTAAAGGCGAAGCGAAATAGAAAAGTTAAGATCACTAAAATGATTGATGGCTTGCCTGTAGAAACCGATATTACGGGTTATTCAGTAAGTGAGGTTGAAAGAATTTTATCTTTATCGCGCGCGAGCAACATTCACTTTGAAGAAGATAGACCAACCGAGACAGTTGACCCGTAATGCCAATTCGAAACCTTAAAGACGGCAGTGATCTGCCGTGGATATCTGATATCCGTCCTAATGGCCGCGATGGTAAACGGATTAGAAAACGCTTTGCGACAAAAGGCGAGGCGATTGCATATGAGTCTTTTATATTAAGAAAGGTTGACGACAAGCCTTGGCTTGGCGAAAAAACAGATCTCCGAAATCTGTCTGAACTAATTAAGCTTTGGTATGACTTGCATGGCCAGCAGCTTGCGCAACCTAAATCACGATTACGTAAACTTGAGTTAACCTGTTTTGGTCTTGGTGACCCAGTAGCCAGCAAACTTACAATAAACGATTTTGCGCACTATCGCCAAATGCGGCTTGATGGTGAGATTGAAGATTTTCAAGGTAAAAAAACCAAGGTAAAACCGAACACAATTAATCACGAACATGCTTATTTAAATGCGGTTTTCACCGAATTAAAACGCCTTGGTGAATGGACGCTGCCAAATCCTTTAGAGGGATTGCCTCAATTCAAAATTGAAGATACTGAACTGGCCTACCTTTACCCAGAAGAAATACCAATAGTTTTAGATGAATGCCGCAATGCTGAATATGAACACCTGGTGACAATTGTGATGGTATGTTTGGCGACCGGCTGCCGCTGGTCTGAAGCTGAAAACCTAAAAGGCAGTCAAATAGCGCATAACCGTATTACCTTTGTAAAAACCAAAGGAAAGAAAAACCGAACCGTACCAATCGCCCAAGAACTAGCAAACATGTTGCCAAGAGTACGCGGCCCGTTATTCAGACCTTGCCGCAGGTCATTCGAACGTGCAATAAAGCGAACTGGATTAATATTTCCTGAAGGTCAGATGACGCATATTTTACGTCATACTTTTGCCAGCCATTTTATGATGAACGGTGGCAATATTTTGGTATTAAAGCAAATACTAGGACATGCTGATATTAAAGACACAATGCGCTACGCCCACTTTGCACCGGACCACCTAGACGATGCAATTACCAAAAATCCAATATCTAGCATCCTGTAAAGTGTCCACATAGTGTCCACGCAGTACGCAAGCAATCACAAGAATCAACCGCCCAATGCTATATAAGTTATTGTTTTATATGTAAGTCGTTGTTTTTAAAACCCGTAAAATGAATGTAGGCTTTCTGGACGCGGGTTCAAGTCCCGCCGCCTCCACCAATTTATAGAAGGGCTTAGCAGCAATGCTAAGCCCTTTTTGTTTGTCTAATGGTGGTAAAGTGGCGACTGTTTAATAAACATTTTTGTTATTAAATACTTTTAAATCACATAAGTGACCCAAACATATTCATTCAGAGAAACATTTTACCTCACGCAGGCTTAGCCCATTCTGTGACATGACTGAATACGACAAAAAAAGACCTTTGAAACAATAACAAAGCAGCGACACTTGAACTGGCGCCCATAAAAAATGCCCGTGAGATTAATCTCTACGGGCATGTTCTCGTCTGGCTGAGCCGAATCAATGATCAGTTATCAATATTGAATCGAGGCTAGTTTTGTTTTCTGACAAACTTCGATTTCAACATCATTTGGCCATTACCATCCACTTTACAGTCAATATCATGATCGCCAGCGACAAAACGATTGATCACGGCTTTGGTGCCCACTTTTAAGACCAAAGAAGATCCTTTTACTTTCAGATCTTTAATTAAAGTCACTTTGTCACCTTCCGCAAGTAAATTGCCTACCGCATCATTAAGGATGATGGCATCCGGGTCAACAACCACTTCATTTGGGTTCCATTCATTCGCACACTCAGGGCAAATTAACAGGGTGCCATCTGAATAGGCATAAGGTGACTCACATTTAGGACAGGGTGGGATAGTATCGCTCATCACATATTCTCTTTAATTAACAAACTGTAACCGCCAGAACCTAAAATGCGATGAATACTCGATATCGAGATTGATGCGTGTAAGTATGATTCTGACAAAAATGATAATAGTATTATAATAAAATTATCATACTTGAGCTAGAGGGCATTGCTAGCATAAGGGCAAAAACCAATTTAGTTTGTCACTTTTGGGTTATGGGTCGGCTTTTGTTCACCGTAAGTCACATCATGTTGCTCAAGGTAACCGCGAATTAATTGACGAACAACCTGTGAAGGTGTGAGGTCTTGTGAGGCGCACAGTTGCTCAAAAGCCTGTTTTTTACTTGGATCTAATAACACGGTAAAGCGTGCGGTTTTATTTTCCATTATGGTTACTCACATTAAAACATTATCATTTGATTATAATACTTGATATCCGCTCATCTCGACACATTTATCACAGTGGGATTGATTGTTTTTGCCCTACTATCACATTTTTAAACAGAGCAATCACTTAATGAAAAAGTGTTAACAATTAGTTTGAATAGTCATCATCGTCACTAAAAGATCTGAAATCGCCTAGCCCAAATGTATGATAACAAGGCCTATTTTGATGATAAGTCGTGAAGAGTTACAGCCTAAAAAATTTAACGCCAGTATCAAGTATTTTTATAAGCTAAAATGATCCATTATTTATTACCCTCAGCTTGTGATAATAAACGTTTACCAAACAATCCTTTATCTTGCTAACTGCGTTTCATTAACATGCAACAGGCCCGCTATTGACGTGCTAATTCGCCTTGTTTTCAAAACACATGACAAGTTTGCGACAAAATATTCTCAATCTGTTGCATTCAGATTATTGAACCCACCTCTTATCCTAAGTTGAGGTTTATTACGATTAATCTAAGCCTCTCGTCGCTCACATTAATTGGCTATTCAGCTTATGGCACCTTGACCCAGTATGATTTGCAACGCATATTATCTATAACAAAGTGCTAACACATGGTGACATTAAATGTGTTACTTGCCATCACCATAGGGCGATTATGTTTTTATACGTACATCACCACGTCATGATAGAAGTGTATTAATAGCATGAGCTTAATAGCCCATTACCTGCATAAATGGAAATTTAGATTAGCCATATTAATGGGTTTATTTTTGTTGTGGCCGATTCAAAACACAATCATTAATGCCCTAAAAGAAGATGCATTAGCCCCCTACCAGATTCACTTTCCCATCGAATTAACGACAGAGCTTCGAGAACAATGGGATATAGAGCCTGACGCAATTATCGAAAAAATATTTGTCAGTGGCAGTTTTAGTGACTGGCATATTGACGACACCTATTACCAGCTACAGCTGCAAAATGATAATTATGTTTTTGAATTACCAGTGTATCCAGGAGAACTTGAATATAAATTAGTACTTTTCATTAAAGATAAAGCTGAACCCGTATGGATTTTAGATCCTAATAACCTCAACACGTCAGCCAATCCTTGGGGAGGACAAAACTCGGTATTACACATTGCTGACTGGCCCAAAATAACCCTTGTTAGCCAAATTCTGACCCTTGCATTAATTGGCACTTTTTTGCTGTTTTGTATTTTAGAGCCGCTATTGTATTGGTTGTTGCATCAAAAAATGCCCTTCCACCGCAAGTTAGTATTAAGCAATATTCTTATTTTAGTATGCGCACAAGCACTGTTTTTAAGTTATCAGCTGCATTTAAATCGACAGTTAGTTAAACAAGGTATTATCGATAATGTGCACGGCATGCATTTAATTTTGAACGGAGAAGGTATCGACTTCGAACACCTAAGCGGACAAAAAGCGCAGATTAATGATGCACTAACCAAGTTTTTTATACCTGCAACCACCCGTATTGATAAAACCCAAAGCAGTCTTTTTCAAATTACCTTGTCTGATTTTGCAGTGTTAGATCCAAACGGAAAATTGATTACTTTAAGCCATCGCGCTCAAAACTCACAAATACAACAGTCACGGGCAGAGCAACTCGGATTTAGCAGTACACAGGATTACTTTATTGAAGGGATGTGGTCGTCGCTACTTCCACAGGCCCTAGCAGAAGCAAAACACGGGCAAATCATCACCGCATCAAGGCCATCAAAAGTAAAATGGGTTGAAACCCCAAGAACCCGTACAGCCGAATTTTTGCTCGGGTATAGCCAATTTGTGCAACCTATTGTTTATCGTGGCCAAGTGAAAGGGTTTTATGCAGGCTCCATTCAAGTAAAACTGTATGGTGATGAATTACTGCGAATGTTGTTGTTTCAGGCGCTGCTGCTGGGTGGTGTGGTGTTACTATCAAGTTGGCTATTTACCCGTGTCGGTAAATTAGTAACTAAAGATATTTTAAAACTCACCCAATGGACACAAAATATTGTTAAGGGCAATTTATCTCAAGTTTTAACCATTAATAGTCAGGATGAGATCCAGCAATTATCTGAAAACTTCAATCAAATGCGTCAATCTTTACAAGACAGCTTTAACCACATTGAATTACAAAATAGTAAGTTATATCAAGAAGCGTATTTTAACTCATTAACCTCATTACCTAATCGTAAAAAGCTTTACAGCGATTTAGCTGAGCAATCAATTGCTGCCTTGCTGGTGATAAACATCAACGATTTTGGTGAGTTTAATGATTTTTATGGCATCACAGTGGGAGACAAGGCCTTGCTGGAAGTCGCCCAACGTTTATCACTTAAAAGCTCAGATATCGGGTTATATAAAACAGGGCCGGATGAGTTTGTTGCAACCTTATCTAATCAAGTGTTTTCCACTATCAATCAACATACGTTAGCTGAGTTAGCACATAGGTTATATCAAGGTATTTGCCAAGCACCATTGGTCCTTGAGAATAGTGAATATTCCATCACTGTCAGCATTGGTGGTGCAATCGTTGCCAGCAACGCCCTTCTTCCCCCTGAAACATACACAGCGGAAAACCTAACATCATCGGCCAGCCAACTTCATCGTCAAGCCGATTTAGCCAGACGATTTGCCAAAAAGCAACGAATTGAATATTGCTGTTTTAGCCAAGAAATGGCCAACTCAGAAGCTTTTGAAGAAAACATGCGCCAAAGCCGCATGTTAGCTATGGCGGCTCAAGAGCAATGGGTAGAACCTTACATCCAATTGATCCAACCACTCATTGATGCACCGGTTAAATTTGAATGTTTAATGCGAATTAAACTCCCCACAGGCGAGATACTTGCGCCCTACCAGTTTATGTCGGCAGCAAGAAAGTCACAGCTTTATCCTCAACTGATGCGGTGTATGCTGACAAAGTCAATCGCGCTATTTAAGGATCAACCTTATGAATTTTCGGTCAATATTACCTTAGATGATATTGCCATCCCACAAAACCTAGAAGCAATTTTGGCATTACTGCACAACGAAGCAGATGTCAGCAAAAGGTTAACATTTGAATTATTAGAGAGTGAGGAAATTACCAATTATGAAGCGGTTGAACACTTTATAAAATTAGTCAAACCGCTTGGCTGTAAAATTGCCATAGACGATTTTGGCGCTGGTTATTCTAACTTTGTGCACTTACTCAGTTTAGACATAGATTTTATTAAAATTGATGGTTCATTAATTCGATATGTAGATACCGATCCTAAAGCGCAGTTATTAGTAGAAACTATCGCCACTTTTGCTCATAAAATGGGCATCCAAACCGTGGCTGAATTTGTCGAAAATGAAAAGATTTTAGCCCTGTTGCATCAATACCATATTGACTATGCCCAAGGCTATTTATTGGGTAAACCTGCTGCGACTATTGACCATGCTTTAGCTATTTTTAATCACCCTGAAAGATTAAAGCCTGCTTAACTGTTCAAGCAGGCGGCTAAAGCTGGGGCGAGAGTCTACACTGTCTTGCATACACAGAAACGAAAGTTCTGCAAGCTGCTGATATTTATCTGATTGATACTCAGGATTTTCTGGCTGAATTAATCCGAGCAAATCCTCTATTAAACAGCCTAGTGCTCGCACTTCAATACGATGCATTTTTTCGCGTTGACAATGCGATAAATGATTCAAATTAGATGCCGCACCAAAATCGCCAAATAACACCTTAAAAGTATCATCAATCATAATATTATGGGCGTAAATATCACCATGACTAATCTGCTGTTGATGCATATGCTTTAAGGTAGCCGCCATCTGTTTAGCAATATGGGTTATCGCATCAAGGGTAAACAACGTGCCCGCCCCAAAAGTGTCCCTTGTACAGGTGACTAGCGATGGCGGTAAACCTAGGTTTCGATAACCACTAGGAATAAGCGACATCACCAACCCAAGAGTGTCACCATGATGAATTTGACCAATGGCAGGTATTAAATTTTGATGCTCGCCGGTGGTTAAACAGCAATCCAGTTCGTCTGCGGGATATCCATCACTGGTTATCGCCCCTTTAAATATTTTAACTGCTACTTCCGCGGGCAAATGTTGAAACGATTGTGGCTTATTAAGCCAATGGGCTTTATAAATAATCCCCGATGCTCCTTGACCTAGTTGCTCACCCAAATGCAAATTATCAGGGTGGATCATAGGCACACTGTCATTCAAACATTCTTCAACATGGCTAAAAGGATTGCCAGCAAACGCCAACCAACTCAACCGAGGTAAATCTAACAGCCATTCGGGAATATGGCGCAAATGGTTAGCTGATAATCTAATTAACTCTAATGCCTGACACTGGGCCATTGACTCAGGTAAATCCACAAGTTGATTACCAGCCAGAGCCAGCTTTCTCAGCTGAGTTAAGCGGCCAAATGATGGCGGTAAATGGCTTAATTGGTTATCGGTTAAAATTAACCAGCGGGTGCAATCAGGTAACGCATCTTCTGCAATATAGCTGATTTGATTGGCTTTAAAGCCAATCATTTCAAGCTTGGGACACTTACCCAATATTGCAGGTAATTCAGTAAAGTTATTTTGTGAAAGAAACAGAATACGTAACTGGCTGAGTTGATCAAAATCATCCGGTAAACTCGATAATTGATTATCAGATAAATCTAAAATTTCTAAGCTATCGGCTAATGTAAAAATCGCTCGTGGAAACTCGGTAAGCTCGGCAACAAGTTGCAAACGTGTGATGCCCTTTAGTTCACCCGACTCTAGTTGCTTTAACGTATGCATTGTTCTACCCACCAATTAGTCACCCCATAAAATGAACGCGGATTGTAAAGAAGCACAAGCCTGATAGCAAATATCAGCAAAGTGGTTTGCAAATAAGTAGTACTAATAAAAAATTGGCTAGCAGTAAAATAATGGCAGCGATGACAGTAACAAAAAAAGACCACTGCATCAGCAGTGGCCAAATGGATACTAAAATGTCAATTTGGGGTTGATATGATATCCAGTAAAAATCAAACAAAAACTTAAATTAACTCGGCCAACATGGCATCGTTGTAATCAACGACCGCTTCGCCTTGGCGCACTTTGGCAACATAATCAGGGTTTGCAATAAAGGGGCGTCCAATAGCCAGCAAATCGAACTTGTTCGCTGCAATAGCTTCTGCACCCGTTTGCGCTGTATAGCTTCCCACGCCAACTAATGTGCCGGTGTAGACTTGACGTAAGTAACTTGACACTCGCCCGTCTAAATAATCAAATTCCATCGCATCATCAAATATTCCTGCATGGACAAATGCGATATCACGTTTTGCCACTTCAGGCAGTAAGTAATCAAATACGGCACGATCTCGCTTATCGGCTGCCATATTGAAGTAAGCACCTGGTGACAAACGTAATCCCGTGCGTTCTGCACCAATACGCGCCACAATCGCATCCAATACTGCTAATGCAAAGCGCGACATATTTTCAGGAGTTTGGCCATATTCATCTTCACGGCGGTTACTGTCATGATGTAAAAATTGATCGATTAAATAGCCGTTTGCCCCGTGAATTTCAACGCCATCAAAACCAGCATCAATCGCATTTGCAGCAGCTTGTGCATAATCTTTTACTAATAACTCAATGTCAGCCTTGGTTGCGGCTTTGGGTGTTTGGTAAGTCAGCTCACGCATTCTTGGTACACTGCCCTCAACCGCAATGGCTGAAGCTGATAACACATCACCACCATCAAAAAAGTGCGGATGTGCAACGCGTCCGGTATGCCATAACTGCGCAAATATTTTCCCACCATTGGCATGAACGGCATCGGTGACAACTTTCCAACCTTGAATTTGCTCAGCGCTGAATAAGCCAGGAGTATTCGGATAACCTTGCCCATCAGGACGAATAATAGTCGCTTCGCTGATAATTAATCCGGCTTCTGCACGACGTGCGTAATAGTCAGCCATTTGTTGAGTCGGAACTAAGTTAGCATCGGCCATACAGCGCGTAAGTGGCGCCATAATAATTTTATTGGCTAAGGTTAAGGTGTTATTTAGTGCATAAGGTTGAAATAAATTGGCTGACATGGACGGCTCCTTTCTTGAATATGCATTCAAGATAATCTTATTTGAATGATCATTCAACTAGTTTTTGAATGTTTATTCAAAATTGGTTAGACTCTGCGGGAGTCATCCATCATTCATCGCTAATTGTTGATAGTTTAAGAGAGCCTGTATGAGAAACGCAGAGTTTGATCGCCAAGCCGTTCTTCGCGCTGCTATGCGAGCATTTTTGGTAAAAGGTTATGCAAAAACCAGCATGGCCGATTTAACCAAAGCGACGGGATTACATCCGGGGTCAATTTATTGCGCATTTGAAAACAAAAAAGGTCTACTTATAGCTGCAATTGGTCAATATCATGATGATCGCAGTGCTCAATTCCAACAATTATTTGCTAACAACAATAACCCATTACATAACTTAAAAGCTTATCTAGATGGCATAGTGCAAGAATGTTTAAGTTGTGATGCCACCCAAGCTTGCTTGTTAACTAAAGCGTTAAGTGAAGTGGGTGAACAGGATGAAGATATTCATCAACTGATCCACCGTAACCTTCATGCCTGGCAGCAAGGTATTGAACAGGTACTTAACATGGCAAAATCACAAAGGTTAATACCTGCAGATACCAATAGTCAGGTTCAGGCACAATTCTTAATGATGGGAATATACGGCTTACGTACTTTTGGTCACACCGAACCTAACGCTGCAGTGTTGCAACCTCTTGCAGATAAGCTATTTAGCAGTTTATTGAATTGATGCCATAAACAGCAAAAATGACACAGATTGTGTCATTGTTAACATCAGAAGATGCACGGCGCAGTAAAACTATTCAGCAATATTGCGCCATGTTTATCCATAATTAAATGACTGATATCGTTATCAAATAACGTTAACCAATGACTTTTTGAGAGTAAACTCGCTCACCTAATGCGTTCAAGATGGTACATTCACCTTCTAATACCGCAATGATTGATTTACCACGACGAAAGCTTTCAGGGATCATCACCCGACCAGATGGACTAATCGTTAAGTCAGATAATACGGCATTGTGCATTTCTAGGCCGACCGGCGCGTCATAATACAATACCGTCACGATAGCTGATGTTGGCTCACTTTTTGTGTCTTGCTTCGTTTCAGGTTTCATTCTTGACTCTCATACCAACATGATTGTGGTTAAGTGTGGGATTAACTCGTCAATATTCCTTATTGAATCAAGCAATCATAACCATTTTAAATTGTTATGGTCTCCGGTTCTTAAAGGAGAACACTGTTACATTTGATAATATGCTGTTTCAAGCTTGAATCCTATAGTAAATCGATTAATTATTGCCAATTCATATAATGTAGCCATTTAGTGATCCATCTGTGGCATCTAAATGGTTAAATTTAGATTATCTCCACGATTTTTAAGAGCACATCTAAACAGCTCGGCAGATTCCTGCTAGAATCGGGGAAAATTTATAGTCTTATCATTCAAAAAACGAGATTAAGATGGGCAGAGCATACCAAAACAGAAAAGAGTCCATGGCCAAAACCGCTGGCCAAAAGACACGCATTTACTCACGTTACGGTAAAGAGATTTACATTTGTGCTAAAAGTGGTGTTGACCCTGATGGCAACTTGGCGCTACGAAGCCTAATAGCCCGCGCAAAGAAAGATCAAGTCCCTGCACATGTCATTGAACGTGCAATTGAAAAAGCCCGTGGCGGTGGCGGTGAAGATTACGATACTGCCCGCTATGAAGGTTTTGGCCCTGGTGGCTGCATGGTGATTGTCGACTGCTTGACTGATAACGGCAACCGAACTTTTACTCAAGTTCGCCAAGCGTTTGTTAAAAATGATGCCAAACTAGGTAGCCCAGGAACTGTTGGGCATATGTTTGAACATCAAGCCGTATTTGTGTTTGATGGTGATGACGATGACGCGATTTTAGAGCTGCTTATGATGGCTGATGTCGACGTTACCGATGTAGAGCTTGAAGATGGCATTATCAGTGTATTTACACCGGTATCTGAATTTAACAATGCCCGTACAGCGCTAACAGAAGCTTTTCCAGACATTGATTTCAAGGTAGAAAACTTAGCGTTCGTTCCACAAACCATGACTGAAATCAGCGGCGAAGATGTCGAAAGCTTTGAAAAGTTTTTAGCTGCATTAGATGACTGCGATGACGTACAAAACGTGTATCACAATGCTGAAATTAACGAATAAATACCTTATTGAATCTAAACTGTATTCGGTTTGATCCCATAAACAAAAAACGCAGCCTCAGCTGTAATGCCGATCAGATAAGCACTTTTTAGATCGGTTGACCGATCTACTGGTTGATGTATAAAGGCCTGCAACA
>NZ_JAPDMX010000024.1:0-159463 GCF_025971955.1 Shewanella subflava
GAGCGGTAGTTCAGTTGGTTAGAATACCGGCCTGTCACGCCGGGGGTCGCGGGTTCGAGTCCCGTCCGCTCCGCCAACTTAAGATGAAAGCCCTAGCAGCAATGCTAGGGCTTTTTTCGTTGTGCTCCCCAATAACATTACCTTTTGAACCCATCTCTATTTTGATTAATATTTTTTGCATTTATCTGCTTATTTTGCTCTTTTTTAAAAATATCGTTGGCTAATGTTTAAAACATTTTGATAAATAGATCTATTTTCTTGCTATTGACATATTGGTTGCCTAACTTATGGGGCAATGACTGCATTAAAGGATTTAGCAATGAAGCTAGAGATGATTTGTACTGGTGAAGAAGTATTATCTGGCCAGATTATTGATACCAATGCTGCTTGGGTTGCTAACGAGCTGATGTCGCTTGGGATTGAAATGCAACAACGAACAACTGTAGGTGATCGGTTAGGTGATTTAGTTGCGGTGTTCCAAGAGCGTAGTAAACATGCCGATGTGATATTGGTTAATGGCGGTTTGGGGCCTACAAGTGATGACATGTCAGCATTGGCTATGGCAAAAGCTAAGGGTGAAGCTTTAGTTGAAAATACTCAATGGCGCGATCACTTAGTCGATTGGTTTGCTAAAAATGGTCGAGTGATGCCTAAAAGTAATTTGAAGCAGGCTATGTTACCCGAATCAGCCGTAATGGTTGATAATCCCGTTGGTACCGCTTGTGGCTTCAGAGTTAAGTTAAATAATGCATGGTTATTTTTTACACCAGGAGTGCCTTTTGAACTAAAGCAGATGTTTAAAGAACAGTTTGTGCCGTTTCTTACACAAGAGTTTGGCTCTGCTGATAATAACCAATTACATAAATTGCTCACCATTGGCTATGGCGAATCAGCACTAGCGGATATGTTAACCGCACTTCCACTTCCCGATGGCATTGAGTTAGGTTATCGCTCTTCCATGCCGCACATTGAAATCAAGATTTTCGCCCGAGGTGATAAAGCGATTCGCGCTTTACCTGAAGTGACTAAAGCGGTTAAACAATGTTTGGGTACTGCTGTTGTTGCTGAAAACAGGCCTACGCTAGCTGCAGAGATCCATAGTCGTTTATTTCAATCTGGTTTTAGTTTGAGTGTTGCTGAGTCTTGTACTGGTGGAATGATCACCAGTCAGCTGATTGATTTTGCCGGAAGTTCTTCATATTTACATCATGGTTTAGTCACTTACAGTAATGAATCTAAGGTGAAGGTATTGAACGTTAACCCTCAGATTTTGGATGATCATGGCGCGGTTTCTATCGCAACGGTAGAGGCGATGGCTGAAGGTGTTCGTAACATTTTGGATAGTGATTTTGCTTTGGCTACCAGTGGCATAGCTGGCCCTGATGGCGGCACAGATGATAAACCTGTAGGAACAGTTGCCATTGCACTGGCGACTAAGCAGGGCATGTATAGCCAAATGGTTAAATTACCTCGACGTTCTCGTCAGTTGGTAAGAAGCCTAAGCGCTGCAGTGGCTTTTGACATGTTACGACGAGCACTGCTAGATGAGGCCGTTATTGTTGATTATCCTTCTATTGGCCGCTTTGATAAGTAATGCTAATCACACTTGATAAGTGATAAGTGATAAGCGATTAGTTATTTATAGCAATTGGCATCAGTGTTAAAAACAAATAAAGCGCCGATGGCGCTTTATTTGTTAACGGGATATCTTAGCTAAAACTTTACTACCAACTTGCCTTTTTCAACGGCGAGTTCTTTAGTCATTTTAGCCATTAGTGCTTGATTAGTGTCATTCATATCCAGTGTATAGACTGGCTGGTTTTCGAGAAATCCACGTAAAAAAGTCATTACTTGCGGCGTGATAGCCGAGAGTGTTTGTTCGATGTCGGCAGGTTCTGCCCTGACATTAACTAAATTCAACTGACGCAAATAAATGCTTTTTGTTTGGCTGTCGTACCAAGGTTGCGCTTCAAATGTTGTTTTAAGCTTAGCGCTGATTGGCATTAGTGGATTGCGGATACTAACTTTGGTGGTAGCTGTTAACCCCATAATGTTAGGTTTGTCGCCTAAACTAACTTGCATATCATTTAATACCAGATTGATACCGATAATCTGGTTGCCTTGTTTTACCTCAAAGTGCATCTCATTATTGAGGTAATTCTCTATTTCATTTTCAGTAATGCTGTACTGACTGGCGCAGCCAGTCAGTAGCAGCAAGGCACTGACAAATATCAGTTGTATTGTTTTCATTAACCCGTGTTTCTCATGCCTGCGGCAACACCCGCGATAGTAAGCATTAGCGCCAATTGTACGTGTGCAGAAGGTTCTACTTCTTTACGTGTACGGGCTAATAGCTCTGTTTGCAGGAAGTTTAGCGGATCAATGTATGGATTGCGAAGTTTAACTGATTCACGGTTCCACGGTGTGTGTGACATTAGCTGATCTGATTCAGTTAGCGATAGCACAGTATCGACGCCGAGTTGTAATCTTTGGCGTAGCTTTTCACCTAAATGATGCAGTTCAGGTTTTACTAAGCAGTTTTCATAATAACGGGCTAGATTGGGCTCTGCTTTCATGTAAACCATTTCTAGCATAGAAATGCGCGTTTCAAAAAACGGCCATTCTGCTTCCATTTCACGTAGTAATGTCAATTCGTCTCGTTGAATCGCAGCATTTAACGCTTCGCCAGCACCTAACCACGCGGGTAGCATTAAGCGGTTTTGTGACCATGCAAAAATCCATGGAATAGCACGTAAGCTTTCAATACCGCCATCAACTTTGCGTTTTGCTGGTCGGCTACCAAGCGGTAACTTGCCTAACTCGACTTCGGGGGTGGCTGAGCGGAAGTAAGGCACGAAGTCTTTTTCCTCACGCACAATACCGCGATAATGTAATACTGATTCTTCTGCAATACGTTGCATACAATCGCGCCAGGATTTTTTGGGTTCTGGAGGCGGTAATAATGTCGCTTCCATAACGGCCGATGTATATAAGGCTAAGCTTTGTACTGCCAATTTAGGCAAGCCAAACTTAAAGCGGATCATCTCGCCTTGTTCCGTTACGCGGATACGGCCGTCGACTGAACCTGGCGGCTGAGACAAAATCGCTTTATGTGCAGGTCCGCCCCCACGTCCGATAGAGCCGCCACGGCCATGGAACAGCATCAATTTAACGTTAGCTTTATTGCAAACCGCAACAAGTTGTTCTTGAGCACGATATTGCGCCCAAGCGGCAGCCATTACCCCGGCATCTTTTGCTGAGTCTGAATAACCAATCATGACTTCTTGCATGCCTTTGGTGTATCCACGATACCAATCAATATTCAATAAAGATTCAATACAGCTAGCGGCGTTGGTTAAGTCTTCCAATGTTTCAAACAGTGGTACAACACGCATTGGATGACTGCAGCCGGTTTCTTTTAATAGCAGTAATACAGTCAATACATCAGACGGTTTACCTGCCATTGAAATAACATATGAACCTAATGATTCTTTAGGTTGCTTGGCAATCAGCGCACAGGTTTTAATGACTTCAGCAACATCAGCACTTGGTTGCCAATTTGATGGTATCAAAGGGCGGCGACTGGTTAGTTCACGTAACAAGAAAGCTTGTTTCTCATTTTCATCCCAATGATTGTAATCACCTAAACCTAAGTAACGGGTTAGCTCAGCAATCACATCGCTATGGCGAGTTGAATCTTGACGGATATCTAGGCGCAGCATGTGAATACCAAAGCTGGCAAGGCGGCGTAAAATATCGAGTAACAATCCGTTGGCAATCAGCTTCATGCCGCTATCGCATAGGCTATGGTATAGAAGCTCTAATGGCTCCTGAAGATCAGCTTGGTGCCAAACAATATCATTGGTATTAATATCAGGATGACGACCTTCAAGACGTTCATTTAAGTAGTCGATGGTTTTACGCAACTTGCAACGTAACTGGCGTAATACCACACGATATGGCTCGTTACTGTTATCGGTCAGAGCCAATAATTCAGGCGTTGCTTGTTCCATTGATAACTCGCCAACCAATGCAACAATATCTTTTAGATAAAGACGTGCCGCTGCATGGCGGTTTCTGTCTAATACTTCTTGGGTGACTTTGTGGGTAACAAAAGGGTTACCATCACGATCGCCGCCCATCCAGCTAGAAAATCTGACAGGGGCAATGTTGATTGGTAGTTCTTTACCAGTACGTTGCTCAACTTGATCATTTAGCTGACGTAAAAAATCTGGAATCGCTTGCCATAACGAAGTTTCGATGGTGCTTAATCCCCAACGGGCTTCATCAACAGGTGTTGGGCGTTCGCTGCGTATTTCGTTGGTATGCCATATTTGCGCAATTAACTGACGTAAGCGTAAATTATTTTGGCTGCGCTCACGATCCGATAACTGGCTATTTTCCTGATCAGTTAAGCAATCCACCACGGCAGAGTATTTTTGAATTAATGTGCGGCGAGATATTTCAGTTGGATGCGCGGTGAGTACTAAATCGATTTCAAGTTGCTTTAAGCAGTTGATGACATCGTTTTCGTCTAAATCGGTATTTAATATTCTGCCAAGCAACTGCTCTACAGGATCTGGCACACAGACCAACTCATCACAGTTACGGCTGATGGTGTGGTATTGCTCGGCAATGTTGGCTAAGTTTAAAAATTGGTTAAAGGCTTTGGCAAAAGGGACTAACTCTTCATCAGGCAAAGATGTTAGCAGCGCTAACATTTGCTCACGTGAGCTTTCATCACCCTTACGAGCTTGTTTGGCGAGAATACGGATTTGTTCAACTTTCTCAAGAAATGCATCACCAAGATGGCTTTGCATAGTTTCACCTAAAATTTGGCCTAAATGTCCCACGTTCGATCTCAGTGAGGCATACATATCTGCCACTTGCTCTGCCATACATACTCCAAAGTCACTCGTTTAAATTGCCTAGCTATCACAATAACCATCGTACAGTATTCGGTCAATACACTAACACTGTGTTTTGTAATTTTATTTCGTTAATAAATTTCATTAAGCGCTATTTATGGTGTTTATTTAGTTATTACTACTTAATACATGCGTGATAAATCATCTTTTTGATCAGTTCTACCGTGGGTGTAAGGTATTCCAAACCGATAAACTCATCTGGTTGATGTGCTTGATTAATGCTACCGGGACCTAAAACGAGGGTCTGACAGCCTAATTTATTGATGTATGGCGCTTCGGTTGAATAGTTAACCACTTCTGCTTCGTGGCCTGATAATTCTGCAACCAATTTGGTCCAGGGGTTATCTGCTTTACCTGCAAATGATTCTGCACCAGGATATAAGGTGCTGACACTAATGCTGCCAGGATATTCTTTACTAATATCGCTTAAATAATTCAACACCATTAATTCAAGCTCAGCCAACTCCATGCCTGGAAGAGGGCGAATATCAAGGTGTAAATCACAACAGCCACAAATTCGATTGGCTGCATCACCGCCATGAATATGGCCAAAGTTCATTGTCGGGTAGGGTACGGTAAAAGCATCTTCGCGATAATTTTCGCTTAGATGTTGTTTCAGTTTCATTAACTGACTGATGACTTTATGCATGACCTCAATGGCATTTAATCCTCTTGCGGGATCGGAAGAGTGACCACTGCGACCGATAACTCGAATTCCCTGGGCTAAATGGCCTTTATGCATATACACAGGTTTTAAGCTGGTCGGCTCGCCGATCACTGCATAATCCGGGGCTATGGCTTTTGAATCAGCAAACGCTTTGGCACCACTCATGGTGGTTTCTTCATCGGCGCTGGCAAAAATGGTTAATGGGCGCTTAAAATCTTCAAGCGGCATATCTTTCAATGCTTCAAGGACCAATGCAAAAAAACCTTTCATGTCACAGGTGCCTAAGCCATACCAACGGTTATCTTTCTCAACTAGTTCAAAAGGGCTTTGGCTCCACCTGCCTTCATCAAATGGCACAGTATCTGTGTGGCCAGCCAATAAAAGTCCGCCTTCACCTTGACCTAAACGGGCAATTAAATTCTGCTTATTACGCGAGTCGGCCACAATGGGTGTTTCGCAACTAAAACCTAACTCGCTAAACCAGTCTTGCAACAATCCAATAACTGAATGGTTACTCATGTCGTGTTCAGGCTCTAAGGCGCTAATCGATGGTGTGCTAATCAACTGTGAAAAGGCACTTTTAAGGTTAGGTAGTGTGCTCATTTGCGATCCTAAGTAGAAAAACAATAAAATACTTATTCAGTAATATTGCATAAATAATATTGTGTGTTAGTCTAGCAAACAGATGACTAAGGCACTACAACTTGACTGTAAGAAATGAAATTAAATATGTGTAAATTTGCTGTGAAATCCAATATATCAAGAATTAACGCGAACTTCCTGCGACGATAGGGCTAAATTAGACGTCCCCCGTCTAAATGCTTTATGCTAACACTTCCATTTATTACAACAAAAGACAACAACACAATGAAAAATATCGCAATTATTGGTGCTAGTGGTTACACCGGCGCGCAAATTACGTCTTTGATTAATGCAGATGCTAATTTATCTGTACAGGGTTTGTATGTCTCTGAAGGCAGTTTAGATAAAGGCCGTAAACTGGCAGATTTGTACCCTACTTATAGTCATATGTCCTATGTACTTTCCCCTTTAACTGCTGAAGCGAAAGCACAAATTGTGGCGCAAGCGGATGCAGTGGTATTAGCCACTGAGCATTCAATTAGCTTGGAGCTAGCGGCTGAGTTTTATCAACAAGGCTTGGCAGTATTTGATCTAAGCGGTGCGTATCGTTTTGCGGATGTTGCCCAATACCCTAAATGGTATGGCTTTGAACATACCCACCCAGAAGTATTAGCCGATGCGGTTTATGGTTTAGCAGAATGGAATGCTGAACAAATTAAGCAGACCAAAATGATTGCGGTGCCGGGATGTTACCCAACGGCATCATTAACCGCATTAAAGCCGTTAAAACCTTTTTTAACATCAGCTTATCCGGTTATCAATGCGGTGAGCGGCGTAACGGGCGCAGGGCGTAAAGCGCAATTACATACCAGTTTTTGTGAGGTTAGCTTAACGCCATACGGTGTATTAGGTCACAGACATCAACCTGAAATAGCGACTCAATTAGGCCAAGAAGTGATTTTCACGCCACATTTGGGTAACTTCAAGCGCGGAATTCTCGCTACGATTACCGTGCAGCTAAAACCAGGTACCACAGAAGCCGATGTAGCCAAAGCCTATAGCGTGTATGACAACTCGCCAATTGTGACGGTTAAACAGAATCAATTTCCAAAAGTTGATGATGTGGTATTAACGCCAAATTGCCATTTGGGTTGGAAATACGATGCCAACAGTGGCTACTTGGTTGTTGCCAGTGCAATCGACAATTTAATGAAAGGTGCAGCAAGCCAAGGTTTGCAATGTATCAAAATCCACTTCGGCGTTTAACAGCTAATAAAACAAGGATATAAAAATGACAACTCATTCTGTTTTAGTGCTTAAAGTTGGCGGCGCGTTATTACAAACTGAAACTGGTATGGCGAATTTAATGTCAGCCATTAAAGACATGACCGCAGCGGGTCAGAAAATTGTATTAGTGCATGGTGGTGGTTGCTTAGTAGACGAGCAATTAACCGCCAACGGTAAAGACATTATCAAGCTTGACGGTTTACGTGTTACTCCTGCTGATCAAATCGGCATTGTTGTCGGCGCATTAGCCGGCACATCGAATAAAATCCTGCAAGCTGCAGCAGCCAAAGCGGGTGTTGTCAGTGTAGGCATGAGTTTGGGCGACGGTAATGTGGTTAAAGCTAACATTAAAGATGAACGTTTAGGCTTAGTCGGTGAAGTGACCCCGAATGATGCCAGCTATTTGAACTTTATTTTACAACAAGGCTGGTTGCCCATTTGCAGTTCTATTGCCGTTTCAGATGCCGGCGAAATGTTGAATGTGAATGCAGATCAAGCCGCAACGGCATTAGCTAAGTTAGTCAATGGCACATTGGTGCTGTTATCTGATGTTGCGGGCGTGTGGGATGCAAACAAACAAGTCATAAAAAGTTTGAACAAAAGCCAAATTGAAACCTTGGTCGCACAAGGCGTAATTGAAAAAGGCATGAAAGTAAAAGTTGAAGCAGCTTTAGAAGTAGCTCAGTGGATGGGGAAACCCGTTTTAGTTGCTTCTTGGTTAGAAACCGAACAGTTAAAAACATTAGCACAAGGTGGGTCCATCGGGACTCAAATACAGCCTTAATGGAGTAGTTTATGAAGCACCTGTTGTCGATAAAAGAGTTATCTCAAACTCAGTTACTGGATATTTTAGCTCTCGCTAAAAAAATTAAAGCAAACCCAGCAGAGTACCGTCGCGCCTTAGATGGAAAAAGCGTTGTGATGCTTTTTGAAAAACCATCACTGCGCACTCGAGTTAGCTTCGATATCGGCATCAATAAATTAGGTGGTCATTGTTTATACCTTGACCAACAAAATGGTGCTTTAGGTAAACGTGAATCGGTAGAAGATTTTGCAACCAACATTTCGTGTTGGGCCGATGCAATTGTTGCGAGAACCTACTCGCATACCACCATTGAAAAACTCGCTAAGCATGGCAGTGTACCCGTAATTAATGCCTTATCGGATTTGTATCACCCATGCCAAGCGCTTGCTGACTTTTTATCATTATCAGAGCAATTTGATGATGTCAGCAAAGCCAAATTGGCTTATGTTGGTGATGGTAATAATGTTACCCACTCACTCATTTATGGCGCAGCCATTTTAGGCTTAACCATGACAGTGATTTGTCCAGAAGGGTATTTCCCTGATGCTTTAGTGGTTACAGAGGCACAAGCCTTAGCAGCTAAAAATGGCGGCAAGTTAACATTAACGGCCGACATTAATCAGATAGAAGGCCACGATGCTATCTATACTGACACTTGGATTTCAATGGGAGACGACACCTCTTTAACTGAAATTAAAGAACGTTTCAGCCCGTATCAAGTGAACACAGAGCTGATGGCGAAAGCCGGAGCGAAATACTTTATGCATTGTTTACCTGCCCACCGTGGTGTAGAGGTGACCGATGAAGTGATGGACGGCGAAGGATCGTTAATTCTCGATCAAGCTGAAAATCGTATGCATGCTCAAAATGCCGTATTAGTCACCTTATTAAGTTAATACAGTTAATTGTATTAATCGTTAAATTGAACAGCGTTAAGTCGCAGATTGTAGGAAGAGAACATGTCTAGTGCAGTGAAAAAAACCGGCGTTAAAAAAGTTGTCTTAGCTTACTCTGGTGGGTTAGACACCTCAGCTATCATTCCATGGTTAAAAGAAACCTATGATGATTGTGAAATTGTGGCATTTTGTGCTGACGTAGGTCAGGGCGAAGAAGAGTTAATAGGCTTACATGAAAAAGCCATTGCTTCAGGTGCATCTGAATGCCATATCGTTGATCTAAAAGAAGAGTTTGTTGCCGATTATATTTACCCAACAATCGCTACCGGCGCCATTTACGAAGGTACTTATTTGTTAGGTACGTCTATGGCGCGTCCGATTATTGCTAAAGCCCAAGTGGAAGTGGCACGTAAAGTGGGCGCAGACGCCGTATGCCATGGTTGTACTGGCAAAGGTAATGACCAGGTACGATTTGAAGGATGTTTTGCTGCGCTAGCACCAGATTTAAAAGTGATTGCTCCATGGCGTGAGTGGGAAATGCGCAGCCGTGAAGACTTGCTTGCCTATTTAGCGGCACGTGACATTAAAACCAGTGCCTCAGCGACTAAAATTTATAGCCGAGATGCTAACGCATGGCACATTTCACACGAAGGCGGCGAGTTAGAAGACCCATGGAACGAGCCATCAAAAGGCGTGTGGACGTTAACCGTTGCCCCAGAAGATGCACCGAACGAGCCAGAATATGTGTCTCTGGCGATTAAAAATGGCCGTGTGACCCATGTTAATGATGAAGCATTGTCACCCTATGCAGCATTAATGAAGTTAAATGATATTGCAGGTAAACACGGTGTAGGTCGTATCGATATTACTGAAAACCGTCTCGTCGGCATGAAGTCTCGTGGTTGCTATGAAACACCTGGCGGTACCGTGATGTTTGCAGGCTTGCGCGCTATTGAAGAGTTAGTGCTAGATAAAACTAGCCGTACCTGGCGTGAACAAATAGCCGGCCAAATGTCACATCTAGTCTATGACGGCCGTTGGTTTACACCTTTATGTAAGTCGCTTATCGCAGCATCTGAGTCTTTAGCGGAATCAGTTAATGGTGATGTGGTGATCAAGCTTTATAAAGGCCAGGCAACACCGGTTAAAAAGCGTTCGCCAAACAGCTTATATTCAGAATCATTCGCCACCTTTGGTGAAGATGATGTGTATGACCAAAAGCATGCAGAAGGCTTTATTCGCTTATATTCTTTAGCTAGCCGTATTCGCGCGCTAAATAGCAAATAAGCATAAAGCTCACGATATTAGGGCGCTATTAGGCGCCCTTCTTGTAATCACTTTTACTTTTTACAAAGAGTGCTTACCAGAAGTAAATACTTATAAAATCGACATAATTGAATAGCAACAGCTAAAAGAGGATACCGACATGGCATTATGGGGCGGAAGATTTCAGGGTGAGACCAGTGCACTTTTCAAATTATTTAATGACTCGCTACCTGTAGATTATCGCTTATTTGAGCAGGATGTTGTTGGTTCAATTGCTTGGGCTGATGCCATTGCCAGTGTTGGTATTATTACCGCACAGGAGTGCGCAGATTTAAAAGCGGCGTTAAATGAGTTGTTAGTTGAAGTTGGTAATGATCCCCAGGCCATCATCAGCAACGGTGCAGAAGATATTCACAGTTTTGTGGAACAAAAGCTGATTGCCAAAGTGGGCGATTTAGGCAAAAAACTGCATACCGGTCGTTCACGTAATGATCAGGTCGCCACCGATTTAAAATTATGGTGCAAAAAAGAAGGCGCAGCCTTACTTGCCCGTTTAGGCACATTACATGCTGAACTTATTGCCCTAGCGGAGCGTGAAGTGGATGCAGTTATGCCGGGTTATACCCACTTACAACGTGCGCAACCGGTTACTTTTGGTCACTGGGCGTTGGCGTATGTGGAAATGTTTGAGCGCGACATCAGCCGTTTACAAGATGCACTTAACCGTGCCGATTCTTGTCCATTAGGTTCTGGTGCACTTGCTGGTACGGCATATCCGATAGATCGCCATGCACTTGCGACAGCGCTTAACTTTGCCCGTCCGACATTAAACAGTTTAGATACCGTATCAGACCGCGACCATGTGGTTGAATTATGCAGTGCAGCCTCAATCAGCATGATGCACTTAAGCCGTATGGCAGAAGACTTAATTTTCTTCAACTCAGGCGAAGCTAACTTTATCTCGTTAGCTGATGAGGTAACCTCTGGCTCATCATTAATGCCGCAAAAGAAAAACCCTGATGCATTAGAGTTAATTCGCGGTAAAACCGGTCGTGTTTATGGCAGTTTAGTGGGTATTTTAACCACCATGAAAGCCTTACCGCTGGCATACAACAAAGACATGCAAGAAGATAAAGAAGGCTTGTTTGATGTGGTTGATAGCTGGGCAATTTGTTTAGACATGGCTGCATTAGTGTTGTCGGGCTTAAAAGTGAATCGTCCCCAGGCTTTACTTGCGGCGCAACAAGGTTATGCAAATGCGACCGAATTGGCGGATTACCTTGTGGCTAAAGGTATGCCGTTCCGTGAAGCGCACCATGTGGTGGGTGAAGTGGTGGTGTTTGCCATTGGCGAGCAAAAGCCGATTGAAGCGTTAACCGTAGCGCAATTACAGCAGTTTGCTCAGATTATCAGCGACGATGTTTACCCTAACTTAACCATTGAAGCCTGTTTAGAAAAACGTGATGTTTTAGGTGGCACGGCATTGAATCAAGTTAAAGCCGCTATCGCCGCTAAAAAAGCGTAAATATAGCATTATTGCTTAACAAGCCCTGCTGGTGTTGCCCGCAGGGCTTGTTTCATTTTTCGATGTGTCCCCTGTAACCCTGCCGAGTTAACTGTCATCTTTTTGTCATAAGATCTTAATATTATGAGGTAAATAATTTTTATCTATTAGCATCCAGCCATGAAGATTTCAACGCTTTCATTAACAGCATCGGCCATTTTATTGTTGTTAGCAGGCTTGCTGGCTGCCGCGGTATTGTGGAGCAGCGACAAACGCAGTGACATCGACATTCAAGCAAAAGAGCTTCAGGATATCCAGCAGGTATTTTTACAAACCGTGCGCCCAGATATCAGCGCCTATTTACACTCGGGTGATAGCCAATACATTAGCAAAGCACGCCAGCAACTGGCTGAGATCGCTCAACGCATAAATCAGCTTAATTTACCCACAGCAAAAAACGAAATTGCTGCCGCAACACAATTTTTGAACCAGCTGGTGGATAACCTCGATAATCGTTATCGGGCTGCAGGTAAATTGGCGGGTGATCCACGGCAATTATTAGCCCATGCAGAATCGGAAATGTTAGATAACAATAAACGTTTAGCCGATTATGCCGAACAAGGCGTGCTAATCAATGCCCAGTTAGCGCAACAATATTTATCGATTACTCGTACTTTACCGTTAATTGTTTATCGACTCTCACAGTTGTCAGATGGTTATTTAATTGGCAAAGACAATCGCCTTGAAGCGGGTTTAAAGTCCAGTGTTGCAGAGCTGAGTGTTTGGCATGATCAGCTTAGCCAATTACCCTTAATTGGCATTTATCAGCAGCAAGAAATTGATGAGTTTGCATTAGGGGATGACGAGGCCGAACAGGTTGAAGTGGGCGAGATTTATCGGGATGAATTGTTGAGTTTAAGCTCGCGTTACGACAAAGAAATCGCCAACACTTATCAAATGCTGACAGATAATTTAGCTGTACAAGAGCAGCTAAGCGCCGACACTCAGCAAGTTGAATCGACACTGTTTGCGTTGGGAAGCATCCAAGCAAAATTTGATCTGCAATTAAAGCAATGGCTGCAAACTATTCTGTATGCCATGGTGACGATAATAAGCTTATTTGCTGTAGTATATTTATGGTTGCAACAACGCAGTGTAGTGATGCCATTAACCCGTTTAAATCGTGCATTTATGCAATTGAGTGAGTCAAATAGTCGTGAGCAATTAGTGATTTCCAGCCGCAATGAAACTGGGCAAATTGCTGGCCATTTTAACCAACTGCTTTTACGGTTTGAGCAAGAAGATGAGCATCAACGCCAGCAAGTGACCGCTGTGTCAGATTCATTGGGGTTACTGATAGAACGGATTAAGTACATTGCTGCTAATACAGAACAAACTCAAGCAGTGGTTGATGTCGCTCAAACTCAAACCACTCAAATCAAGTCACTCGCTGATGAAGTAAAGCATTCATCCATGAAAGTGGAGCATAGCGCCGCAATCACTATGCAGCAGATGCAAGATAGTCAGCAGCAAGCTGTGGAGGTATTAAAAGCCACTCAGGAATCACAACATGCCGTAGATCATTGTCAGGCATCGTTAGCGGAATTAACCACCTCGGTTACCAGTGTTACTCAAATTGTTGATGTGATCGGCAATATTGCAGAGCAAACCAATTTATTGGCGTTAAATGCCGCCATTGAAGCCGCTAGAGCGGGAGAACAAGGGCGTGGTTTTGCCGTGGTGGCCGATGAGGTACGCAATTTGTCACATCGTACCCAATCTTCTTTAAAAGACATTATGAACATTTTAAATCAGCTAAGCCTATCAAATGCCAGTTTAACCGACAGCGTAAAAGGCATTGGACTGGCGACCCAAAGTCAGCAGCAGCGAGTTAACCGCTTGCTTGAAGTGGCACAAACGGTTCAACAGCAAGCGGCTGAAATGGTCAATACAGCTAAACAAGGTTCGGGTTATGCCAGTCAACAGGTGAGCTATTTAGATGAGTTTGCTGAAGCGATGAATACCTTAAAAGGCCATGCGCAAACTGCGACAGAGCAAAGTCATCAAATTGCACAAGAAGTGGCTGATGGGGTTAACACGATTGAACATACCCTAGGTATTACCACTCGTTAATTCGCAGTGCATTTTTGGCTAATATTTTGTTACTGTGTTGAATTGTAGATGAGCCATTAATCGGCCATAATCTTCTGCATTAATCGGTAATCATTATATTCAATAAGATATTGATCAAACACATGGAAGCTGTCCAACGCGTTACCCCTTCACCTTGTTCTCGTCAGCGCGATAGATTGTCGTGGTTGCGCTGCACCTTAAAACGTTCGCAACAGGAAGCGGTTGCGTCTTCAACCATGACCGCCACCAGTGACAATTTTTTTAATGCCTATGCCATATTCTTGGGGGCAAGTATGGGGCAAATGGGCTTAGTGACAGGATTGCCGCAGCTGTTTGGTGCCATATCGCAATTATTATCTGTTTGGTTAGTGAGTCACTTTTCACGTAAATATTTTATTGTTGCTGCCGCAGTGCTGCAGGCGCTTACGGTTTTTGCTATGGCGGGCGTGGCGGCAATTCGGCCTGATAATGCCGTGTGGATCTTTATTGGTCTTGCGGCGCTATACCATAGCTTTATGAATTTGATTCAACCACATTGGCGCGCCTGGATGGGGGCGATAGTGCCAGAGAAACGGCGCGGGACATTCTTTGCTGCACGCACTCGCTTAACCATGGCGGCGTCGTTGAGTGTGTTTTTTGCTGGTGGCGGTATCCTCAGTTTAACCGACAGTATTGAGATGACTTGGCTTGGGTTTAGTTTACTGTTTTCCATTGCATTTATGGGACGATTAACTTCAGCATGGTTATTATGGCAAATGCACGATCCTGAGCCATGCCCAACTAAAGTGAGCGGTTATTTTTCACAAACTTTATATAACTTCAAGCAGGCATGGGCAGATAACACCTTTAAACAATACAGTTTGTTTGTTGCCGGAATGCAATGCATGGTAGCCATATCAGCACCATTCTTTGCTGTGTATATGCTGGAAGATTTACAGTTTACCTACATTGAATTTGTTATGGCCAGTGTGGCATCGATTATTACCCAATTTATCACCTTGCGTTTTTGGGGGCGTTTTAGTGATATCTACGGCAATCGAATTGTAATGCTGATCACGAGCAGTTTAATTCCCAGTTTACCGATATTGTGGATATTTTCGGATAGCTACGCTTATATCATCGCATTACAGGTGTTGTCGGGGTTTGCATGGAGTGGCTTTACCCTCAGCACGGCCAATTATTTATATGATATTCGCCCTTTTAGAAGTGATTTTGCTACCTACGCTGCGTTACAAGCTGCTTTAAGTGCCGCATTTGTTTTTGTTGGTGCCATGGTGGGCGGGGCTATCGCTTCTTATGCGGGCAGCTTTTTAGCTTTTACAGGATTAAACACTTGGTTAAGCAGCCCAATATTTGTGGTCTTTATCGTTTCAAGTATCATGCGCACCCTAGTGACATTGTGGTTTATTCCTCGCTCAGTTGAACCTAAAGTGAGACCGCGTCCGCAGTTTTTACAGCTTATATTTCGCATCAGAGGCTTTAGCGCCATATCAGGCGTTAGTTTAGATTGGTTAACGGTAACCAAAAAGAAATCGCGATCAGATGTGCAAGGTGAGTAGGTAGCTTGAGTTGGTTGTTCACTGGCTTAGCGCGTTTGATTCAAGCTTAAAGTGAATAGCTAAAAAACTGCCTTCTTTCAGGCCCTGAAGCATTCGCGCTCACTTTATTGGGATGCTTATATTCATCCCAACTGGCCACATTACGGCCAATATTCAACAGCGGAAAATCCAGTTTTTTAGCCGAGGGTAATGGGCTACTCAATCCGATAAATGCCAATAACTGAGTTAAAGCCCCTGTTTGACTAATATCGAGTGATATAAAATTATCACGGCCTGCAAAATACTCAGTAACCTGTTGCTGGTGGGTCAAATAACATCTGCGTAAATGTTCCGCATCAGCAGGCTCTGCCACATCCCATATTTTAAAACAGTGCTCAAAGCTTCGTTTCATGATGGGGTGAAAGCGCCCAGTTTGTTTATCTAAATGCACTAACATGCGTCCAAGTAACATTTGCATCGACGGGATCCACTTTTCTAACGGCCTATCTAAATACACAAACCTCGCGTTGGGAAATAACTTATCTAACTGCTGATAATCGCTAAAACACGGCGCATCCGACACCGCATCAGCCAACATAAATGCCTGCTTAGTAAATGCTTGGTGCGCCACAGTTAAACCATGTTCAAGCAACGCCACACTCACGCTGGTTGTGCCGGTACGTGGCAAACCAATAATAAACACTTTATTGGCCTGTTCATTGGGCAAAGTTGGATTAGGTATCGTTGACAATAATGGTGTTGAATGGGGCAGCTTAGATGTCATTAACTTGCTATCGTATAGTGTTTTTTAGTCGGTAGATGATTATACCGAAATCGCAGATTAAAGTGTTATTCAGGTGATAAATGGGATTGATGAGGCTATTCAACATACGCCAGTAGCCAATATCAAAACATTGCTCAAGTCAGTCGCGCCACCGCCACCCGACATTTGGCGCAGCTTGTGGAACAACAATGTTTGGTCAAGACTGGCGCTGGTGGAAGAAGTACAAGGTATGTGTTGCCCCGTGTATCATGATAGTTGTGAGTTCGGTGTGCTTAGGCATTCTATTGATAAATAATAAAATATAGACTGCTTTTACCAGAGTGTTGATGTGGTATATTTTATTTCCCTTACTTTGAAAAGGCCTATCCGACATGGAGCAAGTTGGTATTTATGAAAAGCTCATTACTCAAGTTATTGATAAAAACATAGATCGTGATGTTTTCTATTTAGGAGAAAGGCCGCTTGATAGTGCTGAGGCCAGTATTTGGTTATCCAGATTTTTAACAAGCATCATTAAGTATGTGATAGAAGCCATTCCAAAAGGCGATGACCAGTTAGCTAATCAAATTAGTCTAGCGAACAAATTGGTTTTTTGGCTAAAAGATCATGTCAGTGATGATCAGTTGATATCTGAAAACTTGCTTGATAGTAAAGGCCGTATTTTGACGGCGTTGTTTGAAAAGAAAAACCCAATATCATCCGATTTCCCAGAGTTTACGAAGGCTATTTATCCTCTAACAGGCTTAAGTCAAAGTGAGTTGTTTTGTGGTAGTAATGCGGGCATTTCACTTGAAACTGAGCTTAAGCGTGAGATCCGCTCAGCAGATAGAGTTTATTGGTTGGTATCATTTATAAAGTGGGCTGGTATTCGCATTTTCAAGAATGAACTTGAAGAGTTCACCCGAAGCGGCAAAAAGCTACGGATCATCACGACATCTTATATGGGAGCGACAGATGCTAAAGCTGTCGAGTTTTTAGCGGGTCTACCTAACACAGAAGTTAAGTTGAGTTACAACACTAAGCGTGAGCGTCTGCATGCCAAATCATACTTGTTTTTACGTGATACTGGATTTCATACTGGATACATCGGTTCATCAAATTTATCCCATTCTGCGCTGACGAGTGGTCTTGAGTGGAATTTAAAAATCACCAGCCAAGAAATACCCCACATCATCGATAAATCTCTCAATACCTTTGAATCCTATTGGCAATCCAGTGAATTCGAATTATTTAACGGCGATATAGAAGCTAAAAACAAGCTTCACGAGGCGCTGCGGGAAGCTAAAGGAAGTTACGCTGATAACAGCGTATTTCATTTTGATATCAAGCCTTTTGCACATCAGCGAGAAATCCTTGAGCAGTTAGATGTTGAACGAACTGTGCACCAACGCTATAAAAACTTGGTGGTTGCGGCAACGGGAACCGGTAAAACCCTGATATCCGCATTTGATTTTGCTCGTTTCTATAAACAGCACCCAGAAGCTAATTTTTTATTCGTGGCTCATCGACAGGAAATTCTCAAGCAAGCTTTGTCTGCATATCGTGGAGTATTGAAAAATAATCAATTTGGCGAATTATGGGTTGCTGAGCATAAGCCTAAGAGTTATCAACATTTGTTTGTTTCGATTCAAAGCCTAAATTTGCAATTATCAAGTTTACCGCTCGCTGCTGATTTTTATGATTATATTGTAATTGATGAAGTGCATCACATTGCTGCCAGCAGTTACCGAGGATTACTAGAATATTTCTCGCCGACTATCTTACTAGGGTTAACCGCAACCCCTGAGCGTCATGATGGGCAAAGTATCCTTGATGATTTTTGTGGCGTTATCGCGGCAGAGATCCGTTTGCCCGAAGCAATCAATCAACATTATTTGTGTCCTTTTCAGTACTTTGCCATTGATGATAATACTGACCTTCGAAAAATTAAGTGGCATCAAGGCCGCTATGATATCGCAGAGCTAAGTCATTTATATACCCATAATGAACAAAGAGTTGCACGCATTATTAGCAGCCTTAATGAGACTGTCACAGATATTCGACAGATCAAAGCTTTGGCGTTTTGTGTCAATAAAGAGCATGCGCAATACATGGCGAAAAAATTTAACTTAGCCGGTATTAGTGCTGATGTGCTCACGAGTGACAATAGCAATGAGCGACATGAAAAACGTCAGAGTTTGATTACCGGTAAGCTGCAAATTTTATGCGTGGTGGATATCTTTAATGAAGGTGTCGATATTCCAGACGTTGATACCTTATTGTTCTTACGTCCAACAGAAAGCTTAACTATCTTTTTACAGCAACTTGGGCGCGGATTGCGTCTTACGGATGATAAACAATGCTGCACGGTATTTGACTTTGTAGGGAATTCTCGTGATGAGTATGACTTTTCACAAAAGTTTAGGGCACTAGTTGGGAAAACGAATCAATCCATCAAAGATGAAATAACTAATGATTTTCCGCATTTACCTTTAGGCTGTCGAATTGAGTTAGAAGAGCAGACTCAAGCAATGATTTTGCGAAATATTAGTCGTGCAACCATGAATGCCAGTAGGTTGCGCCAGCTCATTAACAATTTTGAGCACCAAAGTACGCTAACCTTAAGCTTGGCTAATTTTTTACGCTTTAATCCGAATGTGAGCTTAGAAGATGTTTATAAGCTAAAAATGAGTTGGTTAGAACTTGTTGAGAGCGCACATAAAAACCAAATAAATGAGCCTCGTTTAGATACGAGCCTGGCCAGAGCCTACTATCGTGCAATAAATAATCATTTGTTTGCCTGTAGTTCTATCTCATATTTACAGTTTTTAAAGCAGCTAATTAGCGATAATTTTAGCTTCGACGATGCCAATGAAACCCATTGCCAATTTGCATTAATGTGTCATTACAATTTTTGGGATAAATCGGGTGTCGATCTAGGTTTTACTGGCCTTAAACAAAGTATTAAAGCCCTGAGGCATTCTCAATTACAAACCGAGCTGCTTGATGTCATATCGTTAATTATTGAGCGAATACATCATAATGAACTTGAAATGCATATTCCTGCCATCCCCTCTTTGAAAGTACATTCACGGTATACCAGAGAGCAAATACTTGCAGCTAGTGGCGTCAGTACTTTTGGCAAGAAATCGACTGCACGTGAAGGTGTTTTAGTACTTAAAAAACTGAATGTTGAATTGCTGTTTGTGACTTTGAAAAAGTCTGATAAACAATTTTCACCCACGACCATGTACCATGATTACGCAATCAATGAATCGTTATTTCATTGGCAATCTCAAAATAGTGCAAGACCCGATCACGGCAGAGGCTTGGAGTATATAGAACATGAGAGAACAGATCGTAAATTGATTTTGTTCGTAAGGGAGCAAGCAAAAGATGAAAATGGGCGCACCATGGGTTTTGTTAATTTTGGCGAAGTGGTTTACATGGCGCACTCGGGGGCTCAACCCATGAATATTACTTGGAAATTATTAACGCCGATGCCGGATGCTATGTGGCATGAAGCTGCAAAATTAGCAGTAGGCTAAGCCTACCTTATTGGCATCTGCAACTGTTGAAAACAGGATGTTTTCGTCAAGCCCCCATGGATGGGTTTACGGCGTGTTGCAGAGGACGATAGGGTGGGCGTGAGATCATTATTTGAGTGACTTAATCATCACGGGTTAGCACTTCAAGCAATTCAATTTCAAAAAACAAATCTGAATGAGGCGGAATTTTATCGCCAATTTGACGTTCGCCGTAACCCAGATTTGCAGGCACTGACAATTGACGCTTGCCACCCACCTTCATTGGATTGTCGCCAATAATGCCCATATACCAACCTTGAATAACCCGCTTAGCGGAGATCACCACTTGAAATGTATCTGAACTATCAAACACAGTGCCATCGGCTAGTTTTCCAGTGTATTTACAGGTAATTAGCGCGCCTTTTTCAGCCGCTTTACCTGTTCCTATTTGAGTGTCGTTGATGATTAAATCTGTCAATGTTGATGAGGTCATAAAGTATCTTATTGATTAATTGTTTGATATTAGTCGCGGGGCTAAACTCAACAGTATGCCAGTATCATAGCAGCTGATATGAACAACTTTAAAGCTGCACGCTTACGTTTTATCATCACTTTGCCGTTTATTGTAATCAATATGGCGTGGTGGATTTATTCAAGTTAATTGTATTTTAAAAGTTTTGCTCACATGTTTTTTGAGTCGGTACTGATAATGCCATCCCAAGCTCATACTGCGAAACAGCATAAATGCACACAATGCACCCCATAAAGCATGGTTTTCAAATGACTGCATACTCCACCAAAGCGGAAAATATACCCCAAACGTTGCCAATATCATGCTGTTACGCATGACCTGACCTTGTGCCGCGCCAATATAAACGCCATCAAATAGATAACAACCAAAGGCTAAAATGGGCATGGCAATTAACCAAAATAAGTATGACTGTGCCGTTTGTTGTACGCAGGTGATGTTAGTTAATAAACTGATGATTTGGCTGCCAAATAGCCAAAAGCAGCCGCTAAATATGATGGCGATAATCGCTGACCAAGCAAACGCTAGGCTGACAGATTCAAATAATAACGTGGGGTTACGTTGGCCAACAGCGCGGCCAACTTCGGCCTCAGCATAGTAAGCAATCCCATCAAGTGCATATGAAATTAACATCAATAAATTCAGTAATACAGCATTGGCCGCTAGGGTGGTATCTCCTAATCCTGCACCGTAAAACGCCATAAAACTGAAGGCGGCTTGTAAGCATAAACTGCGAATGAATATGTCACGGTTAAGAGTGAGTAGGCGTGATAATCCGGCAAACGTAAGGTGTTGCAACAAGTGTGACCAAGTAAAATGGCGTTGTTGCTTTAGCTGGCGTGTCACCATCACTGCGGCAACTGTGAAAGCGCAGATATCAGCAATCACCGATGCTAACGCCGCCCCTTGCACGTTCCATTGAAATCCGATGACAAATATCACATCTAAAATAATGTTGGCAATATTGGCAATAATCAGTTGCCACATGGCGGCTTTGGGTTGTTGTCTGCCCAATAGCCAGCCGAGTAACACAAGGTTGGTGAGGGCAAAGGGCAGCGACCAAATACGGATTTCAACATATTGACGGCAATAATATTGTACCTGTGCACTCGCTTCGCTTAAGTGCAGCGCTAATGACAAGATAGGCTGTTGTAATGCGAGCGCGCCAGCGGCCAATAGCAGTGCTAAACACACACCTTGAACCAATAATCGATGTTGGCTGTGATGATCTTGTGCACCATAGGCTTGAGCCACTAAGCCTGTGGTCGACATGCGTAAAAAGCCCAGCAACCACACCATTAAGGTGATAATGGTGCTACCAAGCGCTACGCCGCCTAAATAATATGCTTCACCCAGGTGGCCGATGACGGCAGTGTCGACCAGTCCAAGCAGCGGAATGGTGATGTTGGATAACATCATTGGGATGGCTAATGCCATTAGCTGACGATTTTTATCGCCATTTGCGAGAACGCTAAACAAGGACATATGAAAGGTACTGCACGTTAAAATGGTTTTATCATTGGTTGATGCAATATTGCGCCAACGCCATGAACTGGCTTAATGTCATCTTTTACTAAGACTGCATTAATTGATTGTCAGTAAGGTCAGCAATTTACTACTGATATCGGCAAGGGGTAAAACTTCATTTGCCGCATTCATTTCTACTGCTGAGCCTGGCATCCCCCAAACAACCGATGAGGCTTGATCTTGGGCGATAGTGTACGCGCCTTTTTGCCTCATATTCAATAAACCCTGACTGCCATCATTACCCATACCGGTTAATATGATGCCAATTGAGGTTTTGGCGGCATGTTCAGCCACACTGTTAAACAGCACATCAACTGAGGGTTTGTGTCTATTAACGGGATCGCTATTCAATAATTTTGTTTTAAAGTGTGCACCATCACGGATGATCACTAAATGTCTGTCGCCAGGCGCAATATACACATTCCCTGCGGTAAGTTTTTCACCCCCTTGAGCCTCAATCACATTGAGGTTGCAGTTTTTATTGAGCCTAGCTGCAAACGAAGTGCTGAAAACAGGTGGTATGTGTTGAGTAATCACTACCGGAGGTAGGTTTGCTGGTAAAGGTGTTAATAAGGTTTGAATGGCTTCAATGCCCCCAGTTGAGGCGCCAATCGCGATTAAGCGGTTTTTAAATTTGTTAGATATATCTGAATTTGTGGGGAGATTGTGACGAATAGGTGGTGGCGCATCAAAAGTGATTTGCCCAGCAGCTAACACCTTATAAATTAAATTATTTTGAAATAACGCGAGGCTGTTTTTATGGTTGTTTTTAGGTTTGGCGACGTAATCAATCGCACCTAAAGATAATGCCTCTAGCGTAACATCAGCGCCTTTTTGGGTTAAAGATGACACCATCACTACCGGCATTGGTCTTAAGCGCATTAAATTGCGTAAAAAAGCTAAGCCGTCCATTTTTGGCATTTCGACATCAAGTGTTAACACGTCGGGTGACAGTTGTTTGATTAACTCCCTTGCTTCATAAGGGTCTTCCGCTTCACCGACCACAATAATGTTGTCGTCAGCATCTAGCATATGTGTCAGTAATTGACGCATAAAGGCGGAATCATCGATAACCAGTACTTTAATCATTCAGTCCCCTGAAGTTGCTGTTGGCACAATGGTCAACACGGCGCTGTTCGGTTACGTGCACGGTAAATTGTCTGTCCTATAAATTCAAAGTCAGTCGTAAAATCATTGATACTTTCAGAGTGTCCAATGATTAAATAACCACCATCACTTAATAATGCTCTAAATTTCTTAATAATTCTCTTTTTTGTGTCACTATCAAAGTAGATAAACACATTTCGGCAAAAAATGACATCGAAAGGACCAGACATTGGCCAAGGTTGTAGTAGATTCAGCTGCTTAAAGTGTACGGCCTCTTTTATACGTTGCTTGATTGAAAATTGTGCATTGTTGGCAAGCCGTTTAGTGTATTTGGTGGCAAAGTTGGCCGGGATGGTCGATAGCACTTCGGTAGAGTATATGGCTTTTTTTGCCGTCTCTAGCACTTGAGTGTTTAAATCGGTCGCCAGAATTTTTACATCAAATAGGCTTAAATCAATTTGACCATACAGTGTCATCGCGATGCTGTAAGCTTCTTCTCCTGTCGAACACGCCGCTGACCAAATACGGATTCTTTTTTGTTTTTTCGCCAGCCATTGCGGACATATTTGCTTATCTAAATAAACAAAATGATGCTTTTCTCTAAAAAAGGCCGTTAAATTTGTGGTGAGAGCATTGATAAACTCAGGGAGTTCTTGAGTGTTATTGTCGAGGTAGTGGCAATATTGGCTAAAACTGTTGAGTTTCAGAAAGCGAATGCGGCGAGATAACCGTGAATACACCATTTGCTTTTTACGTTCTGGCAGCACAATACCGGTTTGCGAATAAGCTAGATTTCGCAAAAAATCGAAATCAGCCAAGCTCATTGGGAACTCTTGTTGCTGCCACTTATCCACAATTTAATCCCTTAAGCAGGTAATATGGGTCAATTAAACTAGATTAACCCCAAGCATAACACTTGAGGTTAATTGTATGATTTAACTAACCTTAAAACTCTTGCCAATCTTCGTCACTTACCTGAATGGCCATGTGTTTAATTTTTGATTTTTGTTCGCGCTTGGTTTCAGCACCGACCTCTACATGACCCGTTTTGAAGAAGCTCAATTTGCGTTTCATTTGACGAGCTTGCTCTGTCATGGTGTCGCCAGCGGCTGCAATTTCTTCCACTAGGGCGGCATTTTGTTGTGTCATTTGGTCCATTTGAGAAATGGACTTGTTCACCTCAAAAATACCTGAAGATTGTTCTTCTGCCGCAATCGATATATGGGCAATCATTTCTGCCACTTTACTGACGGAAAGCATAATGTCTTTGAGGGTTTCACCAGACTGATTAACCAGCTGAGTACCGTCAGTGACTTTATTCACACTGTCTCTGATCAACTCTTTAATTTCTTTTGCAGCACCGGCACTGCGTTGTGCCAAATTACGCACTTCACCTGCAACCACGGCAAACCCACGACCTTGCTCACCGGCTCTAGCGGCTTCTACCGCCGCGTTTAGTGCTAACAGATTGGTTTGGAAGGCAATTTCATCAATTACGGTAATAATATCAGCAATCCGTTTACTTGATTCAGTAATGGCATCCATCGCCACAACGGCTTGTTTAACGACATTGCCACCTTGCTCCGCTTTTTGATTCGCTTCAATCGCGAGGTTATTAGCGATTAAAGCATTGTTTTCACTTTGTTTAACCGTTGCGGTCATTTGTTCCATACTGGCGGCTGTTTCTTCTAATGAGGCCGCTTGTTCTTCTGTACGTTGGCTTAAATCAATGTTGCCCTGGGTGATTTCTTCAGCACTGGAGGTTACCGTATTGGCGGCGTCACTAATTTCACTTAGCACTTCGGTAAGGCGTTCAACTGTGATGTTGGCGTCTTGTTGTAGTTTGTGGAATTTTCCTGAATAAGCGCCTTCAAGCTGGCGACTTAAATCACCCTTAGCTAACGCATCAAATAGTTTTACCACATCAGACAAAATGTTATCTGATACCGTTAGTAATTGATTTAAGCCTTTAGATAAAGACAAGAAGAACCCCGCTTTACCTTCTAAACTTAATCGCTGACTTAAATCACCTTGGTTGGCCGCTGCAAGTAATTGGTAAAGCTCTTTTTCGATGATCACTTCCGCAGTACGGTCTTCCCACTCCACCACAGTACCAATTCGATTATTTTCACTGTCTTGAATAGGATTCGCAGTAAATTTGAACACTCGGCTTCCTACCGCAAATTCTGCTCTGTGGGTGGTCTTTAAGGCTGCTATGACATTATGTTGATGTGATGGATTTTTATGGAATACATCAATGTGCTCACCAACAAGTTTTTTAGCATTAAAGTTAGGTAAACCGGTTTTCACATCTTCTTCAGCATCTTCAAACATGGCTTGCAGTGCGTCGTTTGTATAAATAATGCGATTGTCGTTATCCGCGACCATAGTACAGGCGCTGACACAGTCTAATGCTTGTTTCAAGCGGGTGTTTTCTGCGGCCAATATGTGTTCTTTTTGGGTTTTCGCGACTTGCTCTGTCATGTCTAACCATTCAACAACCGTACCGATACGTTGATCTTCCTTAAATATAGGCGTGGCGGTTAATCTGAAAGATAAGCCTTCAATAACAAATCTGGTGCAATAAGGGGTGGTCAGTTTATCCATCAGCTTACGTTGATGTTCGGGATGCTGATGGAAAATATCCATATTCGAGCCCACCAGTTTATCTACAGATAATCGAGTGAGGCTTTTTTGCAAAATTTGCTCGTTTGACTTGAACATTTTGTACAGCGATTCGTTGCGATAAACGATATCGTAATGCTCATCTGCCACCATGATATTTCCCTGACAGGCATCTAATGCTTGCATGTAAAAGCGGCTGTTGATGGTATCTTGATGCCATTGATTTAGGGCGGTTTGCAGTTGTGGCCAGTGTGGTGCCTCAAATTCACCTAAATTAACGCTATGATCTGTGTCATAGCTGTCTGCAATGTCTTGGGTTGCCTTAACAAGACGTTGATTTTTTTGTTGCAGCTTGAATATGACTAATAATGTACTCAGCAAGGTTAATAGCAGTAATACGCTAATCCATAGCGTATCAAGCCCAGCAAGATTCCCCGCTAATGCGAGCGCGCAAAGTAGCGGTGCCCCGTATGCAAGAGGATGGAAGCCACCGGTTGGCGTTGGTTGATTTGCTTGCATGTTTTACGTCCTCTGTTTACTTATTCTTATATGGGCCAAATGGTTTAGGCAGACGGTATTTCGAGTTGTTCTATGATGTTAGAGAGCTGCTGAGCACTGGGTAAAACCTCATTACCTAAAAGTTTATGCACATCTAAAATAATGACCATTTTATCGCTGAGACTGGTGAGTCCTTTGATAAATCGTACATCTGTGTCGAGCCCAAAATCCGGTGTTGGTCTTAAGTTTTTATCGTCAACAATAATTACATCAGACACCGCATCCACCACAATGCCAATAATTTTACTGTTTTTTTCCAGTTTAACTTTAACAACTATCACCACGGTTGTTGGGCCATAGCTGAGTTCAGTTAGGCCAAAACGTTGGCGTAAATCTATAATGGGCACCACGTTACCACGTAAATTAATGACCCCTTTTACATATTCAGGCGCATTGGGAATTGCAGTGGTTTTTTGCCATCCTCGTATTTCTTGTACTGAGAGTATTTCTACCCCGTATTCTTCTGGTCCCATAATGAATGTTAAGTATTGTTGATTAACATCACCTTGGGTTGCTTGCGATTGCTGATGCGAAACATCCACGTTAATCCGCTCCTTTATGCCGCATGTTCTTTATGATGGCCGATGCCAGAAAGATGTGTGAGGCTAATAACATCGATAATCAATGCAACTTCACCATTCCCGAGTATGGTCGCCCCGGATATGCCGGGTGTTTTGGTGTAGTTAACTTCTAAATTTTTAATCACGACTTGTTGTTGCGACAATAATTCATCAACTAATAAGCCGACTTTTTTGTTATTACAGTCGACAATCATGACGATGCCTTTTTCAATATCTGGGGCATCGGCTTGATGATTAAACTGCTCAAATACTTTCACAATGGGAATAAATTCTTCGCGTAGATGAATAACTTCTTGGCGATGGCCTTGTTGATCTTTGCCTAGGTCATTTATCTGGCGTTTAGCAACCTGTAATGACTCGTGAATTGACATCAGTGGCACAACATACACATGGTCGCCCACGCGCACTAATTGGCCGTCTAAAATGGCAAGGGTTAATGGCAGACGAATGGTCATATGACTGCCTTTATCTGGGGTTGAAACGAGGTTGATATCACCATTGAGTTCGGTAATATTTCGTTTAACCACATCCATACCCACCCCACGGCCTGAGAGACCTGATACATTATCGGCGGTGGAAAATCCGGGTTTGAATATCAGCTGGTGGATTTCTTCCGTGCTTAGGTGTTCGTTGTCTGCAACTAAGCCTTTTTTACGCGCGATACTGAGAATTTTGTCAGTATTTAAACCGCCACCATCATCGATGATTTCAATAATAATATTGCCACCACGGTGGAATGCATTCAGTGTTATCGTGCCTGTTTCAGGTTTGCCCTGCGCGCGCCTTTTTTCGGGAAGTTCAATACCGTGATCCAATGAATTGCGAACCAGATGCACCAGTGGGTCGACAATTTTCTCCATAACGGTTTTATCTAATTCAGTTTCTTCGCCACTTAACACCAAATCAACTTTTTTGCCCAGTTGCAAACTGATGTCGTGCACCAACCGAGGAAAGCGATTGAAGGCAAATGAAATGGGCATCATTCTAATTTGCATCACGTTTTCTTGTAGTTCACGGGTGTGGGATGCCAGTTGTTCTAACCCTAAACGCAAACTAATGAGGGTTTCTTGGTTGATGGTTTCTTGCTGGCCAATTTGACCCAGCATGGCTTGGGTAATGACTAATTCACCGACCATATTAATCAACTGATCAACTTTTTCTATATTAACCCGTATTGAACTTTGATTCGTGTCAGTAGAGCGTGAGTGTGTTCTGGTGACAGTTGCTGTATTGGGTTGTTCATTTACCGTAGATAGGACGCTGGTATTGCTTGCTAAGGTCTCGTTATCTTCAACTTTGTTGCTTTGCTCAGCCGGTTCATCTGCCGTTTTTGACGTTATCTGTTCAATGGTTGATGCTTGATGGCTTGGTTGATTTTGTTGTTCAAATGCTTCGGCCAAGGCGCTCGACATGTCAAAACCGTCGCATGGCGCAGGGGCTGATTGGGACTCTGTTAGGTGTGATGTTGGCGCATCTTTATGAACTAATGTGTCTTCACTAACAGGTTTATTTGCCTCTTCTCGCGCTTTAGCATCAAATGGCGACACAAACAGGGCATCGTTTTTGGCATTTCGTTCAAGCTGATTAAATTGAATATCACATTCGCTTTCTACCCATTCAAAAACTTCTTTAATGCGGGATATTGCGGTGTCTGTGAGCAGTAACAATTGCCACTGCAGATAACAAATTTCAGCTTCGTATTCATCGACATCTGGATAAGCGATATCTTTTAATGTGACTTTTAATTGCCCCAGCTCAGCGAGCTCAGTGAACATGTAAATAGGGTCGTTACCGCAACGTAAAATATCTTCACCGGCACTAAAGTCGATTTGCCAAAGTACTAAATTAGGGTCTAATTCTGTAACTGAACAGGTGGTATCTGGCGCAGCTGTATTTTCGGACGATTGTGGTTCAGTTGATGTGGCAATTTTGGCACTAACAGTGTTATTTGAACCAAGGGCGAGGGCCTGTTCAAATTGCTTCATTAATGGTGCTAATGCGGGGTCGTTGCAAGCTTGATCTTTCATTAAAGCATCAATCATATTGCGTATGACATCCACTGATGCCAGTAGCATTTCAACGTGCTGTGGTTTCATCGGCCTGATGTGTTCGCGGATCTCGTCTAATAGAGTTTCGAGCAAGTGAGTAAAATTAGCCACTTCGGTAAAGCCAAAGGTCGCGCTTCCCCCCTTAATCGAATGGGCTGCGCGGAATATCGTATTGATACTTTCTTGGTCAAAATTATCTATATCAATTGCCAATAGCTCAGACTCCATTTTAGAGAGTCCTTCTAAGCTTTCCTCAAAAAAAACTTGGCTAAATTGACTAAGATCGATATCCATTTATGCTCTGCTTATCACTAAAAACGAAGCACTTTGGCTGCGGTTGCCAAAAGTTGTTCCGGATTAAAAGGTTTGACTATCCAGCCAGTGGCACCTGCTGCGCGCCCTTGTTGTTTTTTTTCTGGGCTAGATTCAGTGGTTAGCATCAATAACGGGGTAAAACGGTAATGCTCAAGTGCTCGTAATTCTTTAATTAGCGTAATGCCATCCATTACGGGCATATTAATGTCAGAAATCACCAAATCAAACTGGGTTTGTTTCGCTAATGTTAAAGCTTCACTGCCATCAGCGGCTACCTGCACTTCATAGCCTGCTGCTTGCAAAGTAAAACTGACCATTTGTCTCATGGAGGTGGAATCGTCCACTGCCAGAATTTTTTTCATTAAAACTGTCCTTTAAACTGAGCCAATTAGCGGTGGTATGGTAATCGCAAGTAATGCTAATTGCTTACATATTTCTTTATCGGCGGGAAGCCAAGTAACATTAAGTGACCGCTTGATACAGGTTTGATGCAGTAAAAAAAGAAACTGCGCCCCAGCGGTATCAACTTTGGTTAATTTACTGGCATCGATAATAAAAGGTGTGGTTTGCTGTAAATGACTCGCCAGCTGAGAGTAAATTGGCTGTATATTTCGAATAGTAATCGCCGCGCCTAAATCTAGAGTGGTGTCAGTCATGCAGTATCCCAACCTTTAACAGCAACTTATTAAATATAGCCTTTATTACTATTTGAGCAATATTAATCATGGTTTACATCGGATTATTGAAAATGAAGTGCTGGTGTCGGAACCACGACAAAAAATAGCGCAGCACGTATGGCTAATCGTAAGCGTGAATTCAAAAAGTATACAACACGATATTATACGTTACTGATCAAATCGAGGAATGTAAACCGATCTTAAATCGGCTTACGCATTATTAACAATCTTTTTAAAATCAGCAATTAACTCTTCATTGAATATTTGAGGTGGTAAACCGGGTTTTGGCTTTGCTTTAAACACAGCGGTTTTTTCTCCTTGGGGAGAGACCAGCACATAGGAAGCACTGTGATCGATTTGGTAATTATCACCTTCTCCTACCATGGCATAAACAAAACCGAGATCACGACTGAAGGGGAACAACTGGCTGTGTTCAGCGGTTATGGCTTTAAATTCAGGGTTGAAAAAGTTGATGTAGTCTAAACGTTTCACTTGGGTGTCGCGTTGGGGATCGGCGGACACAAACACGACCTGTATATCGGCAGATATTTGCTGTAGTGCTGGGTAAGCTGCCGCTAACTTATTCAATGTAGTAGGGCAGACGTCTGGGCAAGAGGTGAAGCCAATAAAAAATAGGCTCCACTTACCTTCTAAATCTTTATTTGTGAAAGGGTTTCCGTATTGATCACTCAAGCTAAAGGTCGCTAGTTTACGTGGATTATCGTAAATAAAGCCTGTATCAAGTTGGACATTTTGGTATTGAGACTGATGTGTTTGTGTGGATGTATTGGCTGATGGTGTTAGCCATTGATAGGCAAAGATACCACCAATGGCCACCGCCATCAGTGCCACAATAATACTGGGTTTACCCATTTAGCCCGCCCTTGGTCATTAATGTTATTTTAAAGATGCTGTTGTGGTCACGATTTAGTTTACCCATAAATAGTGATCAACTAACAACACGATGAATAACACCATCAAATGATAAATAGAAAACTTAAATACATTCATCGCTAACCCTTGATAGTCATGATATTTAAGCTGCCAAGCTTTATAAATAAATCCACAACTAAGTAGGGTTGAGCCGACCAAATAAACCGGGCCGCACATGCCGACTAATACCGGCAGTAAACACGCGATAGCAAGTAAAATGGTATAGAGCAAAATACATGTTTTAGTAAATTCAACACCATGGGTTACAGGCAACATGGGGATGTCTACTTTGGCATATTCTTTTCTGCGATGAATTGCCAATGCCCAAAAGTGTGGCGGCGTCCAAGTGAAAATGATGATAACCAAGAGTAAAGCGTGGCCGTGTAGCTCATTAGTGACCGCTGTCCAGCCTAATAATGGTGGCATGGCGCCAGCTAACCCGCCAATGACGATATTTTGTGAAGTGGCGCGTTTCAAATAAGCGGTATAAACCAAGGCGTAACCGATTAAACTGGCAAAGGTTAGCCAGGCTGTCAATGGGTTTACCCAAGCGTACAACATAACAAATCCTATCACTCCAATGGATACGGCAAATATTGCAGCTTTAGTGCCTGAGACTTTTCCTTTCGGTAAAGGCCGGTTATAGGTGCGAGCCATTAATCCATCAATGCGGCGGTCTATTAGGTGATTGAATGCGGCAGCAGCGCCAGCCATTAACCCAATGCCAACCATACCGATAATCAGCGGTTGAAGGGGGACTACGCCAGGTACCGCTAAACACATACCAACCAAGACGGTTAGCAGCATTAACGCGACGACTTTGGGTTTTGTCATTTCAAAATAGGCGCGCCATTGAAATGTAACTGCCTCATGAGGGGCATTGAGGATGATCGGTTTTGTCATTGTTATGTCCTCTGATTACGCTTTACGCCATAGGGCGTAGTTAATAAATACCATGGTGAGCAACAGCAATGCTGCACCGCCATTATGAGAAACTGCGATACCTAACGGTAAGTGCATCACTACATTACTGATCCCAAGCGCGACTTGAGCAATCACTAACAAAATAAGTAAGTAGGCACTTTTTCGCATTGTGGATGATTGTGCTTTTAATAGTTTTACTGCAAACCACACTAAAATGATGGCGGTTAACACTCCCCAAATGCGATGACTGACATGAATTGTCATTCTGGTCGCATAATCTAAAACACCAAATTCAAAACTGGGATGATTGCCCTGAAAAGGTGAAAAAGCATCGGCAAAGCGTAAATTATCGACCCAATTACCTTCGCATATTGGCAATGTGGTACAGGCTAATGCCGCATAGTTGGAAGATGTCCACCCCCCCAATATGATTTGAATGACTAACACTACGAGCCCGATTGCAGCAATAGGCGCCAGCTTTCTGGCATATAAGTCGCCGCCAGGGATCCTTAACGGTTTGGTGCGTAAGTAGAGAATGAATAATAAAGAAAATAAACTGAAGCCCCCGATTAAGTGTGACATGACCACAATCGGCATCAGCTTCATGGTGACCGTCCACATCCCCAGTGCCGCTTGAAAAATGATGAGCGCGGAGATCAATATCGGTAATTTTTTGGGCGCAGAATGTTGCTTTAAGCATAAAATCAAAATGACTAAAACCAGCAAGCCTAAAGTACCCGCGATATACCGATGGATCATTTCAAGCCAGGCTTTTTCAGGCTCAACCGTATGTTCAGGAAAGTGAGTCTCCACTTTGGCCAATTCATGACTTTCGTTCGGCACCGTTAAATGGCCATAACAACCTGGCCAATCAGGACAGCCTAATCCGGCATCAGATAAGCGAGTGTAAGCCCCCATTAGGATCACCATTAAGGTGAACACTAGGGTGAATTTGATTAGGTGAGGAATTTGCATTAGCCGACCCTCGACAACTTCAGCATTTTACGCAGGTCAGCAATCATTGATTTGCCTTGCGCTATGCTAGCCTTGCGACCCGATACGCCATCGTATTGCATCACTAGACTGCCTAAGGGGTCGATAATGATCATCTGTTGTTGAGTTAATAATGCCGCTATTTGGTCATTACTGGGGGCTGTTTCAAATTGAATATGGAGTTGCTTGAGTGCATCTAAATCACTGTTATGTTTCAGTAAGATAATTGGGCTAACTCGGTCACGGTCGCGCCCTAGCGCAATGTGGCTTTGATTAATTACATAGAGTCTATCCATGCATTGCTCGTCACATTTTTCAGGTAATAAGTACACCATTTGCCACAGATGTGGTTTGGGATTCACCATGTTTAATGCACTGTATGTAAGCTCCGTATTTAACAATGCCCCTTTGTTGGTGGCACCGCCATGGTATAGATCTAAACTCAATACCAATTTGGCTAAGGCAACGGGCAGTACAAAAACGACTAACAATAATATGAGTGTTTTATTACTTCTTTTGGGCTGGGAGTTCATTTCTATCTCCTCTTCTTACTGATTCATGTTGATGTAAAATGCTTAATGAGCGCCTGATTGCCACTTTCTGTGTGCTAGCCATGCCATTAAGCCTAAAAATACCGCGGCCATAGTGAACCACTGTAGGGCATATCCTTGATGTTTTTGCGCTGATAACGGAATGGGTTGCCATGGTTGTGGCAAATTTAAATCCGGAACATTATCGGGTTGCAACACCACAGGTAATAAGGGATAACCCAGCAGCTGCGATAATTCATCTATCGCCAAGTTTTGAAAGCGCATTGGGTTGCCTATTTCTGCCATCAAATTTTCGCTTAATGGATTGATTTGCTTTTGATAAATACGCCCAATCAATTTGTAACGCCCCGTTGAAATAGCGCTAATGTCAGGCAAAATCCGACGGTCTTTATCGGCGGGCACAAAACCGAGTTCAACTAATAAATTGGGGGATGAGGCATTGACTTGAAACACTTGATAAGCCAAATAACCCACTTGTCCCATGTATATTTGATTATCAAGCAGTAGTACTTGCTTTGATACCGGCGATGCCGATAAAGCAATGCGATATCCTGTTAAGGTTTGTTGTTCTGCATTCGTGTCTGCTGTGTGCTGATCAATGACTTGCAATAATGAATCAAAATTCATTGCTGCTTGGTTTTGTCGCTCTTTTAAGGTGACATCCCATGACGTTTTGAATTCTGCACGTTCCAGTTGCCATAATCCTAACTTGACCAAAATGCTAAACACCGCCACAGTGATGGCAATAAAAACAAACCCAGCCCAACCTAAACCCGCAAGAGGATTGCCTGTGACAGCCCCATTGTTAGTTAAGTTAGTTTTAGTGCTATTGCTTGTATTCATTATGTTTAATTTGGCTCGTGCATTATTTATTATGGTTAAAGGTGAAAACAAACAATCGATGAGTCCATTTCTCGGTCGCAGAGTGATGTTTTCAGCCCTTGTGGTTATCTTACTGCTGGTGGCCATGGCATTAGGTATTATTCAACCTAACCCACGGCCTTATTAATCAGCTCTTACAGTACGTAAACGAATACAAATAAACATAACCACACGACATCAACAAAATGCCAGTACCAGCTACCCGCCTGAAACGCAAAATGCTTGTCAGTGGTGAAGTGGCCTTTTAGTACCCGTAGCAGCAATACTATTAAGAACACTGTGCCTAAAGTGACATGCATGCCATGAAAGCCAGTTAACAAAAAGAAGGTATTACCGTAGATGCCAGATTCAAGCGTTAAGCCCATTTCATGGTAAGCATGGCTATATTCTTCTACCTGTAAAGCCAAGAACGCGATGCCTAAAAGTATGGTTAGTGTTAACCAAATTTTTAACGGGGTGCGTTTGGCTTTTTCTAAACTGGTATGGGCAAAATGCAGTGTGACAGACGAGGTTAACAGTAAAATCGTATTGATTAATGGTAGCCCGGTCCATGGCATCGCTTCTGTTTTGGTGCCATCAGGGGTGGTGACTAAAGGCCAAATGGCTTCAAATGCTGGCCATAAAACTTCATGGGTCATGGCATTATTTGAAGCGCCACCTAACCAAGGTACTGCAACCATTCTGGCGTAAAACAATGCGCCAAAAAAAGCCCCAAAAAACATAATTTCCGAGAAGATAAACCAGCTCATACCTTGTCGGAAGGATCGATCCATCTGGGCTGAGTATAAACCGGCCATTGATTCATCAATGACGGTTTTAAACCAACCGAAGACCATAAATAAAATTACAGCTATTCCGGAAATCAGAATATAGCCGCCATAACTTTCTTCTGTTGATAATTGTTGTACGTAACTGCCTGCGCCAAAGGCGATTAAGAAAAGGCCAATGGCACCAATGATAGGCCAAGCACTTTGTGCTGGCACATAATAGGCTTCATGCTTTGTGGTCATTTTGCTGCTCCTTGCTTTAAGCCACTACCGACTTTATCGGTAATGTCGTAAAGGGTATAAGAGAGAGTCAGGGTGTTAATGGATTCCGGTAAATCGGGATCCACGTAAAAAATCAATGGGAGTTCCGCACTGGCTGATGCCGCAAGTGGTTGTTGATTAAAACAAAAACACTCTGTTTTATTAAAATAGGCCGCACCTTGACCGGGAGATACCGAGGGTATCGCCTGGCCAACCGTGTTGTTTGCTGACAGGTTTTGGGCGTGAAACTTCGTATGGGTGAGTTCACCAGGGTGAACTTGAATACGATTGACCGTGGGAGCAAACTCCCACGGCATTCCAGGCTGTATTTGAGCAACAAACTCTATGGTAACAGTGCGACTCTTATCAACAATGACTGCTTCGTATGTGCTTGCCGTACTTTGGGTTTTTCCATTAATACCTAAAGTGTCACACAACACATCGTACAAAGGCACCAGCGCAAAACCAAAACCAAACATCCCCACAGCGCCTAGCACTAGCATGGTAAGTAGCTTACGGTTTGATTTGGTTGGCTGACTCATCTCATTTTACCTCTGGTGGGGTTGTAAATGAGTGATAAGGCGCTGGACTTGGGATTGTCCACTCTAATCCTTCGGCGCCCTCCCATGGCTTATCTGGTGCTTTTTCTCCGCCTTTGATGCATTTAATGACAACCGCTAAGAAAATCAGTTGCGATAAACCAAAGGCAAATCCACCAATAGATACAATCTGATTAATATCAGCAAATTGAATTGCATAATCGGGGATCCGGCGTGGCATTCCTGCCAACCCTAAAAAGTGCATCGGAAAGAACAGTACGTTAACTGAAATCACCGAACACCAAAAGTGCCATCTACCTAAGGTTTCGCTATACATATGCCCGGTCCATTTGGGCAGCCAATAATACGCTGCCGCCATGATCGAGAATACTGCTCCAGTCACTAACACATAATGAAAATGTGCTACAACGAAGTAAGTATCGTGATACTGGAAATCTGCAGGGGTGATGGCCAGCATTAATCCTGAAAAACCACCAATAGTAAACAGAATGATAAAGGCGAGGGCGAACAGCATCGGCGTTTCGAATGTCATCGAACCACGCCACATAGTGGCAACCCAGTTGAAGACTTTTACCCCTGTGGGAACCGCAATCAGCATGGTGCAATACATAAAGAACAGTTCCGCAAATACTGGCATACCTGTAGTGAACATATGATGCGCCCACACTAAGAATGACAGAATCGCAATACTGGCCGTTGCGTATACCATTGATGAATAACCAAATAACTTTTTACGGCTGAATGCAGGAATAATGGCAGAGATAATACCGAACGACGGTAAAATCATGATATACACTTCAGGGTGACCAAAGAACCAGAAGATATGCTGGAACATGACGGGGTCACCGCCCCCTGCGGCATCAAAAAAGCTGGTGCCGAAAAACTTATCTGTTAGCACCATGGTGACTGCGCCAGCAAGTACTGGCATCACAGCAATAAGTAAGAAAGCGGTGATTAACCATGTCCAGACAAACAAGGGGAGCTTCATCCATGTCATGCCAGGTGCGCGCATGTTGACAATGGTTACAATCACATTGATTGCGCCCATAATCGAGCTGATCCCCATTATATGCACTGAGAAGACAAAAAGTGCTGTGCTGTCAGGGCTATAGGTTGTCGATAGTGGAGCATAGAATGTCCAACCAAAGTTGGGGCCGCCGCCTTCCATAAATAACGAGCTTAGCAAAATAGTAAACGCGAAAGGTAATATCCAAAAGCTCCAGTTGTTCATGCGCGGTAGTGCCATGTCTGGCGCACCAATCATCATAGGGATTAACCAGTTAGCCAAACCAGTGAAGGCGGGCATAACGGCACCAAACACCATGATAAGTCCATGAACAGTGGTCATTTGATTAAAAAAGTTAGGTTCAACCAGTTGTAACCCAGGTTGGAATAACTCGGCGCGGATAACCATAGCCATGGCTCCGCCAGTTAAAAACATAATAAAGCTGAACCATAAGTATAACGACCCAATATCTTTATGGTTGGTGGTTAGCAGCCAGCGCATAATGCCTTTTGGGGCACCATGGTGATGATCATCATGGACTGCAGTAGTATCGTGCGTAGTTGTACTCATTATTATCTCCTACTGTCCATGGCTATTAACATCGGATGCTTGCACTGTATCGCCGGTATTATTACCCCATGCATTACGCTCGTAAGTGATCACAGCAGCCATTTGGCGTGGTGATAATGAACTTGCGAAAGCCTGCATAGCAGTACCTGGCTTACCATTGCGAACGATATTAATGTGCTGATCTACAGGTCCTTTAATGACAGGGCTGCCTATCAATGATGGGAAGGCACCAGGTAACCCTGCGCCAGTGGCTTGATGGCAAGCGGCACAAGTTGAGGTGTAGACTTGTAAGCCTTCGGTCATTAATTCTTCATGGGTCAGTTCGGTTAAATCCACTGGCATTACCGTTGCGACAACATCTTGAACATCAGTTTGAGCGGGTTCTGTTTGGTTATCAGAACTAACGGGTTGAGTGGTGGATGTACTGTTATCAACGTTGCCACCATTAGCTGCATTGCTCACATCCACCGCTTGAATGACATCGCCTGAATCATTACCCCAAGCATTCCGCTCATAGGTGACCACCGCGGCAATATCTTTGGTACTCAATTGTTTAGCAAATGACTGCATGGCTGTTCCAGGCTTACCGTGAAGGACAATATTAATGTGACCATCAACGGGGCCTTTAATGATTGGACTGCCAATAAGAGATGGGAATACACCTGGTAAGCCAGCACCGTTTGGTTGGTGACAAGCCGCACAGGTAGAAAGGTAAATCTGCTCACCCTTTGCCATTAACTCTTCTTTTGAAAGTGTTTCTGTCAAAGCGGCTTTTGCTGCCTCTGCGGCATTACTGGCCTGTTGTTTTTGGTCTAGCAACCAAGCATCGAATTCCGCTTCGGGCAATGCCTGCACAACAATTGGCATAAAGCCGTGATCTTTACCGCACAGCTCAGCACATTGGCCGCGGTAAGTTCCTGCTTTATCGATACGCGTCCACGCCTCGTTAATGAAACCAGGGTTCGCATCTTTTTTGACTGCGAATGCAGGCACCCACCACGAGTGAATGACATCATCCGAAGTCATCAAAAAACGCACTTTTCGATTTAAAGGCAAAACTAAAGGCTTATCTACTTCTAATAAGTAAGTATCACTTTTGGTTTCATCACCTTCAATTTGATCTCGGGGAGTGGCTAGAATGCTATAAAATTCGACATCTTCATTAAAATAGCTGTAATGCCATTTCCACTGTGAACCGGTAATTTTAATGGTTAAATCCGCATTAGACGGATCTTCCATAGCGATTAACGTTTTAGTGGCTGGAATCGCCATACCAATAAGAATGATAAACGGAATGATAGTCCAAGCGATTTCTACTTTGGTACTTTCATGAAAATTTGCCGCGACAGCGCCTTTGGATTTACGGTGATAAATCATGGAATAAATCATGATCCCAAACACCACTAAACCAATCGCACAACAGATATACAGAATAATCATGTGGAGGTCATAAACCTGACCACTAATATTCGTCACACCTTTTGTCATGTTGAGGGGCATTTCGTTTGCCCCAAGGGGAGGTGCCAGTAACACCGCCATTACACAATACAACCATTGCTTCACAAGACTTCTCCTCTGCCAATTGCGAATAGCAACTACAAAGAAGAGTCACACAGTAAGTCTCTGCTCTATGCAAACTCTTCGGTTCCCAAAAAAGTTTGATGACTCCAAAGTACCCTGGTGGTTGTAAGCGTTTCGGCTTACTGGTTTTTGTTAAATGTGCACCACGCTGGTACTTACAACTGAACTTATCAATTCTGATTTGACGCTTTTATCTGTCAGATAAAATCTAGACTGTAGCGTTTCAGTAAGGTTAAAAATGTTTCAACCTTGTTAAACACATTACTTGTAGATCACGCATTGATCAAGATCACTTTTATTGCTAATTAGCTGAAAAATTGTACAAAAAAGCCCTGCGCATGGGCAGGGCTCAGTAAATACGGCAATTACAATCAATGAAAAGAGGTGAAATTAATTTTACTAATCGTATTATTTTGATTGGCAAGCATCGTTTTAGCACTTAAATCATGGTTTAAGTCTGTGCAGGCATCTTCAATCACAATGCCTAGCGCACGAGCGCTTTTGGCAACTAACTCTAAACGACGACTATCACGAGCATCTAGAGGTTGAGTCCATGAGATCACCGCACTGGATGTACCGCTAGTTAATGCTTTTTCCATTGCCCATAAGGTTTCTATCTCATCTTTGGTATGGACCAAAAGCACTCTGTCCATTCTAACCCCTGCACTGGCCAGCATTTGTTTGTAACTGATGTTAGCGGGGTTAATGAGTACAATCCAACGACCTTGCTGACTTAATTGAGCTAATTGGCTAGCATATTGGCTTAGCTCCATTTTGCCGTGAGTCTGAGTTTGGAGCGTAGTAATAGGTTGTGCTAGGTTAATATCTGTTGTTGGTATATCCATCCATAAACCTGGATGACGCGGGGCGGTGCCCATTAGTTTGTTCATAACCACTCTCCATTACGAATAACACCAACAGCAAGCCCTTCTATCGTTAGGCTTTGGTAACTTAAATCAACTTCAATTGGTGAATACGCTTCATTTTCAGCATGCAGGTATACCACATTGCCTTTTTTCTCGAATCGTTTCACTGTGACATCGTCTTCAACACGTGCAACAACCACTTGACCATTGCGGGCTTGCTGCATTTTATGCACAGCCAATAAATCGCCTTCCAAAATACCGATATCCTTCATGCTGTCACCACGCACTCTTAATAAAAAGTCTGCGGCAGGCTTAAACATATTGGGGTCGACTTGATAATATTGTTCGACATGTTCTTGGGCTAAAATGGGTTCGCCAGCAGCAACTTGGCCAATTAACGGTAAGCCATTTTCTTCTGATTCATCCTCTTGGGTCAGGCGAATGCCACGAGAAGTCCCTGGCATAATTTCAATAAACCCCTTTTTAGCCAAAGCTTTTAAATGCTCTTCAGCCGCATTGGCGCTTTTAAAACCTAGGCGTGTGGCAATTTCTGCACGAGTAGGTGGCATCCCAGTTTCAGAGATGTTGTTTTTAATCAGCTCTAAAATTTCAGCTTGGCGTGGTGTTAAGGGTCTCATGTTGTTTCCTGTCTTTCTATACAGTAACTGTCATTATATACAGTGTTTATGTTTGCGCAAGTATTCACCAATTATTTTTTAATTTTATAATTAAATGTAAATTTTTTGTTATATATATCAGTGGGCTGGAGTGTGGAAAATGTTTTATGCTTGCAAAGCTGAGTTTGGTTTGTACAGCAGTTAGTGAAAGGTAACCAGTTTCTGGTATTCTATGCGCCCATATTAACAGGGCGTTATTGCGAATATTACTATGTCAAAACCAGATTCAATCATACTTAGGCTGTTGCGTTGGGTTCAAAAATGGATGGTAAACACCATTGTGGTACCCCATGATCCGTTTGCGGATCTCAATTTTGATCCAGCAAAACCTATTGTTTATGTGATGAAAACAGAGTCGATCAGTGACACTGCGGCATTAAGTGAGATGACTGATGAGTTAGGATTACCTAGCCCATACGAGCCATTACAACTTGATGGACTGAAAGTGCCCCGAGTGGTTTGCTTAGAAGGTCGTAAGCCGATAATCGGTAAGCGTGAAGGGGGTGAGAAATTTTTAAGCTGTTTTACCAGTTTATTAGCCCTTCATCGTCAACAACCTGAACTCGATATTCAGTTAGTGCCTGTTAGCCTTTATTGGGGGCGCACACCTGGTAAAGAAGATGACACCATGAAGGCTGCGGTGCTTGAACGTGAAAGTCCAACTTGGCTTCGCAAGTGGTTGATGATTCTATTTTTAGGGCGTCACAGCTTTGTTCAGTTTTCTAATGCGATGTCATTACGTTACATGGCCGATGAGCACGGTACTGATAAAGCTATTGCGCATAAGTTAATTCGGGTTGCGCGTGTGCATTTTCGTCGTCAACGCAAAGTGATGACGGGGCCACAATTACCGAACCGTCAAGCCATGTTTGCTTCACTATTAGCATCTGAATCCATCATTAAAGCGATTGAAGAAGAGGCGGCTAATAAAAAGATATCGAAAGAAAAGGCGCGTGAAACTGCGATTGAATATTTGGATGAAATCGCTGCAGATTATTCTGACAGTTTAGTGCGCATTGCCGAGCGTTTCCTTACTTGGCTTTGGAACAAGCTCTACAGCGGTATTAACATTAAAGGCGCCGAACAAGTGCGTCAGCTGCATCACGATGGCCATGAAATTGTCTATGTGCCTTGTCATCGTAGCCATATGGATTATTTGTTACTGTCTTACATTTTGTATTATCAAGGCATGGTGCCTCCGCATATTGCCGCCGGTATTAACCTTAATTTTTGGCCTGCAGGCCCAATGTTCCGCCGTGGTGGTGCATTCTTTATTCGCCGCAGCTTTAACGGCAACAAGTTATATACTGCTATTTTCCGTGAATATTTAGATCAGCTTTTCGCTAAAGGCTATTCAGTCGAATACTTTACCGAGGGTGGGCGCTCACGCACCGGAAGATTATTAGCACCTAAAACGGGGATGTTGGCAATGACAATCAATAGTGTCTTGCGCGGTATTGAACGTCCTGTCACCTTAGTGCCGGTTTATTTGGGTTATGACCACGTGATGGAAGTGGCGACTTACCACAAAGAATTAAGCGGCAAGAAAAAAGAAAAAGAATCTGTTTGGCAAGTATTTGGTGCTATTAGAAAATTACGTAATTTTGGTCAAGGTTATGTTAACTTTGGTGAACCGATCAATTTACAAAACTTTTTAAAGCAACAGGCTCCAGATTGGCGTGAAGAAGTGGCTAAAGATCCAGAACAAAAACCGTCATGGATAACGCCTGCGGTAAACCTTTTAGCCAATCAAGTAATGACAAAAATTAATGGTGCAGCCGCAGCTAGTTCAGTGACCTTAACTAGCTTGGTATTATTGGCTTCAGAGCAAAATGCACTTGAGCGTCATCAATTAGAGCGTCAATTGGATTTTTATCTCAAACTGCTAAAAAATGCGCCTTATTCTAGTTACACCTCGGTTGCCGAAGGTAATGGTGCTTCGATTATTGAGCACTGTTTATCTTTGAATAAGTTCACCCTCGAAACCGACCCATTAGGTGACATTGTGGCGCTTGATCCAAAGCATGCCATCACGTTAAGTTATTATCGCAATAACATTATTCATTTAATGATTATTCCTTCGTTAATAGCCAGTTGCTTGGTGCGCTACGAAGAGTGTGACCGTGAACAAATATTGGCTGTAGTGGAAGATTTCTATCCACTGATGAAAGCTGAGTTATTTATGGGGATTGAAGATATTTCAGTGTATGTGGATCAGGTATTGGCGCAGATGGTGGCAGAAAACCTTCTGAGTTGTGGCGATAACTGCACTGTTGTTGAAGGCAACATAACCCAGCTAGAACTGCTTGCAGAAACGGTCAGTGAAACCATGCAGCGCTATGCGATTATCTTTAATCTTTTGGCTATAAAACCTCATTTAGAACGTGCAGAACTGGAATGTGATAGCCATGTATTAGCTCAACGTTTAGGTGCGCTGCACGGCATAACCGCGCCAGAGTTCTATGATAAAAAACTATACAATACCTTGAGTGTTAAATTGAAAGAGCTAGGGTATTTAAGCAGTCATGAACACTTAGACGAAGTTTCTCGTATTCGTGATCATGCCAATAGCTTGTTACGTTCATCGGTTAAACAAACCATCCAAGACAGCGTTAACGCGGAGCATTTAAGTTAATGGCCAACCATATGAACGCGGCCAAAAATGGCACCAAAAGTAAATCGCTTGTCGGCGGGGCGATGATTATTGCCGGGACAACTGTTGGTGCGGGGATGTTCTCTTTGCCGGTAGTCGGTGCTGGAATGTGGTTTAGTTACTCAATGATCATGTTAGTTGGCATTTGGTTTTGTATGCTGATGTCGGGATTATTACTGTTAGAGGCTAATCTTCATTTTGAGCCTGGTGCCAGTTTTGACACCTTAACCCGCGATACGCTTGGGCAGTTTTGGCGTATTGTTAATGGTTTATCCATTGCGTTTGTATTGTATATTCTTACTTACGCCTACATCAGTGGTGGTGGATCAATCGTTAACCATAGCTTGCAGGCTGTCGGTATTGAACTTCCGCAAAGTATTGCTGGTTTGGTGTTTGCTGCAGTGTTAGCGCTGATTGTATTAACTAGTACCAAAGCGGTTGATCGAATTACTACCATTATGTTGGGGGGGATGGTGATCACCTTCTTTCTAGCAACCGGTAATTTGCTGATTGAAATAGAGCCTAGTCGTTTATTCAAACCCGATGGTGAGGCTCGCTATTTACCCTATATGTTAGCCGCATTGCCTTTTGGTTTAGCCAGCTTTGGTTATCACGGTAATGTACCTAGTTTGGTGAAGTATTACGGTAAAGATGCGAAGACTATTGTAAAAGCGTTAGTGTTAGGAACATCAATCGCATTAGTAATCTATATCTGTTGGTTAGTGGTTACTATGGGTAATATTTCCCGTGGGGCATTCTCGGAAATTATTGCCCAAGGCGGTAATATGGGCGTGTTAGTCGGTGCATTGTCTGAGTCGATTTCAAGTGAAAATTTATCGCGCGTATTAACCCTGTTTGCAAATTTGGCCGTAGCCTCCTCGTTTTTAGGGGTCACATTAGGTTTATTTGATTACCTTGCCGATTTATTTGGTTTTGATGATTCACGATCGGGGCGTTTAAAAACCGCTGCAGTGACTTTCATTCCTCCTACGGTATCGGGTTTACTGTTCCCTGATGGCTTTTTAATCGCAATTGGTTTTGCTGCGTTAGCGGCAACCATTTGGGCTGTCATTGTGCCAGCATTATTAGCGTATAAAACGCGTCAGTTATATCCAGATAGCCAAGGATTTAGAGTCCCTGGCGGTAATGCGTTAATCGTTATTGTGGTGATGTTTGGCGCGGTGACGGCAATATGTCACTTGCTTGCGATGGCGGATATTTTACCTGTATATAAATAATCGCTTCAAAATGAACGCAAAAAGTCTTCTTCGGAAGACTTTTTGCGTTATGGGCCTTACATTTATAATGTTATTTTTACCCGGTTTGGGCGCGATATGTAACCCATGTTAGCCGACAAAACCATTGCGTATAGCAAGCTAAAAATAACCGAGTTTATTATGCCTCGGGCGCCGTGAATTTGTCGCTGTCCTACATGGCGAGCGATGCCTGTTTTACAACAGGGGCTTTAATGACTGCAAGAAAAATAACCTATTTGAGATCTGCGTTGCAATTATGCCGTTGATTTTTTGTGTTTTGTTGTTATATGGCTTTACTTGTATTAAGTTTGATTTAAGTTTGGAGTGAATAAACTCGGTCGATTTATTGATCGACTTCAAAGTTTAAGTGAATTGTATAACCCTATGCGCTTAAACCTAGAGTCATATCTGCTTTTTTGGCGCCAAAACACTCTACACTTACCGAAAATTAAAAAACGTAAAATTCTGTAAAACGGAGATGTGTGATGAACTGGCGTGCACTATTTAAACCAAGCGCGAAATATTCCATTATTGTACTGATTGTTGTTGGTGTGATTTTGGGTGTAGTAGGTTACTTTGCGACTCAGCAAACGTTACATGCAACAAGCACAGACGAATTCTGTATGACTTGTCATAGTAACCATTCATTAAAAGACGAAGTTTTGGCTTCTGCCCATGGTGGTGGCAGCGCAGGGGTGACTGTTCAGTGTCAAGACTGTCATTTACCTCATGGTCCAGTTGATTACTTGATCAAAAAAATTATCGTATCAAAAGACTTATATGGTTTCTTAACGATTGATGACTTTAACACGCAAGCTTGGTTAGATGAGAATCGTAAAGAACAAGCTGATATCGCGTTAAAATACTTCAAGGCTAATGACTCTGCTAACTGTCGCCATTGTCATACTCGTATTTATGAGAATCAGCCTGAAGATATGAAGAAAATGGCTAAGAAGATGCACGAGAACAACTTCAAGAAAGCACCTGAAGATAGAAAAACTTGTGTTGATTGTCATAAAGGTGTCGCACATCCTTACCCTAAAAAGTAAGTCGATTTAACCGACAACATAAAAGCCTCGTTTAATTAAACGAGGCTTTTTTTTTATGCTTATTATTTCACTGGGTAATCATACCAATCGTAATAAATAACTGATCACCCTAGCTTGTTAAAACACTCGATAACAGTGTTAGATTTTTTGATTTTAGAATAACTACTTATCGAAAAGTCTGCCTTGTTCTCAAGCGTTTTTCCTACGCTATTTTTGATCACTTACTTATCGTGATTGGTATCATAGGTTATTTTTGCAATACTTTTTGCCGATAAGCTAACAATCCAAAAAGCCCAAAAACACATACCACTATATAATCTTTTTGTTTTAATGTGAGCGTATCTTTAAACATCAGGTGAAAAATGACCATTTGTAAAGCGTGCATTATGACGGTCAGCAGCAACAATATCGTTAAAGCTAAGCCAATTAAACCTTCAAACGGGTAGGCTAGATTATAAATCATAACTAACCAAGCCATTGCTGTGGTGACATAACCACACTTAATCAGTTGGCTCATCAATTAACTCTCAGCTTGATAATTAAACAAGCGATAACTGACTTGACCGGCCTTTTTTTCTTTTAATGGTTGCCAACTGGCAGGGAACACAATATCAGCAATATCATTTTCGGTTTCAAGATAGATCAGGGCATCATCATTTAGCCAATTATGGGCCATCAAAAGCTCAATCGCCTTTTTTGCTAATCCTTTACGAAACGGAGGGTCAATAAACACCACGTCAAAACCTGTGTCTGTGCCTTTGGTTAATAATTGTAAGCTATCTCCATTAACCACTTTCGCATTGGTGCAATTTAAGGTTTGAAGATTTTTAGTTAATTGATTAGCTGCGCTTTTTTGCAATTCAAACATCAAGGCAAAATCAGCATAACGCGATAAAGACTCAAAACTTAATGCGCCGCTTCCCGCAAAGCAGTCTAATACTCTGGCACCACGAATATCGGTTGATAACCAGTTAAACAGTGTTTCTCGCACACGGTCAGTGGTTGGGCGTAAACCTTCTAAATCATGGATGGGAAGCTTACGAGAACGCCACTGTCCTGAAATAATTCTGACTTGCCCGCTACTGGTATTTTGTCGCGCCATGTGTTCCTCGTGATTTTGCCTGAACAAAGAAAAAGAAAGTGGTAGACTATGCTCACCTTAAACAGCTGATATTTTATATTAAACTCAGCAAAATTACTGAGTATTCTCCAATACCCTATATTGGCGAGCAAAATTAGCTGTAATTGATCCTATTTTTATATTGAGCACTGGTAGCAAACATGGCAAAGAAAGGTTTTTTCTCTTGGTTTCGTAAAGATAAGAGTGAGCAAGACGTTGAACAGGTTTCTAAAGAAACAACTCAAGATGTAATCCAAGATACGCCATCACTGACAAGTGAAGAAGAGGCACGTATTGCCGCAGAAGCCAAGGCTTTAGAAGATGCCCGTATTGCTGCTGAAGCTAAGGCTTTAGAGGATGCCCGTGTTGCGGCAGAAGCTAAGGCTTTGGAAGATGCCCGCATTGCAGCTGAAGCTAAGGCTTTAGAAGATGCCCGCATTGCAGCTGAAGCTAAGGCTTTAGAAGATGCCCGTATTACAGCTGAAGCTAAGGCTTTAGAAGATGCCCGTATTGCAGCAGAAGCTAAGGCTTTAGAAGATGCTCGCATTGCAGCAGAAGCCAAGGCTTTAGAAGATGCCCGTATTGCAGCTGAAGCTAAGGCTTTAGAAGATGCCCGTATTGCAGCAGAAGCTAAGGCTTTAGAAGATGCCCGCATTGCAGCTGAAGCTAAGGCTTTAGAAGATGCCCGCATTGCAGCAGAAGCTAAGGCTTTGGAAGATGCCCGTATTTCCGCTGAAGCGCAGGCTGCAGAAGATTCCGCCCAAGGCGTGGTTACCCAGGTTGAGCCGGAGCCACAGGAAAAGCCGAAAAAAGAAGGCATGTTCGCCCGTTTAAAGCGCGGTTTAATGCGCACGAGTGAAAACATTGGTTCAGGCTTTATCGGATTATTCCGAGGTAAGAAAATCGACGATGATTTATTTGAAGAGCTTGAAGAACAACTGTTAATCGCTGATGTAGGTGTTGAAACCACCAACAAGCTAATAAAAAGCCTAACGGAGCAAGCATCACGCAAACAGTTGAAAAATGCTGAAGCACTTTATGAGCTTATGCGCGATGAAATGCACAAGATGTTAGAGCCTGTTGCCATACCATTAGTGCCTGATAATGCCGAAGGCCCTTTTGTGATATTAATGGTGGGCGTTAACGGTGTGGGTAAAACTACCACCATAGGCAAATTAGCAAAACAGTACCAAAATCAAGGCAAATCTGTCATGTTAGCTGCGGGTGATACGTTCCGTGCTGCGGCTGTTGAGCAGTTGCAAGTGTGGGGGCAGCGCAATAACATCCCGGTCGTCGCTCAACATACTGGTGCAGATAGCGCATCGGTGCTTTTTGATGCTTTACAAGCCGCTAAAGCGCGCAAAGTTGATGTATTAATTGCAGACACCGCGGGCCGCTTGCAGAACAAAGGCCATTTGATGGAAGAGTTGAAAAAAGTGGTTCGAGTGATGAAAAAACTCGACATTAATACACCACATGAAGTCATGCTTACCCTCGATGCTAGCACTGGCCAAAATGCCATTAGTCAAGCGCAGCTTTTCCAAGAAGCGGTTGGTGTAACCGGCATAACATTAAGTAAACTTGATGGTACTGCGAAAGGCGGTATTATTTTCGCGATTGCAGATAAATTTAATATACCGATCCGCCATATTGGGGTGGGTGAACAAATTGATGATTTACGTACTTTTAATGCCCATGATTTTATCGAAGCATTATTTAGTCAAGAAAAGGCAGAAAAATAACCCATGATTCGATTTGAGCAGGTCAGTAAAGTTTATCCAGGCGGGCAAAAAGCCCTTTTGGATGTTAATTTTCACCTACGCCAAGGTGAGATGGCTTTTTTAACTGGCCATTCAGGTGCCGGTAAAAGTACGCTGCTTAAATTGATCACTGTTATTGAGCGCGCATCCGCAGGAAGAGTGTCAATCAACGGGCATGATATTGCCAATGTAAGCCCTAAACATGTGCCTTATTTGCGTCGCAATATAGGGATGATTTTTCAAAATCATCATTTGTTATTGGAAAAATCCGTATTTGATAATGTGGCGTTACCTTTAGTTATTGAAGGTTTCTCCCATGGCGAAATTAAGAAAAGGGTTGCCGGTGCGTTAGATATGGTCGGGTTATATGGCAAAGAGCGTCATAATCCTATTATGTTGTCAGGTGGTGAGCAGCAGCGAGTCGGCATTGCCAGAGCGATTGTGAATAAGCCGCCTATTCTGCTAGCCGATGAGCCTACGGGTAACTTAGATCCTAAGCTTTCTATGGATATTTTACGGTTATTCGAAACGTTTCATGATGCGGGAACCAGTGTATTAATCGCCACCCATGATTTGGGCTTAATCGCACGAATGAAATACCGCACATTTACGTTAAAGCAAGGGCAAATGATTGGTGGTGAGCAGCAAACGAGTCGAGTGAGTGAAGCTTAATGGCCAAGCAAAATAATATTACCCAAAGTAAGCTGCCTATCTCAGGCCGAATTGTGATGTTTTTTATTCGTCACGTGCAGCAAGGTATGTCTAGTATGGGGGAGTTATGGCGTAACCCCGTCTCATCGATTATGACCATGGCCGTACTTGGGGTGAGTTTAAGCTTACCTGCAGCATTGCAAGTGTTGGTTAAAAATGCTGAAAATATTACCCAATCTTGGAACAGTGCAGCCGAAATATCGCTTTTCATTAATGAGGGGCGAAGCGAGCAGTCTATTCAAAGTTTAATTTCACGGATAAAGTCATTTCGTGAAGTCGACTCTGTTGAATACATTAGTCGCGAACAAGCCTTGGAAGAGTTTCAGCGCTTATCAGGATTTGGTGAGGCGTTATCCTATTTAGATGAAAACCCGTTGCCAGCGGTTGTCAGTGTCACTCCCTCGTTAAAGTATTCAAGCCCTACAGGTGCTCGCGAGCTTCTGCGTAAATTAGAGCGTGAGCCAGAGGTCAGCTTTGGTCGTTTAGACATAGAATGGCTTGAGCGTTTACAAGCGTTGGTGCGTTTACTTGAAAAAACCGTTTTAGCCATTGCGGCATTATTGGTGCTAGCCGTCGTTTTGGTCATCGGTAACACGATTCGCTTGGCCATTATGAATCGTCGAACCGAAATTGAAATCATGAAGTTAGTGGGGGCAACTGAAGCCTTCATTCAACGACCTTTTCTTTATACCGGCATTTGGTATGGGGTTATCGGAGGGTTATTGGCTTGGCTGATTATCAATTTGTTGGTGTGGTATTTAGATGGCGCATTAGCGGATTTGATGGGGTTATATGGCAGTCAGTTAAGTATAGAGTCGTTGACCTTTGCTGAACTGGGTGAGCTAGTCTTATTGGCATCATTTTTAGGCTGGCTGGGATCGTATCTGTCGGTGCGTCAACACTTACGTAAAATTGAGCCCTCATAATATTCTTGATGTGTTTTTAATAAACTCAAACATTTAAATACTCTAATTGGAATAAGCGATAGCGTTAATCGGGTAATAGCACGCATATGAAATTTTGTTTACTTGCAAAGTCGTGCATTAACGGGTTAAATAGCATCTTGAATGAACTATTTTTGACATAAGATGTCTTAAATAACGTAGATTCATTAGCTATTATTTTGTAACTTTTTTAACTTATTTCATTTAATTTCAAGATTGATAGCATGTTTTGTCCAAAGAAGTAGTAGGAGAGCGAATGACTTATCAAACGCAATCAATGGCGCTAGCGTTACCACAAAGCAGTGGTAGCATAGAAGCTTACATTCAGTCAGTATCTAAAATTGAAATGTTAGATGCTAAGACGGAATTTGATCTTGCCAAGCGTTTACAAGAAACCGGCGATCTTCAAGCGGCTAAACAACTAATTATGTCGCATTTGCGCTTTGTTGCGCACATCGCCAAAGGCTATTCAGGCTATGGGCTACCACAAGCGGATTTAATTCAAGAAGGCAACGTTGGTTTGATGAAGGCGGTAAAACGTTTTGATCCCGATGTTGGCGTTCGTCTAGTGTCATTTGCTGTTCACTGGATTAAAGCTGAAATTCATGAATATGTCTTAAAAAATTGGCGTATCGTGAAAGTCGCAACCACTAAAGCGCAAAGAAAATTATTCTTCAACATTCGTAAATCTAAAAATCGTTTAGGTTGGTTTAGCGAAGAAGAAGTCGCAATGGTGGCTGAAAACTTAGGCGTATCTAAGTCTGATGTGACCGAAATGGAATCGCGCATGGCGGCTCAAGATCCTGCATTTGATTTAACGAATGACAGTGATGATGACGCAACCGATTTTGCTCCCGCTTTGTATTTAGAAGATCATTCTTCAGACGTTGCTCAGAACATTGAAGATGATAACTGGGAATCAGATTCGCAGAATCGATTATTATCCGCCATTAAAACCTTAGATGAACGCAGTCAGCACATTTTGCGTTCACGTTGGTTAGATGATGATAAAGTCACATTGCAAGAGCTTGCCGATACTTACCAAGTATCAGCAGAGCGCATTAGACAGTTAGAAAAAAATGCCATGAACAAGCTTAAAAGCTGTATGGATATCTAACCTTCCTTATTATCAATAAAAAAACCTGCCACGGCAGGTTTTTTTGTATTTGAGGCGCTAAAACAGAAAACTTATTCTACGTTCTGGATCTGCTCGCGCATTTGCTCTATAAGTACTTTTAGCTCGACAGCTGCTGAAGTGATTTCTGCGCTGATTGATTTTGACGCTAGGGTGTTTGATTCGCGGTTAAACTCTTGCATCATAAAGTCTAAACGACGACCTTCACTTCCGCCTTTTTTAAGGATTCTGCGTGCTTCAGTGACATGGGCTTCTAACCTGTCCATCTCTTCGGCCACATCTTGTTTTTGAGCCAGTAATACCATTTCTTGCTCAATACGGGCTGGGTCTAGTTCGCCTTGAATTTCTGCTAGGCGGTTGGTTAACTTTTCCCGTTGATATTGCATGACTGTTGGCATGTGCTCACGCACTATATTGACTTGCTCCATGACACCATCTAAGCGCGTAAGCAGCATGTCTTTTATGGCAGACCCTTCACGGCCTCGCGCTTCAATAAATTGATCTATGGCGCTATCAAAGGCTTTCATCAGCTCTGCGCCAATCGAATCCATGTCCTGTTCAGCCGATGCCAACACTCCAGGCCAACGCAATACGTCAGTAAGGCTTAATTCACCTTGGCCGGCTTCTTGTTTTAGCCAGTTAGCGGCATTAAGTAATTGCTTGGCAAGATCTTGGTTTAGCTGTAATTCATTACTGCTATTGTCGGCTAATTCATAACGTAGGTTCACTTCTACTTTACCGCGGTTTAGGCGTTTACGCAGACGATCTCGCAGTACAGGTTCAAAGCTACGAAACTGTTCTGGCAAGCGTAAGTAGGTTTCTAAATAACGCTGATTTACTGAACGAATTTCCCAAGAGGCTGTGCCCCATTGTGCTTTGTGCTCGATGCGAGCGTACGCTGTCATGCTTTGGATCATTAAGTGTCCTATATGTGTTATTAATCAAATTGATTAGCAATTATAGCGGTTTTATTGCTCTGGGTTAAAGGATTCGTTCACAGAATGATGCCTTTGCATGGCATATGTAAGCTTATACGACTATAATATCGTCCCAAATTTAATACGAATTCGACTACAGGACTTTTCATGCGCCCAAGCAATCGTACACCCGCTCAAACTCGCCCTATAACTATTACCCGTAACTTTACTGCCCATGCAGAAGGTTCTGTGCTGGTTGAGTTTGGTGATACTAAAGTACTTTGTACCGCCAGTTTTACTGAAGGTGTACCGCGCTTTTTAAAAGGTCAAGGTCAAGGTTGGGTCACTGCTGAATATGGCATGTTACCGCGTTCAACCCATAGCCGTATGGATCGAGAAGCTGCCCGCGGTAAGCAATCTGGTCGTACACAAGAGATCCAACGTCTTATCGGTCGTTCGTTACGTGCTGCAGTAGATATGAAGCTTCTAGGCGAAAATACCATTGTTATTGATTGTGATGTTATTCAAGCTGATGGCGGTACACGTACCGCGGCGATTACTGGAGCCTGTGTTGCTTTAGTTGATGCCTTAAACTGGGCACGTGGTAAAGGCATTATTAAAGCCAATCCACTTAAGTTTTTAATTGCTGCGGTGAGCGTGGGTATTTTTGAAGGTGAGGCTATCAGCGATTTAGAGTATATCGAAGATAGTGCTGCTGAAACTGACATGAATGTTGTGATGACAGAAACAGGCAAGATTATTGAAATTCAGGGAACTGCAGAAGGTGAGCCATTTAGCCATGAAGAGCTAATTGAGCTGCTTGGACTAGCTAAAAACAGTATTCGTGAAATTGTCGATGTGCAAAAAGCGGCATTGAGCTAAAATCAATTCCAAAATCAGGGACCGTTTACGGTCCCTTTTTTTAAGTAAAAATAGTCAAAAGAGGATTAAAAGTGAAAGCTTATCAACGCGAGTTTATTGAATTTGCCCTAGAACGCCAAGTATTACGTTTTGGTGAGTTCACCTTAAAATCAGGTCGTACTAGCCCGTATTTTTTTAATGCTGGATTGTTTAATACAGGCAAGGATTTAGCCCGCTTAGGACGCTTTTACGCCGCCGCATTAATGGATGCGGGTATCGAGTTTGATTTGTTGTTTGGCCCAGCTTACAAAGGTATTCCGATTGCAACAACAACGGCTGTGGCGCTTTGCGATCACCATGATAAAGATGTGCCATATTGCTTTAATCGTAAGGAAGTGAAAACCCATGGTGAAGGTGGCAGCCTTGTGGGAAGCGAGCTAAAAGGCAAAGTCATGTTAGTTGATGATGTGATCACCGCTGGTACTGCAATTCGTGAGTCTATGGATATTATTAATGCCCATAACGCTGAGCTTGCTGGGGTATTGATTGCGCTAGACCGTCAAGAAAAAGGCAAAGGCGAATTGTCTGCTATTCAAGAAGTTGAGCGTGATTTTGGTTGTGACATTGTGTCCATTATCAAACTATCAGATTTGATTAATTACTTATCTGAAAAGCCTGGCATGGAAGCTGAATTGGCGTCAGTCAGCGCTTATCGCCAACAATACGGGATTTAATCGATTTCACCATGATGTTGATTATTAAAAAAGCTGCTCAATAGCGATATTGATGCAGCTTTTTTATTGCGGCACTATCTATTTTACCTGATGCAAAAACTCAGCTCGTGTTGCCGGATTTGATTTGAAAATACCACCTAACGCCGTAGTGGTGGTTGAACTGGTTGAATCCATCACGCCACGGGATTTCACACAATAATGCACAGCATCCATTTTAACGGCCACATCTTTGGTTTCTAACAAGGTTTGCAATGCGACTAACACTTGTTGGGTTAGCCGCTCTTGCACTTGTGGGCGCTGAGCAAAAAATCGCACAATACGGTTAATTTTAGACAGCCCAATAATTTTGGTGCGTGGTAGGTAGGCAACGGTAGCAAAGCCATCAATGGTCACTAAGTGGTGTTCGCAGGTGCTGGTTAAGCTGATGTCTTGCACCCTGACCATTTCATCAACGCCCATTTTGTTTTCGATGACGGTGATTTTGGGGAAGTTTTCATAATCGAGTCCAGAAAAAATCTCATCAACATACATTTTCGCAATACGGCGAGGCGTGTCAGCTAAGCTGTCATCGCTTAAGTCTAATGACATCAGCGTTAAAATTTCACGCATGTGGTGTTCAATTTTGACCTTACGCTCTTCTGGTGTTGACGTTTTTGGCAACATTGGGGTTTCTAGCCCTCGGTCAGCTAAGGCGGCTTGAACTTTCTTTGCGGCTTCAGATAGTGCCATCACATTCTCCAACAACAAGTATCACATCAGTGTACGATAAAAATGAGGGTGCTGCTAACTGCAGCAGGGCGGGGATCATAACGCTATTTACTTTAAAATAGTATTGTTGAAATAGAAAAGCCGACCTTTTTAGTCAAGTATCGGCTTTGGAGGGGTATTTAAAACTTAAAAAATTATTTTACATTTAAGTTTTCTTTTAAGAACTTAAGCATAATTTCATAATATTTAGCGCGGTTTTCTGCATTATAAAAACCATGTCCTTCTTTGTCCCATACTTGTTTTTGGTAAGGGTAATTGGCTTGTTTTAATGCTTTTTCCATCGCTTCAAATTGTTCTATTGGTGCTCGTTCATCTTCTTCACCATGAATCAATAACACATTGGCTTTAAGCTTATCAACGTGATGAGTTGGTGACATCGCACGTAATTGCGCTACGTCACTACCAAGCACTTCTTTTAAAAATGCTTTACCGCCGTATGATTCTGGAACATCACCAGTTTCAAACATTTGCTCTAAATCATATACCCCAGCAACACCTATGGCACATTTAAACATGTCGGGTGCTAGCATTGGGCTCATTAAGGCAGAATATCCACCAAAACTCGCACCAGAGACACACACTCTGTTTTTGTCGGCATAACCTTGATCTATTGCATATTGTGTTGCATCAAGAATGTCATGTTGAATTTTACTTCCCCATGCACGATAACCAGACTCCTCAAAATCAATTCCATATCCACCTGAACCACGGAAATTCACTTGCAATACCGCAATGCCGTTTTGGGCTAATAATTGATTTTCTGGGTTAAATACCCATAAATCGCGAGGGCCGTGCGGTCCACCATGTGGATTAACCACCAATGGCATGTTTTTATGTTCAATACCACGCGGTAAGGTTAAATAACCATGAATGGTTACACCATCACGATTGACGAAGCTAATAGGGCGAACTTCTGACATCTCATTAGGGTCAAGTGCGGCATTTCCTGCGAATAGAAACTTTAACTTGAGGTTTTGACGGTCAAATAAGTAATAGTCACCTGAGTTTTTATCATTCATTGCCATGACAATAAGGGTATTACCGTTGATGGTTTCACTGACAATACGGATGCGGTGATCTGGAATTGCAGCCATAAGTTGCTGTAATGCTTTGGCTTTATTGCTTTCTGTGTCGACGAAGCGATATTCAGGGTAACCATTTTCAAATTCAACCGCGTAAAGCGTGTTGGTTTGATCACTTATCCAAGTCTTCAATGGATCGACAATATCATGCTGAATAATTTTTTGATGTTTAGCGCTAGCAAGTTCAACTTCATAAATAGCGCGAGTATTGCCTTCGCTATTGGCTATCGCGTAAATTGATTTGTTGTCTTCGGTAAATGAAATAGGATAAAAATCAGTTAGATCGCCTTTAATTCTGCTGGCATCAATCCATTCGTTATTATCATAATAAAATAATTGGTCATTATTTTTGCTATCACGAGCAAAGCTAAAACGCACTTCTTCATTGTTATCTACTAAAAAACTAGCGTTAGCGACAGGGGAGGTGGTGATGCGCTTGCGTTTGCCTGAATAGACGTTTACTTTGTAAACAAGGGTATATACATAGTTGAGACTATTCCAAGGATAAGCCATCACATAAATGTATTTATCATCATCTTTTAAGGTATCTAATACAAATGCACTTGCCTGAATAGACTCGTTATCAGACATGTTAGCACTGCCTGAGCTTCCCCGGCCATTATAGCCAAACAAGTATTTTGATTTACTGCCATCGTAGTTAACAGCTAAAAGCTCACCGTAATAAACAGATGATTCTTGACGAGGTTTCTTATAGAGTTTTTGTAAGACAATCCGTTCATCATTGACCCAGTAATAACTGCCCACTTCTTCTTCGCCATTAAATTTTACAGCGTAGGTAGGTTGCATTTTTTCGAGGTTTAAAATCAGTAATGTGCGCTTTTCATCCTCGATAAGAATGACACCTAGATGCTTACCATCGGGTGAAATTTTTACTTCTGAAAACTCTGAATAAGCACTGAAGTCTTTAATTGATGGCGAGGCAAAAGTATGGGGGGCGAATAAAATAAACAAACAGCAAGTGAGGTATAAAATGCGCAGCATAAATACAGTCCGTGTAATAAATGTTAAAAATGTAACAACATTGTATTTTATCTGAATTTATGGGGCAAGAGTTGTGGATTAATTATTCAATTAGATTAAGCGGATATAGGGAGGAAACTAGAGCTACATACACATTGCATATAGCCCTAATGCTGGCTAGCTTCTCAACAATTGCTGCTGAATAAAGGTCCATTGCTCATCAAAGTGTTGCGTTGGTTTTTGTTTAAACTCACTGCGGACAAATTGCGAAATTCTACCTTCTGCAAAGGCCAGTAATAAGTTAGCTAAAATGGCTTCATCTAGGTTAAATCCATGGCCTTCACGTAAGGTTTTTTCACGTAAAATTTGCTTAATTTGGGTTTCGATTTTTGCAAATAATACACTGATGCGACTGCGTAAACGTTCATTCTCACCCAATAATGCATCACCATTGAGTACTCTTGAAATACCCGGGTTACGTTCAGAAAATACTAATAAAAGATGCAGTACTAACTGGCAGCGTTTCATGGTGTCTTTTTCTTCATCCATGATGATATTCAAGCGAGATAAAAGAGCATCTTCAATAAACTCAATCAATCCTTCAAACATTCTGGCTTTGCTTGGAAAATGACGATACAGCGCCGCTTCCGATACACCTACTTCGGCAGCTAACTTCGCCGTGGTAATACGTTGGCCTGGGCTGGTTTCTAACATTTGGGCTAAACATTGTAGAATGTGTTCGCGACGATTGATTTTTGGGCTTTCCGCCATTCTTATTTTCCTTAACTCAGTGACTACTTATGAAGATTACTTGGTGCCTGAATGACCAAATCCGCCTTCACCACGATCTGAGCTATTAAATTCATCTACTAATGTAAAATGTGCCTGTACCACAGGAACAAAGACAAGTTGCGCTAAACGATCACCGATTTCTAAGGTAAAAGGGTTATTGCTTCTATTCCAGCAAGAGACCATTAATGGGCCTTGATAATCAGAATCGATGAGGCCAACTAAATTACCCAATACGATACCGTGTTTATGGCCTAGGCCTGAACGCGGTAAAATCACGGCAGCAAGGCTGGGGTCGGCAACGTGTACAGCAATACCTGTAGGGATTAATACTGTTTCACCAGGTGCGATAACCATGGTGGTATCTATCATAGCGCGTAAATCCATTCCCGCACTGCCAGGGGTTGCATAGGCAGGAAGTGGGAACTCACTACCGATACGCGAGTCGAGTATTTTTAGTTCAATAGGTGTTTTCATTTTGTGGGTAACTGCTGATTAATTAAAGTAAGTAGTTGACGCGCTAATGACAATTTATCCGTTGTTGGTAATGTCTGTTGGCCATTTGGCCAAAATACTTGCAACGCATTATTATCGGCATTAAATCCTAAGCCTTGAACCGATACATCGTTCGCTGCGATCATATCAAGTTTCTTGCGCGTTAGTTTGCCTTTTGCGTATTGCTCGACATGATTGGTTTCAGCTGCAAAACCGACCGTGAAAGGTTTATCTGCCAAGGCTGCCACCGTTGCTAAAATGTCTGGATTACGTATCAACGAAAGCTGCATTTGCTCTGCTGTTTTTTTCATTTTTTCTGTGGCCACATCGGCAAAGCGATAGTCGGCGACAGCTGCGCAACCAATAAAGATATCTTGCGGGCTGATGTGTTCCATGACGACTGAGAGCATCTGCTGTGCAGAGTCAACATTAATGCGTGCCACATTTGCCGGCGTGGCCAAACTTACCGGCCCAGATACTAAGGTCACTTCAGCGCCCATTTCTGCAGCTGCTTGTGCTAGCGCAAAGCCCATTTTTCCTGAACTATGATTAGATATGTATCTGACAGGGTCAATAGCCTCTCGGGTAGGGCCAGCAGTTAACAATAGTTTTTTGCCTGCGAGTATTTTGGGGGTAAAAAATTGATCTAAATGCTCGGCAATAACCAAAGGCTCTAACATTCGCCCAGGGCCTATTTCACCGCAAGCTTGGCTGCCTGTGGCGGGGCCCCATAAAGTGAACCCTTTTCGGCTTAAGTTAGCTAAATTTTCTTGAGTCGCGATATTTTGATACATCTGCTGATTCATCGCAGGACAGATAATCACAGGCGCGCTTGTGGCTAAACAGGTGGTTGTCAGTAAGTCATCAGCCATGCCTGCATTAATGCGAGCAATTAAGTTGGCTGTTGCCGGGGCAAGGAGCACCACATCAGCCCAACGGGCTAGCTCAATATGCCCCATCGCCGCTTCAGCCGCGGGATCGAGTAAATCTGCCGCCACGGGATGGCCTGAAAGTGCCTGAATCGTCAATGGGGTGATAAACTCCATTGCGCTTTGCGTCATGATCACGCGCACATCTGCACCGCGTTCTTTTAAGCGACGAATCAAATCGGCACTTTTATATGCGGCTATACCACCACCAATACCTAATAAAACTTTCTTATCTGTCAGCATGGGTAAAATTCACTTCAAATCCTAATGCGGCTAACGATACCACAAAGCAATCGAAAGTGGGTGAAGATCCATTATCAAAATATTCGACCATACTGTTTTGTGACAGCCATTAATTTAAATGGAAAAAGGGTAACTTAAAACAAGGAAGGTTTATGGCGATTAAAGATTGGCCGCAGGGTGAAGGGCCACGAGAAAAACTATTACTCAACGGCGCGGGACAATTATCCGATGCAGAATTACTTGCCGTGATATTGCGAAATGGCCTAGCGGGTAAAAATGCATTGGATTTATCACGTCAGCTCATCATGCAGTTTGGTGGTTTACGTAAATTACTCTCAGCCTCGAAGCAGCAAGTTTGTCAAATTAACGGTGTTGGACCGGTAAAATTTGCTCAATTGCAGGCTGCAGCCGAAATTTCTAAGCGAATTGCACGAGAAAATCTACAAAGAGGTCAAATTTTGACAAATCCTGATTTAACTCGGGACTATTTAATGAGACAATTAGCGGACCGATCCTATGAAGTGTTCGCCTTACTATTGTTGGACAACCAACATAGAGTCATTCAATTTGTAGAATTATTTCGTGGCACAATAAATGCGGCTTCGGTTTATCCACGTGAAGTGGTAAGCCTGGTGCTTGAAAAAGGTGCTGCGGCAGTAATAGTCTGTCACAACCATCCCTCTGGCATTGCAGAGCCCAGTCAAGCTGATCGGCGAATAACTGAGCGAATAAAAAATGCATTAGAAACTATCGATGTTTCTTTGTTAGATCATATGGTTGTGGGTGATAAAGAGATAGTGTCCTTCGCCGAGCGAGGATGGTTAATATAAACAATACTTGATCTTGTGTAGCCAATCGTGTATAAAATGCGCCCTCTTTGTGCCTCGGGCGACGGCCATACGAGGCACATTAATGCTCGAGCGTTAAAAATTTGTTTTGGAGAAGATTGACATGTCAAGAGTATGCCAAGTAACTGGCAAAAAGCCTATGGTTGGTAACAACCGTTCGCATGCTAAAAACGCGACTCGTCGTCGTTTTTTACCTAACCTACAAAACCACCGTTTTTGGTTAGAAGAAGAAAAGCGTTTCGTACAATTACGTGTATCTACTAAAGGTATCCGTATTATCGACAAGAAAGGTATTGAAGTTGTTGTTGCTGAACTTCGTGCCCGTGGCGAGAAGGTATAATAGAAAATGGCTAAATCTAAAGGTAATCGCGAGAAGATCAAATTAGTATCTACTGCTAAAACTGGTCACTTCTACACTACTGAAAAGAACAAGCGTAACATGCCTGAGAAAATGGAAATCAAGAAATTTGATCCAGTTATTCGTCAGCACGTTATCTACAAAGAAGCTAAAATCAAGTAATTGATTTTTGACTCTTAAAAAAGCCCCTTATTAGGGGCTTTTTTTATGCTTGAAGAAAAGTAAGCTATACTTGAATATTACTGATGATAACTTTTTGGCTGTCATGAAGTTTTTACAGCGGTTATACATTTTTTATTTTATCCATAATGAAAATAAATGCTTTAATAGTGAATTAAGATGCAATAGCATTGCGTAAAATGTGATGGTTGGGTGGATTGAATCATCGTTGTTAAATTGACTAAATGTAAAGAGAGGTGATTTTGTCCGTGAGAACTACAGAACTGGTTGATGGATTTCGTCATTCTGCACCTTATGTTAATGCCCATCGTGGTAAAACATTTGTTGTAATGTTAGGCGGTGAGGCACTCGCGAATAATCATTTTCGCGGCATTTTAAATGATGTGGCTTTGTTGCATTCTCTTGGAATTAAAATCGTTCTTGTATATGGCGCCAGGCCGCAGATTGATGCGGGCTTAAAGGCTGCAGGGATAGAGCCGGCATACCATAATGGAATTCGTATTACTGATGAAGACACATTAAAAGTCATTAAGCAGGTTGCGGGTGCGACTCAATTTGATATTACCGCGCGTCTATCAATGAGCCTTGGTAATACCCCAATGCAAAATGCGCAAATTAACTTAGTCTGCGGTAACTTTGTTATCGCGCAGCCTTTAGGGGTTGATGATGGGGTGGATTTTTGCTTAAGCGGTAAAGTCCGCCGTATTGATAGTCAGGGTTTAAGGCGTCAGCTGGATAATAATTGTATTGTATTAATGGGCCCGATTGGGGCATCTGTTACTGGTGAAAGTTTTAACCTTACTGCTGAAGAAGTGGCGACTCAGGTCGCGGTTAAATTAAAGGCCGATAAAATTATCGGTTTTAGTGAGACTAATGGTTTATCGGATGAAAACGGTAATGCAATTGCTGAACTCATGCCAAATCAAGCGATAGAACATTTAGCGAAAATGGAACAAGATGGCTCAGCTTGTACTGGCACTACTGCGTTCGTCAAAGCCAGTATTGATGCTTGTCGTAATGGCGTGCCACGTTGTCATTTAGTCAGTTATTTAGATGATGGTGCCTTGTTACAAGAGTTATTCTCCCGAGAAGGTATCGGTACCCAAATTGTTACCGAAAGTGCTGAGCGATTACGCCGTGCGACAATCAGTGATATCGGCGGGGTACTAAACCTGATCCGCCCATTGGAAGAACAAGGTATTTTGGTAAGACGTTCTCGCGAGCAATTAGAGATGGAAATCGAGCAGTTTATGCTGATCGAACGTGACAACTTAGTTATTGGTTGTGCCGCGTTATACCCGTTTGAAGAAGACAATGCCGGTGAGTTTGCTTGTTTAGTGGTGCATCCTGATTACCGTGACGCCGACCGAGGCAGTGTGCTATTAAACAACATTATCGGTCAGGCAAGAGTACGTGGTTACTCACGCTTATTTGCACTCACAACACGCAGTATTCACTGGTTTTTAGAGCATGGCTTTAATATTGTCGAAGTGGAAGCGTTACCAAATAAGAAAAAGCAATTATATAATTATCAACGTCGCTCAAAAATTTTAGCCCTTGATTTATAATTAATTTTCAATATAAAAAATGCCGGATTGCCCGGCATTTTTTATATCTTCAATTCCATCATTACCGCGAGTGATTAAGATTTTTTCAATATTTCATATCGCTTAAGATGATCCATGTATTGGGTCAATCAAGCGATGATTTTAAACCTAATGGTTGGTTTATATTTTGCGATTTGATAGCCTTTATTGGCCTCGTCAATGTTGACTCCATAACCCACGGAATGTTTAGCATGCATAGCATTACCTTAAGCGCCATCGATACTTCAGCACTATATAGTTTAATCGGCTTACTTGTTGGTTTGGTCGTTATAGCAGGGATAATATTGATGAAACCTATGCCAAATACGGCCAAATATGCCGCCATGGGGATATTGCTGGCGGTGTTCAGTATCTTTAGCGTGGCATTATATCAATCTTATACCAGCCATCTGATATGGGATGATAAAACCGTTTCGTTAAATATCCCGTTATATGCTCAAACATTCGACTCTGAGGATATTGATTGGCAAGGGGCATATATCACAGATTTAACGACTCAGACAGAACTCAAGCCTAAATGGCGCACCAATGGCTTAGGTTTACCGGGTTACAGTTTGGGATGGTTTACATTACAGGATAAGCGCAGGGCGTTATTGTCTGTCGTTGGGGCTAAACAGGGCTCGCAGCGGGTAATTATCATACCCACGCACAAAAATTACTTGATGATGCTCAGTGTGGAGCAACCAGAACGCGCATTGGCTTTACTCCACTCAAAAAATCACTAGTCACACTCGGTTATCCGTGGGTTACTTGGCGACGTTTTTGATGTTGAGTAAGCATATCGCCAACGAAAACTAACAGTGCTAGCCAAATAAATCCGAAGGTGATGCCTTTTTCCATATCAAAGGGTTCATTAAATAGCTTTACCGCTAAAATGAACATAATACTTGGGCCTATGTATTGGAAGAAGCCTAAAATTGAAAAGGGGATTCGTACCGCTGCACCAGCAAAACACAATAACGGAATAGTCGTGACAATACCTGCAGCGATAAGGGTTAAATTCAAATTCAGACTATTTATTAACATGCTAGTAGCGGATGAGTCTATTGTCAGCAGTAAATATCCTAACGCGACGGGTAAGAGCAATGCGGTTTCAACCAGTAATCCGGTTTTTGCATCCACGTTGACCTTTTTACGTAATAAGCCATAAAAGCCAAAACTGGCTGCTAGGGCTAATGATACCATTGGGATTGAGCCGAATGAGATGAGCTGCAACAAGACGCCCATAAAAGCCAAAGTGACGGCTACCCATTGCATTTTTCGTAATCTTTCACCCAGAAATACCATCCCCAACAACACATTAAACAGGGGGTTTATGAAGTATCCTAAACTTGCATCCAGCATGTGATCGTTGTTAATCGCCCAGATAAAAATCAACCAATTCGCAGCGATTAGTATTGATGTAACAATTAACACACCGACCTGTTTGGGGTGTTTTAATACCTGATGTAAGCGTCCAAATCCGCCAATAAATTGCATTAATACAATCATAAACACGAATGACCAAATCACGCGATGCATTAAAATTTCCAGCGGCGAAACTTGAGTGAGCAGTTTGAAATAAAGTGGTGCAATACCCCAAATAACATAGGCGCACACAGCAAGGAGAACGCCTTTACGGTATTCTAAATCAGGCATAAAGGATCACAGGAGTTATCAGGCAAATGGACTGGGGATTGTAGGCCTCATCGATGAGCGACTCAAGTAAACTGAGATAACTTGTTTCATTTTCGGTGTAAAGAAATGTGCTGACATTATCCCACCATGTATGTGCCAGTGCCAAACGCGATATGCGTGCCTTGCTCATTGTGTAATTCCATGCGGCAAACTGAGACACGATTACCTGAACGAATAACGCTTCCCGTACCTGTGAAGGTTTGGCCTCTACCTGGGCGCAGATAATCAATACGCATGTCGATTGTGCTTAAGGTTGTTAATCGCTGCTGTAGCTCCTCGATATTCCAATCATCTCGGCTGGCGACCAATCCAGCAAACACCGTTAAACCACCGACCACATCCAGTATGGTTGCGGCGACACCGCCGTGAAGAATATTTTGATGTATATTGCCGATCAACTCAGGCTTCATCTTGACCACGACTTCAACGCCTTCAATGTCATAGCGTGTTATCGATAATCCTAACAGGTTATGGAAAGGCACATGTTTATCAAAAACCTCTGCAACTTGTGCTAAAACTTGAGCTTGGATAGGTGACGTCATGTTCTTCCTTGGTATATCTGACAAACGTAGAGTATTTAATCTAGCGCTAATTTACAGATGATTCAATCACTAATACTCAATACGGTTTAAGCCAAGACATATGGCTTGCACTGCTTTAGAATAGACGACGATTTTGCCCCTTATTGCCATGGATATATCGTTTTACGCTAATGACATCACAACTGCTTGAGTCCACCCAGAATGATTTACTCGCTGCGCAACTGCAGCAGGTTTTTGGCTATCGTGATTTTCGTGATGGGCAGCGTGAGGTTATTGAACAAGCCCTATCGGGAAATGACACCTTAGTGATTATGCCTACAGGTGGGGGTAAAAGTATGTGTTATCAGTTACCCGCACTGGTGTTGCCAGGGGTAACTATTGTTGTCTCGCCGCTGATTTCATTGATGAAAGATCAAGTCGATAGTTTAAGACAAAGTGGAGTGAGTGCTGCGTATTTAAATTCATCGTTGCCGCGTGAGCAAAGTGCCGCCATTTTACGGCAATTGCATCAAGGTGAAATAAAACTGCTGTACGTCTCCCCCGAACGTTTATTAAGACCCGATTTCATTGAACGTATGCATGAGCTGACAATTTCATTATTTGCCGTAGATGAAGCGCATTGTATTAGTCAGTGGGGACATGATTTTCGACCTGAGTATGCCGCTTTGGGCGCGCTTAAACAGCATTTTCCACATATTCCATTAATGGCATTAACGGCCACTGCTGATCAAGCGACTCGGCTGAGTATTTGTGAGCGCCTCCATATTCAGCCTTATGTGTTGCTAGCTAGCTTCGATCGCCCAAATATTCGTTATACCGTGGCAGAAAAATTAAATGCTGCCAATCAGCTGCGCCAATATCTGCAATCTCAAAATGGTACCAGTGGCATTATTTATTGCAGTAGTCGCCGTCGGGTGGATGAGGTCGCAGAACGTCTTCGTTTACAAGGCTTTAATGCACAGGGTTACCATGCGGGAATGAGTCAGGAAGACCGAGTTGATATTCAGGATAAGTTTTTAAAAGATCAAGTGGATATTGTGGTGGCTACGGTTGCCTTTGGTATGGGGATAAATAAGTCTAATGTAAGGTTTGTGGTGCATTACGATATTCCTAAAAGTATAGAGTCTTACTATCAAGAAACAGGCCGAGCAGGTAGAGATGGACTCGATGCTGAAGCATATATGTTGTTTGATCCCGCAGATATTGGCCGTGTGCGTCACTTAATTGAGCAATCTGAACCGGGTCCTCAACAGCAAGTCGAGTTTCATAAATTGCATACCATGGCCGCCTTTGCGGAGGCGCAAACCTGTCGGCGCCAAGTGTTACTGCACTATTTTGATGAAAGCGCATCTGAACCCTGTGGTAACTGTGATATTTGCTTAGACCCGCCAAAACGTTATAACGGCACAGAAGACGCACAAAAAGTATTATCTTGTGTGTTTCGTTTACAACAACGTTTCGGCATGCACCATGTGATTGATGTGCTTAGAGGCTCTAAGGCTGCCAATGTGGTTGATAGAGGGCATGATAAACTGACCACATGGGGTATTGGCGCGGATAAATCGGCAGAGTACTGGTTAAGTGTACTGAGGCAATTGATCCATTTAGGTTTGGCCAGTCAAGATATCACCCGAGGTTCTAGTATTCGATTAAACCCAGCCGCGAGACCTATTTTAAAAGCTGAAATGGCCTTGATGTTGGCTGAGCCACGGATTCAATTGTTGGACGTTAAGCGAAAATCAACGACTCGAACGGTTCAGCAATATGATCGTAAATTATTTGCGCGATTAAAACTGTTGCGCCGCGAATTGGCTGAACAACATGATATTCCACCTTATCTAGTATTTAATGATGCCACACTGGCTGAGATGTCAGCTATGCTGCCCACCAGTCCAGGTGAAATGTTAGCTGTGAATGGTGTAGGTCAAATTAAATTGGACCGTTTTGGTGGTGAGTTTTTAGATGAAATTAGCGATTATTTAACCAACGGATAAGTTCAAACACGGTAAATCATGTTGTTTATTTATCGCCAAATTGTTTTTGTTGTTGGCTTAATTTATTTAACTCTGCACGTTTTAATAATGTTTCGAGATTATCCAACTGCTGTAAGCTCGCACAGCCAAAATGCAGTTTACCAGACACGTATGGCTGAATAATTGGTGTGAGTTGTCCAATCACTTTTAGCGCCCCTTCTTCAGAAGCAAAGGGTAATAAAATGGCCATTCTATTACACTCTACACGCAAAATCTTATCTTGTTCACGTAAAGTGTGTTGTATCTCTTCCTGAGCAATTGCGACATCTACTTCGCGCATTTGATGTGTATCTAATAGTAATAATGTCAGAGGGTAATGGCTTTGCTTGGCTTGACTTAATAACGCATCAATCCGCTGCAATGGGTCATTAACATTCTCCGATGTTATATTCGCTTTGGGTTTTCGGTACATAAAAACCACGAATGAGGCGAGCAAAATGAAAATGCCTAAGCTTAACAGTGCCACATTTTGTGCCTGAAACATTAATGAAGAGGCGTTTATTTCATTCGAAATATTTTCAATTGGCTCTCTGCTGGCTTTTATTTGATCAATACGAGAGTTGGATAGTTGCTGATTCGCTTTTTGACCTGCATTGAACTTCAGTTTCTGTTGCTTTAATGCCAACTCGAACTGGTTTTGTTGCTCATAATAATCACTCAGTATTTGATGAAACTCTATCAGGTCAAAATATTGCTCACTATTATCGGCTTGTTTAATGATATCTGCCATTAAAGTGAATGCTTCAACGGTTTTATGCTGCGCAAAATAAATCAGTGACAATGTCCGTTTAGCACGCATTACTTTTAAATCATCCGCAGTGTCAATAAAGTGCAGTAAGCTTTTATTAATGGCTTGTTCAGCAGCACTTAAGTTACCTAAATGCAGCTCAATATATGCTATTTGAGCATTAAATAATGCTTGATTACGTATATTTCCTAATTCAGGGGGGATTTTTTTAGATTGATTTAAGTAATTCTGTGCTGCGACTAAATCTCCCTGTGAAAGTGATATCCTTGCCAAATAAAATGCTGTGCTAATAGCAATAGCGCCATTTGTTTGTGGATCTGTTTGGATTTCCTTGGCGTATTCGAGTGCGGTTTGTTCATCTCCTGATGAGTAGAGCAAGTTGCTCATGATCATTTTTAAATAAGGGGCTGGAACCATATACCAAGAGGGTAATTGTCGTTTAGCTGTTGGATACAACTCTTTGGCAACTTTTATACTTTCTGATGCTTGTGCATAATTACCGTTGATATTTTCTCGTAAAGACCGAGCGACGAAACCTAATAGCAATGCTTGAGGTTGATTATATTGTTTGGCGAGCTTAATGGCTTCTTCATTGATTAAAGTTGATAAAGTATATTTGCCCAATGAATCATAAGCACTGGCTTCACAGGCCAAAAAGTATGCTTTAGCTTGATCAATCCGCATCATCTTAGTGTTATCAGCACCTTGTTTCGCTAACTCAACAGCCTGCTCATTTTGACCGAGATCGATAAAATTAAAGCAGCTGACCAATTGTAATTTTAGAAACAAAGTATCTGAAAAAGGTTGGTGTTGGTGGCTTACTTCGAGCTGATCAATCAAAGATTTAGCACGATTAGGATATTGAGGAGAAAGCCAAGAGAGGTAATCAAGTTTTTGGTTAACCGTTTTTGTTTCAAAATCCTGTTCTGAAAATTCAGTGGTTGCAGATGTCGCTGGCGTAAGGCTTATGATCAGTAGTATAGCGGTAAAAAAGATCGCCCTAGTAGGCGAAATTAGGCCCTTAATACAAGAAGGTACTGACAGCAAAAACATGATCACCTAAATTGGGTTGAGTAAAAACTGAATAATTGAATCGAGTATACCGATTTTGATGAAAATTAGGCAGCAAATAAATGCTTACACAAGAGGCTGTTGATCTTTGTTGATTGAATATGGTTCCAAATAAAAATGTATTGTTGAGGTGAATGGATTGATGCCTACATACCTAAGCTATTCAGCAAATAGTCCAACGGTTTATCTAGATTCTCGACACCACAAAGTCTGTGCGGGGTAAAACACAAATAGCCTCGAAAGCTCAACACGCTCTATGGTTTTGTCGTTGACTTTTAATGATTGAAAATATATTCATTCAATCATTATTGATTACTATTGGCCATTCATATTACTCAACTTGATAAAAAGGGGGTTGACACTGGAACGCTACCGAGGTAATTATTAACCCAAGAGAAATTCAGTTACTGTTGATCATAGAATAGATATTTAAAAATAATGAATAGAATATATGCACTACTAGGCCTCCTTCTCCTCATTCGCAAACATTGCGCGGAGCCTTTTGTGTTACATGTGAATTAAGATTCTCACCCATCACAAACCCCGCGCATTATGTCGCGGGGTTTTTTGTTTATACACATTTGAAAATTGAGCTATTGCTGGTTTGAATCAAAAAGCAAAGGCAAAAATGGAGTAAAGTCGATGTCAGATAGAGTAATAATTTTTGATACCACGCTACGAGATGGTGAACAGGCATTAGCCGCCAGTTTGACAGTGAAAGAAAAACTTCAAATTGCCTTAGCATTAGAGCGTCTTGGTGTTGATGTGATGGAAGTGGGTTTTCCTGTGTCTTCACCCGGTGATTTCAAATCAGTACAAACCATTGCCCAAACGATAAAAAATAGCCGTGTATGTGCTTTGGCTCGAGCGTTAGAAAAGGATATTGATTCTGCAGCTCAGGCGTTATCGGTAGCGGATCAATTCCGTATTCACACCTTTATTTCAACTTCAACGATTCATGTGGAAAGTAAATTAAAACGCAGCTTTGATGATGTATTAGCGATGGCAGTTCATGCGGTTAAATATGCGCGCCGTTTTACCGATGATGTTGAATTTTCATGTGAAGATGCGGGCCGCACACCGATTGATAATTTATGCCGTATGGTCGAGGCTGCCATTACCGCTGGTGCAAGAACCATTAACATTCCAGATACCGTCGGTTATACCATTCCAAGTGAGTTTGGCGGGATTATTCAAACTTTATTTAATCGTGTGCCGAATATCGATCAAGCAGTGATCTCCGTGCACTGCCATGATGACTTAGGTTTATCTGTGGCTAACTCGATTACTGCCGTTGAAATGGGGGCTCGTCAGGTTGAATGTACTATCAATGGTATTGGCGAGCGTGCCGGTAACTGTTCGCTTGAAGAAATCGCGATGATTTTATCAACCCGTAAAGGGTTGTTGGATTTAGAATGCGGAATTAATGCTAAAGAAATTCATCGCACTTCAAGCTTAGTGAGTCAGTTATGTAATATGCCCATTCAAGCCAATAAAGCGATTGTAGGTAGCAATGCATTTTCGCATTCATCGGGCATTCACCAAGATGGCATGTTGAAAGCGAAAAATACCTATGAAATTATGACGCCAGAGAGCATAGGCTTGAACCGCAATAATTTAAATATGACGTCGCGTTCGGGCCGTCATGTGATTAAACATCGTATGGAAGAAATGGGTTATTTGGCCACTGATTACGACATGGATAGCTTATATGATCAGTTCTTAAAATTAGCCGATAAAAAAGGCCAAGTGTTTGATTATGATCTAGAAGCTTTAGTTTTCATGGAATCACAAGCTCAAGACGATGATAACTATGAATTACAACACATGATGGTGCATTCGGACTCTACCGAAGGGGTTGCTACAGCCACTGTGCGCATTGTGGTTGATGGAGTACAACGAACTGAAGCTGCAACGGGTAATGGTCCTGTTGATGCGGCGTACAATGCCATTGCCCGTGCAACGGGACGTGATATTAACATTACCAGTTATAAATTAGGTGCCAAAGGCGAAGGCCAAAATGCATTAGGCCAAGTGGATATTACCGCTAAATATAACGGCCAAAATTTCCATGGTGTTGGCTTAGCAACGGATGTGGTTGAGTCATCTGCCCAAGCCTTAGTTCACGTAATGAACTTGACGTATCGAGCCGATAAAGTGGCTGATTTTAAACAACAGATTCATAAAAATAGGGAGTTAGGTGGCGTATGAGTTATCAAGTAGCAGTATTGTCGGGTGATGGGATCGGTCCTGAAGTGATGGCTGAAGCGCGTAAAGTGCTAGCTGAAGTGGAAGCGCGCTTCAAACTGGATATTAACTACACCGAATATGACGTAGGCGGCATTGCGATTGATAACCATGGTTGTCCATTACCAGATGCAACCCTAAAGGGATGTGAAGCCGCAGATGCGATTTTATTCGGCAGTGTGGGTGGTCCTAAATGGGAACATTTACCGCCGAACGATCAACCAGAACGTGGAGCATTATTGCCACTTCGTGGTCATTTTGAGCTGTTTTGTAATTTACGTCCTGCAAAATTGCATGATGGTCTAGAGCACATGTCACCGCTTCGCAGTGATATTTCAGCTCGGGGTTTTGATGTCTTGTGCGTGCGCGAGTTAACCGGTGGGATTTACTTTGGTAAACCAAAGGGACGCCAAGGCGAAGGTGATGACGAAGAAGCTTTCGACACCATGCGCTACAGTCGTCGCGAGATCACCCGTATTGCCCGCATTGCCTTTGAGGCCGCTCGTGGCCGTAAAAACAAAGTTACGTCAGTCGATAAAGCTAACGTGTTAGCCTGTTCGGTATTATGGCGTCAAGTGGTGGAAGAAGTGGCTAAAGACTTCCCCGATGTCACCTTAGAACATATCTATATCGATAACGCCACGATGCAACTATTACGTCGCCCAGATGAGTTTGATGTCATGCTGTGTTCAAATTTATTTGGTGATATTTTATCCGATGAAATTGCCATGTTAACGGGCTCAATGGGGTTATTATCTTCAGCAAGTATGAATAGCACGGGATTTGGTTTATTTGAGCCTGCGGGTGGCAGCGCCCCAGATATCGCAGGAAAAGGCATTGCTAACCCTGTGGCGCAAATTTTATCTGCGGCGTTAATGCTGCGTCATAGCTTAAAACAAGAAGAGGCAGCAAGCGCGATAGAACGTGCGGTCAGTCAGGCTTTATCAGCAGGCTATTTAACTGGCGAGCTATTAACCGCAGATCAACGCAGCCAAGCAAAATCGACCAAACAAATGGGTGATTTTATCGCTAATGCCATTAAGGAAGGTGTCTAATGACGCAAACTCGCGCAAAAACATTATACGAAAAAGTATGGGACGCACATCTTGTTGCGACGCCAGAGGCTGAAGCGCCAATTATTTATGTGGATCGTCACTTAGTTCATGAAGTGACTTCTCCCCAAGCATTTAGCGGCTTAAAAGTGGCTGGACGTAAATTACGTGCTCCCGAAAAAACCTTCGCCACTATGGATCATAATACGTCAACCAAAAGTGCCAGCCTTGATGCATTAAGCCCAATGGCGCGGACTCAAGTTGAAACTTTAGCGCAAAACTGTAAAGAATTTGGTGTGCGTTTATATGATATTCACCATCCTAATCAAGGGATTGTGCATGTGATGGGGCCTGAGTTAGGCATTACTTTACCGGGTACTGTGATAGTGTGCGGTGATTCACACACTGCCACTCATGGTGCTTTTGGTGCCTTAGCATTTGGAATTGGTACCTCTGAAGTTGAGCATGTACTTGCAACACAAACCTTACGTCAATTAAAAGCCAAAACCATGAAAGTGGAAGTGCGTGGACAAGTGACTGATGGTGTGACGGCTAAAGATATCGTGTTGGCGATTATTGGTAAGCTGGGTATGGACGGCGGCACAGGCTATGTTGTTGAGTTTTGTGGCGAGGCCATTGAAGCATTATCAATGGAAGGGCGCATGACACTCTGTAACATGGCCATCGAAATGGGTGCAAAAGCCGGTATGGTTGCGCCAGATGAGACCACATTTAGCTATTTAAAAGGGCGTGAATTTGCACCTAAAGGCGCAACATGGGAGCAAGCCGTTGCAGCTTGGTCTGAGCTAAAAACCGATGCAGACGCTCAATTTGATGCGCAAGTGGTGTTAGACGCTAAAGACATTGCGCCGCAACTCACTTGGGGTACTAACCCTGGTCAAGTTGTGGCGATTGATGGCGTAGTGCCTAATCCTGATGACGAAACCAACAGCACTGAGCGTAATAGCATCATTAAAGCGTTGGAGTACATCGGCTTAACTGCTGGCACCAAAATGACTGATGTTGCAATCAATAAGGTGTTTATCGGTTCATGCACCAATTCACGTATTGAAGATTTACGTTCAGCCGCAGCGCATGCTAAAAACCGTAAAGTGGCCGCAGGGGTAACTGCAATTGTGGTTCCGGGTTCTGGTCAGGTTAAGTTGCAAGCGGAAGCGGAAGGCTTAGATAAAATCTTTATTGAGGCCGGTTTTGAATGGCGTTTACCTGGTTGTTCAATGTGTTTAGCCATGAATGATGACCGTTTAGAAGCGGGCGATCGTTGCGCATCCACCAGTAATCGTAACTTCGAGGGGCGACAAGGCCGCGGTAGCCGCACCCATTTAGTGAGCCCCGCAATGGCTGCAGCAGCGGCAATAGCAGGTCATTTTGTTGATATTCGCAAACCTTACTAAACCGAAAAAGGAAATAAACATGCAAGCATTTACTGCCCATACCGGTTTAGCGGTAACCATTGATAGTGCCAATATTGATACCGACCAGATTATTCCAAAACAGTTTTTGTCTAAAGTGACACGTGACGGTTTTGGTGTGCATTTGTTTCACGATTGGCGCTATTTAGATGATGCCGGCGATCAACCCAATCCTGAGTTTGTGCTTAATCAGCCCCGTTATAAAGGTGCGTCTATTCTGTTGGCTCAAGAAAACTTTGGTTGTGGTTCGAGTCGTGAACATGCCCCTTGGGCATTAGCCGACTTTGGTTTACGGGTCATTATAGCCCCCACCTTTGCAGATATTTTTTATGGTAATTCCATCAATAATGGTTTATTACCTGTGAAGTTATCTGCAGAGCAAGTACAACAATTAATGGATGAAGTCGCGGCTAAAGAAGGCGCAGAAATTACCGTTGATTTGCAAGCTTTGCAAGTGACATCTCCTTCTGGTGCAGTGTTTGGTTTTACTCTAGCTGAGTCAGCGCGCCATAAGTTACTTAATGGGCTCGATGCGATAGGCTTGACCTTGTCATTTGAACAAAGCATTACTGATTATGAAGCGAAAATTCCAGCTTGGTATGCATAAGCGCGAATAACGCCCTATAAAAACCTTCTAGTTTGGAAGGTTTTTTTATGCGCTTTTTTTATTGGGCTATGGCCGTTATGTATAGCATTTGAGCCCCCGTTCGAATGCAGTGCTGATATTATTGAATGTACTTTTTAGCTCTAATATTCACCATACACTATGGTATGTATTTGCAATCCGCTATTTTTCTGAATAAGGTGCTCGAGAGAATCTATCTTCGCCAATAAACCGATAAAGGGTGAATGATGTTTTCACATGGGTGTGAATGATGGTGATTTTTTGTGTATTGATAGCGTATTGCAGTAATGTAAGTTGAAGCTTTTATAGGTTAAATAATGGATAAAAAAGATGTAAAGTTACTCGATATTTTACAAAAGCAAGGTCGTATTTCTATTGCAGATCTCGCAGACAAAATGAACATGTCTGATACCCCTTGTTTACGCCGAGTGAAAAAACTTGAACAGGATAGGGTTATTACTGCTTATCAGGCCCAGTTAGATCCACAAAAGTTGGATTTGAATGTCAGTGCTTTTCTGTATATTCGCCTAACCGATTGTTCAAGTGAGTTTACTGACAAATTTGAGCAGGAAATGACTAAGTTGGCCCATATTATGGAGTGTTTGGTTGTGTCAGGTGAGTATGACTATATGCTAAAAATAGTGGCGAAGGATTTACTCAGTTTAGAGCGTTTAGTGAAACAGCATATCAGTAATTTAGACAATGTCGCGCAAGTCAGCTCTACCGTGGTATTAAAGCCCGTGTTTAGCCGGACAACCTTACCATTAGAATAACTATCGACAATAAAAAGGTGCAGCTAAAAAATGACTGCAATCGTGCAGAGTAGCTTCAGGACACGCATAAAAAAACCGCCATGTTATTAGGGCGGCTTTTTTATGCTTGATGAGCATTAACGTTAAGTGCCTGCTTCCATCGATTCGATAAATTTATTCGATTCAGCAATCGACTTGTTCATTTCTTTAATTAAGCTGGAAATGTCGGTTTGTAAGTTGGTGAACTCCCCTTTGATAGCACCAATAGCCTGCGCATTCAGGTTATGTTTCAAGTACAGCATATTGTCTTTCATTGCGGTTAAAATAGGCGGCATTTTTGCTTCGGCGCGGCGCATACTTTTTACTAAAGATTGATAAGAGCGCTGGGTTTCTTTTAACTTTGTGGTGCTATTACGACGTAAACTGGCTTTGCTAATTTCATCGATTTCAGACTGCCATTCTTCAAATAATGCTTCAGCGACATCTTCTACTTTAGTGATGCGATTGCTCACATCGTCGGCAGCCGATTGAGCTGACTCATATTCATCTTTGGCTTTGTTGTAGGCTTTTTCTAAATCGCCACCATCAAATGCCAGTAATGCCTGCATTTCTTCTAACGCGGAACTAAATTGTTGTTGGGCTTCTTCCTGTGACTCTTTAGCGTCTTGAACACGGTCAACCATGATGTCGCGTTTGTGGTAACCCACTTTTTCCATTGCACCATAATAGGCCGTTTGGCATCCGCTTATCGATAATGTGCCGATAGCAAGCGTGGCAGCTAGGCCAATTTTCATAAAATTAAATGTATTCATGTTGCGAGCCTCATGTCTGTGTTAAGCAGGGGATTTAAATTTTGCCGCGTCGATAATGCTCCACAAGTGAAAAATAGCACCAATAATAGGAGGGATAATTAACACCCAAAAGAAATAACACACGCCCACAATACAAAAGAAAGCGATAGCGGCCAAAATACGCCCTTGTAATAATTGCCCAAGACCTGGGAAAAATAAGCTAGCGACAGCGGCTAATACATTGCCAGCCGATCCTTGTTGCGACATAAATGGTATCCTTTGGTTTATATTTTGATTTGTTATAACATTGTACGAAGTTGAAATGTGATTACAATGAATATCTTACCTATCGTTTGTGAATAAGGATTTTTATGGCCAGTCGTAGCATTTTGCCATCCCTAAAAGGTTTTTTTGTCGGGGCTTGGAAATTCTTATTACATTTAAAGCAACGACTTAATGAAGATCAAATCAATATACGTGCAGGCCACTTAACCTATGTCACCTTATTATCATTAGTCCCTATAGTTGCTGTGACCATGTCTATGTTGTCTGCTTTCCCAGTGTTTAAGGGGATTCGAGGACACATTGAGAGCTTTATTTATGAAAACTTTTTACCTGCAGCGGGCGATACAGTGCAGGTATATATCAATGAGTTTGTCAGTAATGCTTCAAAGGGCACGTTTGTGGGTATTGTTGCCTTGGTCTTTGTGGCGATTATGCTGATTTCCGCTATCGATAAAGCGCTAAATAGTATCTGGCGGGTGACCGAAAAACGCTCATATGTGGTGTCGTTTTCAATGTACTGGATGGTGCTCACTTTAGGTCCAGTTCTTATCGGCGCAAGTATTTTAGCGTCATCGTATGTTTTATCGTTACAGCTACTGACTGATACTGAGTTATCAGGATTATTACCTTGGGTAATGTCGCGTTTGCCGATGATGTTTTCGGTCGCGTCAATTTTGTTGCTATATATGGTTGTGCCCAATAGAAAAGTGCGTTTTTGGCATGCGCTTTTAGGTGCCACAGTGGCAGCGTTATTATTTGAAGCCGGCAAAAAAGGCTTTGCGTTTTATGTGACGCAATTTCCCAGTTACGAAGCAATCTATGGTGCTTTGGCGGTTATTCCCATTTTGTTTGTTTGGGTTTATTTATCTTGGATGATTGTATTGCTAGGTGCGGTTATTACCGCCTCATTACCTGAGTATTTAGACAAACATGTGGCCGAGCTACTGCATAAAATCAGAATGGAAGCTGGTCATGACGCGCCGAAAAAATCCCATTTAGAAACTGAAATGACACAGTCAGGCCATGACAGCCCCCAACAAACGACACCGGCAGAGGCCGTGGTGGCGACTGAGGGAGTAAAAGATAATATTAAGCCCATTGAGTCAGTATCTTGAGTTTGATTTTTATCCGCCATGTGATGGTAGAGGTTGCTGATGGTATTGCCTTGTCTGTTTCACAATATGGACGAGTCGGCGCTAAACCTGTGTTGTATTTGCATGGCGGACCCGGTGCCGGTTGCCATGCTAGCGATGTCACATTGTTTCAACACCTAGATTTACATGTGTTTTTTATTGATCAAAGAGGTTGCGGTCGCTCGCTGGGTCATGATCTTACCGATAATACCTTAGCGGAATTAATCGAAGATATTGAACGTGTAAGACAGTACTTTGCGATTGAGCAATGGGCTATTGTGGGGGGCTCATATGGCGCGACGTTAGGATGGTTATACAGTGGGCTATATCCTAACAGGGTCAGTGAACAAATTTATTGGGGGATGTTTTTAGCCAACAATGCCGCGCGAGATTGGCTGTATGGCCCCCATGGCGCGGCGGTGTTTTTTCCTGATGATTATCACGATTTCCAACGCGCAGCGGTTCAGGGCGCAATGATACCCGATCGTATGTCCATTGAAGATATACTACTTGGATACTCGCAACGCTTTAACGCCAATAAATCACATCAGCAGTCAGCGGCATTATCTTGGAATCAATGGGAACAAAAGCTTGCTTCACCGAATCAAATTACCCTAGTGGATCCGTCGTCAGCATCGGTTACGCTGGCCGTGATCGAGCACCATCATGCCCTACATCGATACTTTTCAGCGACTGATTTATTTCAACAGGTTAACGGTAACATAAGCGCCAAAACCCATTTGATCCAAGGTGAGTTAGATTGGGTGTGTCCTGCTCATCTACTGAAGGATTTTTTACAGCAATCGCAACATCATCAGCTAACGGTTGAGGAAGTTAAATCGGGATATCACAGTTTAAATGATGCTAAGATGTTAATCCGTGTGATGCAAAGTATAGCAAACATAAGTTAAGGAAAAAGAATGAAAAAATTATTACTGTTAAGTGGTTTGTTAGTACTTTCAGCCTGTAGTGCAACGGGTCAAGAAACTCAGTCCGCAGTAGATAATAGCCTCCCTAGTACCGTTGATATGTCAGCCATGACGAATGAACAAGCGGCTGAACAATTGTATGTGTCATTGATCAAAGCTAACTATTTGGTTACTAAAGTAGGGCCGGCCCGTGTGGCGGTGCAATTGGGCGATCATCAATTTGTGTTGCAACCTAGTATGAATGCTGAGGGAATAGACCGTATTTTAGCCAATCGTTTTTACGCGGTTCACCCTCAATTACAGGGCAGTAAAGAATTGTTAGTGATGATTGGTCTACTCAATCAAAAGTTAAATTTTGCCAAGTTTTTTATTCGTGAAAATGGCGCCGTTATTCAAGTTCAAAGCAGTGCGACTTTTGTGAATGTCATGAGCCTTGAAGAAATTCGTCGTTTCTTAATTTGGACCGATGAAGGTTTACGTCAGGTGGGAACCTCTATGCCTGAAGGGACCGAAAAGCTGATTAAAGCGATACCTGTTATGCAGCATCCTCAAGGGGTTTAGTGTCAAAATGATTGGCTTAATACAACGAGTTAAACAGGCAAAAGTGACCGTGGCGGATGAAACAACGGGTGAAATCAATCAAGGATTATTGATTTTACTCGGTGTAGAACGTGAAGATAACATCGAAAAAATGCAAAAGTTGGCCAATAAAATCATTAAATATCGGATATTTAGTGATGAGGATGGCAAGATGAATCTGAATGTGTCGCAGGTGGGTGGCAAATTATTGGTGGTATCACAGTTCACTTTAGCCGCAGATACAGGTAGAGGGTTGCGCCCTAGCTTTTCAGGAGCCGCCACACCTGAGCAAGCGAATTCCTTATATGAAGCCTTTGTCGCTTATTGTCGCGAGCTTGGCGTAGAAACCCACACAGGGCGTTTTGGCGCGGATATGCAAGTGTCATTAATTAATGATGGCCCTGTGACATTTAACCTGCAGGTTTAACCATGAAAATGCATCAAGTACTGATTGACCAACTTGTTGCTACCTGGCATCAAACCATTCCACTTAGTCAGTTTATGCAGGTTAATGTAGTATCGTTTGTAACAACAAACGATACTTATATTAATGCCTCCTCGACATATTCGGATGCATTATGTACCCCAGATCAACTTATCACGACTGCGCCATTAGCGCCCAATATCAATCTGCATAACACCATGTTTGCGGGCAGTATTTACACTTTGATGACATTAACGGGTTGGGGGATGGTGTGGTTGCAACAAAAGCTGGCTGCAGTAGAAGGTGATATTGTGTTAGCGGATGCGCAAATAAAATACCATGCCCCAGTGCGCACTCAACCCACGGCAAAAGTCGTGTGGCCAGATGTGGCGTTAATGCCACTGACACAGGGACGACGTGTTAAATCAGCCTTAACTGTTGAGTTATGGTGCGATGAGTTGTTATGTGCAAGCTTCAAAGGCTTATACGTGTCGTTACCAGTGCAAATTAAATAACCTCAACTCACAATTAAATGCGTCCACATTCGATTTTATCGAACTTTTGTGTCGATTTATTCCGCTATTATTCCATTTATTAGTAGGTAAACTGTGTTCATGCCATTAAATCAGCTATTCAATGTAGTTGGGCAATGCTGATATCGTTACCAAGCTAAGGAATAATCATGAAAAAAGTTTTAATGTTGAAATCGAGTATTTTAGGCGAACATTCACAATCATCAGCATTGTTAGATGATTTGGCGATGTTATGGCAAGACAAAGGTGTGCAGATCACAACGCGTGATTTAGCCACCGATCCTGTTCCCTTACTCGATGGCGAATTAGCCAATGGTTTACGCGGCGGCGATGCGTTAAATGAACGTCAAACCGCGGCTTTGGCTTTATCAGACACACTGGTAGCTGAGCTTAAAGAAAATGACACTATTGTGCTTGCTGCGCCGATGTACAACTTTATGATCCCAACTCAGCTAAAAGCTTGGATTGATTTTATTGCTCGCGCTGGTGTGACTTTTACTTATACCGATAAAGGCCCTCAAGGTTTACTCAGTGGTAAAAAAGCCGTCATTGTGACTTCTCGTGGTGGTATGCATAAGGATGCAGGTAGCGATCACTTAGTACCTTACCTTAAGACAGTGTTGGCTTTTATTGGTATTACAGAGGTGGAAGTGATTTACGCAGAAGGGCTAAATATGGGACCAGATAGCGCCGCGACAGCGATGGCGAATGCCAAACAAGCCTTGAGCCAACTAGATTGCTGAGTGGTTTTACATTCGGATTAACAGAGGGCATTTGGCTTTAATTACTCTTGTTTAGCTAATTGCTGCCCCCAAATTATATTGAGTTTACAACTATTACGGCCAATTAAATTGCCATTTACCGTTGTGCAAGTAAATGATTTGCGACTTTAAGAATGGTTAATGCCTATTTTGGACTATAATCCAGGGTAGGCATTTTTGTATGGCACAGAATAAATATTATCAACAACAGCTGGTGTTCTAAATGCAAAAAAGGCAAATGTTGTGGGCTGTAGGATTTATAATCACGGCAGTATTGTTAGTGCCTTTATTGATGGTGGTGTCACAGCAAATCGCTGGACGGGACAGCAGTGCTCAATATGGCATCAATGGTGAAAGGATAATACCGCTTTCATTTCAATGGCAAGATGTGGCCGCGAATGTCCATCATTTTCCTGCTCAAACGCCACAATATACCTATCTATTTGCTGGTTTTTTGTCTTGCTCAGAAATTTGTCCGATACGGATCCAGCAGTTGTATCAATTGGAAAGTGCTATCAAAAAAGACAGGGTTTTAAGTCGCATAGATATCGCGTTTATGTTTATTACTATCGATCCAGAAAATGATACTTTTGCGATTCGACAACAAATGATTGATGCGCGCTCACCCAGATTTATAAGTGCCGCGCTACCAGAATCAGACCTTTTAAGCTTGTCAGGCCGTTTATCTGAAAATATTCAATCACATTCGCCTACAAATAATCATGTAGGCAACCTATATTTAATAAAGCCAAATGGCGTTGTTGCTCGTATATACACTGCCAGACAACTTTCGACAGACAGGATGTTAGCCGAATTAAAATTCGACATAGAATCGAGCTAAGGTAATAACAATGAATGAGAAACAAGCCACCCATTTACTGCTGAAGAAAGATGCCTATATTTATCGACTGTTATTGCTTCAAGTGCCGTTGTTAATTGTCAGCGGGTGCTTTGGGGCGCAGATGCTGACCTTTACAACCGTATCAGCAGTGGCAATCGCCTTGCTTACCCAGGCCAGTTATAGCGTGTTAAAAGGTACGCCCCTGTTTGGTATTGTGGCTGCCGTGCTAATGATGACGGTATCGGCAATCTTAGTGCAAAGTCAAATGGGCATGATTGAAATGCATTTTCATATCTTTGCAACTATGGGTATTTTTTTAATTTATCAACGTTGGCAACCTTTGTTAGCCTCGTTATTAACCGTTGCAGTGCATCATGTGCTGTTCACTTATATTCAGCTATCTGGCGGCAGCATTTTCGACACTCCCATTATGATTTTTGCTGGCGAGTGCTCGTGGGGCATTATGTTAGTGCATGCCTTGTTTGCGGCCGCAGAAACCTTAATTTTGATTAAAATGTCACTCTTTATGCGTGCCGACTCATCGGCAAACTTACGCATAGCCAACGCGATTCAACACATATCGGCAAATAAAGATTTATCAATTCGATTGTCTCCTGCCGACACACAGGCCGAAGCGGCATTCAACTTAATGTTGGATGAGTTAAGTCAGCTATTTAGTGATTATCGCGATATCGCGACCCAAATGGGCAGTACATCCGATCAGCTTTTAATGCTAAGCGAGCATACCCAAGAAGCGATGACGCACCAACAGCATCAAGCGCAGTCGATATCGCAAACCGCCCAGAATGTGATTCAGTATTTTCAACAGGTCACTGAAAACAGCCAGCAATCTGCCCAGCAAGCACAATCGGCCGCCTCTTCGAGCATGCAAGATAGGCAAAGTGCCTTATCGATCATGAAAGATATGCAACTATTAGAAAGCAATACCACAGAAGTGACTACTTCATTAACTGATTTAACCAAAGATGTGTCTGCTATTACCACACTATTACAGGCTATTCGGAGTATTTCAGAACAAACTAACTTATTGGCATTGAATGCCGCCATTGAGGCCGCAAGAGCAGGTGAAAGTGGGAGAGGTTTTGCTGTTGTGGCAGATGAAGTGCGTGCATTGGCGCAACGAACCAGCCAGTCAACAGATGAGATAGAAAAAGTACTTAGTCGCTTAAATCACAGCATGTTAAAAACGGTTGAGTCGATGGATGAAGGCAAGCAGCGCACGACTAAAAATGTTGAACACACCAACACCATAGCATCAGGATTAGCAGAGCGTGCCAGTCAAATTGAACAGGTGGCGAGTTTAAGCCGAAACGTTGCCGATGAAACCGCGCAACAAGGTACACAATTGAACCATATTGGTACAGAAATGCATGACAATATTCATACTGTTACCCTATTGTCAGAACAAATAGCTAAACTGGCCATTGGGGTGAATGAAATGAAGCAGATAACCCAAGAGTATCAAACTAAAGCCGCTGCTTATCAGGTGTAATATTGATTAAGTAGGCAGATTAATTACCCAGCTTATTAGTCAAAAGTTGATGTTGAATAATACCATGCGACCGCTAACCATTTTAGCGGTCGCATTCTTATGCTTCAGTAGCAACAAATCACAGCTTAATAATAGGTTTTAATATATTTAGTGGCGTATTTTCGCAGCTTTTTCTCTGGTGCAGTTTCAGCAAGGTTTGCGATAACGGGTTTAAACTTTTCGTTGCCCGATGACGCTATGGCCTTGGCTATCCAAGCATAGGTATCTATTGATAATTTATCCTGCTTGAGTAAGTCTAAGCTGGTGAGTTGGTGGGCTAATTTTTCTAGGATGAACTCATCATAAATACGTTTATTGGTAATCTGTTTGGCAGCCATGCGTTTAAGTGCTAAATCACTGCTTGCTAATGCATTGGCTAATACATTTAACTGTTGTGGTTGATTGGCATCATACTGGCTTTTGTCATTGAGGATCGGGTTCCAAATGGCAAATTGGTCAATATTATTTAGCCCTTCCTGGGCATATTTTTGCAGTTTTCTATGGTAATCCCCATTTACAATGGCTTGCAGACTAGCGCGATATTTTTCATTGCCCGAATAACCTAATCCTTTGGCTAACCATGAAGAGTATTCTATAGGATGTTTTTTGGTTGCAAGGGGTAAGCTAGCATTAAGTTTGGCTTCAACCATATCAAATAAACTGGGGTCATTGAGGCCAGAAAGCATCAGCGATTCAAGCGCTAACTGTTGTTTATACTGATTATCACCCTGAAAAATTTGTTGATAATCATCCTGAGTATAATCTTTGGCAAACACTGAGGGTGTGAGTAGGCAGCTTGAAATCAACAAGCCTAATGCAATTTTTTTCATTTCATATCCTTATGGTATATCGGGTTAATTATTGCCAGCGTTTAAAAATCAATGAGGTATTAATACCGCCAAAGGCGAAGTTATTGCTCATCACATAATTGGTTTCCAGTGTTCTGATATCGCCACGAATATAATCTAGTGGGGCGCATTCAGGATCTAATTCGGTGAGATTTAAGGTCGGCGCAAACCAATTTTCATTCATCATTTGAATACTGGCCCAGGCTTCTAATGCGCCGCAAGCGCCGAGTGTATGGCCGGTGTAACTTTTTAGTGAGGATATTGGCATCTTGCTGCCAAATACAGCATGGGTTGCCATAGTTTCAGCCACATCACCTCTGTCTGTCGCTGTGCCATGTGCATTGACATAGCCAATGTCATCGGCATTCAGTTGCGCATCTTTTAGGGCTAAACGAATAGCGACTTCCATAGTTTGGGCATTGGGTTGGGTAACGTGTAAACCGTCAGAGTTTGTGCCAAATCCCACCAACTCGGCATAAATTTTAGCGCCGCGCGCTTTGGCGTGCTCTAATTCTTCCAATATTAAGGTGCATGCTCCTTCACCTATCACTAAGCCATCACGATGCTTATCAAAAGGGCTTGGGGTCATGTCAGGAGTATCATTTTTAGTGCTGGTGGCAAATAAGGTGTCAAATACCACCGCTTCTGTTGGGCAAAGCTCTTCTCCACCACCGGCTAACATTACCGTTTGATGGCCATATTTTATGGCTTCATAGGCATAACCAATGCCTTGACTGGCAGAGGTGCATGCACTACTTGTGGTGTGGATTCGGCCTTTAAGACCAAAAAATACCCCGATGTTTACCGCAGTGGTATGTGCCATCATGCGGATATAACTTGTTGCGGTAAGGCCTGTCATACTGCCCGTTTTTAGCATGTCGCCAAAACCCATAATAGGATCAGTGCTGCCTGTAGATGAGCCATATGCCACCCCAGTGTCTCCAGATGTCAGTACTGGATGCTCTAAGAGGTTTGCATCCTCTAAAGCTAATTCACTGGCGCGAGTGGCCATGAGGGACACGCGGCCCATTGAGCGAATTTTTTTACGGGAATAATGGCTTGGGGTCAAAAAATCAGTCACAGGTGCCGCTAAACGCGTATTCAAATCTGGGTATCGGTCCCATTCATCCATACGAATAACGCAGTTTTTTTGCGCGAATAAACTTGCTTTAATGCTTTGCCAGTTATGGCCTAAGGCTGAAATTCCGCCTATGCCAGTTACCACGACTCTGCGGCTCATATCATGCCCCCGTTAACAGAAATGACCTGACGTGTAATATAAGCCGCATCTTCTGACAATAAAAACAGCGCTAGGCCAGCGATTTCATTGGGTTTGCCCATGCGCTTCATCGGCACGATTTGATCGACCATTTCTTTGGGGAAATCATTGACCATGTCGGTTTCAATTAAACCTGGTGCGATGCAATTCACGGTGATTTTACGCTTTGCTAACTCTAAAGATAATGCTTTAGTTGCACCTATTATCCCTGCTTTAGAGGCGCTGTAATTCACCTGTCCACGGTTACCTGCGATACCCGAAACTGATGCAAGAGTAACAATACGCCCCCCTTTACGGTGTTGTACCATGGGCATTACCGTGGGATGGATCACGTTATAAAAGCCATCTAAGTTAGTATGGATCACGCTATCCCATTCTTGTTCTGTCATCGCAGGAAAGGCGGTGTCTCGGGTAATACCGGCATTTAAAATGACCCCATAATATGCGCCATGTTCAGCAATATCTTGTTCAATAGCGTGCTTAACGGTAGTGCGATCAGCAACATCAAATTGTAATAAGCTGACGTTAATGCCAAGGGCAACTAATTCTGCTTGGGTGTCAGTCGCGGCTTGACGGTTACTGTGAAAGTGCAGGGCAATATCATAACCTGCGGCGGCAAGCTTAAGGGCAATCGCTTTGCCTATGCCACGGCTTGAACCCGTGATTAAAACTCTTTTATTCAATGTGGTTCTCCAAAACGTTTAAGCACTATGACTTTCGTTGACATACGCCTGGCTGTCGGCAGGTTGAAAGACATTCACATTGGCTTGTGCCATTAATCTATCTTGATGAAATATCTGACAATCAAACACAGCTAAACCTGATTCTTCTTGATATAAGCGTGTCACGTGAGTGCGATAGGTTTGTCCTAGTGTGAAAATCTGTTGGTGCATTTGCAGTTTACGGCTACCCAATAAGAAACCCACTTTAATCGGTTGACCTTGAAGTAATGCTTCAACCCCAGCCAGAGCGGCAATGCTCTGGGCCATATACTCAATACCAACGTAATTGGGTACACCTTGCAGCGTCTCGTCAAAGTATGCACTTTGCGGACTTATCTGTGTTTGGGTGATCAAACTATCTGACTGATGACTGACAATGCTATCAATCAAAATCATTGGGGCACGGTGTGGTATAAAATCGCTTATTGGACGTGCTAATAATTCAGGAGGTGCGATTGTCATTTATTCAGACCTTGTTGCGGTTTTTTTGCAAAAATAATGCTGGCATTACTGCCACCAAACGCAAATGAATTGCTCATGGCATAGTGGAGTGACGTAGCTTTTTGTCCCTGAGTCACTAAAGGTAAACTCGGATCATTGGTATCAACCTGGCCATCCCATAATTGCGGCGGTAAGGCGTGATGAATATTAAGGTCACTTAAGATTAAATAACAAAATGCCGCTTCAATGGCACCAGCAGCCCCCAGTAAATGGCCAACCAAAGGTTTAGTGGAGCTGCAAGGTGGAATGTTATCTTTAAAGAGTGCCGCAACAGCCCGCGACTCCATCGCATCATTTTTGGGGGTTGCTGTACCATGAAGATTAATATAATCGATGTCGTGAATGCTGAGATTGGCATCTTCAAGCGCTTGCTTCATTGCCGCAATCGCGCCGCTGCCTTGTGGATGTGGCGCCGAAATATGATGGGCATCAGCAGACTCGCCCACGCCAACCAGCATGACTTGTGTGGGTGTTTTTTCAAGGGTAAAAAGGGCAGCGCCTTCACCTATGTTAATGCCATCTCGATTAGCACTGAATGGATTGCATTGCCCTGCAGAGACAGATTCTAATGCGCTAAACCCATTTAAGGTGAGTTGGCATAAACTGTCAGCTCCGCCAACAATCACCATATCGCAAAGATCGGCTTGTAATAAACGTTTGGCAGCGGCAAAGACTTTAGCACTGGAAGAGCAGGCGGTTGATATGGTGTAGCAAGGGCCCTGAAGTTCAAAGAGTTTTTGTAAATAAAAACTGGTGCTGCCTAACTCTTGCTGTGAATAATGATAGTCAGGTGGAAAACAGCCTTGTTCAGCGCGATAACGTAATGCTATTTCACCCTTTGAAATACCTGAAGTGCTCGACCCTAAAATGACGCCAATACGCTTTGCACCAAATCGCTGTTTTGCACTTTGTACCTCAGCATAGATCTGCATAGCCGCGGTATGAAGTAATCGGTTATTACGACAGGCAAACTCTTGTAAATGCTCAGGAATACTTAGCAAATCATTATTGTTAACCACGCCAACCAGTGTCGATTTATCAAATAATAAATCGTCACGCCATTGCATTGCGCTTGTATCACCTTGCAATAATCTGGTTAACACGGACTCTGCGCAATTGCCTAGCGGAGTACACAATCCTATGTGTGTTATGCCTATACCTGTCATGTTTTTATCTTCAGCGTTGTTTATATCTATTGCGATTCAATTGAGGCGTTTATTGTAACGCTTGAATCCTAATCTGCACATTGGCTTGGGTGATGTGAATATCGATAGCCGCTTGCCATGGCGTCATCTGGCTATACTCGGCGTTCAACACAACGTCACTATTGTCTTGGCTGAGTTGTCGGCATAATGTCGACTGACAAACCTGCTGCTGCCAGCGACCCGACGATAAATGTTGATTAACCACCTCAGTTGGCCAGTACACTAGCTGTAAAATGGCCATTAGGTATTCTGCTTTAAAATCCTTGCCAAGCAAACTGCTTTGCTGACTAATTAAGCGATTACCATCGTAGATAATTGTGAACAGTGGTTGACCCAAAGGCGCTAAACCTACCAGTGTCATGGTGTGTTGATCAATTTGTAATTCAGTGATTAATTGGTGTGTTTGACCACCATGGCTAAATTGCACCGTTTGGCTATGGGTACCTTGTTCAACTTGCTCGTTAATCGGCGCTAAGCAGTAGTTTACCGCTTCAGATAGTGCGACACAGGTTTGTCGTTGCAATTGCTGACTACAACCGCTAAGCAATAGCAAACTTAGTAGCAATCCACATAAATGGGGTAAGCGATAGCCATGGTATTGAGTCATTATCATTAAATTATTAATCGATCTTCCGTTGATGGGGTTGAAGCCCTATTTAGATTGACGCAGCAGTGATACAGATTATGCCGCAGTTTCTCGACATAATTCGACGATGGTATTTAAACGTCGTTCTGACTCCGCCACAAAGGGATTATCCCCATCCCATGCATAACCAGCTAAAATTGAACAGATCATCTGTTTGATTGTAGGGTTACCTTGCTGGTAAAAAATCACATCCTGAAAACGACCATCATACCAAGCTTGAACATAGGTTCTAAAGGTATTTACTCCTTTCATCAAAGGTTCAGCATAGTCCTGTTGCCAATCCACTTTTTCACCATTTAACTGCTTTAATAAGCTTTCAACTGCCATGGCGGCAGATTGCATTGCAATGGTCACACCTGAAGAGAACACCGGGTCTAAAAATTCACCGGCATTACCAAGTAGGGCAAATTGATTGGTTGCGAGGGTGCTGACATTGGCTGAGTAGCCTTTTAAAGTGGCACACTCCTGAACAATGTTAGCGTTCGCCAATAAACGTTTCAGGCCGGGTTCTTGATTAACTATTGAGAATAATTGTTGCGCTAACGTGCCTTCTAGATGTTGCAGTAAATGCGGCTCACCTACTACCCCAATAGAGCAGCGATTATTGCTGAACGGGATCAGCCAATACCAAATATCTTTATGTTGTGGATGGACGCTGATCAGAATCTTGTTACGGTCGAATGTGGGGTCATCAATATTGTCTTCTATATGGGTAAAGATAGCGCTGCGTGAAGGTAAATTTGACGGTTTTTCAAGCTGAAGTAAACGCGGTAACACGCGGCCAAACCCGCTGGCATCCAAAATAAATTTGGCATTAACTTGGTATTCGGTGCCATTGTTATCTGTCACCTGTAGCACGGGGTCGGCATGTAAATCGACTTGGGTCACCGTATGGCCGTAATGGATATTTACGCCCTGTTTGGCGGCAGTATCAGCCAGCAGTTTATCAAATTGCCCGCGCTGGACTTGAAATGTTGTGCCAGGACCTGCCGTAAATTTATCGGTAAAATTGAAGGTGGTGTATTGATCTTGATAACGAAATGCTGCGCCATTTTTAAACTGAAATCCAGCTTGTTCAACCGCATCTAACATGCCTGCTTGTGCAATAAATTGCATGCAGCAAGGCAATAAGCTTTCACCAATTGAAAATCGCGGAAAATGCTGCTTTTCTAACACCAGCACTTTTTTACCTTGCTGGTGTAGCAGGCTGGCTGCAATGGCGCCAGAAGGGCCCGCGCCAATAATGGCAACATCAACGTCCAAGTTGTTGATTGAATTTAACGATTCGCTGTGCATGTTAATGCGTTTTCCTTGTTATCAATGTGATAAAGGGGGCAAGTAAAAAGGTATATCCTATCCCCAGTAATAGGGTTAAACCAAAAAAGTGGATGGCATTGGTGTGGCTAAATGCTAATAATCCAAAGGCAAGTAAGGTTGAGGTGGCTGACATAAATATGGCCATCATCACACCAGTGCTAGTGTGTTTCGCCTCGGCAAAAAACAAGCTGTAGTCTATGCCAATCCCTAATACTAAAATGAGCGCCAGTGCATGAAACAGGCTAAAAGGTGAGCCCAAAAGCCCTAAACTGCTTAAAGTTAACATGATAGCCAGTGTAGGCACGCCGATCACGGCCAAAGCTAACTTAAGCGGGTACTTGAAGCAAAACAGGACACTAGCAATCACCAATACGCCTAACAGCAGCACCAAGGTAAATTGGCGGTATTGACCCATTAAATGAGAAATGTCGCCCACTTTATCAACCAGTTTCACCTTAGCATCGTTAAGCTGGGTGTGATTTATGCGTGTTGTTAACCCATCTAGGTTGTTGATGCCTGTTAATAGCACTATCGCCCCTACGATTCCGTTGTTATTTGGCGTCAGCCATAGGTCTTTTAATGCAGTGTCTGCGAGTGCGAGTAGCGCATCTGGAGTTAAATTGGCCGGTTGTGCTTGTAAGTAGGCTGACTGCAGCGACTGATTTAATAAACCACTGTCATCATTTAATCCTAACTGGTCAATAATATGGGGTAAGTTTTGCTGATAAATCAGCCCCTGTAATTGATAGTTTTTTTGTTGCTGTGACAGGCTAGGTAACAGGCTTGCTAGGCTAAAAAAATGCGTTAACTCACCTTGATTGACAGCCTGTGCTAAAGTCGGTGTCAGTTGATGTAAGGCTTCTAAAAGGGCGATTTCAGTATCGGCACTGACTAAAATAAATTGATTATCCGTGCCACCACTGAGCCACTGCCTGAGTTGGTTTTCTTCATCGGTGATCTGCTGGGGACTTTGTTGTAAATGGCGAATGTCATCGTTATGTTGTAACTGTAAAAGTCCTGCAAAAATCACTAACCCTATGACATAAAATATTATTTTATTGATGGTGGGTTTGGCAGATAACTTTGCCACAAAGTGTAAATAATATTGTGCCCAATTTAAGGCGCTTGAAGGCTTTAAGGGTTTATTGGCTAGCAGTGGGAAAGCCAATACCAAGGTGATGTATGCGCCTAATAACCCCGTGGCACAAAATATGGCCACTTGTTGCATACCAGGAAATGGCGTAAAGCCAATGCCGATAAAGGCCAGCGAGCTAGTGACTAATGCAAGTGTCATTGCCGGTAGAATATCGTCAAGGACCTGATAAGCATCGTGTTGTGGCTGGCTGAGTTTTTCACAGTAAAAATGAAAACTGTAATCGATGGCAATACCAATAAGGCTGGTACCAAATACCAGCGTCAGTAGATGTAACTCATTAAATAAACTCAAGGTGGCGACTAACGCCAGCACAAATCCACTGGATAAGGTGAGCAAGGCTAAATGCAGTGGCATTAAGGTGCGAAATCCTAGCCAGACTAAGATAATTACCCCAATAAGCGATAAGCCACCAATAAAGGTGATTTCTTGTTTGGCTGATTCGGTCGCGGCTTGGGCGTGAAATAGCGCACCTGCTTTTAAAATCTGCACATCACTTCCAGCCATAGCTGCAAAAGCGTGGTTGAGGGCGGCTAACTGTTGCTGCTGAGCATTGGGATTAAATGCACTTTGTGCCCCTTTGGCGATAACAATCGCGGCGGTTTGATTAGCTTGTTGATTAAATAAAATACCCTGTTCTTGCTGCAGTGATGATGAGGCTGTTAATGCCAGCATGTTATCGCTAAATAGAAGCAAAGGGTCTTGGTTAATCATCTGGCTATTGGCGAAGCCGAATGCACTGTAAAGTTGTTGCTGTGCTTTAGCGATTAAACCATCAAGTTGTTTACTGGCGAGTGCATCTTGCTGGTCTGCGGTGAGTAACTTAAAGCGATGGTCAAAATACCATTTACCCAGCTCATTGATATTGCTATCACTGGCGCTGGTCACTTGACTAAAGGCTTGTTGAGGGTCTTGTTTAAGCTGATTAATCAGTGTTTTTGCTGCGTTAATTGCAGTGTCTTTTTGCGAAGACACAATCGCAATATAAACCTGATTGGCTAAACGATTTTCCACTTGCTGAAGTGCGTTATGGGTTAATTCATCCTGCTGTAGGTGCGGCAGCATTGCCAAAATATCACTTTGCACTTTTGCGCCAGATTGCCATAAATTGACCCCATAGATAACCACACTGCTAAATAGCAGACACCAAATAGCAAAACGCCATTTGGTTGAAATAAGGTGATTTTTTACCGGCTTTACAGTCATTGTTTTGTCGTCACAGAACGGGAGTTTTCTGTGGTTATTGGCGGCGCGGGAGTGATATTAAGCATGTCGAACCAAGCGGCATTTTCAGCACTTAATGGCAGATGGTTTACCTGTTTGAATTGAATATCGGTGATATCAAGACGGTCAGCTTGCTGAGTCGATGCTTGATTTAACATCACTATGCGATTGATTTGCTGCCGGCCTTCAATGATCAATTTACCTAAGGCTTTGAGTAAAAGTGGGTCTTTTGCGACTAAGCCTAAGCTCCATAACTCGGTGTTATTGGTATTGGATGCAAGATAAAACATTGAAAAATCATCCTGTAATGCAATTACATCACCGCTAAGCAAATGTTGCATTAATTCTGGCACTTGCTGCATTAGCGGATTAGCGGCTTGTGCGCTTTTAGCGGCAGAGTGCGTAATATTACCCTTGCTATCTATGGTGGTTAGCTGTTGTTTGTGCATTACCATGGTGGTAACAAATGGAGCTTGTTGATGCCAAACCATACCCAAGTTAGGGTTAAATGCAAACGTTCCGCGGCTAGTTAAGGGTCTTTTTAATGCCGCTAAATAGCGAGTTTGCTCAAACAGCCCTTGGGTATTTTCGTGTGTTAAAGACACCTGATTAGCCAGTTGTTGTAAATCTTGCTCACTGGCGGGATGATTAAATACGATTGCTAAGCTAGCAGGGGGAGATAATGCCTCATGCTTTGATGTAACCGTGGTTTGCTGGGGAGTGACTTCAGCCGCCTGTGATGAGGAAAACTGGCTAAGCAATAGCAACAGAAATAGTACCAATAGGCCACATTGCATAATGACTATAAGCGTGTTTATCCAACGTGTAATACGGTTTGGCTTATTCATTCGCGCTAAGCCAAGGTTTAATTTTGTTTTGAAAGACGTCTGGGGTGACAAAGCACAGTTCTTGGGTTGTCATATCGACGGCCGCTTGAATGGTATAGCCCTTGGTGATGCGTTGGCCTGAATGGGTATCAACAATTTGATAATTGATTTTTAAGCGATTTTCCCACTCAACAATACTGGCTTTAACGGTGATAAGTTGATCAAAACTGCTGCTTTTAACATACTTAATCTGTAGATCTACCACCGGCCAAGCAAATCCAGAAGCCTGCATTTGACGGTAGTTATAATCCAGTTTATCTAATAGTTTGCAACGCGCTACTTCAAAGTAGCGCAGATAATTACCGTGCCAAGTGATGCCCATTGAGTCGACATCGTGAAAAGGGATCACCATGTCCATTTCAATACTGAGTATGCCTTTCATTAACAGACCTCCCACGCACCTTGTTGTATTTTGGCAACGGTTTGACGCAATACCGCTTCTAATGGGCGATCTTCCACAAGTAATTCAAAGTCTTCGCTAACCTGAGCAAGGGTTTTAGCGAGTGATGGCGTTAGGCTATCAACGTCTAACTCATTCTGGTTAATGCGTAATTGAATTCCCTGACTCATGGCTAATAATGCCGCTGCTGCAACCTGTTCAGTCAGTTGTAGTATGCGCATGCAATCACGGGCGGCAATAGTGCCCATGCTCACTTTATCCTGGTTGTGGCATTCAGTAGAGCGAGAAAACACACTGGCGGGCATGGTGTTTTTAAGGGCTTCCGCTGTCCAGGCGGATACGCCAATTTGTACCGCTTTAAAACCATGGTTGATGGCGCGACGTTCACCGGTTGCGGCCGAAAGGTTAGCTGGTAAGCCGTTATTAAATTTGGTGTCCATCACCAATGCCATTTGCCGATCAATTAAATCGGCAATATTGGCGATGGTGTTTTTCATCGAGTCCATTACAAAGGCAATATGGCCACCATAAAAATGACCGCCGTGCAGAATATGCTCGCCTTCAGCATCCACAATCGGGTTATCGTTGGCACTGTTTAGCTCGGTTTCAATAAACTGGCGCATAAAAGGTAATGCATCTTGAAGTACCCCAATAATGTGCGGTGCACAGCGGATTGAATAGCGGTCTTGTAGGCGGTCTGAGTTTCGTGGATGAGTATGATGGTTTAAATCTTCGCGTATCCAGCTGGCAACCTGACTTTGGCCAGGATGCGGTTTAGCGGCAAACAGAATGTCATCAAAATGGTTTGAATTTCCTTTTAACGTTAATGAAGCCATTGCGGTGATTCGGCTAGACAAGCGCGATAAATATTGGGCGCGATCATATGCCAAACAAGCTAAGGCGGTCATCACCGCAGTGCCGTTCATTAAGGCTAAACCTTCTTTGGGGCGAAGTTTTAGCGGGGGTATATTGAAGGCCTGATAAACCGCGCTGGTTGGTTGGCGTTGACCTTGATACATCACATCCCGCTCACCAATTAATACCGCAGCAAGATAAGATAATGGCGTTAAATCACCGCTGGCGCCGACAGAACCTTCCTCTGGAATAACTGGCGTAATATCATTATTCAGTAACCATTCGATACGTTGCAGTAAGGCATAGCTGACACCTGATTTTCCTACTGCCAATGAATTTAGGCGACACGCCATGACCGCCCTTGCTTGAACAGGGCTTAGCACATCCCCTAAACCACAACCATGAAAACGGGATAAATGCAGCGGTAATTCGTGCACCAACTCTAAGCTGACATTAACCGTGCAAGAGTCGCCATAACCTGTGGTGACGCCGTAAACCACACCTTCTTCATGCAACAGGCTATCAATAAAGCGTGCGCCTTTTTCAATGTAGTGTTGGTATTCTGGGCTGTCGTTTAATTTGACCTTTGCGCCTTTAGCAATGGCAACCACTTGCTCAATGGTGAGTTGGCCTTGGTAAAAATCCACATGACCTAAATGAATGGTGGCTGGTTGCGAAATCGAATGCGTCATCGAGTTATAATTCCTGCTTTGATGGGGCGGCTTGGCGTATGCTTTGGGCATCATCACGCCAAAAATCATAAAAATTAAACCATTGTAATGGCGCCTGCTTGGCGAAATAAGCTAAACGTTGACTGTATTCAATCATGGCTTCAGTAAGCCTTGCTGCGCGGTCTTTTCTGGGGCCTTTTAAGGTGTCGGCTAAGTGTTTTACATACACTTGATAGCGGCCATGTTGACGAATACAGAACATGGTAAAAACTGGGCAATCCAGCAAACTAGCCAAAATAAATGGCCCTTGTGGGAAAGGGGCTGGCTCACCTAAAAAGGGCAAATTGACGACTCGCCCCTGACTGTTTGAAGAAGTACGGTCGGCGGCAATCACGACTAACTCACCTTGCTCAATTTTTTGTTGTAACAGCATGGCGGTGCTAGGGTCTAGCTCGTTAACTTGAATTAAGTTTAATGTGCTTTGTGGATTTAGTTGCTGCAATACTTTATTGAAGTTTTCAGCATGGCTAGTCAGCACCATGACATTCACTTTCACTTTTTGCTGGTGGATAGATATGGCGCGGCATAACTCTAAATTACCTAAATGTGATACCAGCAACACCGCACCTTTACCTGTGTCTATTTGAGCGGCAAGTAAGTGTCTATCGGCAAAATCAACTTCGCTGAGTTTTATTCTGTCGCACCAAGCATCGATTCTATCTAATGCGGCGTTACCAAAGGTAATAAAATGTCGCAGGCTGTCACGCCAACTTAGCTTGGCCGACAAATCAGGATGATGTGGGTTAATTTGCTTAACATGCTGTAAAAATGCCATCGAGGCTTTGCGGGCACTTCCACCCGTTAAAAAGAAATAACCAATTACCGGATACATAATGGCGCGGCATAACCAATGGCCGCCAAATCGATAGCTTTGCGCCAGTAATTTAATCCCCCAGTAACTGCCACGTTCTTGCATTGTTGACCAATGTTGTTGGTTTTCGCGCTGCAATAGTCTTTTGGGGAGTCTTTTTAGCATGCCAAAAAATAATCGAGTGTGCATCAAACTGATACGCACGTTGTCTTGTAACCCTTGGAAGTGGCTAATGCCATTTTCTGGGTATATTACTTTAGTTGGCAGTTGAATAATGGGCGTTTTTTGCCAATGTAATTTCACCATGACTTCGATATCAAAATCCATCCGTTCGCCAAGGGCTGTCATTTTAAAAAGCTGCTCAGTTGCGGCAAGCGGATAAATGCGAAAACCACACATGGAATCTTGAATGTCGAAACTTAAGGTTTCAATCCACACCCAAAAATGGGTGATATAGCGGCCATATAAACGCCCTTTGGGCACGGATTCATCGTATACAGGTTTACCTGAAATCAATGCTAGCGGATTAGCCGTAGCCGCATCAATCATGAGTGGAATATCCGTCAGGTTATGCTGGCCATCGGCATCCACTTGCAACGCGTGGCTAAAACCATCGGCAAAAGCCGCTCTCAGCCCGGTGATCACCGCAGCACCTTTTCCGCGATTAAAAGGGTGATGAATTAACGTGACCCAAGCAAATTTATCCGCCATGGCTTGAAGCACATAACGGGTTTCATTTTGGCTACCATCGTCAATTAAATAACAGGGCAGGTTTAATTGTGCTAATGCGGTAAGGGTCTTTTCAATCTCAAGATGATGATTGTAATTAGGGATAATCAGCGCCAGTTTCATTGATTACTGTCCAGATAGTGCAGCACGGAACACAATCCGTCCAGATGCGTAGCGTTTATCGCCATTGGTATATTGAAATGTTAGTCTGGCTTTCGCTTTATTGTGACTAATGCTGAGCTCAACTTGACTGTCTGGCAGCAACAACTGTTGAAACTTTAGCACTTCTAGACTCGCGATGTTGGCATCGTAACCAAAAGCCTGACATCCCAACTTTACTGCCCAATCCAATTGGGTTACCCCAGGCAATACAGCCTGTTCAGGAAAGTGGCCTTTAAAAAATGCTAAATTGGCATCCACGACAATACGCCAAGTGATGGTGTCATCTTGCTGATGTGTGCTAATGATTTGCGGTAATACAGATTTAATCATGTTTTTTTAATAACGAAACCAAATCAGATTGGACTCGTTTTCCTTGCGCATTTTGAGGGATCACATCAGGGTAACGCCAGCGTCTTGGTAAAGTCACTCGCTCAAATTGGCTTAATAAATGCTTTTTAATGTGATTATTCACCGCGAGTTTACCTTCGGCGGCTAATAACGCTTTACCTTCATCGGTTAAGGCCACTATCGCGCCTAGCATTTGACGAGGCTTAGTGAGCATAGCGACTGCGGCATCTTTCACTAAAGGGTGCGATCGGAGTAACTGCTCCATCTGCACCATGGAAATGCGTTTTTCTTCGATTTTGACAATACGGTCGAGACGATTGAGTAGGGTAAATTGCTGCGCGTTAATCAGTTCAATGCTGTCATCGCACTTATGCCATTGATTATCTTGTTCTAAATAAGCAGATTGAATACATAACGCGCCATCGTCGAGATCTTGCTTTATAGTAACAGGGCTGAACACTTGCCAGGGTTCATTGGCCTTGCGTTGACGTCGATAGGCTATGCCGCCTGTCTCTGTGCTACCGAAAATTTCGATAGGCAGTTGACGATAACATTGCTCGATATCCGTTGCGGCTTGAAAACTCAGTGGGCCGCCGGAACTGAAAATCAAGCTTGGGTGGCGATGTTGCAACTGTTTGTCTAATGCATCAGGTAAGCGTGAAAGCTGAGCTGGGCTACTGATTAAACAGAGATTTGGCATGATGGCTAAGTAGTAGCTAAGGGTTTCTGGGTATTCAATTTGCTCACTGAGAAACGGTCGATTGGCTGCCAGTGGCCATAATATTTTGAATAATAGCCCATAAATATGTTGGTGTGACACTGTCGATACCACCGAGCAATGTGGTAAGTGCTCGGCAAAGGTTTGCTCTAATGTGCTGACTTCAGCATCAAGCTGTGCAATGGTTTTTCGCACCGCTTTGGGTTCGCCGCTACTGCCTGAGGTAAATAAAATTAACTCCCCTAAGTGTTCGCTTGTTGGCCACTTTGCCACAGGCGGGGTTATTTCAGTGGTGAGGGGGATAAAGGTTCTGACTTCACATACTGGCATATCAGCAATCACAGCATCGAATTGATGATTGAGTTCAGATAGCGTACCGGTTTGGGTATTAGCGGGTAAAATGATGGTTTTTCCGGCTAATAAACCCGCGCAAAGGCCTGCGGCAAATAAATCGCTTTGTTTAGCGGCAAGTAACCATCGTTTTGCAGGCTGTGCCTGTAACTGCTGATACAAGTAAGCCACCTGAGCACAAAAGCGGTTACTTGGCATAATATCGTGATGATTAAAACTGATTAATTGCTGGGTATTTGGCCCTGTTTTGAGCCAATTGAGTAATAAATTATCCATGTTTTTTCAACCATAAAGTACGATATAGCCATTCACCACCCAATAAAGTGCCTATCAATACATAAGCGATAAGGCCGTTATATAGGGTCCATGTTTCTATGCTTGTTGCGAGCGCGGTATAGAGCGCCATGACTCCATTTAAGGCAAAAAACAGGCACCAAATCAGGGTCACTTTGACAAGATATGGTGTTGCTTCAGGCGGTAAATCGGGCTCTTTCAATTTCGCTAAACGCTCAATCATGCTGGGGCCATATTTCAATGAATGGCCAAATAAAGCCAACATACTGAGGTTAATGACCACGGGGTAATACAATAACCAATCATGCCGCTTAGCAATAAAACTGGCTGCGGTTAAGGCGATCCCCACCAGTAATGGCGCTAACATGGGGGTTAATTGTTGCCGACTTAATGACAGTCGAGTAATTAATAAACCGCATAGCACGAGGGCAATCACACCGCTGGGCAATAATTGCAGGCCGAAGTAGACGGCAATGGGGTATCCCATTACCGCTAGAGCAGACAGCACCTGCAATACCCATTTCATTATTGTTTCATTAACCCATCGATGGCATTAACGACATCATCTACGGTTCGCACCGCTTTGAATTCGTCAGGCTGAATTTTTTTACCTGTCATCTGCTGCAGTTTAATCACTAAATCCACCGCATCAATGCTGTCTAAATCTAGGTCTTGGTAGAGTGAAGCATGTAAATTTATGTCTTCACGTTCAATCTCAAATTCATCAACTAGAATGCCACATAGCATGTCATAAATTTGTTCACGGCTTTGCATCTTGGCTCCTAAACGCGCTGTGACTCAATAAAACTGGCCAAACTGGCCACACTGTAAAAGTGGGCTTTGGTGGCGTCAGAGTTAGCTTCAATTTTAATATCAAATTGTTTTTTAATGGCTAACCCTAATTCTAAAGCGTCGATTGAATCCAAGCCTAAGCCTTCGCCAAAAAGAGGCGCATCGGTGTCGATATCATCAACTGAGATATCTTCAAGATCTAAACAATCAATGATGAGTTGTTTGATGTCATTATTTAACGTGGTCATTTTCTATTCTTATTGGTTGCAAATATCTAAAACGGGATCGGGTGTACTAATTGTGTTTTGTAAAACGTTTCTAACTCTCGCGTCATTTGTCTCGCCAGCTTAGCATCGCCGCCATCGAGTTGTTGATAAGTTTGGAAACAAAAAATATCACCGACTTCAACCGACATATTAATCGTTTGTCGTGGAATTTCATACCATGGTTGCTGTTTGGTTAACCCTGCGACATCGGTTCGCAATATCACGGGTAAAATATTGGTTTGGGTTCGCAGGGCAATATTAGCGGCACCACGTGCAAAAGGATTAATGATGCTGCCTTCGACAGTGCGCGTACCTTCAGGAAAAATAATCAAATTAGTGCCACGCGCTAACACCTGAGCGCAATCTTCGAGTAACAGTGCCGCACCGCGATTAGGAATATACCCCGCACAGGATAATACCCCGCGAATAAACGGGTTGCGCCATAATGTTTGTTTAACCACACAACCCACATTGGGCATCAAGCTGATGAGTACTACTACATCCACCAACGTGGGGTGGTTAGCTACAACGATAGTGCCTGTGACGTTGTTGAGGCGTTTAATCTGTGTTTGGCTGACTTTTATTACCCCAGCAAAGGTGAGCATGGCAACAAAACCACGAAACATCCAACTGACAAAATGCTGCACCCTTGCCACTTTAACAGCATAGGTGCCCGGCCAAAAACGCAGTATGGGTAAAATGGTCAACGAACTGAGCAACCCACCCAAGCCAAACATCAAATAACACCCGACACCACCAATCCATCTAGGTATATAAGCGATCCCAGCTAGCTTTGGTGCGGGCGAGCGTGTTTGCTTGGTATTATGCATAAGGTGTTAGTGCCCAATGCCATCGGCACATCTTACCTTTTAGGGCTTTATTGCTAGCAAGATGATGGATGAGTTGACTCAAACAGAGGGCTGCATCTGTGTGTTGGCGAGTGTCAGGTGGGGTTAATGTGAGTCTGGCAATACTGTGCGGATTTGGCGTATCAGATGCGAGAGTGAGCAAAACCCCTAAGCTAATGGATAACTCGACCTCATTGATAAATTCGTTATACACAGGTGGGACAGGTTCATCAGCAAAAATCAGCAGTACAGGCGCAGGGTTTGCGACTAGTTGACCGTAGGTTTCAATAAACACCTGCGGCAAGCTTTGCGCTCCTGCTGCAATGGATGTTGAACTGGCGGTATTACCACTGACTATGCCATAAATGCCACTGCCGGTATTGTGAACAGATTGACTGAAGGCCATTGGGGAAAGTGGTTGTTTGGCGATAACATCTTCTAGCAACCCTATGGTGCGATTGAGCTCACCGTGACGCGAGGCAAATACACTGCGGGTGTGAGATTGCGCCTGACATTCAAAAGCAACGTGAAGCATCATTTTAGTTAATCGACTAAAACGACGACGTTGCATTGCAGGAATGTGCGGTAATGCAGGGGCAACTGAAGTGGGTGCAGCATCGTGATTAGGTGATTGCCAGTTCAACCAACTCTCTTTTGTTTGAAAGTCGGGTGTCCATGCTCCCCATGATAAAATATCAAATGCTAACTGCATTACATTGCCTCAGTGTTGCCTAGTCGTCCATATCTAAGTGTTAATTTCGGCAGCATAAGCAAGATTCAAAATTAACCGAGGCAATTGTACACTAAAGTAGGAACTGTGAGACAGTGTTTAAGGCATAAAAAAGCAGCGTCAATGATGGCATTTTCGCTGCTTTTTTAGAGTCACTTTATGATAAAAGTGACCTCAAAGTGTTTGATGCTGTTAGTTTGGCAGTAAAGGTTGTAAACGTTTTACGGCATTTTTTATCTTACGGGTATTTTCAGGACCCATTCTGATTAAAAGCTTTTGAGCATTAGGCAAGGCTTCTAAGTTGGCATCTACATATTTGTAGTTAACCGAAATTGACGTTAACTCAATAGGGTCTTCAACGATAGGGGCGTCAGCAATCATTTTAAAGGCTTGCTGCATACGAGCATCAAAGCTGGTATCGGTATAGCCTAATTCAGCAAACGCCTCTTCAAATAAGGGTTTTAACTCACGGTATGTGGCGGCTAATTCTTGATCGTTTAAACCACTGACAAAGTCAGCATAAATATCATAACGGTGATAGCTATCAGGGTTTAAATAAGTTTTGTTAGTGATTTCACTGGTGGTAAATTTATTGTCAGGGCCTATCATCGGACTGGCTTTACGGATCAATTCACCTTGGGCTAGGTTATCAATAAAGACCACAAATTGGCGCGCCATATCTTTTTTCAAAATCAGTGGTTCAATCTTCATGCCACTGGCCACAGCAAGGGCCTTTTTAGCCACAAAATCATCTGATTCCGCTAGTGCGGGCAAAGGCTCTATAATAGCTGCGGGTGTTTCAGGCTCACCAAGCGGCACCACATCCGACCCAATAACAGGCTCTTCAATGGCAGGCTCTTCGATAGGGGGTTGTTCAATCGGTTCTTCAGGGATAGGCTCAGGTAACACAACCGGTGTGGGGATCGTTTGCTCCGTTTCTATCGTGTCATCTCCACTCATATAGAAGTAACCAGCCGCCGCTATAAGTGCAACGACCACTACGCTAATCACTGTGGTGTTGGAGCCCGATTTGGGCTCTGTTGTTGGTGCGGGAGTTGCTCGATCTTCTTTATTAACCTGCATTGTAATTCCTTAGCTGCTAAAGCTGATAATACACAAGATTAAAACCAATAATACTCTGTACATTGTGCAAGATTACGCTTGCTTGTCTATAGGAGGGTTGAAATATAAATAAAAAATCATTTTTTTTGCCCAATATTATGCTTGCACATACTGTTGGCGTTCACCCAACCATCGCTCAATGATCGGACCGACATTGTCAGGCACCTGTTGATGAATATGCACCGCCAATTTTTGAATACTGGGTATTAAATGTTGGTCACGGACTAAATCTGCAATTTTCAATTCAGCAAGACCCGTTTGTCGAGTACCGAGTACCTCGCCAGGTCCTCGAATTTCAAGATCTTTTTGGGCAATCACAAAGCCATCATTACTGTCACGTAAGACGCCTAAACGCTTGGTTGCTGTTTGTGATAAAGGCGCTTTATATAGCAACACACAATGGCTGGCTATCGCGCCGCGGCCAACTCGCCCGCGCAGTTGGTGCAGCTGTGCTAGTCCTAAACGTTCTGGGTTTTCAATAATCATTAAGCTGGCATTGGGCACATCTACGCCAACTTCAATCACTGTTGTGGCCACAAGTAGGTGTATTTCGCCGGCTTTAAATTGTGCCATAACGGCTTGCTTTTCTGCGCTTTTCATTCGTCCATGCACCAAGCCGACTTTCAATTCAGCCAGTACCTCGGTGAGTTCAGCGGCAGTGTCTTCAGCCGCTTGGCACTCCAGCACTTCAGATTCTTCAATTAAGGTGCATACCCAGTAAGCTTGGCGATTATCCTGTAGCGCGGCCAATCTAACGCGTTCGATGACATCGCTACGGCGGTTATCGGATACCGCCACCGTGCTCACTGGTGTTCTGCCCGGTGGTAGTTCATCAATAATAGAGGTATCAAGGTCGGCATAGGCTGTCATGGCCAGTGTGCGAGGTATGGGCGTGGCGGTCATGATCAGTTGGTGTGGGTGAAACCCTTGATGCACACCTTTTTCTCGTAACCCTAAGCGTTGATGTACACCAAATCTGTGTTGCTCATCGATAATGATCAGGGCAAGCTGATGAAATTGTACCGCATCTTGAAATATCGCATGGGTGCCAATGACCATTTGAGCAGAACCAGAGGCGATATCAGCTAAAGACTGGGCTCTGGCTTTGCCTTTAAGTTTACCCGCTAACCAGCCCACTTTTAATCCCAGTGGCTCAAACCATTGTGCAAAATTAGCAGCATGTTGTTCTGCTAATAGTTCTGTTGGTGCCATCATGGCAACTTGATAACCGTTTTCTATTGCTTGTAGCGCGGCCATTGCGGCAACCAGAGTTTTTCCCGAGCCGACATCACCTTGCACTAAGCGCATCATGGGGTGGACTTGGTGTAAGTCTGTGGCTATTTCTGCCACGACACGCTGCTGGGCACCTGTGGGTTTGAATGGTAAATTTTTTAAAAATGGATTGAGCAATTGCCCATTGACTGACAGGGAAACAGCATTATCACGTCGAGACTTTTGTCTTAACTGCAACATACTTAAATTATGCGCCAGTAATTCCTCTTGCACTAAACGTTGTTGGGCAGGATGATCGCCTTGCTCCAGCACATGTGGGTCGACGTTTTTATCGGGTCGATGCAATATCATTAAAGCTTGAGGCAGGCTTAAATTATTCGGTTGTAAGTTGGTGGGAATTAGCTCAGCTAACCCTCCTTGACTAAGCATTAATAACGCTTGATCGGTGAGCTTTATCCAACTGGCTTGCTTTAGCCCTTCAGTTGTTGGATAGATGGGCGTTAAAGTCTCGCTCAAATTGGCATCGTCACCTACTTGAATGATTTTATATTCAGGGTGAACAATTTCAGCATGGTAATTACCGCGGCGGATTTCACCATAGGCTCTGATCATCGCCCCCTGTTGCATGGCGCTACGCTGTGCCATCGAAAAATTAAAAAAACGTAAGGTCATTGGGCCGGTATCATCGCGCACATTGCAAATTAGCATTCGGCGGCGACCTTGAATAATTTGCGTCGATTGCACTTGCGCTTCAATGGTGCCATAACTGCCAAAAGGTAAGCTGGCGATAGGATAAATTTGGGTACGGTCTTCGTAGCGTAGAGGTAAGTGAAACAGCACATCTTGCACTGTTTTTATGCCTAATTTATGCAGCCTTTCAGCCACTTTTTTGGCCACACCTTTTAGTTCAGTAATGGGCACTAAATCTAAACGCAACAAATGCAACTGACTCCAATTCGCTTATTGAAATAACACTGTAAATATATACATGTATTTTGTCTATACTAGCAGAGATTGTCCCTAAGGCAACGTGATGAAGCATAAAAAAGAAAAAGCCCCAAATACTGAGTATTCAGGGCCCTTAATATTGAATTAAACACGCTGGTAATTACACCACTTGAGAAATCAAATAGCTGGTATATCCAATATAGCCCGCCAGTAATAATGCGCCTTCACGACGCCCGATACGCAGACCGCTCCAGGCAAATGGTAGTACTAAGATGGCAAAAATAATCATCGCAATAAAGTCGATCTGATTAAAGCCCTCTGCCGATACGGGGTGTATTAACGCCGTAGCGCCTAAAATACCAAGGATGTTGAAGATGTTAGAGCCTACAACGTTACCGATAGCGATATCACTTTGTCCCTTTAACGCAGCCATCACTGAGGTGACGAGTTCAGGCATGCTGGTGCCAATAGCCACAATAGTTAAACCAATAATGACTTCGCTAATACCAAACATTTTGGCAAGGTCTACCGCGCCATCGACAAATAGAATGCCGCCGCCGACTAACATCGCGATACCGACAGCAATAAGGCCAATAGACAGCAGAGGGTTTTGTGGAGTGGTATCGATATCTAACGCTTCAGGCTCATTTTTTGAACTGATGTAACTGAACACTAAATAACCGATCAACAGGCTAAATAAAATCGCACCGTCGATAAAGCTTACATCACCATCTATCAATAAAAACCAGACTAGAACAGACGCGCCAATCATAATGGGAATATCGCGCTTTACCATTTGCGATTGGATTTGGATGGGTCTGATAAGTGCGGTTAGCGCTAAAATTAAGCCAATATTGACAATGTTTGATCCCACAACGTTGCCAAGCGCTATGCCTGAATTGCCCGCTAAAGCAGATTTAACGCTTACTGCTAGCTCTGGTGCGCTGGTACCAAAGGCGACAATGGTTAAACCAATGATCAAAGGTGCAATACCCAAACGTAACGCGACAGCACTCGCGCCACGCACTAAGGCTTCTGCGCCGAAGGTTAAAATGATAAATCCGCCAATAATAGCCAATGCAATCAACATGATACTCTCTTTAAATTAGGTTACCCAAGTGGCAGTTTTTTCAGCACTTAAGGTGACAGTTTTCGTCGGCATATGTTGACAGAATATGTCAAAAAAATACACGCATTCAGCGTGTATTTTTTTATCTATCTCATGAATTTTAATTCATCGAGTTATAGCTCATCTTCCCAGCGCACTTTTGCTCCACGTACACCTTCTACTTTGGCACTAAACGCTTTTTCTAGTACATGGCGTTTAATTTTAAGCGTAGGTGTTAGCACATCATTTTCAATGGTCCAGGGGTCAGTTACCACCACAATCGCATCGACATGTTCATGGGATTCTAGGTTAGGATTAATGCTGTCTAAGGTGGCTTTTAATGAGGTGCGCACTTCTTCACGTGGCTGTCTGTTTGCGCCCTCAGATAATTGCACCAATGCAACGGGGTGGGGTAAACCTGAACCAATGACACAAATTAACTCAAGGTGTGAATCCTGAGCCAACTTACGTTCGATCGGCACCGGTGCCACATATTTTCCTTTTGAGGTTTTAAAATTATCTTTGACTCGGCCAGTGATATCAATATAACCATCACTGTCTATCTCGCATAAATCGCCAGTATAGAAAAAGCCATCCTCATCAAATGCCGCGGCAGTGGCTTCTTCTTGCAGGTAGTAGCCTTTCATTAAACCGGGACTTTTGACCATTAATTCACCTTGTTCAGTTCGGCGAACTTGGCAACCTTCAATGGCACGACCCACACTGCCAATTTTATTGGGATTGAATGGGAAATTGATAATCGAGTAAGCACAATTCTCCGTCATGCCCCAGGCTTCACAGATATTCATACCAATGCTGTGATACCACTGCAAGAGTGTTGGCGGAATAGGGGCAGAGCCAGATCCTAATAAGCGGCAATGCTCTAAGCCTAAACCTTTTTGGATTTTGCGTTTAACTATGCTACTGATGATTGGTACTTTTAAGAGAAAGTTAAGCTTATTCTCACCAATTTTATTGATAATGTTCAGCTGGAATAACGTCCATAAACGCGGCACAGAGAAGAAAACCGTTGGACGGCAGCGTTGTACATCGGTGACGAAACTGTCAAGACTTTCGACAAAGGCTACCGATGAGCCTGAATAAAAAGAAGAGCCTTCCATAGCCACCCGCTCAGTAATATGAGCCAGAGGTAGATACGATATTAATCTATCAGCTGTGTTGGTTTGCAAATCACGTACAACTGCGTTGCAGGTCCAGGTATAATTTGCAAACGTATGAATTGCACCTTTAGGTTTACCGGTTGAACCTGAGGTGTAAATTAATGTCATTGTGGCATCGGGTGCAGGGTACTCGGCATCGACCAGCGGTTGTCCCAAGGATAGCAATTGATCCCATTGATATTGTGCAGGCATGGTGTCGTAAGGCATCGCCAAGCGTAAGATATCCCCACCTACGCCTGCTTCTTGATCCGCCCAATAATCTAACTTACCGATAAAAATGGCTTTGGTGCCACTGTGTTCTAATACATAACGAATGGTATCGGCATTGGCTGTTGGATAAATCGGTACACTGATGTAACCGCCGTGCATTAATGCCAGATCGGTAATGAACCATTCGGCACAGTTTTTAGATAAAATGGCAACTTTGTCGCCAGGAACTAAGCCTAAATGGCGCAAGGCTCCGGTGATCTGTTGCATTTTTTGTTGTACTTCACGCCAAGTAAAATCGACATATTTTCCATCTATGGGTTGGCGTAGATAAACTTTATCACCTTGAGTTTCAACCCAATGCGCAAGCATCTCAACGGGTGTTTTCATTGCATTATTCATAGGGCTATTCTCTGATTTTTTGTTATTAATAAGACTAGTTCAAACATGCGTTTGAACTAGTATGGCGAGTTTTGTGAGCCGGCGCAAATGGTTTACGTTGCTGTGATATTAAACGTTATCAGTTAATAATAAGCTCTGACCAGCAGCAAAGTGGATGATATTTGGCCATTATTTAGATTACTTAACGATGTTGTTTGTGGCAGGTTGAATAAGTTATATGAAATTGTTGTGATTTTACGAGGTAATTGTTGGGTACAAAGTGGGACGGTTATGTTGTCCCAATGGGATCGCCGCAAGCTTGGCGTTAGCCACTCTTTTTGGCAAAGAAGCTCATCAGCACTCGCAGATGTTCAGTTAAACTTGTTCAGCATTGGGATCGGGTTCACGCATCCGTTGCCACCAAGTTTGATTAGCAGCTATTTGCCCTTGTTCATCAATCCTAGGATAAGGAATATTTTTACGTCTACAGGCTTTGGCATAGATAGGGTGGCCTTGTTCAAACAGCATTGTTTGACAATAAGCTTCATCTAACTGACGCGTGCCATACATACCAGCTTGCTGACGTTGGCGTTGGGCCTCATACATAATTAATGCTGAAGCTACAGATACATTAAGCGATTGCACCATGCCAAGCATTGGAATGATGATATGCTGATCGGCAATTGCAAGGCCTTCATCGCTGACACCGTCGCGCTCGTTACCTACAATAACGACTGTGGGTTTAGTGTAATCAATGTCTCTAAAGTCGATGGCGTCAGCTGAAAAATTAGTTGCCAACACTTGCATGCCTTGTGAATTAAACTGTTCAGCTGCTTCACTCATGCTGTTGTATTGCAGGGTTTTGACCCACTGCTGACTACCTGATGCCGTATTACCTGAAACACGCATGTCAGCATCGGGCCAAACCGCATGAATTTGATGGATACCTACAGCATCTGCAGTACGAATTACCGCGGCAATGTTTTGGGTTTTATGCACAGTATCTAAGCAGAGTGTTAGATCCGTTTGGCGGTTGTCTAGCATTTGATTAATGCGGGCGTAGCGTTCTGGACTCATAATAATTGTTCATGTTGATAAAACAAAAAGGGCGCTTAAGCGCCCTCTATTTTGGGATATGGACTGGCTTGAGTATCAAGCTTATAGCTCCATGATCCCATCCATTTCAACCAATGATCCCTTTGGCAGTTCTTTTACGCCAATTGCTGCACGTGCAGGGTAGGGTTGTTGGAAATAACGGCTCATGATGTCATTCACTGTTGCAAAATGCGATAAATCGGTTAAAAAGATATTTAACTTAACGATGTCACTCATGTTGCCGCCAGCCGCGGTGCAAACGGCGGCTAAGTTTTCAAATACCTGTACAACCTGAGCAGAAAACTCATCGCTTACCATCGTCATTGTGGCGGGATCTAATGGAATTTGACCTGAAAGATAAACGGTACTGCCAACTTTAACGGCCTGTGAATATGTGCCAATCGCCTGCGGTGCTTTATCGGTCGCGATAATGATTTTTTCTGCCATGATAATGTCTCTTGTTGATTATTATGATTGTAGGTTATCGGTTGCGCGATGTGCGTAATACTTCAGGAAGCACCCTAATACGACGCATTACATTGGCTAAATGTACCCTGTCTTTTACTGATATACGTAAATTAATTTGGTAGACTCGGCCATCACGCTCTTCGGTGCTTAAATTATGAATATTTGAACCCGCAGAGGCGATAATGGAGGTGATTTTAGCTAATGCCCCTTGGTGGTTAACAATTTCAACCCGCAAGTTAGCGTGGTATTCAACCCCTTCAGCATTATCCCAATGCACAGGAATATACTTGTCTGGCTCACCTTGATAACCGCGAATATTGGCGCAGCTTTCCATGTGAACCACTAAACCTTTACCTGGGCTAACATGCGCAATTACCGCATCCCCAGGGATAGGCCTACAACAATTCGCATAAGTCACTAACATGCCTTCAGCGCCGCGAATTGGCATAGCGTTGCCATCTTTGGATGCCGATTCTAATTTTTGTCCCATCAAACGCTGCGCAATGACAATACTCATGGCATTACCCAAACCAATATCTGCCAGTAAGGAATCTAAACTCTTATGTTTCGTTTCTTTAATGACTTTATCTATCAGATCAACAGGGATATGTTCAATTTTAGTTTCACCCAAGGCATGGTTGAGTAGGCGGCGACCTAATGCAATGGCGTTATCGCCTTTTAAGCTTTTTAGTACCTGTCTAATTTTGCCGCGCGCTTTACCTGTTACCACAAAGTTAAGCCAAGCAGCATTGGGACGCGCGCCTTTGGCGGTAATAATTTCGACTGTTTGCCCAGAAATTAATGGCTGACTTAACGGATAAGCCTGGCGGTTAACGCGAGCGCCTACACAGGTATTACCGACATCGGTATGGACTTCATACGCGAAGTCGACAGCAGTTGCGTTGACGGGTAATTCTAATATTCGCCCTTCAGGGGTAAATACATAAATTTCGTCGGGGAAAAGCTCAGTTTTAACGTTTTCAACAAACTCAAATGAGCTGGAGGCACTTTGCTGAAGCTCCAGCAGGCTTTGCATCCATTTTCGCGCTCTAACTTGGGTGGTACTTTGCTGTGAAGCATCAGTATTATTTTTGTACATCCAATGCGCAGCAACCCCTTTATCAGCCATTTGGTCCATTTCTTCGGTGCGAATTTGCACTTCAACAGGCACAGCATGGGGACCAAATAGTGATGTATGCAATGATTGATAACCATTAGCTTTGGGGATGGCAATGTAGTCTTTAAAGCGGCCAGGGTGAGGCTTGTATAAGCCATGCATTGCCCCTAATACGCGGTAACAGGTGTCGATGCTATCGACAATAACCCTGAAGGCGTATATGTCCATTACCTCTTCAAATTGCAGCTCTTTATTGCGCATTTTACGGTAAATAGAGTACAGGTTTTTTTCTCGGCCTTTCACTTTTGCCGGAATACCTGCGTCTTCTAGACGCGTTTCAATCGCACCTTCAATACTGTTGATTAATTCTTTGCGATTGCCACGAGCAGATTTAACCACTTCTTTAATGACCCGATATCGCATTGGGTAATAGGCTTGAAAGCCCAAATCTTCCAATTCAATTTTGATATTGTGAATACCAAGTCGGTTGGCTATGGGGGCGTAGATTTCAAGCGTTTCACGGGCAATGCGGCGACGCTTATCAGGACGAAGCGCCCCCAAGGTGCGCATATTGTGGGTACGGTCAGCTAGTTTGATAAGAATAACGCGAATATCTTGCGTCATAGCCATCATCATTTTGCGAAAGTTTTCAGCTTGCGCTTCTTTCTTGTCACGAAACTTGATTTTATCTAGCTTAGAAACACCCTCGACTAATTCTGCCACATCGGCACCAAATAACTCTGCGAGTTCTTCTTTGGTGACGGGGGTGTCTTCGATGGTGTCATGAAGTAAGGCTGCCATTAACGTCTCATAATCAAGACGCATGTCAGCAAGGATGCGGGCAACCGCAACCGGATGGGTGATGTAAGGCTCGCCACTTGTGCGCATCTGCCCTTCATGGGCATCTCGCGCAACCAAATAGGCCTGCTTGAGTAATTCTACTTGCTCCGCGTCTAGATAAGCGGAAGCCGACTCCTTGAGACCTTCAAACAGATACAAGTGGCGCTACTCCTTAAATTACACGACCTTCTGCAATGGCAGCAACAGCAGCTATTTCAGCAGCTTCGCGCTCACGGACAGTTTGACGCTCATCAGCGTCTAAAGTATTAGAGGTGACTAAACCTAATTCGATTTCGCGTAAAGCGATAACCGTTGGCTTATCATTCATCTCTTCAACCATAGGGTCTTTACCCTGCACGGCGATTTGGCGTGCACGACGCGCCGCAACCAAAATCATATCAAAACGGTTGCCGATTTTATTTACAGCGTCTTCTACAGTTACGCGAGCCATGTGTTGAAACTCCAGTGTTATCTATGGGGAAAAAATGACGCAAAATTGTACACTAAGACAATTAGTTTGCCAATAGATCGACAAGCATACCATTGTGAGTATGGCTCTGACTAGCACAGGTTAGTCGTTGGCTACGAATGATCGCTTGTAAATCAACTAATGCAGTATCGAAATCGTCATTCACAATGACAAAATCATATTGAGTATAATGAGACATTTCTGATACGGCCTGTGCCATACGGCTATCAATGACCGCTTGGCTATCTTGGCCGCGGCCAGTTAAACGGCGTGCTAATTCAGCTTTTGAGGGGGGTAAAATAAATACCCCAATCGCTTCTGGCATGAGCTTTTTAACTTGTTCGCCACCTTGCCAATCAATATCTAAAAAAACATCAATGCCTTTGGCTAGGGTTTGTTCGATAACAGTACGTGACGTTCCGTAATAATTACCGAATACTTCAGCCCATTCAAAAAAAGCATTCGCAGCGATTAACGCTTTGAACGCTTCAATGCTGACAAAATGATAATGTTGCCCATTCACTTCACCAGGACGGGGTTGACGCGTGGTATGAGAGACAGAAACTTGCATATCACTGGGTTTATCTTTTAATAGTGCTGATATCAAAGAAGACTTTCCTGCGCCACTGGGGGCTGACACGATAAAAAGATTGCCACGAATACTCATAGTGCTGCTCTCGCATTAGGATTAATAAAGCTTAACATTATAACTCAACCGAATCGGGCAACATAGCCATAAAATTACTGCCCACAGAGATTGTATTCAGCACTCTCTTTTTTGAGTGATTCATATTAAAATGCACGCCGTGGCTCAAAAGAGTCGCTTGGCTTACGATTCAAGGATTTTTTAATGCAGTTAAACACGCTTTGGTGCTATCAGGGCCGCGACAATGCCTTCCGTTTTATGGGGATTACATTAGCAAGCTTTGGCATTTTGCCGTTAGTAAGTTTGGTTTTTCCACAAAGTGTGCTGATTTTATGTGTCACATTGCTAAGCAGTGTGGTGATGGGGTTGTCGACAGCTCGGCGTTTAATTGATGCGGCTAAACCACTGTATTGGGTATTAATGCCACTCTTACCCCATTTGTTGTTTGGCTTGAGTTGTTATTGGTTTTGGCCATTAGGTGTGATCACTGGCATTGGCTTATTAGGTGTGGCTTGCAGTACATTTATCAGCTTTTTTCCGGCCAAAGATAATCAGGCTAAATATGTTGAAGGGTATTTTGGCGCCAAAACACAGCCTCAGGCTATACTCGGCCGAGCAAGAAAACGCCATGAGCCGCAAGTCTTTGGTCAATATGTAAATGATACCGCAAAATCTGCAAGTAAAGAGTTCAAAATGACTGTCGAGAACTTGGAACCACAGATAAAGGTGTCCACTTTCGATGATCTAGAAGCCCATAAGACTGACATTCATAAAGAATCTTTGCAGCGTGAGCCCATTGTCGAAGCAAGTGATAAAACCAGTGAGCCTTTTTTCGGAAAATCATGGCAAGCATCGCATCGTTTTGACGTTGACCATGATGCATTAGACGCTGGCTCAGTGACCGAATTAGTCAAATCTTGGCTTAATCGCGCCAAAGAACATCATGTTCCACTTCTTTGGGCGGCGAAAATAACTGGCGTGTTATTGATATCTGGGCTGATTGTGTGGGGGCTAGTGAGCTTAACCAGTGGTGAAAATGATACCAATGAGAATGTTGAGGTAACCGAGTCCCATGTTGAGCAGCAAGTTGAGCGGATTTCAGCAAAGTTGCCGGATGGTTTTTGGATTGTGATGCAAAATGACATTTTTATTCTTCGTTGGTTGGGGGATACCGGCTCGGCACAAAACATATGGCGGCTTGATACCGCCAAAGGCGATAAAGCTTGTAGTGAATTAGTATTTAACGATGGCAGCGAATATCGTCCAATTACTGTTGATTTATTGAGCGATGAAGCCACTGAAGCGCGTTTTTCACCTTTAGATAACAAATCTATTATTAATCACATTGCAATGCGTGGTAGTTTTAAACTTTGTGGTTATGATTTTAGCCTAAAAGGCAGTCAAGCAACCTTGATGCAGCATCAAGTATTTGCAGATTATTTACCAACTAATTAAAGCAATATCGTTAATCAGATTGAGCGACAAAATGAAATGGAGTGTGTGAGTGAGTGATTTTATTAGGCAGCAAGTGTTGCCTCATTATGGTATTGGTTTAGATAAAGTCACTATCTCAGCGCTTGGAAATGGACATATTAATCAAACCTTTTTAGTGCGTTGGCCTGAAGGCGAGTTTGTACTGCAAAAAATTAATACCGATGTATTTACTCAACCCCAAGAGTTGATTCAAAATGCACTTTATATCAGCGAACACTTACAGCAACAGCGTGATTCGCATTGTTATAAATTACAGGTTGTGAAACCTGTACCAACCCTAGAGCAACATTATGGGGTAGATTTGCAGTCACTTGGTTTTTGGCGGGCAATCACTTATCTACCCAATAGCCATACCATAGAAGTGGTCAATAATACTGAGCAAGCAAAAATGGCCGCCGGTGCCTTTGGTCACTTTGCTGCAGCATTAAGCTCATTAAGTCCCAATTGCATTAAAGATGTGATCAATGACTTTTTAAATTTGCCCTTTAGATTAAGCCAATTGCAACAAGCCGTGGCTGACGACAAATGTCAGCGTTTGGCTGAATGTCAGCAATGGGTAGATCTAGTCTTTAGCCAAACAGCATTGTTTGAAGAGCTCAAACTTGTTGAATCATTATTACCACTTAGAGTTTGTCATAATGATACAAAAATCAATAATATGCTGTTTGATAAACGCGACATGTCTAGCATGGCTATCATTGATTTGGATACCTGTATGAAAGGGTATTTAATGTATGATTTTGGTGATATGGTGCGTGCTTTTTGCTCCCCTGAGGAAGAAGATTCCACAGCCCTAGATAAAGTCATTGCAAGGCCTGAAATTATAGCCGCGGCCAGTGAAAGTTATATCAATGCCCTCGATGGGATAATTACACCGATAGAAAAGCGCAGTTTATGGTTAGGTATTAAAGTGATGGCATTAATGTTGGGTAGCCGTTTTTTAGCAGACCATATCAATGGTGATGTGTACTTCTCTATTCATAAACCTCATCATAATCTTGACCGTGCAGCTAACCAGTTGACGATTTTTAAAAGCCTGTTAGCGCAAGAGTCACAATTAAAGCCTTTGTTTGAATAGTACTCTTTAAAAATCAAAATTACCTATTCTGAGTCGATAAAAATAATCGACTCAACCTGCTTGAGAACAAAAAATGCATATTTCTAAATACCAGTGGATATTATTTGATGCTGATGAAACCTTGTTTCATTTTGATGCATTTGCTGGGCTTAAGTTATTATTTTCAAAATATAACATAGCATTCAATCAGTCGGATTTTGATCATTATCAAAAAGTGAATAAACCACTTTGGGTTGAGTACCAAAATGGAACGATTAGCGCGCACACATTACAAACCCAAAGGTTTGTAGAGTGGGGGACCAAGTTAGCAGTTAAACCTGAACAACTTAACCATGATTTTTTAATGGCAATGGCGGATATTTGTGAGCCATTACCTGGGGCAAAAGCGTTAATTAATGCCTTAGTGGGTAAAGTTAATCTTGGGATTATTACTAACGGTTTTACACAATTACAGCAGGCTCGTTTACAAAAGACTGGCATGGATAGTGCGTTTTCTCAGGTGATTATTTCTGAGCAAGTGGGTAAAGCCAAACCGGATAAAGCGATATTTGATCATGCTTTTGAAAAAATGGGTCAGCCGCAAAAACATCACATACTTATGGTTGGGGATACCCTTCAATCAGATATTTTAGGCGGGATCAATGCCGGTGTTGAAACCTGTTGGTTAAATGCCAATGGCCAAGTAAATGATGCCAATATTCAACCTCATTACCAAGTTTCTTCGTTAACAGAGTTACATCAGCGCTTGTTTTTATAATATAAGAACACATGAAAAAGCCGCCTTAAGTTTTCACTTAAGGCGGCTTTGTCGCTAATTAACTGACACTCTTTTTATCAATGCTATTGGAACAAATCTTCGGCAACATTATCAATAAATATCTCGCCAGATTCTTGGGCTTCAGTGGCATATTCTTTAGGTTCAGTGCCCTCAACGAAGTATTCGAAAGCCGTAGTATGATCGGTTTTGCGCGTGAGTTTACCGGTTTCCAAATCAATCCGTACAGACACAATACCCTTTGGTGGCTCAGTCGAATGTTCAGGAGTGCCCTTTAAGGCTTTATTCATAAAGTCATTCCAGCCTGGCCCCGCAGTTTTAGCACCAGCTTCGGCCCCTGATATTTGATCTGGTGCACCATTAGCCATCCAGCTAGCACGGCCAAGTTGACGGCCATGATCATCAAAGCCCACCCAGAAGGTAGAGGTTAATGTTGGATTAAAGCCACTAAACCAAGTATCACGGGATTCATTAGTTGTCCCAGTTTTACCGGCTATGTCATGGCGTTTAATTAATTTTGACGCGCGCCAAGCAGTACCATTCCAGCCTGTTCCTTTGCTCCAATCACCACCGCCCCAAATAACACTTTTCAATGATTCTGTAATTAAAAATGCCGTTTGTTCAGTGATGATCTGATCCGCATAACGGCCATTTTCACGATTACAGACTAATTCAGTATCGCTATTTTCAGCGGTTAATTCAGCGTCCATCGTTGCCAAAGGATCGTTGATAGTATTGGTATCGGATTGCTGATTAAACGACTCTGAAGCAGGGGCAGCCGCAGGTGAACAAGCTAAAGTCGGTGAGGCTTGTTCAATGATATTGTCATAAGCATCTGTGACATGGTCAATGAAATAAGGCTCAACTAAATAACCGCCGTTAGCAAAAACGTTAAATGCAGTAGCAACTTGCAAAGGCGTCACAGATGGTGAGCCAAGCGCTAATGATTCGTTACGGGGTAAATCTTTAGGATCAAAACCGAATTTAACCAGCTCATCAATCGTGTTTTGCAAACCTGCATGACGCATGGCCCGAACTGACATGACGTTAATCGATTGCGCCAAACCTACACGTAAACGCGTTGGGCCACCATAGATGTCGGGTGAGTTTTTAGGTCGCCAAGCTGTACCTTGTCGAGTATCAGGTTTATTGATCGGGGCATTATTGATCAAGGTAGCCAATGTCCAATCTTGTTCTAATGTCGTGGCGTAAATAAACGGTTTAATATTTGAACCTAATTGACGCTTAGCCTGTGTTACTCGGTTGAATTGGCTTTGACTAAAACTAAATCCACCGACAAGAGTGCGGATCGCGCCATCAAATGGGTCAAGACTTACTGTGGCACTGGATACCTCAGGGATTTGTGATAATTGCCAGAATTCGCCATTATTACGGACGTAAACCTGCTGCCCAACTTGCAAAATATCGCTAGCGAGTTTAGGCGGTAAGCCTTGACGTTTATCGCTGATAAACTTACGTGCCCATTTTAATCCTGCCCAATCGATAGTGATATCTTGGCCATCAGCCAATAAGACTTTTGCCTGCTTATCAGTGATGTCCATGACTGCCGCAGGTACGATACCTTGCATAGGTTCAGTTTTTTTCAATTGCTCAATAATTGCGTCTCGGGCTAAAGGTGTTTCTGTCCAAAGCTGAGAAATAGGGCCACGATAACCATGGCGTTGATCATAAGCATAAACGTTATCACGCAATGCATCTTGTGCCATTAACTGCAATTCAGATGAAATGGTTGTGTAGACGTTATATCCGTTTGTATAAGCTGCTTCTTCACCATACTTCTGAATCATATAATCGCGCGCCATTTCAGAAATATATGGAGCATATAAATCAATTTCTGCGCCGTGGTATTTTGCCGTCACGGGAGTGTCTATCGCTTCTTGGTATTGTGCTTGCGTGATGTTGTTTTTTTCCAACATACGACTTAACACCCAATTTCGACGTGCGATTGCTCTTGATGGATTACGGATAGGGTTGGCCGCAGAAGGCGCTTGCGGTAAGCCCGCAATCATTGCCATTTCTGGCAATGTGAGTTCATGTAAGTTTTTGCCATAGTAAACCTGTGCGGCAGCGCCTACCCCGTATGCACGGTTACCTAAAAATGATCGATTTAAATAAAGTGTGAGAATTTCTTCTTTGTTTAAAGTTTTTTCAATTTTTAAAGCCAAAAAGATTTCTTTGATTTTTCGAATATAAGTTTTTTCATTCGATAAAAAGAAGCCTCGGGCAACCTGCTGCGTAATCGTACTGGCGCCTTGGCTTTTTTTACCTGTGGTAATTAAAATGGTTGCCGCACGTATAATACCGATAGGATCGATCCCTTTGTGTTCAAAAAAACGGGCATCTTCGGTATCCAGTACCGCATTAATTAATTGCTGAGGAACGTCCTTGTACTCAACAGGGACGCGGCGTTTTTCGCCAAATTGTGAAATAAGTTTCCCATCGCTACTGTATATGCGCAACGGCGTTTGCAATTGGACTGTCTTTAGGGAGTTAACGTCAGGTAGATCTGGTAATACATAAAAATATGCAGCAGCAATTGCGCCTACACCGAGTAAAGCTAAACTAAAAAAGGCAATTAGTAATCTTTTAAACCACTTCACACATGTATTCCAAAATCTTAAAAATAGGACCATTAGTATATAAGCCACAAGCATTTTGGTGAAGTAAAAACATGTAAACTAAAAATAGTATTTGTAAAATATAGAAACATTTTATACAAATAAGTGTAACGAGATGATTTTGTGCTACTATCTTTTTAAAACAATAATAGAATTGTGATGACGGAATATGCTTTCTAAATTATGGAAGCGTCAAGCTCCGCAAATGGTGGGTGTTGATATTGGTTCCCATGAAGTCAAAGCCATATTGCTTAGTAAGACCGCTGATGGATATAAAATTCAAAATTATGCGACAGTGCCAATTAAAAAAGGCGCTGTTGCTGATCATGACATTCGAGACTCTGAAGCCGTATTAGAATCTTTGAGACAACTTAAACGCTCTTTACCCAAAGGGGTAAAGTTTGCGGCTGTTGCTGTTTCTGGTTCTGCGGTGATGACCAAAGTGATTTACATGGACGCTTCACTAAACGAAGAAGAAATGGAAGCACAAATTGAAATCGAAGCCGACAACCTTATTCCTTATTCTCTTGACGAAGTCAGTATCGATTTTGAAACCTTAAGCCCGAACATCACCGATCCGTCTAAGGTCGATGTTTTGCTAAGTGCTTGCCGTACTGAGAATATTGACTCTCGCGTAGATGCACTTGATGCAGTAGAGCTTGATGTTAAAGTGGTCGATGTAGAAGGATATGCATTAGGACGCTCTGCAGAACTGATTTATGCCCAATTACCTGACGGCGCTAAAGATAAAATTATTGCTATGGTAGACATTGGCGCCAATATCACTACGTTTGCTGTTGTTGAAAAAGGTGAAACAACCTTTATTCGAGAGCAAGCATTTGGTGGTGAGTTATTCACACAATCGATTCTCTCTTTCTATGGCATGCCATATGCTGAAGCCGAATCAGCTAAAGTAAGCAACAATTTACCCAGAAATTATATGTTTGAGGTGTTATCACCTTTCCAAACTCAACTGTTGCAGCAAATTAAACGTACCTTACAAATCTACTGCACCGCCAGCGGCCGTGAGAAAGTCGATTATGTGGTGTTGTGTGGTGGAACGGGTAAGTTAGAGGGCATGACAACCGTTTTAACTAATGAGCTTGGTGTGCATGCAATTGTTGCCGATCCGTTTCAAGGTTGCTTGCATGCTGATGAAGCAATTAAATCACAATTACAGCCATCAATTAACAAGTTCATGGTAGCAAGTGGCTTGGCGCTGAGGAGTTACGCTCAATGGCGAACATAAACTTACTTCCGTGGCGTGAAGAAGCACGGGAAAAACAAAAACGTGATTTTATTGGTATTCTTGCCCTAGTATTTTTGGTCACGTCTTTACTGGTATATCTGTTTATTAGTTATCTTGAATTAGTTACCGAGGATCAACGTCAACGTAATAGTTATTTACAGTCAGAAATTAGTTTATTAGATACTCAGATCGCCGAAATCAAAAAAATTACCGAGCGTAAAAAAGATATCGAGCGCCGAACTGAAATTATTTTAGGTCTTCAGCAATCTCGTAATTTGCCGACACATGTATTAGATGAGTTGGTGAGAATTGTGCCACCAGGTATCTATTTATCTAGTATTGAGAAAAAAGGCAGTATTCTGTGGATTGAAGGGCGAAGCGAATCTAATAACAACGTTGCCAATATGATGAGGAAAGTCAAAACCTCAAGTTATTTAACCGATCCAAGTATGCAATCCATTATTTCTCAAAATGAAAATTTACGTCAGCTACAGCGCTTCAAATTAAGGGTCTCGATTACTGACGAGTTTGGTAATAAAGCCCTTGATATGCAACAAGGAGCGGAAAAATGAATCTTGATTTAGACCAATTTAATGATATTGATTTTGAGAATATTGGCGGCTGGCCTAAATTAGTTAAGCTAGTGTTTGCTGGCTTTCTATCTTTATGTGTAATCGGTGCCAGTTATTATTTATTTATTGCTGATACGATTGCCGTCATGGAGTCAGAACAGAAAAAAGAAATCGAATTAAAAGCCGATTTTGAAACTAAATATCGATTAGCTGCTAATCTAAAGTTATATCGTGAACAATTAGTCATCATGGAAGCGCAATTTGCAGAGCTACTAAAAATGCTTCCTTCAGAAAATGAGATGCCTGGTTTATTAGATGATATTACCTTTGTTGCAACAGATGCTGGCTTAAGAATAAATAGCTTAGATTGGGAAGATGAAATTGAACGCGATTTTTACATTGAATTTCCAATTCGATTAAATGTGGAAGGTGATTATCACCAAATTGGAAATATGGTCAGTGGAGTCGCCAAACTCCCACGTATTGTCAGTTTGCATGATTTTAGTATCAGTCAAAAAGAAGGCGGCGGCTTGTCTATGGAGATACTCGCTAAGACATACCGCTTTAAAGAAGGTGCTGAGTTACCTAAAGATACTGGTGAGGGGAAGAAATAAATGAAATTCTTACCCGCATTGATTGGCGTTAGCCTTAGCGTGATTTTAACAGGCTGTATTGGAGACCGGAGTGATTTAGAGTTGTTTGTGACAACCACTAAAGCACAACATGTTGCGCGCATACCGCCGTTAGTAGAAACGCCAAGATTTGAGCATTTTATTTATCAAGCTGAGTTGATGCGCAGTCCTTTTATTCCGCCATCAAGAGAACTTACTGAAGAAGTTATCGATACGTCAAAAGACTGTTTACAGCCTGATTTAAAAAGACGTAAAAGCCGCTTAGAAACTTATGCGTTAGATAATCTCAGGATGCGTGGAACGTTAAGTGAAGACGATGAAATTTGGGCTTTAATTGAATCAGCAGATACCAATGTTTATCGTATGGGTGTAGGTGAGTATTTAGGGCTTTATCATGGTCGCATTTCAAATGTAACGCCCCAATACATCGAAATTATAGAATTAATCCCTGATGGTTCAGGTTGTTGGGCAGAACGTCCAAGCAACTTAGAATTATCAGGCAAGTAACCGTGCGAAGGATGAGGGAATAATGAAATCTTCTGCCGCGATGAGAAAATCAATGACGAATTCATCAACAGTTAAGGCCCTCTTAGGGGTCGTATTATTAATTTGCGCAATACCAAGCGCAGTTGCTGAAAATCGTCTATTAGATGTGAAATATCACTCTGTTGTCGATCATCAATTAGAATTAGAGCTCGTGTTTGAATCTGCTGTTACGTCTCCTTCTGTAGACTTATCAGCCAATCCAGCTGAAATTATTTTAAGTTTTGATGAAGCAACATCTAGCTTACGTAAGAACGAACTGCCCATTGATACGGTTGGAGTTAAATCTTTAATTGCTCAACAGCAGGCGAATGGCTTAACAATCGTTGTTGCCTTAAATGACGTCAAACCTTATCAAGGCAAAATTGAAGGTAATACCTATCGTTTAACCATTAATGATGCGGTATCAGGCCCCTCCAGTGCTGATAACCCATTTGTCAATGCGGTGAATAGCATCGATTTTCGTCGCAATGCGAAAGGGGGAGGTGAGTTATTATTTAATTTAAGTAATCGTTCAGTAGCCGCTAATGTTGAACAAATTGGCGCAAAATTAGAAATCAAACTTTATAATACTAATATTGGTGATGATTTATTGTATGTCATGGATGTACAGGATTTTGCTACGCCAGTCACGAGTTTTGAAACATTCAAAGAAGATTTAACCTCACGAATTTTAGTCGATGTGAATGGCAATTATGAATACAACTACCAACAAGATGGTAATGTATTCAAAGTCAACATTGATAAAGTTGAACGCGTGTCGGTTGCCAAAGAAGATAAGAAATATAATGGTCGTTCTTTATCACTAAACTTTCAAAATATTTCAGTTCGTACCGTATTACAAATTATTGCTGATTATAATAACTTTAACCTAGTCACTAGTGATACGGTGGAAGGTAATATCACGCTACGTTTAGATGACGTGCCTTGGGATCAAGCTTTAGATTTAATTCTACAAACCAAAGGCCTTGATAAACGTATTGAAGGTAATATTTTAATGGTTGCCCCTAGTGAAGAATTGGCAATTCGTGAAAGTAATGATCTTAAAAATAGGCAAGAAGTAAAAGAGTTAGCGCCTTTATATTCTGAGTTTTTACAAATTAATTATGCTAAAGCATTAGACATAGCAGAATTATTAAAAGGCACTGACTCAAGTTTGCTATCAAGTCGCGGTAGTGTTGCCGTGGATGAGCGTACTAATACTTTACTGGTAAAAGATACTGCTGAAATATTAGAAAGCATTCATCGACTCATCGAAGTGTTGGATATTCCTATCAAGCAGGTACTAATTGAATCACGTATGGTAACAGTGAAAGACGATGTATCTGAAGATTTAGGTATTCGTTGGGGGATAACCGATCAGCAAGGCACTAAAGGCACTTCAGGTTCGCTTGAAGGTGCAGATAGCATTGCCGGCGGAATTATCCCTGGATTAGATGACCGTTTAAACGTTAATTTGCCCGCAGCGGTTTCCAATCCAACGAGTATTGCTTTTCATGTGGCAAAGTTAGCTGATGGTACAGTGTTAGATCTTGAGTTAAGTGCGCTTGAGCAAGAGAATAAAGGCGAAATCATCGCGAGCCCACGCATCACTACGTCAAATCAAAAAGCAGCTTATATTGAGCAGGGTGTTGAAATTCCTTATGTGGAATCAGCGTCCAGTGGTGCAACATCGGTGAGCTTTAAAAAAGCGGTTTTATCACTTCGTGTTACACCGCAAATTACGCCAGATAATCGCGTGATTCTCGATCTGGAAATCACCCAAGATTCACAAGGTAAGACAGTTCAAACCCCAACAGGTGAAGCCGTATCTATCGACACGCAACGTATCGGTACTCAGGTATTAGTTGATAATGGCGAAACCATTGTTTTGGGTGGTATCTACCAGCAAAACTTAATTAGTCGAGTGAGTAAAGTACCTGTGTTGGGTGATATTCCTCTGGTTGGTTTCTTATTTAGAAACACGACAGATCGAAATGAACGACAAGAGCTACTGATTTTCGTGACCCCAAAGATTATTTCTGAAAAGTTATAATCAATGATAAATTAATAAAGGCCAGCTAAATCAAGCTGGCCTTTGTTTTTGGCGTAAGCTATAACACTTTTATTTAATAAAATTGTTATAAATTGCCTGCATCACTTGCCAGCAATGGCCCTAAACTGAGATAATCCTTCGTCAAGTCTCAATAGAGCAAGGTAACATTTTAAGCGGTCGGCTGTCTCTTTAGTCGATCAGGCATTCTTTCATATAAGATTCAGACGTATACGAAATGGCTGAAAAACGTAATATTTTTCTAGTAGGCCCTATGGGCGCAGGTAAAAGCACAATTGGCCGTCATTTGGCTCAAATGCTGCATTTAGAATTCCACGATTCTGATCATGAGATCGAGCAAAGAACAGGCGCTGATATCGCTTGGGTGTTCGATGTTGAAGGTGAAGAAGGTTTCCGTCGTCGTGAAGCACAAGTTATTGCCGATCTTTCAGAAAGGCAGGGCATTGTACTCGCAACAGGCGGCGGTTCAGTTCAGAGTAAAGATATTCGCAACTATCTTTCTGCTCGCGGCATCGTGGTGTATTTAGAGACGACTATCGACAAGCAAGTTGCCCGTACGCAACGTGATAAACGTCGTCCATTACTGCAAGTTGATGACCCACGCGAAGTTCTTGAGAACTTAGCAGAATCGCGTAATCCTTTGTACGAAGAGATTGCCGATGTCATCGTTAAAACAGACGAACAAAGTGCGAAAATTGTCGCAAATCAAATAATTGAGCAACTCGGTTTTTAGGTAAAACAATGCAACAAATTCAGGTTGATTTAGGTGATAGAAGTTACTCCATTTATATAGGCCAGAATTTGATGCATGAAAGCGATATATTTAATCGCTTCCTTGCAAACAAGAATGTACTCATAGTTAGCAATGACACTATTGCCCCTTTGTACTTAGCTACATTGGAAAAGGCAATGGTGTCTTGTGCGTCAATTAAAAAAGTTATCCTCCCTGATGGTGAAAAATATAAGACTCTTGAATATTTAGATGTCATTTTTTCAGCGTTATTGGAACACAATTTCGCCAGAGACTCAGTGTTAGTTGCACTCGGTGGTGGTGTGATCGGTGATATGACCGGTTTTGCAGCTGCTTGTTACCAGCGTGGTGTAGATTTTGTACAAGTGCCAACGACATTGTTATCTCAAGTCGACTCATCTGTAGGTGGCAAAACGGCAGTCAATCACCCATTGGGCAAAAACATGATTGGGGCATTTTATCAGCCCCAAAGTGTGATTATTGATACTGAATGTTTAAAAACATTACCTGCAAATGAATTTGCTGCTGGCATGGCGGAAGTTATCAAATATGGCATTATTTGGGACAGCGAGTTTTTTGTTTGGTTAGAGCAAAATGTCGAGCAATTAAAAGCACTTGATACTCAAGCATTAGCCTACACAATTGCTAAATGTTGTCAGATAAAAGCTGATGTAGTTAATCAAGATGAAACAGAGCGCGGAGTGCGTGCACTTCTCAACCTAGGTCATACATTTGGTCATGCAATTGAAGCGGAAATGGGCTATGGCGCATGGTTACATGGTGATGCGGTTGCCGTAGGCACAATTCTTGCTGCAAAAACAGCACATAAATTAAATTTGATTGATGAGTCAATTGTTTGTCGAATTAGCGATTTATTAGTAGCTTTTGATTTACCTATTGAAGCACCTAGCTCAATGGATTTTGATAGCTTTATCAAGCATATGCGGCGCGACAAAAAAGTATTGGCGGGTAAAATTCGATTGATTTTACCTACCGCTTTAGGTCAGGCAGACGTGTTCAGTGATGTCAGTGAAGATTTACTTGAACAGGTGATCAGCCGCGCATAAAGGACGTGTGGTGGATCTTTGACTTCAGCATTATTACTACTTCCAACTCAAGAAGAACTTGTACAGCGTTTACAGCACACTGCGAGTTACAGTGGGCAGCTGTTGTTGTTATGTGGCCAAAGGGGTTCCGGTAAGTCGACTCTGAGTATCGCGCTTGCAAGCGCGTTAGATGATCACAATTCCGCTTTAGTCTTGTGTCCTTTGCATGCTGATGCAGCTGAAATACGTCGAAAAATTTTGGTTCAATTAATTTCATCGCCCATATTTGATGATGAAATACCTCTTATGGATACAGTGATGCGTATCCAATCAACCCTGACTAAGCCGCTACATATTATTATTGATGATGCACATTTATTGCCTAAGTCTTTGTGGGCCGAATGTATTTTATTATCACAAATGCGCTGCGCGGGTAGCAATATTGCCGTGACAATGGCGATAGATTCACAATACTTAGCTAAGGTTATGGCTGAGTTGTCTCAAGATATGCAGCAAATGTTATTGCCAATTTCCATCGAGCCGTTACCGATAGCAGAGAGAGATGGTTTATATCAAAGCCTACTTCTGCGCAGTGGCTGTACCCCATTTATTGCGCGCAATATTATTCATCAGCAACTCGAAAAACAAACAGGTACACCTGAAGAGGTTGTTGAACTGTTGAATCGTGCTATTTCTGAGCCTGAATATGCGGCAAAAATTAGCGCGAAGACGGTCAAAGTTGCTATTGTCGCTCTCAGCATGCTTATATTTGGCATTGCCGTTTATGTTTTTCTCAATAGCCCATTATTGAAACCTCGTAGTGAGTTAAGGCTAAATCAACAGCTAACAGCAACGCAACAGCAACAAAGGGATCAAGCTAATGTATTTTTAGCTCAATACGGTAAATTATTCGTTAAGCCTTTGCCAAAATCGCAGGAGCGTTTTTTTCTGTTAGAACGGGCCTCAGATCCAGTGACTACACCTGCTTTAGAACAACACGCTCTGACGGCCGAGAATAACAGTAAGATTAAGCAATCCCAGCCAATAAATAAACATGTTGCAGTATCTAACGAGTCTAAACTCAACAACGCAGTTACGATAAATTCTCAATCAGCAGTAATAGCCAAAAGTACTGAGTCAATGAGTGCCGCGGATGGTATGCAGATAAAAGAGACAAAAGCTGATAAGCCCCGAGGGTATACTTTGCAATTGGTAAGTGTGGTTGATAAGCAATCATTGGCTTCAGTTACCAGTAAATTGGTTAATGAAAACAATGTTTATATTGCCCGTTACAAGAATCGTTATGTTATTTTGTTTGGCCAATTCCCCTCGATTACAGAAGCTCAAGAACAGTCAAAAAGACTACAAGCAGAACTTGGGATGAACGAGCCATGGCTAAGAAAATGGAGCGATTTGAGTGAATACAGGATTGAACAGGAAAATCGATGATAAACGTCTGTAAACAGAGTACAATCATCAGCCTTAATTTTGGCAGCAAGTAGCTCACTTTATGACAAAAAAACATAGAGCCTTTCTAAAATGGGCGGGTGGAAAGTTTAAACTCGTTGAAGAGTTGTCTAAACATTTACCTAAGGGGCAGCGACTCGTTGAACCTTTTGTTGGTGCTGGCTCAGTTTTTTTGAATACAGATTATGACGAATACTTGTTGTGTGATATTAATCAGGATTTAATTAACCTCTATCAGATTGTGCAGCAACGACCTGATGACTATATTAGTGCAGCTAAAGCCTTGTTTGTCAGTGAGATGAATAACAAAGAAGCTTATTACCGCATTAGAGATGACTTTAACTTAAGCCGCGATCCGTTTACACGCTCAGTATACTTCTTATATTTAAATCGGTTTGGTTTTAATGGCTTGTGCCGTTATAACCGTAAAGGGGGGTTTAATGTTCCTTTTGGTTCATACAAAAAACCGTATTTCCCTGAAGCTGAAATTCGTTATTTTTCAGAAAAAGCCCAAAAGGCAACGTTTAATTGTATAGGGTATGAAGGGGCATTCGGGTTAGCCAAAGAAGGTGATGTGATTTATTGCGATCCACCTTATGCACCTTTATCGACAACAGCAAGCTTTACCACTTATGCCGGACCGGGTTTTAGTCTCGATGATCAAGCATTATTAGCGCGCCATTCACGTCATACCGCCCATAAGCGCAATATTCCTGTGTTGATCAGTAATCACGATATTCCACTGACGCGAGAATTGTATCGAGGGGCGAAGTTAGCCACGATAGCGGTTCAACGCAATATCAGTCAAAAAGGTTCATCGCGAAATAAAGTCGATGAAATTATGGCGTTATACGATCACCATTATTTTGATGATGAAGTTTATTGAAATTAGGGCTAACTCAGCACGTGATTGACAATGGCCACAAGTGTTAGCACCATGACAATTGTTAGCATTATCCCCATTAGGATGAAAGGAACGGGTGATGTGGTGTTAAAATCTCGTTGGCGATTCTTTTCTGTTTGCACACCCAAAAATGCCGCTATCGTGCTACTCAATACCCGCCAGAAAGACAAGTTTAAATCTGCTCAGCGTTTTTAGAGGTCGGCATATCTGTAATCGGCTTATCTTTGTGCCCATAAAGCAGTTCAATTAAATCAATAAAGTGAAATTGACTTGAGCGACTGTTACCTGTTATCCAATTTTTCCAACTGACATCGTGTTCTTGAACTGCACAGCGGTTATTTGGATGACTGCTAGGTAAGCTGCTATTGTAATTGACGTTTGCATCACAGACACAGGCTTTAGTTGATGATGTCTCAGTGGCCGATGAAAATGAAAAGCTGGTTAACACAATCAAAGATGATGTTGTCACAGTGGCCATGATCGCTTTCAATGGCTGAGTGCTAAAGTATGACAATAAACGATTTGGACGCAGTTCCATATAGGGGATCCTTTCCATTAATAACGTCAGTATCTGAGTGAATACTTTTCGCTTTATCTTCATCAACATTTGATATAACAATATGTTAGCCATTGTTATGCAAAATAAATGTGCTGATTTGACTAAACAAGATATAAAACTTTCTCGATTATATCAAAATAGTATAGTTTATGAACACCTAAAGCTCATTTATTTTCAAAATCAAACTTCTGATATGCCCTTGGGCATTTTTTCATGGTTTGACTAGAGCCGAGCTGTTTCAAAGGGTAAACTACTGCCACATCCATTTTGCTGCGAGACCATGATGCAACCTTATTTAATTGCTCCATCAATTTTATCTGCTGACTTTGCCCGCTTAGGTGACGATGTTAAAGCTGTACTCGATGCCGGTGCCGATGTCGTTCATTTTGACGTAATGGACAATCATTACGTGCCTAATCTCACTATCGGCCCAATGGTTTGTACGGCGCTACGTAATTATGGGATCACTGCCGATATTGATGTGCATTTAATGGTCAAACCGGTAGATAGAATTATTCCCGATTTTGCTAAAGCGGGCGCATCGATTATTACTTTTCACCCAGAAGCGTCTGAGCATGTTGATCGTACACTACAATTAATTAAAGAATCTGGTTGTAAAGCAGGCTTGGTCTTTAATCCTGCAACACCATTGCATTATTTAGATCACGTCATGGATAAATTAGATGTCATTTTATTGATGTCAGTCAACCCAGGGTTTGGTGGTCAATCGTTTATTCCTTCAACCTTGGATAAATTGCGTTTAGTACGTGAGCGTATTGACGCGAGTGGTTACAATATTCGTCTTGAAGTCGACGGTGGTGTAAAGGTTGATAATATTGCAGAAATCGCTGCAGCAGGTGCTGACATGTTTGTTGCGGGATCGGCCATTTTTAATCAACCTGATTATAAAACTGTGATCGATGAGATGCGCAGTGAGTTAGCAAAAGTATAATCTATAACGTTAACCTCATTAGTAGTAGATAGTAGCCAGCCCATGACAAATTTTGATCAAATACGTGCCATCGCTTTTGATTTAGATGGCACTTTAGTTGACAGTGTGCCCGATTTAGCTGCCGCAACCAATGCAACCTTACTTGAGTTGGATTTACCGCAAGCAAGTGAAGATCAGGTAAGAGGCTGGGTTGGCAATGGCGCTAAAATGCTCATGCGTCGAGCGCTGAGTTTTGCTCGGGGAAGTGAGGTTGATGAAACGCTATTAACAGAAACTATGCCTAAATTTATGCATCACTATGGTTTGTTTCTGGAAAAACATAGCTGTTTATATCCTAATGTTTTATCGACCTTAACGGCTTTAAAGCAGGCAGGTTATCGATTAGCGGTGGTCACCAATAAACCTTACCGTTTTACCATTCCGTTATTAGAAGCCTTTGGCTTATCGGATTTATTTGATCATGTTCTTGGCGGTGATTCATTGACCAAAATGAAACCAGATCCTTTGCCGTTAAATCATCTTTTACAGCAATGGCAAATTGCACCGCAACAGTTATTGATGATAGGCGACTCTAAGAATGATATCTTAGCGGCTAAATCTGCCAATGTAGCAGTTATCGGCTTAACCTACGGCTATAACTATGGTGAGCCTATTGGTTTAAGTCAACCGAATGAAGTGTGTGATGACTTTGGCCAAATTGGTCAGTTTTTACTTTCTAAATAATTTTAAAATACAGTAATTGGAGCAACAAAACCCATGACTAAACCCATTGTTTTCAGCGGAGCACAGCCATCAGGCGAGTTAACCATAGGTAATTATATGGGCGCGCTACGCCAGTGGGTGGCAATGCAAGACACGCATGACTGTATATACTGTGTGGTTGATTTGCATGCTATTACTGTTCGTCAAGACCCAGCAAAACTGCGTGAAGCGTGTCTTGATACCCTCGCGCTGTATTTAGCCTGTGGTGTTGACCCAGATAAAAGCACTGTGTTTGTGCAATCACATGTACCGCAACACACTCAATTAAGCTGGGCATTAAACTGTTATACCCAAATGGGTGAGCTGAATCGGATGACTCAGTTTAAAGACAAATCACAAAAGCACGCTAATAATATTAACGTGGGATTATTTGGTTACCCTGTTTTAATGGCGGCTGATATTTTGTTATATCAAGCGCAATCAGTTCCCGTTGGTCAAGACCAAATGCAGCATCTTGAGCTGACCCGTGACATTGCCACACGTTTTAATAATGCTTATGGTGATACCTTTACCGTGCCTCAGGCATTTATTCCAGAACACGGCGCTAAAGTCATGTCATTACAAGACCCGTTGAAGAAAATGTCCAAGTCTGATGACAACCGCAATAACGTGATTGGTTTGTTAGAAGAGCCTAAAGCTATTCTTAAGAAAGTGAAAAAAGCCATGACTGACAGCGACGAGCCGCCAGTGGTTCGTTTTGACTTTGATAACAAGCCAGGCGTGTCTAATTTATTAAGCTTAATGTCTGGTGCGACCGGTAAATCTATTGCTAGCTTAGAAGTTGAGTTTGAAGGCAAAATGTATGGTCATTTGAAAGTGGCGACAGGCGAAGCGGTTGTCGCTATGCTTGAGCCGTTACAGGAGCGTTTTAAGCAGTATCGGGCGGATGAAGCTTATCTTGAACAAGTGATGAAGCAAGGTGCGGACAAAGCCAAAGCTCGCGCACAAGAAACTATTGATTTAGTTTATAAAAAGATTGGTATGATTGTTTAAAAACTTAATATTTTTAGCTTAAAAACCAGTATCAATCGATACTGGTTTTTTTATCTTCTTTAGTTTGCTGCAGCAGCCATTCAATAAACGCGGCAATGCCGGGTTGGGTCTTTTTTCGGTGTTTACACAAAAAATTAAACCTAAAATCTGTAAATACTGGAGGTAAATCAAGTGCCACTAAACGACCGGATCTTATATCCGACTCGACCATAAAGTCAGATGCTAATGCAATACCTTGTCCGGCATTAGCCGCTTCGATAGCCAGTAATACGTGACTAAAAACATGCCTTTGCTGAGCTCGATTAAAATGCCATTGATTGTGCAGCCCCCAAAAATCCCAATCAAGACCCAAGCCAGGTTCATCGACCGCCAGCAATGATTGTTTTTCAAACCAATTGGCGTTTAACGCCCCCTGTTGCTGAAGTAACTCAGGGCTACAAACCGGAATTAACCGCTCATTATGAAGCGTCATTTGCCAAAATCCAGTTTGCTCATGCCGACCGCAGATAAACATGTCAGCAACAGAATCGCTTAGCATTGGCTCATCGGTAATCATATTAAGGCGAATATTGTATTGAGGATATTGGCGTTTAAAGTCACCTAAGCGGGGAATAAGCCATTTGATCGCAAATGAACTAAACACAGCCATTTGTAAATGTTGATTTTGCTCTCCGGTGATCCGCAAACTGACATCATTTAATTGATTAAAAATGTGCTCAAGTTCATCAAATAGGATTTGGCCTTTTTCAGTTAACTGGAATTGCTTATCCGAACGATGAAACAGTGTTTCAGCAAAGTAGTTTTCAAGCTGTTTTACCTGATGCGATACCGCACTTTGGGTGACACATAGCTCTGTTGCAGCAAGCGAAAAATTGAGGTGTCTCGCAGCAGCTTCAAATACATGTAAGCTTCTTAATGGAGGCAGTTTTCGCATAACTGAGTGGGCCTTTTGAGTGGATGGTTAGCCTTGCTTCGTTGCAGCTGAGGTTAACTATTAATTTATCTCATGCATTGAAAAAAAACATCATTATTATTCATGTTATGTGACCGCTATGATGGCGCCTTATTCAATCGTAGTGAGCAGAATATGCAGCCATCAGTCTTGTTAGGTATCGGATTATTGATTATGGGCAATGTTTTTAGTGCCCTTTATGATGTGTCAGTTAAATGGTTACCATCGAATGCAGATGCCGCCAGCTTTTTATTGATCAGGCAAGTCATGTCGGTGTTGATGATATTACCGTTATGGCTATATAGCGGTCGCCCACAAACAACCCATTATAAAATGCACCTTTTTCGCGCCAATATAGGTGCTGTGGGTGGCCTGTGTTTTATTATTGGTTTGATGTCTTTACCCCTCGCCACAGCAGGAGCCTTGTTCTTCTCTGGGCCGATAATGATTATGGTATTGGGAGCGTTATTACTTAAAGAAAAAGTGACTCCTTTGCAGTGGGTTGCGGTCTTTTTAGGGTTTATGGGCATTGTCATCCTCTTAAGACCAACGCAAATCAATTGGTTTGCTGTGTTAGTGCTGGTGAGCGCTCTGACCTTCGCGATGAGTCAGCTAACATTGAAAAAGTTGCCATCTGCTGAAAACCCATTATTAACGCTCATGTTTTATAATTTATTCAGTTTGCCGCTAGTGTGTTTGATGGTGGTGTTTTTGGGTGAAATGACAATATCTGTCGACATTATATTAGTTGCTTTAATGAGCAATATCTTTTTGCTGATATATCAGTGGTTTTGCTTTTTTGCTTATCGAAAAACACAAGCGAGTGATATTGCAATTGCCGAATATACCGGACTACTTTTTTGTGTTTTCTTTGGCTGGTTATGGTTTGATGAATGGCTAGATGGATTAAGCTGGGTCGGGGCGGGGTTGATTATTCTGCCTTCGTTAGTGTTGCCTTATATCGCATATCAATGGCGCAAATTGCAAAGTCATAAATTGGCATTAGTTAAAAAAGCACATCCCATCATTAGCGGGCAATAAAAAACAAAAGCCTCTAAAATAGAGGCTTTAATAACACTACGCGCTGTATACGCGATGATTAATCTTCTTCTTTAGGCTCAACATACTCAAATACTTTAATGACCTTACGGACACCTGCAGTATTACGGGCAATATCCACAGCGAGCTCGGCTTGACTGCGTTCAATTAAGCCAAGTAAAAATACTTCACCATTTTCAGTAATCACTTTGACACGGGTGATGTCTAAATTTTTTTCGTTTAGCATCCGCCCTTTTACTTTGGTTGTGACCCAAGTGTCATTACTGCGGGTGGTAAATGAAGTTGGATTACCAATGCGTATTTGATTATGAATTTTGCCACCAATGTTTAACTCTTGAACTGCTTTGATGGCTTTATCGCGCAGCATAGAGTTAGGAGCTTGGCCGATCATTAACACATTACTATTCATTACCACACCAGTGATATTAGTCTGGTTGCTAATGTCTTCATGTTTTGACAGCGCACTGGTGATTTCAAAATCAGCGTTAGTATCGCTTATTTGAGTAGACATACTACGCTCATCATTGGCCATTTTAGCGCCACCAACGGCGCCAACCATTACCGCTCCAGCACAACCTTGAAGTAACGCAAGTGCTGAAATGATGGCTACAAGCTTTATCATGCCTGCTCATCCTGTGGGAATAAGGTGCGATCAATGTTGTCGCATAAGCAATGAATCACCAGTAAGTGTACTTCTTGAATACGGGCTGTAACGTTTGATGGTACGCGAATTTCAACATCACCTGCGCTCATTAAGCCCGCCATCGCGCCGCCGTCTTTACCGGTTAACGCCACAATCGTCATGTCACGGCTAAGTGCCGCTTCCATTGCTTTAATCACGTTACCAGAGTTACCACTGGTTGAAATGGCTAATAAAATATCGCCAGGTTGGCCTAATGCTAAAATCTGTTTTGAAAAGATTTCGTCATAGCTATAGTCATTAGCAATCGCCGTGATGGTTGAAGTGTCACAGCTTAATGCAATGGCAGGAAGTGGTGGGCGCTCGATTTCATAGCGATTTAACAGCTCAGCAGAAAAGTGCTGTGCATCACCAGCGCTGCCACCATTACCACACGAAAGAATTTTGTTACCGCCAAGTAGACATTGCACCATCATTTCAGCAGCTTTTTCGATTGACTCAGGTAATGCTTCCGCCGCATCAATCTTAGTTTGAATCGACTCAGTGAAACTGTCTTTAATACGTTCTAACATGCAACAATCCTTACGATATAGAATTTTTACTGACGGTATGTAGATAGGATGTCATGGCCGTCATGTGTGTGTTGATATAATGCCATAAATCAATGCTGTGGTAACTATGGAAGCTTAAAAACATCCCTTAATCCAAGTTATTTGTGCGTTATTATTGGCAATAACGTCAAATCGGCAGGGAGGATGAATGCCTGCTTGTTGCAAATAAGCTTCAGCACAGCGGCGGATACGGTGGATCTGTTTGGCACCAAGTGCGTTTATCGCGCCGCCAAAAGCTTGTGACTGACGATATTTCACTTCAATGAACACTAATGTGTGTTGGTCTTGCATGATGAGGTCAATCTCGCCGAACTTATAACGCACATTGGCAGCAACAAAGGTAAGACCTTGTTGCTGCAAATACTCACGCGCCTGTTGTTCGGCAAGTTTGCCATCTATCATAATGGCGTTAATTGACCTTGCTGATATTTGCCCCAGGTTAACTGGCGATCAATCAAACCGTTCGGCTGTACTGATAATGCACCGCTGCGGCCATTAAGCTGATATCCAGGAAATGCCTGCATTTGTGCTAAGCGATTGACTAATTCAAGTGCATCATAGCCCATCACATATAAGCGTTTTTGGCTGTTATTCCAAGTACCCCATAATGATTCAACCATCCGAGTTTCATTGCTGGCCTGCATTAACCAAGGAATATCGCTAATCATGACCTTATTTAACTCTTGTGCAGATTGGTTGGACTCTTTTTCTAAGCGGCCGCGGCTAGAGGTGTAAAGTGCCACGGGTTCTGCAAAGACACTGAAGTTTACGTCTAAAAACGCTTTGAGTAATGATAAGTCCTGCGATGCTGAGATCATATAAATGGCATCAATGTCTTGGCGAGAACGAAAGTCCGCCTCCAGTTTACTGCCTAATATTTCTTTCATACGCGCAATTCTAACTTGGCTATCTTTAACGCCTAAGGCTTCTTGCACGGTTAACTTCATCTGATCGCCACGGTCGAAATAATGGATCTCAGCGTTATTCTCGGTCAAAGACAGCCATGTTTGGTTAAAGCTTTCTGCCATTCGTTTACCGATGGCATCATTACTGGTTAGCAGTAGGGGTAACTTTATGCCATCTGAAAACATTTTTCTGGCAGCATCACTGGCTTCTTGAGCTGGCGATAACGAAAAATAAAATTGGTTTTTCTTCGGTTCAAATTGCTCTAACTGATTCAAATACAGTTGAGGGATCAGTTGTTCTTTTGCCTGATTAGCACGTTGTAACTCTTCCACTTCATTTGGCAGCAATGGGCCAATGATAAAATCCGCGCCGATATCGGTTGCTTGCTGGTAAGCAGGTTGTACGCCTATTTGGCTGTCAATGAAGTGAATTGTCACGTCATTATCAAATTCAGCCATATAACTGGCTAAAATGCCCATTTTAATCGGTTCTGCAACTGCAGCCCTGGGGCCAGTTAAAGGTAGTAATACCGCAATATTTTGCGGTCTAAACGGTTTAGCGTTTAGGGCTTTTTCTAAATCAGAAGGCAATTTCATCGCACCTGGATGATGCGGGTTATTACGCTGCCACTCCCCTAAATAGCGAACTAACTGAGTCGGTTCAACGGCATAGTGCTTAGCAATATAGGCTAACTGTAACCAACCTGAAAAAACGGGGTTAGCAGGTTCACGCATAAAGGTTTGAATGGTTTCTTCTTGAAGCGGTTGTAATACCTGCCAAATAACATCATTTACCTGAGTTGATTCGGTTTTAGGCAAGTAGTTACTTAATAAGCTGAGCTGTCTAATTTGGTCAATAGGTTGTTGCAGCGACTTATACAGACGCGCCTTGTATTGATGGTAAGTGGCCATCTGCCAGCGAGGTAGTTGCCAATGCGGTGGATATTGCAATTGGTTCAGCGCGGCTTGCTTATTTTGTACTTTTTCAGCAATGCGGGCATTCAAATAAATATGCTCAGCTTGAATGGTCGGTACCTTCACCATGCTTTTTTGCATTGACGCAAGTATGTTGCTAGCAGCGCTATAATTACCGTCATTGATGTATGCGTGTGCCGCGAGTAAAAGGTAGCGGTCACGTTTTTCTGGCAGGCTGCTTTTGCTGGCCTCAGATAAATAAGTGCTAGCCGGTTGCTCAACCGACACTAAAGACGTGTTCACAATGGTGTCGGGATCAGTGGTTTTAGTCGTCGCACAACCAATCAATAATGTTGATAGTGTCAGTGCCGATAGAAATTTAATTGAAATCAGTCTTTTTAACACAGGGCTTCACTCTGGTAAGATATTGGCTTTAGTTTAACCTGCTCTTACGCTGGGCGAAAGTCTTGCACAAAGAGTTTATTGAGGTAGTTATGGATCAAGCCGCAGCACTGTATATTGTGCCCACACCCATTGGCAATTTAGCGGATATCAGTAGCCGTGCAATTGAAGTGCTAAATCAAGTCAGCTTGATTGCCTGTGAAGACACTCGCCACAGCGGCAAGTTGTTAAGCCATTTTGGTATAGAAACCCGCAAAACAGCACTTCATGACCATAACGAACGTGACAGAGCGCAATGGATAATTCAAAAACTGACTAACGGTGAATCCGTTGCGCTGATATCTGATGCTGGCACGCCACTCATTTCAGATCCGGGCTATCATTTGGTTAAACAGGTACGTGAAGCGGGGTTTAGTGTGGTGCCTTTACCAGGGCCATGTGCTGCCATTACCGCGCTTAGTGCCTCTGGTTTACCTTCAGATAGATTCTCATTTGAAGGTTTTTTACCTTCAAAAGAAAAAGGCCGTATTGATAAATTGTTAGCCTTAAAAGAAGATCCCAGAACGTTAATTTTTTATGAATCACCGCATCGCATCGTACATAGCTTAGAATCGATTGTTGCCACTTTAGGGGCTGACCGTGAAATTGTCATGGCCCGTGAAGTCACCAAAACCTTTGAAACGTTTTTATCTGGCCCTGCAGCAGATGTTTTGCAACAGGTTAAAGATGACTTGAATCAGCAAAAAGGTGAAATCGTGTTGATGTGCCATGGTCACAGAACCGATAGCGAGTCAGACATTCCAGCGGTAGTGGTCAATACATTAAAGCTGTTATGCCAAGAGCTTCCTCTGAAAAAAGCGTCAGCCTTGGCGGGTGAAATTCACGGCATTAAAAAGAATGCACTTTACAAATATGGTTTGGAAATCGGCCTGTAGGCTAAACACCATCGGTTTACGGTAAAGTCACATTTTAGATGGTGTGTTGCATTCGCTTACGCTATAATCCGCGCCGAGTTGGCCAGACAGTTGCCGCGTACGCAAGTACGGGGAGGAAAGTCCGGGCTTCAAAGAGCAGGGTACCAGGTAACGCCTGGGCGGTGTGAACCGACGACAAGTGCAACAGAGAGAAGACCGCCAATCTTCGGATTGGTAAGGGTGAAAGGGTGCGGTAAGAGCGCACCGTGCGGCTAGTAATAGTCCGTAGCAAGGTAAACTCTACCCGAAGCAAGACCAAATAGGGTCCCTTATGGCGCTGCTCGCGTTGGGACCGGGTAGGTCGCTTGAGCCTGTGAGCGATTGCAGGCCTAGATGAATAACTGTCCACGACAGGACCCGGCTTATCGGCCAACTCACCCTCTTTATAGCAAAAGGCCTCACAGCGATGTGAGGCCTTTTGGTTTCTATTTTGCACTCACGCTTTGAATATACTGAAGCGTAAGCTGTATCAGTTTAGCCAGCCTCTTACTATGTTGTATTCTATTTTTGAAATCACAATGTTTTTTTATTGTTACTTATTCGGCTGGCGAAATCTTGCTGACTAGTCCAGAATCATAACTCTATGATTTTAAGAAATTAGGCGATTATGGATTTGTCTTTGGGGTTCAAGAAAGCAGCTAAATTAGGCTCCAGTGTGTTGCTTATTGGCTTAGTCATTAGTGCTGCGTTAACTTGGTGGGTGAACGAAAGCAATCAACTATCGATTAATAAAGCATTGCAGGAGACGTCAGAGCAAATTAGTCATAACGTGTTGGAACGGATTACGCTTTATCAATATGGGCTACGCGGTGTTCGGGGGATGGTTGTTACTGCAGGTGAGCATCATGTTTCCCGTGAAGGGTTTGTGCGTTACAGCTTAACCCGTGAGGTCGATAAAGAGTTTCCTGGTGCGCGTGGATTTGGTTTTATTCGCAGGGTTTTACCAGATCAAGAAGCCGATTTTATTAGCAAATCCCAGCAAGATGGCTGGCCTGTTTTTGCCATTCGCCAGCTAGCTCCCCATGATGACGAGCGATATGTTATTCAATATATTGAACCTGTAGAACGTAACTATTCTGCAGTGGGTTTAGATATTGGGTCAGAACAGCAGCGCCGTGATGCCGCCGATGCCGCGATGTTATCGGGTGAGGTAAGGTTGTCTGGGCCTATTACGTTAGTGCAAGCAACCGGCAAACCTTTGCAATCCTTTTTGATTTTAATGCCCATTTACCGCAGTGGTTCAACACCCTCTACCACTGAATCTCGTCAAGCAGAGGCATTTGGCTGGAGTTATGCTCCTCTGGTCACTAATGAGATTTTAATTGGATTAGATTTAAATCAAAAAACAACTAAGTTGCAGCTTACTGATATTACCCAGCTGAATAATCCAATCCCATTTTACGAAACCGATGCCGAAGATACTCATATTCATTCCTCGTATCAATACATCATTAATGAAGAGGTGTTCGGCCGCAAATGGCAATTTAAAATCACCGCTTATCCTGAATTTATTAAAGAACTACACCTTAATCGTCCAAGTTTAATTTTTTCCTACACCGCAGTATTCAGTCTTTTATTGGCCGCATTAACCTCGTTATGGTCTTTAGGTATACAACGTAAACAACAGATGCTAGCTGAACAAGCGCGACGCGCTAACATGCTAGAGCATTCGCTTGATGGCATCATTAGTTATGATTTGGATGGCAAGATCACCAGTTGGAACAAAGGGGCTGAATTACTGTTTGGTTATAGTGAAGCTGAAGCGATTGGTTCAGAAAGTGCAACACTGATTGTTCCTAAAGACAAAGTATCCTATGAAAAAGCCTCTTTTCGTAAAGTGCTAATAGGCGAAACTGTTTTAAATCAAGTGTCTAAGCATCAATGTAAGGATGGTAAATTAGTCTCTACCTCGATGACAGCTTTGCCCATTATCGATGGGCAAGGGGATATTGTGGGTATTAGCCAAACGCTTCGTGATATCACGGCACAAAAGGATGCTGAATTACGCATTATTAAATCAAATGAAAGTTTAGAGCTGAAGGTTGCAGAACGAACCACTGAATTATTGCAAGCGATTTCAGAAAATAAAGCTTTACTGAAATCGATTAACAATCAACTTGTGTCAACGGTTACCGATACCGACGGGATAATTCTAGAGGTAAATGACTACTTTTGCCGAATGAGTGGTTACTCACGTGAAGAGCTCATAGGTAAAAATCATTCTATTTTAAAGTCCGGTGAACATGATGGTATTTTTTGGCAACAGATGTGGACTCAAATTAAATCAGGCGAGTCGTGGCATGGTGAAATTTGTAATCGCGATAAGCTAGGTAATATTCATTGGTTTGACACTGTCATAGGTCCCGTTATGGATGACAAAGGCAACATTGAACGATTTATTGCCTTGAGTACTGATATTACAGACCGTAAGTTTACTCAGATTGAGAAAGCGCAACTGAGCTCGTTGTTGTCGAGTGTACTGGATGCCGCTTCTGAAATGTCAATTATTGCTACGGATGAAAAGGGTATTATCACCATTTTTAATCGCGGTGCAGAGTTGTTATTGGGTTACGAAGCCAGTGAGCTAGTGGGTATCACTAGCCCAGCCTGTTTGCATTTACTTGACGAAGTGCAGAGCAGAGCATTAGAGCTCTCAGCCGAATACGGGGTAAGCATCGAGGGATTTGATACGTTTGTTTATAAAGCAAAAACCGAAGGCCCTGAAACACGCAATTGGACTTATGTACGTAAAGATGGCACACAGTGCCAAGTTTCTTTATCGGTCACGGCCATGCGCGATAACGAAGGTAACATATTAGGTTATTTAGGTATTGGGGTCGATATCACCCAAATGTTAATGCAGCAAGAAGCACTACTAACAGCCAGTAATCATCTGAGTAAGGCCTCTGATGTTGCCAAACTTGGGATTTGGACCTTTAACATACAAGACAATAGTTTAGAGTGGAATGATCGTATGTTTGCCATCTACGATCAGCCATTAACATTGCGCGATGAAGGCTTGGAATATCGACACTGGCAAATGAAAATTCATCCTGAAGATATCGAGATGGCAGAGCAAAAACTGCAAGATGCCATAGCGGGTCATAGCACCTATGATCTGGTCTTTAGAGTCTTAAGGGCAGATGGCGGCATTCGCTATGTGCAGGCTGCGGCGCAAATTGAGCGAGACAAACACGGTAATGCGCTAAGAGTGATAGGCATTAACCTTGATGTGACAGAGCAACGTGAAATTGAGGCGACTCTTCGTGGTGCTAAGCAACAGGCCGATGAAGCGAATGCGGCCAAATCAGCATTTTTAGCCAATATGAGCCATGAAATTCGTACCCCGATGAATGCGGTACTGGGCATGTTGCAATTGATGCTTCACACCACCATGTCAGCACAGCAACAGGATTATATTACTAAAACCCAAACCGCGGCGAAATCCTTATTAGGTTTGTTAAACGATATTCTCGATTTTTCTAAAATTGAAGCGGGTAAGTTACTGTTAGATCCACAACCTTGCGAAATAGAAATGCTAATGCGCGATCTTGCCGTGGTATTGTCGGGCAATTTAGGTAACCGAGATGTGGAAGTGATCTTTAATCTTGACCCTAACATTCCATCTTGTTTACTTATCGATAAACTTCGATTACAACAAGTACTCATTAATCTGGCAGGTAATGCGCTTAAATTTACCCACAGTGGGCAGGTGATTGTTGGCATTGACTGTTCAGACGTTACCGAACACACCAGAAACTTGCGCTTTTCTATCACAGATACTGGCATAGGTATCAGTGAAGAACAAATAGGGCGTATTTTTACCGGCTTTGAGCAAGCTGAATCGTCAACTTCCAGACGTTTTGGCGGCACAGGGTTAGGGCTTGCTATTAGCAAGCGTTTAGTCGAGTTAATGGGGGGCGAGTTACTTGTTCGAAGTGAGTTAGGCCAAGGTAGCTGTTTCTGGTTTGATTTGGTATTACCTGCATTACCTACCACAACAGCAGTGGACTTTGATATTCAAGGTAAACGCATTTTAGTGGTAGATGATAACCGCATAACCACTGATATTGTGGCAAAAATATTGTTAGATTTTGGTTGTGAAGTGGTGTGTGCTTATAGCGGTGCAGAGGCAATAGCGCAATATAAACAATCAATTAGCATGCAAGTGCCGTTTGATATTGTGCTAATGGATTGGAATATGCCAGAACTCAATGGCGTTGAAACAGCGCAGCAGTTACAACAGGCTGCTTTAGCACAACACACAGCAACCCCTGCAGTGATTATGTTAACAGCTTATAGTGAAGAAATATTAAATAACCCTCTTGCCGATGGCCCCTCTCCCTTTGTACATTTTTTAACAAAACCTGTGACATCGCAATTATTGGCAGAGTCCATTAGTCAGGTACTTACAGGCAAGGTCGCCTCGACACCCGTGCAAATACAGTCACAAAAGCGTTTACAAGGTTTAACCATATTAGTCGTGGAAGATAATCAGCTAAATAGGCAGGTTGTTGACGAGTTATTAACCCTTGAAGGAGCTAAAGTGGTACTGGCAAAAGGGGGCATAGAGGGGGTTGCTTTTGTCACCCAGAGCCAACAGATATTTGATATTGTGATTATGGATGTGCAGATGCCTGATATGGATGGGCTTGAAGCAACACGCCTGATTCGATCTGATAACCGTTTTGAGCGATTACCAATCCTTGCTATGACAGCGAATGCATCTCAATCCGATAGGCTTGATTGTATTGCTGCTGGTATGAACGATCATATCGGTAAGCCAATTGATATGCCGAAACTTATCCCAAGTATACTGACGTTGGTGGGGCGAACATTTAATCATGCTGAGTATGATAATACCGTGGTTGAAGTTGACAGTTTAGTGGCTTCGCCCGCTAAAGATGAGTCGTTATTTGATAGCCTAGCACAAACCCTTAGTCGTTTTGGTGGTAATGAAGCCTTTTTCAAAAAGATGGCCTCTGAATTTGAGGTTGAATTAAACAAGCAATTGCAGCCGTTTTATAATGCCGTTGCCCAGAAAGACATGGCAAAAATCGCCGCAATAAGTCATGGGCTTAAAGGATTTTCAAGTAACTTTGGCGCTAAGGCGTTGGCTAACTTAGCTGCGCACATAGAGGCCCAATGTCAGCAAGGTGAGCCCGATACACAGCAATTGATGCAGTGGGCCGATAGTTTGCGTCTGTTAGCGCAACAAAGCGTGCTTTATCTTGCCGAGTATATCGCTGAATCAGCACATGATGATGAAGGCGATAGCGCTTCACATCCTCAACACGCTGTAAGTGGCACAAGCAATGAAACAATCATATTATTAAAAAAGATGTTGCAGCAAAGTAATCTTGGCGCGATGACAATGATTGAAGATGCAGCCAGTGTTTTGTCTTATCATCCACGTTGGCCAGAATTATATTCATTTGTTCAAGCGCTAGAATTTGATAAAGCGTTAGAGGTACTCACTATGATTGAAACGGAGGTGAGTTAATGTTGCAAGCTCAAATATTGGATTTGACCGATGATGTCAAAGGGAAAATTTTGCTGGTGGATGATCAACCTACCAACATCAAAATTTTACACCAATTGTTTAATCAAGATTTTGACATGTATATGTCAACCACAGGCGAGCAGGCGCTTGATGTGTGTAAAAAAGTGAAGCCTGATGTTGTGTTATTGGATATTGAAATGCCAGGTATGAGCGGCTTTGAGGTATGTGAAATACTCAAGTCAGATCCACAGACGGCGAATACTGCGATTATTTTTATCACAGCCCATTTTGACGAAGAGCAAGAAGTAAAAGGATTTCAATTAGGCGCAGTCGATTTTATTCATAAACCAATCAACAGTATTATTACCACCGCAAGGGTGCAAAACCAGTTTTTGTTAAAGCGACATTCTGATTTGCTAAGGGCTATTGCGCTTCAGGATAGTTTGACCGGAGTGGCCAATCGACGTCAGTTTGAACGTTGTTTACCTGATGCGTGGCGTCATTGTATTCGTCATCTTCAACCCATGTCTTTGGTGATGTTGGATGTCGATTTTTTTAAACGCTATAACGATAAATATGGTCATCAACAAGGCGATGATTGTCTGCGCTTAGTTGCACAAGCGATAAGTGACGTTGCGGGACGCCCATATGATCTTGTTGCGCGCTATGGTGGCGAAGAGTTTGTGTGCATTTTACCAGACACTAACCTTGATGGTGCTTTATCCATAGCCGAAAAAATGATTGTTGCGGTGCAGAATTTAGCTATTGAACATGCTGATTCCACTATCTCAGATTCAGTGACCATCAGTGCAGGTGTGTCGACCCTTTTTCCTAAGCTTGATTCTTCATGGGAACATGCATTGAATGAAGCCGATAAACAGCTTTATTTGGCTAAAAAAGGCGGCAGAAATCAGGTGAAAGGCTCCTCATTGTAAAGGGGGATTGTTTGTGTGGCCTTAGTCCCAATCTGCATTACAATCATATTGAGGTTTGCTGATAAAGCTTGAGCAATCTCAGCAAAGCTAAACTCTAGTTAAGCTAAACATGACTCAACCAAACATAAAAACCTCTCCTTGAGCTGAAGCAAGGAGAGGCATCACGGCCTTTAGGCTGGAGGCTCTAAATCAATTACTTATGTCCCCAAGGTGTTGGCGGTAATGCGACGGGTTTGCTCAAGTCAAAGTCGACTCTAAAGTCACGCGATTCGCGAGTTAAGCGGTAAGTAAAGGTGTTTGGCTCAATGTACATATGCCATACATTAGTCACTGATTGGTCTAGACCATTTGCTTTAAAGTTAGCAATCGACTGGGCATCAACCGGAAACGACTGCTGGGTAACAGTACCAGAATCTGCAGTGTCGCCACCGTACATTGTGACTTTATCTTCTGTGCCATCTTGATGGCGATGATCATGCTTTAAGCGTAAACCGTTATCCGTTTTGGTGATGATCCAAGTACGCGAGTGATCATCGCCCACGTGAAAAGGCACTTTTAATTCAGTATCGCTGCATTCTCGTACATGCATAATAAGCTTTTTGCCGCTAAAGCCATCATCGGCACTATTGCCTGCGGTGACCACACCCTCATAAGCGTTCCCACAATGGGCAGCTAACGCATCAAAGTATTGGTTTTGAATCGCATCTGCCGCCAGACTTGACACTGATAAAAATGAGCTGGCGAGTAATGATACAGATATAGTGGTTTTGATAGGAGTTATTGTCATTATTATGCCTATTAAAATGAATAAGGCTGGCAACCATAGCAGTGTTTTTTGAATTGAACCTGAAAAAGTCCTTCCAACAAAGACGTTTGAACCATTGAGATTAGGCCGATATTCAAGTCATAAAAAAACCGTGCACCTAAATAGCACGGCTTTTATTATTCAAACAGCCTTAATAAGATAGCTTAACGCTTGTGCTTTGACGGTGTCGCCCAGCCCTTTGTCTTACCAGAACCACCTTTAGTGCTTATAGGTTTACGAGATGGCTGACTCTGATCCTGACTCGCATTAAACTTAGAAGCAGGCTTAGACTTAGCTTTAGTTTTACCTGCAGCCTTATCGTCACCTTTTCGGTCATCGAATTGATTTGACGAGAAACGTGTCATTGCTTTTTGACCCGTTTGCGTGCCCGCCGCAGCCTTTGGCTTTTGTCCCCACTTAGGACGATTTTGCTCATTACGGGTTTCAGGTGGTACTAGGCAATGCGGACTATTACCAATGAGTGACTCTTTGCCCATCGCAATTAATGCCTCACGGATCATCGGCCAACCGGCAGGATCGTGATAACGTAACAAGAATTTATGCAATTTACGTTGGCGGCCTTTTTTAGGCACGCTGACTTGCTCACTGGTGTGCTTGACGTTTTTGAGTGAATTCAGTTCAGTGTGATAAATCGTGGTCGCATTTGCCATGGGTGAGGGATAAAAGTTTTGTACTTGATCTAATTTGAATTTTTGACCTTTTAGCCATAATGCCAAATTGACCATATCTTCGTCTGTGGTACCAGGATGCGCCGAGATAAAATACGGAATTAAAAATTGCTCTTTACCCGCTTCTTTAGAGAACTTATCAAACAATTCTTTAAACTTGTCGTAAGTACCCATGCCCGGCTTCATCATTTTACTTAATGGGCCTTCTTCTGTGTGCTCGGGAGCAATTTTTAAATAGCCGCCCACGTGATGCTTAGCCAATTCTTTGATGTAATCAGGGTCTTCAATGGCTAAGTCATAGCGCACGCCCGAAGCAATAAGCACTTTTTTAATGCCCGGTACATCTCGCGCCGCGCGATATAAATCAATGGTGTGTTTGTGATCTGTCCCCAAATGGCCACAAATCGAAGGATAAACACAGGATAGCCGACGACAGGTTGTTTCAGCTTTAACGCTGGTACAGCCTAGTCGGTACATGTTGGCCGTTGGGCCACCGAGATCTGAGATCACCCCAGTAAATCCAGGGACTTTGTCTTGAATGTCTTTAATTTCTTTAATAATTGATTCTTGTGAGCGACTTTGAATAATCCGCCCTTCATGCTCTGTAATCGAACAGAATGAACATCCACCGAAACACCCTCGCATAATGTTAATCGAGGTTTTGATCATGTCATATGCAGGGATTTTTTCTTTGCCATAGCTAGGATGCGGCACCCGCTGGTACGGCAAGTCAAATACGGCATCCATTTCGTCGGTATTTAATGGCCATGCAGGCGGATTAACCCAGACACCCCGGTTAGCATCGTGGGGTTGAAAAAGCGCTCTGGCACAACCGGGGTTTTGCTCTTGATGCAAAATGCGTGAAGCATGGGCATATAGGTATTTATCACCCGCGACTTTGTCGTAAGCTGGCAATAACACATAGGTTTTTTCCCACGGTTTAGGTCGAGGAGGTTGGATGCTGATCGCTTTTGGCGCATCGTTATCAAAAATTTTCTTATCGCTTGGGCCTGATAGTTTTTCACAGCCGACATCATCAGCGCCATAGGGATTAGGAATAGGATCAATTTTATGCAGCTGATCTATTTTACGGGAGTCCATACCACGCCAACCAGGCATGGCCTCTTTGCGCATTACTGCAGTACCGCGAACATCATCAATGTTGCTAATCGCTTCCCCACTAGCAATACGACGAGCCACTTCCATTAACGGACGTTCAGCATTGCCATAAACTAAAATATCCGCTTTGGCGTCAAAAATAACACTGCGACGCACTTTATCTGACCAATAATCATAGTGGGCGATACGGCGTAAGCTGGCTTCAATACCACCGATGACCACTGGCACATCTTTGAATGCTTCTTTACAACGTTGCGTATACACAGTGACGGCTCGGTCCGGCCGCTTACCACCAACGTCGCCTGCGGTATAAGCATCGTCATGACGTAATTTACGATCCGCGGTATAACGGTTGATCATCGAATCCATGTTGCCAGCGGTAACCCCAAAAAACAGATTGGGCCTCCCCAGCTGCATAAAATCTTCTTTGCTGGACCAATCTGGCTGAGAAATAATCCCAACCCGATAACCCTGAGCTTCTAACATGCGCCCAATAACGGCCATACCAAAACTGGGGTGATCCACGTAAGCATCACCCGTTACAATGATAATGTCGCAACTATCCCATCCCAGTTTGTTCATTTCTTTGCGAGACATAGGCAGAAATGGCGCCGTGCCAAAGCTTTCGGCCCAAAACTTGGGATAACTAAATAATGTCGACTCAACTTGCATGTGTATGACCTAAAAAATGGAAAAATACGCCAATATAAGCGGACGCGGAGTATATCAGTTGGTAAGAGGTAAGTGTGACTAAAAAAACAGCAGATGTGAAATATTTTTGTCGCTCCAGTATCGACAAAACCCTTATAAAATAAGTGGAAATAGCAAAATACCACTTATTTTATGGAGTTAGGGGCAATCTTACTTTTTTGAGATGATATTCCAACTATTGGGCGAAAGAAGCTTGTATTATGCGCTTATTCAACATGAATAAGCCCGAATACTAGGCAAGAAGCTACTCACATAGCCCCTCACTAAAAGCCTAAAAAGAAACCAATATTGCTTACCGCTAGGATTAATAGAATAATCCAGGTTAATAACACCCCCCAAAAACGTCCCCAGTGATATCCGCCTTTTCCTTGAGTTAACCCAATGGCATGAATGAGCCTTGCAAACACCCAAAGGGAACCAAAACAGTGCAACAGATATGCTGGCATATTGTGGGTTTCAGCCACGGCAAGTAGGATTAATACCATAGGCGCATTTTCAACTAAATTACCGTGCACCCTGACCGCGAGCGCTAAATCTTTATGATCACCATTGCCGATCCCAACGGCATTTAAGCGGCGAAACTTAACCACTCTATAGGCAAGCGCAATAACCAATAATGCCGTTAAACTGGCGTATAAACCTGTGATAAATAATGTCATGTGTGATCCTTCATATGATTGTCACGTCATGATAACGATAAATACATATACTATTCTAGTGGAATAAATTGACGACCAATCAGCTATGGCATTAACCGTTTTCGCTTTTTCTAATGCGTTGATGCCGCCTGTTGTTGACGTTCAGCAAAGCGTAACTGAATCACGGTCATTTTCCATACAGAATGAAAGCGCTCACAAATGAGCCACAAGGCTAGCGAAAGGTAAATACGTTATCGATTAATCGTTAAGGATCAGTTACTATTCGCTGCATTATTAACCCGCCATAAATTAAGAGTGACTGACGACCAGTGGATAATCAAGACTTTATCGAAAAGCGTAGATTTATCATAAAATTAGGTAAAGCTTTACATAAGTTTGGTACGCCAGCTTATCGCCTTGAATCACATTTACAAACTGTGTCTCACACTTTAGGTATCGAGGGGTATTTCCTGATATCACCCACCTCGATGACGTTTGTTTTACAGCATGACACCGAACAAGAGTATAACCATGTAGCTAGGGTCAAGCCCGGTGATTTAGATCTTGGCTCATTGGCGCGAACTTTTGAGCTCGTTGAAGAACTCAGTTCTGGTCAACGTACTTTGCAAGAAGCGCTTGATAGATTAGAAGAAATTGCTAACAAACCTAACCCTTATGGCCATAAATTAACCTTATTAGCGTTTGGAAGTAGTGCAGGTGCTTTCGCAATGTTAATGGGCACAGGTTGGCATGACGTGTTTTGGTCGGCCATGCTAGGCTTAATTGTTTATGGTTTAGTGTTTTGGGCTGAGCGCTCAAAGCGTGTTGCAGAAATGCTAGAGCCCTTAGCTGCTGTCGTTGTGGCCATTTTAGCATGTGCTATTGCTCAATTTGATGCCAGCATTAACCTGCCTGTGGCCATTTTATCGGGGATTATTATCTTTATTCCCGGTCTTGCTTTAACGCTAGGCTTGGCTGAATTGGCGGCACGAGATTTGATATCAGGTACCGCCAGAATTATGGATGCGGTCATGCAGTTATTTAAACTGTATTTTGGCGCCGTATTAGGCATGACAATAGGTAAAGCCATTTTTGGTGAAGCGATATATATCGAGCCAGAGTCTTTACCAAGGTGGGCGATTTGGTCTGCTGTTCCCATGTTATCTATGTCATTAGTGATCATCTTCAAAGCACGACTGAAAGATTCTCCATGGGGGGTATTTGCTGGTATTGTGGCCTTTTTCTCCGCTATGTTAGGTGGGATTTATTTAGGTGAATCTATTGGTATTTTTGTTGGTGCATTAGCTGTCGGCATTTATTCCAACTTGTATGCCCGTTGGATGAAGGCTCCGGTATCTATCGCGTTGCTGCAGGGTATAGTCATTTTAGTCCCCGGCAGCAAAACTTACATCGGGCTTAATGCGCTAATATCGGGTGAAACCATGTTGAATCAAGCACATTTAGGCTCACAAATATTTTTAATCTTTATGTCACTGATTGCTGGATTAATTTTTGCCAACGTAGTGGTTCCACCTCGGCGTTCATTATAATTTAACCTCAACTGGGGTTAAGAGATTAATTTACCCTAAAAAATTCATTTTGAAGGCAGCAGACTATGCTGCCTTCATCATTGAGCGCAAGATAAAATCAGTTCAAACCCTTCCCCAGCGATACATCAAAAAACAATTCAGATAAAAACACTTAAATACTTGACTATAAAATGATTCAGGTGTGTTATTACCCTTAAGGATTAACAGAAATGTTACATAATTTTGTTCATTCCATTTGCCCAGCTAATAAGAATGATAAGGATTACCTATGACCAAAGCTTGTTGTACAGCATTCAGTGTCGCCTTATTGTTTACGCCATTAGCCACATCTGCAACTGTTTCCAATACTGCCGATTCAGCACAAACTGCAAAAGAGACACTCGCCACAAATGCAGCGCAATCTGACGAAACCACTCCAAAGATAAAAGTCAGTAAAATCGTTATTCAAAGCAATCCAATTTTTGATGAGTCAGATCCAGAATCATTCTTTATCCATCGCTGGGCAAATTACCTCCACATCAATACGACCGACGACACTATCATGAATAATTTAAGCTTTCATATTGGTGAAGAGGTGACTCAACGAGATTTGGAAGAAGCCCAGCGATTATTGCGTTCAGAGTCTTATATTCGAGATGCAAAAATAACGGTCGCACAAAAAGCCCCTGATGCCGATGCTGACACAGATCAAACCATTTTGGTGAAAACATGGGACAACTGGTCACTATTGCCTACGGTAAGTTTAAGCTCAAGTGGCGGCAATACGAAATACTCGTTTGGGATAAAAGAAGATAACTTACTGGGTTTGGGTATCAATACTCGAATCAAATATCAGTCTAATGATGATAGAACCGGCTATAAATTTGCTTTTAGCGCACCGCTTAAAGTTATAAAACATGCGTATGTTGCTGCAGACTTTTATGACAACAGTGATGGCCAAGCCACCTCACTTGCTTTTTATAAACCCTTTTATGCCCTTGATACTCAAAACATGTATGGTGCGGCTTGGTCTAAGGATCAACGTGTTGATACGATTAGGCAAAATGGTACTGATGTAAATGAGTTTGAACATAACTTAAATTATATCGATGTGGGTTATGGTTGGTTACTGAGTAAAGAAGCCGATGAGCTCACTCGGTTTACCTTTGGTTTTACTCAAGATAAACATGAATTTGAAAATATTGAAACTTACCCGCAAAGCGACTTACCTTTTGATCGTGACTTTGTTTATCCCTGGGCTGGGTTTGAGTATTTGCAAGATGATTTTACCGTGCTGAATAACATTCACTTAATCGGCAATAACGAAGATTTTAATTTAGGATGGCATCACACCATCAAGCTGGGCATAGAAACGAATGACATTGCCGATGGATCAAACCTTGGTTATCACCTCAATATGTTCAGTAGCCGCGGATGGCAGTCTGATGCGCATCTATTTCTGCTAAGCCTTACTGGCGAAGCCGATATTGCCACTAGCCAAGCCGATTTTTATAAGGTCTCATTGGCATCTGAATACTTTTATAACATCACAGATAAATGGACTGCTTTTGCAAAAGCCAGCATTGCTACGTCAAATAATAACTACCTGGACCGCACCTTCGCATTAGGTGATGAAACAGGCATTCGAGGTTACCCGAATGACTATCAACATGGTGATAATCAATGGGTATTTACCGCAGAATTAAGAAACTATCCCAATATCAATTTATATCAATTAGCGGATTTAGGCTGGGCAATCTTTTCTGACGTTGGTCAAGCATTCGGTGGCCCAGATGAATTCAATGAAAACAACAATCCCATCGGCAGCATAGGGATAGGCGCTCGAATTTACTCATCAAAGTCCAGTTACGGCAACATTGCCCATATTGATATCGCAAAGCCTTTCACTACAGGCCAAGACGTGAATAACTGGGAATTTAGGTTCCAGATTAAAGACCACTTCTAATGTGACTCAGCAACACTTCTGTGTTGCTGAGTTTTGCACTTGATAGTAATCAACATCCGTATGCAACAGTCACGGATTAAACGATTCGTTTCATCATATTAACTGCCTGAATTGAGATGTTGTGTAGACCGTATACAAAGCCTGTTAATGCTCTATTTGAAACAAAAAAAGACCTTGCACAAGCAAGGTCTTTTAGTCGCTAAATAAGCCTATGCGTTTACAGGCTTACGCTTTTGATGGGCAAAAATTAACGCAATCAATGACGCAACACCTACAGCAATACCCACAGGTTGACTCAACTCCATCGGTAGGCCTAAACCAATCCCTGCGGTTAAGATATAAGACACTGTGATACTGGTGCCGATAATCGCTGGAATGCTCACTATCCAATGGAATGTGCCACGGTCAAATAGATACTTAGTCGCTAACCACAACACGCTGGTAGATAACAACATGTTTGAGAATGCGAAGTAACGCCAGATTAAGGTGAAGTCAATTTTAGTCATAAAATACGCAATGGTTAAAATTGGCACTGCTAGTAATAAACGATTGCGCATACTTTGCGGAATATTAAAGGCATCAATAATGGTTAAACGTAGTGAACGGAACGCCGTATCACCAGACGTGATAGGGAAAATCGCAACCGCAATAATCGCCATAATACCACCCATCACACCTAAGTAACTGGTTGCGACTTGGTTTACCACTAATCCTGGGCCACCTTGATCAAGGATTTGCTTAAGCTCAACATATCCACCAGGGAACGCCGCAATACCAGCTGTGGCCCATACACACGCCACAATACCCTCAGACATCATCGCACCATAGTAAACTGGGCGAACATATTTTTCGTTGGTTAAACAACGCGCCATAATCGGTGCTTGAGTCGAGTGAAAACCACTGATTGCACCACAGGTAATGGTGACAAACAGTAGTGGCCATACTGGCAAGCCATTTGGGTTTGGCTCAAGTAAATCATTGTTGTAGTGGCTATGATCAAAATAGGCTAAAAAGTCATCAGCCATCGGTAAATGTGGCGCGTTCATTAATAGTGCAACTGCTAATGAAAGGGTCATTACAATCATTAACAAGCCAAATAATGGGTATAATTTAGTAATGATTTTATCAATCGGTAACATGGTTGCTAGAAAGTAATACCCTAAAATCACCAATACCCAAAATGTATTGCCGCTTAAGAATGTCCCTTCAAAATAACTTAAATTACTTAATAATCCGGCTGGGCTCATAATGAATACAACACCCACAAAAAACAGCAGCATTGCAGTAAAAATCAGCATTACACCTTTAAAGAACACGTTAAAATAATGCCCTGCAATCTCAGGCAAACTTTTACCGTCTTCTTTAATGCTTAGTACACCAGAAAAGTAATCATGAACCGCGCCACCTAAAATGTTACCAATTACAATCCACACTAGCGCGATGGGACCATATAAGGCCCCCAAAATTGGACCAAAAATTGGACCGACACCGGCCACGTTTAAAAATTGAATTAAGTAGGCTTTAGCTGGGTGCACTTCAACATAGTCGACACCATCGCTAAATCGCGTTTGTGGTGTTTTGGCTGTTGGGTCGATTCCTGCTTGGCGTTCTACAAAAGGGCTATAGAATTTATATGCAAGCACCAGCAATGCAATACATATGAAAAAGATCAGCATAGAGATTGTCCATTTAGATAGGCATTTAAGTACTGTGCAGTGTCAATGACTTGCCCTGCTAGGTCAAGGTTGACGGTCTTATACTAAGGTCTAACATCGGGGTTTTAAGTTCACATATCTCATCATATTGACTATTTACTGGCCTGATAAATTGTTATCTAGACTCAAGGCTCTTAATCGTGCAATGAACCTAAAATGACAGCCACAATAACTGCGATGACAAATCATCTCAACGCGGGTAGGAATTGTATTAAAGTTTGGCACTTATTATTGATTATACGGGTTCAAGACTGACAAATGCCTGTCCCCAAAAGGAGTTTGGAATTTGGCCCGCGGCCACTAACGTCTTGGGGCTTCACCCACACTTTTACAAAATAAGCCCTGTGGAAACCCTCAATGCCCCAGACGAAAAAAGCTTAAAAGCGCATAATTTTCGATAGCAGGGCTATTCAGCTTTAAACTTCGCTTGTAGCCTGCTTTGGCTTTTTCTCAGTGATCTCAATTTTGTGAACCTCAATAATACTCTTTTAGCTAAGTAGCCTGACCGCCTTCCTCTTTAACCACGTTTCCCACAAATGTGACACTTTTTAATAAAAATTTCATTTTTATGCAATTTAATTTAAGTGATTAATTATTCATCTATCACTACCTTATTAAGTCATTTTTATCTTAAAAAACAGTGCTTATTTTCTATCCATGACTACAGGCATACATATTTTGTGACTTATCAATCAATTTAATTGCGATTGTATTCTCCAGATAGATTTTTCGTATATTGCATACAATATATAATATATGTTAAATGTGTTGCCACTTTGTGATGCTGCAGTGGCTGCAGCAGCGTTAAAGAAGCAACAAACCTATAAAAAGATTCTTGGGAGAATGGAAGCATGAAGTTTAATAAAATAGCTAAACTTGTGAGTTTGGCTTGTGGTGGTATCGCCGCATTATCTATGCCTGCACACGCGGTTGAAGCTGATACAGACGAAAATAAGAACGTGGAACGCATTGAAGTGACAGGCTCACGTCTTAAGCGCGTAGATATGGAAGGTGCCAATCCTATTACAACCATTACTGCCGACGATATGGCTACCGCTGGTTTTTCTACTGTGGGTGATGCACTTCGGGCATCGACATTGAACTCATTTGGTTCTTATGGCGGTACGTCAAACAATAGCTGGTCATCTCAGGCGACTATTCAGCTAAAAGGTGCCGATGCAAGTCATACTCTCACTTTGCTTAACGGAAAGCGTATGGCGAAGTCACCTGTTTTAGGGGGTGGCGCAACTAATATTAATACCATTCCTACAGCCGCGGTTGAGCGCATTGAGATTTTATCGGATGGAGCATCTGCCATTTACGGTACCGATGCGATAGCCGGTGTAATTAACATTATTTTGAAAAAAGACTTTGAAGGTGTTGAAGTTAAGTTGCGCGCAGAGGAGCCTGACGCAAAAGGTGGTGGCGACAACCATTCAGCATCATTTACAGGTGGATTAAGCTCTGACAAGGGCCATTTGATGTTCACCATTGAGCATTTTAAAAAGTCAGGTATTTTATTTGCCGATCGTCCTTATACTGCAGCGCATGTCAAAGATGGTGAAGATCCTAGTGATTACAGAAGCTGGATTGGCTTAAGTCAAACTGGACGAACGATTGATATGGGACCTAATGGGGGGTGGGAGTATCAAACACCATTTACCAATGCCGATTTAGATTGTAAAGATGTTTACGGTGATAACTTTATCGGCCCGCTAAATGACAGCAAGTATGCCGGAGAGACATCTTGTGCTTATGACTATACTAAAGCAGCTTACAATGACGTCGATCAAGAGCGCACCTCAACACTGATTAATTACAATTATGATGTAAGCGAAGATATTCAGTTAACCGCTCGAGCTTACTGGGCATCGAACAAAACAACTGATGTTTCAGCACCTATTCCTGGGTATATCGTATTCCCACAAGCTATGCCTGCGTATACCACAGCAGAGGGGTTAGATTTGCGTGCTGTACCAGAAGGTGGTGCAATGCTTTATCGCTTTGATACTGCGGGTAATCGCGTTCGTGAAAGTACAGACAATATTTATGACTTCCTCGTGGGACTAGACGGTACTACCGACAGCTTTGATTGGAATGCTTCTGTGTCATATAACAAATATGACGTATTTAAGTGGGGAACGGGTTATCAACTAAAAGGGGCCACAACGGATCTTGTTGGGGCGTGGAATGATGCCACTAACACCTTCGATGGTTGGGATCCGCGAGATCCTAATTCAGAAATGCCAGGTGGTGCCACGGCTAACTCCGATGCGCGCCTTACAAGTAGTGCTGTCGATATTGATGGTGGTTTAAGTTTCGAACTATTTGATCTTATGGGTGGCTCAACAGGTTTATATGTTGGTGCCTCGTATCGTGAAGAGAAGTTAGATTCTCAAGTTGATGCGCTCGACGCTGCAGGCCTGATTGCCGGTGGTAGTGGTGGAGCAGGCGGTAGTGGTGATCGCGATGTAACAGCGGTATTTATGGAGATGGTTTTCCCTATTCTCGATAATTTAGAGGTTAACCTTGCTGCTCGATATGATGATTACTCTGATTTTGGTGGCACCTTCAATCCGCAATTCTCAGTTCGATATAATGTGTTCGAGCCTTTGTTGCTAAGGGCATCTTATGGAACAGGCTTTAGAGCGCCGACATTAGCAGACCTTAATCAGGCAACCAGCATTGGCTATAACAATGTGACCAACTACCTTAAGTGTTATGAAGACGGCTTGGGTATAGACGGTTGTGATATTATCGATAACGTGCCAGTGTCTATCGAACGCAACGAGAACTTAGGACCTGAAGAGTCAGAAAGTTATAACTTTGGTATGGTGTGGGATATCACTGATAATTTCAACATGACCATGGATTACTGGTCACTGGAGACAACCGATCTCATTGGATCATTGGTCGATAGTGAAATTACCCGTACTCAAGCGGAATTGTGGCAGAGTGCAGATAAGGCCGGTCAACCCCGTCCTGATGTGAGTGTGATTTACCCAGGCACTTCAATATCGCAAAATGGTGCTGGCAAGCTAACCGCGATGACGAATGTTCTTCAAAATATTGGTTTGAGCAAGCGTGAGGGTATTGATACTAAGTTTGCTGCGATGTTTGAAACAGAAGTGGGTGAATTCAAGTTGGATCTTGCTTGGTCTCATTATCTGAAATACACAGACTCTAGCCCTGAAGGCGGTGTGCAAACGATTTCACGGAACTGGAGTGGTACGCAAGACTTCCCTGATGATCGTGTTAACTTTACTGCAAACTACTTAGTCGGTGATCATAGTGTGTTTTACCAAGCTGACTACGTAGATCATCAATCAACAACAGATACCTATGATGATGGTGGAAGCTATGAGATTGATTCTGTGATCTATCATACTCTCAGCTATTCTTATGCAACACCATGGAATAGTACGATTTCAGCAGGTATCAACAACTTGACTGACGAAGATCCAAGCTTTGATGCTTACGGTAGTTATAACGGCAGTATTTACGACATCATCGGTCGTTCATATTGGATGTCATACTCTCAAAGCTTCTAAGCGCGTTTAGTTAGTAAGCAAAACGACAAAGGCCGCTTATGCGGCCTTTGGCATTAATCTGCAATGGCTACCAAAGGTAGCCTTTTATTGGATAAATCGAAGTGGATAAATGCGACATAAACCTTTACTTGGCATCAAAAGTAAATGATTGTCCGGCTAAAGCGGCTTCATACATTAATCCGCCTTTGGCTGCGGTAAAGATAGCCATACCATTCATATACACAGCTTTGGCCGAATGATTACTGCCTGCTTGTCCCGCACCAGCTGAATTGCCTGTGGTGCCGACTTGAGCACTGGCACCCAAATTGATAGCGACGGCTGATGCTTGAGCGCTGAACTCAAAACTGCCGCTGGTAAAGTCGTTATATGCTTCAGCATTTTTGAAGAAAATGATCTCGCTGTATGCTTGACCGCCCAATTGAAAACCAATTGAAACCTGAGTTAAGCTTGAATCACCAGTATGCATGCCACCTTTATAGACCCTACCTTTTCCGTAAGCACCACCTATCAGCATGCCACCTTTACCAACAGTGGGAAATAGTGCATAGCCATAGGCGGTATTGAAAAATGCTTGGGTTTCTGGGGCTTTTTGAAAATTAGTGATCGCTTTGGTATAACTGGAATCATCAGCATAACTTATCGGGCTGAACAACAAAGATAAGCTAACAATCGTTGCGCTGTATAATGCAAGAAAACGGTTCATAAACACCTCAATGTGTAGCATTAGTAATAATGGGTTTAAGTTAGCATATTGTGATTGTTTCGTACCGTTAAAGATGAAGATAAATTTAACCAAATTGCTTCATGCTTTTTGCCTCATCGCTTTTGCTAGATAGGCTCTTGCTGCAGTACATAGTACTCAAACCATTTTTTATCCCATTCCATTTTCGCCTTGCGATGTTGATAATGGCTTAAACTGTGCCCTTCATCAGGATAAATAATCAGCTCCACAGGTATATTTAAATAGTGTTTTAAACTACGGTAAAGCCCTTGTGCATGACCGACTGGCACACGATGATCGTTCTCACCAATATGGATCAAGGTAGGGGTAGTAATGTTGTTAGCATAGGTCAGTGATGAAGCTTTGTCATAGGCCTTCGGTTGCTCCCAGGGTAAACCTTGCATAAAGTTCAGTACATGGCCAGGTGTATCTTCTAGCATCCACTGAAGGCGTTGATCGAATACCCCCGCACCTGAACTCGCAGCTTTAAATCGATTGGTCGTGCTGATCAGGGCATTCGTTAAATAGCCGCCATTACTCCATCCCATAACGGCCATTTTGTCGCCATCCACTATGCCATCCGCAATCAGCTTATCAACTCCTGCCATAATATCGGCAACTTCAATTTGATGCTCGTTACCGATAAGATCGGTTAAGAATTTATCGCCATAGCCAGTTGAGCCGCGATAGTTTGGCGATAACAATGCCCAACCGTTGGCGGCAAAGGTAGTGCGCCCATATGAACGGTGTTGCAATGAATAAGGTGTAGCAGATGTTGGGCCGCCATGAATTTGTACCACTAAAGGTAATTTTTTATTGCCCACTTTATAACCATAAGGCAGTTCTAAAATACCCTCAACAGTAGAGCCGTCAGGAGCTTGCCAGCTGACGATTGAAATTTGCGGTAAAAGCCAACTATCGACCTGAGGATTAATGTTACTTAAGCGCTTAAATTGACTGCGCCTATGGTCTGCATCGGCAATAAATAAGTCATGAAAATGGTTGAGACCATTATGGCTAAAAGCCACTTGTTTACCTGAAGCATTAAAGCTGTAACTACCTACTACAGTATCACCGGCCAATACATTGCGGGTATTAACCACAGCGCCTTGATTTATTTGACTGCACAGCAGTTTGGTACGCGCGACTTGTGCGCCCAGATAACAAATTTCATTACTTTTTGGACGCCATTGAATATCACCCCCCTGAAAAGTGGTTTTACCGACAGGTTTTACTTCTAATATTGGCGTTGATAATTGCGTATTAGCGATAAATAACTTGCCAGGATAACCGTCAAAATCAATCCGAAAGGCCAGCTGTTGATTATCTTGATGCCAATCTAAGCCTAACAACCAACCGTAAGGTGATGGGGCATTTTGACGCCAGAGTTGATCGTCAAGCACAGTATTACTGGCAGTTTTAACATCAAAAACTTCAATGTCAGACCAGCCTTCTAAAAAAATGAGTTCGTTATCGCTGGTGGTGATCCGCGCAATTTTGCTGCCATTGTCATTAACGTTAAATTCCCACACCACTTTATCATCGTCAATTAACGTGCGTTGCTTAAAACTGCTTAAACTCAGTACTTTTAGTGGGTTAGTGTCACGTTTACCATGGGCGTATTGTGGCTCGGCATGGCTAGCGCGCATGTCGGCCCAAATATCAGTGTCGACAGATGGCTTGTTACCTAAAAAATACAGCAATTTGCTGTCTGTACTTAATTGGAATGCATTTACACCTAGGTCTTCAGCTGTGATTGGCTGAATGGCAAAGTTGTTTAACGCAATGCGAAATACCTGATTTTTGCCATTAAACGGGGCTTTAGCCTCTTCCTTTTGCTGGGACGACATAAAGTAGATAAAGCGGCTATCGTGGCTCCATACTGGGCTTGATTCATTTTCGTGGCTAAAGGTTAACCTTTGGGTTTGCTTGTCTTGAGTGTTGATTAACCATAAGTCAGACTGTGCTTTATCAAGCGCTTTATCCCAACGACTTTCTAGCCATACCGCATGTTTACCATCAGGGCTAAGAGCCACATTTTGCATTTGGCCAATATCGAAAAAGTCATCAATGGTTATCGCATGGGAGCGAGGCGGTTTAGGGTTTGCTGCTTGTGCATGTTGAGCCAGCGTACTTGAAAACATTATGGTGATGATGGCGATATAAAAGTGAATGCGCATGGGGTTCCTTGGTGTTTATCGTTTTAATCTTTTTGTTTATCTTGGGCATCGTTAGCAATGATATCCTGCAGATAACTCATTTCATCTGCATCTAAAATAGGCGTTTTGTTTGAAATCTGGGGGTTAATATTTGCCTGTGATGCTAACCCTTTTAAATAGGCAGTGCGAGTCACTTGGTGTAAGCCATAAAAGACCAAAGCATAAATGGTGACCAGTAAACTTAATCGAGTCATCGCTTGTTGCGGCATTAACAATGTTGAATCGCCGAAATAAAATGGCAAGTAAATAAGCGCAAGTCTCAGTATCCAATTCAATAAGATTGCGCTGCAAAGAATACAGATCCAGCGAAAATGGATATCGAGAACAGCAGAGTGATTACTGAGCACATTTCGCTTGTGTGTATTGATGAGCAGTTTGTAGATAAGCACAAAGTAAATAACGGTTTGCAGCAAGATACAACAGGGTAACACTAGGGCGAAGATATTAATGTGACTTAAATCTGCCAGCGAGGTGATGGCATAATCACTGGCATTAGGCTTAATACCGATGCGAAATAAGATCGCCGAGCTGGTCATCATTGCGATTAATAAAGCCGGAATAAAATGTTTTAAGTGGTTTGCCTGATACCGTTCTGCCAGTAAGCTTTGTTTGCAATAGATATACAACAAAGGCATTAACAAAAAATAGATAGGGTAGAACAGGGTTAACATGAGGTGAATGGGAATGGGCGAGGACTCTTTCGTGAAAATCCCCGTTAAAAAGTAAAAACCAATTAACGCAAACACGCCTGCTAGTGACTTGTGATTGGCATTGAGGCTTTTATGCAAAAAGCGAATATATAAGGCCACGCCAAAGCAATGGACTCCGCCGAGCAAAGATAGCCACCAGTATGTTTGAATAAAAATATCTTTGTATTCTGTCATTTTCACTCTCAATGTTGAAAGCGAATCTTACCCTAAAACGCATAATAGAAGCCAATAAACACGCTCTAGCTTAATTTGCGTAGATGTCGATTGCTAGCTCCTTCAGGAGGCTTTCCCGGTGCAGGTTGGCGCTCTGCTAATAAATGTTTGATCGCCATGATAGGATGTGGAAGTAACATCCTCGGGCCTGAATAAAGCATTATTTCGCGAGCTTTTTGTTTCATATGAGGTTTGTAACAATGCACTGGGCACTTGTTGCAAGTAGGCTTGCCTTGGCCATAGGGGCAGCGGTCAAGCCGAGTTTCTGCATAGGCTAGAAATTCTTGGCAATCATTACACACACCTTTGCTGGGTTTTAACGGGTGATGGGCACGGCAATATATTTCGACCATAGCGCCGATGGTGCGAAACTCATACAGTAACTTTCCCGACAGAAATTCAGAAACCGCCATATTATACCTTAGTATTTTGCTCAACTATTACGAGTGTAAGCCGCGTTTTTATGCTAAACAACTTGAGTCATGAAGCACGTGATAAGCTGCAAAAAAATATCAAATTTATATTATAAATCACATAAAATGCGCGCCTGAGCACAAACTCAATGCTTTGTTACAGTTAAATCATTTAAATACTTGATTTGTTGATGGTGATTGGATTACTAATAACCTAGTATGCTCAAAAAAGCAGCGTTAAATTTATGCTATAACTAGAGCCATGCAATCGAACACAATAACTACTACGCGGCTAATCGCGTTATGACAAGGTATATTGAATGAAATGGATTATAGTCATTATTTTAATTGCGATAGGGGTTTATTTATTTTATCGCGCCAAAGAGACCGCGCAGCAAGAGACGCCTGAGAATGAGTCATCAGCACCACTCAATCGCACCGATGCAGAAATTAACGCATTAGATGAAGCTGAAAAATCGGTTACGAAAGACATTGACCCAGTGCCAACGTCAGTAGTTACTCCCCTGCCAGAACCAGAACCAGAACCAGAACCAGAACCAGAACCAGAACCAGAACCAGAACCAGAACCAGAACCAGAACCAGAA
>NZ_JAPDMX010000024.1:159561-272310 GCF_025971955.1 Shewanella subflava
ACCAGAACCAGAACCAGAACCAGAACCAGAACCAGAACCAGAACCAGAACCAGAACCAGAACCAGAACCAGAACCAGAGCCAGAGCCAGAGCCAGAGCCAGAGCCAGAGCCAGAGCCAATCAAAAAATTGGCCTTAGTAAAACCCGGAAGTTGGGCCAGTGACACGTTCAAAAAGATAGTGGAACAAGCCAAATTATCTGAAGGTGAGCAGGCTCAGTTTGATGCCCTTTTACAGGTCATAGGCCACAGCTATAAAATGCGTAAACAAGCTGATTATTGCCAATATGGTGCTAAATTGCATAAAGCGTATTTAGGATTATTTGATAATTTATATCAACAGGATAAGTCACAGTTCGCGGATGGAAAAGCGGTGGGCCATCTCCACTTAACCACCTTGTTAAGCGATGTCGGCCAGTTTGATAAAGCGCTTGCGCTCTGCCAGCATGCTATCGCACATCAATTGTCAGATGGCACAATAACTGGATTTGAAGGTCGTATTGGTCGAATTGAAAAGGCTAAGTTGAAGGCGCAATCATGATTAACATATTGAGATCGATGCCTAGGTAAAGCTAAAGCTTAAAATATAAACCGATGTGAGTAATATCGAGTATCATATTGCTAACTGAAGTAGAATTAAGCGGACATCAGTCCGCTTTTTTATGCACTTTTTCTGTGCCTAGGTTGGATAAAGCTTGGCTGATACACAACCACTTCGATGTCACTTAAGGGATATTAACATGCTCGTCACCTCATTTAATCAATTCATGGGTCTTTTGCTTGTTGCGCTGTCATTGAGCGGCTGTATTCGTACCCCCGAATGGACTTTATTCTACTTTGCTGATGCGACAGATAATACAGATCAACGTTTGCAACACGATGTCATAAAGGGTTATTACGATACGTTAGAGCAATGCCAGGCTAAAGGCTCAGGATTGGTGCGTATTCAAGGGATTACCGTCACAGAGCAAGTTGATTTCACATGTGGCCAAAAGTGCGAAACCCTAGACAATAATCAAATAGACTGTCAGCAACTAATCAGTGATAAAGACTTTTTAAAGCAGCTATAAAAGGATATTGCTAATGCGCTTTAAGCAAGACTTTTTTGAACAGCTAACCGGGTTTTACAGTCAGGTTTACCCACAACCAATTTCAAATCCCCATTGGTTAGGTTGGAGCGATGATGCAGCGGCTTTGATTGGCTTGACTGCACCCAATGATGAGTTACTGATGCAACTTTCTGCTAATCATGCAGCAGAGGGAGCGAGCTATTATGCCCAAGTCTATAGTGGGCATCAATTTGGGGGGTATACGCCTAAACTTGGCGATGGTCGCTCAATCATTTTAGGTGAAGCGATTGGACCTGAGGATGCCTGGGATGTGGCATTAAAAGGAGGGGGGCCGACGCCTTATTCCCGTATGGGGGATGGTCGAGCCGTAATGCGATCAGCCGTGCGAGAGTTTTTGATTTCTGAAGCCCTAGCCGCTTTACATGTACCGACTACTAGAGCATTAGCTGTGATAGGATCGGATTTACCCGTATGGCGTGAAGGTCAGGAAACCGCTGCCATCACGGTCAGGCTTGCAAAAAGCCACATTCGATTTGGCCATTTTGAGTATTTTAGTTATACCGAAAAGGGCAGTAATGCCAAACTAAAACAGTTGGCGGACTTTACCATTAGGCAGCATTTTCCACATTTATCGACCGATAAAGCCGGCTATATTCAATGGTTCAATGAAGTGGTGGCTGCAACCGCTAAAATGATTGCCCATTGGCAAAGCATTGGTTTTGCCCACGGGGTAATGAATACCGACAATATGTCGATTCTGGGGGACAGTTTTGATTTTGGTCCATTTGCGTTCTTAGACACCTTTAAACAAGACTTCATTTGTAATCACTCTGACCATGAAGGTCGATATGCTTTTGGTCAACAACCTGGTGTTGGCTTTTGGAATTTGCAGCGACTCGCACAAGCCCTGACGCCGCTTATTGCATCGGATGATTTAATCCAAGCCCTTAATCAATATCAAGGTCATCTAGTTGATCATTACTTAACGTTGATGGGACAAAAATTGGGTTTACCTGAGCTTGAATCCACTCAAGGTGCGTCATTAACCGCCACAGAGAAAGCTGAGCAGCAAAAGCAAGATTTACATTTAGTGGACGAGTTCACTACCTTGCTTGAAACCAATCAACTAGACTACACCAACAGCTTACGTCGTATAGGTGAACTGGATATAAACAGCCAAACATCCAGTTTGCGAGATGACATGCTTGATGTAACTCAGTTTGATCATTGGTTTGCAAGATACCAGCAGCGCGTGGGGTGCGTGGATGATATTTCCGCATGGCAGCTGCAAAGACATGCCGTTAATCCCAAATATATTTTACGCAATTACTTAGCTCAAGAAGCGATTATCGCGATAGAAGAGCAAGGTGATAACAGCAAGTTATTACAATTACATCAGTTATTACGTCAACCTTTTAAAGAGCATCCTACCATGGAAGATTTTGCCAAACGTCCACCCGAGTGGGGACAAGGTTTAATCATGTCCTGTAGTAGTTAATTGAGCATAAAAATGAAGTTACTCTCTGCCAGTTTAGACAGCGACAATTTAAGTTTGTTAATCAGTGCCAAAATAGATTTTGAGCAATTTGCCGACTTTGCCCAGCCGTTAGCTAGCGCATTAGATTGTCAGGTATGTGAACGTCAGTGGGGCGCCGATCGTCACCAATGGCTATTGGATTTCGAAGGCAGTCAGTTATGGCTGCATTATGAGTTCTACGGCGATATTTGCTGGATCAGCACCGAACGCCAAGATGAATTCGACGTGCTAGTGTATCTACATAGCTTACTACAGCCTTATATTCAGTCTTAATTATGACTCAATACCCTAACAAGCGGATAATATGATCGAACACGCAACGGAATTCCATTACCAGGCACTGACACCCGATTTGATATTAGATGCGATTGAAAGCATAGGTGTTTACCCTGAAACAGGCTTACTGGCCTTAAACAGTTATGAAAATCGGGTATATCAGTTTCGCTGTGATGACGGCAAACGTTATGTCGTTAAATTTTATCGACCACACCGCTGGACGGATGAACAGATCCAAGAAGAGCATGATTATTCGCTTGAGTTAGCCGAGAACGAAGTGCCCGTTGCCGCCCCGCTACTGATTGATGGTAAAACATTGCATCATTACAAAGGCTTTCGAATGGCGTTATTTGCCTCTATTGGCGGGCGAGCGTTTGAAGTTGATAATCTTGATCAGCTTGAAGCGGTGGGGCGCTTTATTGGACGTATTCATCAATATGCCGCCAAGCAACCCTTTGTGCACCGTGAAGCATTAAACCCACAAGTCTTGGGTGTCGAGCCGCTAAATTACTTACGTCAAAGTGGTATGGTCGCCCCTTCAATGGCGCATGCTTTTTTTACCGTTGTCGAACAAGTGTTACAAAAAGCCACGGCCATTTGGCAAGGACAAGCATTTAAATCAATTCGCTTACATGGTGACTTGCATCCAGGGAATATTTTGTGGACTCCTGATGGACCTGGTTTTGTCGATTTAGATGATGCTAAGCAAGGGCCTGCGGTGCAGGATATTTGGATGATGTTAACCGGTGATCGCCAACAACAAATATTGCAACTCGATACCTTACTCGAGGGCTATCAAGAGTTTGCGGACTTTGATCCGCGTCAATTGGTATTAATTGAACCTTTGCGCGCATTAAGAATGGTGCATTACAATGCGTGGTTGGCAAAACGTTGGCAAGATCCTGCATTTCCAATGAACTTTCCATGGTTTGGTGATCTCAAATATTGGGAACAACAAACTCTGGCATTCAAGGAGCAGTTAGCGGCACTCGATGAAGCTCCGTTAAGTCTGTTTTAACGACAGCACTGAGCGAAGGTTAATTAAACTTAATTTTTACTGGTTGGTGTAAATTGTTACAAATACAATCAGTTTAAGGTTGTGATTTTATTCAATGCTAAAGGTAAGATAGCTGCATTGGTTGATAGCGCATTTAAAACATTACGAATAAAGCGATAGATAAAAGGAACTCAAATGAAAAAAGCATTATTAATGGCGGCAGCGTTACTATTTACTCCATTAGCGGCAACCGCTGCAGATTATAAAGAAGGTGTGCACTACACAGTGATCAATGATGGCCCAGGTTCTGCCAAGCCTGAAATCACTGAGTTTTTCTCCTTTTTCTGTGGCCACTGTTTTAACTTCTCAAAAACAGTTATTCCAACAATTAAAAAGACCTTGCCAGAAGGCGTGACGTTTAATCAATCCCATGTTGAGTTTATTGGTCGTGAAATGGGGGTAGAAATGTCGCGTGCCTTTGCTATCGCGCACCAGTTGAAAGTAGAAGAAAAAATTGAAGCGGCATTATTTTCTGCCATTCACGAGAAAAAGCAAAGCTTCACTAACCAAAATGACATTCGTTTGTTATTTATTGCTAATGGCGTAGAAGGCAAAGATTTTGATGCCGCAGCCAATTCATTTATGGTAAATGCCCAGATGTCTAAAATGGCACGTGATGCTAAAAATGCAAAAATTTCAGGCGTACCGTCTTTAGTGGTTAATGGTAAGTACCGTGTTGAAACGGGTTCAATCAAGTCTTATCAAGAATTGCTTGATATTGCTTACTATTTAGCCGAGATGAATAAGCAGTAATTGATGCTGTAACCGCATTGTCAATAAAAGGAGCTTAGGCTCCTTTTTTGTTTTTAGCCCCTAAACCACCTACTCCAATAGGTGGTTATCATCAATTAGGCTTTGCCTGAAGTACGTTCAATGGTATTGAGGAGTCAGGTAATGTTTAACGACTTATAAACATGCCGAGATTGCTTCCATGGCAGCTCGCTTACGTATCCATGCGATACACGGCTTATCAGTTCATTTGAACATAGCTGATTAACTCAAGTGATCGGTGAGCTGTGCTAATGGTGCGGTACAAGCTTCTAAATCAGGGATGATTTAGTCGAGCCTATAGGGATATATTTACGGCGTCTTGTTAACGCATGTTTAGGAAAGCTCCTTTTTAGTGAGTGATATCAAAGCCACCTTCTTCAGAAGCTGGATTCTTTACTGGCTCAAATTGTTTGCCGTTGAGTCGTACTGACTGGTTCGAGAGACTCACTCAGGTGCATAGCTTAATATCGCTGCAGTTGGATCTGGTCACTCGTGTGTTCTGAAAAGAAGGGCTGGAATGACTGACTATTTATTATTAAGTCATGGGCATAAATAATAGGCAAAAAAAAACCGTATGCTTATAAAGCGATACGGTGTCGAGCTAAATAGCTCTTTATACCCTGAGTAACGTATAAGATAATATCAGTGCGTCAAAATATTGGCAAGTGGCATTTTTTTGTCGCTTTGCTTTTTGAATATTCGCATCTAAGGTTAAATATTATTTAACTAAAAAACACTGTCCATCATGCAACTTATTGGATGTTTTATAGTCAAATATTTTGTGTATAGACAGCGCACCATCAACATGTATCAAGATAGCTTGTCAGAGATGTTGTCGAACATGAATACAGTACAACTGGGCTGTTGAGGTGAGATGTATAGCGACTTATCAAAAAATAAATAATTAAACAGGAGGCTTTATGAGAATGTTCCCCGTTTATGCTCCTAAATTGATAGTGAAGCACGCAAGAATATTTTTCTGTGGGGTGGTTTGGGTAAAAGACTTAGGCCGATTAGAATTTAATCGAGGGCGTTTTTTGTTGCCGAAAAAAAGCCTGCCGAAAGTAAAGCAGGCTGTTTTAGAATTGAATGCGCTAATAGAATCACAGCATCATCAAGCCGTGTAGCGAAGCCAATTTAGATTAGATTTCGCTATTCAATAAACCAACAAGGCCGTTGACCTTATCACTCCATGAGTTTAGGTCTTGCTCTAATTGTTGGTTTTTTTCTGTCAGTGCAGCGCTTTTTTGCCTCTCTTCTTCAAGCTCCATTTTTAGTAGCTCAATATTTTCAAGAGTTGCCTGGATTTTGGTTTCCAGTTGGGACAATAATTCAAGGCTCATGGGGAGTCCTATGGTTTCTGGATGGAACCCCGATTCTAGCAGTGACAAGGCCTTGTAGAATAGTCTTTATCGCTAAGTGGGCAAAAAATAAACCAAATTTAATACTATTTTGCTGTTTGTCGTTCTGTTTTATCAATCACCCTCAGATCACGCAATAAAATCAACTTAGATTCACCTATCCTCTATAGCGAAAAAGCCGATGTTCGTGATACTTTTTAAGTCCGAAAAATTAATAATGATGGCGACGACAGAGAAGATGATCACCCGAATAGATGTAAATCAACGCATGAGTAGTATCGTTATTCACAATAACACTGTGTATTTATGCGGCCAAGTGGCGACGGATAAGTTTGCTGATATCACCACCCAAACCCAAACGATGCTTGACGAAGTTGATACCTTGCTTGCACAAGCTGGCAGTGACCGCAATCATATCTTATCGGCGACGATTTACCTTAAAGACATGCAAGATTATGATGCGATGAACGCGGTATGGGATAATTGGTTAGTCTCGGGTCATGCTCCAGCAAGAGCGTGTGTTCAAGCGGCAATAGCTGAACCTGAATATTTAGTGGAAGTGTCGGTGATTGCCGCCGTTATCGAATAACTCTCCACAAAATTTACGCTCACTTTAGTCGTGATGCTGTTTTTTGTTGGATGACTTTCTTGTTCAGTGTCAGTGGTTGCATTGACGAAATTGAAAAAAAATACTGATGCTTGTTACGTTCAATTGACGTAATCTTCGCAACTAACGAGACAGTAAACTTGACTTTATTTACTGCTCTCCATAGTCTTCAAGCTCAGTTTTTAAGGTGGTATGCAATGGATATAAAATATAATTTAAAACCCGCGTCAGAGCGCCGCACTGAGCAGTTCACTCCCGAAGGTAATGTTGGTTTTGGTAAATTACGTACCGACCATATGTTTTTGATGGATTATCGTGACGGCCAATGGTGTGATCCGCGCATTGTGCCTTATGGTCCTTTTGAAATGGCGCCAGGGGCAATGACCCTACACTATGGTCAATCCATTTTTGAAGGGGCGAAAGCCTTTATGCATGAAGATGGTGAGATTTATACTTTCCGTCTGAACAAAAATGCCGAGCGTATGAATCGTTCAGCCGATATCGTCTGTATCCCGAATATTGATGAGCAAATTCAGTTAAAGGCGATTAATAGCCTAATCGATGTTGATAGAAAATGGTTTCCGATGCAAGAGGGGGCGTGTTTATACATTCGTCCGTTTATTTTTGCTACCGAAGACCGCTTGTCTGTTAGCCCTAGCCAGCAATACACTTTTTGCGTGATTCTAAGCCCTTCTGGTGCTTATTATGCGGCGGGTGTGAATGATGGTATTCGCTTGCTTATTACCACCCAATTCCACCGTGCTGTGTCTGGTGGAACAGGCGCCTCAAAAGCATCGGGTAATTATGCAGCATCACTTCGTGCGGGTAAAGCAGCAGCGGAATATGGTGCAGCCCAGGTGTTGTATCTTGATGCGAACAATAAGCAAATTGAGGAAGTGGGGGCAATGAACCACTTCCATATTTTAAAAGATGGCACCGTTATTATTCCTAAATTTACTGACACCATTTTAAAATCTATTACCTCGCAATCGATTCTTGAGTTAGGCGAGTTATTGGGTTGTGAAGTGCGCCAAGAAACCGTCATGCTAGATCAATTTATTGCTGATATTGAGTCAGGTGAGATTGTTGAAGCGGGTGGTTTTGGCACGGCAGCTGTGGTTTCTCCAGTGACATCATATATTTTTGAAGATCACCGTGTCTTAACCGTTGGCGATGGTAAAGTTGGCCCGAATATCAAAAAAATCTACAAGGTGTTTACCGATATTCAAAAAGGGAATCTGCAAGGTCCTGATGGCTGGGTAAAACGTGTTGAGAAAGTCGCCCCCTAGCGATGCTTAGGCAATATTTCAGTTAGCCATTAAAATCCGATGTCAGAGATGATGTCGGATTTTTTATTGACCTCTCACTTTGATGTTAGCTGATTGCGCCTAAACTCAGTTGCTAGTGTTTGCGGGTCAATTCAATTAGGCTGGCTGTTAGGTAAGCGTTTATTATCCTGATCTGAGGTTAACTACACGCATTTTGGGTTTGCTTTAAGAGGCTATTATGATTTTGATTACCGGTGCAAGCAGTGGTTTAGGGGCGGCATTAGCCAAATGTTACCATAACGATAATCAACAGGTGATTATTTCAGGGCGTAATACCACCCGTTTAGATGCCATAAGGCAAGGGCTGGGAGCAAACATTTGCGCGATTACTGCCGACTTAACCTCGGCAGCTAGTGTGTCTGCCCTTTTTGACCAAGTTGAGCTGGTGCAACAAACACAACAAGCACAATTGAGATTACATACAGTGATTCATTGTGCGGGCAGTGGTTATTTTGGTGCGATAGAAACTCAGCGGCCCGAAGCTATCTCTGAGTTATTGCAAAACAACATTATGTCAGCCATTTTGCTGGTACGTGAGACGGTCAAACGTTATAAAGATCAAGCGGTGAATGTGGTGGTAGTGATGTCAACAGCAGCCTTGTCAGCAAAAGCCGGAGAGTCTACCTATTGCGCAGCTAAATGGGCTGTAAGAGGATTTATTGAGTCTGTGCGCCTTGAACTAAAAGGTAGCCCAATGAAAATTATCGCAGTGTATCCAGGTGGAATGGATACAGGTTTTTGGCCAACCAGTGGTAAAGCCTTAGATACCTCTAGCTTTATGGAGGCAGATGAAGCCGCCAATATGCTTAAACAGGCATTAGTGAGCAGCCAGCATGGTTATATTGCCGATATTACGATTAACCGAGGTTAGCCTGCGTTATCGTTAGCTTTTTTGTGACCAAAAATCGTTTTTAGCCAGAGAGGGTGTTAGCGCGATTCGGGTGCCCTGATTTAAGTAAGTGGTGCAGGCCACGCGCAAAAGAGAGCTGAAATTATTAATTTCGCCGCGTTTAATGATAACTTCACGATAAATGCGAGTGAGAAACTCCGCGATAGATAAATCGGCGTCATCAGCGATTTGTTGAATAATTTGCCAAAACACTGCTTCAAGTCGAATGCTGGTCACCACACCGTCAATGCGAATAGATCGGGTTTGTGATGCAAAGAGTTCTGGCTCAGCTCCAGAATAAATTTCACACATATCATGCTCCGTCACGTTGGCTTATTAAGGCCTGTCCATCGTGACGGATTATATATGTTGATGCAATCCAAACTTGAAACTTTTAGTTTGATAATTAGCGGCTTAGCAATTGATTAAATTGTGCTAACCAATCTGGATGTGCAGGCCATGCAGGTGCGGTGACAAAATTGCCATCCGTAATGGCCTCGGTGACGGCTATCTCACAATATTCCCCTCCTGCCTGAGTCACTTCAGGGGCGCAAGCTGGGTAGGCTGATATCTTTTTACCTTGTACTACATTTGCCGCCGTTAATAACTGCGCACCATGACACACTGCCGCAATCGGTTTATGACTGGCAGCAAAAGCTTGTACTAAAGCAATGACTTTTTTATCAAGACGAAGGTATTCAGGCGCGCGGCCTCCGGGGATCAGTAAGGCATCGAATTGAGATTCGACAATAGTATCGAAATTGCCATTTAATGCGAACAAATGTCCAGGTTTTTCGGTGTAGGTTTGATCGCCTTCAAAATCATGGATAGCGGTTTTTATAGTGTCTCCAGTCGATTTGTTGGGGCACACAACCGTAACTTGATGTCCCACCATTTGTAATGCTTGAAACGGCACCATCAGTTCATAATCTTCGACAAAATCGCCCGCAATAATTAATACATTAGCCATGATTAACTCCATTGATATTCAAATGACTTCCTTACTGTAATAGCTCAAGAAATACAGTGGTAGTAATCAGATACTACAAACGAAGGCTAATAAACACTGGTGATGGGGGCGAGATTAAAACGAAAGCCCAAAATGCTTTCGTTTTATGGGGCGCAGTTAATGGCCTAAATATTGTTTAATTGTGCTTTCAATCTCATCAGGCAAGATAGGTTTGGTAAGGTAATGGTCTGCACCGATGCGCAGGCCAAACTCTTTGTCTGAATCTTCCGCTAGGCCACTGAGAATAATGATGGGGATATGCTCTGTCAGCGGATTATTTTTTACCAGTTTTATAACTTGATAGCCGTTTATGTTGGGCATATTGATATCAAGTAAAATGAGATCGGGTTTGAATGTGGTGATAATTTCTAACGCGCTAGAACCTGAGTTAGCAGATATTACTTGATGTTCATCACCAATAATTGCCAATAACACGCCTGAGCAAATGGGGTCGTCATCGATTACTAATATTTTTTTAGCTGTCATACCTGTCCCGTTTAATTAATCATCATTGATGACAGTGTATGTAATTTCAGCTAAAAATCCAGTGTGTTATGTTGGCGAGTTTATAGCGATGAAGACAAAAATATTAGGGCTGAATGACTTCAGCCCTGTGTACTGGACAACCGCATAGTGCGATTACCGCGAGTAGCAGTCACTTATTTGATCAGAAAAATCCCAATGGATTAACATCATAGCTAACCAGCAAGTTTTTAGTTTGTTGGTAATGGTTTAATGCCACTTTATGGGTTTCACGCCCGACACCCGATTTTTTATAACCTCCAAATGCTGCGTGGGCAGGGTACATGTGGTAACAGTTAGTCCATACTCTTCCGGCTTCAATTTTTCGCCCCATACGATAAGCTAAATTCATGTCGCGGGTCCAAACCCCTGCACCTAAACCAAATTCAGAGTTATTGGCCATGGCCAGTGCTTCAGCTTCATCTTTAAAGGTGGTGACCGAAATCACTGGGCCAAAAATCTCTTCCTGAAACACGCGCATGTTATTGGTGCCTTTTAATAACGTCGGCTGAATATAAAACCCCTTTTGATAGGCGCTACTGAGGTTTTCAACACCTCCCCCAAGCAATACTTCAGCGCCTTCTTCTTTGCCGATAGCGATATAGCTCATGATTTTATCGAATTGTTCTTCAGAGGCTTGCGCGCCCACCATGGTGTCGGTGTCCAGTGGGTTACCACGCTTAATGGCTTTAGAGCGCTCAATGATTTTTGCAATGAACTGCGGGTAAATATCTTCCTGTACCAGCAACCTTGACGGACAAGTGCATACCTCGCCTTGATTGAAAAATGCCAACACCGCACCCTCAATACATTTACTGAGATATTCATCTTCAAAATTGAAAACATCATTGAAGAAAATATTGGGTGATTTCCCCCCCAACTCTACGGTAGACGGAATAATGTTTTCAGCGGCACATTTCATAATATGTGAGCCCACAGGTGTTGAGCCGGTAAAGGCAATTTTGGCTATACGTTTGCTGGTGGCTAAGGCTTGGCCAGCTTCGGCGCCATAACCGTTGACTATGTTCAGCACGCCTGCGGGCAATAAATCGCCAATGATTTCCATTAGCACTAAAATCGATGCTGGGGTTTGTTCTGCCGGTTTTAATACCACGCAGTTACCCGCCGCTAATGCTGGACCGAGTTTCCAAGCGGCCATCAGGATAGGAAAGTTCCAAGGAATAATTTGGCCGACCACGCCTAAAGGCTCATGGATATGGTAAGACAACGTATTGGCATCAATTTCAGCCGCAGTGCCTTCTTGCGCGCGCAAGCAACCCGCAAAATATCGAAAATGATCTACAGCCAATGGAATATCCGCATTTAATGTTTCACGTACGGCTTTACCATTATCCCAGGTTTCTGCTACTGCAAGTTGGGTTAAATTAGCCTCAATGCGGTCGGCTATTTTGAGTAAAATATTTGACCGCTCAGTTGCCGAGGTCGAGCCCCAAGCCGCCTTGGCGTTATGGGCTGCATCTAATGCTAAATCGATGTCATGCTGGTCTGAACGTGGAATTTTGCAAAAAACTTGGCCATTGACTGGGCTGATGTTATCAAAGTATTTGCCATTAACCGGTTCGACCCATTGACCCCCGATGTAGTTTTGATAGACAGCTTTGAATGTGATGACAGATCCTGTTTCGCCGGGTGCTGCATAAATCATATACTTTCCTCTAATTGTATTTTTGGGATGACTAATTAACCTAGAACAAATATTGACAAGGGCGCTATTCTGAAAATCCACAGCTGTTGACTCACAGTACATATTGATAATGTAACCTGTGTTTTATGTTGTCGCCGATAGCAAGGATTGTTGTACAGGATTGTTATATTCCAGAGGTATAACCCTGCTATAGGTGAAACGATGATAAAAGGATGTTTACAACAAAAGCGCGCAGCACCTCAGGTGTTGGTAGAAAATAAAATGACTTTTTCGGCCCCTGAGGCAGAGCTGAGTATTTACGATACTTTTGAGCAAGCGTCCCGGGTGGCGTTGAAGTCAGATCAATTATTATTTTGTGGCATGGTGACAGGTAAAAAAGTCATGCACTCGGCAGATGATTATGAGGCGGCTTTTTACCCGCACGAATCGTTTATCATGGCACCCAATCAGGCGGTAGAAATTGATTTTCCAGAGGCGAAAATTCATCAGCCAACGACCTGTTTAGCCATTGAAATCGCGACCGATAAAGTGACGCAGGTGGCAGAACAACTGCAAATGTGTTCCCCACTTGATAAAGCCTACGGTGTTTGGCAGCATCAACAATCCATCATTCACACCCATCATAATCAACAAACCCAAGCACTGCTTGAGCGGATGGTGCATATCTTTACTGAAAACGACCAAGACAGACGTTGCTTGATCGATTTAGCCATTTCAGAATTAGTGATTCGACTATTGCGTTTTCAAACGCGCGATTTTTTATTGTTTCATAGTGAGCAAAATCCTGAATTTAATGGTCTGAACTCAGTGTTGCACCATATGAAAACCCATTTGCATGAAGGATTAGATATTGATGGGTTATGCCGCTTAGCGTGCATGAGTCGCAGCAAGTTTTTTAGCCAATTTAAACATCATTTTGGTTGTACGCCGATGGCTTTTCAGCAACAACTTAGGCTTAAGCAGGCGGCAAAATTTATTGCCCAAGGTCAGCAAATTACTCAGGTTTGCTTTTCGCTGGGTTACCACAGTACTAGCCATTTTAGCCGCTTGTTTAAACAATGTTATGGCATGAGCCCCACTGACTATAAACTGCGTCACTTAAACAGTTAATGAGGTCATCTATTGCTTAGCTGTGTCACTGTTTTCAGCAGCTAATTGTGCCAATGCTGTTAAGGTTAACGTTTCAGAGTAGGCATTTATTTTAGGATGCTCAGGGCTCCAGCCTTTGATAAAACGATGAAAATCAGCCCAAGCAATAGCGTATAGCGGACGCCATGTTTTTTCGAGTTGTACTAAATCGATAGTGGGATGGTAGTAGTTTGTGCTAAGGGCTAATTGTTCGAAGTAAAAATCAATATACAGCTGTACGGCTTGTTCGATACTCGCAGTGGGTTGGTTAAAGGCCATCACACTACTGAGAAAATAGACCACATCTTTCATACCACAGCCTTTGCCAATGTATTGAAAATCGACCGCTGCGGCCTGAGCTAAATCGGGGGTGAAACAAAAGTTGGCCAGCTTGGCATCGCCGTGTATTACCGTTTGAAATGGACAATTGTTAAGTAGATTGTCCAAGGGGATTGCTGCGTTTTTTAACTTAATATCTTGCAAAGCGGCCAGTTCATCAGGCCTTGTTGCTAAGTGCCAGTAACTGCCAATAGGCCATAATCCCTCGCCAGTGTGTTGCATAAATTGGCCATGAAAATGCGCCAACCAGGTAAAACCGGCTTGAATAACCGCTTGCGTGGGTTGAGGGTTAACACGATTGAAACCCAGTACCGCCAAATCTTCTAAAATAAGCAGTGTCTCGTGTTCAGAGGTTTCAATCCACAGGCATTTGGGCACACAAGAGTCAGCCTTACAGAGATGGGCATAATGCTGATACCAATAACTTTCTATTTGATAAGATTTAAGTTTTCGCTGGTGGGATAAGTCCGTTGCCCAGCCTCTAGGGTGAGTTTTGGGCTGTGGAAATTGAATATGTTTCACAATGACCGATGTACAGTGATGCCCTGTTAAATACACTCTCACAAGCTCACCGTAACCGCCCCAAAGTGATTGAAGCGTGTCTACATGGGAAACACTATGAGCCTCAATGGCTTGAATGATTTTTGCTAAATGTTGTGATTGCATATTACTTTGGCATTACCGGACGAAATAAATCAAACCGATTGTTTTCACTCACTGTGTAATAAGCGCTTGGGCCGCCCGCTCTGAGCACAGGTTCGGCAAGTGTTGTTTGATAAATACCCTCAGCAATCAGATAATTAGCAATATGCACTGCAATCACTTCACCTAGCACTAGCCAAGTATCAATATCTTGACCATTGGCATCTTTTAATTGAATGCATTGGGTGAGTTTACACTCAAAGTGTACTGGGCTTTCGGCAACTCTATCCGCCCCTATCAATTCACTCGGTAACGGGGTTAATCCTGCAAAAGCAAATTCATCTTCCCCACGGGGTAAAGCTGCAGAGGTTTGATTCATTTTTTCAGCTAATGCTCGGGTGGTTAAGTTCCACACAAATTCACCTGTTTCAACAATATTGGCGACGCTGTCTTTTTTACCGATACTGGCAAAACCAATAATAGGTGGGGTGTAATTAAAACAATTAAAAAAGCTATAAGGCGCTAAATTACGTTGCCCTTGAGCATTTTTTGATGATATCCAGCCAATTGGGCGCGGGCTGATAATGGCATTTAGCGGATCGTGAGCTAAGCCATGCCCCTGACTTGGTTGATAAAAATAGCGATCGTTTTGAGCCATAAGTCAGTTCCTTATCGTAGCCAATGTGTGTTTTTTGAACATTTATGATCCAGCTCCCGCCTTTTTGCCCTGAACAGCCTACTATTAAATAATAGAGGGTATCTGGCACATAAACTGGAGGTTGGCATGCAAATGACATTGCGATTTTTAGGCGCAACACAAGAGGTTACTGGATCTTGCCACCTAATTACAGTTAACCAGCAATCTATATTACTTGATTGTGGATTAATTCAAGGGAGTAAGGCGGACGAGCTACGTAACCATGAGCCGTTTGATTTTCAGCCTGAATTGATGAGTGCCGTGGTACTAAGTCATGCCCATATTGACCATTCGGGTCGATTACCACTATTAGTAAAGCAAGGGTTTACAGGGCCAATTTATACCCATAAAGCCTCGGCAGAGCTATGCGCTATTATGTTAAAAGATGCCGCTATGCTGCAAGAGCGAGATACAGAGCGGCAAAATAAAAAGCGTGCTAAAAATGACTTAGCACCGCTTGACCCCTTATTTACCCAAGACGATGTTGATCAGGTTTTAACCCAATTTGTCGCTTTAGAATATGGCCACCGTATTGCGATGACAGATGATATTGAGGTAACGCTCTCCGATGCAGGGCATATTTTAGGATCTGCAGTGGTTGAGTTGTGGCTGGGTCAGCCGCCCGAACAAAAAAAGTTAGTATTCAGCGGCGATCTTGGCCGAGAGGGAATGCCGATTTTGTCAGATCCCACCATGATAGAACATGCTGATTTAGTCATGATGGAAAGCACCTATGGCAACCGTCAGCATCGCAGTTGGCAAGAGACTCTGACTGAGCTTAAAGGCATCTTTGCCACCACCATTCATAAAAGCCGTGGCAATATTTTACTGCCTGCTTTTTCTGTGGGGCGTGCGCAAGAGTTACTGTATTTATTCCATATTTATGCCAAAGAATGGGATTTATCGCGCTGGCGAATTTGTCTTGATAGCCCGATGGCGATTAAAGCAACTCAGGTGTATGTCAATAATTACCCATTAATGGATGATGACTTTAAGCGTTTTACTCGCTTATCACCAGGCCAACATCCCTTGTTATCAACCGCTGAATTTACCAGCAGTACAGAAGAGTCAATCGAGCTGAATGATATACATGAAGGGCTGATTATTATTGCGGGTAGTGGCATGTGTAATGGCGGACGTATTCGTAATCATTTAGCCCATAATCTTGCGCGTAAGGGCACAGATATCATTATTTGTGGTTATCAAGCGCAGGGGACACCAGGGCGTTTATTGGTTGACGGGGCCGAAACGCTTACGATTCACGGTCAGAGTATTAAGGTGGCGGCCAGCATCCATACTATTGGGGGGTTATCTGCCCATGCGGATCAAGTGGAGCTATTGAATTGGTATCGTCATTTTGTCAATCAACCGCCAGTAGTGCTAGTGCATGGCGAACCTGAATCACAGCAAATCTTAATTGATAAGTTAACAGCCGACCCCGCTCTAGCTCCGCAGCATGCGGTAATCGCTGAAAAGGGCAATTGTTTAGATTTATCGGCTTTGCCTGAGCTGGTTTGGGTGCCTTAAATATGCAAAGAGGCAGGCGTTGTTGATGGGGCTGGCGCATTGTTGCGCTGAGTTGGTTAAGTGGCCTCGAGTTCAGATTTACAAGAGTCAGATTAAAATTGATGTATGTTTAATACACAAGTACCGCAGACATCAGTGCTACTTTCGTTGCTGGTGTTCTTTAGCCACCTCGTTTAGAGTGAATGAACAGCCAAAAAAACCAGAATATGATCAGGAAGATATAGATGAAATTAACCCAACTTGCTTTAGCGGTTTCGATATCAATCAGTCCATTGATAGCAGCAAATGTGATGGCATCATCGTTAGATGCACCTGTAGCGAAGGCGCTACCGCAGTTAGAAAAGTTATATCTGCATCTTCATCAAAATCCTGAGTTGTCATATCAAGAAAAAAACAGCAGTGAGCGTATGGCAAAAGAACTGACGGCATTAGGGTTTACCGTCACCAAAAATTTTGGCGGTTACGGTGTTGTGGGCATTTTTGAAAATGGATCGGGACCAACCATAATGATCCGCGCCGATACCGACGGTTTACCGATTGTTGAACAAACGGGCAAACCCTATGCATCAACTGTGACCACTGTAGATGCCAACAATAATACCGTTGGCATCATGCATGGCTGTGGCCATGATATTCACATGACCAGTTTAATTGGCACGGCACAACAGTTAATGCAACATAAAGCGGAATGGCAAGGCACGCTTATGATGGTCGCTCAACCCGCTGAAGAAGTCGGTGGCGGGGCTAAAGCGATGTTAAAGCAAGGCTTATTTAGTCAGTTTCCAACGCCAAATGCAGTGTTAGGTTTGCATGTTAGCGCCAGTATTCCCGCTGGCAAAGTCGGTGTGATTAGCGGTTATGCACTTGCCAATGTTGATTCTGTTGATATAAAAATCAAAGGCAAAGGCGGCCATGGTGCTTACCCCCATACCACCATCGATCCCGTGGTATTGGCGGCGAGAACGGTACTTGCTTTGCAAACGATCCCTAGTCGCGAGATTTCGCCGCTGGAGCCAAATGTGGTTACCGTGGGCTCAATTCATGGTGGCGCGAAACATAATATTATTTCAAATGAAGTCATGTTGCAGTTAACCCTACGCTCCTACAATCCAGAGGTGAGAACCCAACAAATTGAAGCGATTAAGCGTATTACTCGGGGAATTGCACTCAGTGCGGGTCTACCGGATGATTTAATGCCTGAAGTGAAGGTGCATGACGATGAAACCATCCCTTCTACCTACAACGATCCAGCATTAGCGGCAACAGTGAAAGCCAGTATCGAAGCTGAGCTTGGTGTTGACAATGTGCAAGTTGCGCCGCCTGTAATGGCCGGCGAAGATTTTGGCTTATATGGAAGAACCGCAGAAAAAGTGCCCATTACACTGTTTTGGTTAGGGGCGGTGGAACCCACATTGTATGCTGACAGTGTCGCAAAGGGGACAAGCTTACCATCATTGCATTCAAGCCAGTTTGCCCCAGACTACCCAGCCACTATCGCAACGGGGGTGAAAGCCATGACCCGCACAGCGATGGACTTGTTTAATCAATAATGATAACCGTGCCTGTATGCTTGATACAGGCATTAAATAACCAGATGTGCAAAGGGGCATTGCGTCAATCATGACGCATTCATTCGCCTAGATATCAGTCTAAATTCTATTTTTGTTTTAAGTCGTTGAATTATCGATTTTTAAAGTTTGTTTTGTTTGTGTCTTAGCCTAAGTTGAGGTTGAATAGGGTATTCAGGTTAACCATTTCAGTTTTTTGCCACAGGCAAAGATACCGTGATACTGGTTAAGTTTTGTAAGTCATCAATGGATAATTCGATGGTGCCGCCTTGAGCTTGGGTGAGTATTTTAGCTGAATATGTCCCCAGCCCAGAGCCTTTAGATTTACCTGATGATACGTATTTATCCCAAAAAGTATCACGTATCTCTTCGGGTACTACGCCAGTATTTTCAATCTTAACATTGACCATTTTGTCATCCGATTCAAAATGAATGGCTACTTTTGTGCTGATTTTGGCGGCTTCAAAGGCATTTTTTATCAAGTTTAGTAGCAATGAATAAGTTAAAATTGGATCACCCGTAACAAAAAATTCTTGATTAGGGTCTTCATCAGGGATCTGATATGCCACCAGTTTTTTGTGGTGAAAAGTAACATGCATCACGTTCAAAATACGCTTAATTATATTGTGGATCGAAAAGCGCTCTGGCGATAATTGGAATCGACCTGATTCAATTTTATATAACACTGAAAATAAGCTGATAGTGTTAATTGATTGCTGTGCCATCTCTTCAATTTGGCTGATTTTGGTTTGTAACTCTTTTGGGTAGCTTTTGTCTTGCGCAATACGCTGTGCCATGGCACTTATCGACACTAATGGGCCTTTTAAGTCGTGATGAACGATATCTTCAACACTGTCTTTAAGCTTGGCCATAGCCAGCATATTGTCATAATTAGCTTGTAGGCCGCGTTGTAAATTGACCGTGGCCAGCAAGTTTTTAACCCGTAACTTTAAAATTTCTGGCTGAATGGGCTTGGTAAGATAATCGATTGCACCGCCTTTTAGTCCAGCCACTTGATGCTCAATCTCTGTGAGTGCTGTAACAAATACCACTGGGATTTGATCAGACTGTGGATGTTCGCGCATGGATTTTAACACTTGGTAGCCATCCATATCTGGCATCATGATATCAAGTAACACTAAATCCGGTGGTGTGGCTGATTGGCAAATTTTTAAGGCTGCTGCACCATTTTTGGCAAATCGAATTTTATAATCATCTTTTAATAAACCCACCAAATATGCCAAATTGTCAGGTACGTCATCAACAATTAAAATGCTATTAGTCTCATCCGCGAGTGATTGCGTTGTCACTTCATCAGGCTCTTTTGGGGTCAGTTGTTCGAATAGATTTTTGCGTTCAGCTTTTAAGGCTTGTAACACCCTGGTTTGCAATGCTTTTGCCGTAAAGGGTTTGGCGATAATGTTAGACACATTATATTTTATGGCTTGTGTCACCATGTCTCGGTTGGTGTGAGCGGTAACGAGAATGACCGGAATCGAGTGCCATAGAGGGTTGGCACGCATCATTTTTAATACTTCAATGCCGTTGCCACCGGGCATAATCCAATCAAGCAGTACTATGTCTACGTTATTATTTTCGAGAATTTCTAATGCGCGTCGGCTATTTTCAACGGGTAGTACGCGTCCAAAACCATGTTGGCGTAGTTGTTCAACCATGATATTACGCATTGCATCCATGTCTTCGATAATCATTGCTGTCATCTGGTTCAATTGCATCACGTTATTCCTTCACTACATTTAATGAGGTGGTTAATTGGATCAGTTTTTCGATAGCCGAATCAAATTCAAATTGCTCTACATCATGTTTTAATGACTTGAGTAAGGTTTTATGTGGTATTAACTGCGCTATACCTTCTAGCTGACTCACCCATTCTAATGCTTCAGTATTATATTGTTCTAAACAGATATTAAGCTGTGTAAGCATTTCAATTATCCCCTCATCATTTACCTCGCGTGTAATGGAGGATGGTTGATTCTTATGATGCCATTTATCGAGTTCGGTGAGTAATACAGTAAGGTGTTGATGCAACTGATGCGTATTTTGCTCAATCAAGTGCCAGTCAGGGCCATCAATGTTGTTCAGTAGCACCTCAATATTAGCCGCAAGATGGCTGGCCTCGTTAGCGCCGATATTGGCGCTAACGCCTTTTAAGGTATGACTACTGAGTTGCATTTCAGCGAGGTCTTTCATGGCAATTGCTTGCTTTTGTTGTTTAATCAGCGATTCACCAGTTTGAATGAAAGTGCGCAGCAATTTGCTATATAAGGTTGCATTATGGTTGCAATGCATCAACCCTCGATGAGTTTCTAACCCATTGATTTTAGGCAGTGAGACGGCGGCTTGTGTCTGTTTTTGGGCAGTAATGATTGACTGTTTTTTAGGTGAAATCCAGCGCGCCATAATGTTGTAAAGGTCTTTGACATGCACTGGCTTATTGATTTGATCGTTCATTCCCGATGCAATACCTTTATCGACATCTTCTTTCATCGCATTAGCCGTCATCGCAATAATGGGTAAATCCGCAAATTGTTCATTGGCTCGAATTCGCCTTGTGGCCTCGTATCCATCCATCAGTGGCATTTGACCATCCATGAGTACGCCATCAAATCGCTGGTTTTGGACTAATTCAACGGCTTCAATGCCGTTATTGGCCACAGTAACTTTCATTCCTGCTTGCCTTAACAGTTCTATGGCTAACTCTTGATTTAATAAATTATCCTCGACTAATAATATTTCGGCCCCGGCTAACTTAGATTTAAGCTCAAACATGGATTGCTGAGCATGTAATTCACTTGCTGTAGGTGCCTCACCCGTTATTAGCTTAACCGCAGCATCACCCATGCTTGCCGGTGTGAGTGGTTTAGTGATAGAGAAAATTTGATCGCTTTCACCAATCAATGCATTGACGTCATCTTGTTCAGAAAGCTTATTGACTATGACCAGTTTTGATGCTGAATTTTGCCTCAACGCATCCAATAAAGTCGTGTTGCAACATTCAAAATCACAAATAACATAAAACGGGTCGCCAGATCCTGGCTCGAATGCTCCATGCTGTGCAAGCGCTGTACTCGTTTCATCAGCCACAATCATATTTATGCCTAAAAAATCAGCATGCTTTATCAAATTATTGGTAATGATTGTGGGGAGCCCAATAAAGGTAAAGGTTTTACCTTTGGCAGCTTCATAGCGAATCATTGGGTCATGACCTCTACCTTTGGGTAAGGTTAGGGTTAAATAAAATCGACTGCCTTTACCTTCTTCGCTTTCTAGGTAAACCTGTCCACCCATTAAGTGTGCAAGACGTTTACTGATTGCTAATCCAAGGCCTGTTCCGCCATATTCTCTTGATGTAGAGGCGTCAACCTGCTCAAATGACCCGAATAACTTGCCTTGCTTATGCTTTGGTATACCGATACCAAAGTCTTCGACGCAGAAAGTGAGATCAATATTGTTACCATTGGGTGTGGCTGTTCCCCTGATAATAATATTGCTATTGGGGTGAGAAAACTTGATCGCATTATTACAATAGTTGATCAAAATTTGACCTAGTCGCATGCTGTCACCCATATAAAATCTTGGGTAATCAGACGGGAAATCGAATAAAACAGTGATGTTTTTTTCTTCAATTTTGAAGCTGATGATGTTGGCGAGATTGGAAAATACATCGAAAATATCAAATTCTGCCGATTCGATATCCATTTTATCGGCTTCAATTTTTGAAAAGTCTAAAATATCATTCAAAATACCCAGTAAAGAGCTTGCTGCGCGGTGAACATTATCAACATAGTCACGTTGTTTACCCGAGAGGTCTGTTTGCAGTGCTAGATAAGACATACCGAGAATCGCGTTCATCGGAGTGCGTATTTCATGTGACATATTCGCTAAAAAATTAGACTTGGTTTGATTGGCAGATTCAGCCGCTTCTTTGGCACTGGCTAATTCCGTTTGAATCAGTTTGTCATCTGTAATATCTAACGCCCAACACAAATTAGCATTTTGCCCCCCGTGAATGGTTGGGTAGGCGGTGATGAAGATATCCCTGGTACCATCGGGGGTGTTAAATTGGGTTTCAAGTTGTAATTCTTCATTGCCACTGAGTTGCAAAATAGCATTGAAATCATTAGGGTTGGTGAAGATATCTGCAACGGTATGACCGATATTCAGGCCGGTCATTTCGGTGATGCGTTTATTGGTATATCGGCAGGTATTCTGCACGCAAACCCATACACCAATTGGACTTTTACCTAAGATATTTTGCAGCACATCGCGCTCTTGTATCAGCAGTTTATTAATGCGTAATCTTTCGCTGATGTCATGGTAGGAGCCTAAAATACATTGTAGCCCTTCTAATTCGACAACTTTAAGGGTTGCTTCAATCGGGATGCGTTGCCCTGTTGAGCTCAACATTTCCGCTTCGTACGTATACATGCCTTGTTGCAGTGTTTGTGCTAGGCGGCTTTTGAATAAGGCCTGGCGTTGGGTGGCGTCGGCGGCATAAAATAATGTGGGTTGCATACCTAACACATCATTTTTGGTGTTGTATGCAACCAGGTCTAATAGCGCCTGGTTGCAATCGAGTATGGTGCCATTGGTGTCTGATAGCATACAAGCTTCAATAGAGACATCAAAGAGAGATTGGAACCTTGCTCTACTGAGATTAAGCTGCTCTTCAGTTTGTTTGCGTTGGGCAATTTCTTTATTTAAGCGTCGATTCCAATAGATGAAAATCCCAAAAGTAACGGTCAGAATAAAGGCTAAATTGATAATCCAATTGATCACTTGTTGTCTCTTGATGCCAAAATCGTAGCGAACATTAATCCAGCGATCTTTGATATTTTGTTTTCGTGTATCAGGAATATAAGCAAAGGCTTTATTTAAAATGCTTTTAAGTTCAGGCCAGTCTTTTCTGATACCAATGGATACCCCGAACCGATAATCTGATAAATCAACAATATTTAAATGACGATGTCCAAAAGCCTCTAACATGTTGGAGGCTAATGGATAATGAATAAAAGCAGCAAAGGCTTGGTGTTGATTAACGGCATTAAGCACATCTTCTAGGGTGTTGTAGGGCACAACAATCAGCTCTGGATGTTCTGATTTTAATTGCAGTTCGGTGATATCTTCTGCCACCACAGCCACTTTTTTTCCGGCTAAGTCATCAAGGCCGTTAATATTATCGGTATCGTTTCTCGTCACAATAACAGCAGGGAAGTAGGCCAGCGCATCAGTGAACAACATGTCTTTGTCGCGCGAGTGATGATCCGACACGGGCGAAAGCACATCAATTTTTTGTTGTTTAAAATCATTTACCAGCAGTTGCCAATTTTTGGCGGAGCTGATGTTAAATTCTAACGGAAGTAGTGGGCTGATTTCGGCTAAATAGTCGGCAATAATACCCTGTTGCTCACCGTTGTCGGTAATAAAATCTAAAGGGGCGGCATCGGGATCAACTCCTAAATGAATAATAGGATGTTGCTTAATAAATGCCCTTTCTTCTTCGGTTAAATTATTTAAAAATTGCTGTGTATCATAGCTGTTAATTAAATCAGCTACTTTAAAGTCCAATAACAGCATATTGGGATTGAACGTGAGCGATATTTTTTTAAAATCAATATTCGATTCGTTAAGGTTTAACAGTGGCAGGTAACTTTTATAATTATGTGAAGTCACTACTACGGGCGGGATCACAAAATCAAAACCTTGGCGCTTGATGTGATTATCATTTAGATAATCAAACATGAGTACGGTTGCAAACCCTCCCATCATGTCAGCACCTATTGATGCGGCGTTAATATTATCATTTGGAATATCAGAGACTAATTCAGGAAGCCAACTTAATGCACCAATGAGGGGCTTAGAAGAAGGGTGTTGCTCCGCTTCTAAGGCGACAGCTTTGGCGATTGAAGCATTCATTGCAACAACTAAGTTTATGTTGTTTTCAGATAGGGCGAGGGCATATTGTTCTCGTGCCGCTTGAGGATCCCAGTTGGTGTATTTAACCGTGATAACCGCATTTTTCCAACGAGCAGAAATATACTCGACCATGTCATTAACTCTGCTGATCACCGAAGCATCATCTGGATTACCGCCTAAAATTAAAATGTTCGGTTGCCAATCCGCGGCCTTATTTTTATTGACTAAGTTCTTGATCAGGGTTTGACCTGAGTCTACATCTCGGCCAAAACGGGCAATCCAATTTAAGCTGTCTGCTTTGAGTGACAGTTTTGATTCTTTTAAGTTTGAATTAATCGTGATGACGGGAACACCATGTTCATCGGCTTCTTTTAGCAGTGTGGGTAAAATATCGGTACTTTCAGAAATAATCAGGCCGTCGGTCTGTTCATGAATTACTTTTCGACTTAAATTTAACAGCATTGCACTGGTATTATTACTATAAATAATATCGAGATTGATATTGAGATCATTGGCTGCAAATTGAGAATAAGCTGCAATTTCACGCCAGAACGGTCTATCCGCTTCTAGGATCATGGTGATGTTCTTTTTGGGATGCTCTTGTCGGGCACTTTGTGGTGCTTCTAAACGCTCAGATGAAGCTGTTTCAATACTCGATAACGCGGTTAATTGAGTTGTCACCTGTGCACTGTTTCCATTGATGGAAAAAAATATCAGCAAGAGTAAGAAACACGGTGCATTAAATCGAATGTATGCAGCGGCCATTGGAATTGTGTGTATGAGGTTGATTACATTTTTTAGCATTATTCATTCCAAAAGCGTTATGTGGTTTTGCAACAAGCCATCTAAGTTTAAGCTGTTATTTGCACTAGTAGAGTGTCCATTGCAGCGGCATTCTTTTCTGCGTTGACAACAATATAACGTAGCTCATCGATCAAAATATGATTGATATGGTCTATTTTTACACTAACCTTATCGCATTGTGTAAATAATATAATCGAATTATTACTTAATGAAACGCTCATAAACTACACATTCAGTATAAGTCGGTAGCACCTTGTTGCATTTGTTTTTTGTAATAACAGTTATGATTCGTTATGTTAATTTTTGCGGCTTTATTTGTTGCGTTTGGTTTGCTGTTTGTTGTTATTTGGAGCTTGTGAGTGGTGCTTTACCAATTGTTGTAGGTTATTTATTAGGCTTCAGTTATATTCCCACCCCCGAAAAAGTTGATTAAAAAACAGTCTAAATAGTTAGAGGGTCATAATGGGTTTTATAACAGTGCTGTTGGGTATTTTTGAGAGTAAGGTGGAAATATGACAGTGAGTGAAATGACATTGAAACCGACTATTTTAGTTGTCGATGATATGCCGGATAATATTCGAATTATTCACGGTATTTTAGCCGATAAATTTACCATAAGAGCCGCGACTTCAGGCAAAAAAGCCCTTGAGCTGGCTCGTATTGAACCCATCCCAGAACTGATCTTATTAGATGTTATGATGCCCACTATGAGTGGTTTTGAAGTGTGTCAGCAGCTAAAGCTTGATCCAAACACAAGCCGTATTCCGGTTATTTTTGTGACAGCTAAAACAGAAGAAATGGATGAACAAACGGGTTTGGAATTAGGTGCCGTCGATTATATTTGTAAACCCATTAGCCCTGCGGTGTTAAATGTCAGAGTGAAAAACCAACTGGCGTTAGCTAATCAAGCTAGGCAGCTTGAAGACCTAGTGAAACTTCGTACTAAGGAGTTAGAGCAAACGCGGCATAAAATTATTCTAAAATTAGGCCGAGCGGCTGAATTTAGGGATAATGAAACCGGCTTACATATTGTTAGAATTGGCCATTTAAGTCAGATGTTGGCACAACATATTGGTGCCACAGCGACGTGGTGTGAGCATATACTGCATGCTTCACCTATGCATGACATTGGCAAAATTGGTATTCCAGATGTGATTTTATTAAAACCTGGTCGGTTAACGGATGACGAACGCATCATCATGCAGCAACATCCCGCGCTGGGAGCTGAAATTCTAGGTGATGATGACAATGCCCCATTACTGGTGATGGCAAAAGAAATCGCGTTGTATCACCATGAACATTGGAATGGAAATGGTTACCCCACAGGCATAAGTGGTAAAGATATTCCTTTAAGTGCCAGAATCGTTGCCATAGTTGATGTGTTTGATGCGTTAACCTCTGCGCGACCTTACAAAAAACCGTGGTCGACACAAGCTGCGCTAGATTATATTGTTGAAGGCGCAGGTAAACAATTTGATCCAGATTTAGTGACCGCCTTCTTAGCATGTCGCGATAAAGTCGAGCAGATAAAATTACAATTTTTGGAGCCAGAATCGTCAGAATAACAGATGAGTCAGCCCTTTCGATAAAATTAACGAGCTATTATGACCATTATTTTTACCACTAACCTGGGCGATATTCACATTGAACTTGATTTAGAAAAAGCGCCTGTGAGCTCAAAAAACTTTTTAAGATATTGCCAAGAAGGCTTTTACGAGCAGACTATTTTTCATCGTGTTATTAAAGGCTTTATGATTCAAGGTGGTGGCTTTACCGCCCAAATGGCAGAAAAGCCGACCCATGCGCCGATTGTCAATGAGGCGAATCGTGGTTTAAGTAATGTATTAGGCACCATTGCAATGGCGCGCACTGATGCACCGCATTCTGCCACTGGGCAATTTTTTATTAATACCGCAAATAATCGCTTTCTCGATCACACTGCGACGACTAACAATGGCTGGGGCTATGCCGTATTTGGCAAGGTTACTGAGGGTATTGAGGTAATAAAGCAGATTGAAAAAGTCAAAACAGCAACGGTTGCAGGACATGATGATGTGCCTAAAACGCCGATTATGATTGAGCGCGTTACTATTGTTGAATAGTCGATAGCTCACTTAACCCTTGACACAAAAGTCGATAAATATGAAATGGACTGACACCGCTGGTTGTTAGTCCATTTTTTATGGCATTAATTTTTGCCTTGATACTCAAATGGCAATCTACTAGTACCCTTAGCTCGGGATTATAAACGCTTAGTAAACAGCCCTTTGCTTTGCTAACTGTGTCTCAATAATGTGCAATGGGCCATACGTCAACATTATCCCATGCAGTATAAAGTCATTTTAGTTTCCACCCGAGGGGCGGTGGCTATTCCCCTGCCATTGTGCTCGCAAATTCACTTATTTGGCAGGCTGAATGGTGTTTATTTGTGATTGCCTGACAGAAATATAGCCTAGGGCATAATTTATCAACAAAGATAAACACGCCCTAATAAGGATATGTAATCTATCGTTTTTCACTGTTTGTTTCATTTCAGTTTAATCATATACCGCTAGCATCTTCATTCTGTTGGGCATTAATGTTAAAACTATCAATGCCGCTTTAATTACTCACACTTGTGTTCACTCGATTAAGGATACTATGCAGCTTACTGATATCGATTTTCAGCGTTTAAAGCAAGCAAAGCAGTTGCTAGAAAATCCGGGGCTGGCCGCCAAAATTACTGATGCAATAGGTAAGCCGATTGAACAAGGTTTTGCGTTATTGCCCAAAACCGTAAGCAATGGCATTGGTAAGGTCACGCAAATGGCATTAACTAAGGCTGTTGATGCGGCACTGTTTACCTTAAAAGATGGCGCGAACCTGCATTCTTCTGATAAATGGCACAAGTTTGGTGTGGCTTTGAGTGGCGGTGTCGGCGGCTTTTTTGGCTTAAGCGCCTTAGCCATTGAGTTACCTATTTCAACCACCATCATGTTACGTTCGATAGCAGACATCGCTCGCAGTGAAGGTGAGCAGTTGAGTGATTTAGCAACCAAAATGGCTTGCCTTGAAGTGTTTGCGTTTGGAGGGCAAAGCCTTGATGATGATCAAGCTGAAACGGGCTATTTTGCGGTTCGCACCGTATTGGCTAATTCAATTGCCGAATCGGCACAATATGTAGCAACCAAAGGGTTCACTAAAGAAGCTGCGCCCATGATGGTAAAAATTGTCACCATTGTAGCGGAACGATTTGGCGTACAAGTGACTCAAAAAGTAGCGGCACAAGCTGTGCCTGCTATTGGTGCCGCAGGCGGTGCCATTATCAATACATTATTTATCGACCATTTTCAGGATATGGCAAGAGGGCATTTTGTAGTTCGTGGGCTAGAACGAAAATATGGCCAGCAACAGATAAGGGCGTTATACGAGGCTATTGAGTAATACAAGCTATATTGACTACTTCATCAACATCAAGGACAGAATAACAATGGGATTATCCACCAAGGTTAAAGGGATTATCGGCACAATAGGCATGTTATCAGCATTGAGTGCTGGTGCTGCATTAGCCAATGAAAAACTGACGTTTTTAGAATATACCCTTGAAGCCGACATTGAACTGGTTCAACCCGTTATATCAGCCAATATTATGGACAATGAAGGCAATGAGTTAATTGTGGTTGGCATTGATGAAGCATTTCAGCGCTGGTTATATGTGTATGGTTTTAAAGAGGACAAACTGAGTTTACTTGATAAGCAGCCAGTTGACCCCTCATGGTTTCGTTATGATGTGTATCAACCAGAAGAGGAAGGTGAAAAAGTTCAATTACAAAAACTGTACTTTTTGAGCGCAGAAAGTGTGTGGCAATATCAGCCAGGCCACCCTGTACTGGCAACCGTCTCAGAGGCGTCAACGCAAGGCCAAATAAGCCAAGTCGCCGCGATCAGTTCCATTACGTTAACCCCAAAAGCCGATTACATTTCGCGGGGGAATTTTGTTAAAGATATTAATAATGATGGTATTGCTGATATCTTCTTAAGCGACTTCAAAAGCCTACACTTATTGCTGGCCAATAATCATGCCGTTAGCGAATTACAGACGTTTACCGTGCAGTCACTACCACTCTTACCCAATATTGAATTAACAGATACAGGGGCGGAATACAGTCAGCCAGAATTGTATTTTACCGATGCAAATTTTGATAACCGTGATGACATTATTAAAGTAGGTGAAGGTTTATTAGAGGTGTATTTTCAAAAAGATAATGGTCAGTTTATGCCGAGTGCGACATTTATTCCCGTTAGCCAGCCCATCAGTGGCGTGGACTGGTGGAAAAAGCGTGATGCCTATGGCCGTCAATTAGATCAAAGTGATCTGATGTATCGAAAAGTGGAAAAAATTGCTGATATTAATGCCGATGGCATAACCGATTTAGTGCTGAGATATACCAAAAGCAGTGGCGTATTTGACAGAAGTAACGACTATGAAGTGTATCTTGGTAGTAACAAAGACAACGCCCTCAGTTTTGGTCGCAAACCTAGCAGCGTGATCCGAGCTGATGGCACCTTAACCGGGCTGAACTTTGTTGATTTAGACAAAAATGGTCGCTTAGACGCAGTCGTGTCAGGCTTTGATATTGGTGTGTCACAAATTGTTGGTGCCTTATTGTCAGGCAGTATTGATCAAGATGTGTACGTGTTCAAAATGGACAATGCATTTCAATTTCCAAAACAGGCCAATGTGACCAAAGAGGTCGAGTTAAGTTTTAGCCTCACCTCAGGCCAAACGGGTGAGCCTGTGATTACCTTGGGCGATTTAAACGGCGATGGCTATAAAGAGTTATTGTTATCTGATACCGAAAAGCGCCTAAAAATATTTCAAGGCCAAAGTGGTCAATCCCCCTTTGCTAAAAGCAGTGATGAGTTAGCCTTCACGTTGCCGACAGAAGGGTCAATGGTGTCAGTCACCGATATCAATCACGACGGTAAAGATGATTTAGTGGTGCATTATGGCCGTCAGGATGCCAAAGACTTGCAGCGCAAAGTGATTGTGTTTGTTGCTCAATAATGCTGAAGGCTGTGATGAACTGACCGCAGTTATACATGACACTCTAGGTTTAAACTCTGTGGCTAAGTGGTAGGTTTTATTATCAGGTATCAGCCGTATCGACACAGGATTCATTATATCTCTTCGATTTAGCTTTATTAGGTATTCATTAAGCTTTAAAAGCTAACTTGATTTTGCCCCAAAATGAGTTTCCCAAACTCCGTTTGGATTAACATCGCAGGATTCCATCCTGCACCGGCCAAAAGGGTATTAACAGCAATACCCTCTTTACTTTTGATTCAAGAATTAGGCCCTGCCGCCCCTAACGAAAAATGCTGAAAGCGCATATTTTCGATGGGGTTTGATCCAGCTTTAAACTTCATTTGTAGCTTGCTTCGGCCATTGTCAGCTAATACAAAATCTCCCTAACGCTTCCAATAGGCGACTGAAGTAAATGGATTTGAAAATGTCACGGTGGCAGGGATGCCAAAGAGTGACCATGGCCTAACGGAAGCTAGCTTGGCATTCATGCCAAGCTCACGGGTTCACGAAATAAAGAGTCTCGATGACCTCAATTTTAATCTATCAGGTAATAATCCCTTTGTAGATAATGCTTCGGAACGCTGTACGCCATCCATGGCCGCTTAACGAAAACGTCCTGTTTTCGATCCCCTCAGCAGTATCTACACAGAGACATTCATCTCTTCGATTTGGCTTTATTCGAACCCAAAATTAAAAGCGAAAGTGATACTTTGAATTAAATTTTGATGTTTTTTCTATTGATTATAAACATGGTCAAATCGAAGAAGCGAAAATTTCAGGTGTAATCGCGGCGGTGACCGTCCATGACATGGACGTCATGGCCGAGCTTTCAGGGACGAACTCGCAGCGTGTCACGGTCGTGCTTGCACATAAGGTCGCTCTTTCACATCCATGTGATCGCGACATTCCGTTCATCCTGAACATCCCAGCGGCAGGCAATTGATTAGATTGAAGCTATGAACTACAGAAAAAACCAATATAAATAAACTATACAAATCGTGGTCTAAAACGTTTTTGTTCAAGAACGGTTTAGAACGATCACTCGTAACGCATTTATGCCCTCTAAACGAGTTCAAAATGGGTATAGTTAGAGGTAAAGTCGGTAGCTTCCCCCTCAGCAAAGTAATATCACCGCCAATAAATGGTCAGATTCACGCCACTACAGTACTAATTGGTCTGCTGTTGTTGGGTGATTTTTAACCATCTTTATCCAAATACTTAAGCATTTGCTTAAAGTGACAGCGATCATAAAAACACACATTAACCTGAAAAGAGGCTTTAGCTTTACGCTGTAAAGAGTAAACTGCATTAAAACATGTAAAAATTATACATGATTAAATAAGTAAAGCAGGAGTGTGTTATGTTTTGTGTGCAATGTGAGCAAACGATTAAAACCCCAGCGGGCAATGGCTGTAGTTATTCTCAAGGTATGTGTGGCAAATTAGCGTCAACATCCGATCTACAAGACCTGCTTATTTATATGCTGCAGGGCGTATCAGCTTATGCAGTTAAAGCCCGTGAAATGGGAATTGTTGATAGCAATATTGATACCTTTGTGCCTAAAGCATTCTTCTCAACATTGACTAACGTGAACTTTGATGATGACCGTTTAATCGGTTACGCCCAACAAGCTCAAACTTACCGTGAGCAATTAAAAACGGCTTATGAAACCGCCTGCCAAGAAAAGGGCATTGATGCCGTAGTGATCCCTGCACAGGGCACCTTAAATCTTGCCGCAAGTAAACTTGAAATGCTTGAACAAGCACCCGTAGCGTTGCTGAATCGCGGTGAGGTACATGAAGATATTTTAGGTTTACGTTTGTTATGTCTTTATGGTTTGAAAGGGGCAGCCGCTTATATGGAACATGCCCGTGTGCTTGATCAAACCGATGCCGATATCGCCGCCGAATTCCACCAAATCATGGCCTTTTTAGGTGAAGACTCGGTTGATGTGGATAAGTTATTTAACACCGCAATGCAAATTGGTCAGCTTAACTATCGTGTGATGGCGATGTTAGATGCGGGCGAAACGACAGCATTCGGCCATCCAGAGCCTACTGAAGTTAATACCAAAATTGTCAAAGGTAAGGCGATTTTAGTCTCTGGTCACGATATGAAAGATTTAGAGCTTATCTTGCAACAAACCGAAGGCAAAGGGATCAACGTTTTTACCCACGGTGAAATGTTGCCTGCATTAGCGTATCCTGCATTTAAAAAGTATTCACATTTAGTGGGTAACTTTGGCAGTGCTTGGCAAAACCAGCAAAAAGAATTCGCAAACTTCCCTGGTGCGGTAGTGATGACGTCAAACTGTATTATTGACCCTAACGTGGGCGATTACTCTGACCGAATTTTTACCCGTAGTATTGTGGGTTGGCCGGGCGTGAGTCACATTGAAGGCGACGATTTCAGCGCAGTGATCGACAAAGCTTTATCGCTTGAGGGCTTTAAATACGATGAAATCCCGCACATCATCACCATTGGTTTTGCGCGTAACGCACTGATGGCTGCTGCGCCAACTGTGGTTGAAAATGTCAAAAATGGTGCTATTAAGCACTTCTTCTTAATCGGTGGTTGTGACGGTGATAAAGCTGAACGCAGTTACTTTACTGACTTAGCTAAATCGGTACCTGACGATTCACTTATTCTGACATTGGGTTGTGGTAAGTTTAAGTTTAATAAACTGGAATTTGGTGACATCAATGGTATCCCACGTTTACTCGATGTGGGCCAATGTAATGATGCCTACTCAGCAATTCAATTAGCGTTAGCGCTAAAAGATGTGTTTGAGTGTGACATTAATGAATTGCCATTAAGTTTAGTGTTGTCGTGGTTTGAGCAAAAAGCGATTGTGGTTTTACTCACCTTGTTATCCTTAGGGGTGAAAAACATTCGTACAGGTCCAAGTGCACCTGGTTTCTTGACTGAAAACTTAGCCAACATCTTAGAGCAGCAGTTTGGGTTACGCACCACAACGGATGTAGCAACCGATTTAAAAGCCATGATGACCGCGGCGTAAAGAGGTTTAGCGGCGATGAAAGCGTTAGGCTTTATCGCCGTTTTTTATTGTGATTTGTTCAGTTAAAGGTGTTTTATGACAGCCTCAGGATTTTCATTTTCAGCCGCATTAGCCTCCGCTCAAACCGAGAAAACCTCGTCATTATCGACAACCGAACCTCAGCCCGCAGTGCCTAAAGCGGGTGGTTTTTCGTTTGCAAAAGTCTTGGCTACTGCTCAAACTGACAAGCCATTAAATGCCACATCAACCACAGCTAAATCCACTGGGTTTTCAATGGCAGGCGCATTATCCTCTTTAGGGGCGAAAGCTAACGCTTTAGAAACCAAGTCCGTTAATGCGGCTAAATTACTGGCTGCAGATAATTGGCTACGCGGGGAAGTCATATTACGCTGCGTTGAAAAATGGCATGAAACCCATGATGTTGTCAGCTTTCGATTTCAAGGAATTGAACCGGTAAAGTTTAACTACAAACCAGGGCAATTTATCACCTTCAAACTTGAAATAGACGGGAAACCCGTGTATCGCAGTTACACCATCGCCTCATCACCTTCACGGCCGTATTCATTGATTGTGACCATCAAAAAAATAGACGGTGGCTTAGTGTCTAATTATCTTGCAGATCAATTAAATGTAGATGATGAAGTAACCGTAGTGGGGCCTGATGGTGCCTTTAATCTTATTGATATTCAGGCAGATAAATATCTATTTTTAAGTGCGGGGAGTGGCGTCACGCCAATGTATTCCATGTCGCGTTGGTTATGTGACACCACGGTGGGCAGTGATATTGCTTTTGTGCACAGCGCCCGCAGTGCCGAGGATATTATTTTTGCTGAAACGATGGCGACGATGGCTGCTCGTTGCAACAGTTTGGCATTAAGTTATGTGTTAGAAGATGATAGCGCCAAACAGCAAGTGGTCGATCGTCACCCGAATATACAATGTGAGTCAGGACGATTAGACATTGCTAAGTTAACCGCCCTAGTACCTGATTTTCAAACACGGACGGTGTTTATTTGTGGGCCAGAACCTTACATGGCAGCAGTAAAATCCATGTTGCAACAGGCGCAGTTTAATATGGCTAATTTTTATCAAGAAAGCTTCGCAACAGCTCCTAAAACAGCCTCAAATAAACGATCACTTAGCCCGAGTGAACATGTTGCCTCGGGTGGTTTTATGTTAAAAATCGCCGGTAAAGATTTTCCCATTGGCAGTGACCAAACCTTACTTGAGGGGATTGAGTCAGAAGGTTTGCCCATTATTGCTGCCTGTAGAAATGGGGTGTGCGGTGCCTGTAAATGCCAGGTGACCGAAGGCAGTGTTACTACCAGCAGTACGGCAACATTAACCGCAGATGAGATTGCCGCAGGCTTTGTGTTAGCTTGCTCAACGGTGATCACTTCCGATGTAAGCCTTACCTTGTAGGCGTTATTTGCTTCTCATTTATTAGCCTGCCTTTTGCAGGCTTTTTTCATTTTAACCACTACACTTAACAAGGTTATATTTATGTTAAATATTTAATGACATCGCTGTCATTTTTATGGTGTAGTAGAGAGGTTAAGTCTAAAAATAATAACTCTGCATGCCAACTGAAGTAAGGTTGTTCTATGACATTGAAAACAAAAATAATATTCTTTGCTACCCTGTTATTTGTTTCTACTCTTGGTATCGCATTTGGTGGTTTACATGCGTTATCCGACTCCAGTCACAGCGACAATATAGCCCGCATTAATCAATTAATGCGCAGTACGGCTAATATTGTGACTCAATTCGAACAATTTCAACTATCAGGTGAGCTTAGTGAAACTCAGGCCAAAGCGTTAGCAATACAAGTGCTGCGTGAAAACAAATACCATGATTCTGAGTATGTTTATGTTGTTGATAATAATATGGACTTTGTGGCTACCCCCCATGATCCACAATTACATGGCACAAGCTTTAATGACTTTGTCGATGCCAATGGCAGCAGTATTGGCCGTAAGGTGCAGCAACTTGTGGGTAGTCAAACGGGTAAAATATTAACCTATGAATGGACTTCAGAACGTGAAGGTAAAGTGGTTGCCTTAACCTCTGTGGTGCAGCAATCTGACTTATGGCACTGGTATGTGGGAACGGGGATCAGTTATGCTGAAGCCGATGCTCGGTATTGGTCGGTTGCCAGTGGCCTGCTGACTTTTGCGATTATTATCGCCATTGTGTTATCGATCAGTTTAGCGCGGTTTGGTTTTAAATTGCGTCACTCTTTAGGCGCTGAAATTGAACAGGTTCATCAATTTGTATTAAGCGTGTCCCGCGGTAATTTGCGCCAGCAAGCCAGTTTTGCCCATGCCCAAGAAGACAGTGTGGTAGGCGCAATGAATTACATGCAAGTGGGCTTGCAAGGTGTGGTACAAGGCATTAAAAATGTGACTGACATTTTACACCATCAGGCCGATGGCTCAGCAAAACGTTCAAATGAATTAGACCAACTCACTCGAGCAATGCACGATGAAACGCAAATGGTTGCCTCAGCGATTACCGAATTAACCGCATCGTCGGCTAATGTGGTTGAGCATGCCAAGCAAGCGGCAGAATCAGTCAATGCTGCCGAGCAGCAAGGCATTAATGCACATCGGCTGACTCAGGAGTCAGCAACCACGATAGCATTGCTCGAAAATCAAATTGAAAGTGCGGGGACAAATATTCAGGTTTTAGACGATGAAGTTAATAACATCGCCAGCGTATTATTGGTGATTCAAGGCATTGCCGAACAAACTAATTTATTGGCCTTAAATGCGGCGATTGAAGCCGCTAGAGCGGGCGAGCAAGGTCGTGGTTTTGCTGTGGTTGCCGATGAGGTCAGGCAGTTGGCGCAACGAACCCAAACCAGCACAGAGCAAATTAAACAAATGATCGACAAGCTGCAAAAAGCCACCAAAGACGCCAAAGCATCTGTGGTGAAAAGCATTGTAACCAGTGAAGAAACCGTGACTAAATCAGCTCGCGTGACCGATGAACTTAAAAATATTGCTCAATCGTTATCCGACATCGCCCATATGAGTCAGCAGATTTCAGAAGCGGCCACAGAGCAGCTTGCTGCAGGTGAAGATTCCGCCCAGCGTATCGTGGTGATTGCCGATACGGCCGCTAAAACGAATAATGTCTCAGCGCAAGCCCATAGCGTGAGTGAAGAGGTGAAGCAATTAACTTACAAACTTGAAGTTGAAATTAAAAAGTTTGAAATTTAATCTTTATTCTTCGTTATCTCTCCCAATAATAAAGGCAGCGAATAAGCTGCCTTTATTATTGCTCAAAGATAAATGGGCGTGTGGTTTATCAGACCAATCAACATTCACGGTTGAGCTGACGTTGAATGAGCGACTAACACGGCCTTAAGTATGTGATTGCGTAGTTTGCTATAGCGCGTGGGTCTTTAGGCTTTTGAGCCGATTAAAACGGGTTAACTTAAACGACTATGCAACAAAATGTCTCAACATGCTTAATTTCCTATGCAAGGCCATGTATGGCATGGGGATATTGACTCACTTTTTGAACGTGGGATCAATGCTTAACTGATAAAGCTTAAATATCCCTGTAGGATGATTGCATTAACAATATCAATAAAGAACGCCCCTACAATCGGCACAACCATAAAAGCTTGCGGCGAAGGGCCTGTACGAGAGACTAACGCGCCCATATTCATTACCGCGGTAGGTGTAGCACCCATGCCAAATCCACAATGACCGCCAGCCATTACCGCTGAATCATAGTTAGATCCCATCACTTTAAAAGTCACAAAGTATGCAAACAGCCCTAAAATAATGGTTTGTGCAATTAAAATGACGATAAGTGGAATGGCTAAATCAAAAATTTCCCATAGCTTTAAATTCATCAATGCCATCGATAAAAACAGTGACAGTGAGACAGTGCCTATCACATCTACTGATTCACGATTAATTTTGAAGCCGCGAGAAACTTCTGTGATATTGGTGATCACAACACCAAAAAATAAAGCATAAACAAAGTCAGGCATTTTTAACCATGTAAGATGGTATGTTGCCACTAGATGGCTAGTCCATTGTGATCCCGCCACACAGAGCAACATAATAAACAGCACTTCTAAAATGCTTTTAGCGGTCACTCGGTCTTCTTCAAGTTGGTCGTAAGTGATTAGATCTGGATGTGCTTTGTGATGTTTTTTTCCTAATCCAAATGAAGATGTCAGTTGGTTTTTATTAATCAGCCTTTGTGCAACAGGGCCACCTATAATCCCGCCCATCACCAATCCAAAGGTTGCCGCTGCCATGGCAAACTCAAATGTTTGAATACCGTAATCTTGCTCAAAGGTTTGTGCCCAGGCTGCGCCTGTACCGTGGCCGCCCGATAAGGTAATCGAACCGGCAATTAACCCCATAATAGGCTCTAGGCCGAGTGCTGAAGCAAGACTCACACCGACGGCGTTTTGAATCACAATGTAAACAGAAGCAACCCCTAAAAAAAGGAACACTTTTGCCCCTCCTTTCATCAGTAGTTTGTAACTGGCTGCTAATCCGACCGAGCTGAAAAACATCAACATTAGGGTATTTTGCATCGATAGTGAAAACTGTAAATGTATGTTTTGGAAGTGAAGGATTGTGATAATAGTGGCAATGATTAATCCGCCGACTATCGGTTCTGGGATGTTGTATTTGCGTAAAAAAAGAACATGACGGTTAACCGAGTGACCGATAAATAATACCAATAAGGCAATGAGAAATGATTCGATCTCGCCAATAGTGAAAGTGGTATCCATAAGACTCCTAGTCAGTAGATTGGCCTAATATGCTTAGCTATAAAAGCGTAAAGGCTAATAAAATAAGTCACTTGTATTATGGGGCACACAAGCAGAATGGAATGACCTATTCTGACATAAGATCCTGAAAAAGTCTTGTTTACTAGTGTTTTAAACTGATTTAAGTTGTTGATTGGTATGTGAGATGTTGTTTTTGGTAATCAGGATAAGTAAATTCTATTTGTTGTGGTTGTTTGTTAACAGATGTTAAGTTCTTTTTTACCGGAAATGTTGACCAATAATTCGATAATATGGCCTAGCTATCAATGAGAACATCGGTTATTAGCATATTCATACCGTATCAGTCTTTGTTATATAACCTCAACTTGGGGAAAGAGGTTAAATAACACCTCGGTGGTCAATGGATGTGAATTGACCACCGATTGTGCTGCATGCAGACTTAATTATTCGTATTCAGAAGAATAAGTTTCAGAATATGAATGAGAGTAAAGTTCAAACAGATTACCAAATGGGTCTTCTAAATAAACCATTTTGTATGGTTTGCTATCATCTTCAGGGTGATAGCGCATAATATCCATGCGTGTCTTACCACCGTACTGTTGAACTCTTTCAATCACGCCTTCAAAGTCATCCGTTTCTAAACAGTAATGAAAGATGCCAATGCGGCTGAAGTCGACATTATGCTTTTCTTGTCTTTCTTTCATTTCAAACAGTTCAAAGCCGATACCATCTGATGTAACTAGGTGGGCGATATTAAAGCCTTTAAAGCCTTCACCAAAAACGGCGATACACATTCTACCTATGGCTGATTGTTTTTCCTCTGTGACGGCTGATTTGCCCATCACAATTTCAAGCCCTAATGCTTTGGTATAAAACTCAACGGCTTTGTCCATGTCGCCAACCATAATACCTACATGACTCATCTTCATATCAATTTACCTTTTGTGTGATTGGTGAATTTGTTGCTTGTTCGTGTTGATGAGTGAAGTATAGGTGGAATTACCACGTTATAAAAATTATCAAAAATTCTTATTTTAATAATATAAATTTATCGTTTTGCTTGGGTATCAAAGAATTAATGATTACATCTTCTAAGTGTCAATCTTAAGTTTTTGAAAAATAATATTATATATTCAATATGGATTAGCATGCATTTGTAGAGGAACAGGAAGGCAGAAAAAACAACGAGGGTACATATTGAGGTACATATAAGCAAAAACGGGCTTCCCATTACTGGGAAGCCCGTTTTGTTACAATCACTTAGACGGTAAGTCTTAGTTCATGCCATACAATCAATTTTAGTGTTTTTCGTTGTTTATCTTATTTTGCCTTAGTTTAGCTAATTCATTTTAAAACATAGTGTTAACTCAATATTGTGTTGTATGTTGTTTATCTATGTTTAGGGTTAGACTATCAAGTGTGTGTAACCATGCGTGTAACCAGAGGCGACTATGGCGGGTAAGGATAAGTTAAACAATACGGCTTTAGATAAGCTGTTAAAGGAGTCTATAACAAAGGCGGTTACTCATAGTGATGGCTTAGGTTTAAGTGTGCGTGTGCGCCCCTCAAAGACCGACAAGCAAAACAATATGAATTGGCTGTATCGATACCGTATAGGCGACCGCACTACAAGCCCACAGACCATAGTGTTAGGTAACTATCCTGACTTGTCATTAGCAAAGGCGAGAAAGAAAAGGGATGAGTGCCGAGCTTGGTTAGCTGACAACAAAGATCCTAAATTTGAAATAGCGTTAGCAATTGATAAAACCATTAAGCCAATTACGGTCGCTGATGCGCTTAACTTCTGGATTGATGAATACGCCATAGGCAAACGTACTAATGCGCTCAAGCATAGGCAGCAATTTAATAAATGGTTAGTGCCAGCTCTAGGGCATTTGCCCTTATCCAGTATTAAAAAATCACATTGGATAAAAACAATCCGCAAACGCTCAAAACAATATCCTGTAGCGGCTGGTTATGTACTTAGAAATTTGCAGCAAGCACTCAAGTATTGCTCAAAGAAAGGCTATGAAATTGACCGTAGCGTGTTTGATATTGATTTAGATGACATAGACGCTAAGAAGCAAAATAAACGCTCACAAAGGCTTGTGGAGGATGATAGCTGGCAAAGATTAGAGGATTTAGTTAAATGGCTTGATACAGGCAATATGATGCCTTATTACCGCAACTTAACTTTGCTGCTAATTTCATTTGGTTGCCGTACTCAAGAAGTCAGGCTGGCTGAAAGCAAAGAGTTTAATTTTGATACTCAAGTGTGGACAGTTCCCGCAGCACACAATAAAACCCGCGATAAAGACCAAGCGAAAGGCCAAAGTGGTGAGATAAAACGGCCAATCCCACAAGCATTAATCCCCATGCTAAAAAGCTTGTGTGAACAGCATAAAGACGGTTATTTACTGGGTGAATTAAAAAACTCAGAAGCGGTTAGTGGTTGGGGTGGCAAAGTGTATAAATTACTCGGCCATGAAGATGCTTGGAGTTTACACGATTTAAGGCGCACTGTGGCGACAGGGCTAAATGATATGGGCATAGCGCCACATGTTGTTGAGGCTTTACTCGGCCATTCGATACAGGGCGTGGCGGGCATATATAACCGAAGCCAGTATTTACCTGAAAAGCTTGATGCGCTTAACAAGTGGCAGGATAGATTAGCGCTATTGCGCGGTGATACAAACAATGTGGTAATGCTAGGGAGGGTAAGTGGTGAAGCAAAAAAAGGTAGATCCTAATATTAGAATTATGCGTTTAATTGATATTCAGAATACGCTCGCACAAGGTAAGGTTTTGAATGATGAGTGGCTTCAATGGCTTCTGAATGGGCTACATACATTGACAATGAATTATCAAAATAATGAAGCAAAAGAGCCATTTCCAATAGTATCTCCCAAAGTGCCATTACCGTTGAAGCAGTGTGTTTATTTATTATCAGAGGTTTTTACGCAGGAAGCGTTAGCTGAAATGTCAGTTAATAATCAGCGTTTTACTGCGCCTTTAGATGTCAGAACAATTGGAAGATACAGGCGAGAAATAAACGAGATTTTAGGTAGAAAGGATGTATGGTTTACTCAAATAAACAATCAACTAATCGAGCTTAAAAAAGCTTGTGAAAATGAAAGTGAATACTTTTTTTTCCCAAACTCTCTTATTAATTCAATAGATTTTAGTGATCAAAGAGTTAAAAAATATTTAAAAAAATAGGTGGACACCAAAAAGCTCCATTTTGGTGTCATGGGCAAAATAAACAAGTTTAAGCATTATTTGTTATAGGCAAACAACAATGGTGATTAAACGATGACATATCCAGAAAAATTAGTAGACATAAATTATATCAAAATGGCGACCTCATTCAGTCGTACGCGTATTTGGCAGCTTGAAAAGGCTGGTCAATTTCCTCAAGGTCGAAGATTAACTAAACGATGTGTTCGTTGGTTAGAGTCTGACATCCAGTCGTGGGTTCGTGGCGAGTGGGAGGCTGCATAATGTCGATGATTTATAGTGACGAATGCTTAGAGCTTGGGCTGCCTTTACCTCTTACTGGTGAAAAACAAATTGATTACGTAAAGCGTTTACTGGCCAGTGGGCGCTCTATTAATACACGTATTGCTCGTTATATCGGCATTGGTAATTTACATTCGATAGTTTCCACTATGCAGAAACAGAGGTTTCCTTACGCTATAAAACATAGTGCGGTATTTTGTCCAAAAACTAAACGTGTTCCGCCTCAACTTGTTGATGTGGTGTGGATGAATGAGGAACAGCTAAAAGAATATTGGGAAATGAAAGGAGCTAAAGAAAACGCCCCTAACTAACTAGCTAAGGGCATCATTCAAAGTTTGCTGGTGGTGTGAAGTTTGGCGACCTAGCGCCACCAGCTTTTAAAGAGTACACCAAGCACGATGAATTTCACAATTTATTCAGAGCATTTTTTTTATAACATAAAGTTAGTAATTGCTATCGTTGAAATCTACGTATACCAATGGGTTAACAAACTTAAACATTACTTCCGCATTTACTACCCCTCAAATGTTAGTTATTACTATCAGGCTAAAGCCTTAACTGGCCAGATAACTAAACTCGATTTACCGCCATTTTCGCCTAGGTTACTTAATAATATCTATGGTGTTCGCTTTGTATCTTAGCTATCAAGATTACATAGAACATGATGGGCTAATTTGGCGAATTAACACCAAGAAAAGCGGTATGCACACTAAGCCTTTTAAGCGCTTCTTAGAACAGCTTAATGCCATGTTTGAAGCGCATTCTAAAGTATTCGCTTATCGATTTGATTTGAGCTTTCCTGCTGACAGCTTGAGAGGCATTAATGATCATACTCAATTTGAAAAGTTTTTGACTCGCTTCAAGAAGCAAATAAAAAACCATTATCAACTAAGCAAAATAGGGTATTCATGGTCAGGCGAGACAGAGACAAGTAAAAACCAACATTATCATGTGGTGTTAATGCTGAATGGTCACGAAGTACAAAGCCCTAAATGGTTACAGTCTCGCATTAGCCGCATTTGGATGGATGTTGGCGGTTCAACTCCCACATGGGTAAGGTTTTATAGATTAGAGCGTAAAGAGTTGGTGAATAGCCATGACGTTATTTTGATGACTGAGCATAGACTAAAAGAGTCTGGCTGTGTGATTGGATTTGTTTATCATGTCAGTTATCTATTTAAAGGGCGTGGTAAAGGTTATCTCCAAACTGGTTCGCATAACTATGGCCATAGTCGATTGAGGCGAAAGCGCCAAAGCTCACCTAAAGCTACCACAAAAAATATTACCTAAGATTTACCTAAGATTTTCATTTTTCCAGCATAACTTAATAGTTATTAGAGTCCTTAAAAAAGGTTTCTGACTAATTTGTATAGGTGAGGTTTTGGGGAGGTTTTAAGACTTGATTGAAGCTTCTTAAAACTTCATTTTACTATGATATTTTCTAATGAAAAAAATTGAGTGACTCTAGTGTGCGTGTAACCATGCGTGTAACTTAATAGCAAAAACGGGCTTTCCATTGCTGTAAAGCCCGTTTTGTTACAATCACTTAGACGTTAAGTCTTAGTTCATGCCATATTTCTTTAGCTTTTTACGTAAAGTACCACGGTTGATACCTAACATGTTCGCTGCGCGAGTTTGGTTGCCACGAGTGTGTTGCATGATGATGTCTAGTAAAGGGGCTTCCACTTCACTTAATACCATTTCATACACTTCTGAAGCTTCCTGACCGTCTAACTGAGAGAAGAAGTTGGTTACGGCGCGTTTTACTGCGTCGCGTAATAACTGCGGCTTGATAGTGCCGTTTGCTGTTTCGATTTTGCCTACGGTAAGCTGGTGAACTTCTGTGTTAGTTGTCTGATCAAACATTCTATTCTGCTCTTTAATTAATTTTACACTAATTCTTCAAAATAACATTCCACAAAGGAATGCTGTTGGACAGCGGTTTCAAGCCGATTGAAGTCAGCACGCCATTGGCGTTGTTCTTCTTGGTTTAGGTACCACCCGATGTGCTTTCTAGCAAAACGGACACCTTTGTACTCGCCATATAATTCGTAAAGTTTATTAAGGTGTTCAAGCATGATTAAACGCTGCTCTTCGGCCTTAATTGGCGCTAACTTTTTACCTGTTTCCAAGTAGTACTGAATTTCTTTAAAAATCCAGGGCCTTCCTTGTGCACCTCTTCCTATCATCACCGCGTCAGCGCCCGTGTAATCAAGTACAAACTTGGCTTTTTCGGGGCTGTCTATATCGCCATTGGCAACAACAGGAATCGAGATATTCTGTTTTATTGCTTTAATTGTGTCGTACTCGGCAAAACCTTTATACATGCATTGTCGTGTACGGCCATGAACCGCTAACGAAGCAATGCCACAATCTTGGGCAATTTGGGCGATTTGGATCCCATTACGATTATCTGGATCCCACCCGGTGCGAATTTTTAGGCTAACAGGAACATCAACTGCGCTTACCACCGCCTGTAAAATCTCTTTTACTAAGCAAGGGTTTTGCATCAGTGCTGATCCAGCTAACTTTTTATTCACTTTTTTTGCGGGGCAGCCCATATTGATATCAATGATATGTGCGCCTTGTTCAACATTGAACTGAGCAGCATTGGCCATTAAATCAGGATCTGCACCTGCTATTTGTACGGAGCGTATTCCTTCTTCGCCAGAGTGCGCCATACGCACACGGCTTTTATCTGAATCCCAAACATCTGGATTAGACGACAACATTTCTGATACCGCTAAGGCCGCGCCATAACGTAAACAAAGGTTGCGGAAGGCTTGATCGGTGACACCTGCCATTGGTGCCACAATCAGCTGATTTGACAGTTGATAAGGGCCAATTTGCATTTGCTTTATTCACCTTGCTCTTCAAAGGGGCGCTATAGTAGCCCTTTTTTACGGGCTTGAAAAGGTCAATAAATGACCTAAATAAAACTTTTTTACTTGACTTTTGTGCTTAGGCTACGATTTGTGACAATTGTACGGTTTTTAGACAGTAAATTTGACTTTTTGAGCACTGGTGCGTGTTACAGCGAGGTAATTGTTGGGTTAAATGAAGCAATAGACGTGTGTATGAGGGATGTAAATTTTGTCATAAACACGTCTATGGGGTTAAAAATATCTTTATTTGCGCGTACCGTTTAAGCGTGTCCAGTCTTCTTTATGGCAAGCGGGTTCCATATCAAACCATTGGCTGTAAAAATCAGCGACTTCTTGGGCTTGTTCCCGCAATAAACCTGATAGTGCTAATTTGCCACCGGTTTTGACTTTTTCTGCAATCAGCGGGGCGAGTTCTTTAAGTGGACCAGCAAGAATGTTAGCCACTAACACATCTGCCTGCAGATTGGCAGGTTGATCTTCTGGCAAATACAGCGACAGTTTATCGGCTACGTCGTTACGCTCTGCATTAGCCGTTGATGCCTCAATGGCTTGGTAATCAATATCCACACCTGTGACTTTTTTGGCGCCAAGCTTAATTGCCGCGATGGCCAAAATGCCTGAGCCGCAGCCAAAATCAATCACTTCTTGATCTGATAAATCTAAGCTATCTAACCATTCTAGGCATAATGCTGTGGTTGGGTGAGTGCCCGTACCAAAAGCTAAGCCAGGATCAAGGATAACGTTAACCGCTTGAGGGTCGGGGATTTCACGCCAGCTTGGGCAAATCCATAAACGCTGTCCAAATTGAATGGGGTGGAAGCTGTCCATCCATTCACGAACCCAATCTTTATCTTCTACCTGTTCTATTTTGTGGGTAAACCCTTTACCTAAAAATGGCATAGATTCTAAAAATTCAATCGTCGGCGCTAAGTCGGTTCCTGCATCAAATAAGGCAATTAATACGGTATCTTGCCAAAGCGGCGTTTCACCCAGTTTAGGTTCAAAAATCGGCTCATCTTGACCATCTTCATAGGTAATGGAAACTGAACCCTGATCCATTAATAAGTCGCCTAACATGTCGGCATTGTCACGGTGAGTGTGAATGCGTAATTGGATCCAAGCCATGGGGTGTTCCTAATCTTTGATAAAATGGGGGAGATGACGACTATTATACCCAAACCAATTAATAGATGCGCATCTTAGTGCTAATTTTATCTATTAGCGTCCGCTTTGCGTGCCAGTAGTGTGACTCATTTGGCTGAAATTTTGAGGGATTGATCCGCTGTATTGTTTTCAATATAGGATGCTGGTTTGAGTTATTGACCAAGTTGTTATTCTTGTTTGAAATTATATTGTTAACCTAATGTGATCTGCCTCTAACTCCCACGTGTTAGTAGGTGAGCATGGTCACGATTTGTTTTGTGTTCAGTGATGTTGTTTGAAAAGACTTGCTAAGGTCAATGTCTCTAATTATATCAGGACAGGATGCGACAATTTATGGCTAACAATCCCTTGCCCGCAAAAGTCGATTTAGGTGCCAGCGCTGCTAAAGGGTTTTCTCATCCCATTTGGGCAGCAAGAGCCGATAGATTACAAAGTGCATCAGGCGTGTTACTTGGGCTTTTTATCATTATGCATTTACATTTTGAGTCCAGTATTTTGCTGGGTAAAGAAGCATTCTATTATGTGGTGCAATTTTTAGAAGGTGGCATTTTTAGTGAGACGGGTCATGGCTACCCGATCCTGACTCAAGTCTTTTCTGCATTCATGCTGGTTGTCGTCATGATCCATGCCGTGTTTGCATTACGTCGCTTCCCTACCCAAATTGGCCAATGGCGGGCTTTACGGCAGCAATTGCACTTTTTACCCCACGAGGATACCAAAATCTGGTTTTGGCAGATGGTGACGGGATTTTTGTTATTTTTTCTAGCGCCAGTGCATTTATTTACCATGATAATGAATCCTGAAATTGGCCCGCACCTTTCAGCTGAGCGGGTGTATCACGACAACGCTTGGATCTTATATGTCTTTTTACTACCTGCTGTGGTGGTTCATGCGATATTTGGTTTATATCGTGTGTGTGTCAAATGGGGATTAGTGCAACAACGCTTTGCCTTATTGAAGTTTGCCAAAGTGTTAGTGGTGTATTTGATGATCATCGGTATTGCCAGTTTAGTCACTTATATTGTTATTGGGCGGACGCTTGAACTGCCTATTATTCCCTTTGTGCCAACTTTATAAGGAATAAAGATGCAGATAATTTATACCGATACATTAGTCGTTGGCGCAGGATTAGCCGGATTACGGGTTGCGATTGCCTCAAAAGAACGTGGCCTTGATACCTTAGTTTTATCCCTGATCCCCGCTAAGCGTTCACATTCCGCAGCTGCCCAAGGAGGCATGCAGGCAAGCCTTGGCAATACAGTAAAAGGCATGGGCGATGATGAAGATGTGCATTTTCAAGATACCGTAAAAGGGTCTGACTGGGGCTGCGATCAAACCGTTGCCCGAATGTTCGCCCATTGTGCCCCTAAAGCGGTGCGTGAGTTAGCAAACTGGGGAGTGCCTTGGACACGGGTAACAAAGGGTGACCGCGAGGTGATAGTCAATGCCGAAAAGGTCACGATTCATGAAGCTGCCGCCGCCCATGGGCTGATTAATGCGCGCGATTTTGGCGGCACTAAGAAATGGCGCACCTGCTACACCGCCGATGGTACCGGACATTCACTGCTGTATGCGGTGGACAATAAAGCGATTTCGTTAGGTATTCCGGTACACGAGCGTATGGAAGCCTTAAAGATTATTCATGATGGCAAGCGCTGCCATGGGGTGATCGCACGTTGCTTAATTACGGGTGAGCTGAGGGCATATATTGCTAAATCCACCACCATTGCGACCGGCGGCTATGGCCGTATTTATGAAGTGTCTACCAACGCCATTATCTGTGAGGGTATTGGCCAGGCGTTAGCCTTAGAAACGGGTGTGGCAACACTGGGTAATATGGAAGCAGTACAATTTCATCCCACAGCGATTGTGCCCGTGGGCATTTTAACTACCGAAGGTTGTCGTGGTGACGGTGGCTTGTTGCGAGATAAAGACGGTTATCGCTTTATGCCCGATTATGAGCCAGAAAAGAAAGAACTCGCATCACGGGATGTGGTCTCTAGACGAATGACCGAACACATGCGCAAAGGTAAGGGGGTAGAGAGCCCTTACGGCCCACATTTATGGTTAGATATCACCTTATTAGGCCGAAAGCATATTGAAACCAACTTGCGTGAAGTCAAAGAAATATGTGAAAACTTCCTCGGGATTGATCCGGCTAAAGATTGGATCCCTGTTAGGCCAACACAGCATTATTCTATGGGCGGCATACGCACCACGCCAACCGGTGAAAGTCCGCAATTATCGGGACTATTTAGTGTCGGTGAAGCGGCATGTTGGGATATGCATGGCTTTAATCGCTTAGGAGGTAACTCCCTTGCTGAAACCGTGGTTGGCGGCATGATTATTGGCAAGTATGTGGCAGATTTTGGTGAGCAGCATGATTTGGTTGTCGATACGGCATTGATCAATCGTTTTGGTAAGGATTTAAGCGATGAAATTGATCAACTCGTTGACGGCAATGGCAGTGAAAATGCGTTTGAGCTAAAGCTTACGATGCAAAGAATTATGATGGATTACGTAGGGATTTTCCGAAATGGGGTTGAATTGCAGCAAGCGATAGATGAATTAAGCGCGTTGCTCAAACGCGCTAGCAATATCGGCTTGAAGTGCAAAAAACGCCATGCAAATCCAGAGCTGGTTGAGGCTTTACGCATTAGACGAATGCTCAAGGTTGCGTTAACGGTAGCCTGCGGTGCCAATGCGCGTACTGAAAGTCGCGGTGCACACTCACGTGAAGATTTCCCGCAGCGTAATGATAAAGATTGGCTAAACCGTACGTTATCAAGCTGGCCAGATGCCAATGCCTTAATCCCCACGCTCAGCTACGAACCGCTTGATGTGATGGCGATGGAGTTACCACCAGGTTATCGAGGCTATGGCGTGAACAATGCGATTGCTCACCCTGATACAGAAAAGCGTGAGCAACAAATAGCTGACATACTTGCCCAGCTAGACGCCGATGCCGACAGATATGTAAAGCAAGCTGCCATTATGCCGTTTGAATTACCCGATGCTTTATTGCCAAATAATGAAAGACTATCCGACACCTTATCGTCGCTAGTAAAAACCGCAAACGTGGCGGGAGACAAATAACATGAGCCAAGCAAGAACTATCCGTTTTTCAATTTTTCGGTTTGATCCCCAAGACCCTCACGACAAACCTAAAATGGTTAACTATGAAGTGACCGAAGCGCCGGGTATGACAGTGTTTATTGCGCTGAACATGTTACGTGAGCAGCAGGATCCCTCATTACAGTTTGATTTTGTTTGCCGAGCAGGTATTTGCGGCAGTTGCGCCATGGTCATTAACGGCAAGCCAACATTAGCATGCCGCACACTAACCGCCAATTACCCCAAAGGTGACATTGTATTAATGCCGTTACCGGGGTTTGAATTAATCGGTGATTTGTCTGTTAACACAGGTAAGTTTATGCGCGAGTTGTCAGAGCGCTTACAGTTATGGTTGCAACCCAATAGCCTTGATAGTGATATCCATCGCATGGAGCAACCTATGGACCCTGAAGAGGCCGCCAAACTGTATGAACTTGAGCGCTGCGTAGAATGTGGTGTCTGTGTCTCCGCCTGTGCCACCAAACAAATGCGCGAGACGTTTGTGGGCGCAGTCGGCATGATGAAAATTGCCCGTTTTGAATTAGACAGTCGAGATACCCGTACCGCTGATGATTTTTATCATGTTATTGGGAATCAAGATGGGGTGTTTGGTTGTATGACTTTACTGGGTTGCCAGGATGCTTGCCCTAAGGATTTACCTCATATGACCCAAATTGCCTATTTACGCAGAAAAATGGCAATGACTAACCCAAATCGGATTTTGTAGTCAAATACCTTGAACGTGAGTGACGTCATTCAATATAAAAATGCCGCTAACTCGATTGAGTAGCGGCATTTTTTATCTTTCTAAAACGGTAGACTCAACTAACAAGGAGTGAGTAAACAACTTAGTTAAGATTTAGCGCGTTTCATCGCGGTGAAGAAGTCTTCATTGGTTTTGGTCATGGCCAATTTATCAATTAAGAATTCCATGCCTGAAACTTCATCCATTGGGTGAAGAATTTTACGCAGGATCCACATTTTTTGTAGTTCGTCTGGCGTAGTCAGTTTTTCTTCACGACGTGTACCTGAGCGGTTGAAGTCAATCGCTGGGAATACCCGTTTTTCAGCCGCTTTACGAGAAAGGTGCAACTCTTGGTTACCTGTACCTTTAAATTCTTCGTAAATCACTTCGTCCATCTTAGAACCCGTATCAACCAGTGCCGTTGCAATGATAGTTAAGCTGCCACCGTGTTCAATGTTACGAGCTGCACCAAAGAAACGCTTTGGACGGTGAAGGGCGTTAGCATCAACACCACCCGTCAGCACTTTACCTGATGATGGGATGACAGTGTTATAAGCACGGGCTAGACGCGTGATAGAGTCTAACAAAATCACCACGTCTTTTTTGTGTTCAACTAAACGTTTGGCTTTTTCAATTACCATTTCAGCAACTTGGACATGACGGCTGGCTGGCTCATCGAAAGTAGAAGCAATAACTTCACCTTTAACCATGCGCTGCATTTCAGTCACTTCTTCAGGACGTTCGTCAATTAGCAATACCATCAACACCACATCTGGGTTGTTGTAAGTAATGCTTTGGGCGATGTTCTGCAGCAACAGTGTTTTACCCGCTTTGGGCGGAGCAACAATCAAACCACGTTGACCTTTACCGATAGGAGAACATAGGTCAAGAATACGTGAAGTGATGTCTTCTGTTGAGCCGTTACCACGTTCCATGCGCAAACGCTCTTCAGCATGTAGTGGGGTTAAATTTTCAAACAGAATTTTGTTGCGTGAGCTTTCTGGCTTGTCGAAGTTAACCTCAGATACTTTTAATAACGCAAAGTATCTTTCACCTTCTTTCGGTGGGCGAATTTTACCAAAAATGGTGTCGCCAGTACGCATGTTGAAACGACGAATTTGGCTAGGGGAAACATAGATGTCATCCGGACCCGCAAGGTATGAACCGTCTGAACTTCTTAAAAATCCAAATCCATCTTGGAGGATTTCTAATACACCGCCACCGAAGATGTCTTCTCCGCTTTTTGCATGTGCTTTTAAAATTGAGAAGATAATATCTTGTTTACGAGTACGAGCCATGTTTTCGAGTTTCATGCTTTCAGCAAGTGAAACGAGATCCGATATAGGCGTGTCTTTTAATTCTGTTAAATTCATGTATGGGAGTCTTGTGTTACGCGACGAAGCTTACCGCAATCAATCAGTAAGGGTATTGAACATTGTTATGATTGATAAGCGAGAAAAGGTTTATTGAAAAAATCTGTGGATAAAGTTATCACTATATGGCGCTGGCGTCCAGAATTTTAGGTACAAAAATGGCACAAATTGTATAAAACTTGTGCCATTTTATGATCCGACTCAAAGTCGGTTTAGATTTGGGCGTCAATAAACTCTTTTAATTGCGTTTTAGACAGTGCGCCAACTTTAGTTGCAACTAACTCACCAGCTTTGAACATAAGCAATGTAGGAATACCACGAACACCGTATTTAGCCGGAGTGGTGTTATTTTGGTCAACGTTTAGTTTTGCAACAGTGACTTTGCCAGCATACTCTTGTGCAACATCATCTAAGATTGGGGCAATCATTTTACAAGGACCGCACCACTCAGCCCAAAAATCGACTAACACAGGCGTGTCAGACTTTAATACGTCGTTTTCGAAGCTGTCGTCGCTTAGGTATACTATTTTATCGCTCATGTTGTTCTCCAGATTTGGTTCCATTGCTAGTTTATTAATGGCTTACCATGTATATTGGGTTCGTTGAAAAGCTTTTCAAGTGAACGTGTAAATATCCGCAAATTTTATATTTGCCATTATACGCAGAGCCTCACCTGTTGTTAAACAACAGTAATGACTTTTTTTGAGCTTCTCAGTGCCCAGTCTTTTTTTGATAACTCATTGTTTACCAACAAAGAAGCCTGGGCAGTGAGGTGCTCTGAAACTTTGCATATACAATATGAACGGATAAACAATGCAGCTATTTCAAACTATCGTATCTTTTTTTGCAACCCCAACTAGTATGCTGGTGCCATGAGCCAAACACATTTATCGACCAAAAAGTTCGCTGACTTTCCACTGCAAGATGCAGTTTTATCAGCCTTAAACGAGAACGGCTTTGAGTTTTGTACCCCAATTCAGGCCTTATCATTACCTATTTTATTACAAGCGAAAGACATTGCCGGCCAAGCGCAAACAGGTACAGGCAAAACCATGGCTTTTTTAGTGGCCACGTTTAATCATTTATTAACGGTTGCCGAACCCGAAGACCGAAAAAATACTGAACCTCGTGCCATTATCATGGCGCCAACGCGTGAGTTAGCGATTCAAATTGCCAAAGATGCTAACTTACTGGCAAAACATACCGGTTTAAAAGTGGGTATTGTTTATGGCGGTGAAAGCTACGAGACCCAACGTGAAGTATTAGATAAAGGCGTTGATATTCTTATCGGCACCACTGGCCGGATTATTGATTATGTTCGCCAAGGTGTTATTAGCTTAAATCACATTCAAGCCGTGGTGTTAGATGAAGCAGATCGGATGTTCGATTTAGGCTTTATCAAAGACATTCGCTTTTTATTTCGTCGTATGCCAGACGCCAAAGCGCGTTTGAATATGCTGTTTTCTGCGACACTTTCAATGAAAGTGCAGGAATTGGCCTATGATCATATGAATGATCCTGAAAAAGTTGAAATTGAGCCATTGGAAAAAACCTCGAAAAATATTAAAGAGGAAATCTTCTATCCTTCAATGGAAGATAAAATGCGCTTGTTGCTCACTTTGATTGAAGAAGATTGGCCAGATAAAGCCATTGTGTTCTCCAATACAAAGCACAGCTGTGAAAAATTGTGGTCGTATTTAGAAGGTGATGGTCATCGTGTTGGATTATTAACTGGTGACGTTCCACAGAAGAAACGTATTCGTATTCTTGAGCAATTTACTAGCGGTCAGCTAGATATTCTGGTGGCGACAGATGTTGCTGCGCGTGGTTTACACATTTCCGATGTGTCACACGTCTATAATTACGACTTACCAGATGACTGTGAAGATTATGTTCACCGTATTGGTCGTACAGGCCGTGCGGGTCAAAAAGGGATTTCAATCAGCTTTGCCTGTGAAGAATATGCCCTAAATTTACCCGCTATTGAAACCTACATCACTCACTCTATCCCCGTGTCAGATTATGATCGTGAAGCATTATTAGATGATATTCCGCCTCCAGTGCGCATTCATCGTAAGCACCCGACAAGTCGTACTCGTGATGGTGCAAGTAAAGGTGCACACCGAAGTGGTAGTAATAGCAATAGCCGAGCTCCACGTCATAGGACTCGTAGACCTTCGTAAATGCCAACCTTATCGACCTTAACGCCTTATGCTGCAATTACATTAGGCTCTAACAGTTTTAATATGCTGGTAGCCACCACGGTTGCTGGCAAGCCACAGATTATCGCTAAATACAAACGCAAGGTTCGCCTTGCGGAAGGTATTAGAGACGATGGTTATTTGTCGGATGAGGTGATGCAACGGGGCTTAGATTGTTTAGGTCTGTTTGCGGCTATGCTTAAAAAACATCAAGTTTTCCATGATGATGTTGCCGTTATCGCTACCGCGACTTTACGCCTGATCGCCAATGCCGACACCTTCCAACAAAAAGCATTGCCTATATTGGGTCACCCGATTGAGATTATTTCAGGCTTACGCGAAGCTGAACTAATCTATCAAGGTATGGTGGCGACAACTGCGGGGGAAGGAAAACGCCTAGTCATTGATATTGGCGGCGCCAGTACTGAGTTTATTGTTGGTAAAGGTCGAAAGGTGTTATTTAAAACCAGTTTATCTATGGGCGGCGTGGTATTTAACCAGCGTTTTTTCCATACTACTCCTTTTCAAATACTCGACTTTTCCCAAGCTAAAGACGCCGTGAAAGCCACATTACTCCCGCATATGTCAGCGCTGACAGACTTAGGTTGGGATACTGTAGTAGGGGCTTCGGGGGTGATTCAATCTGTGGTGTCGGTTTTGCAGCATAGACAAGTTTCAGAAGTCATTACCCTTAATGTATTGCAGGCATTTAGAGATGAAATTTTAGCGCAAGCAGATTTGGCATTATCTGATATTAGAGGGTTAACGCCAGAGCAAGCACCGACTTTTGCATCCGGTGTTGCCATTCTTCTGGCTTTGTTTGAGTTGCTGTCAATTAAGCAGTTACATCTGGCTGGCGGGGCATTGCGTGAAGGCGTGCTTCAAGATTTAGCCGAGGCACAAACTCAACGCTTGAATACATGACCCTACGCGGCGTATGGCCTTAAAAAACAAAACGCCCGATCAAGTTCATCGAGCGTTTTAAACTGCAAAAAGTGTCAACTTATTTCAGGACAAGTCATAGCTGAATTTGATTTTCAGCCCATAAACTACCTACTCAGTAGGTGGTTATCATCAATTAGGCTTTGCCTGAAGTATGTTCAATAGCTGATTAACTCAAGTGATAGGTGAGCTGCGCTAATGGTGCGGTACAAGCTTCTAAATCAGGGATGATTTGGTCGAGCCTATAGGGATATATTTACGGCGTCTTGTTAATGCACGATAGGAAAGCGCCCTTTTAGGGCGTGATATCAAAGCCACCTTCTTCAGAAGGTGGATTCTTTACTATACCCATCACAATCATTCTGATGGGTATTATTGTAAAATGTTGACTAAATCAGCTTCCAGTGTCACTTGTGGACGCTCAACAATACGGCCAATCTCTTTACCTTTTTGCTCGACAATAAAGGTCGGAATACGTGAAAACTCATATTGTGCAGCTAATCCCTGTGGATCAAGTTTGCTTCTATCAACCCCAATATAGGTGACCGTCAGATTTGGGTTTGCAGCAGCTTCGATTAAGCGCATAAAACGGGGCGTTTCACGGTGGCAATCTGGACACCAAGTACCAATGATTACCACTATGTTGGTTGGCTCAGAAATGGTTTTTAATATATCAATTTGAGCCGCATCAGTTGCATAGTTTTGGTACTCATCACTGTAGCCAGGTAAATCTTTTGCAAGGGTTTCGGTCGTTACAATACCAGTAATAATCACTTCTTTTTTCTCCTCACTGCAGGTTGCTATAAAGCCTTGTGATGCCTCATCAAAACTGCAACCGCTGTTGGCGAAAGCATTAGGTGTGATCATTTGGCTGCTAAAGAATAATGCCGTAGTGGCTAATAATGTTTTAACGTTATTGTGCATGATAAAGCCTCAATGAAGAAGAGAAAGAGTGCATTCGTCATTCAAACACGGCTTGTATTAACTGTTAAGTATTAACCATTGCTGATGTTATCCTGATCACGGATATGGCGTTATTTAGGTATTTTTTGCGAGTTGATGCAGCGAACTATACATAAAAAAAGGAAGCATTATGCTTCCTTTTGGTATCTCACCATCAATGGGTTACTTTTCTTCTTTAAGCCATTGAGCGGCACGTTTGGCGAAGTAGGTTAATACACCGTCAGCCCCGGCCCGCTTAAAGCAAAGTAATGACTCCATCACGATCGCTTTTTCAGCTAACCAACCGTTTTGAATAGCTGCCATGTGCATGGCGTATTCACCACTGACCTGATAAGCAAAAGTCGGCACCGCCAATTCTGTTTTAACTCGGTGTACAATATCAAGATACGGCATACCGGGTTTAACCATGACCATATCAGCGCCTTCTTGGATGTCTAAAGCAACTTCATGTAAGGCTTCATCACTGTTAGCTGGATCCATTTGATAGCTGTGTTTATTGCCACCCTTTAAGTTACCAGCAGAGCCGACTGCATCACGGAAAGGGCCATAATAGTTAGAAGAATACTTTGCAGAGTAAGCCATAATTTGGGTATTGACATGACCTGCTGCTTCTAATGCTTTACGTATTTCACCAATACGGCCATCCATCATGTCTGATGGTGCCACAATATCGGCACCGGCTTCTGCATGAGATAACGCTTGTTTCACCAAAATTTCAGTGGTGATGTCATTTAAGATATACCCTGTGTCATCAATGATGCCGTCTTGACCGTGGGTTGTGAAGGGATCCAATGCGACATCGGTCATTACGCCCAGTTGTGGGAAAGCATTTTTTAATTCACGCACGGCGCGTTGAACTAAACCATCAGGATTATAAGCTTCTTCAGCCATTAATGACTTTTTGTCCGCTGGCGTGACAGGGAATAAAGCGATTAATGGAATACCTAGCTCAACTAACTCAGCGGCTTCTTTAAGCAGTAAGTCTATAGAAAAACGTTCTACACCTGGCATAGACGCTACTTTTTCGGTGCGCTGGGTACCTTCTAAAATAAACATTGGGTAAATCAAATCGTTCACTGTGAGTGTGTTTTCAGACATCAATCGACGGCTAAATTCATGTTTACGCATGCGGCGCATTCTGCGCTGGGGAAAGGCACTAGTAATAATATTCACATTCTACTCCAGGGTTAAGATGTCTCTGATTCAGCCGAGTAAAGGCAGACTTTATTTCTACCATTGCGCTTAGCTTGGTATAGCGCTTTATCAGCTTGGTCTAATAAAATTGTTGGGTGATCATCGCTGTCGACAATCGCCACTGAAATTCCGATACTGACGGTAAGCGGAATATCATGGCTATCCCACTTAATACTCAATACTTCAATGGCTTTACGTATCATTTCGGCAACTTGTATTGCACCATCTTCATCAGTGTTAGGCAAGATGATAGCAAATTCTTCACCGCCAAAACGTGACACCAGATCGGTTGGACGCTTTAAATTTTCAGATAAAGATTGAGCTATAATTTGTAAGGTATGATCCCCAGCCAAATGACCATATTGATCATTGATGTTTTTAAACTTATCAATATCAAGCATGAGTAATGCCATCGGGGTTTGTTGGCGTCGACTAATACGACCTTCGGCTATCAGGCGTCTGTCAAAAACGCTGCGATTTTTTACTCCGGTTAAACTATCAATGGTGTTTTGTTCAGTCAGCTTTTGGTTCACTTCGTTCAATTCGCGCAAAGTGATCTCTAACTCTAAGGTTCGCTCTTGCACCATTTGTTCTAAACGCTCATTCGATTCAGCTTCTGCTTTAAGAGACTCTTCTCGAGTTATCCTCAGGCGTTCGGCTTGTTCTAAGGCTTGTTGCTGGATATTAAGTTTCGCTTTGCGTTCATCGTTATAACGAATGGCAAGTACTGCTGCCATGGTGATCACTTCAAGTGTTACCCCCAGCATCATGGGTGTTTGCAATGGGATATCGATGTCAAATAGGCCAATATAGATCCCGCCAGACACAATACAGCTAATCAATAAGGTCACTCTACCCAAGCCATACAGCCGTGCATTGCGCTGGCCGGCCCACACTTGCATAGCAGCAAAAAGGGTTAAAATAGTGCACACCAAGCTGACGAAATAAATCAAAATTTGGATGGCGATATTGTATGAAATGAACGGCAGTATAAAGGCCAAGGCAAAAGAAATGGCAGCGAGTACACGACATGACCGCAGCATTTGTAGGTTGTGGTACTTCAGCAATAATACTTTTTCGGTGAACATTAAATTGAATCCCATCACCATAGGAATGATGAAGGGAATAATGACATTTTGAATCTCAGGCCAGTCAGGCCATAAATATCGAAAGGATACACCGTAAATTGTCGCCATCAATAAAGCTAAACTGAGCACATAACCACTGTAGTAACTAAAACTGAATGAGCCAGATGCGAGGGCGATAAACAGACTGAACACACCAATTGCGAGCAGAAAACCTATTTGTAATCCATGATTGAGGTTCTTGGTTTCGATTACCTGAGTTAAGTCATTCGGTGACCACAGCACCAGCGGTAAATTTAAGCTGCCATTAGTATTAATTTTGAGAAGAAATTGATGCGTTTCGCCGGGTTTAAGCGCAAAAGGAAACAAAAACGTGTTGCTTTGCAGCGGCCGATGTTTAAAAGCTAAGGAGTCACCCATTTGAGTGCTGGTGATTAAAGTGTCATTCACTTTATGGTATAAAACAATGCTATCCAATAAAGGATTATCTAAAGCCAGTATGCGAGTTTGATAATCATCTGGTGAATATATACTGAAACGCAGCCACATATCTTTGACACCGATTATTTGGGTGTCATCTCGGGTGATCTTTCGCCATGTCGATGCCGGCTGCAGCTCTAACGTATGTAAATCTTTTATGTCATTTTGAGTTTGAATAAACAGCCAATCGGTCAATTTAATTTGCGTAATTGAACTATTACTTAAGCGCACAGCAGGTTGGTTTTGATTATTTGCTGCATTTGCTGGGCAAATCAATACCAAGTTTAATATGACGAATATTAATCCAAACAACCATTCTGGTTTATAAATCGCAGGGCCAATTAAGTGCATTATTGCTTGCCTGAAATGGTCGAGGATAAATTAAAAAATGCGCGGCTATTGTGATAACAGTGTTGAGCCAGCTCTGCATAATCTTGGCTTCGAAGTTTTGCCATTTCCTCGACAATAAAGGGGAGATATTGAGGTAAGTTTTTACTGGATTTGGGCTTAGGTCGCATACTTCTAGGTAATAGGTAAGGCGCATCGGTTTCGGCCATAATGCGGTTATTCGGAATGAACTTAACCAGATCAGCTAACCCTTGTCCTCGGCGTTCATCACAAATCCAACCCGTAATACCAATATATAAATTCGCCGCTAAACAAGCATCTAACTCAGTCTTAGTTCCTGTAAAACAATGCAAAAGAGCATTGGGCAAATCAGCTCTGTACTGGTTAACGATTTCGATAAAATCATCGTGAGCATCACGACAATGCATATAAACTGGCATGTTAAGCTCGCAGGCTAGTTCCAGTTGGGCACTAAATGCGCGTCGTTGTTGATCTCGGGGAGAAAAGTCTCGATTGTAATCTAAGCCACACTCACCAATCGCAACCACGGAGGATTGTTTGGCAAGTTGCGTTAACTCATCCGCACTGGCATTAGTCCATTGACTGGCGTAGTGAGGGTGAACCCCAACAGTACAAAATAACTGCGAAGGATATTGATCGCATAGATTGAGCGCTTGACGGCTTTCGTCAAGTTCACTGCCAATCACGATCAAAGGCGAAACATGTTGTTTCGCCGCTTGTTCGATAATGTCGCCGCATTTATCTACCAAACTTGGGTTAAGTAGATTAACGGCAATATCAATGTGCTGGGTCATTGATAACTTATTTTAAGCGCTTTACTCGAGTGGTCGAATTACGATCATCAGTGCCGAGTAAGAATGAACTTAATGCGCCTTTTTCAATATAAATTGTTTGGCCCTTATTGATTTTAAAGCGATCGCTTTCAGTTTGTTTCCATACCTGACCGTTGTTTAACGTGATGATAAAAGCGCCGTAGGGATCTTTACTCACTTCTGCGACTTCAAAGTATAGCTTACCGACTTCCTCTTCGATGGTTTTTTGTAAACCAAAAGCTGCAGCAGGATCTTGCGCAGTATTGCTTACTACAGGAGTTGTGTTGTTTACAACGGGTGTTGGGGCAACTGCTGGAGTTGCGACAGTAGGAGTTGCGGCCGTTGATTGCACTGCAACCGCGGGTAATGTTACGGCTACAGCGTGGCCATTTTGATTAGCTTGCTGTACTTTTTCAGCTAAAGCATCATAACAAATTAGGCGGTCAAGCTTATCGCTTTTAACCGCACAAATTGAAAGTTGTTGTTCTAATCCAGTATTTGCTTGAGCAGTCGTCGATGCCAGTATAAGGGCTGTAGCAATCCAAGTTAAGCGCATGATTTATTCCTTGTTATTATTAACTAATCACTGATGCATTAAGGATTAGTTATGGGTGTGCTCGTTGTCCGGCACATCTTCTTCGTCATCTTTGGGTGTATACAATTTAGCCGCTAACAAACCACCTTCAAACAGCAGTAGCATAGGGATGGCTAGCATAGTTTGGGAGATGATATCAGGAGGAGTAAGCAACATGCCAATAACAAATGCACCTACAACAATATATGGACGTTTTTCTTTCAATTCAGCTGGTGTAGTTACCCCTGCCCAACACAGTAATACTACAGCGACTGGGATTTCAAATGCTAAACCAAAGGCGAAAAACAGTTTTAAAATAAAACTTAAATAACTGCTGATATCGGTTGCGACTTGCACGCCTTCAGGCGCAACGCTGGTAAAAAAGCCAAATACCACAGGAAACACAACGTAATAAGCAAACGCGATACCTAAGTAAAACAAAAAGGTACTACTGGCTAATAACGGCAAAACTAAGCGTTTTTCATGCTTGTATAAGCCGGGGGCCACAAAAGACCAAATTTGAAACAGCACATAAGGTATTGCGACAAAAAATGATAGCACTAATGTGAGTTTAAACGGCGCAAAAAACGGGGCAGCAACATCGGTTGCAATCATGCTACCCGTTTCAGGCAAAGACTGCATTAGCGGTAGCGCGATGTAATGATAGATATCGTTAGCCCAATATACTGTGGCAATAAAAACCAGTAAAACACTGCCGATTGCTTTAAGTAATTTGGTGCGTAATTCTAGCAAATGGCTAATAAGCGGTTGCTGCTGCGACATGAATTATCCGTTGGATTTAGTTGAACTAGAGTTGCTAGTATCTGATAAAGATTTAGCGGCCTCATCGGCAGGTGTGTCTACTGCTGGTGCAGTGGGTGCAGATGATTGCGTCGGGTTATTGTCTTCAACCTGATAAGGGCGATTAACCGACTGGGCTGCTTGTTTTAGCTCATCGATGGACTGCTGTAATTCAGGTGATAAATTTGATAAACCTTTGCTTTCGGCTTTTTTCAAGTCGGCATGCAATTGTTCAATCTTAAGCTCTTGCTCAAGTTCATCTTTCACTGAATTTGCCATGCGTTTTATGGCACGGATCCATCCTGTAATTGAACGTACTGCAACAGGTAGACGTTCAGGGCCGAGAACAACCAGCCCTAAAATACCTATTAGCAGCAGCTCCATAAAGCCGATACCGTCAAACATAATAAATTACGCCTGTTCTTTGTCCTTAGACTCAGGTTTCTTTTCAGTCGCCTGCTGTGAGGTTTGTGCTGTTTGCACAGTGGTATCTTCTAATGATTTCTTTTCATCTTCAGATGACATGGCATTTTTAAACCCTTTTACCGCACCGCCTAAATCACCACCTAATGAACGGAGCTTTTTAGTACCGAATAATAGAATAACGATAAGCGCTATGATTAAAAGCTGCCAAATACTGATGCCGCCCATGGGATTTCCTCTTTAATATAAATGGTGTTTTGTTGCACAAAACTTAAAAAACCATAATAAGGTCAATTTATTTAAGTATTATGAACTTCTAATAAATTAGTGCTAGCTAAAATTTACGATTTTTTGGCCTAGATCGCCATCCTGCTATCCATAAAATACTGCCAGCACAGATACAAGTGTAAGCGGGCCATAGTGTAGCGCTTTGATTGAATAATATTGTGCCACAGATCAACAAAACGGCAGAAGTGATAAGCAAGTAGTTACTTTTGTGAGATTTTTGTTGGTAACGCAAGTACTTATCAAGCATTTGTTGTTGAGTGCCTAATAATTTACGACCAATTTTAAGGTTGTCATAAATTAATTCAGGCAATTCAGGTAGCATATCAGCCCAGTAGGGGGCATTAGTTTTAACTTTATTAAACATAGCCTTATGGCCAACCTGTTCTGCCATCCAGTTTTCTAAAAATGGCTTAGCAGTTTGCCACAAATCAAGTTGGGGGTATAACTGTCTGCCTAAGCCTTCAATATACAATAAGGTTTTTTCAAGCAATACCAGTTGAGGTTGCACCACTATGTCAAAGTGACGGGCGGTTCTAAACAGTTCTAATAACACATGGCCAAATGAGATTTCATCAAGGGGTTTATTGAACATAGGCTCACAAACCACTTTTACAGCTTGTTCAAATGCCAATACGTCAGTGTGTTCAGATACCCACCCCGATTCAATGTAAAGCTGGGCAATTTTATGGTAATCGCGATTAAAAAATGCCAAAAAGTTTTCAGCAAGATAGCGTTTATCTATCTCGGTTAAGGTGCCCATAATGCCGCAGTCTAAACCAATGTAATAAGGGTTTTCTGGGTGTTCAGTGCTAATAAAAATATTGCCAGGGTGCATGTCAGCATGGAAAAAGTTATCCCTGAACACCTGAGTAAAAAATAGCTCAACTCCGCGTTCGGCAAGTAATTTAAAGTTAGTGCCTTGGGCACGAAGCGCTGCCGTGTCGGAGACGGGAATACCATATACACGTTCCATCACCATGAGGCGTTGATAACAATGTTCTTCATATACATAAGGAACATAAAGTGCATCTGAATCTAAAAAGTTGTTTCTTAGTTTTGTGGCGTTTAACGCTTCTAGTTTAAGGTTAAGCTCACCCAAAATCGTGGTGCGATAATCATCAATCACTTCGGCAGGGCGCAGGCGGTTACCTTCACCGAGTAAGCGCTCCAATAGATTGGCGGTTTGTACCATAAGCTGTAAATCGGCATTGATGTTGGCTTCAACATTGGGGCGTAACACTTTTAACACCACTTCTTTGCCGTTTGATTTTAAAATAGCGGTATGCACCTGAGAAATTGAGGCGCTTGCAAGAGGCGTATCTTCAAAATCATCAAAGAGGTTTTCTATGGGTTCGCCCAGGGCGGTTTCAATTGCTTCTCGAGCCAAGGCTGAGTCAAATGGCGGCACGCGATCTTGCAGCATTGCCAGTTGATATGCCCACTCGTCATCTAATAAATCTCGTCGAGTGGACAGCATCTGGCCTAATTTAATATAAACAGGCCCTAGCTCTTGCATGGCCAGCTTTAGGCGTTCAGCGGGCTTTTTGTCTTTATGGTGGTTGCGTAACCAGAAAAAACACATCCGCAATAATTTGAAGTACCAAGGCGTTTTGTGTCGTGGTAATAAATCATCTAGGCCGAAGAGAAGTACGGTTTTAATGACATGGTAACCACGCCTGATACTAGCAACTGTCATGAGGGGAATTTTTCTCTTAATTTGGCAATTCGCGCAGCGATATTATCGGTTTGCGAAACAAGTTGTTCAAGGTTATCACGAAAATGCAGATAATCTATTTTATGCGGCGCTAGTCGATATTCTTCTGTGGTGAGTTGACCAATATGTGAACGGGTTTTTAACCATACTGATTTTATATCCTGCCCCAATTGTTGGGTAGTGGTCAGTAATTTATGGGTTGGAGCATCGCCAATATAGCGAGATAAAGGTTCAGCAAAATCAAACTCAATATGCTGAATAAAATGGCTAAAGGTTTGGAGTAGCTGAATGTCACCATCAATACTGAGCTTATCCTGTTTGATAAGTTCAGTCAGGTTTGCGCCTTCGCGCAGTTTATTGAGGGTCGATGCATCGGCATGCACGGTGACCGCAACGTCACCCTCAAATTGACTCATGACCTGAATGTTTTTAGCAAAAATAAAATACAGTGGCCAAGACAGTTGGGTGAGTTGAATACAGAACACTTTGCCGTGTAAATTTTTTAAACGGGCATAATTTTGTTGTGCTTGCGGCGGCAGTTTAGCGAATGCTGTTTCGATGGCTGCGCAGGTTAACAAGGCAAAGTGATTCACGCGCATTAGAACTTATAACCTCTGTGTAGGGCGACAACACCGTCAGTCATGTTGGTGTAATCTACTTGTTCTAGCCCTGCATCGATCATCATTTGTTTCAGGGTTTCTTGATCAGGGTGCATACGAATAGATTCCGCTAAGTATTCATAACTGTCAGCATCTTGGGTGATTAACGCGCCCATTTTGGGTAACACTTTAAAGCTATAAAGGTCATAGACTTTACGCATTATTTCATGCTGAGGTTTAGAAAACTCAAGCACTAATAACTTACCACCTGGTTTCAATACGCGTTGCATTGAGCGCAATGCGGCATCTTTATCGGTAACGTTGCGTAAACCAAATGCGATGGTAATGATATCAAAGTGATTATCAGGAAACGGTAAGGCTTCGGCATTTGCTTGTACGTAACTTACGTTACTCACAATGCCTTTATCGCGCAGTTTAGTTCGACCGACTTTTAACATAGAGTCATTAATGTCAGCTAAAATCACTTGGCCCGTTTCCCCAACGAGGTGAGAAAACTTAGCCGTTAAGTCACCAGTACCGCCGGCTAAATCTAACACTTTCATGCCGGGGCGTGCTGCGGCAACTTCAATCGTGTGACGTTTCCAGAAACGATGAACGCCAAACGACATCACGTCGTTCATAATGTCATATTTTGCAGCAACAGAATGAAATACATCCGCAACGAGATCGGCTTTCTTTTCAGCCTCTACGGTTTTGTAGCCAAAGTGGGTGTTTTTTGATTCGCCCTCAGACATGGGTATATTCCTATAATGTGCGATAATGAATTGCTAGTTTATGCCATTGTTGTAACTTGCAACATCACCTAAATGCGAGAGTGTGATAACAATCAAGCCGATAATATGTGATACGTAGCATTAACTTAATAAGACCACAGTGAAATCGTGGTGCCTATTTCGGCAAAGTAGAGCATAATTTTGCTCCGCATTAGAGCATAATTTTGGCATGAAAATCTACTCTGCCATGGTGGTCAACCACATAAATTGACTGATAGAGTCAGGCTTAGGTTAACTCAGTTTTGCTTTTCTGCCTTGTATGTAACTGTAAATTAGTTCGCTTATGCCCTGTCCCACATCTCGATATCCCGCACTAATACCAGCCTCGTGACAGGACGGCGCAGCTTCAGCTAAATGTAAGTAAGCACAATCACATTGTTTTGCGACGCGATACACATAGTGGCAGGCATCTAACAGCGGTACGCCTGCAAAAGTGGATGCGCTACTTGGCATTTTTGCAATCGCATCCACATCCAACTCTAGCCCTACAGGCAGATTGGTATTGTTTAACTCTTTGCATATTTGGCTTAGCGCGCTATCTAAACTGATTTCACGACGAACCCAAATTTGTTGAAAACTGTGCCAGCTTGCCCCAAATAAGCTGAGTTGTTCCAACGTAGCTTCGCTGTTTTTCAGTTCGTGTAATCCTAAAATATGATAATGATCTAGCGCGCCATTAGCCGCAGCATAACTAAAACCATTGCCACTATGCCTGCCTTCACGAGGCCTAAAGTCGCTGTGCGGATCAAGGTTGACTGCCGCCAAAGGTTGATTGAATGTTTGCTTGGCAGCAGTCAGTAAACCAAAAGCATTGTTATGTCCGCCACCAATGACGATGGGCTCTAAGCCAGCAGCAAAAATTTGACCCATGTAGGTCATGACTTGACGGTCTAATTCTGCGGTAGCATGGCGTAAGCTTTCTGTATCGGCATTATCTGCGATTAAATTGTCAGGGCTAATAATGCCAACCACAAGGCATTGGCCCCCCTGACAAAAACGATTTGATTGTAAATTAGCAAATTGACTGACGCTGGCGGTAAAAGCATCATCTGACCCCCCTCGGCCTAAATTCGCTCGAGGACCAATGTCTTCACTTATCCCAACAATGGCAAATTTCGCCCCTTGTGCAGCGGCATGCTCGAGCCCGATAGATATATCATTTGGTTTTTTTGAGGTGTTTTCTAATGTGAGAAATTGTTCACCGAGTTTTGTTTCGCCGTCTCGTTGGTTTACTAATGATGCGATATCAGCTTTATTAAATAGGGTTAGCATTGGAATACCTCAAAATTGCACTAAGCAGAGACAAAAAAAGCCAGCAATGCTGGCTTTTTATTTATTTAAAACTTAGTCGATATCTAATGGCTCTGGAGATAAAATTACGCCAGTATTATCGGCATAAATATGATCGCCAGGTAAGAAGGTTACACCACCAAAGTTCACTGGAATTTCCACTTCGCCGACGCCATTGCTGTCTGCACCCACAGGAATTGAAGCAATGGCTTGAATACCGATATCAAGTTCTTCTAATGCATCAACATCGCGGACCGTACCGTAAATGATGATTCCTTCCCAGTTGTTAGCAACTGCTATTTCAGCAATACTGGCATCCAGTAATGCACGGCGTAATGAACCACCACCATCAACCAATAATACTTTGCCTTCGCCATCTTCTTGTAACGCTTCAGCAATTAAACCGTTATCTTCAAAGCATTTAATGGTGCTAATTGAGCCGCCGAAAGAGCTGCAACCACCATAATTACTGAACATGGGTTCTACCACGTCTACCACATCGATATACATGTCGCACAGTTCTGAGGTGTTGTATTCCATAGATAACTCCTAATGGCTGCAATAGGTTCATTGCACTAGTTTAATTGCTAATAAAGGCAAAGTTAAATGAATTATATGGGGTTTTTTTTAAATTAAAAGCGTTATTCGTCACGACCTTGTTGCAAATCAAATCTGAATGATAATACTATATATAGAACGCAATGATTTGTATTGAGAACAATTGCTGATTTTGAAGTTTATTTACTTTAAAATTTAACTATTTATCCATCAACTATAGATCATGATCACTAAAATACGTTTATAAATTACTAACATAGCTAGCGAATTGTTAACATATCAGTGGTTTTTAGGCATCAGATTATTTTATTTATTTGCTTTAGGGGCACGGATCCCTCGTTACGCTTAAGGATGGCAGAGAGCCTTAAAGAGGTTCTTATGGAAAGTACGAATATGATTGAAATATTAGGCTATGTTGCTTCTGTTATGGTCGCAATTTCGTTAATGATGAAAGATATCATCATGTTACGTTGGTTAAACTTTGTTGGCTGTGGTTTGTTTGCTGCCTACGGATATGCTATTGATGCATGGCCAGTTGCCGGAATGAATGCGTTTGTGGCGGGGATTAATATCTATCACTTAGTGAAAATTTATCGCACTAAAGCCCCTGAAGTACAAGCCGCCTCTGTTTAAGTGCTATTTAACCTCAGCCCGTGATACTCAGTCTATCTCTTAACCCGGGTTGAGGTTATTTAATGTATTCAGCATTAATTGTTCACTTGAACAACTAAGACTGAATAATTTACCCCATTCTCTTTATCTCTTCTTTACGCCTTTTTTTACCTTGTCATAAAAGCTTCGAATAATTGTCACTTTGTATTCATTGGATCTGACTAATCTGCAATAGACAGAAAAAATGAGCGCATGGAGCGCGACAGGAGTGGCAATGAATTTGATTAACAAAGTCGATCAATACCTGTTTTATTGCATTATTGATTTTACACGTAAACAACGACTCTCAACCGCAGCCTTGAACGTGTCCTCAACGGGTGATGGCCATTGGTATGTGTACATTTCAGTGACCATGCTGTTGATGCAGGCACAAGGGCAGCAGTTTTTTAATCTACTGCTACTCAGTTTTATCATCGAATTGCCGCTTTACCTAGTTTTTAAAAATGCAATTCGTCGTCAGCGTCCTTGTTATGCCTTGGTCGATTTCAATGGTCATTTTGAACCATCGGATAAATTTAGCTTACCCTCTGGACATACAGCGGGTGCATTTGTTATGGCCAGTGTTATTCATATTTGCTTTCCTGTTTTGGCCCCTTTGGCTTATTTATGGGCGCTAACAGTTGGCTTATCCCGTATCGCATTAGGTGTGCATTATCCGTTAGATATTGTTGCAGGTATGGGACTAGGCATAGGTTCGGTAATGTTAACTCAACGAATTGTGTAATAGGGATCAAAAACATGAAAATCCTATATGGGGTACAAGGCACAGGGAATGGCCACATTAGTCGCGCGCGAGTCATGGCCAAAGCAATGAAAAACAGAAACATTGAAGTTGATTTTTTATTTAGTGGCAGGCCAGAAGATCATTATTTTGATATGCAAGAGTTTGGTGATTATCAGGTGCGCAAAGGTTTATCATTTGTGACTGAAAGTGGCCGGATTAATATGCTTAAAACCGCGCAAAATAGTGTCAGAAGCTCAATATTCAATGAGGTAAAACAATTGGATTTGCAGGGCTATGATCTGGTGCTAAATGATTTTGAGCCTATCACCGCCTGGGCGGCGAAGCAGCAAGGGGTAAAGTCCGTTTCAATTAGTCATCAAGCGGCATTGCAATACCCAGTACCTAAGCAAGGTGGCAGTTGGTTTGATGAGGTTATCCTTAATCATTTTGCCCCGGTAGATATTGCTTTAGGTTGTCACTGGCATCACTTTGGTTTTCCTATTTTACCGCCATTTGTGGAAGTGGATGAGTCTTCAACGCAATTTTGCCATCAAATACTGGTATATCTACCATTCGAAAATGCCGATGACATTGCAGCGTTTTTAACGCCGTTTGATGATTACCAATTTTTTGTTTACCACAGTGTCAAACCAATCAAGCCTTTGCCTGAACATATTCAATGGCATGGTTTTAGCCGAGATGGCTTTAAGCAACATTTATCACATTGCGGCGGTGTGATGGCCAATGCAGGATTTGAACTGGCCAGTGAAGCAATGGCATTAGGTAAAAAACTGTTGGTAAAACCCTTGCTAGGGCAGTTTGAGCAATCGGCAAATGTGGCAGCATTGGAATTACTTGCTGCAGCAGACAGTATGCAAACATTAGATAGTGGCAAACTCACCCGTTGGTTAAAAGCGCCGTCACCAGAAGCGATCCATTATCCAAAAGTGGGAGATGCCTTAGTCGATTGGTTAACATTAGGTGATTGGCAACAGCCACAACACTTGTGTGATCAGCTATGGTCGCAGGTTGAATTACCGGAAAATTGGCGTAAACGTCAGTAAAATAGCGTTAGTGCAGATAAAAATAAGCCCCAAATGCATAACACTTAGGGCTTATTTTTTGTATGGTGCTTTATGAATGACGGCTATGAAGAATTTCTATTAATTCATCTTCGTACTCAAAACGAGACTCCATGGCTTGAGCAAGCTGCGCTAAATCTTTATCCAGTTGATAAAGCACTTTATCGTCCTCAGACTCAGTATATTTATCATTGAAATCAAGCGCCGTATCGGTACTTTCACTGATTTTTGGTAGTAAGTTTTGTGCGGTGGCTTTACTGTCTTGCCCGTAAGTTGCACATTCACTAACGACACGGTCGTATACTTCAAAATGCCCCTCAGAGACATAATCAACCAGCTGAGCGCAAAACTCTTTCACATCTTTAATACTGGGTAAGCTTTTTTCTGCACGGGTAGAAGGAGCAAGGCCAGCGAGGGAGAAATATTGTATAAGCAATTTACGACGATGGGTTAACCATTGATCAATTAATTTATTGGCCCCACCCCAACGTTGTTCTGCTTTTTCGAGTTGTGTAAGCATGTTGATGCCCTTAACTTGCTACCTTACAATATTACCTACTGTATTGGACAAGTGCTCAATTGATCAACTGTTTTATGCTTTATTTATCAAAGGACAAACCAGCTTAATTTTATTCCGCTGGGATTTAAAATAAAAAACCCAGCGATAGTAGGCTATCACTGGGTAAATAAGCTTTTAAGGGCTCGATAAATCGAGCTTCTTGATTGTTCTTGCTAGCGCATACTTTTTATACCAAACGCACACTCGTGGTGCAACTAATAATCGATGTTATGTGTTTTTGATATCGATATTGCTGGTTTTTTGAGCGAAATGTGATGTGTTTTGATATTTTTAGCAACAGATTTAGGAATAGCTCACATAAATATCGCATAAGTGGTTACATTAATCGCGTAAGTGCTAAACTACCGCCCTGCAAAATTCATAACAATCTAGGAAAATAGCCCCCATGGCAGAACTAAAGAATGATCGTTATTTACGTGCTTTATTAAAACAACCTGTAGACAGAACGCCAGTATGGATGATGCGTCAAGCAGGTCGTTATCTTCCAGAATATAAAGCAACCCGCGCTGAAGCTGGTGACTTTATGTCTCTATGTAAGAATCAAGATCTAGCGTGTGAAGTGACTTTGCAGCCTTTACGCCGCTATGATTTAGATGCCGCTATTCTTTTCTCTGACATTTTAACTGTGCCAGATGCAATGGGCTTAGGTTTGTATTTTGAAACTGGCGAAGGCCCACGTTTTCAGCGTCCAACTGACACAATCGATGCAATCAAAAAGCTTTGCGTGCCAGATCCAGAAGACGAGCTAGGCTATGTAATGCGTGCTGTTAGCACCATTCGTCGTGAGCTAAAAGGTGAAGTGCCTTTAATTGGTTTTTCTGGTTCACCTTGGACACTCGCCACCTATATGGTTGAAGGTGGTTCAAGTAAGACCTTTGAAAAAATTAAGAAAATGGCTTACGAAGAGCCTGCAACATTACACATGTTGTTGGATAAATTAGCTGATTCAGTGATTTTATATCTTAATGCACAAGTTGCTAACGGTGCGCAATCGTTAATGATTTTCGATTCATGGGGCGGTGCACTATCTCACCACGCTTACCGTGAGTTTTCATTACGTTACATGCAGAAAATCGTTGATGGTTTAACCCGTGAAGCAGAAGGTCGTACCGTTCCAGTAACCTTATTCACTAAAGGTGGCGGTTTATGGTTAGAAGCCATGGCTGAAACCGGTTGTGATGCCTTAGGTTTAGACTGGACTGTTGATATTGGTGATGCACGTCGTCGCGTAGGGCACAAAGTGGCTTTACAAGGCAATATGGACCCATCAGTTCTTTATGCTTCACCTGAGCGTATTCGTCAAGAAGTTGAACAAATTTTAGCTTCTTACGGTGAAGGTACTGGCCATGTATTTAACTTAGGTCACGGTATTCACCAGCATGTTAATCCTGAGCATGCAGGCGCATTTATTAAGTCAGTTACTGAGCTGTCAGTTAAATACCACAAGTAAGCTACTTAGCTAACGTGATGATACAAATTAAAGCGAGCCAAATGGCTCGCTTTTTTTGTGATTTTTTTATCGTATATTTGAGGTTAAATGCTAGCTTGCAGACTGTTTAACGCTTCATGTTGACGGTATCTCTTAGCTATTTCACAGACTATTTAAGCTGACAGTAAGGGAATGGTCGCTTATGGGCCGTCAGCAAATGATAATTTTAAAGGAATTGAAATGTCAGAATATTTTGCCAAAGTGAAGTGGGTGAGAGCCGATGATGAGGTTTATATTGATAATCAATATAGTCGAGGACATGAGTGGATTTTTGATGGCGGCATAATGGTACCTGCGTCTTCATCTCCACATGTTGTGCCTTTGCCTTATTCCGTGGCGGATAATGTGGATCCTGAAGAGGCTTTTGTGGCGTCATTGTCGAGCTGTCACATGTTGTTCTTTTTGTCGATTGCAGCAAAAAAGCAATATGTGGTTGATACCTATGTTGATGATGCTGTTGGTATAATGGCCAAAGATAGTGAGGGCAAAATGAGTATGACTCAGGTTACCCTTAGGCCGTTTGTGCAGTGCTCTGGGGATAAGCAGCCTACATTGGCGCAACTTGAAAAAATGCATCATCAAGCTCATGAACAATGTTTTATTGCTAACTCAGTAAAAACAAAGATAGTGACAGAAATAGTGGTGTCATCGATGTGATTTAAGCGTGATGCTGATTTTTGTCACCTGAGTTGCATTAAAATTGCGTCACTAATTCAATTTTAAACTCACTGCCAATACCGGGTTGGCTTTGCACTTCAATTTTACATTTCAATAGCCCTAACAGTTGACGCACAATAGCCAGCCCTACGCCGAGTTGAGGCAGTGCCTGATTATTATCAAAGGTCAGTTTGTCCTGTTGGACTGCCGCAGGGCTTAATGATAACTGTCTTAATGCTTCTACTTCGTGTTGATGCATGCCTGAGCCGGTATCTTTTACCGCCAGCCATTGTTGGTTTTTACCCTGATTGCAGTCCTGTTGGGTAAAAATGGTGATTTCGCCACCGGTCGGCGTGTAGCGTAAGGCATTATCAATAAGATTATTGAGTATGCGGCGCATCAATTGTGGGTCGGTTAAAATGGAGCTGACGTTAACTTGCTCGAAATTTAATGTTACACCGAGTTTTTTTGCTCTTGGGGTAAAGGTTTGTTGTATTTCACTGAGGAGCTCAGTTAATTCGACTGATTGAAGTTGAGCATGAATTTGGCCATTTTCTAATGCAGCGAGTTCGAGTAGCTGTGCTAATAATTGCTGTAAGGTTTGGCCTGAATTGGCCGCATACTGAATCAAGGCTTCATCGCGTTCATCAGCGGGCAAAATCAACCAAGTGTCGATATAGCCTAATAATGCGGTTAACGGGGTTTTTAGGTCATGGGACAAGTGCAGTAAAAAGTCATGCTTGGTCTGTTGCTGACGTTTGACCTGTTGCTGCTGCTGTTGAATTTCTTGCAGTAAATGATTGATATGCTGACTCAATTGGCTTATCTCTACACTGCCTCTATAGCGTTTGGGTAAGGTGAGGTTTTCGCTCATGGGTAAGGCTGTTAACTGGTTTAAGTCACGGGCGAGTTTATCGATTGGGCGAGTAAAATAGCGCAGTAACATCACAAATAATAATAAGGCGAATATTCCCCAGAAACCGATAGTTGCCCCCCATATCTTCGGCTGGTTTTCGGCATTAATTAATGCTTGCCAACTATCGTAATCTTCACCGCCAATTATCACATATAAATAGCCGCTGTGTAGTCCATCAGCATTAATGAGTTTGCTGGCAGAAAATATTTTTTGGGTGTTGTTTGAACGGGGATCTGTTCCTAAAATGGGCAAGCTTTGGCCTGTTAAAAATTGCTCAATGATACCAATATCGACACGATGATTTTTAATTTTGTCTTCTTTGGCATCATAGGCGATGACCTTACCATCAGGGTCTAAGGTATAAATTTCGAAGCTTGGACCCAGCAACATAAAATCATGAAAAGCTTCTTTTAATGCGGCATCAGAGGTGATCCCCTTGGATAACAGCGGATTAATGTGTGCCATATGGTCAGCCAATTCTTGGTGCAGTGATTGCTGAATTTGGTTGCGGCTAAACTCGTGATTTAATTGCAGCCACTGCCATAACGCGACAAATAACATCAGCGATATGATGGTTGCGACTAAGAATAATCGGTTAAATAGGCGATTCATTAGTGTGTATGGGCCTCAGGTGGCGAAAATTTATAGCCCACACCCCAGACGGTTTTGACTAGGTCGTGTTCTGAACAGCGGGATAATTTGCTGCGTAAGCGATTAATATGGCTATTTACTGTGTGCTCGTAACCGCTGTAATGATAGCCCCACACCGCTTCTAATAACTGTAAACGGCTGAATACTTGTTGTGGATGTTGGGCAAGAAACAGGAGTAAATCGAACTCGCGTGCGGTTAACTCTAAAGCATTATTAAACGCTAATACTTCACGCGTGCTGGCGTTAATGCTGACACCATTAAACTCGAGTTGTTGCTGAAGTTCGTGCTGAACTTGCCCCCGTCTTAAATGCGCTTTTACTCTGGCGCGCAGTTCTAGCACGCTGAAAGGTTTTACTAGGTAGTCATCTGCGCCCGCTTCAAGCCCTAGCACTATGTCTGCTTCAGAATCTTTGGCGGTCAATAACATAATTGGTACCTGATTTTGTGCTTGTCTGAGTTGCTGGCAAAGCATTATGCCGTCGCCGTCGGGTAACATTCTGTCCATTAAAATGAAATCAAGTTTCTTATGTTCGATTATTTGCATGGCTTGCTTTAAGGTGGTGGCGTGAGATACCTGATAATTTAATGCAGTTAAATTGATCAAAATGAGTTTGGCTAAATCTTGTTCGTCCTCAACTAATAAAATATGTTGTGGGCTTGCGTGGCCATTATGTTTCGCTGAACTTTTCATGTGTATCCCTCAAGACAGGTCCTTGCTTCCATTGCAACAGACCTGTATTGAGGCGATAAAATTTCAAATGTGTCGAAATTTTATTCAGTGCGGGTAATGGTTACCGCGATAACTGGGTTGTCAAAACGGTGTGATGGCATTAATACTGAGTCGGCTAGTCCGTCATACATAGTGATAACTCCTGGGTGAATATGGACAAAATCCACATCATCACGGGCGGCATGAAAGCCTTCACCGCCGTCTGCTGGGCCAGGCATAGTGCCTTTGGCTTCACTGTTGGCTTCAGTGCCTGCGTCATAAGCCATGTATTTCATCATTTGTGGCCTATCAACTTCCATTTCAGCAATGTGATAACTGTTGATGCCGGTAAAGGCATCGTTCGTATTCACTAGCATGGTGGCTAGGCTGATATTGGCAACATCGGCTTGTGCTAATGTGAGGGTAAGGGTTTCACTCATGCCTGGCATTAACATCCCTGTACCGTTAACACTGCTTTCAATAACTGCAAGGGCTGCAATATCTGCGGTGTCGCCACCTTCGGCCATTTTTTCAATAGCAACACTGGCCTTTTCTCCCGCTTGCCATAAGCTGGCTTCGGCGCTGTGCGCGGCAAGAATCATGGGGGACATAGGCTGATTTGCCGTTAGGTTTGTTACCGTGACGGTAAAGGTTTGCATAACAACAACTGGTGGCGCTGGCGCGACAACAACATCGTCATCATCATTACCACAACCACTGAGCAAGGTTGTGGCAACAAATAAGCCAAGTAAGCTGGTTTTCAGTTTAATGTCGGTGGTTTTCATGTTTTACCTCCTTATTTTACTGTGACCACAACTTTCGCCACAGGGTTTAACCAGCGGTGAATACGGCTGTCTAAATCGCTGGCTCCACCCATTGGGTCGGTATCACCTAATACGCCTGGGTGAGTATGCACGTACATGTTATCTGCACCGTCCATTACGCCGGTGCCATTCGCTCCACCGTTGCCACCGGGAGCGACAGGAATACCCGGTACGCCCGACATACCGCCGCCATTAATGATTTCATCATTGGCTTCTGTGCCAGCATCATAGGCATTAACATAGACGGTATACGTGCCCGCTTCAGTTGGAATTTTCCAACTGTCTAAACCAATAAATGCATCATTGGTTGGCAGCACCATTGCGACGATAGACAGGTGAGTGTTATCGCCTGTATCTAACATGACATCATTAATGCTAGCGCCAGCGGCAAGTAAGCCCATGGCTGGGTTAGTTGAGGTGATGCCATTGGCGCCGATTACCGCTGTATTAAGATCGGCTATGTCGCCACCTTCAGCCATTTTTTGTAATGCCGGAGTCGCCATTTCACCGACGTGAAATAAATGGCTGTCGCGGGTGTGAGCTGCTATTAACAGAGGCGTAAAGTGATTACCATGGGTAAGATTGGTAACACTGACTTCAATGTCTGCTGCTTGAGTTGATAAACTGAATAAACCTGCTGCTAATAGGCTAGCGTTAACTAATGACCGTTTCATAACTGAGCTCCTTTTGTTTAATTGCAGTGAGTATGACAAAGGGAGTTCACTAGGTTATTGCCAAATTATCACAAAAGTTTAACATCGTTGGTTTGAGGCTTTTTTGTTATGCTAAATTAGCCTGTAAATGTGGACCAAAATAATTTTTCTGGGTATCAAAAAAGAATAAAAAACATGATTAGAACGTTACAACAAGATGATTTTAAAGCGGTATTAGAGCTTGGTGAGCAAGTGCATGGCCAAGGGTATATGGATATGGATGAGCTAACAGCCATTTATCACAAGGGCATAAAAAATGGCATTAATGCCAATTTTGTCGCGATTGAAAACAATGAATTACTGGGCTTTCGGTTAACCTATGCCGCAGGTAATTGGCAGCAGGATCAATGGTGCACAGTCGAGGAATGGGGATTTGACTTTATAGATGTGTGTTACTTTAAATCCAATACCATTGCTGAACATGGTCGAGGTAAAGGATTAGGTGGGCAACTTTTACAAGCCTCTAAACAAGCTGTGATGGCGCAAGGGGCGAAAGCTGGCGTGAGCCATTTGTGGCAACAAAGTCCCAACAATGCTGCGGTTCGATACTTTACCAAAGCGGGTGGGAAATTAATTAAGCAGCATCCCCAGCGCTGGCATCAACGACATATGGGTGAAGATTATATCTGCGTGCTTTGTGGGGTTGATTGCCACTGTGTCGCCTGTGAAATGTTATTAGTATTTTAATGATGAAAACATCCACCCAAACAACGTCAGAAACGCCTAAGATAATAGCACAAGAGCGTGAGTTACTTTCACTCGAATTAAACCTGCTTGCGTTACAGAAGCTGAAATTGTCAAAGTGGTGCTTTTTTTGAAATGTGTTCAATTGATAATTTTTAGTCCTTCAGCTGCCGAACTTATAGTGTTAATGGCACGCAACTGGGATCAAATTTTACCGTTATTAGGCTAACCCAATGCAACTTTATGATCCCCTCGTTAATCCCACGCCACAACAGCAACCTCTGCCGAATAGTTATTGGGCGAGTACAATTCAATTACCTGCGCCAGAAGGCGCATTAAAGGGCAGTCAGCAAACCGATGTGGCTATTATTGGTGGCGGTTACACGGGGTTATTAACCGCTTACTATTTGGCGACTGAATTTAATATTGATTGTCATGTGCTTGAAGCTAATCAAGTTGGTTTTGGTGCCAGTGCGCGCAATGCCGGCTTTGTGCTTAAAGGCTCTGGCCGTTTAGGGTATAGCGCCATGGCACAGCGATGGAATATTGATACTGCTAAAGGGATTTATGCGGAGTTTACCGAGGCGGTCGAGCGCGTTTCAGGGTTAATTAAGCAACATCAAATTAGTTGTGATGTACAAGATACAGGATACTTAAAAGTGGCTCATAACCCCAAAGCGCTCGCACAACTGCAGGCAGCAGCGGGGTTTATTCAACAACATTTTGGCGATGGTGCTGAGTTTATCGACCGAAACACGTTTTGTGAACAGTACATGAATCACCAGCAAGCCTATGGTGCACTGCGACTTAATGATGGTTTTGGGATTAATCCGCTCAAATTGCTACTGGGTTATAAGCAGATGGTGCAGCAAGCAAAGGTCTCGATATCGGAGCAATCGTGCGTGCTTGAATGGCAACAAACGGGCGCAAAGCATCGCTTGCTAACCGAGTCTGGTGAGCTTATGGCTAACAGGGTGATTTGTGCGGGCAATGCTTATACCCCAAAACAATTTTCGCCAATTATGGATAATAAATATTTGCCAATTTTAAGTAATATCATTGTGACTGAGCCACTGACTACTGAAGAATTACAGCAAGCGGGGATTTATACTTCGCAAGTCACCATGGATACACGGATTTTAAAATATTACTACCGTCTTTTGCCTGATAACCGCTTGTTGTTTGGTGGTCGAGGCGCTGTATGGGGCAAAGACGGTGCTAACCCTGTGTATGGGCAACGGCTAAAAATGGCCTTGGACAAGTGCTTTCCCGCATTAAAACACAAAGGCATTGCCTATAACTGGACTGGTTGGATAGCGGCATCATTTGATGATATGCCCCATGTGTTTTCACAAAATGGGGTGGGATACAGCTTAGGCTATTGTGGTGCAGGGGTGTCTTTTAGCAGTCAGGCGGCCTATCGATTAGCCCAAAGTATGGCGGGTATCACACCACCTAACTTGCCTTTATATCGTCAACCTTTACCCGCTCAGCCAGTCTCGATATTGCCTTTTGGTCAGCTTAAACGCTTGGGCCAATGGGGGTATTATCATTATGGCTGGATGAAAGACCGCTTTGGTTAAAGCGGTTTATCATCCAAGTTTACCGCGATATGTTTGGGTGTTAGCCGACTACAGTACCATCATGTATTAGGCTTTCATCTAAGGGCTCAATTTTAAAATTGAAGTAGGCGTAAGATGCACTGACACAAGGGCAAATTAAGTTAAAGAATGCATAGGGCAAATATGCCACGGTCGCTACGCCTAATGTGCTGGCCATAAAAGCTCCACAGGTGTTCCAGGGCACAAGTGGGCTGGTTACTGTGGCAGAATCTTCAAGGGCGCGGCTTAAATTAATTGCTGCTAGTTTTCTGTTAGTATATTCCATTTTTAGCATTCTACCCGGCAACACAATCGCAATGTACTGATCAGCGGTAATCACATTGGCACCGATGCATACACCGAGTGTGGTGATGATCAAACTAGACGTACCTGTCACTAGGGTTAAAATACTTTGTAGAATTCGCCCCAACAGACCTGTGACTTCCATAACGCCACCAAAGGCCATAGCGCACAAAATTAACCAAACCGTTGTAACCATACTACTCATGCCGCCACGACTTAATAAATTATCTAAAACATCATCCCCAGTGTTAGCCACATAGCCATCAAACATGGCAATCCAAATGCCTTTAACTAACGCTAAGAGGGGAGAGATAGTGTCATCATGCACATATGCCAGCACGTTATCGTATTGGAAAATAGCGGCACAAACAGCCCCTGCCAATGTGCCTAAAATAACCGTTGGAAATGCAGGCATTTTGCGATTGGCAAGATATAAAACCACCAGTAACGGAAACAGTAAGTGAATGCCAGGATTAAAAGTGCGTTCAAGCAAAGCTAAACTGTCGGTGAGTTGATTTTCTACTGGGGTGGCTTCAGCGGTTAAGCCTAAAAAGGTAAAGCCAATAAGCGCAATAATAATGCTGGGGACAGTTGTCCAAGTCATGTGTTTAATGTGGCTAAAAATATCGGTTCCGGCAACCGCAGGTGCGAGGTTGGTGGTATCGGACATGGGCGACATTTTATCACCAAAATAGGCACCACTGATAATGGCTCCGGCGGTGATATTAATATCTAGCCCCATGGCCGATGAGATACCAATTAGCGCAATACCTAAGGTGCCTGCAACCGTCCATGAGCTACCAATACTTAACGCCACTACCGCGCACAATAGACAACATGCACTGTAAAAGTATTGTGGATTAAGGATTTGCATACCGTAATAAATCATGGTGGGTACGGTGCCAGCTAAAATCCAAGTACCAATCAGTGATCCCACACTAAACAAAATCAATAATGCACCTGTTGCTACACCAATACTTTTAACAATACCGCGCTCCATTTGATTCCAGCTGTAGCCATTTTTAAACCCAATCACCATGGCGATACAGGCAGCTAGTACCAAGGCTATTTGATTGGCACCAGATGAGCTGTCCGATGAAAAAAGATAGACCGCCGCAGCGAGCATAATGATTAGAGCAAATACAGGCGTAAGCGCGTCAAGCAAACTTGGTTGCTTGTGCTGAGTGTCAGGCATAAGTGGATCCCTTTGATGATTTATTATTATATTTATGGTCAACGGGTAGTGGTGTGTTATGTGGGTTTATGAACTCATTCGGGGGAGTTATAAGCTGTTTTACACTAGCCGTATTAGCTTGTTACTAACTTGTTATCTGACTTTATCGTGACACAGGTCACACAGCAAAGTCGAGTCTAAAACCTTGTGTAGAGGCGGTTTGGCTATAAATCAAAATCAAGATTTGATGCTGGTATTGATTAAATTTTTCGGTAAAGTTGGTATTTATGCTAAATAGTGAGAATTTGCTGCCTAAGTATGCAAGTCATCATGCTGGAGATTATTTGTGTTTTATTCAATATATCGTTGTTTTATGAATATTCTGTTGGAGATATTTGTTGTTTTTGTCATAAAGGGCACATAGGCTTGTTGGTCATTAGAAATTTAACATCCATTTCTTTCACTTAGTGTTATTTTTGTTAGAATCATATACATCAATATAATTAGAGAGTAGTGACATGTCTGCTGCGGAAAAATCATCTCGCAAACTGAGTTTTTATATCATCGGTGTTATCCTATTTGTGTGGTTATATAGCCTATGGGCGGATCGCGTTACGCCAATGACAGGAGAGGCGAGAGTGCACTCTTACCTTGTGCGAGTTGCCAGTGAAGTGACCGGTAACGTGGTTGAGGTAAATGTAAAAAATAATCAAGTGGTTGAAGCGGGTAGTGTGCTATTTAAAATCGATCCGCGAAACTATGAAATCGCATTACAGTCTGCCCAAGCGAATCTGACTATTGCTGGTCAGGGCATTGGTGCGAATACCGCTGCGGTAGCTGTAGCACAAGCAAAAGTGGTTGATGCTATTGCTGCACGTAACAATGCGAAAGAACAATATGTTCGAGTGATGGAATTAGCCGGGCAGGGTGTATTAAGTAAAGCCGATTTAGATAATGCGACTGAATCACGCGACAGAACCCAAGCCAGTTATGAAGCCGCTGAAGCATCGTTAGTGCAGGCAAAACAAAACTTAGGCCCTGAAGGCGAGAATAACCCGCAATTGCTTGCCGCGATGGCCAACCTCGAAAAAGCACAGTTAGACTTACAGCGCACAGAGGTGCTGGCGCCCTCAAAAGGTATCGTTACTAATTTACAGCTAACGGTAGGTCAAAAAGCCAGCGTTGGCACACCCATTTTAACTTTCATTGATCCTCGTGGTGTTTGGATTTCAGCTTTAGTCAGAGAAAATTCACTTGAACACATTCGAACGGGTCAGTTAGTCGAAGTTGTCCTAGATGCGCTTCCAGGTCGAGTACTTCGTGGCAGAGTTGACAGCATAGGTTGGGGAACAGGTGGCAGTAACAATATTGACCAAAATACTGGTTTTTTAACGGCAGATACTCAGTCAATGAAAGCACAACGCTATCCAGTTAACATTGTGTTTGAAAATGAAGATGTACCACAAAATATTCGATATGGCTCACAGGCAACGGTGGCATTTTTTACTGAGCAAAGCAGCTTTGGTGAATTATTAGCAAAACTTTGGATCCGCGTAGTGAGTGTATGGACTTATGTTTCGTAGCGCTGCTAATCCGATAATACGACTGGTTGTTTTTCCGGTCCTTTTATTGTTTCACTTGCAATACAGTGGAGCGTTGATGCCGGTTTTGGCACCGATATTTACAGTGATCTTTTTAACCTTAATGCCATCTAAACCACCATTGAATTTGTTACTGAAATTAATGTTGGTATTGTTTTTCGTTAGTTTTGTTTTAGTGTTTGTTGGTGGAGTATTACAAGACACTCCAACCGGGTACGGTTTGTTTTGCTGGTCATTATTTTTTTGGAGTTTTTACCGTAGCCATAATGATCCTAAAGATATCTTTGCCACTTTGACTATCATGGTGGTTATTATTATGACCGTGATGAATTTTCAGATGGGCACTCAGGTAGATTTTCTACCTTGGTTGATGTTTAAAGATTTCTTTATAGCTATGGTGATTACCTATATCAGTTTCTTACTTTTTCCGGGTGATGAAAAAGATATTTTAATGGATGAAACTAGCAAAGAGGGAGCGGAAACCAATATCGGCCTGATTGTATTTAAAGCATCAGCCATGTGTTTGGTAATGGTGGTGTTAATAGGGGTGGGTAGCTCGCAAACCATGCTGATTACGCTGACAATTAGCAGCATGATTATGATCCCTATTGCTAATGACCATCGCACCTATAGTTATAATAAAATTATCACCACAGTGATAGGCATCTGCTTTACTTTACCTGTAATGTTTTTGTTTATGTTTGGTGTGTCGACTTGGATGTTAATTGGCGTCACCATTTTTTGCGGGATTCAATTAGCCTGTTATGCCATTCGTCGTCAATGTCGCTTCAGCATATATCAGTTAATGTTTACTAATTTTGTGGTGCTCACTTACCAAGTGATTAAGCATCAAGGTACCGCATCTTTGTCGGCAGAGTTTTTACGTTTGTTATCCATTGCTATCGCCATTTTGGTGGGTGCGTTGATTTTAAATTTAACCAAACACCAAGCCGTAGCACTTGTTAAAAAAACACCGACACCTCCAGCTGAATAGTGATTAATGGTGTGTGATGAGTCGCTAAGCGCTATGGTGATTGTATTTAAATACTCGAATAAAAAAATCCCTGTGGTGACAATCACAGGGATTTTTTATTCGCTAAAGGAAGATGATTACCGAATGGCAACCTCTTTTGCTTTGCTGTTTATGCTTTACCTTGCTCGCGTGCAATCGCACGATAGGCAATATCAGTACGGAAGTAGATATCATCCCAATGGATAGCATCAACTAAAGCGTAAGCGGCTTTTTGTGCTTCAGTGACTGTGTTGCCTAATGCGGTAGCACATAATACGCGGCCACCATTTGTGACGACATGACCGTCTTTCATTTCTGTACCAGCGTGGAATACCTTGGCATTGTTGTCGCCTAAAGCTAAGCCATCAATGACATCATGCTTACGATAAGCATCTGGGTAACCGCCAGCTGCTAACACCACCCCAACAGCAGGACGAGCGTCAAATTCTGCACTGACTTTATCCAATTCACCACGGGTGGCAGCAAGGCACAGCTCAACGATGTCAGATTGTAAGCGCATCATGATTGGCTGAGTTTCAGGGTCGCCAAAGCGGCAGTTGTACTCAAGTACCTTTGCGCTGCCATCTGGTGCAATCATCAACCCTGCATATAAAAAGCCAGTGTAAACATTGCCTTCAGCGGCCATGCCATCAACTGTTGGGCGGATAACATTTGCTATGGTCCAGTCATGAACTGCTTGAGTTACCACCGGCGCTGGTGAGTATGCTCCCATGCCGCCGGTATTTGGGCCATAATCGCCATTGTCACGGGCTTTGTGATCCTGACTGGTGGCCATAGCCAAGATGTTTTTACCATCTACCATGACGATAAAGCTGGCTTCTTCACCTTTTAAGAATTCTTCGATAACAACGCGTGAACCCGCCTCACCAAATTTGTTGCCCGCCAACATGTCTTCAATGGCGGCATCAGCTTCAGCTTGGTTGGCTGCAATAATGACGCCTTTACCTGCGGCTAAGCCATCGGCTTTAATTACTACGGGGAATCCTGTTTTAGCGGTTAACTCAGCGGCGTAAGCTTTGGCAGGTTCAATAGCAGTGAAGTTTGAATAATCAGCGGTTGGAATATTGTGACGTGCTAAAAAGTCTTTGGTGAACGCTTTTGAAGACTCAAGTTGCGCGGCGCCTTTAGTGGGGCCAAATATGGGCAGTCCAGCTTCGTGAAATGCATCAACAACACCCAATGATAACGGCACTTCTGGACCAACAATGGTGAGTTCAATCTTGTTGTCCTGCGCAAATTTCACTAACTCTGAAATAGCCTCAACCTTAATTGCAACGTTTTCTAGTTTTGGCTCTAGTGATGTGCCCGCATTACCTGGCGCAACAAACACTTTTTTAACTTGAGCAGACTGTGCTGCTTTCCAAGCTAAAGCATGCTCACGACCGCCGCCACCAATTACAAGTACTTGCATTTTTTAATCCTTTTATAGCTGCGCCATTGTTCCAATTTCTGCTTCAAGTATGCTCACTTATACTTATAAGCTCCGCCTACTTTCATTGAACTTGAAACAACGGCTGGCTCTAATATGTTAAAAATTAAAGTCAAAAACGCCACTTAAATTTAGAAAATAAGTGGCGTCAAATCTGATTAGTGACGGAAGTGACGCATTCCGGTAAACACCATAGCAATGCCGTGCTCATCGGCAGCGGCGATGATTTCTTCATCGCGAATTGAACCACCCGGTTGGATGATACAACTGATACCCGCTGCAGCGGCAGCGTCGATGCCATCACGGAACGGGAAGAAGGCATCCGATGCCATTACCGAACCTTCAACCACTAAGCCTTCGTCAGCGGCTTTTATGCCAGCCACTTTAGCTGAGTAAACGCGGCTCATTTGACCAGCACCAACACCGATTGTCATGCCATCTTTGGCGTATACAATTGCGTTTGATTTAACAAACTTAGCCACTTTCCAGCAGAACATTAAGTCAGTGAGCTGTTCAGCTGTAGGCTGACGTTTTGAAACCACTTTAACGTCTTCAACATTAACCATACCTTGATCGCGGTCTTGCACTAACAAGCCACCGTTAACACGTTTAAAGTCTAGTGTAGTGGTTTTAGTGCTCCACTCGCCACATTCTAATAAACGTACGTTTGCTTTTGCAGCAACAATATCGCGTGCCGCTTGGCTAACTTTAGGGGCGATGATCACTTCAACGAACTGACGGTCTACAATCGCTTTGGCTGTTTCTGCATCTAACTCTTGGTTAAAGGCGATGATACCGCCAAATGCTGATGTAGGATCTGTTTTAAAAGCACGCTCGTAAGCTTCTAAAATGGTACTACCTAATGCCACACCACAAGGGTTAGCGTGTTTAACAATCACGCACGCTGGGCCTTCAAACTCTTTAACGCACTCAAGGGCTGCATCGGTATCTGCGATGTTGTTATAAGATAACGCTTTACCTTGAAGTTGAGTTGCACTGGCAACGGATGCTTCATCAATGTGTGCATCAACATAAAACGCCGCTTTTTGATGGCTGTTTTCGCCGTAGCGTAAATCTTGCTTTTTAATCAGCTGAGTATTGAATGTACGCGGGAAGCTTGAATCTTCGTGACACTCATCTTTGCTGTGTGCTGGCACCATAGTGCCGAAATAGTTGGCGATCATGCCATCATAGGCTGCGGTGTGCTCAAATGCGGCAATCGCTAAATCAAAACGGGTTGCAAGCGTTGTGCTGCCGTTGTTTGCTTGCATTTCAGCAATCACGCGCGCGTAATCTTTAGCGTTAACAACAATCGTGGTGTCTTTATGGTTTTTCGCTGTAGAACGGACCATGGTAGGGCCACCGATATCGATGTTTTCCACTGCGTCAGCTAATGTACAACCTTCTTTAGCAACGGTTGCTGCAAAGGGGTATAAGTTTACCGCGACTAAATCGATAGGTTTGATGGCGTTTTGTTCCATCACTAACTCATCAATACCACGACGACCTAAAATGCCACCGTGTACTTTAGGGTGCAATGTTTTAACACGACCATCCATGATCTCAGGGTGACCTGTGTAATCAGAAACTTCCATGACAGGGATATTGTTATCGGCCAGCAACTTAGCAGTGCCTCCGGTCGATAACAGTTCAACACCTTGAGCATGCAAAGCTTGTGCAAATTCAAGGATTCCAGTTTTATCTGAAACGCTTAGTAGCGCGCGACGAATTGGTCTGACAGTATTCATGTAGGTACAGGGTCCACTATTTAATTTCAAGGATCTTTCGCAAACCAGATTCATCATGCTTGATGGTGTGTAATACCAAAAGTGAATCTGTTTTGCCAAAGCTCCTCGGGTTCATTATTTGAACAAAATGTGCAGCTGTTTATTGTGATTATTATGAGTGCCGTTAAAGCGCGCGTATTTTACCGTAAACCATAGGGCTTGAGTGTTTTTTCTGCGTGATTTCACAATATTGAAATCCGAACAACGCAACATAAAATAAAACGCATTAAAACCCTTGACCTTAGATTAAACTCTAAGGTTTATACTGGACCTATATTCAAGCGGTTTACTGATCTAAAACGGGATGCTTATGTACCGAATAGGCGAGTTAGCAAGTCAATGTGATATCAAGGCAGACACGTTACGCTTTTATGAAAAGCACGGTTTACTTGCTCCTTCCAGCCGTTCAGAATCTGGCTATCGTCTCTATACCAAAGAAGATGCATCAAGGTTACGCTTTATTTTGCGTGCTAAAGCGGTGGGTTTTACCTTAAATGAAATATCTGAGCTGTTGTCTATCGAACTCGATAAAGCCAACTGGGCTTGTGCTGACGTCAAAGGCATGGTGGATAATAAACTTGGGCAGGTTGAAGCAAAAATTGCCGAGTTAACTCAGTTTGCTAATTCACTGCAAAGCTTATCTAACGCCTGTTGTGGCGGGCCTGATAGTGCAGAGCATTGCAGCATTTTAGAAGCGCTTGAGTCTGAAGATAAACAACTGAATGCCAGAAATGAGACTGCGCATAATGGACATCATCATGCCCCTAAATAAAGTGATGTTTATCCGTGGTCTTTTGTTACCTGTTTTAGCCTTAAACGGCTTGTATATAAGTTAAGTCGTTGGAGACGTTGTTATGTTAATTGAAAACTTTATTCATTTGTTTTTAGAGTCTGCACCTTGGTTATTATTGGGTTTAGTGCTGGCTGGCTTGTTAAAAGTGTTTGTACCTATGGAATGGATGCAAAAACAATTAGGTGGCCATGGTTTTAAAACCGTTCTAAAAGCGGCCATCTTAGGTGCGCCGTTACCTTTATGTTCCTGTGGTGTAATTCCTGCTGCGGTAGGGTTACGCCGCTCTGGTGCATCAAAAGCGGCGACAACGTCATTTCTTGTATCAACACCTGAAACAGGGGTTGATTCGGTAACGGTTTCTTATGTGTTACTTGGCCCCTTTATGGCGATAGTGCGCCCCATTGCGGCGATTACCAGCGCTGTTGTTGCTGGTTTATTAGTGGGGCGAGATGACGATGATGGCAAGCCCAATGATAAAGCTAACCAAGCCGCGGAGGAAAAACCTGCCGCTGCATTAGCTGAAGCAAACAAAAGCAGCAGTTGTTGTGCAAGCCAGCCTGCTAAAAATAAAGCGATAACCACAATGAGCTTTAAGCCGGTAGTGGCTGAAACTAAGTTGTTCCAAGCTGAGTCATTTAAGGCTGTGGCAGAGAAACCATTGGATAATCTAGAGCAGACAAAAACGTGTTGTAGTTCAACATCCGTCGACAAAGCACCAGAAAAATCGAGCTGTTGCAGTACAACCACTTTGTCTTCAGTCCAAACTCCTGCTCACGGTAAAAACGATTCCGAAGTACCGGCTAAAACCAGTTGTTGTAGCAGCAAGTCGGCTAATCAAGCGAAGGTTACGCCTAAAGCAACTGAAATGGCTGACAGTTGTTGTGCCTCAACCGATGATATGGCGACAGCGTTAAAGCAAAACTCAATCTTAAGCCGAGTGGGCTCAGGTTTGCACTATGCCGCTACTGATTTAGTGCGCGATACAACCCTATGGTTGTTGGTCGGTTTATTTTTTGCCGCTTTAGTGCAAACCTATGTACCGGGTGACTTTTTAGCGAAATGGGGTGATGGTATTCTGGCTATGCTCGTGATGGTGATAGTGTCAGTGCCTATGTATATCTGCGCAACGGCATCAACCCCTATTGCGGCAGGGCTGCTACTTGCTGGTGTATCACCAGGAGCGGTCTTGGTGTTTATGATGGCTGGGCCTGCGACTAACATTGCCACCCTTGGCGTTGTAAGCAAAGAGCTAGGAAAGCGGGCTTTAGTGGGGTATCTAGGCGGTGTGCTTGGGGTCGCGTTGATTTCAGGGATGTTGGTGAATTACTTAGTTGCCAACTTCGGATTTGAAGTGCTACCGCAAATTGGCCCAGAACACGAACTTTTACCTCAAAGTGTGGTGGCGATATCGGGAATAGTCCTTGCCGCTCTTATGGCTAAAGTATTGTGGGATAAATTGCCGAAAAAAAACAAAGATGCAGCTTGTTGCTCATAGCTTGAACCGACAGTGATGCAATTTTAACGTTCGTCATATTAAAGGCCTTTACGGCCTTTTTTATTGCCTAAAAATGCCTCTTGATAGTTTCAATCGCGATCAATAACTGCTCATGAACAATGGTTTTATGAGTAGTTTTTTTGTTTGTTTCATTATGTATCGTTCTGTTTTTTTAGGGTTTCAGTATTTGCTGATTTAGGCATATTTATATTAGTTTGTTAAAAATAAGATCTACGTCTGATTTTGACTTTAAACTGAATATTTCAATACTTTTCAGCAAACTTTATGTGACTTTGCTCTCGTTGCAACAAGTTAAAGCTGCTTATTATCTAAACGGGTTGTACCTAATAAGTAGTATTTATAATAACAAGAACGGAGTGAATGATGAAAAAGATGAATGTCTGTAAAATTGCATTTCTCATCGCAACGGCAATGGGGGTTGTTGCTTGTGGTAGTGATGGTAAAGATGGCGCGCCAGGAGAGCCTGGTGAACCAGGACCAAGTCCATTACCTCCAGTGGTGGAAACATCAACTGTCACGAATTTGGAAATGATTAACCACATGGTTGAAGAAGGTCAGTTGACTATCGAATTTGCGATAACAAACGAAGATGGCATCGCAATTACAGGATTAAAAGATGCCTCTGTATACCTTGCCGCCATGACTGAACAAGGTATTCAGCGTAGCCGTGATGGCAGTGTCGGTGGTAATGCCACGGTAGGCGGCGACAAGCCAACAGAAGGGGCGTCATTGACAATGTTAGATAATGGTAATTATCAATTTATTGCGCCAATGGCTGCGGTGCAAGCTGACACCCAAGGGCTGATCCGTTTACAAGTGGGCGGCGGTGAAATTGCTAAATCACCCTATATCATTATTGATAAACCTGAAATGACTCATACTACAACCACTGAAACCTGTTATTCATGTCACGTTGATTATGCAACTTCAGACTTAAAGCATGCGGGTTATGTGGCATTAAATACTGAAGGCGAAGTGGATTTTGTTGGTGGCTGTATGGTGTGTCACAACAATGTTCCACGGGATATTGCTGAAGATGGTTCATCTTTAAACACGGGTGGTTATGCTAAAAACAGCATGCAGAAGTTGGGTCACATTAATCACCAGAAATTTGAAAAAGATTTCACCCCTGTTAATTGTTATACCTGCCATGCGCAACCTGTAATTAATACTAATCTTGCAAGTAATGGTTGTAGTGATTGTCATAGCGTCGAAGGCGCTAAGTATGATCGTGTGATGAGTGCAACCAGCAGTGGTTTTGATGCCCGTGATTTCCACGCACAAAAAAGTGGTTTAGCGAATTTGAAAGCTATGCGCAATGGTTACTCTGCTGAAACATCAGTACCGTTTAAAGATGACAATGGTGTTTGGTGTACCACAATGGCGTTATTTAAGCTTGATGGTGATAGCAAAACACCGGTGCATATAGGTGATAATTATAGCCACGATTTAACCAGTCATCATCCCGACACGCCGATTGTGTATGCTGGGGCTTATTTACATGGCTACTACAATAACTCAATAGTCGGTCGCTTTGCAGGCCATGGAAAAGATGAAATTAAAACCGATAATGCAGACGGCACGCGCACGCATTGTTTCCCATCGCCATCAACAGGTTTTGATGCGGCAGATATCATGGCTTCGGCACGTATTTCGCTAAGCTATGATGGTTGGACAGATAATGACGGTAAAGAGTCGTTATCATTTACGGCATACTCTGATGCTACTAACCAAATCAGTGGCGAAGAAGTGCCATATGAACGTCGTCTAGCGGTAACCAATGATAGTTGTACAACCTGCCATAATAGTGAAACTAACTATCATAAAAATGGTGCCTATAACGATGGCGGTGTCGATTGCGTCGCTTGTCATAACAATGGCCAAGACAGAAGCGCTAAAAACTCTGCACCAGGCTTCGGCCCTATGGTACACAGTATGCACTGGGGAATTGGTAATGCATTGTCTGGGGCTAAAAAAGATGAGGATGGTAATAACATTGCTAACTCAGCTGATAGTTTAAATGCGGACAATTGTGTGTCGTGTCATGCAAACGGTGTGGATTTAAATGCAATCCCTAATCAATACATTCGGGCTAAAGCATTTAACAATGGCGATCAAACCAAAATGGCTAGCCCAATCACAGCTAACTGCTTTGCTTGTCATAGCGATGCACAAGCCCTAAACCATATGCAACAAAATGGTGGCGAGATTAGCGCTGAAAAAGGCAATGGCAACGATGGAACTTGGTTTACTCAACCAACAAGTGAATCTTGTGCAACCTGTCATGCTGAAGGCAAATCATTCGGTATTGATAAGTTCCATCATTTCCAACGTTAATTATGCTATTGAGTAATCTTGAATGCCCATAAGGGCTGATTAAGGCATACAGTTAAAGCATCAATGGGAGCTAATTAGTTCCCATTTTTTATGCTTTACTCACACAATGGGTATCCTCTATTGCCCTAGATTAAACACCGAATCCTGAATGGTGCTTGGTTTGCTAATCGCAACATACAAAGAGTTGTGCGATCGACAATACTGTTCCTGATAGCGATGTGAGATATTTTTAACAGATTATTGAGTCGTTAATGACTGGCTGATAAAGGGAGTCATAGACCTAAGGTAAAAGTGTGCCGTCAGAAGTAAAGAATCCACCTTCTGAAGAAGGTAGCTTTGATATCAATCCCTAAAAGGGCGCTTTCCTGCCGTGCGTTAACAAGACGTCGTAAATATATCCATATGGGCTTTACTAAATCATCCCTGATTTAGAAGCTTGTACCGCACCATTAGCACAGCTCACCTATCACTTGAATTAATAAGCTATTGAACATCCTTCAGGCAAAGCCTAATTGATGATAATCACCTACTGAAATAGGTGGTTTATGGGCTGAAAACAAAAATACCGAGCAATGCTCGGTATTTCTTATCAGCATCACTAAAGGGTATTTATTTCGCTTTAGACACGATATTTGATGTTGGTGCCTTTTTAGCTTGTTTCGCTGCACGTTTTTCTTTTAACGACAGTTGTGGCTGTTTTTTGGCTTCTTTAGAATTATTACGTTCTTTACTCATGTTGCACTCCCAAAAATGTAAGGGTTTACGGTTACGAAATAATTTAAACAGAATGAAGGTTTTTGTGTTACCTGATCCGTAAAAGCAGCGTAGCACTAATTGAATGAATTTGAGCTAGGGTAAGGATAGAATATTTTAGTCTAGCATTAGTTTAATATGTGCTATCACCTTGGCATAGAAAAGCAGGTGCAATATCGATAGACTGTGGCGTAACAAGAAGTGTTACAATGCGATTGAATTAATAGGAAAAAGGAGTCAGAAGTGATTTGGCGTACATTGAAGTTTGACCAACTAACACGTGATGAACTCTATGAAATACTCAAACTAAGGGTGGATGTGTTTGTAGTAGAGCAAAATTGTCCTTACCCTGAGCTAGATGAAAAAGATCGTCACCCACAAACAGTGCACATGTTGAACCAGAACCGAGATGGCCAACTTGTGGCTTATTGTCGAATTTTGCCTCCTGGCTTAAGTTATCCTCAAGCCAGTATTGGTCGCGTTGTTGTAACCCCCAGTCATCGTGGTCAGGGCTTAGCAGAGCCATTAATGCAACAAGCGTTGAAGAAAACCTTGGCTAACTGGCCTAACGCCGGCGTACAAATTGGCGCGCAAGAGCAACTGCAAAAATTTTATCAGCGCCTTGGTTTTATTAATCATTCCAAGGTGTATTTAGAAGATGGCATCCCCCATATCGATATGATGTATCAAGATTAAGGAAGTAGTAATGTCGGATTATGTTATTAACTACACTCAGTTAGTTTGTGTGGCGCAATTTGTTGCTAAAGCAGGTAAGCGTGATGCATTAGTGGCAGCACTGGTCAGTTTAATTGCAGATACACGTCAAGAACCCGGTTGTATCCGCTATGAACTGAATGTCAGTGTGGATGACGACAATAAAGTCGCTTTTGTTGAAAAGTTTGTTGATCGCGCAGCGTTTGATAAGCATTGTGCTAAAGAGGCCATTCAAGATTATTTTCATAACGTAATGCCTGAGTTGGTTGAGTCACACCATGTGGAAGTGTTTCATCAGGTAATGGCTTAACGTTTAGACAAAAAGAGTGCAACAGCAATCTTTTTTATCAATATTCATTCTGCTGGGTTGTGCCGCAGTTTTATTTGATGTTGTAAATTTAGTGCGCCATCAGCATCGATAACTGCAATATCATTATCTTGCGATATCACCGCTAAAGGTCCCGCTGTGGTGTGACGTATAAAGAGCAATCGATAGCCATAATTGTGCAGTTTGTACAAGGTGATTTTTTGTTCTGCTGAGGCGTTATCCCAGTGTTCGAGATTGGAAAAGCAGTGCTTGCGTTGTTCTTGGAATTGATAGGAAGCGACATCCATGTTGATATACCTATTGTGTTAAATGAAATCCATTTCAACCACTAATCTAACACACCCGCGATATTTATCTTATTGTTTTTATATGCTCTGTGAGTGATATCAATATTCATGTTAATAAATGCGTCCAGCCTTTTTAATCATACTTTTAGATTATTGCAATGCCTTAGTGCTGCTGGCGTATAGATATTTTGGGGTGTAAATCTATCTCACCATCATGGTATATCAAGGCAATATCATCTTGCTGGCAAACCACAGCGATCGGGCCTTTTACACTATGTCTCATAAACAGTAAGCGGTAGCCAAAACGATGTAAATCATATAAGGCCAGTTTTTGTTCTGCGGTGGCCTGCTCCCAAAGTTCGCTATTGGGCAGCGGGTTACCCCGACGCTCACTGATATCAAGTGCTGATTGATTCATCTTAATACCTCTTATTTAACATTTCATTATGCTAATGGTGTGTTTCTTTGGCTTGTATAACAACCCATTGAAGCAAAGGCCGTACTTTTTAATGCTAATGCAGTTATTTATACTGCCGAACTTCTGATAAAGTTTAAATTTATTCGTTATGGAAGGATGTGATCTTGTTAAAATATATTGAACCTGTTTTTAGACCACCATCAGAATGGAAGTCGTTGATATTGCAGGTTACCAATGGATGTAGTTGGAATAACTGCAGTTTTTGCGATATGTATACCCAACCGCAAAAACAATTCCGCGCCCAAAAGGTAGACAGTATTGAACAAGATATCCTTGTCGCCGCAGCATCAGGTTATCCCATAACTCGGGTATTTCTTGCCGATGGTGATGCAATGAGCTTGCCTTTTAATCGCTTAAAAGCGATTTGTGAGTTAATCAATACTCACTTGCCATCGGTGACCCGGATAAGTAGTTATTGTTTACCACGTAACTTAAAAAACAAAACCGTTGAACAGTTGGCTGAGCTTCGTGAAATGGGGTTATCTTTATTGTATATCGGCTGTGAAAGTGGTGATGATGAAGTGCTGACTCGGATTCAAAAAGGTGAAAGTTATCAGTCTTCACTTGCAGCGTTAACAAAAATTAAGCAGGCAGGTATTAAGTCATCGGTGATGATTTTAATGGGCTTAGGCGGAACTCAATTATCGACCCAACATGCTATAGCATCCGCTAAATTAATGAACGATGCTCAGCCAGAATATTTGTCGACGCTGGTGGTGACACTGCCATTGGGGACGGCGCGAATGGATGCGGCATTTGATGGTAAGTTTGAGCTGCCCAATCAGCAAGGGTTATTAGTGGAAATGCAAACATTGTTGACCCACCTTGAACTGGATAAAACCATTTTTAGATCCGATCATGCTTCTAATTATCTGGTGCTAAAAGGCGTCTTAGGTAAAGATAAGCCGCAATTATTGGCTCAGGTTACTCAGGCATTACAAGGTATGGTGCCATTAAGGAAAGAGTGGCAGCGCGGCCTATAAGTTGTGTGTAATATTGAATGGAAGTCACTAGCCGCATAAAGGTGATTTCAGCAGCCTAAAGGAAATGAGTCGTATTATGGAAATACGCATTGATGATTTATTTGGACCAGAAATAGCCATACTACTCAATGAGCACTTAGCGGATATGTACGCAACCTCACCGCCAGAGTCCGTCCATGCGCTTGACCTTGCAAAGTTGCGTCAGCCCGAGATCACGTTTTGGACGGTTTGGGATAATGGCCAATTAGCGGGTTGTGGTGCGATAAAGCAATTAACCAATACTCACGCTGAGATAAAGTCTATGCGTGTGGCTAATGCCCATCGACGAAAAGGGGTTGCTGCTAAACTATTACAACACATACTGGATTTTGCACAGGCTAAAGGCTATCAAAAATTAAGTTTAGAAACGGGGACGATGGATTTTTTTGCTCCCGCAAGGCAGCTTTATAGCCGTTTTGGTTTTCTGGAAGGTGATAAATTTGCCGATTACGGCATAGACCCAAACAGTCTGTTTATGCACAAAATGTTGTGACTCTAATATTGATACTCAACATCCTCTAGCAGAGTCACACTTAGCTAATTGCATCAAGCAATAAAGTCCAACGTAATAATTGATTACTCGGGTGGCTCATCTTCAAAAATATCCTCAATGGTGAGCCCGAATAAACGTGCGGCTTTAAACGCCAAAGGTAAGCTAGGGTCAAATTTACCTTTTTCTATCGCATTTATGGTTTGTCGTGACACATTTAATAAATCCGCTAGTTGTGCCTGAGTTAAGTCACGTTCAGCACGTAATACCTTTAAACGATTTTTCATTGATACTGCCTATTGCCAAATATGATACCAATCATGTACGTCAGTGCCATCACAATAATAAGATGGGAGATTTCGGCATGACTGCTGATAAGTCCGGTTGTATCCAGTGTTGAATAGCTGATGCCCACTATTAGCCCAATGCCTAAGCTTAATGCCATCGCGTTGAGTTGTATTTTTTGCTGTAACTCATCTAAGTCGGTTAAGTGCTGCTTATTGACCATGATCATCACTATTCCGATAAGAAAATTGATTCCAATAGCGATTGCGGTGATTAACTCACTTTGTTGCCAGATAAATTTATCGCCAAAAGTGGCGAGGGCTAATGAAAGCACCCAGGCAGCAGTCCATTTGGCTAAGCGTTTCGTGTTGAGATTATTACGTTGTTTCCAATTTGTATTTGATGATTCAGGTGATGTCATTTCACTTTCCTTTTTAAGTTAGCTTGTCTTTATGTCAAGCAAGCTTTACTTTAGAGTGTGTTAACAATTAAGCTGTGTCAAGTTTTAATGACTTTTTGTCGTGCATATAAGTCTTTTGTTTTTTAATCGATAAAAAAGGACCGCTTTTCAGCGGCCCGCAGCAAGGGATTAATGTTGAATTTGAATTTCTCTTACGGGGCAAGGAATATGAATGTTGGCTTGTTTTAAAGCTAAAATAACAAACTGATTAATTTCATATTTTGTTTGAAAATAATGAGCTGTAGGCACCCAATATCGAATACCTACTTCCATGCCTATGCTATTAAAACCATTAATACCGACTAAAGGTGGCTGATTTTTGTTTACCTTATCGGATTGGGAAATTGCTTGCTCGATAATGGCAATAACAGCACCAGGATCGGCCTGATAGTCGATGTTCAGAGACGTTTCTACTAGTTTATATTCAAATGAGTTATGTAAAATCTCACCGATGATGTGTTTATTGGGAATACTAATTTGCTCGCCTTCTTCATTTGTCAGTATGGTTAACCCTAATTTAATTTGCGTAACCACACCACTGGCACCTTTCACTTCTATGGTGTTTCCAACAACAAAAGGGCGGGTCACGATAATGGTTACGCCAGCGGCATAGTTTGACAGCATTCCTTGTAATGCCAGTCCAGCCCCAAGTGAAGCTGCACCGATAGCAGCGACCATGGGGGTGACACTGATCCCCAATTTCCCTAAGCAGATCACTGCTACCATGATGATGATAATGATACGCACCAAATTTGAGGTGAAGTTGCTTAAGGTGATATCAATGTTATGTTTTTCAAATTGATTGGCGACAAAATTGGCCGCTTTACTGGCAACCCACAAGCCTAATAAAAATATCAACAAGGCACCGATAAGCTGAAAACTGTATTGCACTAAAAACTCGGTAATCAGGTTGTAGGCGCTTTGAAGTTGGGCGAGTTCTTGGTCTAAACTTGGCTGGTCCATCTGCTATCCCTTCTTTAAAAAATATACGATAAGGCATGAAGCACTTTTGTGAACCTTATCATAACAAGTTGATCCATTTTATAAAAAGTCATCTTTAGGCCGCACATTTCAGATAGGTTTCATATTATGTTGATAGTTTGCTGAAAACACCTTTTGGAGAAACCAATGCAATACATAATCTTAATTATCAGCCTGATATTTTCATCTGTCGCCATCGCGCAAACCCCAATATTTAAAGTGGGCGATACACTGGTGCCGATTAGCTTACAAGATCAGTTTGATAAACCGTTACAGGTGAGTGCAGAAACGAAAGTGTTGCTCTTTAGTCGTGATATGGATGGTGGCGAGATTATTCAGGCTGCATTTGCTGATACCCCTGAAGAACAACGCCCAGCTCACTTAGCCTATGTGGCCGATATCAGTGGGATGCCCTCGTTAATAGCTCGATTTATTGCTGTGCCAAAAATGCAAGATTATCCATTTTTATTAGGACTTGATAGGGAAGGGGAAATGACCGCAGCAATACCCGCAGTGAAAGGGCAGGCGACTATCATAAAACTCACCGATTTGAAGATACAATCAATTGAGTTTGCTCAAGATGCAAAAACGCTTATATCACAGTGGTAACTGCCCCTTGTAAAACTTAATTTGGTTAATTATTTGTTATTTTGGCTGGTTTTTGTTTGAATAGAGGCAGCAACTGCTGACTTTAACACTAGTCTATTGCGGGCAAATAGCCCCATGGGCAGGCTGTAATAGATCTGTTTTTTGTAGGAATAAAAAATTACCAAAAACGCATAAAAATTCGTTGCGTTGTCGCTTAAAATAGCGTTTACTGCGCGTGTTTTTTGATGTTGTAAAAAAACGATTTATTGTGATTATTTTGTTAAAGCACCATCCAGTTATTTTTGCCCAACTATGAGGAGGCACTGGCCTAATGAGCCAATTTCAATCTATTGATGTAGCTGATTATTATGATAAAGACACTTTCGCACGTATTAAAGAATTTGCGAAAGACAAACCCACACCGTTTGTAGTCATTGATACTCAAATCATTGCGAAACAATACGATGACATGGTAAGAAGTTTTCCATTTGCAAATGTCTATTACGCAGTCAAAGCCAATCCAGCAAAAGAAGTATTAACTTTGTTGCGTGATAAAGGCTCAAACTTCGACATCGCATCTATATATGAATTAGAGATGGTGACTTCCATTGGCGTCAGCCCTGACAGAATAAGCTACGGTAACACCATTAAAAAGCGTGCCGATGTGCGGTCGTTCTATGCGCAAGGTGTGCGTATGTTTGCATCAGACTCTGAAGCTGATTTACGTATGATTGCTGAAGAAGCACCAGGTGCTAAAGTGTATGTTCGTATTCTTACCGAAGGGACACATACAGCTGATTGGCCTTTATCACGTAAATTTGGTTGTCAGAATGAGATGGCATACGATTTACTGGTATTAGCTAAAGAATTAGGTTTACAACCGCATGGTATTTCTTTCCATGTTGGTTCTCAGCAACGTGATATCGGCGCTTGGGACTCAGCAATTGGAAAGGTTAAAAGCATTTTTGATCGTCTACGTGACGAGCATGGTATTGTGTTAAAAATGATTAATTTAGGTGGTGGTTTCCCAGCTAATTACTTAGATAAAACCAATGAGCTTGCAACCTATGCGCAGCAAATTAAGCACTTTTTGCATGAAGATTTTGGTGACGATTTACCCGAAATCATTTTAGAGCCAGGTCGCTCATTGTTATCAAATGCCGGTGTATTAGTGTCTGAAGTGGTGTTGATTTCGCGTAAATCACATACAGCACTTGAACGTTGGGTGTTTACCGATGTGGGTAAATTCTCTGGTTTGATTGAAACCATGGACGAAGCAATTAAGTTTCCTATCTATACCGACCGTACTGGCGAGTTAGATAAGTGTGTCATCGCAGGACCAACATGCGACAGTGCGGACATCATGTATGAGCACTATAGCTATGGTTTACCTGTTGACTTGGCTATTGGTGACCGTATGTACTGGCTAACCGCGGGTGCATATACTACAACGTATTCCGCAGTGTGTTTTAACGGTTTTCCACCGCTTAAAGATTACTACCTATAAATTTGAGTTATAGATAAATCATAAAGGACGCCGAGGCGTCCTTTAATTTTTCTATCGACTGATATCAATCGTAATCATCTAGCTTGTGAAAAGTACTCGATAACGGCGTTAAATTTTTAGCTTGTAGAATTACGACTTACTGTAAAAATATGCCTTATTATCATGCGTTTTTCTTGTGCTATTTCTGATCACTTATGTACTGTGATGGATATTACTTTAAAGAGCTTAAGCCGTTTCATGCTTTTTGAGTATTTCAAAAATCTCTTCTTTGAGATGTAGCTTCTTCGCTTTTAGCACTTTAACTTCAGGGGTGGTGTCGCTACTGCTATGGGATTCTAATCGTTTAATCTCTTCATCTAGCTGATTATGTTCATCAAATTTACGAGTGAAATGCGCATCAGTGGTTTTTAGTTTGGTGATTAAGTCGCGGTACTCTGGGAACATGCTTAACTCCTTGTAGGGTGATTTGTTTTACTGCTTAACTTAAACCTACGCCTAAATGGGTAATAAAAAATTGATGTAAATCAAATTTTCAACGCTTTAGATTAATTAACCTCAATAGCGTTAGCTTATTGTTTAGCAAACTTGTCATTTGTTTTGAAAGCAAGGCGCATTAACAAATCAATAGCGAGCCTATCGCACGTTAATCAAACGCAGTTAGCCAGACAAAGTTCTGTTTAGTAAGCATTTATTATCCCGCGCCGAGGTTAATTATTGCTAAAATATCAGCCTTGGTTAACTAGGCTGTTTTTGGGGTTGTAATCATTCAGTAACAATTAATTTAGATGATGAATAATAATGTGATCTAGTTAACCTTTTCCTAATGCATACTACGGTATCGTTTAGGAAATACAGCGTTTTATTTTAGAAATAATATAGGGGTTCAGCATGTCTGACGTATTCCACTTAGGTTTGACCAAAAAAATGCTAGATGGCGCAACTTTGGCAATTGTGCCGGGCGATCCAGAGCGTGTGAAGCGTATTGCCGAATTAATGGACGGTGCCACTTTTCTTGCCAGTCATCGCGAATATACTAGCTATTTAGCTTACATAGATGGCAAGCCTGTCGTCGTTTGTTCAACCGGTATTGGTGGCCCTTCAACGTCTATCGCGGTTGAAGAGTTAGCACAATTAGGCGTGACGACATTCTTGCGTGTAGGTACAACGGGAGCCATTCAACCGCATGTCAATGTGGGCGATGTGATTGTGACCCAAGCTTCTGTCCGTCTAGATGGTGCCAGTTTGCATTTTGCACCACTTGAGTTTCCAGCGGCAGCGAACTTTGACTGTACAACCGCTATGGTTGCGGCTTGTCGTGATGCGGGTATTGAACCGCATGTGGGTATTACAGCATCTTCGGATACTTTCTACCCAGGACAAGAGCGTTATGACACGGTATCAGGCCGCATCACTCAACGTTTTGTCGGTTCTATGAAAGAGTGGCAGTCTATGGGTGTGCTGAACTATGAAATGGAGTCAGCCACTTTATTTACTATGTGTGCTACTCAAGGTTGGCGTGCAGCCTGTGTTGCGGGTGTGATCGTAAACCGCACTCAGCAAGAGATCCCAGATGAAGCCAGCATGAAAAAAACCGAAGGTGTAGCAGTATCTATTGTTGTCGCGGCAGCTAAAAAATTACTGAGCTAATATCAGTTTAGTTTTACCGCTAATCAAATAAATTACGCCCATCAGTGCAAACTGGTGGGCGTTTTGTTTTATATTGGTTAAGCAAAAATTCACTTTGCAATTTCCCCCCTATCATGTATGGTTGACATAATATGTCATTTGTTGTGCACTGCTGTTGAGTGTTTTAAATGGGTGTAAATTTCTATTTCAGGGGGAAATATGGAGCTTGCAAATCCTATAACGGTTTGGGTCTGTTTGGGCATTATTTTAATGTTGTCTGAAATTATTATCCCAGGTGGTATTGTTATTTTATTAGGCTCATCATGTCTGATTGTCGCCTCGGCGCTGGCGCTTGGCGTGGTTGAGGGTATTGCTCAGAGTTTGACTCTGTGGTTCATCTCTTCAATGGTGTTGCTGTTAAGTTTTCGCCATGTCACGCAACGACTAGTTGGTGGTGATGCGCATGTTGATAATACCGATGAAGAGTTAGATTTATACAACCAGCAAGCCATAGTGAAGGAAACTATTGGGCCTGGTCAGCAAACCGGACGCATTAGTTGTTTAGGTTCTGATTGGACTGCGTTAGGGGATGGCAGTGAAATTAAATCGGGTACCAAAGTCAGAATTATATGTCGGGATAACATTGCATTAGTGGTCGAGCCTTTATTGGAGTAGGTTCAGCTACCCAACTAGGCCCACCTAATGTTTAATCAAAAGGAATAGAGTATGTTCATGTTTACCATAATATTTTTGTTCATCATTTTCATTCTGTATAAACTGATGCTGATTGTACCTATGCGCGAAGTGCACGTAATCGAGCGTTTAGGTAAGTTTCGCACCGTGTTGCAACCTGGGTTTCATTTTTTAGTGCCATTTGTTGATCGCGTTGCGTATCGCCATGACACCCGTGAAGAAGTGCTCGATGTTCCGCCACAAAGCTGTATATCAAAAGATAACACCCAGTTGGAAGTGGATGGACTGGTTTACTTAAAAGTAATGGATGGCAAGCTTGCTAGCTATGGCATTGAAAATTATCGTAAAGCTGCTGTGAACTTGGCGCAAACGACCATGCGTTCTGAAATTGGTAAATTAACCTTATCGCAAACATTTTCTGAGCGCGACAGCTTGAATGAATCTATTGTGCGTGAAATTGATAAAGCCTCCGACCCTTGGGGAATTAAGGTGCTGCGTTATGAAATTAAAAACATCACCCCATCGCACCATGTTATCCACACACTTGAAAAACAAATGGAAGCCGAGCGCCGTAAACGTGCTGAAATTACCTTAGCCAATGCAGAAAAAGCTGCCATGATTAATATGTCGCAGGGTGAGCGTCAAGAGGCGATCAACTTATCTGAAGGTCAAAAGCAAAAGCGCATTAATGAAGCGATTGGTACCGGACAAGAAATCTCGATTATTGCTAATGCCAAAGCCGAAGGCATGGCGATGATCTGCAAGGCGCTTACCGTCAATGGCGGTAATGATGCGATGAACATGCTGCTTAAAGAGCAATTTATTGGTCAAGTTGGCAAAATTTTAGCTGAGTCAGATGTATCTGTTGTGCCTGCTGAAATGGCAAAGCTGGAAGGTTTTTTTGAAGGTATGGAGCAGGTAACACATGCTGTTTCAGGCGCTCAATCAACTCAAGCAAAAGGAGCTCGCTAATGATTATTAATGGCATTGATACCGATATAGCCGTCATGGCAATTTGGGGCATTATTTTTGCTATCTTTGTGATGAAGTTATTTCAATCTATTCGTTTAGTGCCGACAAAGTCCGCTTATATTGTTGAACGTTTAGGGAAATATCACAGCACATTGGATGCAGGTTTTCATGCTTTGGTGCCCTTTGTCGATAAAGTGGCTTACATTCACGATTTAAAAGAAGAAACCATCGACGTGCCGCCACAGGAGTGTTTCTCTAGCGATGAAGTCAATGTAGAAGTAGATGGGGTCATTTATATTTCTGTTACTGACCCCGTGAAAGCCAGTTACGGCATTACTGATTATCGTTATGCGGCCATTCAACTCGCCCAAACGACCACTCGTTCAGTGATTGGTACTTTAGACTTAGATCGCACCTTTGAAGAGCGCGATTTAATTTCAGCTAAGGTGGTGGAAGTGTTAGATGAGGCTGGCGCCATTTGGGGTATTCGAGTTCATCGTTATGAAATTAAGAATATTACCCCGCCAGAAACCGTAAAAAATGCCATGGAAATGCAGGTAAACGCCGAGCGTGAGCGCCGTGCATTACTGGCGAAAAGTGAAGGTGATAAACAAAGTAAAATTAATCGTTCTGAAGGTGTGATGGCTGAAACCATTAACCGCTCAGAAGGTGAAATGCAGCGGCGCATTAACGAGGCAGAAGGTAAAGCCCAAGAGATTTTAACCTTAGCGAAAGCGACATCTGAGTCAATTGAGCGCTTAGCCTCGGTGATTGCATCTGAAGGTGGTCAAAGTGCTTTGAGAATGCAACTAGGTGAGCAGTACATGAAGCAACTTGATGGCTTAAGTAAGCCTGGTAGCCGCATTGTATTACCGGGTAATTTGGTTAATTTTGAATACTGGATGGACAGTATTGGCTTAAAAGACGATAAAAAATAATTTTGCTTAGCTATTTAGAGACAAATGGGCCAGTTAATACTGGCCCATTTTGCATTTATTATTTGTTGTGCAACAATTTACGTACAGGTTACTTGCCTAAATAGGGGTTAAATGCGGCCAAAAATTTTGCATTGTGTTGATGATAATAGCATGGGTGGGGTGAATTATGCCTTGCAGGCGTTGTGTAAATCATCGTTAGCTCAAGACTATGATTTTGAGATCCGCTATGTCGATTTGACTCGCCTGAGCCGCATATCAACTTCTGCAGATATTATTTGTTTTCATGGTGCCGCTAGCTGGCGAAAACTGATTGGGTTAGTATGGTTAAAGTTGCAGTATCCTTCGACACCTTTTCTGTTGCAAGAGCATCATTACTGCCAGCAATTTGTCGTGTCACAAATCCCCTCAGTAAATCGTTTTTATCGTATGTTAAAACTGACCTATGCCTTAATGGATTACGTGATCGCCATTTCTCCGTCGCAGCAACAATGGATGATAACAAATAACCTTGTGGGCAAAAGTAACATAGCACTTGTGGGACAAGGGCGTGATCTCAGTAGGTTTGCCACTAAGCATACTCGGCGTGTTAGCTCAAATCATCCAATACCTACCATTGCAGCTTATGGGCGGTTTCATCAGCAAAAAGGCTTTGATTTACTACTTCAGGCTATGGCTAATATTGCGCCAAGCCAATGTCAGCTCAAACTTGCTGGAGAAGGGCCACAATTAAGTGCATTAACCCAATTAGCCTCGCCGTTAACCCATGTTGAATTAGTCGGTCGGGTAGATGATGTCGCTGATTTTCTCATGTCCTGTGATGCAGTGATTATTCCTTCTCGATGGGAGCCCTTTGGGTTAGTGTTTATTGAAGCATTAGCCATGCAGAAGTGGATCATATCTACCGAGGTTGATGGCTTGGGTGACCAATTGACTGAGATGAAATCACGTAACCCTAAGGCTTTTGCTACCCCGATAAAGGCGGTTTCAGTAACCGCGATTACTCAAGCGATTGAAGCGTTTATTACTGATTGGCACGAGGCTCAGGCAGCTTCAACGGGGGATAAGCGGCTGAGTATGCCAGCTGCAGAACAACCACCACACAATGAAACTTATCGCGCTAGTGAATGCTCAAATATAGGCCGCGCGGATGAATTATATTTAGATGAACGCTATTCAAATTCGGCCTGTCCAGATGAACATACTCAGATGCAAATTTGGTCTATTGAGCAGTGGGAGCAGGTACAAACACGATGGCGTGATTTGTTGGCTAAAATAGTGCCTTAAGTATGGCGCTATAAATTATTTGATACTTACCTTATCCCTAAAGACTATTTTATACCGTTAATCGTAAGCAATAACCGCTCATGCTGGTTTGTGAAAATGCTCGATCATGAGGTTAAATTTTGAGTTTGTAGCATAACGACTTACCATAAAATTCTGCCTTGATACCCTGCATTTATCTTTGGCTATTTGTGAGCCGTCATACAAAAAAGTACATCTAAGACACTCTTACAAGAGATATTTTTGATCGCGCTTTGCCGTCATCCTCCGCTAAACGCTAAATTCACCTCGAAAGATTATCCTGCGCTCGATACAATACCAAAAATAAATCGAAATGAAATCGTCACTATGAACCGTTTTTCTGTTTTGCCAATCGCCGACCATGTATTGGAAAACCGCTTAGTCGTGGCGCCTATGGCCTCGCAAACTTCAACCCTTGATGGCAAGGTAACCGACAAAACATTGCACCATTATGCCAATTTAGCGCAATCTAAAGCCGCATTAGTGATGGTGGAATATAGCTTTGTGGCGCTTTCTGGCCGCAGTGAACCTCATCAGCTAGGCGTACATAATAATGATTGTATTGAGGGGATTACGGCGATTGCTAAGGTTATTCATCAAACTGGTGCTAAAGCGGGCCTGCAATTAACCCATTGCGGTGGCAAAGCGCAGCTTGATGTTTGCCCTGATTTAATGGCGCCTTCAGGGATAACGGTTCCTGCCTATGATCGCATTTTACCTACGCCCAAAATGATGTCGCTGAACGACATCTTGATACTGAAACAACAATTTGTCGATGCGGCCAAAAGAGTTGAATTAGCCGGCTTTGATTTTGTGGAGTTACATTGCGCACACGGCTATGGTCTGAATCAGTTTTTATCACCTTTGACCAATCAACGCGATGATCAATATGGGGGTTGTCAGCGTAATCGTGCACGGTTAGTTGTTGAAATTATAAAACAAATTAAGCTGCATACCCAGTTATCCATTATGGTAAGAGTGCCAGGGCAAGATCTTTATCCCCAAGGGCTTACCCAGAGGCAAATTGTCGAGTCCTGCAAGTATTTCATTGATGCAGGCGTGGTGATACTGGATGTTTCATCCGGTATTGGTGGTTGGAATCGCCCTAAAGAGCGTCGTGGTGAGGGCTTCTTGGTTGAAGAAGCCGCTTACTTGAAAAAAGCTGGATTACAGGCGTGTATTATTGGTGTCGGGGGGATAGAAACTGCTGCCTATATCGATATGGCGCTTGAAAACCAGTGGTTTGATTTAGCGGCGGTTGGCCGAGCAATACTTAAAGGCCCAAAGGAATTTGCCGATAGTGTTATGAGTGTGAACAGCAAAGCCCTAGTATAATGGGGGCTTTGCATGACCTCTTTAACCCTATTAACACTTAAATAAGTGTGTTAGCGAATCGTTTAGCCACAGTTTAGGTTAAATAGGCTTGCATACAAGTAAGTCTATTTGAATATTTGGTCGACCAATCTTGCCGTTTGTTATCCTTATTAAATCTCGTTTTCCCTTGCTGTAATCCGTAATCCGTAATCCGTAATCCGTAATACGCCCCATTTCATTCTACTTATCATTTCGCAACGGGTGATGTTGAGATCTCCTTTTGAGGTCGACAAAATCTATTTTCATACCGTGTTAATTGGACTCCTTAAGTCTCTTTTTGCAATTTATTCGCATTTTGCAAAATGAAAAAACGACATCAAATAATTAAAAGTTAATAATATTCAATAGTTTATATTTTGGCATCTTATGTGCAATACGATTGTCACGTTCAGCAAAAGATGAGATCACTAATATGAAATTAACACCATTATCTCAGTTACCCCGTCATTCCTTATCTGGCTTATTTACCCTAGGGGCTTTGACGTTAGCATTGACACCCTCTGCACAGGCAAGCGAACCGTTTCAGGCATGTCCCCATGAAGCATTTATTATTCAAACACCTGCATCTAAACCCATCGCCTACGGTGTTGACTTAGGTACGGGTAGTTATCTCACCTTGTCAAATAATATGGGCCTTAATGGGGCACTCAATGGCACAGGTTTTAGTTACAATGACAACTATTTATATGGCTGGGATTACGAGCATCAAACACTAGGTCAAGTCGGTAATGATTATCAAGTTATTCCTTTGACATTAGCCAAAGATACCGCGGCTGCCGCAGCGGGTAACTTCTTTGTCGGTGACGTGGCATTAGTGGAAAACGCTTGGTACGGTTATCGCAAAAATGTGGGTTTATTTCGTGTTGATTTGGATGATCAAAACCATCCTATGACATTAGTCCCAGGCAGTAATTCGCTGGCGAGCTTTAATATTACTGATTTTGCTTTTCATCCAACCGATGGCTTTTTGTATGCCGTTACCAATGGAAAGGATGGAAGGCTGATAAAAATAGATCCAACCACAGGTGGCTTCGAAGATTTAGGCTTGGTGATCAGTGGTAATGCAAACTTTACTTTTGGTGCGCAGTTTTTTGATCCGCAAGGTAATTTGTACTTAAGCAATAATGGCACAGGTAATGTGTATAAAGTCAATGTAGAGCAAAGTTCACCAAAAGCTGAATTGTTCTCATATGGGCCTTCTTCAACGTCTAATGATGGCGCACGATGCGCCTTAGCTGATGTGCCTGTTGGCGATGCGGTTGATTTTGGTGATTCCCCTGCAAGTTATGGCACTTTAATGGCAGATAATGGAGCGCGTCATGGAATTATCGAATCATTGGCATTAGGGGTATTGAATGATAACGAAGCCGATGGCTCACCAGCACCTTTATCTGATGACAGCAGTGATGGTATTGATGATGAAGATGGTATCAGTATGCCTACGGGTTTTGAGATTGGTGAAGATGCTATTTTACTGGTGACGACTTCAGGTCAAGGTGGCTTTTTAAATGGGTGGATTGATTGGGCACAAGATGGAAAATTTGATGAAGAGGATCGCGTAATTAGTGCCAAAGCTATGTCCAGTGGGGTACAAACAATATTGATTAATGTACCTAACTGGGCAAAACCTGGAGAAACTTGGTCCAGATTTAGATTAAGTTCAGTTGCAGATATTTTACCCACAGGCGGTGTTAGTGATGGTGAAGTAGAAGACTATCCCATTACGGTAACTGAAACCGGCGTTACCATGACCTATTACCCATCATCGTCAGGATTTACCACATTAGCTTATGAAGATTTGTACCCAGATCAGGGGGATTTTGATATGAATGATGTGGTGATGCAATTACGTATTACTCAGTTTGTCAAAAACAACCAAGTGCGTCGTGTGGGATTTAACGCCCAGTTAGTTGCTATGGGAGCTTGGTATCACAATGGTTTTGCGATTCAACTTCCTGGTATTGCACGCAGTAATGTCCAAGAGTCTGCAATCGATTGGACATTACAAGGGGTCAAACAAACCCAATCACCGCTCGAAAATGGGCAAACTAATGCGGTGCTCAAGTTTACTGATGATTTGTGGCAGCATGCTACCCGTGGGAATGGTTGCGAGTATTTCAGAACCGAACCGGGTTGTGGCACAACTTATCGTGCGACTTGGCAAATGACAGTGCCATTTGTCAATGCGGTTGATGAAGATCAAATGCCTGAGTTTCCCTATGATCCGTTTATCTTCGCAACCCCCAATACTGATCATGGATTAGCCGCTAAAAATATTAATGGGGGTAAAGAGCCCGGTAGAGCATTAGAAATTCATCTTAAAAATCATGCACCAACTGATTTATTTAACCCAGCCTTTTTAGGTCAACGTGATGATGCTTCCAATGCGTCAGCTGGACAATATTTTCAAGATAAAAACGGCATGAGCTGGGCCATAGAAGTGCCTGATACTTGGAAGCATCCTGTTGAGAATCAGCGTTTAGATGGAAGTTATCAAGAGTTTGTTGATTTTGCTGCCGATGCAAGTGGTACCACGAACCCCTATTGGTATCTGACCGCCATAGAAGCATTAATTTTTGAAGATTAATGCCCGTAATTATCAGCATTAATTAACCTAATTCATAATGAAGGTGAACGATATGAAATATGTAAACATGACCGGATTAAGCATAAGCTCAAAGGTAAAAGAGTTATTTAATATCAAGGCTCAACGTCAGCCCTTATTTGGCCTATTAACGTTAACGCTCTTGCTACAGTTAAGTGCTTGTGGCGGCGGTGGTGGCGGTGACAGTACACCTGCCACTCAAATGACGCCTGTGGCTACTACACCCCCGACAACCACGCCGCCGACAAACACAACGACAACACCGCCCACAACACCAACGCCCACAACACCAACGCCTCCAGTTGTCGAGCCTGTGCCGGATCCGACTTCACTTGATGACTTGGTTGTGGATCCTGATTTTGACTTACAAGCCACATTTACGCTATCGATTAACGTCGACATCGCTAGTGGCAAAAGAGGGTATTTTTCGTTGTGCGATAAGTTTGAGCAGCAAGGGCAAACTATCAGTGTGAACTATGAATCCTGTTTACTGCGTGGCGCACTTGATAATGGCCAATTGAATGAATCGCTATTGGTTGCTAACCATCAACGTGATTTAATGGCAGTAGTTTGGTTTTATGATGGTAATCAGCCACAGTATTTACATTGGCAATACGCCGCTGATCAAGCCCAGCAGCAGCTTGTTATCAATTAAGGTGTATGGCGTTGGGTTAAATTGAATGGTGAGTGACGCACTTACTTTACATAACAACAGTGGTTATCGGTTTTGTTAACCTGATATTTATTCAATTATGATGGGCTGCATTGCCAACAATGAAGCCCATTTTTATGCCCGTGTAAATAAGAAAAATAACGCAATGGAGTTCCGTTACTTTACCGCAGTAAGATGCTCAACTAACACTTTAGCGGCATTCGAAAAGTGAGCGTCTTCAGGGTAAATCAAATTAAGGTCACTGAAACCAGCGCTTAATTCGGGCAGCACATTGACCAATAATTTATTTTCTATTGCTTTATGCACAATGATTTCAGGTAATAGGGTGATCCCCGCCCCACCTAAACAGAGGTTGTACAGTGTGTTGTAATCACTGCAAATGACTTTGTGGTTGGCCGTGATAGCCGTGTGTTGAAATCTCCATTTGTCTTCAACTACACCGCTGGTAACTCGAAAGCCGAGTAATGATTGATGTTGTAAATCTTCAATCGTTTCAATTACTGATGACTTTTCTAAATAGCTTGGACTTGCGTAAATTTTGCGTTCGAAGCTGAGCAGATGTTTAGAGATAAACAGGCTGTCATGCGGCTGGTTTATATCAATCACGAAATCTAACCCTAGACGCGCAATATCGTTAAAACCACCCGAAATCACCACAATGTCTAACTGCACTTGCGGGTAACTGTGCACAAAGCTAGCAATTTGCTGGTCGAGCATTTTGTCGGCAAACGGGAGCAAGCCAACTCGAACGCGTCCTTGCACTTCGTTGTAGCGATTTTTGAATACAAAAGAGGCGTTTTTCAGTTGTTTGATCAGTGGGGCAACTTGTTCTAAATATAACTCACCCGAAGGCGTGAGTGACATTGCGCGGGTGGTGCGGGTAAATAATGAGGCGCCAAGTTGTTTTTCTAATTCGGCAATGCGGCGGCTGACTAAAGCCCTGCGGGTGTTCAATGATTCAGCGGCTTTAGCAAAACTCCCTTGCTCAGCAACTAAAATAAATAACTCTAAATCATTGATATTCAAATTAGTTCAACCCTATCGCATAAATGAGGAATTATAGTAGTTTTCGGACTGGTTTTTGTCAATTTAAGCCCTGTTTGGCGACAACTAGTTGGGTAAAACTTAGGCAATAAGGTTATTTGCTTAATCGCAATACTTGATTGCCACATAAATCCGCTGACTGTCATCGCATCTGGGGTAATTTTGACGTTATAATGCGTGCAGATTTCTGGGAGGAAAAATGGACGTATCATCATTATTAGACGGCCTGAATGACAAGCAACGTGAAGCAGTAGGTGCACCTTTATCCAACATGTTGGTGTTAGCGGGCGCTGGCAGCGGTAAAACGCGGGTATTAACCCATCGTATTGCTTGGCTGATGCAGGTTGAACAACAAAGTCCATATTCTATTCTGGCGGTAACCTTTACCAACAAAGCGGCAGCAGAAATGCGTGAGCGCGTTGAAAAAGTGGTTGGCAGTAATATGGGGCGCATGTGGATTGGCACCTTCCATGGTTTAGCCCATCGAATTTTACGTACTCATTTTCAAGATGCTAACTTACCGCAAAGCTTCCAGATTATTGATTCAGATGATCAGCTCAGACTATTAAAACGAATTTTAAAAAGCCTCAATTTAGACGATAAACAATATCCACCCAGACAGGCTCAGGCTTACATTAATGGTAAAAAAGATCAGGGATTAAGACCCAAGCACATTGATGCTGGTGGCTTTCCGGTTGAGCAAAATTTGTTAAATATCTACAAAATCTATCAAGAGTCGTGCGATCGTGCTGGCCTAGTCGATTTTGCTGAAATTTTACTCAGAGCCCATGAGTTATGGCTGAATAAACCGCATATTTTAGCCCATTACCAAGACCGTTTTCGCCATATTCTGGTTGACGAATTTCAAGATACTAACGCCATTCAATATGCGTGGATCCGCATATTGGCAGGCAACAGTGCGAATGTGATGATAGTGGGTGATGACGATCAGTCAATTTATGGTTGGCGTGGGGCGCAAATTGAAAACCTACACCGTTTCTTAAAAGACTTCCCAGGTGCACAAACCGTTCGTCTTGAGCAAAACTATCGCTCAAGTGGCAATATTTTGAAAGCATCTAACGACTTGATTGCCAACAACCCCGATCGTTTAGGCAAAAAACTGTGGACAGAAGACAAAGATGGCGAGCCTATTTCAGTTTACTGTGCCTTTAATGAAATGGATGAAGCTAAGTTTATCGTTGGTCGCATTCATGACTGGCAAGATAAAGGTGGCAGCTTAAGCGATTGCGCCATTTTGTATCGTTCAAATGCCCAGTCCCGTGTGTTAGAAGAAGCCTTGTTACACCGCGGGCTTGCTTACCGAATTTATGGCGGTTTACGCTTCTTCGAGCGTCAAGAAATTAAAGATGCCATGGGATATATGCGTCTTATTAATAATAAAGATGATGATGCCGCCTTTGAACGGGTGGTGAATACGCCTACCCGTGGTATTGGCGATCGCACCCTAGAGATTATTCGTTCAACTGCTAGGCAGCAGCAATTAACGTTATGGCAGGCCAGCCTGCGGTTGTTAGAAGAAAAAGTATTGGCAGGTCGCGCAGCAAATGCAGTGCGTGGTTTTATGGATTTGGTTATCCATATGCGCACCGATACCGCCGACATGTTGCTCTATCGCATGACAGACAGCGTCATTAACCAATCTGGTTTACGGGCAATGTATGAAGCCGAAAAAGGTGAAAAAGCGCAGGCGCGTATTGAAAACTTAAATGAGCTGGTTACTGCGGCTAAAAGCTTTGAACTTCCCGAAGAGCTTGAAGATATGGGCGAGTTAAATGCCTTTTTATCCCACGCCGCATTAGAAGCGGGTGAGGGGCAGGCTGATGCTTTTACCGATGCAGTGCAACTTATGACTTTGCATTCGGCTAAAGGGTTAGAATTTCCAATGGTGTTTATGTCGGGTGTGGAAGAAGGCATATTTCCAAGCAAAATGGCATTAGATGAGGGCGATCGCTTAGATGAAGAGCGCCGCCTGTGTTATGTGGGTATGACGCGTGCAATGCAAAAATTGTACATCAGTTATGCCGAGTCTCGTCGTATTTACGGCCGTGAAGATTATGCGCGCCCGTCGCGATTTATTAACGAAATCCCTGAACAATACGTTGAACAAATTCGTTTGCGTGCACAGGTATCCCCATCAATCAGTCAACGTTTTCCGGCTCGTGGAGCAAGTCCTGCATTTAGTCAGTCATCGGCGAATACGACCGGATTCAGCGTGGGGCAAAAGGTCAAACACTTTAAGTTTGCCGAAGGTGTCGTCACTAATTTTGAAGGCACGGGTGAAAAAGCCCGCGTACAAGTTAACTTTCGTGATTTTGGCAGTAAATGGTTACTCGTTAGCCTAGCAAAGCTGGAAGCGTGTTAAGTAAAGGAGATGAGGGTGAAACAAAAACTGCATGCTTATGCCCGCTTAATGCGTATCGATCGACCTATCGGTACGTTGTTGCTGTTGTGGCCGTGTTTAATGGCATTACTGCTTGCGGCAAAGGGAATGCCCGATACCAAGGTGTTACTGATTTTTGTGGTCGGCGTGGTGATCATGCGTGCCTGCGGTTGCATCATTAATGATTTTGCCGATCGTAACTTAGATGCCCATGTAGAGCGGACTCAAAATAGGCCCTTGGTGTCAGGCGAAATAATGGTAAAAGAAGCCCTAATACTGTTTGTAATACTGGGTCTTGCCGCATTTTCGTTAGTGCTATTGTTAAATACCTTAGTGGTGCAACTGTCCGTTGTTGGTATTATTTTAACTGTGATGTATCCGTTTATGAAGCGGATCACTAACATGCCGCAGATGTTTTTAGGCATAGTGTGGAGCTGGTCTATTCCAATGGCTTATGCGGCGCAGCTTGGCAGTGTTCCGGTTGAAGCGTGGTGGTTGTTCGCTGCCAATTGGTGCTGGACAGTGGCTTACGACACCATGTATGCCATGGTCGATAGAGATGATGATGTCAAAGTGGGGATTAAATCGACCGCGATATTATTTGGTCGGTATGATAGACAGTGGATAGGCCTATTTCAGCTGGCCGCCCTTGGATGTTTTATTATGGCGGGCTTATCAGCCGAACGCGGCCTAGTGTACGGTTTGGGTATTGTGACTTTCGTTGGTTTTAGCTGTTATCAACAATGGCTGATTTATGGCCGTGAGCGCGCGCCATGCTTTAAAGCATTTTTAAACAATAACTGGGCTGGTTTTGTTTTGTTTGCTGCCTTAAGTGCAGACTACTGGATTTAATCTTGCTAAATGCTAAATGCTAAATGCTAAATGCTAAATGCTAAATGCTAAATGCCTTTTAGGTATAATCACCCTCAAGCCGCTACATAGCGGCTTTTTGCTTTCTCTCATCCACCAAATACATTTACTGACAAATTTAGGTTTGTTAATCATTTGTTTGTCTTTATGCTGGTTTAGCGTTAAGTGAGTCCTATTCTGATTCATTAAGAGGATAAATTGGGCACAATTCGCCGCGTTTATTACGATGGGTTTATGGGGAACTAAGGTGAGTTTCTTCACTCACTATTATCAAGCTACAAGGATTGTTGGATGCGTTCAAAGGTGAAATTTCGTTTACTGTTTTTAAGCTTGGCAATAATTTGTTTTTGTTTGGGGGTCAACTTTACCCCAGATACCTTGAATTCAGCAGCTGATAAATGGCAACTTGGGGTCATTTCGGCGGTTTATTTTTTACTGCTTCCCATCGGCTACTGGTACTGCATTATCAAAATTGGCCAGCAAAAATGGTGGAAGCTGATTATGATTTTCAGTTTAAGTAGTTTGGTCGCTAGATTAAGTTATCCCGCCGAACTGAGTCATTATTTTGAGTTTGTCATGTGGTTACGTTACCCCATCATTGCGGTGCTCTTGCTTATCGAGCTGTACTTGATATTTAGCGTGATCCGCGGGTTGTTTAATGCACGCAAGCTTAAAGGTGATCCACGCGTCGGTGCGGTTGAAACCTACAACGAAGGGGCAGAAAAAACCTTAACAATGGCATTGATTGTGGCCAGTGAAGCGACCAATTGGTATTACTCAATACCTTGGTTTTCACGCCAACATCCACCAACCATAGCGCATATTAATTTGTTAAGCGCCCGTCGTTGGCACGTTTGGCTAATGGTGCTTGGCTGTGTTGTAGCATCGACAATCAGTTATGTATTATTGCAATCATGGAGCGAAATAGTCGCCATTATAGTTGCCTCTTTCATCTCTTATACCTTAATGGCAATTGTCGCCAATCATCGTATATCGCGTCATTATTCGTTGTATTTATTGCGTAATAAATTGGTTATCAATAATGGTTTATGGGGTTTTATGGTGATTGATAGTAGTGAGATCTCACACGTGAATCGCCAAGAGTCCGTTATCGAAAATAAAGATGATGACCGCGCGCTTTTTATTGGCCGCGGGCAAACTAATGTCACTTTATTATTGCGTAAACCGGTGATTTACCACGGTGGCATGGGCCAGCTACCTGAGGCTATGACTAAGATTTATTTAAGTGTCGATAAACCAGAAGATGTGATTGCGGCAATTGAAGCTAGCCGGAATGAAGCTATCGATGCAGTCGCAGCCGCTTAACGAAGTCGTCGTTGTTATCGATATCCTTAGCTGTATCTGTACTGGGTTATTCTATCTCTTCGATTTGACTGCATTTTAGTATTTCCAAACTTCGTTTGGATTAACATTGCAGGATTCCATCTTGCATCGGCCAAAAGGGTCTCAACAGCGATACCCTCAGCCGTATCAACACCGCGACATTCATCGCTTCGATTTGGCTTTATTTGTAAGCGGTCAATTAACCGGTGAAGCTTATTCTGCTTTACCTAGATCAACATTCCACGGCAGTAAATCAGACAATTC
>NZ_JAPDMX010000012.1 GCF_025971955.1 Shewanella subflava
ATCTCTGTTGCAGGCCTTTATACATCAACCAGTAGATCGGTCAACCGATCTAAAAAGTGCTTATCTGATCGGCATTAGCTATATAAGCTGCTTTTTGAGTGGATATCTTGGTAGTAATAGAAGAACTAACTTATTTTACCATGACACTGTTTGTATTTTTGACCAGAACCACATGGGCAAGGATCATTACGCCCCACTTTTTCACCTTCGCGGATCACCGTTTGCGGTTTGGCTGGAGCTTCGCTTTCATTATCGCTTAACGCCTGTGCTGAGGCATGTTGGTAAGCTCGTTGGATCTTTGCTTCTTCTTCGCGACGACGTTGTTCCATTTCATCAACATCTGATTGTGCTTGAACTTGCACTTTAGATAAGACGCTAATCACGTCATGCTTTAATGTTTCAAGCATTTGTTGAAATAACTCGAATGATTCACGCTTATATTCTTGCTTAGGGTTTTTCTGAGCATAACCACGTAAATGGATACCTTGGCGAAGATGATCCATTGCTGCAAGATGTTCTTTCCACAAACCATCTAATGTTTGTAGCATCACCGCTTTTTCAAATTGGCGTAAGACTTGCGCACCGACCATATCTTCTTTTGCTTTAAATGCATCTGTCCAAGCTTTTACAATACGCTCACGTAATGTTTCTTCATGTAGTTCGTCTTCTTTATCTAACCACTCTTGGATAGGGAGCTTTAATGAGAACTCATTTGATAAACGTTGTTCGAGTCCTGGTACATCCCATAACTCTTCTAATGATTGAGGTGGAATATAAGTATCAATAACCCCAGAAATCACATCTTCTTCGATATTTTTAATGGTGTCTTCGATGCTTTCAGCATCCATTAGCTCGTTTCGTTGCGAGTAAACCACTTGGCGTTGATCATTGGCGACGTCATCGTATTCCAATAATTGCTTACGAATATCGAAGTTACGTGCTTCCACTTTACGTTGAGCATTTTCAATGGCACGTGAAACCCATGGATGTTCGATTGCTTCACCTTCTTCCATACCCAGCTTTTTCATCATGCCTGAGACACGATCTGAAGCAAAGATACGCATTAAGCTATCTTCCATAGATAAATAGAAACGTGAAGAGCCCGCATCACCTTGGCGACCCGCACGACCACGTAACTGATTATCGATACGACGGGATTCGTGACGCTCAGTTCCAAGAATGTGTAAACCGCCTGCAGCAAGCACTTCGTCATGGCGGATCTGCCAATCTGCTTTAATCTTGGCTTTTTGCTCAGCAGTGGGATTATCTAGTGCTTCAATTTCCATGTTCCAGTTACCGCCTAATACGATATCTGTACCACGGCCTGCCATGTTTGTTGCAATCGTCACCGCACCTAAGCTACCTGCTTGGGCAACAATTTCAGCTTCTTTTTCATGGAACTTAGCATTTAACACGTTATGGGGAATTTTGGCTTTTTTGAGTAAGCCGTGCAGTAATTCTGATTGTTCAATCGAAACGGTACCCACCAATACTGGTTGACCACGTTCGCGGCAACTTTTGATATCGGCAATAATCGCATCATACTTTTCTTTAGCCGTTAAATAGACTAAATCCGCCATGTCGTTACGAACCATTGGACGGTTAGTTGGCACAACAACGGTATCTAAACCATAAATGTGTTGGAATTCGAATGCTTCGGTATCTGCGGTTCCTGTCATACCCGCTAATTTTTCATATTGACGGAAGTAGTTCTGGAAGGTTATTGATGCCAAAGTTTGGTTTTCATTTTGAATGTGCACACCTTCTTTGGCCTCAACAGCTTGGTGTAAACCTTCAGACCAACGACGTCCTGGCATAGTGCGGCCAGTGTGCTCATCAACAATCACTACATCGCCATCTTGAATGATGTAATCGACATCGCGTTCAAATAAAGTATGAGCACGAAGTGCTGCATAGACATGATGTAATAATGAAATGTTGGAGGCAGAATACAGAGAGTCACCTTCTGCAAGCATGCCCTGTTCAGTGAGTAGTAACTCAACCTTTTCTTGGCCACGCTCAGTTAAGTGAACTTGTTTACCTTTTTCATCAATCGTGAAGTCGCCTTCACCAATGAAATCTTCGGTATCTTCTTTGTCTTGACGGATCAGGCTAGGTATTAACACGTTCACTTTTGTGTAAAGTTCAGAGCTGTCTTCAGCAGCGCCTGAAATAATCAGCGGTGTACGCGCTTCATCAATTAAGATTGAATCGACTTCATCGATAAGGGCATAGTGCAATGGACGCTGAACACGTTCTTGCGGAGAAAATGCCATATTGTCACGCAGATAGTCGAAACCAAATTCATTATTGGTACCGTAAGTAATATCTGAGTTGTAAGCTTCTTTTTTCTCAACTTGACTTAAACCAGCAACGTTAACACCGACTGTTAGGCCTAAGAATTCAAATAAAGGACGGTTAAATTCAGCATCACGACGGGCTAGGTAATCGTTCACGGTAATCACGTGGACGCCTTTACCACTAATACCATTTAAATACGCTGGTAATGTGGCGGTTAAGGTTTTACCCTCACCGGTGCGCATTTCAGCGATACGATTACTGTCTAGTACCATGCCGCCTAATAACTGAACATCAAAATGACGCATATCGAACACACGCTTTGATGCTTCGCGAACAACCGCGAATGCTTCAGCCATTATGCTGTCTAGGCTTTCACCCGACTCTAAGCGCTGACGAAACTCTGTCGTTTTTTGTTTTAATTCTTCATCAGAAAGCTTTTCGTAATCTGCTTCCAATGCATTAATTTTATCAACCACTTTGCCTAAGCCTTTCAGGGTGCGGTCGTTTCTGCTTCCAAATACTTTTGTCAGTAATTTACCTAACATCTTAGTCACTTATCTCTTGTAGGTTTGGCTCATCAGAGCGCATTAACCGTTAATATGATTAACTTGCTTTGCGGTAAACAAACTTTTGCGGATCAATTTGTTGTCCATCGCGTAGCACTTCGTAATGCACATGAGGGCCGGTTGAACGACCTGTGCTTCCCATATTGGCAATTTTATCGCCTTTGGCAACGACGTCACCTACGTTTACTGACAGAGATTTATTGTGTCCATAGCGAGTGCGAAGGCCATTACCATGGTCTATTTCGACAAGCTCACCATATCCAAACATACTTCCTGACCACGTTACGACACCTGCGGCAGTTGCTGTAACGGCTGTCCCTTCTCGCCCGGCAAAATCAATACCTTTATGCATTGTTCTGCGGCCATTAAAAGGGTCATTACGTAAACCATAGGGCGAAGATAACCAACCTTTATCGATTGGCCGCCCTGATATATAACGCTCTTCATCTATATGGAGATTCGTTGACACTGTTTCAAGTAGTGACAACTGAAGATTATTATTATCAATTCGTGATGCCAGCTTATCCATATCACTAATAAGCTGACTTAATTCGATTCCTGTCCCTAATTCACTGTAACCGCCAACGCCGACTTCTGTTTGAAAATCGAATTGGTCATCAAGTAAATTATTTTGGGCAACCTGCTGCCCAAGGGCTTCAAGTCGAGTAATTTTGGCTTGCATTTTAGCAACATGGGTAACTAATGTGGCTAATTGCACTTCGGTTGCGTGTTTGAGCTCAATCACTTGTTGTTTTTGTTGCTCACGCAGTTGTTGGTTTTTATCGACTTTAGCCTGTTGATTAGCAAAGCGATCGGCACTGTATTGGTAAATTGCAGTCCCTGTTACCATAATCATAATCGGTAGGAGGAACCATCGTTTACTGGGTTGCCAGCGCGTGACCCCATTTCGACCTTGAACAAATACTGTTACACTCATAGCCTAATTCAGCCATCTTATTATCATATGAAAAAGCCCCCTCAAGACCTCAGCAATTTATTACATTTGTCAGGAAAATTACCTGAACTCGCTGAGAAAGCAGAACTACTGAATAATCTGAATCGGTATGTGAAACAAATTATTGGTGGTCCTGCGGCAGAGCAACTTAATGTTGCTAATCTCCGCCAGGGTGTTCTTGTTATTGAAACGGCCTCCGCTGCTTGGGCTGCTCGGCTCAATTTTCAAAAGCCTAAACTATTACGACAACTTCAGGCTGAAACGCTTCCCATGCTCACTGCTATTGAGGTTAAAGTCAACCCAGGTTTAGCAATGATTAAAGCAAGCTCTCAAATTAATCACGCAAAACTCAGCAATCAATCTGCACAACATATTGCTGCGCTAGCTGAGCATGTAGATGGATCACTAGGTGAAAAACTAAAACGGCTGGCTGCATTGGCCAGCCGTAATAGGCAATCTAAGGATTAAGCGAGTGCGGTTGTACCAGGCACCATAAAGCTGACAGGTACATCGGCTTCTTTGTCGAAGCTGACTAATTCCCATGCATCCTGCTGGGCTAGCAAAGCTCTGACCAATTGATTATTTAACGCATGGCCGGTTTTAAAGGCTGAAAACTCACCGACAATGGCATGACCTGCTACATATAAGTCACCAAAAGCGTCGAGAATTTTATGCTTAACGAACTCGTCATCATAACGCAGACCATCAGGGTTGAGGACGCGGTACTCATCAAGCACAACAGCATTTTCCATGCTGCCACCTAACGCAAGGTTATTAGCACGTAAATATTCAATATCACGCATAAAGCCGAAGGTTCTTGCACGGCTGATATCTTTAACAAATGCCGATGTCGAAAAATCCATAACCATATGTTGTTGGCTGCGGGCAATTTCTGGGTGAGCAAAGTCAATTTTAAAATTAACCCTAAACCCTTTAAACGGTTTTAGCTCTGCCCATTTATCTCCGTCTTCAACACGAATAGGTTTGGTGATCTTAAGGTATTTTTTAGGTGCTGCCTGTTCTTTAATTCCTGCACTTTGCAGCAAGAAAACAAACGGGCTGGCACTGCCATCCATAATTGGGATTTCAGGCGCATCAACTTCGATAACAGCGTTATCAATGCCTAAGCCTGCAAGGGCAGCAAACAGATGCTCAATTGTAGAAATACGAACACCAGCATCGTTTACAAGTGCTGTACACATCGTTGTTTCACGTACTAAATGCGCCTTTGCAGGTATCGACACTGCAGGCGTAAGATCGGTACGTGTGAGTACAATCCCTGTATTTACTGGTGCGGGCATAATGCACAGAGTAACCTTGTTGCCGGAGTGTAATCCGACACCAGTACTCTTCACCATTTTTTGAACAGTTCTTTGAAAAATCATTCATTTACCCGTAAATAACAATAAAAACAAAAGTTTATAAAAATAACTTAAAGCTATCATGTATAGCTGGTACGACATGCTACCATATCTTGCGTCATTCACAAAAAAAATGCAAATAGGTGCAAAACAACGGTATATCGTTATTTGCTATCACAACAGTGAACTTTTCATCTGATTAATTCCATATGGTATTAATCTCGGCTTATCAAAACCGCTTGTTTAGCGGATTGATAATGATGCAAAGTTAATCTGCTTGCTTACGTAAAAATGCTGGAATATCTAAATAGTCCGCATCTGCACGTGGCGTTGTTAATGGCTGTGGAACAGCATTGCCTTTTGGTGCAGCATAAGATTGCTGAATCACTGGCTCATCAACTGGCTCTGGGCGAGTTTCAATCACAACAGGCTCAGGGCGAGGAGCTGGCTTTTGCACTAACTGAATATCAGGCTTTTTTTCAGCACCAATACCCGTAGCAACCACTGTTACGCGCAGTTCTTCACTCATTTCTGGGTCAATTACCGCACCAACTACCACTGTCGCATTATCAGATGCGTAAGCTTTAACATGGTTACCCACGGTTTCAAGCTCTTCAATACTGATGTCCATACCTGCTGTGATGTTAACTAATACGCCGCGCGCGCCAGCAAGATCAATATCTTCAAGTAAAGGACTTGCAACTGCTGCTTCTGCCGCTTCTTCTGCACGATCATCACCAGTTGCGACACCAGTACCCATCATGGCATTACCCATTTCTGACATAACTGTTTTCACGTCGGCGAAATCCACGTTAATTAGGCCTGGGCGAGTGATTAATTCAGCAATACCTTGAACCGCACCTAATAACACGTTGTTTGCGGCAGCAAATGCATCAAGTAAAGACGTACCACGACCCAATACTTTTAATAGTTTTTCATTCGGGATAGTGATTAACGAGTCAACGTGTTTAGCTAGCTCTGCAATACCTTGCTCGGCATAAACCATGCGTTTTTTACCTTCAAATGGAAAAGGCTTGGTCACAACAGCGACTGTTAAAATACCTTCTTCGCGTGCAATCTCTGCAACTACAGGCGCGGCACCAGTACCTGTACCACCGCCCATACCAGCTGCGATAAAGATCATGTCAGATCCTTTAATCGCGGCACGAATGTTTTCACGGTCTTCTTCTGCAGCTTGACGGCCAACATCAGGATTAGCGCCAGCGCCAAGTCCTTTAGTGACATCACGACCCAGTTGAATCGTTGAGCCTGCACTTGATTTACGTAATGCCTGTGCATCCGTGTTTGTTACGATAAACTCAACACCTTCAATGTTGTGCTTAACCATATGCTCGACAGCGTTACCGCCACCACCACCGACACCGATGACCTTGATCACCGCTTCGTCTGAATGTGTATCCATGATCTCAAACATAGTCTGATCTCCGTTAGTCTGCGTTATTTAAAATTCACCCTTAAACCAGCTTTTCACCCGATTCAAAAAGCTAGTTACCCCTTGGCGATCAGGACGTTCAAACTGGCGTTCGATAACCCTTCTAGCCCCATAGTGAAGCAACCCTATCCCTGTTGAGTAAATTGGTTGGTCCACGTATTCATATAATCCTTTTACTGGCAGTGGCGAAGCAACTCGCACTGGCATACCGAAAGTGGCTTCGGCAATGTCTACTGCACCTGTAATGGAAGATGTGCCACCGGTTAGTACAATACCTGCAGCAATTTGATCTTCTAAACCGCTGTCTTGTAATTGTTTAAGCACTAACTCGAATAATTCTTGATACCTTGGCTCTACAACTTCAGCTAAGGTATGGCGTGACATGCTGCGTGATGGTCTTCCTCCCACAGATGGCACTTCGATACTGTCTTCACGGCTTACCATTGAGCTTCTTGCACTGGCAAACTGTACTTTAATTTGTTCGGCATGTGTCAGGGGGGTACGGAATATTTTGGCAATATCGCTAGTCACTTGGTTACCCGCCACTGGCACAACTGCGCAATGGCGTAATGCCCCATTGGTATACACTGCTATATCCGTTGTGCCGCCACCGATATCGACAATACACACGCCTAAATCTTTCTCATCGTTAGTCAATACTGAGTCTGCTGAAGCAATGCCCGAGAACACTAAGTCATCCACTTTTAAACCGCAACGCTCAACACTTTTGGTGATGTTTTTTGCCATATCATTTGCACATGTCACGATATGGGCTTTAGCTTCCATTCGCATGCCTGACATGCCAATTGGGCTTTTGATGCCATCTTGAACATCAATAGAATATTCTTGTGGCAATACGTGTAATATCCGGCGCTCTGTCGGTATCTTTACTGAGCGCGCGGTATGGATCACGTTGTCGACATCTTCTTGTGTCACTTCTTCGTCGTTAATCGACACCATACCATTTTCATTTTGGCAGGCGATGTGTTTACCCGAAATGCTTAGATAAACCGACGAAACTTGGCAATCAGCCATTAATTCAGCCTGATCAAGGGCGCGTTGAACACTGCGTACGATAGAGTCGAGATCATTTACCCCGCCCTTATCCATGCCACGAGAAGGATGATTACCTAAACCAATAACACTAATTTCACCGTCAGGCAGTACTTCACCAATAATCACGGCAACCTTGGATGTTCCGATATCTAACCCTACGATAAGGTTTCTTTCCTGATTCTTGGTCATTTGCTCTCAGTTCTCTTATTGGTATCAGCCCAGCCCACTGCAAAACCTGTGTCGTAGCGTAAATCGACTGTCGCTACAGGTTTCTCGCTTTGTTGCAATGTCGGGTATACATTGATAAAACGCTGTATTCGAGTCATTTTATCTTCACGCCCTAGCTCTATTTTTATGCCGTTAGCTAATTCGGCTTGCCACGCATGACGTGGACTTAAACGCAAACTGGCTAATTTAAATCCATTAATTTTCAGTAAATCATCCAACTGCCCATAACTGACTAAGACTTCTTCTGCCATATCATCCGGTCCAGATAACATGGGTAAATCGGTTAATTCTGGATAACCTACCGCATCAAACACTTCGCCATTAACATTAAGCCAAGCTTGCCCATTCCAATGCGCCACAGCTTGTTGCTCTTGTATGGTAACCTTAAACTTTGCAGGCCATTCTCGTCTCACCGACGCGTGATAAACCCACGGTAAATCTTCTAGTGCTCGCTGCACATCAACAACATCTGCGTTAAAAAAGCTGCTTTTCATTAACGATTGCAATGCCGTTTGGATCTCTTCATCAGAGGTAAATTTACGTTCACCTTTAACGGCAATCGCTTCTATCGGTAGCGCATCAGCATCATTCAACAAACCATGAAGCTTTAACCCACCCCATGTAATTGTGATTAACACGCTGAGTAAAAACAGCAAACCAAAATACAAATACCAATCGACTTGTTTTAGCTTTTGTTTTAACTGGCGCCCCTTATTACTCCACGACACCGATAATTACTCCCGAAGATTACCATTTCTGCCCTGCAACAAACCGGTCATTATATAGCGCTTAATGACTGTATAAAAGCACGATTTTTCAACCGCATAGCTGTACAAAAACTAATCTATTTTATCTTGACTTTCGGGCGCATTAAAACCCAATTCTGTCGCAGCTAAATCACGCGATAATGCCCCAATATTACCTGCACCTTGGGTCAGTAATAAATCACCATCCTGCAGTACATCTGGAAGCACACCCGCTAGCTGTTCAGGTCCTGAAACAAAAATAGGATCCACTTGACCACGAACTCGAATCGAGCGGCATAATGCTCGGCCATCAGCGCCTGGTATTGGGTTTTCTCCCGCAGCATACACATCAAGCAATAATAAACAGTCCACCTGTGACAACACATCGACAAAATCTTCGTATAAATCACGTGTTCGGCTATAACGGTGCGGTTGATAGGCCATCACTAAACGCTTATCGGGCCACCCTGCACGTGCGGCTTTAATTGTGGCAAGCACTTCACTTGGATGGTGACCATAATCATCGACTAACATGACTTTGCCATTTGGCGTATCAAATTCACCTAAATGCTGAAAACGACGACCAATACCTTCGAACTCAGCAAGGGCTTTTACGATTGATGCATCGTCAATGTCATCTTCACTTGCGACCGCTATCGCAGCCAGTGAATTAAGCACGTTATGCTGGCCTGGTAAATTCAACACGATATCTAAATCGGGTTTATCTTTTCTGTGGGCGGTAAACCGTGATTGATGTCCTTGCTGCACAAAATTACTGGCACGTACGTCGGCATGCTCACTAAAACCATAGGTCACCACTTGACGACCAATACGCGGCAATAGCTCTTCAATTACCGGATCGTCAACACACATCACCGCTACACCATAAAATGGTAAGTTATGTAAAAAGTCGACAAAAGTGGTTTTAAGCACTTCAAAATCGCCGCCATAGGTGTCCATATGATCGGCTTCAATATTAGTCACCACACTGACCATTGGCTGCAAGTGTAAAAAGCTAGCATCGCTTTCATCGGCTTCGGCAATCAAATAGCGACTGGTGCCTAAACGCGCATTGGTTCCTGCACTGTTAAGCAATCCACCAATCACAAAGGTAGGATCTCGCTCGGCTTCACCGTAAACACTGGCAATTAGGCTGGTAGTGGTTGTTTTACCATGGGTGCCAGCAATGGCAACCCCGTGGCGGTAACGCATTAATTCAGCTAACATTTCCGCACGGCGCACAATAGGTGTACGGTTTTCTTGCGCGGTAAGAATTTCTGGGTTTTGCTTGTTAATGGCCGTTGATACGACCACCACATCAACACCAACAACATTGTCTGCATGATGGCCAATAATGATCTTGGCACCTAATCGTGCTAATCGCTCAGTCACGCTATTTACCGCAATATCAGAGCCACTGATTTGGTAACCTTCATTGACTAGCACTTCCGCAATACCACCCATGCCGGCACCACCGATGCCAACAAAATGAATGCGCTTGATCCGTCTCATTTCAGGGATCATAGTGCGAAGTTGTGCGTACTTTTCTGTCTTTGTCATGTTAACCCTTGTTCGCTACCGTGGCGCATATATCTGCAACTCGTTGAGTGGCATCTAGCACCGCAACGCCGCGTGCTTTTAACCCCATTTGGAGTAAAACCTGTCTGTCACTGGCAAATAGCTGCAGTTTGTCTGCAAGCAATTGAGCCGTTAATTCTGTTTGCGGGCATAAAAAACCCGCCTGTGCATCCACAAGTACTGATGCATTTTTAGTTTGATGATCATCAACCGCATGTGGGTAAGGGACTAAAATACTGGGTAAACCCACCGCTGCAAGTTCTGATACGGTTAACGCACCAGAACGACACACGACCACATCTGCCCAGCGGTATGCCGCTTCCATATCATCAATAAACTCAGCAACATTCACCTTATCCAACTGGTTAAGATGCTGATATGCAGCCTTAACTGAATCAAGGTTATTTTTGCCCACCTGATGCCAAACTGTCACTGAATATTGATTAGATAATTTCGCGACAGCATCGGGTAACGTTTCATTCAGTACTTTTGCCCCAAGACTTCCACCCACAACAAGCACTTTTAAGGCGTCCTCGCTAAGGGGTTTCGCCTCACTGCCTAATGACACAAGTTCTTGCCGAATAGGGTTACCGACAACTTCAACATTTTTTACTGTGTTGGCGAAGGTATTAGCAAATGCACAAAGTACTTTAGTCGCAATTTTTGACAATAATTTGTTGGTTAATCCGGGGATCGCATTTTGCTCATGCAGCACCACGGGCACGCCAGATAATTTAGCCGCCACGCCACCAGGGCCACTGGCAAAACCGCCCATACCCAAAACCACATCGGGTTCAAAATCATCAATCACCGCTTTAGCCTGAATAATAGAGCGTATGACTTTAAACGGAGCTGAAAGCTTACGTAACAAACCATTACCACGCACACCTTTGATATCGATAAATTCAATATCAAATCCATGCTGCGGCACTAATCGCGCTTCCATTCTATCGGCCGTACCTAGCCATCGTACTTGCCAACCTTTAGCCGCAAGGTGCTTGGCCACGGCAAGCGCCGGAAAAACATGACCACCAGTACCACCGGCCATCACTAATAATTTAGGGGAACGACCATAAGCCACTGCACTTGTATTTGTCACGACTTAGTCCTCCCTTGCACTGCTTGTATCAAACTCACTCGCCTTTCATGATCGATTCGCACCAACAGCATAACTGCGGCTGTCATCACCCATAAACTACTGCCACCATAACTGATAAAAGGCAATGTCAGCCCTTTGGTTGGCAACATACCAATACTGGCTCCTACGTTAACCACGGTTTGGAAACAAATCCAAATGCCCACGCCATACGCCACGTAACTTTCAAAAGGGCGTTGCATTTGCAAACATAAGTTACCTAATCGTATCGCACGCAAAGCGATAAAAAATAGCATCAGCAACACACAAATAATGCCGATGAACCCGAGCTCTTCACCTATCACCGCAAAAATAAAGTCGGTGTGCGCTTCAGGTAAGTAGGCTAATTTTTGAATACTGTTGCCTAAACCTTGCCCCAGCCAGTCACCGCGACCATATGCCATAAGTGACTGAGTTAACTGGTAGCCACTGCCAAATGGATCGTCCCATGGGTCCATAAACGAGGTGACTCGGCGCATACGGTAAGGTTCAAATAGCACCAACAATACGAACGTGGCCACACCTAATAAAATCAGCACCATAAAGTCGATTATTCGAGCGCCGGCCAAAAATAACAAGCTCACAGTACACACGAACAACACCACCACAGTGCCTAAATCTGGCTGTAATAATATCAATACGGCGAACAGACCATAAACACCAATTGGCTTGTAAAAACCTTTGCGGTTATCGCGTAATTCACCATGACGTCGAACCAAATACCCTGCCATGTAAACAATAAAAACAAACTTTGCTATTTCAGCTACTTGTATACGAATAGGTCCAATTGATAACCAACGTCTTGCCCCATTCACCGAGGTACCAATCACCAAAACAGCAAACAATAAAACCAGCACGCCAATCATCAACATGCCGCTGTTTTTTTCCCAGTAACTGACATCCGCTTTGAGTACTGCAAAGGCAATCACCACACAGCCGATTAAGTAAAAAACATGTCGCCCGATAAAATGAAATGGATTGCCGGTTAGCTTCTCCGCTTCAGGCATGGAAGCTGACATCACCATGACAAAGCCAAAACACATCAAGCTGATAATCGCGACTAAAAATGCCCTGTCGTATAGCGGCATACCCGGGGAATTATTGTCAGCTAATAATGACGGCCAAAGCCCATTTAGGCCTTGTTTGAATAAGCTTAATTGCTCATTACTGGCCATCTAATTGCTCCACGCATAATTTAAAGTCATCGCCACGGGCCATGAAGTTTTTATACATATCTAAACTGGCGCAGGCAGGAGACAGCAACACAATATCGCCGGAGAAAGCCAATTTTGCAGCCTGCTCAACTGCTTCTTTCATGGTGCTAACGCTGATACTATCCGCTTTTAATTCAGCGATTTTATGACCATCTTTACCTAAAGTAATCACCTTTGCGACATGGTCTAAGGCTGGAGTTAGTGGCGTAAAATCTGCCCCTTTACCATCGCCACCGGCAATTAAAAACACTTCCCCTAAATGGGTGTTTAATCCCTGCAATGCTGCAACCGTTGCGCCAACATTGGTGGCTTTAGAGTCATTAATGTAAGTTACGCCATCGACTACCGCGACCAATTCACAACGATGGCTTAGACCTTTGAAGCTACTTGCAACCTGAATGGCAAATGCTTTATCCACACCGCAAGCATCCACTAATGCCATCGCAGCAAGTAGATTGGCATGGTTATGTGAACCTATCAAAGTGACATCATTTAAGTTCATGATTTCACTGTCACCGTGAAAAATCTTACCGTCACTCAATCCCCATTCGTCACCTTCTGGCACACCTAAACCAAAGGTGTTTTGGTTCATGGGTTCAAGTGGGAACGTTAATTCATCATCGCGGTTATACATGACAAATTTGCTTTGTGGATATAAATTTAATTTGGCTTCACGGTAGGTGTTAATGCTGCAATATCGATCCATATGATCTTCACTGATATTCAAGCAGGTAGCCGCAATGCAATTAAGTGAAAAGGTTGTTTCAAGTTGAAAACTCGACAATTCAAGCACGTAGTAATCGGCATCTAATGCTAATAGGTCTAAAGCAGGAATGCCGATGTTACCGCCCATGACCACTTTTAAGCCTGCGGCTTTGAGCATGTCGTGAACTAACGTGGTGACGGTTGATTTACCATTCGAGCCGGTAATACCAACAACGCAAGGTTTCCTATCAGCGATCTCTCTGGCAAAAAGTTCAACATCACCAATAACTTCAATACCCATATCACTCGCAGCTTTCACCTCTGGGGTATCCACTGCAATGCCTGGACTGATGATAATTTGCTTTGCTTGCACCAAATAGCGGCAATCAAAACCGCCTGTGATCAGCTCAATATCAGCAAACTCTTTTGCTAGTAAATCTTCACCAGGAGGGTGACGACGGCTATCCATTACTAAGGGTTTAATGCCTTGGGCAACCAAATAACGCACCACTGAAAGCCCAGTGGCTCCCAGTCCCAACACTATATGAGTGTAATTGGATAGCATAATCATTTACCTTAACTTCAAGGTCGCTAGACCCAGTAACACAAGGAATAACGAGATAATCCAAAAGCGCACAATCACGCGCGGCTCTGGCCAACCCTTTAATTCATAGTGATGATGGATGGGTGCCATACGGAAAATACGCTGCCCTCTCAGCTTGTATGATCCGACTTGTAAGATGACCGACACCGTCTCCATGACAAAGACACCACCCATGATGATCAACAGGATTTCTTGGCGCACTAATACGGCGATTGTGCCCAATGCAGCGCCTAGTGCTAACGAACCTACATCACCCATAAAGACCTGTGCTGGGTAAGTGTTAAACCACAAAAAGCCGAGTCCTGCCCCAACAATGGCTGTGCATACAATCACAAGTTCACCCGCTTCTGGTAGGTGTGGTATGTGTAAGTAATTGGCAAATTGTGCGTGCCCTGAAAGATAGGCTATCAAAGCAAATGCACCGGCAACCATTACCGTTGGCATAATGGCTAAACCATCTAATCCATCGGTTAAGTTCACCGCATTACTGGCACCCACTATGGTGAAATAGGCTAAAAAGATAAACACAATACCCAGTTGTGGCATCACATCTTTAAAAAACGGCACGACCAGCTGGGTTTCTCCAGGTATGGCTGATGAAGCATATAAATAAAACGCGACCACTAGCGCAGCAATTGACTGCCCGGCATATTTCCAACGGGCAATTAACCCCTTAGAATTTTTCTTGACCACTTTTAAGTAATCATCTAAAAATCCAATCGCACCAAATGCACCTAATACAAACAGCATCACCAACACGTAGCGGCTAGATAAATCGCCCCATAATAAAACACTGATAAAAATACCAGCAAGGATCAGCAATCCACCCATTGTGGGTGTACCGCGCTTGCTAAAATGCGACTCTGGTCCATCGTTACGCACCACTTGACCAATTTGCAATAACTGCAATCGCTCAATCAACTTGGGTCCCCACCAGAGACTAAATACTAATGCGGTAAGTAACCCCAAAATAGCTCGGAATGTCACATAAGAAAAAACGTTAAACCCGCTGTAAAATTGGGTTAAATACTCGGCCAGATAAACCAGCATCTACACTAACTCCCCACACCCGAAGGCATCTACTAACAAATCGACCACGCGTTCCATTGCCGCGCTTCGAGAACCTTTAACTAATATGGTCGCCTCGCCTGGCAACTGATTTAATTGTGCTATTAATGCCTGAGCCAGTGCGGTGACATCTTGAAAATGTGGGCTACCAAATGCTTTACTGGTATTAGCAGATAAACTGCCGCAACAATAAAGTGCATCAATATTAGCCACTTTTGCTTGTTGCCCTAACTGCTCATGCAAAGGGGCAGCATTGTCGCCTAATTCGCCCAAATCTCCCAGTACTAAACACCGATAATTATCGCGTTGTTGTAACCAGGATATTGCAGCCTGTACGGAACTTGGGTTGGCATTGTAACTGTCATCAACCACTAAGAAGCGCCCTAGTACCTTGGGCATCATTCTGCCCTTAACGGGTTGTAACTGACTTAAGCCGCTAGCAATTGTTGATAAATCAAGCCCTAATGCAATACACATACAGGCTGCGGCCAAGGCGTTGCTGACCTGATGTATACCTGCCAATGGCAATTGCACCACAACTGATTGGGTTAAATATTCAAGATTAAATTGATAGCATCCGTGAATATCGGCTGTTAAATCGGTTGCTCTAACATCGGCTTTTACCCCCGGAATGCGCGAAAAATGCAGCTGTTTATACCCAGCAGCTTTAGCTGACATAAACTCAGCAAAGGCATCATCGGCATTAATCACCGCCACGCCATCTTGATTTAGATGATTAAAGATTTCAGACTTGGCCTTAGCAATCCCCTCTACAGAACCAAAGCCTTCAAGGTGGGCACTGCCGATGTTATTCACTAAAGCCACTTGAGGCTGCACCAGCGCGCTAGTGTAATCAATTTCACCTTTATGGTTTGCACCAAGCTCAAACACCCCGTATTGGTCGCCTGCCGACAAACGTAATAATGTCAATGGCACACCGATATCATTATTAAAATTGCCCGCGGTAAAGAGCACCTGAAATTGTTGCGACAATATAGTGGCAACCATTTCTTTCACGCTGGTTTTGCCATTTGACCCCGTCAGAGCAACGGCGATAGGGGCCACTTGCTGGCGTACAAACTGGCCTAATTGCCCCAGAGCTTTATGGGTATCTTCAACTACAACCTGTGGTACGTTTAATGGCAATTGTGTTGATACCAAAAGCGCTTTAGCGCCATTTTCAATCGCTTTATTGGCAAATTCATGGGCGTCAAAACGCTCACCTTTTAAAGCAATAAACAGGCTGTCATTATCACACTGACGACTGTCTGTACTCACAGCATCAATGGTGATGTTGTCACCGACTAATTGACCATTTAACGCTTGTGCAATTTGAACTAATGAAAGTGAAATCATATCGAGGCCTCCATTAACTGTTTGGCCAATGCGCGTTCATCATAATCCAATCGTTTGCCTGCCACTTCTTGATAGGTTTCATGACCTTTACCCGCCAATAAAATAATGTCGTGCGGTTTCGCTTGCGCCACAACGTGCTTAATTGCGTTGATCCGGTCGATATTTGACAAGGCTTGTTCTGGCTGACTCAGTCCAGCTAAGACATCATCGATAATGGCTTGTGGGTCTTCACTTCTGGCATTATCACTGGTCACCATCACACGATCAGCAAAGGCTTCGGCGGCTTGTGCCATAAGTGGGCGCTTACCTTTATCTCGGTCGCCACCACAACCAAATACACACCACAATTGCCCATGGCAATGGACTCTCAGTGCAGTTAATGCTTGTTCGATTGCATCTGGAGTATGTGCATAATCAACCACTAAAGTAGCTTTACCTTGGCAAGAAAAACGTTCCATGCGTCCGGCAACGGGTTTAATTTGCGGAAGAACCTGAAGAATTTCAGCCATATCGATGCCTTGTAACGATAAGGCTGATATTGCGGCTAGCACATTGGATAAATTAAATTCACCTAATAATGGCGAAACAAGATTAGCCCTTAGCTTGTCAGAGCCATTGTTGGCCGGATATACCAAGGTAGCGCTTACCCCTTGTTCATCAAATTGCGTATTCTGGCAATAAAAATCTGCTTGTGTGTTAGCCACACTATAAGAAAACAACTGAGGGTTGGCTAGCGTTGGGGTAGCGTTAAATTCGTTAAGCCAATTGGCACCAACTGCATCATCAAGATTAATCATGCCATTTTTTAACGAGGCAAATTTAAATAAACGTTTTTTAGCCGCAGCATAGGAAGCCATATCACCGTGATAATCAAGGTGGTCTCGGCTTAAATTAGTGAATACAGCGGTATTGAAAGGCACTGCTTCAATTCGACCTTGCACTAAACCATGGCTGGATACTTCCATGGCACACACGGTTGCGCCTTGCTGTTCAAATATCGACAATTGCTGCATCACAGTGATGGCATCGGCAGTAGTATTACCACTGTCAATAAGCTCACCCCATAAACCATTACCTAGCGTGCCCATAACGGCGGCTTTTTGTCCCAATAATGTCACCAACTGAGCAATAATTTGGCTGACTGAGGTTTTACCATTAGTGCCCGTTACACCAATCACGCTCAGCTTGTTTGAGACCGTATAATATTGTGCTGCTACAGCTGATAGTTGTCGGCTCAGTTGGCAAAAATGAATCACAGGGATGCCATCAACCCAGTCGACTTTTTCATGTTTTTCAGGGAAGTCGGTGTGAGCTAGCACAGCCGTTGCACCTTTTTCGATTGCAGCCGCAATGTATGCTCGGCCATCCACTTTATGCCCAGGCAAAGCCACAAACACTTTACCCACTTCAGCTAGGCGACTATCAAGCGTTAAACCACAAATCGTTTCAGCCCCGGCATAATAAAACCAGGGTGCAAGTAAATCTTTTAGTAACATCATTCTGCGCTCCTTGGCGCAGATGCCATTTGGATGGCCTCACGTTTAGAAATGGGCTCAACATTAAGCATTTGTAACGCACCCGACATAATTTTTGCAAAGGCTGGGCCGGCCACATCGCCACCATAATACTTATCGCCTTTGGGTTCATTAATCACGACTGAAATAGCTAACCTTGGGTTGTGAACAGGCGCAACACCGGCAAAAAGCGCTACGTAATCATCACCATAACCTCCGGCTACTGCCTTACGACTGGTACCAGTTTTACCCGCTATAGGGTAACCATCAATGTGTGCTTTGGTGGCAGTACCGCCGGCTTCAGTCACCCCAACCAGCATTTGCATGACATCATTAGCTACTTTTTCTGATAAAACCTGTTGCCCTTTAGGTGCTTCTTTTAACTTTAAAATCGACACTGGATACAACACGCCACCACTGCCTAAGGTGGCATACATGCGTGCTAATTGAAGTGGCGTTGCAGTAAATCCATAACCAAATGATAATGTGGCGCGTTCAAAGTCAGACCAACGACGACGATCGTGAATTAATCCAGCACTTTCTCCGGTTAAATTAATCCCGGAATAATTGCCTAACCCCATTGATTGATAGGTACCAAGCAATTGCTGCACGGGCATGGATAAAGCCAGTTTACTGATGCCCACGTTTGATGATTTAACCAAAATTTTTGCCAGTGACATGTCACCGTAATTATTTGAATCTCGCACCTGACGACCACCAATGCGCATCCAGCCCGGTGATGTTGGGATTAGCTCATCTGACTTAACCGTTCCGGCTTCTAATGCCGCAGCGACCACAAAAGGTTTTACCGTAGAACCGGGTTCAAAGGTGTCAGTTAATGCACGATTTCGCATACGATGCGATTGTAAATTATCACGCGCATTGGGGTTATAAGAAGGCGTATTCGCCATCGCCAGAACTTCACCGGTTAGTACGTCAATGACCACTACCGAACCTGATGTGGCTTGGAACGTTTCAGTGGCACGTTTAAGTTCTCGGTAGGCCAATTGCTGAATGCGCTGATCGATACTCAGCACAATATCGTTAGAGCTTTCGCCCTCTTGGACTATGTCTAAACGCTCGACCACACTGCCGTCGCGCGACTTTCTCACTTTTTGTTTTGACGGCGTGCCCGTTAGCCAGGTGTTATAAGTATTTTCAATGCCTTCAATACCCACATCATCAATATTGGTGATACCAATCAACTGCGCGGCAATTTCACCCGCAGGATAGTAGCGACGTGATTCTGATTTCAGGTAGATGCCACCAATCTTTAACTGCTCAATATAATCTGCTACAGCAGGTGTCACTTGACGTTTTAAGTACACAAATCGCTTTTTAGGATCACGTTTTACTTTGTTAACCAGTTTATCAACGGGTTCTTGCAACACATCGGCTAATGCTTGCCAACGACGCATATCAACGAAGGCTTTTTGATCGTGCGCATGTTTAGGATCGGCCCATACTGCACGAACAGGTACACTCACGGCTAACATATCGCCATTGCGATCGGTAATCAGGCCACGCTGCACCTGATTACTCGTCGTTCGTAAGGTACGCATATCACTTTCATGGCGGAGTTTGTCAGGCTCAATGATTTGAATATAAGCTGCACGAGCAATCAAACTCACAAATAGCAGAAATACAAACCCCACCACAACGTATAAACGCCATGGGATCAATTCTGGGTTTTGCTTGCGTTTTGCTTGTCTAGACATATTCCCTATGCTCAATTGGCCCTGATGACCACTTCCTCTTTAGGAAGCGGTCTGGACATATTCAAATCTTTAGTCGCTATTCGAGTCACGCGGCTATGTTCCGACTGCGACTGTTCTTCTAACAATAAATTGCGCCATTCAATATCTAAATGGTCTTGCTGCTGTAGCAGCTGATCCCATTGTGAAGTTAATTTACGGCTCACATGGCTGGTGTAAACCACAGCTACTGCATTAATCATCACCACAATGCTAAGAAGCACTACCCATTTGTGATGCCAAATATCTTGCAAAACAAGTCGAGGTAAATTCAGTGCAGACTGACTCACAATGCTAACCTCAGTACGCTAAGCGCTCTGCCACACGAAGCACTGAGCTGCGTGAGCGAGGGTTTTGTTCTATTTCTTCATCCGATGGCTTCATTGCCTTGCCCATTGACTTCAGCTTACGCGATTTATTAATTTCATCTTCAGTAATGGGTAAGCCATGCGGCACACTTTCGCCTTGGCTATGACGACGAATGAAGCGTTTTACCATGCGATCTTCTAATGAATGGAAGCTGATCACCGATAAACGACCTTCTGGCGCAAGGACTTTTAACGCACCTTCTAATGCTTGATCAATTTGTTCCAATTCACTGTTGATATAAATACGTATCGCTTGGAATACCCGTGTTGCTGGATGCTTGTTCCGCTCTTTGTTTTTGGTAATTCGGGCAATCAAATCTGCTAAATCTTTGGTACGCAAAAAGGGTTTTTCATCTCTATCAGCAGCGATACAACGAGCAATATGGCGAGAATTTTTTTCTTCGCCATAGGTTTTAAACACCCATGCCATATCTTCGATTTCAGCTCTGGCTAACCACTGCGCAGCGGTTTCACCTTGGCTATTGTCCATACGCATGTCTAACGGGCCATCGCGTAAAAAACTGAAACCTCTATCGGCATCATCAAGTTGCGGTGAGGAAACACCTAAATCCAACAACACACCATTAATTTTGCCCACCAACCCTAACGCTTCAACATAATCCGCTATCTGGCCAAAACCTCCATGCACAATTTGAAAGCGTGGATCGTCAGCAAATTGCTTTGCCGCTTCAATCGCTTGTGGGTCTCTATCAATAGCAATTAAGCGTCCCTTAGGACCAAGATGACTCAACACATGCCGTGAATGTCCACCGCGACCAAATGTGCCATCAATATAGATGCCGTTTGGATCGATATTAAGACCATCGACGGTCTCTTTTAATAACACGCTTAAGTGGGCAAACTCTTGACTCATTAGGGTCTTCTTTTTATTCCATTACAGGGTGAAGTGGCTCAATCTTTCATGATTGGCTAAATTCTGGTTACTGATCAGCTCATGGTTTTGTTCCATTTGCAGCTGCCAAGCACCCTCTTCCCATAATTCAAATTTATTTAATAAGCCTACCAACATGGTTTTCTTTTCCAAATTGGCAAAACTTCTGAGTATTGGTGGCACAACGATGCGACCATGGCTGTCAAGCTCACATTCTTGGGCATAGCCCAATAGCTTGCGTTTTAACGAACGTTCAGTGGGATCAATATCAGATAACTGCAGCAGCTTAGTTTCCATGAGCTCCCACTCATGTAGGGGATAAATCAATAAACAAGGAGAGTTGATATCAACGGTAAGGATGAGAGTGCCATCGTGCCCATTACGTAACGCATCACGGAATCTCGCTGGCATAGCGATCCGTCCTTTTGCGTCCATATTGATTGCACTTGCGCCTCGAAACACGTTTATAAAGTCCTTGTTTTTTTAATTTGATCCACAATGATCCACTTTTTCCCACAAATGCTAAGTTTAGGGATACAACACAAGGGTTGTCAAGGGATGTGGACATATATTAAATCCAGACGCCAAGCGGGTTAGCAGGGAATTAGTAATCAACGAACAAATATCAAATATAAAACGAAGAAATATGAAGAAATAACAGAGTTAATTAACAAAACCAGACACATATAGGCGGTTATTTCAGCAGTTTTGATCTTAGGTGGGAAAAAGAAACAATCACATACAGTAGGTCTGAGGGCAGAGAGGAAACGATTTAGTTGAATTTAGTTTGATTTTTAGCCATGTTCTTTAATGAAACTTAATCTTTAAATGATCAAAAAATAGCGCTTTAGTATGAATTCCATCTTGTTGACGACCGTTCACAGTCAATAAGTGTTCAGAAAAAGCACAGAAAAAATGCATGATAACAAGGCAGGTTTTGATCATAAGAAGCGATTATACAATCTAAAATTTTAACCCGTTATTACGTATTTTCACCCGCTAGAATGGACAGTTATTGCTTATGATGGCCATGAGCCATGTCAATAAAAGCATGAGACTCATTTTTAATCGACATTGGCCGATATAAGGATAACAATTGCAAAGAGCTCAATAAAGGATCTGAGCGATGATCACTCAAGGAGTAACGAATGAACTTAGATAGCATATATAGCATGCTTTCCACACCAGTGCGTTTAGTTAATCATCGTAAACGTATTGTTGACCGTGTGGATGATAGCAGTGAAATTGCCGCTGACAGCCATGAAGCGCCTCAGTCACAGTTGCCACCAACATTGGGCAAACACACCTCGATAACCGACAATAAAGTGGAGCCCATAATGGAAGATGGGCAGCATGAATACATCACCGATGATGAAGCGCCACTTAAAGAACTAAAAGTCCCTGTGAAGCGCATTGATGTAGAAGTTTAGCTTTTACTTTAATGGCATTATTGGGTGCTAACCTGTTTAACGGCTTTAAGCCAACCTTGATACAAGGTTTGTCGTGAACCCTTATCCATTGTGGCAGTAAAGATGCGATCTGTCGCTAAAATGGATTGTAATTCCTGGGTTGATTTCCATACTCCGACGGCCAATCCCGCCAGAAATGCGGCGCCCATAGCGGTCGTCTCACTGACTTTAGGTCTTAACACATGCACATCGCTGATATCGGCTTGAAATTGCATTAAAAAGTCATTTGCCACCGCACCGCCATCGACTCGAATTTGGGTTAATGCTACCCCAGAATCTTTACTCATCGCATCGAGTAAATCATGGGATTGATAGGCAATTGACTCTAATGCCGCGCGAATAATATGATTTCGATTTGCACCACGGGTTAAACCAACAATGGCCCCCCTAGCATCGGCATCCCAATAGGGGGCTCCCAATCCGACAAATGCTGGAACCACATAAACCCCATTAGTGTCGCTGACTTTATTAGCATAATATTGGGTATCATAAGCCTCTTGTATTATGCCTAATTCATCCCGTAGCCATTGAATAATTGCCCCACCCATAAATACCGAACCTTCAAGGGCATAACAAGCTTGACCTTTATCACCAATCGCCACCGTAGTTAACAAACCATGGGTTGACTCAACGGCTTTATCACCGGTATTCATCAGTAAAAAACAGCCAGTCCCATAAGTATTTTTTACCATGCCAGGTTGCAGACACAGTTGACCAAATAATGCCGCTTGCTGATCCCCGGCCATGCCCGCAACCGGAATGCCCTGACCGCCGGCAAGCTCGGTATCACCGTAGACTTCACAGGAAGATTTAACTTCAGGTAACATTTGCCTTGGAATATTGAACAATTTAAGTAAGTCGTCATCCCACTGCTGGCTATGGATATTAAATAGCATGGTACGTGATGCATTGGTGGGGTCCGTCACGTGCGCCTTACCTTGTGTCAACTTCCATACTAGCCAAGTATCGACAGTGCCGAATAATAACTCCCCCGCATTAGCCTGCTCTCGTGCACCTACCACATTCTCTAAGATCCATTGAATCTTTGTCGCTGAAAAATACGGATCTAGCACTAAGCCGGTTTTTTGCCGGATCTGCGCTTCAACACCTTGTGCTTTTAATTGTTGGCAAATTGCCTGACTGCGACGACACTGCCACACAATGGCATTATAAATCGGCTTGCCAGTGTGCTTATTCCAAACAATAGTTGTTTCACGCTGATTAGTAATACCCATTGCGGCCACTTCATGACGATGAATGCCTGCTCGGGTTAATACCTCGACTAATGAAGAGCTCTGCGAGGACCAGATTTCCATCGGATCATGCTCTACCCAACCCGCATGGGGGTAATACTGGGTAAATTCCCGTTGCGAAATAGCCACGATGTCAGCCTGATGGTTGAACACAATCGCTCTAGAACTCGTGGTTCCCTGATCTAAAGCAACAATGTATTTTTTTGCTGTCATATGAAGCTCTCTTTATCGGAGGAAAAAACCTAAGTCTAGATTAGCGTAAAAAGAAAATAGCTAAAAATTGAGCGTGAATTTTTTAACAAAGCAAACAAATTTAATTGGTTGTGTCACATTGATGGGCTTTGTAATACCACACAGCAGCAATTTTTTGGTTTTCAAAAAGGTACACCCCAATACTGCAACGGGACAACCACTCACCCTCTTGTTGCCAAGAAACCTGTTCTACTGTACTGACAAAATCCCCCGAAGTAACAGATTTAATTACCCTAGAATGGGCTCTATTTGCATCAGCGAAATAATCTTTCATTGATTTAACCAGCTCATCCCTAGACGTTGTTTGGCTGGTCATCCCCGCTCGGGTAACATCAAACCAATAGGCCTCCTTGGTTACCATCTGCCCCATTAACTCAGGATCGCGCTCATTAAATGCCTCTACAAATTGCGTGACCATTTGGGATTTTTCATTGGCTTGAACGGCAAATCCCAGCCCCAAAATCAACACAACCCAGATAAATTTCGCCATGATGGTCCTTAAATAAAATCAATGTAAAAAAGCCCCGCAATGCGAGGCTAATATAGGATAACAAGCATAAAGTTACATTTTATAGCTCAATTGTACACCCGCAAGCAACACATCACCTGTGGCTTCGCCATTAAAGGTCACTGAAGCTAAGCCCGCTAAATCCTGCTCTTCGCTGATAGGCGCATCACCATACATTTTGATATAAGTTACCGCAAAGTCTACGGTAAGATTTTTAGTTGCTTGGTAGCCCGCGCCCACACTAAACCATAAACGGTCAGTATCTGGAATCGTCGTTGTGCGGTATTGATCTTCGACAGCCGTTTGATCCAACGCCATACCCGCTCTTAAAATCCAATCATGATTCAATAAATACGTGCCGCCAACAGCATAACGCCAGTTGTCTTTAAAGTTTTCGTTTTTAACTAAATCTGATTCTATATCGCCAATCGGCTTTTGCTCACCAGGAAAATAAGCCACTAATTGATCAAAAACGCTCCATTGGGTCCAGTTTACGCTAGCATGCATGGCAAATTTTTCAGTAAGCTGATGATGAGAAGCTAATTCAGCAAAAGCAGGCAGCTCAATCGGTAAATATCCTTCAATCGACACATTTTGACCGCCATCATAAAGTAAACCAGAAGCATGACCGTCTAACTCTAATTCCACACCGCTATGATAAGCCAAACCTAAACGGTGATCAGCGTTGATTTGCCAGCTTGCTCCGGCTTTCCAACCGACACTGATATCATCACCTTTCATCGATTTAAGGCTTGTACCAGGATCAGGTAAGCGACCAGCAACTGGCGCAGGTAATGCAGGATTGGCTTTAATTGCACCCACCCAAGCCGGAGTGGTTGCGCCAATTTCGCCTTCACCATACACCACACGCAAACCTGCACCTACGCTAAATGCATTATCCAATTTGTAGGCAATATTAGGGTTAAACTCAACGGTAGTGATTGAGGTTTTGCTTCCAAAAATAGCTGCTGCGTGGGTTGGATCAATTTCTGTTGCTAATCCATAGTTTGAATTAACCGTTAAACCCCAAGTCCATTGCGAATTTAATTGATTAGAATAATAGAAGTTAGGAATAAAGGCGTCACCTGCAACATCATGGGCACTGGCTGGAATATGCAGCGTTTGTCCGCCAAACAAAGGGGAATCAAGCGCAATATCACCTGTTACATCGATATTGGGCATCACATATACGCCACCAGCTGACAGTTGACGGCCTTCTAAATAGCTCAGCATCGCTGGGTTACGAGACTGTGCCGAAGCATTATCTGCCATGGCTGCTTCTCCGGCGAATGCGCGACCTAAACCGGTTGATGAAAATTCTGCTAATTGAAAACCTGCAGCTTGAGCTTGTGAAGTCGTGCCAAAAACAATGGCTGAAATAGCCAAAGTAAGTATTGTTTTTTTCATTATATTCTCTTATTCGTTGTTTTTTATGCCGATTATATTCAATCAAACGATCTTATAGAGTAAATGCTCGACATTTATTCGCAGCAAGTTTACGGATAAAAAGCCTTAATGCAACAGCCAAGGGATAAATGCCGAACCATATTTGTTGTTGAAATACCGATAACCCGCTCACAAAATGTGCTGAAAATATCCATTTTTTAAAGCACTGTTGACTGAATAAATTAAACAATCATCCAGAGATATTAATTAACCTTAATTATCAGTAGGTAAGGTAAAAAAGATGGCGTTATTTTTGGTACAGCAGTAAGCTGAAAAAAGAGAATAAAAACGCAAAACACGTTAATTTTTTGGCCAAATAGCTTGTAACTAATTGTAAAATAGCCAGTAAATAATCCACCTTCTGAAAAAGGTGGCTTTAATATCACTCCCTAAAAGGGAGCTTTCCTATCGTAAGATACAAGACGCCGTAAATATATCCCTATAGGCTCAACTAAATCATCCCTGATTTAGAAGCTTATACCGCACCATTAGCAAAGCTCACCTATCACTTGAGTTTATAAGCTATGTTCAACAGAACTGATAAGCCGTGTAACGCATGAATGCGTAAGCGAGCCGCCATGGAAGCAACCTCGGCGTGCTTATAAGTCGTTAAACATTACCTGACTCCTCAATACCATTGAACGTACTTCAGGCAGAGCCGAATTGAAGATAACCACCTACTGAAGTCGGCGGTTTAGGACTGAAAATAAAAAACCCTGCGTTAACAGGGTTTGTTTTACTTATGCACTAAAGAGTTAGCAGATAAGATTATAGGCTGTAGTACATTTCGAACTCTAATGGATGAGTTGTACGTGCTACACGCTCAGCTTCAGCTGTTTTCAGTTTGATATAAGACTGAATAAAGTCTTCACTGAACACGCCGCCTTTAGTTAAGAACTCATGGTCAGCTTGTAAGTTTTCAAGTGCGTTTTCTAAAGACGTTGCCACTTGTGGAATTTCTGCCGCTTCTTCAGCTGGTAGGTCATACAAGTCTTTGTCCATTGCATCGCCAGGGTGGATCTTGTTTTGGATACCGTCAAGACCTGCCATTAGCAACGCAGCAAAACCTAAATATGGGTTTGCATGTGGGTCTGGGAAACGCGCTTCAATACGACGACCTTTAGGGCTTGGCACCACAGGAATACGGATTGACGCACTACGGTTACGCGCTGAATAAGCTAACATAACTGGCGCTTCAAAGTGTGGCACTAAACGCTTGTATGAGTTAGTGCTTGGGTTAGTGAAGGCATTCAATGCACGAGCGTGTTTGATAATACCGCCAATATAATAAAGTGCGATGTCACTTAAACCAGCATACTTGTCGCCAGCAAATAAGTTTACGCCATCTTTAGATAATGACTGATGCACATGCATACCACTACCGTTGTCACCCACGATTGGCTTAGGCATAAAGGTGGCAGTTTTGCCATAAGCGTGTGCCATGTTGTGAACAACATACTTTAGAATTTGGATTTCATCCGCTTTCTTAGTCAGTGTGTTAAAACGGGTTGCAATTTCGTTTTGACCTGCTGTAGCAACTTCATGGTGATGCGCTTCAACAACTTGACCCATTTCTTCAAGCACTAAACACATCGCGCTACGTAAATCCTGTGATGAGTCAACTGGTGCTACTGGGAAGTAACCCCCCTTCACCATTGGACGGTGGCCCGTGTTGCCTTCTTCATAACTTTTTGCAGAGTTCCATGCCGCTTCTTTTGCGTCGATTTTCACGAAACAACCTGACATATCAGTACCAAAACGTACGTCGTCAAATAAGAAGAACTCTGGCTCTGGACCAATAAGAACTGTATCAGCAATACCAGTAGACTTTAAATACTCTTCTGCTTTTTTAGCAATAGAACGTGGGTCACGGTCATAACCAGTCATAGTGCCTGGCTCTAAAATATCACAACGGATAAGCGCAGTGGTTTCTTCTGTGAAAGGATCAAGTAAGAAAGTTGATGCATCAGGCATTAATACCATGTCTGATTCGTTAATGCCTTTCCAGCCTGCAATAGAAGAACCGTCAAACATTTTGCCGTCTTCAAAAAAATCCGCGTCAACTTGATGAGTTGGAATAGATACGTGCTGCTCTTTACCTTTAGTATCGGTAAAACGTAAGTCAACAAACTTAACTTCTAATTCTTGAAGTTGCTTTAATACTGATTCAACTGACATTCTCAAGCCTCCGGTAGGGTCAAGGGTATTCCCTTCTTAATTTAATCTTACTGTTTACCAAGTACACTTACTTAGATAAACCAATGTAAAACAGTAATGTTCACATGATGTCACTTACTTAGCTATTTTTGTGCCAAAAATATAACCAACTGAATTATATAGATTTGATTTTTTAGCATTGTGAAATAATTATCAAAACGCACCAAAAAGATCCACAGTTGCACCAATATAGAGCAACAATTAAATGAGCTGCACTGTAATTGAACATGTCGAGTATATAGAGACTCCTAAGCAAAAAGTGCACTTAGATAACAATTTACCAAACCTAATTCAGAAAACTGTGTTCTTAATGTTTATCAAGCTTTGCGCAATGAAATTGACCATTTAGCCCAGATAAGTCGAAATATATCTGTCCAAACGTGTGAAAATAGTAGGTGTTCAAAAAAAATCCTATCTACTGAAGCCTTGCTGGAGTAGAATGGCACGCTTTTTTACGGTGGCTATAATTAATTGCGACTGTAAATAATTCCTTTTTTGTTTGATGGTATAGAGGTTTTATCCGTGCTAGAGAATTTACGTAACATCGCCATTATTGCACACGTTGACCATGGCAAAACAACCCTGGTAGACAAGTTGCTGGCGCAGTCAGGAACCCTTGCATCTCGAGGAGAAGCTACTGAGCGGGTGATGGATTCAAACGATCTTGAAAAAGAACGTGGGATCACCATTCTGGCAAAAAACACTGCCATCAAGTGGAACGACTACCGTATTAACATCGTAGACACACCAGGTCACGCCGATTTCGGTGGTGAAGTTGAACGTGTTCTGTCTATGGTTGACTCCGTTTTATTACTAGTAGATGCAGTTGATGGCCCAATGCCACAAACTCGCTTCGTGACTAAAAAAGCGTTTGCCCAAGGCCTTAAGCCAATTGTTGTTATCAACAAAATTGACCGTCCTGGCGCACGTCCTGATTGGGTTATCGACCAAGTTTTCGATTTATTCGACAACCTAGGCGCAACTGACGAACAGTTAGACTTCCCTATCGTTTACGCTTCAGCATTAAATGGTTTCGCGACTTTAGATCCTGAAGACACAAGCGAAGACATGACACCTTTGTTCCAAACAATCGTTGAAAAAGTATCTTTCCCTGACGCTGACGCTGAAGGTGCTTTCCAGATGCAAATTTCACAACTTGACTATAACTCATACGTGGGTGTAATCGGTGTGGGTCGTATCAAGCGTGGTAGCGTTAAAACGGGTCAACAGGTTACTGTGATCGGTGCTGACGGTAAGAAACGTAATGGTAAAATGGGCCAAGTATTAGGTTACATGGGTCTAGACCGTACTGAAGTTGAAATTGCTAACGCGGGTGACATCGTTGCAATTACTGGTCTTGGTGAGCTAAAAATTTCTGATACGGTTTGTGCCGTAACTGAAGTTGAAGCATTACCGCCGTTATCTGTTGATGAACCAACATTAACCATGACTTTCCAAGTAAACACTTCTCCGTTCGCGGGTAAAGAAGGTAAGTATGTTACTTCACGTAATATTCTTGAGCGTTTACAACAAGAATTAGTTCATAACGTTGCATTACGTGTTGAAGAAACTGACAGTCCAGACCGTTTCCGTGTTTCGGGCCGTGGTGAATTACACTTATCAATCCTAATTGAAAACATGCGTCGTGAAGGTTATGAGTTAGCCGTATCACGCCCAGAAGTTATTCTTAAGACAATTGATGGTGAATTATGTGAGCCATTTGAAACCGTAACGGTTGATGTTGAAGAAGAGCATCAAGGTACTGTGATTGAAAAATTAGGTACCCGTAAAGCTGAAATGAAAGACATGCAACTTGATGGTAAGGGTCGTGTACGTATCGACTTTATTATCCCAAGCCGTGGCTTAATCGGTTTCCAAACTGAGTTCTTAACAGCCACTTCTGGTACTGGTTTGATTTACCATTCATTTGATCACTATGCACCTCATAAAGGCGGTGACATTGGTCAACGTGCTAACGGTGTATTAATTTCAAACGCAACGGGCAAGGCACTGACATTCGCACTATACGGTTTACAAGACCGTGGTCGTTTGTTTATCGGTCACGCTGCTGAAGTGTATGAAGGTCAAGTTGTGGGTATTCACGCTCGCTCAAACGATCTAACAGTTAACTGTTTGAAAGGTAAGCAGCTGACTAACATGCGTGCGTCTGGTACTGATGAAGCACAAGTACTAACTCCGCCAATCAACATGACTTTAGAGCAAGCGCTTGAGTTCATCGATGATGACGAATTAGTAGAAGTAACACCGAAGAACATCCGTGTTCGTAAGAAATACTTAACTGAAAACGAACGTAAGCGCCATAACCGCGCTGGTGCGTAATCAGTCAGCTTATTTGAGTTGAATTTAAAGCCCAGATTATTCTGGGCTTTTTTGTATCTAATGGTTTTATATAGAGAACCGAAACATTAAAAAATAACTAGATATTCACAATAAATAGATATAAATTCACACCAAGTTATTTTATGGAGTGGGTGAATATGTTAGAAAATGTCAATGTGGCACTACAAGCAAACGTGTATTTTGATGGGAAAGTAACTAGTCGGGCAGTCTTTTTTACCGATGGTTCGAAACAAACCTTGGGGGTGGTATTGCCTGGTGAATATACGTTTTCAACCTCTCAAGCAGAGGTCATGCAAGTCACATCAGGCAATTTTGAAGTGCTGCTACCAGATGCATCTGAATGGACTAACTTCCCAGCTGGTACTCATTTTGAATTAGCTGCAGGCGTAAGCTTTAGTATTCGTACAAACGCTGTGGCGGAATATTGTTGCAGTTACCATTAAGCCATCATTGATACCCTTTTATGGCAAACTTAGCCTTGAAAGCATTTTCAGGGCTATCTTAATCTACCCGCTAACGCTTCAAAATGATTACCCTTGAGACATCACCATTTTATTGATGACTCCATATCACTCTCTCAATATAAACACCCAGAATAAGCACGACTACCAATGATAATAAATAACTGCTCATTCTCGTTTGTAAAATTTTTACCATAGCCAGATTTTTTGATGGCCTACACATACTGCTGTCTGATGATTTTACAAACGGAACCCAGTCTCCTTATTAGCCGAGTATTTTTGGTAAATCAGTCTAAATAAACTATGCTAGTTTTTGGTTCAAAAAAGTCTACTATAGCAGTTGTACTCGATGAGAAAGGGATCAAGATGCGACTTATTATATTGCTCAGCCTACTTAGCATTAGCTTTTGCAGCAGCGCAGCTGTGTATCGTTGGGTTGATGAAAATGGCAAGGTACATTATAGCGATGAGCCACAGCCAAATGCAGAGCTTGTCGAGGTTAAACAAAATACTCAAAATACCATTGAGCTGCGTGAAGCCAAAATAACCTCTCCTATCGAACCTGATGACGCTGTCGCACAAACGACGATAACGATTATTTCGCCAACCCATGAAGAAACCATTCGCAGCAATGAAGGTAAATTCGATGTCACTGTCAGTGTTGCACCTAAATTATTACGGGGGATGTTTTTAGCCTTATTTATCGATGGTGAAATAAAAGCCCAACCTCAAACATCCACAACGTTTAACCTTGAAGGCATTTATCGTGGTGAACATGCCATTGTGGTGAAAGCCTTAGATCAAAACGGCAAAGTCCTTGCATCTAGCTCTCCTAGAACCATCTATCTTCATCAAGCAACGTTGGTCAAGCGGCCTACCCCGAGAGGGGGTTAGTTATTAATTTCATTAAAAACAATGTATTAATTTAACAACCACTTTGCCCAAAATAACATTTGCTTGATGAAACTGGCTTGCAGCATGCACCACATTGGTGCACCATGATGGTGCAACCCAATATTCAGGACGGCAAATGGACACCAATAACCTACTAAATCATTTAGTCACTGCGGTGTTAGTCATTGATACTAACCTTAAACCACGCTTTGCCAACGCAGCAGCTGAACAACTATTGGCTGTCGCTAACCATAAGCTGCTGGAATTACGCCTACCCGATTTATATCAATTTTTAGGTGTTGATGAACATATTCTGCGTGATGCGGTGTCGTCAAACCAAGGTATTACCGTTAACACCGCTGCATTGATCACCTTAGATGGCCAACATCACACCATAGATCTTACGTTAATTCCTATTGAGAATGAGCAAAATCTCAGTATTTTAGAGCTGCGCCAAGTGGATCAACAACGTCGTATCCACCAGCAACTTAATATGGATGCACAGCAACAAGCAGCCCAATATTTAGTGCGCAACTTAGCCCACGAAATTAAAAATCCGCTCGGGGGATTAAGAGGTGCTGCACAACTCTTATCAAGGGAGCTGAACTCACCTGAATTAAAGGAGTTCACTCATTTAATTATTGAGCAGGCCGACCGCTTACGCAGTTTGGTTGACAGATTATTAGGCCCCCAACGCCCAACGCAACACACAGAGCATAATATCCACCAAGTGGTGCAAAAAGTGCTCAAATTGGTTGAAATGGCATTACCCGAAAACATCACCTTAAAACGAGATTATGATCCCTCAATCCCCGATATTCAGATGGATCCTGATCAACTTCAACAAGCCGTGCTTAATATTGTCCAAAATGCGATTCAAGCATTAGACAATGGTGGTGGTGAAATTTTGATAAAAACCCGTACACAACATCAAGTGACCATTGGCACTCAGAGATACAGGCTGGTTTTGGCGTTATCAATTATCGATAACGGCCCTGGAATACTTCCCGAGCTCATGGATACCCTATTTTATCCTATGGTCACGGGGCGAGAAGATGGATCAGGCTTAGGATTGTCGATAGCGCACAACATTGCAAGACTGCATGGCGGCCGCATTGACTGTGTCTCTGCGCCTGGCCATACCGAATTTATTATTACGCTGCCATTACAATAATTTTAGACCTAAAGGCAGAACGAGGTAGCAAGATGACAATAAGCGAACAAGTATGGGTTTTAGATGATGATAGCTCCATTCGCTGGGTGCTAGAAAAAGCGCTATCCGGTGCCAAGCTTAGCAGTGCCAGCTTTGCGGCTGCCGAATCGTTATGGCAAGCGTTAGAGCATTCACAACCACAAGTCATCGTCTCTGATATACGTATGCCAGGCACGGATGGACTCACACTATTAGACAGATTACAGCTGCATTATCCGCATATTCCGGTCATTATAATGACCGCGCATTCGGATTTAGACAGCGCTGTGAGTGCTTATCAGGCGGGGGCTTTTGAATATCTGCCAAAGCCTTTTGATATTGATGAAGCCATTTCGTTAGTTGAGCGCGCGCTGACCCATGCAACCGAACAAACACCCGCCGCCCCAGCTGAAACCGCCGTAAAAACCCCTGAAATTATTGGCGAAGCACCTTCGATGCAAGAGGTATTTCGTGCCATTGGACGCTTATCTCGCTCATCCATTAGTGTATTAATTAATGGCCAATCTGGTACAGGTAAAGAGTTAGTTGCTGGTGCACTGCATAAGCACAGCCCTCGAAAAGATAAATCCTTTATCGCACTTAATATGGCGGCAATTCCTAAAGACTTAATCGAATCCGAACTTTTTGGCCATGAAAAAGGCGCGTTCACCGGCGCGGCAAATGTGCGTCAAGGACGTTTTGAGCAAGCCAATGGCGGTACATTGTTTCTAGATGAAATTGGCGATATGCCGCTAGATGTGCAAACGCGTTTATTACGCGTGCTGTCTGACGGCCAATTTTATCGCGTAGGCGGACATCAAGCGGTACAGGTGGATGTGCGCATTATCGCGGCAACTCACCAAAATCTTGAATTACTGGTGCAAAAAGGGACTTTCCGTGAAGATTTATTCCATCGTCTCAATGTGATCCGAGTGCACTTACCGCCGTTATCACAACGCCGTGAAGATATCCCTCAATTAGCCAATCATTTCCTCAATTCAGCCGCAAAAGAAATTGGCGTAGAACCGAAAATATTAACCAAAGAAACGGCGGCTAAATTGTCACAACTGCCTTGGCCAGGTAACGTACGTCAGCTAGAAAACACCTGCCGTTGGCTGACCGTGATGGCATCGGGACAGGAAATTCTACCTCAAGATCTACCACCAGAATTACTCAAAGATCCGGTTTCAAACCACCACACCCAAACAAGTCATGGGGATTGGCAGTCTGCATTGACAAGTTGGATTGATGAAAAACTCAGTGCGGGTGAAAATGATCTGCTCACTGAAATTCAGCCCGCTTTTGAACGCATATTACTTGAAACGGCTTTAAAGCATACTCAAGGTCACAAGCAAGAAGCGGCAAAACGTTTAGGTTGGGGGCGTAATACGCTAACACGTAAACTCAAAGAGTTATCGATGGAGTAACTTAGCACGCTTAGATTACATAGCATGAAGCCTAGAATCTGCCCTAGGCTTCTGTGCAGCAGGGGTCATCTAAACGGGATCTTGGTGAATAATCACTTCCGCCTCCTCAAAGGCGTTCTTAATTCTTAACCCTGTTGCATCGGCAATTCGATGGGCATCAAATAAAGGTTGTTTGCCGTCTAACTCTAAATGCAATTGAATAAAAATGGTTTTACCTGACTGACGCGTACGTAAATCGTGTATGCCTTTTACATGACTATCGGCTAACGCTAAGGTTTTAATTTGCTCTCGGGTTTCAGCATCAAGCTCTCTATCCAGCAAACTTTGTATTGAACGGTAGCCCAAATCGATTGCCTGTTGTCCAATAAAGAGTGCTATCAATACAGCAAACAAGCCATCGGCCCACCACCAGCCATAGTTGGCTAACACCAATGCCAGTAATACGGCCGAATTTAAAAATAAATCCGATTTATAATGCAATGAATCCGCTTCAACAACCGAACTGCTGGTTTGCTCTAGGGCTTTTTTCTGCAATAACACTAATCCTAGCGTCACAACAATTGCAATAACTGATACCACCACACCTATAGTGGCATGGGTAACTGGCACGGGGTTTATCAGCTTTTCACCGCCATAGAACAGCAAAATACAAGCTGAACCTAAAATAAATCCCGATTGCGCTAACGACGCCAGTGGCTCAGCTTTACCATGGCCATATCGATGGTCTTTATCCGCAGGGACAATTGCATAGCGAATAGCGATAAAGTTAATGATAGAGGCCATCGCATCAGCGAATGAATCCGTCAAAGACGCCAACATACTTGCCGAGCCTGAATATAACCATGCAATGAGCTTTATCACAATCAAGCCTAGCGCAACCACCACTGAGGCTCGGCTGGCTAATTTGACCCAAAAATCATAATTTTGGTTGGTTTTCATTACCGGATTCATCCAATCATTCATCACTAATTGGCTTAATCATAGCAATTATCCGGGTAGTGCTTCGACAATGTTTACATCTTTTAACAAGATAACGCGCTGAAAGTGTGATGAAAGCAGCAAACATTAAGTTAATCATTCGGGCCTGTTGAGCTTTTAACATCATGTCACGATGAAGCGCAACTGGCCCAAACTTAACGATTTGTCGCTGAGGTACAGTGAAGAGTAACTAGCGTTTTTTGCCTTGTTTTTCTATGCGTTGAGTAAACTTAGCCTGTTGCTCAGGGGTCAGTAACTGGTAAATCTCATTTTGCATTTTCATATGCTGTAGCATTTTCGCTGCTTTGCGCTCTTGATTGGCTGCAATCAACTCTTGCGCCTTGGCTTCATCAAAATTAGCATTGGTGATCACACTCACCATCTGTGCTTTATTAGCGGCTCTGACTTCTGCTGACGGTTTTTCTGGACGTTGTGCTTTGTATTTTTCAACAATCGCTTTTACATCTGTTTTTTGTGTTTCAGTTAGATCTAACATACGGAGCATCTTATGCATGCCACCTCTGTGGTGTCCATGTTCATATTTACCCGCTGATTGCCTCTCAACCTGCGCATCGGCTGTTGGCTGCTCTGCTGATTGTGCATAAAGCTGACCAGTCAATAATGCAGAGCCTGCAATCAGTGCAACAAGACCCGCTTTAATAGGAAAACGTGTTTTCATAACAATTACCTCGTTGATGATGGCTTATTCATTAAGCCGAAATGAATGTTGGCAAAGTTCACAACATGAGACCTAGTGTAGCCATTGCAATGTCAATGAGGGTGTGACGAGCGTAAAGCTATGTAAAGCTATAAAAATGAGTCAGTGATCAAGCTAACAAATTACTGTAAATATTGTGATTTAATGAGAGCAAGTTAACGTAACGGCAACCTCGTTCTTACAACGCCATGCCTTAAGCATAAAATTCACTAAAGATTGTATTTCTTACTTAAGGTCTATCATGAATCTGACTTTCACACGCTCTTGGGTCTTGTTTGCTATATTATTATTTTCAGCTGCATTGACTCCCCCTGCAGCACAAGCATCACCCCAAAACGATGCGATTTGGATGACTCAGCAAGCCGACCAAACGATTATCAAGCTGCATTTTTTCTGGTCAGAAACCTGTCCACATTGTCGAAAAGCCCATCCATTCATTGATGCTTTAGGTGAACGATTTGATTGGATCGCAGTAGAAGACTATCTCATTAGTCAGCCCGGCAATGTCGATAAGCTCATGGAAATGGGTAAACTGACTGGCAGTGAACCTAAATCTGTGCCCTACTTTGCCGTTTGCGGCGAAGCCATCATTGGTTACAACAGTCATCAGGTTACTGGGCAATACATTGTTGAACGCTTAGTTGATTGCTACAAAAAACAAGGCGGACAGCCTGAAATAGGTAATACACTTGCAGATTTTCTTACCCTAAATAGCCAAGCTGATGAGCCACTATTTGGCACCTGTGCAGAAACCAGCAACGCAGATGATGGCGTAGCAAGCACCTGTGGAATGACCCAACACAGCTCAGATAGCGATACAGAGCAAGCCTCAGAGCCGCATGTACAACCCGTGGATATTCCATTAATCGGCGCAGTTCATCCTGAAAAAATGTCACTGCCTTTGTTAACGGTTGTGCTGGCTGGTGTCGATGCATTCAATCCCTGTGCTTTTTTCGTATTACTGTTTTTACTCAGTATTATGGTGAATGCTGGCAGTAAAAAACGCATGTTATTGGTCGGGGGGATTTTTGTGTTTTTCTCTGGCTTTATTTACTTTATCTTCATGAGCGCCTGGCTTAACTTATTCCAACTGCTTGGTGGTGGCGATGGCGGCATTATTATTACCTGTGCAGGCATACTGGCATTAGTGGCTGCCACGGTAAATATTAAAGACTATTTTTTTGGCCGAGGTGATGTCAGTTTATCTATGTCGGTGGAAAATAGAGGCAGCCTAATTAAACGCATGGGCAAATTATCAAAGGCCAGCTCATTACCCACTATGATTGTCGGTTCATCCGTATTAGCCATTTTAGCGAATGCGTATGAACTATTATGCACTGCTGGCTTCCCGATGATTTACACCTCAGTACTCTCGATTTCAAACTTAGACGTTATGGAGCGCTATTTGTATCTGGTTGCGTATAACGTGGTGTATGTTATTCCATTAGCAACTATAGTGATCGTGTTTTCTATGACATTAGGTAAGCGTAAACTAACAGAAAAAGAAGGTGAAAAACTTAAACTGATGTCAGGGATCATGATGCTAGGGCTTGGGGGGATGTTAGTTATTGACCCCATGTCACTGCAAAACCCTGTGTTATCTATAGGGCTGATTATTGGTGCCATTATCTTGACCTTTGTCATCGTCAAATTGGCTCAAGTATTAAAATTCAAATAATCGACTAATGTAAAACTGTGCAATGATGATGTCATCTCAGCCCACCTTAAGCTAAAGTGTTTAAATGCAGATTGAGGGCTGAAATGAATCGAATTTTACTTATTGACGATGATGTCGGATTATCAGAATTATTAACCCAACTTTTAGAAATGGAAGGGTTTGTCGTCAGCCAAGCTCATGATGGTCAAGCGGGGTTAGCGTTAGCATTACATTCAGACTTCGACCTTATCTTACTCGATGTCATGCTGCCCCAATTGGGCGGCTTTGAAGTGTTAAAAGGCATCCGTAAACGTAAACAAACCCCCGTATTGATGTTAACGGCTCGCGGAGATGAAATTGACCGAGTTATCGGCTTAGAAATTGGCGCTGATGATTACCTACCCAAGCCATTCAATGATCGTGAGTTAATTGCGCGTATTCGGGCAATTTTGCGCCGTGCAAACACCACCGGACAAGGTTCTGTGGCGACTGACTCAGTTGCACTGGGTGATTTATGCCTAGACCCTACTCGCCAAGAAGCCTTTTGTAACGATCAGTTAATCATCTTAACATCGACTGAATTTAGCTTATTGCTGAATCTGTTATCCTGTGCGGGAGAGTTAGTCACCAAAGAAACCTTAAGCGAAAATGTGTTGGGCAAAAAGTTGATGCCCTTTGACCGCAGTTTAGATATGCATTTATCTAACTTGCGCAAAAAACTGCCCGAACGAACCGATGGCCGCGCACGAGTAAAAACCTTGCGAGGTAAAGGTTACATTTGGATCCCATAATGCGCGCAACCGCCCCACTTAATAGATTATTTTTTAAGTTGCTTATTGGCTTCTGGCTATGCAGCTCGCTGACTATCGCATTAGTATTAATGCTGCCGATGATACTGCAAAGCCATGATCGCGCGCCATTAGAGGCACGCTTACAGCAAGCGCTTCATCAAGTTGTTGAGGATATTCAACAGTCACCGGATATTCTGACCACGGATAAGCTATATCAGCTCCAACGACAATATTCAAAGCGCGACAGACCATTACGCATTTATGTCGCCAATGACAATGGTCAGGTGATCAATAGCCGTAAAGTCCCACGGTCATTAAGACAATTCTTATTGATGGCAGAGGATGCAAAACAGCCTATTAGTCACCAGTTTAGAAATGAGCTGGTATTTGGACCGCTCGCGTTCAGTGTTAATCAACAATCCTATCAGGTATATGGCAGAGTCCCCGCCAACCACCCCCGACCTTGGTTTTTATATTTTTCGGAAAACAAATTACTCACCGCCTCCATCGCAATCTTATTCTCCGGCTTATTATGCGGACTGCTTGCTTGGCATCTCAGCAAACCACTTAACAGCTTAAAATACAGTGCGAACGCACTGGCTAAAGGTGATTTTTCGCACCGTGCGGACAAAGCAACCACAGGTAGAAATGATGAAATAGGCCAATTGGCTCAGGCCTTTAACAGTATGGCTGACTCAATTGAAGCCATGATGCTCAATCAACAAAGGCTGATGGGCGATATCTCTCATGAGCTAAGAACCCCCTTAACCCGCTTAAAACTGTCACTGGCATTAGCGCGTAAAAAAGGCCAAGACACCACAGAATTAACGCGTATCGAATATGAAGCCACCCAATTAGATGACTTAATCGGTGAACTGTTAACGCTTTCAAGGGTCACCCTGAATGCTAGCGAGGTTCGAATTCATGCAGAATTGAGTGAAACCCTCAGCCAAGTGCTAGATGATGCTGAGTTTGAAGCAGAACAACAACACAAGCAGCTGCATATTGATATTGATGACCAACTTGCATTTGAGCATTATCCAAAACCTTTGTGCCGCGCTATTGAAAACGTATTACGCAATGCGATTCGCTACGCGCAGAAACACGTTAACGTGGTTGCCGCGCTCAAAGGTGAACAAGTCATCATCGAAATCCAAGATGATGGCAAAGGGATTGATGAAAAAGAACTTAGCGCCATTTTCAGACCCTTTTATCGCCCTGATGATGCCCGCGACAGAAACAGCGGTGGATGGGGGTTGGGCTTAGCCATCACCCAAGCTGCTATTCATATACACAAAGGCAATATTGAAGCGATGAACACCTCGCCTCAGGGTTTACTGATCCGCATTGCATTGCCACTTAACCGCTACTAAAGCACGATGAAATAAATGACACACAAATGCATAAGTCACGCTAAAAAAAACTGCTATCATTATTCGATATCATAAAACGCTTTACCTTTAACGAATAAGGATATTCATGCACTCTCAGGCTTTTCTCAAAATTGTCCAATCAATCCCTTTATTTCTTGCCGCCATTTTTGTTGCGCCGCATTCCTATGCTCAGGCGATTAATGTTATCGCCCTTGAATATCCGCCTTACCTGACTGAAAATCAACCCGAACACGGTACGGCATATGATAAATTAGCCCAAGTTTTCATCCACTCCCCAGTCAGTATTCATCCGCAGTTTTTGTCACCAGCTAGGGCTCATAATCGGGTAGATCAAGGGCAATGGTGTTTAAGTTTTTACCCGCCCATTACCCCCGGTAAAGATCATGTTTTGGTGCCGCTACTTAAAGAAAAAATTGAACTAAAACTATTTAGACTAGCCGAACCCGAAGTGTTTATAGGCAATGAATTATCAGGCAAAGTCGTGGCCCAACTGCGTATGCAAATGCTTAAAGGTGTGGCTAAAGAATTTGTCGATGCGGGAGCGAAACTCGTGTTAGTCGACACCCTAGAGCAAGGGGTTAATTTATTACTTAAAAACCGTGTCGACTATGTATACGGTGATATGAATGCCATTTACTATGCTACCGAAAAAATAGGTTTTCCTAGCGCATTGATTCAAGATTCAGCCCTAGTGTTGCGAAGCTTTCCTATCGGGGTTTGGGTCAATAAACAATGCGAAGACAGCAACTTTGCCCTGTCACAATTAAAGCGTCAGGGATTTCGCCCGTTAAAAGATCTCAGCACTTTAATGGCAACACCTTGAAGCTTAGCATCAATAAACGCAGTTAATCATGGAGCTTGTGACAAGTTCAGCTATAATGCACCGATATTTTTTGAGGTAGGTCAGCATGTTTCATATCGCCCTTTACGAGCCAGAAATCGCCCCAAACACGGGAAACATTATTCGTTTATGTGCCAACAATGGTTCACATTTACACCTTATCGAGCCTCTTGGTTTTGATTTAGAGGAAAAGAAATTACGTCGTGCAGGTTTAGATTATGCTGATTTAGCACGTGTAACGCGCCATAAAAATTATCAAGATTTTCTCGTCGCGATGGCGGGAAAACGCATCATGGCTTGCACAACTAAAGGCAGTCGTCCGCACACCCAAATCGCCTTTGCCGAAGATGATGTATTGTTATTTGGCCCAGAAACCCGTGGCTTACCTATGGATATTATTAACGCAACTCCTTTAGAGCAAAGGCTGCGTATTCCGATGACAGCCAATAGCCGCAGCCTTAACTTATCCAATTCAGTTGCCATTATTAGTTATGAAGCCTGGCGGCAACTTGATTTTGTAGGTGCTCAATGAAGCCACCCATTTCAATTGAGACTCAGCAACAAGCATTAAATATTGCTAAATCGACCCAAAAAGAAGGCCAAACAAAAGAACAAACTAAACTGATTGCCACTGGCATTGAAAAGGGCATTGCTGTCTATAAAAAACAACAAAAGGCAAAAGCCAGACAAAGTGATAAAGCGCGTAAACAACAAGCAAAACATAAACAACATGCTCAGCATGATGAGCCCGAATTAGAGTTAGAATTTGATGAGCCAACCCAGATGACGCCCGTGGTATGGGGATTAATTTGTCTGTTGGCATTAAGCTGGATATGTTTTGCTTGGTATATTTGGGGTTAATGTTTTAACCCTAGCCACTCATTTTGTCACTTAAGTTACTTGGCTAGGCACTGCGACTCGATGGGCATCAAACTGATGCCCCTTACTACCTGATAGTTATCACTATCATCATCTAAAAAATGGGCACTTTGTTGCCATAACCATTGGGCTTGCTTACCTACTGATAGCGCTTCAAATGAAAGGCGGATCAATGCGGGTCGCTGTTTAATCTCCCCCTCACCTAAAAACGCAAACCCGCCCACCTGCTGATACAATGTAAGTGACTGATAAATATCGGCCTTGATTCCATCAGAGTAGACTAATTCAATATCACTACCACGTTGGCGAAACCACCAGGTTTCACTATTCACAAACCGCGCCCCTTGGCTAACACTGATATACATATTACGCCCATCGGCAGAACACATGATGGAACTAGTTACTTGTTTTGAGATACCTTTGGGATTAGCTGCGCTACCTTGCCACTCGCCAATTAAAGCCGCGCAAACAACATCAAGCGGCACTTTAGCTGCCATTGCAGATATCGGCAAAGTAACCAATAGCACGATGACGGCCAGAAAACGGACTTTAAAACAATTCAATATCATCTTGTTGAGGCTTTGCAAGATGTTGTTGATAGAGTGCTAAAGCTTGTTTTAGTGTGCCACCCTGCAAAATACAATCAAACAATGCACGCTCTTCTGCTAACGAATAGCCATTTTTTATTTGTTGATTGACCTGCTGCCAAGCCGCGCGAGTATGCCGAGCGTCTGGATCACCAAGCACTTCTTTGGTCAATCCCAAACCATTTACCACATGCTGTAATCGTTGCGACAACCTATCGTAAAATTGAAATGCCATTACACCTTGATTCACCTTTGCCGCCAATTGTTGCCCATGATCCCTGATGGCTTGAGGGGTATCTTTTTGCGAGGCTAAATAGTGGTTAACCTGCTGCTGGTGAGTTGCCATATCAGTAAATAACTCTCCTAAACTTGCCACTTTTTGGTCACCGTCATAGAGGCCTAATTCTATTTGTGCCATAGCTAAAATCAGTAAGTTCATGGTTTCTTGAACATGGCACCAAGGCTCATCTAACTCCGATACCGTTGTCGGTGGTTTGATGGGTTCAGTCACTTTATGCTCATCATGGGTCATTTTTGTCGATGAGACATCTGCGGATATTTTTGCCATTTAATCAAACTCTTTAACAATGCTATTTAAAAATATACACCCTAAAAAACAAAAGACCCACTAATGAGAGGGTCTTTTTCAGCTTCAACGCAAATTACTGTCCAAAACCACTGTCTTTAATATCAACCAGTGTCACTTCGCCATACTGTTTGGCAATATCGGCAATTTTGCTAGCGTTACCAATCAACACATATTGTAAGTGCTGTTGTGGGAAATATTGCTTAATCAAGCGTTGAGTATCTTCTAAAGTTAAGCCATCAACCTTAGCTTGAAATTGATTAATAAAATTATCGTCAAAACCATATAAGTACATATCTGACATTAACCCCGCCAGTTGACTGGCCGTTTCAAACTTAGGTGGAAATTGTCCTTTCACATAAGCTTTTGCCGAGTCGAGTGTCGCTTGGTCTATGCCCGTTTGCCACAGTCTGGCGTAGGTTTTTAGCGCTAAATCAATGGCCTCTTTGGTGGTTTGTGCTTTAGTAAAGGTGCTGATTTGAAACACCCCTGCTTTTGAATAAGGTACAAAACCTGAACGCGCCCCATAAGTTAACCCCGCATTCACCCTTAGCTCATCATTCAACCATGAGGTAAAGCGCCCACCTAAAATGGTATTCACCACAGTTAACCCTACATAATCAGGATTATCATAACTGATCCCCATACCACCTATCACAAAGGTGGTTTCTATCGCATCAGGTTTATCCACTAAAAGCACTTTGCTTTGGTTTATTTCCGGCAGCCCCTGGCTTAAATCAGCTTGAACCACGACTTCAGTATTTTGCCAACCACCAAATGCTTGTTCTAACTTAGCTTGCATTTGTTGTGGGTCAAAATCACCGACAACACTGATGGTCATGTTACTTGGCTGATAGTAACCCTTATGGAAAGCACGCAATTGCTCAATCGTTAAGGTGGCAATGGACTCGCTATTGCCAGAGCTTGGATTGGCATAAGGATGCTCACCAAACACTAACTTATTGAAGTAACGACCAATCACAGCACGAGGGCTTTCTTTTTGCTGCGACAACCCCACTATTTCACGTTGCTGTAGTTTGGTAAATTCTGTCGCATCGAAATCTGGCGCCATCACCACATGGCTAAAGATAGGCAATACGTTATCGATATCTTTTGTCATAAAACTGGCATCAATATAACTGCCTTCTTGATCGGCAGCGGTATTCAAACTTACCCCCATAAAATCAAGCGTTTGTTCAATGCTAGCTTTAGACTGCCCACCCGCACCCAGCATTAAGCCCTGGGCGGTTATGCTGGCCAAGCCTGAGGAGGTGTCATTTACAGCCCCCGCACGCACCACAGCACTTAAGGTAATAAGTGGCACTTCTTTTTGCACCATTAAATTCACTTTTAGGCCATTAGATAAACTAACGGTTTGGTATTGTGGCAAACTAAAACTGCCCGTTTCGACGACGGTTACTGGGGTATTTTTAGCCGTGGTTGCACACCCGCTCAACAACAAGGCACTGGCAATCGCTAAAGCCGATAACGACAATTTAATGGATTGTTTTATCAGTCTCATTTGTCGCTCTCCTCAGTGGCAGCTAACACACCGACTGTACGATTAGCTCGAATTAAATAGGTTTGCGCCACTCGTTGAATGTCCGCTGGAGTGACGGTGTTATAGCGCTCTGGCGCATCAAACAATTTTTCAAAACTACCAAAATACATTTCATAAGTCCCTAGCGTATTGGCTTTGCCGTTAATGGTTTCCATGTCGCGGTAAAAATTGATTAATTTGATATTTTTGACTTTTTCTAATTCTTCTGCAGTCACCCCTTGGGTGGCAATTAAGTTAATTTGTTCAAGTAATGCCAGCTCAAGCGTATTGGCTTCAACCCCCGAATTTGCCACGCCCAGAATATAAAACAAGTTAGGGTCGAACGACATTGGCATATAAGTTTCAGCTGCGGTCGCAATTTGTTTATCCACTAAGCCTTGATAAAACCGAGAGCTATTGCCCTGGCTCAAAATTGAACTTAATAAATCCAAAGCATAGTAATCCGCATGGCTAGTGGCTGGAATATGATAAGCCAGCATCACATTCGGTGTACTTACCGAATCCTTTTTAACAAATACACGACGCTCACCATTTTGCAATGGTTCTACAGTGCGAACCTCTTTGGGAGGTGCTTGTGCTGGAATTGGGCCAAAGTATTGATTAGCTAATTTTTTAACTTCAGCTAATTTCACATCCCCGACAATAACAACAACGGCATTATTCGGTGCGTAATAGGTTTTATGATACTGCTGCAAATCTTCTAATGACCAAGCCGCAATATCAGACTCGTAACCAATCACTGACCAGCTATAAGGATGTGCTGAAAATGCCACGCCTTTTAATGCTTCTTGAATCGTACGCCAGTTTGAGTTTTCTAAACCGGTAGTGCGCTCTGATTGCACTACACCGCGCTCACTTTCAACCATTTCAGGATTAATATCGAGATTTGCGATACGGTCGGCTTCTAAATCAAAAATCGTTTCTAATGCATTAGCAGGAAACCAATCCGTGTAAACCGTCATGTCTTCTGTGGTGTAGGCATTATTTGCCCCACCTGCAGCTTCCATTGTTCGGTCAAACATTTTGGGGCCAAACTTTTTGGAACCATTAAACATCATGTGTTCAAAAAAATGCGAAATACCGGTAATGCCAGGTACCTCATTACGAGAGCCAACCTTCCAGAATAAATACATGTTGGCGTTGGGAATCGAACCATCCTCTAACACCATAATTTTCATGCCATTATCTAGGGTAAAACTATTAATATCTTCAGCTGTTGTTGCATCTGCATTTGCTGTACTTAGTAATCCTGCCAGTAACATTAATGCGCTTAACGTTCGTTTCATATCTCGCTCCTTTGAGCTATCTAATAACTAGTGTGCTGCACCCATAACATCAGGCTCAATTAATATCTAAGGGCCGACAAACGCTTCAAATAAAGGCTCATTTGGGCAACTCATTCGGAATACTTCACTCTAACAGTGATAACCAGCGTCCATTGAAGGTTCAGCAATAGCGCCCAGCGTTTTTTGCATGAGCCGCAATATTGGCTAACTTACCTTTATTTTGCAAAATTGTTAATTTTTTTGCTGTGGAGAGAGAAAAACAATTGTATCGATTTATTTGCAAATCTTTATTTTCGAGATTAAGCACACTCACCCTAGCTGAGCTTTATCATTCTCTTTTTTAAAAGCGCGACTTAATCAGCGATCTTTAGGGGCTCCTAAAAAACACCACATCGTTATCGATGATCTCTAATTGCCATTGGTAGGCTTGCGCGATCCACTCAAAGGTCGCCTCACTGTAAAAATTAATGTGTGTAGGGTCATGCTTATAATGCCAATCAATAAAACTCGCATGGTCACGCACACGCTTTGTCATTATGGCTAATAAACCAGCAGGTTTTAGCAAGCCTTGTAGCTGTTTAAACACCTGCTGAGCATCGGCAATGTGCTCCAGCACTTCTGTCATGGTAATAAAGTCATATTGCTGCTGAAGCTGTCCCTGCTCAGGGAAATAAAATAAGTCGTAATTATTAACAGACACGCCTTGTTTAGCCGCCATCTTACTCAATACCGCACCTTCTCCGCAGCCATAATCTAGCCCTTTGGCATCAGGCTGAATAGCATGTAAAACTGGCGTGAGTGTGCGCGATAAAAAGCGCTGATAGCCTTCATCTGCTACGGTGTTATCGTGCAAATCATAGAAGGCTTTTTCAGCCACTTCATCAAGGTAAAAAACAGCTGGCACTGTCACAAGTTGGCATTGTTGACACTGAAAATAAGCACGCTTTTTGTCTTGATGAAACAAAACTAACTGATCATGATGACAAAGCGGGCAATGACTCGGTGCATCGGGTAAAGCGTCATACATGGCTAGGGACTCTTAAAAATCAATCTGACTACTTTTCTTCGCTAATCTGTCTTTCTTTAGCGGCGGCTTCTTGGGCTTGTTTTAAATACTTATTCTCACGTTCAGCACGCTTTTCAAATTGTGCTTTTGCTTTATCTCGTTGCTCGTCTTGCCACTCACCAGACGCTTGATTTGACAACACCTCTTGTTCACGCTCAGCGGTTTCTTGTGCGGCGGCGCGCGCTTTTTCAAGTTGAGTTTGCTCTAATTTTTTTGAGTCAATTCGGCCTTGTTCGGCCTGTTTTTCTAGGGACAACTTTTTACGCGGCTTTTCGGGGTCAATAGATGTGATGATATCGCTGGCAAACACCATTGACGATGACGCGAGTGCCACACAGAGACTTAACAGAGTGTATTTCATTTTACTTCCTTGTTATGCAATTGATAGCGGGCTTTGATGTCTTCAGGCATGGCGCTCAACCTATGTTGCACCATTGCATCAAATGCTGCAAATAAAGGTGTGGTGTCTGCAGCAGGATCGAGTGTTGATAATAATAGCGCCGTGGCCTCGAGGGTGGATAAACTATCAGGGCGCTTGGCCTTACGAATAATGTAATTGGAGGCATGTTCAACCTCTAAATGAATTGCAGGGTAATCTAACAACCAAGGATTCGACTGCAGTATTTTATAGGCTTTGCGCCAGGTGCCATCGATTAAAATAATGATGCTATCGGCCTGAGCACCACATTGTGAAGCGGTTTGGCTGGTTTCACTTGGATAAACTACATATATTGGCTTAGTAGTTTGAGTTAGGTAGGTTTGTAACCCAGTAAAATCTTCAGCGGTTTCCCCTACAAACACCTGCATATTCGGCATAACCAGACGCATTAACCGAACAGTATTTTTAGCATGATTAACTTCACTAGGATGCTGCATGACAATGACATGAGTGCATACCTGCAACGGACTAATCACCTGGCAAATACAGACAGTTTTTGGGTACTGGCAAGTTGGACAATAATCACGTTTTAACAAAACATTCTAATAACCAAGGAAACATTAAAAATAAGTATATCAATATTTGGTTAAGTGTTTATAGGTAAGCATGATTCACACTGTTTACTTAAATTTACTGAGGTGTCGCGATAAGCAACACCTCACCATGCAAGAACACTATCACTTATGCATGCTGCTCTTGATGCCAATGGTTAAAGCGCTGCATTCCCATCATGACCAATAACAGACTGGACATGCCGCCCATTAAGATGGCAATGGCAAACGGCGCTGGAATATCCGTTAATTGAATTAGCGCAGTCAAAATTGATGCGCCGCTCATTTGAATGCAACCTAACATGGCTGTTGCTGTACCTGCTCGCTCACCAAAACCGGACAAGGCCATACTCGTAGCAGGGCCTAATAAAATTGCGAAACCAACGCACAGCAACATCATTGGTAGCATAAACGCAAATCCCGCAGCTAATCCCGTTTGTGGCCCAACTAATTGCATCACCACTTCAAGGGCGGCGGCGGCAATTAGACAATTAAGCGCCACCACCACTCCCGCACGGTTACCAATACGCCTAACTAACACAGGCGCGGCAAAGCATGCTGCAATATTAACCGCCGCGTTTAATCCAAATAAGGCGCTAAAGGTTAGTTCAGACATCCCCAAACGACCAATAAGCCATACCGGAGAATAGGATACATAACAAAGAATGGAAGCCATGGCCACCATGCATGTTGAGGCATAAAACATAAAATGGCCATCGCTCAGTACCGGCTTATATCGTCCCCAACGGTAAAGTTTACCTGAGGTATCAGTATTTAATGGACGAGTTTCCGGAAACTTAAAGCCGACGAAAAATAACACCACGATGGCGTATAGCGCCATAAAAATAAAAGTAGAACGCCAGCCAAATTGTAAGGCTAGTAAGCCTCCAAGAGTAGGTGCTAGCGCAGGTACCACGCAAATCGCCCCATTAAGATAGCTATACATAGACACGCTTTGCTTACTGTCATAGCAATCACGAACCGCGCTAAACACCACAATTGAAGTAGAACACGCGGCTAACCCTTGAAAGACTCTGGCTAACTGCAGCCATTCAAACTCAACGGCATACGCACCTAGCAAACTGCTAATGCCATACAGCACAATACCAAACAAGGCGATAGGACGACGCCCAAACCGGTCTGCAAGTGGCCCAATAAGAATTTGTCCCACTCCCATAGCGAACAAGAATAATACTAGGGTGGATTGAACCTGGCCGTCCGATACGCCGTACTCCAACGCCATAGTTGGCATAGAAGGCAAATAAATATCAATGGCCAGTGGGCTTAACAGCACCATTAACATTAATAGCGGCAATAAATTACGTTGCATCAGAATTCTCACTCATGTTTAAGCTAGGGGGTACAGATCGGGGTAGGTGAAATTTTATCGCATTAGAGGTATGACAAGAAATGATATAAAATCCACAATGAATTTCCCTAAAGGAATATCTGTAATGAATTTAGACAACCTTGCCAGAATCGATTTAAACCTATTAGTGACACTGCAAGTGTTACTTGAAGAGCAAAGCGTCACTCGTGCAGCTAATCGCTTACATCTGAGCCAATCCGCTTTAAGTAAAAGCTTAAACCGTCTTCGCGACACCTTAGACGACCCTCTGTTTCAACGCACGGCTCACGGCTTAAAACCAACAGCACATGCATTGGCATTGGGTAAGGTGTTGCCACAAGCGCTACAAAACTTGTATCAACTTACTCAACCACCAAGTTTTGAGCCCGCCACCAGCCAACGTCATTTTGCCTTAGCCATGGTTGAAAGTGCCTATGAAACCCTGATCCCGTATTTTATTGGGCCACTGCTGCAACAAGCACCTAACTTAAAGTTAGACTCGTATGGCTGGAATGAAAAGTCAATTTACGATTTACAGCATGGACAAATAGACTTTGGTATCGCGGGTCGCGATATACACCCGCAATCACAATTTAAAATAGACGATCTGGCTGATGGCCTTGAATATCAAACCTTATTCAATGATAAGCAAGTGTGTCTAGTGCGCCAAAATCACCCTATTTTACAAGCGCTGAGCCGTGGCGATTGGAATAAAGAAGCCTATTTAGCCCTAAGCCATGTGCAAGTGCGTTGTGAAGGTAACGATTGGTGGGCATTAGATTACCATTTAGCAAATACCAACCACCATCGTCGGATATCAACCACTGTGCCTGACTTTTACGGCGCGGCAAGTATCTGTGCCCACACTGATCTGATTTTTACTTTGCCATCCAGCTTTGCCCATCATGCACAAAATCTTTATTCGTTAGTACAAATTCCGCTGCCATTTGAGTTTATGCCTATGGCGTACGTTTTACTTTGGCATGAACGCAATAATCAGGAACCTGGGCACAAATGGGTCAGAGAAATGATTTTTAATAGTATTCCTAAAGCGTTAATGCTTGCGGCACATTAACCACATTTAACGTGACATATTATGTCTTGCTGCGGCACACTTGCTGTAAATTATAGAGACACTGTTTAGGCCAATTGCATTTAGGAGTCATTATGAGATTTAACTCGTCATTTAATTCAGCGCATTTAAAGCACAGATTCTCATCCATGAATCCCATTATCGTAATGCTCTCGCTTATCAGTATCGCGATATTAGCGTTAGTATTATTGCCTTTTTTACTCTTATTAGGCCTATTGAGTTTCATTACGTTTCAAATATTAGGCCGTACATTTTTGTCGCCCAAATTGAAACAAGCCTACGCCTCATCACAACGTCATCAAGGTGATATTTATCAAGGTCATAATGATATACAGCGTGAGAATACCGCACCTTATGGCCACATGTTTAAGCAACCTAAAAACTCTCGGCCTCAAGGTCGCACCTTTGAGCATAACGCCGATGAGCAAGTAAACTGAAGCCATTCGTCGTCCAATCAAAAATGCCGATCATAAGACTTATTCTGTTGCGCTACAGTGAGAAAAACGGGGTTAATGCACCCTCGTGTGTTGTTGATGACCTATAAAATGGGTCATCAACATTTGCCTTACACCACATGCCGTTGAGTTAAACAACTTCAGCTATTGAAAATAAAAACGTATAAAGCTGGCGCTTAACAATCATTTCACCATCTTGAATAGTTTTTTATAGTAAAATCCCTGCACAAAATCGATGCCGAGTTTATTGGCCAGTGCTAAGTCATCCGCCGTTTCTACGCCTTCTAAAATAACGTGTTTGTCTGCACTGTGGGCATAATTAATAATCGATTTAACCAATAGCATAAAATTTTCATTGGCCTGATTTTGTAATACGTATTTATCCAGTTTGATATATTTAACTAATTGAATAACTGAGGTTGAAATCATCGATTGTGGATTACATACATCGTCAATTGCGGTGAGAATATTATTTTTAGCCAAATTTTTTATCATCGCCAAACTCATTATCGCATCATTAATTTCTGAGTTTTCAATTAACTCAACAATGATTTCGGCTTTCTGACACTCTTTAAATAATTTCAAAAATGGATTGTTTTCATCAATTACCCCACTAGAAAAATACGAGTCTTGATCTAAATTCACAAAAAGGTTTGAACCATTAACGGCATAAGATAGCTGTAATCTTTTTTGTTGATATTCCACTTGAAACAAACTTAATGGACTGCTGTGTAAAGAGGCATAAACCAGATCTGGCCTAATGGTAGTGTTATCGGCATTGTAAAATCGCGCCAAAGCCTCGTAAGCAAAAATGTCATTGTTGCGACAATCAATAATAGGTTGATATTCTACACCGAATCGTTTTCGCTCAATTAAATCGATTAAACATTTAGGGTTTAAACTGTCTTCATGCTTCATATTTCATGTGAAGTAACTCGCGCTACTTGCTCCTGCATACTACTGAGAGCGCGCAAGTGTAAATGAGAAGTATTATCAGGTAAAGAATATAGACTATCAAGTTAACCAAGATGAATATAATGCATACTATTACTCAATAATTGCATTAAAAAACAGCAATATTGGGCAATAACGATGTGTTAATTTTGAGGTGATTATTCGAATAAACGCTACACGCCTTTTACTGAAGGTATGTTTTAGCTTGTTGCAAGCTGGCCAACTCTTCTGCGCTAGGGTTCAACGCGATAACACTGTCAATTTGCATCAATAATGATTGCCACAAAGGCTCAATGACTTGTTGCTGTATATCATCGCCGTAGTGCTTGGCTTGCTGCAATAAGTATGCAGATTGCACCACATCGATACGGTTTAGCATGCCATCGGCTAACGCCACACTCAGCTCAATCATGGCGGTAACATTATGGCCATATTTAATCACATCATGTAAATAACGCTCCGCGAGTTCAAGCTCTGTCGCCTGAGCATTATCATTGTGAAGAATATCCGTAGCACAATGCAACATCGCATCAAGCTGCCCCTGACTTGCGGCTTCTTGCATCCATAAACGGCTTTGATCAGCTTCAGCATTGACCCCTTCGGCCAATAATAATGCCAAATGGTATTGGGATTGTGGGTAGCCAGATTCGGCGGCTTTGCTCATCCAAGCTAGCGCTTGCTGATAGTCATTTTGTTGATAGTACAACACGCCAAGGTTAGACATTGCCTCGATATTTTCTGCTTCTGCCGCCTGCTGAAGTAAGGCTTTGGCTTGTTCAACATCAACAGTAAACACTGTGCTACCGACCAAATAAAAATACCCCAGTAAAGCTTGTGCATCAGTTATACCCGCTTTGGCTGCTTGCGCTATCAGTAACTCTCCCTGCTTAACTTGGTCGCTTTGAGCATAGCCATGCAACAAACTTACCCCATGCTCATACAATGCCGCATCTTCAAATGGTGCAGCTTGAGCAAACCAGTAAGCCGCCTGGGCAAATAAGCGTTGCACTTCATCCTGGGCAGTTTGCAGCGCTGAAGCGGTATTGATATCAAAAGTCGTTGCACTGGCTTGCTCCTGTGCCATAAGCGCTTGAGCTTTTAATGACATCGCCACTAAATACTGTGCGTGATGATCGTTTTGCATCATCGCTCGGTAGCATAAATCTCTCCCCGCTAGCGAATCGAATGCGACAAATTGGTAAACGGGTACAGCAGTGCAATGTAATACCGGATAAAGCTTGGCAACTAAATTAAGAATTTGTTTAATCGACTTCTCTGCCAAAGTCACTAGCTGAGTTTGCGTTAAATGATATTTTTCAGGATGTGCCCCACGATTACCATCGCCACGCAACTTATGCATTGTGCGAATCGCGGTCACGTCTAGCAAGCGCCGCTGATTCAATTGCTCAATGCGGTCGTAGAGATTTGGACTATTAAACTCAAGATGGTGCTGTTCGGCGATGAGGATGGCCAGTTTATGGGTGAAACTGCGCACAAATACCAACGCTTGGGTCGGTATATCTCGGACATAACTCTTGGCGCTGGCGTAATCTTCTCCCAGCTCAACCGAGAATTGGCTAACTAACTCAATATCAGTTATCAATACCCACTCCTGTCAAATGGCTTATCGCCGCGCGGGATAATAAACGCATAATCAATACTTCTTTTCACCGCTAACATGACTGAATGCATTGCGACAGAACCGCTATCGCACATGAATTCGCCTTGTTATCAGCGCCGCGTTCACCTTTGAACCAAGCACATACAGGCTTGCTATTTTATTGTCGTATTTTCGCTAACCGCAGTTGCAGTTAAAGAAGCGTAAATTACACCTCAGTGTGAGTGTCGTCGCTAGATGGCGTATCCGTTTTACGATTAACCATATATAAGCGAAACAAAGCGACGTTAATAAATAGCCCTAAAAATGCAAATATGGTATCTGTGATTAACTGTAATGGAAAACCTACCTGCGCAGCTATTTGCGACAACGTGCCACCAACTAACGATAATGGAATATACAGCATTAAAATCGCAATCGTTTTGGTTGCAATCGGCCCGGTAAATACAAAGCTAGCTTTAATGGCTTCTAAGGGGGTTAGCTGCTCCACAATGACCATAAAGTTCACATAGGCCAAGCGTGCAAATAGGTAAAAACTGATCACCAGCCCCACTAACCACATTGGCCCAAATACAGCAAAAAGCATCACCGGGGTTAAAATGGCTAACCCAGAAAAAACACCGGCAAGTAACAATGGCGGCACAAATTGAATACTTTGTTTATATACCATTGCAGTCGTAACATCATGACCACGCGAGCGGACTTCAAGATACACGGTAAGCGCTGCAATTAACGTAGAAAATAATAATAGCAATGCCATCATTGCTGCGCCATGGATCCCACCAAATTGCGGATTTTCAACATCAGCTTGGATCATTTCATTCCCCAGCCAAAGCTGGATCATCACTTGAACAAGCAACAATGGAAATGTCATTGCCGCAAGCTGGCCAATATGGTTACGAAAAAAGTAATAAGCTTCAGTCAAAATAGCTGAAAGTGACATAAATGAGATTCCAAAAATCAACTTAAGATGTATATGGGGCTTAGGATACCCAAAAATGACTGATTTTGCACAATACAAAATCTTCATATGTCGCAAAGCACCAAAAAACGTTAAGATGATGGCAATTAAAGCACAATATTTACCAAAGGATGGATTATATGAATCGTTTTATAATTGCGAGCTCAGTATTGTCGGCCGCTTTATTAACCACACCTGCTAGCGCAGGCTGGTTAGACAATGTCACTAAAACTGAAGTTGCACCTGTTGCCACCCAAGCTAAAGCGGCAACTGGCTTAGCTGACAATGCATTAGTTGGCAATGTTATGTCGCAACTAGGGTTAAATGAGCAGCAAGCCGCAGGTGGGTTAGGGTCTTTACTTGGCCTAGCACAATCCAACTTAGGTGATAGTGACTTTAGCGCGTTAAGTAAAAGCATTCCTGGTATCGATTCATTATTAGGCGCGGCTCCCGCGCTAGGTGGCGATTCTGGTATGTCTGGCTTATTATCTAAAGCAGGTGACTTAGGATCGTCATTTCAAGGCGCGGCAATGGTATATGATTCTTTTGAAAAACTCGGTATCTCAAAAGAATATATCGCCCCTATGGTCGATATTGCTAAGCAGTATTTACAACAGCAATCGGGAGACGGTTCTGTTGATTTATTAATGAAAGGCTTAGGTTCTTTACTGTAAAGGTATACCTACCACAAAGGTAAAATGGTCAACCTAAACATTAATTAATGCCGAGCACAGTGCTCGGCATTATTGTCTTTGCTAGGATGGGCTTTCAACGAGGAGTCATATTATGATTGCAAAACTCAAACAATTTATTCAGGCACGTACTCATGCAGTAAGCCCAGAAGACAAAGCCCACCAATTAAGTTTGGCGGCAGCAACCCTACTACTTGAAGTGGTGTATGCCGACGAAACCTTCAATGAATCTGAAGTGGCGTTGTTGCCCGACATGTTGAAAAACACTTTACATATCAGCATTGACGAAGCACAAGACCTGATTAAAGAAGCCACTTTAATCAGAGGGAATGCCACTTCGTTATTTGAATTTACCGCTGAAATTAATCAGCAATTCACTCTTGAAGAAAAACAGCAATTGCTACTTGCAATGTGGCGTCTAGCCTATGCCGACGGTGAATTATCACGCTATGAGGATCAAATCATTCGTCGCTGTGCTGATTTACTTTACCTCAAGCACAGCGAACTCATTCAAATGCGTAACATAGCAATGGAACAAAGGTAGGCGCTGATTACTCCGATGACGGTGTTGGCATAATGGTATGTTTACGCTGTAAATGTGTTTTTTGCCACCACATAAAAGGCGCTATGATTGTCACTAACAGTATTGCGTATAGCATATTGTCAGCAAGCGCTACCCCAATACCGATACAAAATACGCAACTGGCAAGGATTAACGGTAAATAGCGTTTACTTAACAGCTTCACCGCCGACAACATAGCTAATAGGTAAATAATCACAAATACCCCATTGCTCCAGGCAATCAATTTTTCTAAATCATGCTGCGAATAAAAAGTGGCGACAATCACCAAGGCCATCGTCCCTAAAATGGCGAACAAGGCCCTAAATGGAACACCATGGCGATTCAGCACCACAAAATATTGAGGTAAAATACCTTCTTTACTGAAGCTCCATAGCAACCTTGCGGCGCTACCAGCATAGACGTTTACGGTAGCAAGCCCACTCGCAATGCCTAAAACACCGATAATACTTGCGCCATATCCCTGTAAAAAGCTGCCACTGACTAAATAGTCAAATGCGCTGATCATGGCTACGCCGCTTTTATCGGATGGCACCATCAACAATAAAAATGTACAGGCTAAGTAAATCACCCCCACGAGCACAGTACCCATCAAAATGGCTGGTAACATGTCTTTATCTGGGCGACGAAAATCACTGGCAAGGTGAGTCATGGCTTCAATACCTAAGAAGCTCCAAAAACCAATACCCATCGCCAACATCACCGTATTCACTTGTGGATGACTTGCTTGGTTAAATGATGCAAGCTGCTCTGAATTCAAGCCACTGACAGCAAACAACACCGCCACTACGCTCACAATCGCTAAGGTTAAGCCAAATTGCAATTTGGCAGACACCTGAATGCCGCGAATGTTTAACCCTAATAACACCAACACCACAACTAGCTCTGCGACCAGTTGCCAACCCCCTCGCAGTGGTACTAAAGCATCCATAAATTGGAAGGTCATTAAAATAGCGGCTGGCGCACCGATGGGGATCACTAACAAAAAAATCAACCCTATGGTTCTACCTGCTGTGCGGCCAAAGGCTTTTTCCACAAAATAAGCTGGCCCTGCGGCATGGGGAAAGCGGCTGGCTAACAACCCAAACACCAGTGCCACCGGAATAATAGCCAAGGTGAGTATTAACCACCCCAATAATGCTCCTGATCCGGCGACCGCAATAGTCATTTGCGGTAAAATAAACACCCCTGTTCCCAACAAAGTGGTGGCCATTAATCCTGCACCTTGCCAGCGCCCTATTGTTCCTGTTATTTGATTCATTTGTTATTCTACTTGGCTATGTTTAGGTTATTATAAGTTCAAATTGATTTTCAATTTGTCGGCGATGAGCGCCTAACTGCGGTATCAAACCAACAATATGACGGTTAACAAACAAAATACCAACAAAATGACGGAGTAGTTGTGGATAAATTTGATAAAGCCATTATAAATGCGTTGCGCCAAGATGCGCGACAAAGTATATCCACTATTGCAGATACAGTCAGTTTGTCCCGCAGCGCCGTGACAGAGCGAATTAAAAAACTGGAAAACTCAGGAGTGATCCGCGGTTATCAGGTGTTATTAAGCGAATCGCAAAAACAAGGGGTCTCGGCCTACTTTGAAATACAACATAAATGCCCTCGATGTGCCGATGTGGTGCATGTATTTCACAGTATACCTGAAGTGATCACCTGCCAAGGCATTACTGGTGACATGGATTTATTAGTTTACGTGCACGCCGATTCAATGAAGCGCTTGCATGAGATCCGTGAATATATTGATGCGCAAACCGACATTATCAAAATCAAAACCCATGTGGTGATGAGTGAGTGGATTAACAATCACCCCTAAATTCGGATAATGACGCCTAAAAACAAAAACCAGCCATACAAATAACTGGTTTAAGAGTTAACGATTACATACTCGAGCGTTAGGCTAATTGTTTGCCTATCTCTAGCCCTTTACCACGGAGTTCAATCAGTTTGTCGGTTAGGCCAGACATATCCATTTTAATAATACCAGCATTATTAGCGAGAACGGCTAGCCAAGCGGTGAATGGCTCCTCACCACGCTCATCATCCCAATGGATGAAAATTTGATTCGACAAATAAATTAACACGGCTAATTTTGAAGCTGGATCTGCCTGCTTAGGATTGCGTTGAAATTCAATGCCTGCCACTAAAGAAGGCGCGAACTTCCAGGTTTTTGCCAATAACGCCCCTACCGATGGCGAATCAAAACCCAGTAGCTTGGTTTCCAAATCCTGTATATCTCCGCCCTGCTCGGCCGCTGCACGAATTTGTGCTGCTAAAGATGGCTCGACCGTTGCAATTAACAAATCACCAATACGATGCAATATACCGCAGGTAAATGCCTCGTCAGCACCGACACCGCAGCGCTTAGCTAACTCTTGGCTATATAAGGCAACCTCAAAGGTTTCGCCCCAAAAAGCTGCCAAATCAATACCTTCAACTTTAGGGATAGCACCAACAACCGCAGAGGCAATCACTAAAGTACGCAATGTTTGCATGCCTAATCGGATCACCGCATCCTCAATAGAGCCGACTTCACGACTGCGACCAAAATGAGCAGAGTTAGCTAAACGCAACACCCGCGCACTAATTAACGGATCTTGAGCCACTTTGGCAGAAATACTTCTTACCGAACTGTTGTCATCATTTACTGCTGCTAATAATTCACTAATTGCTTTGGGTAAGCGAGGTAACTCATCAACTCTATTTAATAATGCCGCAGACTGCATATCTGTTCTCCTTATTATATTGCTAAACAACCTTTGAAATAGCACGCTGACTTAAAGTTGTTTCCGTTTATAGATTTATATAAATCATATAAATAACATTAGCACAACAAAAATACAGCAAATGATTTTTTACTTAATATTGTCGATGATAAAATTATGATATCTTTCAAAGAAATTACGCTTAAATCTTAGATATAGCCATAACGAAAGGTTACACTTAAACAGACTCTTTTTTGCAGGTAATTCTTAATATGCAACCTCAGCCCAGTGCCGATTTAAATCTTTTATGGGGGCAAATCATCCTCGAAGAACTTAGCCGTTTAGGGGTTAAACACGTCTGTATGGCACCGGGTTCTCGCTCCACGCCATTAACTTTGGCTGCGGCTTCACAGGCTACCATCCAAAGACACATTCATTTTGACGAGCGCGGCTTGGGGTTTATGGCACTGGGTTTAGCCAAGTCCAGTAACACGCCGGTGGCGATCATTACCACCTCTGGCACAGCGGTCGCCAATTTGTACCCTGCGATTGTTGAAGCCTGGCTAACCCATGTACCGTTAATTGTGCTCTCGGGTGATCGTCCCAGTGAATTAATTGATTGCGGCGCCAATCAAGCCATTATTCAACCCGCTATTTTTGCTAATTATGCGACACAGGTGAATTTACCCACACCTGATTTAGCATATCCAGCCAGTGCGTTACTCACCACGTTAGATCAAGCAGTTAGTCAGCATAGTCAGCCTATTCATATCAATTGCATGTACCGTGAACCGTTTTACCCCAATGAGCTGAGCCCTTTAACTAAGCAGGCAAAAAATGCTCCTGTGGTCATACAGCAATATTTAAAACCGCTTACCCAATGGCTCAGTCATCAAAAACCATTTAGCCAGTATCAACAAAATATGGGCGCTTTATTGCCCAGTGAAGACACCTTAAAACGTTTCGCCCATGGTAAAGGCATCATTGTGGTAGGCACCTTGTCGCCCGATGACACCCCAGAATTAATCGTTGAAATAGCCCAAAAACTCGCATGGCCAATTGTGACCGATGCACAATCACAGCTAAGACAACATTCAGGTATCATTGGTAATGTTGATCAACTGCTGCTTAACCCCAAAGCCACTAAGCTTTTAGAACAAGCCGAGCGTGTGTTGGTGTTTGGTGGACGCTTTATTTCAAAACGGTTAATCAGCTATTTAGCAAATCAAGCTTGGCATAGCTATTGGCAAGTATTACCTCACTCAAGCCGATTAGATCCCAGTCACCAAAGTAAACAAATTTGGCAAACCAGTGTGAGTGCATTTTGTAAACTGAGTTGGCCTCGATCATCAAGTGCCAATTGGGGACTGGAGTTAATCAACCACAATGAAACCCTAGCCGCTTTGTTTACCCAGCAAATCGATCAAACTCAATTTGGTGAAGCTCAGGTGATTCGTTGGATAGCCCAGCAACAAAGCGCTGAACAAGTATTATTTATCGGCAACAGCTTACCCATCCGCCTATATGACATGTATGCGCCAATTGGCCCCGCACAGCCCCAAATATATACCAATCGTGGCGCATCAGGCATTGATGGGCTAATAGCCACCAGCGCTGGGATTGCAATAGATAAACAACAAAAAATGACCATGATTATTGGCGACATTTCATGCTTACATGACTTAAATTCGTTGGCGTTATTAAAGCAAATCACCTCAACCTATGTGTTGGTGATCCTAAATAACGATGGCGGCAATATTTTCAATTTATTACCTGTGCCGACAGAACAATTACGTCAAGATTTTTACCGTTTATCCCACGGTTTTGAATTTGGTTACGGCGCTGCCATGTTCGGTTTAGCGTATCGTCAAGCTGATGATTTAACGTCTTTTATTGAAGCCTATACCGAAGCCTTTGAATTTGATTGTGCCAGTGTCATTGAAGTGAATGTCAGTGCGACTCAAGCAAGCGATCAAATTGCGCAAATTAGTCAATGGGTTAAGCAACACTAATGACCTGGATAAATCGATACGGTGATCCTCAGCTACCGGCCATGGTGTTTTTACACGGCTTTATGGGCGCAAAAGAAGATTGGCAACCAATGATGGCCAAAATCAGCCAATACTTTCATTGTATCTGTATCGACTTACCTGGCCATGGCGGCAACTCATTCACTTTGCCCCATCCTGGTTTATTCAGCGCAGCTGAACATATTATTCAAACGGTGAATAATTTAGGCTATACCGAGTTTCACCTTGTGGGCTATTCATTAGGAGGGCGTATTGCGTTACAAGTGGCTCGCATACAACCACAGGCAATATTGAGTTTAACCTTAGAGTCGGCGCATCCAGGTTTACTTAGCGATGATGAAAAAAAACAACGGGCAATCAATGATAATAACTGGGCAGATAAGTTGCTCAGCCAGCCTTTTGAGCACTTTGTGCAACAATGGTATCAACAAGCCGTGTTTAGCGATCTCAGCGATAAGCAGCGCCATTTTTTAATTAGCAAACGCCTGAGTAATCAACCAAAAAGTCTGCACGCATGCTACTTGGCCACATCATTAAGTTTGCAGCAAGATTGCCGTAATGTGGTAGAAAAACTGACGTGCCGGTGTGCCTTTATCGCAGGTGAACAAGATAAAAAATTTCAGCATCTAGCTCACAACTGGCAGCAATCGCTTCACTCAGGCGCTTCGCTACAGTTAGTCATCATTGCTGGGGTTGGTCACAATATTCATTCAATGCAGCCACATATTTTCAGTAATACGTTACTATCATTACTTCGCGATGAACCCACACAATAAGAGTACCCTATGCCTAAGATCACATCGCTTGAACTGTACCAATATCAAATTGATTTGAACATGCCATTACCCGTTGCAAAACAGAGGATTGATCATCGTGTTGGCATTATTGTGAATATGATATTAGATGATGACCAGCAAGCTTTTGCTGAAATATCCCCCTTAGCCGGTATCGATATTGAAGGCTTGCCTTTACAAGGATTCAGCCATGAAACCCTTGCCCAAGTCAGTGCTGAACTCACCCAATTACAAATCGCACTTATTGGCAAAGACGTGAATGAACTTAATACCGCCATCGCTAACAGTGCATATCCTTCGGTGCAATTTGGGTTAAGCGTGTTGCTGGCAAAATGCTTACATCAATTTCCTGCTAGAGTGAAAACTCAAGCCAATATTCCATTGCTTTACCCTGGCTTATCTGCCACGGCGATAGATAGTAAATTGGCCGACTTAGCCAATATAAACAGCGTAAAAATCAAAGTCGCCCAAACCGATATGGATAGCGAAATCGCATTTGTGCACCAGGTATTGGCACGTAAGCCGAGTTTAACCCTTCGACTCGATGCTAATCGTGGCTTTACCCTCAATCAAGCAGTCGACTTTTTAGCCTGCTTACCCAAAAAACAAATTGAGTACGTTGAAGAGCCCTGCTTGCAGCCTAGCGACAATATTGAGTTGTATAGACAACTTGGAATTAAATACGCTCTCGATGAATTTTTGCTCACCGCTGATTTAGACTTCGATAAACTCTTACAAAACCAACCCGGTATTGGAGCATTTATTTTAAAACCTATGCTGCTAGGTTCATTAAGTCGGATGCAAGAGATTATCAGCCTTGCCGATCATCAAGGTGTGCGCTGCATTTTAAGCTCAAGTTTAGAATCAGATGTAGGCATCACAGATTTGGCGTTTATCAGCCAAGCACTCACCCCTGATAGCCCTCCAGGGCTTGATACCTTAAGCGCATTTAGTCAGCGTTTGTTAGATGAAAATGGTCAGTTAAGGCTTAATAAACTCAAATCGCTGCAAGGCTAAACTGACTATGATGTTATCTTTGGTGCAACAAGCGGCCCTAAAATCACCTGATAATGCTGCTGTGCTGCTTGAAGGCAAGCCAATCACTTACGCTCACTGGGCGGCACATATTTCTGCGTTATCTGCAAGCTTGCAACAACAAGGCATAATGTCAGGAACCATTGTTGCAGTGATAATCCCTACCCCCCTTAACGCCAATAACAGCGAAAATAATGATTTAGCGCAGCATACCTTTACAGCCATGACACTTTATTGGGCATGTGTTGATATTGGCGCGATATTTTTCCCCATCAACGGTCGCTTTTCGGTAAATCAAATAGAGCAGCTAATTAAGCGCTTTCAAATCCACTTTATTTGGCAAAATTGTAAAATAATAGCGCGAGAACACCACCCTGGGTTAATTGATTTAACGCAAAACATCTCGACTAACGCGGTACTCGACAATGATCGGCCTACTTATACCGAGCAAAGAGTCAACCCGCACAAGCCGGTTAATATCATTTTGACATCGGGTTCCAGTGGCACACCCAAAGCGGCCGTACATGGGTTAATCAATCATATTGCCAGCGCTCAGGGTTCAAGCCGTTATATCCCCCTGCACCACAACGATCGTTGGTTACTGTCATTACCCTTGTTTCATATTGGCGGGCTGGCCATCGTGAATCGCTGTGCGCTTGCATCAGCATGCATTGTGATTAAATCAAGTTGCATCACCTTGGCGCAGCAACTTGAACAAGAAGCGATTACCCACGTATCTATGGTGCAAACGCAAGCACTGCAGATTCTGCAGCAAGCACCACAGGCATTAAGCGCATTAAAAGCGTTATTACTCGGTGGCGGTATTATTGAGGCTGCATTAATTGAAGCCCTAGCACAGAAAAAAGTAAATGCTTACACTAGCTATGGCATGACAGAAATGAGCTCGCAAATCACCACAGCAAAAGCCAACTTACATCAGCATCATGGTCGCCCTTTGCCTAATCGACAATTAAAGTTAGTTGATGGTGTTATTTGGGTGAAAGGCGAGTGTTTGTTTCAAGGCTATTTGAGTGTCAATGCGCAACAGCAATATCAGTTAGATTTGCCTGTCGACGAACAAGGCTGGTTTTGCACACAGGATCGCGGCCAATTAAATGAAAAAGGCCAACTCATCCTTCTCGGCCGAGCGGACAATATGTTTATTTGTGGTGGCGAGAATATTCAACCAGAAGAAATTGAATCCGTGTTACTGCAACACCCTTTGGTCAGTAAAGCGATAGTATTTGGCCTTGCCGATGACAAATTTGGTTTATTACCCGCCGCAATAATTGAATATCAGCAAGATGCATTACCCGCAAACATTGAACAGCAACTGGCTCAAATGGTGTCACAACAATTAGCGAGTTTTAAGCGCCCGCGATATTTTTATGTTTGGCCAAATATCCCAATGGATGGCCTTAAAGTTAACCGTAAACGCATTATTTCAGAGGTATTAAGTCGCGCTCATCAATCAACAAATGGCTAAATCATCCGTTCTTTACTTAACCGGATGTGATGGTTACCCACCATCCTCATTGCCAAAAAAGAGGCAGTAAAAGCGCTGACAACTTAAACCTGTCAGCGCTTTTACATTAGCAATTAATCCCCATCATAATGCATAACTGTTCGTTGTAATGGGTGCAAACACATGATAACAGCATTCATTTTTTAGATTGTAGAATAACAACTTATCATAAAAATCAGCCTTGTTATCTGGTGTTTTTCCTTGGTAATTACTGATCACTTATTGGCAGTAATTGGTAGCACAGATGCTTAAAACTTTGTTTGGAACGCCAAACTAAAATGTCTGCCTTCTCCTATTGTCACATCCGTATTAGTGCCGCCAGCAAGGTATTCTGTATCAAATACATTTTTCACATTAAAGCGGACGCTCATATCGACATTACTGACCACAAACGTATATGCAGCACCAAAATCGAATCGGACATAATCCTCTTTAATAATGGTGTTTTGAGTATTGGCAAACCGCTCGCCCACATAAACAGCACCAAAATTTAGCGCTAAAGCATCACTCACTTCATAGCGTGTCCACACATTGGCTGACCACTCAGGCGCATCAACAGGCGTTTTTCCATCTAAGTTTTGAGTATCTGCAGCACTGGTGATGTACTTAGCATCTAAATACATCATTGAGCTGGTGATAAACAGATTGTCGCTCAGTTCACCCTGGGCGCCCATTTCAAAACCACGATGATGCTGCTTACCATTTTGCGTGGTGATATATTCTTTATCGCCAATAGGTTCTGCCAGTTGCTCCTGCACAGTCACATTGGTCACCGTGGTATCAAATATGGCTCCCGTTAATAATAAGCCGCTATCAAATAGCTCCCATTTTGTCCCTAGCTCAAATTGCTCACCGTATTCAGGGTTTAAGTTCATCCCTTCATTCACGTCATTGTCACTAGTGACGATTGATTGTGGATTAAAGCTTTTTGAGTAGTTCACATAAATACTGCCGTTATCAGCGGGTGAATATATCACCCCTAATTTAGGCGATATTGAATGGCTATTTTCCCCCTCGCCCTCTTTTTTCTGCTCGTCATAACGCATCCCTGCCAATAACTGCCACTGCGGGTTAATGGTAATTAAATCTTGTATATAAAAACCATAATGCTTGTAGCTTGTTTCACTATTAACCTTACCTTGGTGATAATCTAAATCCGGTTGCGGCACAGATTCACCCGGCATAATATGTTGCTTCTTCTCGCCATCATGGCGTTTTTGACCGTAGTAATAATCTAAAATATTCGCACCAATCAGCAACTGATGATCAACACCCAGAGCGGCAAATTCTCCAGTGAAATCCATATAGGCGGTTTTATGCTGCCAATCATCATGACGGTCAAACGCACTAATATAGTACCCATCTTCAAATGGGTTTTCTGAGCCCGTCATTAATGAAGGTGAAGAGTCTAAGCGTTGGCGAGTAAAGGTTTGATGGTTGTAACCGGTTTTCATTTTCCAATTATCACTTAAATACCAGCTCAAATCAGCACCAAGGTTTTGCACATGATTATCGGTAAAAGCCCATGACATATCCCAAATGTCTTCACGGTCACCGATTAATTCGCCGCGACTATCTAGCCACCCACCGCGGTCAATGCCGGTTTTGTCATCGGTATAATCATATTTAACCGATAGTAATACATCATCGGTTAAATCGAATTCAAGATTAAGATACCCTAAAAATCGATCGCGCTCCTGCTGGCTATTATCATCTTGATATTCCCGCCAATAACTGGTGTCTTGTTTGACAAGAACGCTGCGATAACGAATGGTTTGATCATCGTTTAAGCTACCTCCAGCATCTAATTGCACACGGGTTGAACCATGCTCATCAGTATCCAGTTCAACATTAAATAGTGGGTCATAAGTCGGCTTTTTGGTCACCATATTAATTAAGCCACCTGGGCCTGATTGGCCATATAACATACTTGAAGGACCTTTTAGTACTTCAACCTGCTGCAGGGTTTCGATAGGTTGCACATAATGTGAAAACTGCTGCTGACCATTAATTAAAAAACCGCTACCAGAATCCAGCTCGAAACCGCGAATATTAAATACCTGACGGTTCCATTTCTCACTGCCACTGGTCACACTTGAGTCATTCACCAGCACTTCAGATAAATTAGTGGCAAGTTGTTCATCAGTCACAAAGCTTGGGATCACGTTTACCGATTGTGGCGTATCCATTAGGTCAATATCACCTCTCATCGCGCCAGAGGATGAGCCGACTTTATAATTATTAAAGTTCATGCCCATAATTTGGATACGTTCAATATTTAATGACAAATCCTCACCGTAAAGGTTACTGGTAGTTTTTGATGACGTTGGTGCTTGCTCCTCAGCAAAAACAACCACGGAAAGTAAGCTACTAATAACGGCGATTGCAACTGGTGATACCTTCATTTATTTACCCTAACGTTAAATTTAACTTTTGCTCAAAACCATATGAACATTAATGATAGTTATTATCATTACCATTTATTGTTGAGTAAAATAGATTTTCAACATTCAGATAATTAATGTGATATTCATCATTAACCATTGATAAACAACATATAAAATAAAACATAGACTACCAAAAAAACACAAGCAACCACACATAAAACCAACAATAAACCAAAAGGTGTTACACCTGTCGCAGACTGTAAATATTTAGAAGATAACATTCGACAATCCATTCGACTGGCTCACATTTTTACCCATCTTTACACTTCTTTAATTGATGAATCAAATGAGATTAATTATCATTCTCGAAATTTCATCCATGACGTTCAACATCACCTTGCTGCTAAGCAATTTCATGCATTCATCAATTAGCGCTATAACACTTTGAGAAAGTAAAATATGAAAGTAGTACCGGCTTTAAAATGGTTTCATAACTGGGTAGGTTTTTTTATCAGTATCACAATGCTTATTGTGCTGACGACTGGGGTATACCTAGGGGGTATGGACATACTTAAACGTATAGATGATCACGGACAAACGTTTGTCGCCCTCAATACTGCTGAAAAAGCACAAACACTACAAACCCTATTTGAACGCTACCCCCAAATGAGCTCTGTGCGTTTTCCAACGGAGCACACTCCCTATATTGAAGCCGCCACACGTGGTAAATCTATCGCACTGGACACTCAACTGAATGAGCTAGCGATACATGCCAACCATGACATTCCGTTCTACAGCACGATGTTTTGGTTACACCGCAATTTTTTATTGGCCGATGTGGGAAAATATACCAACGCTTGGGCATCATTAGCTGGCGGAGTCATTATCTTAGTTGGCATATACTTATGGTGGCGGGTGCGTAAAGCTTTTAGATTAAAACACAGTATTCCAACTGATACGCGCTCAAGCAGTTTGGTCAAGAGCCATATTCAACTCGGTTTATTTATCTCTGTTCCGCTATTTATTTTATGTATGAGTGGTTTTTTAATCACCTATAAAGGACTGTGGACTGGCTATTTACAACACCACACTGAAGAACCAATAAACTACCCTAGCAGCAAACCCAATGACTGGCTTAGCCAACTCGAAACCGCACAAAGCATATGGCCACAAGCGATTCTCGTTTCAGTTAATAAACCCAGAGTATCAAGCGAAGAAAACATCGAACCCACGGATTTGATCTATAGCATTCGCTTCGATAGCCACAGCGATGTGTGGTTAAGACAGGCTGACAATATCACCATTAACTTCAACACAGGTGAAATAGCATCAGTGTTAAAGCACAGTGACCGTGAATTGTCAGGACAAATCGCCAGTTTTGTTAGGCCGCTTCACGATGCGCTAAACATGCCGCTTAGCTACGTTATATTAATTACTTCCATCTCAATGGTGTCGATATTTATTTTATTATTCAGTAGCGTCACTTTTTATAGAAAAACTTTTAAGCCAAAATCTGCAGCGCGTTAATCTGAATAACCTCACTCTTAAAAAAATAGCGACCACTTGGTCGCTATTTTTCAATCACAATGAGTTAATTTTTGATGACGGCTTTCGCAGTGCCTGCAACAGAGTCGTAAACGATTTTAATATCAGCCTGATTACGATTACCCGTGTCTCCCAAGCTGCGCAACACATAACTGCATTGAGTTTCACCGTCTGGGTTGACGTCCGCTTGATGGCGATAGGATTCATAATCACTGTCATTATTACTGTTGGCAATCGATACCGAAGGTGGATTGGTTAACAGTCCATTCCATAAATCCACGCACCCTTGCTGACCACGTCCAATATTTTTAGGTTGGCCCATGGGATTGCCTTTATCGGAACCCAGAGGATAACCCAATCCATTAATATCGAGATCATTATTACCAAAACCCGGTAAATCATTCATCGCACGTTGATTGCCCAGTATCTGCCAACGGCTATGCACGAAGGTTAAACTCTGCTGATACGCCGCAGCGGTAGCTTTAACATCACTGATGGCGGCATCACGTTTAATGTCGAGGTATTTCTGCGCGGCAATTACGGCCAAAATCGCCAATACAATAATCACTACCACAAGCTCTATAAGAGTAAAGCCGTGCTGCTTTTGACGAATGTGAAACACTGTGCCATCCCATCTTCAGATACAAGATTAATACTGTAACATCAAAACCATACAAAACAAAAAACGCGCTCAGTAGGCGCGTTTTCATCAAACTGACTGGTAATCTTACGCGTAGGAATGCTCGCCATGCTGGTGATCGGTAACATCACGTACACCAGTTAATTCACCTGGGAACATATCAAGTAATTGCTTTTCGATACCATCCTTTAACGTGATATCAACTTGTGAACAACCATTACAGCCACCACCAAATTGCAGCACCGCGACACCTTCGGCCGAAATTTCAACCAACATAATGTTGCCACCATGGCTAGCAAGCTGTGGGTTAATTTCTGATTGAATAACATATTCAATACGCTCGGTTAATGGCGCATCATCAGCCACTTTACGCATTTTGGCATTTGGGGCTTTTAAAGTTAACTGCGAACCCATTTGATCAGAGACATAATCAATGGTGGCATCTTGCAGAAAAGGCACACTTTTCTCATCAACCATCGCCTTAAAACCATTAAAAGGTAGTTCCATGTCATCATCTTCTACCGCATCTGGTGGGCAATAAGATACGCCACACTCTGCTTGCGCGGTACCAGGGCTGATAACAAACACACGAATATGCGTGCCTTCGGCTTGATCAGCTAACAATTTAACAAAATGCGCCTGAGCTGCTTCGGAAATGGTAATCATAAAACCTGCTCCGTCAGGGTATACCTGAGTAAAATAGTAAGAATTAGCGCTATGATACTCCGTGTTGCATTTTGTTTGTAGCCCTCATCGTGTTTGTTGTCGAAAAAATGCGATAAATCACACCCTTTTAATGGCACTTATCGCCATTAGGCATTAAGGTTATGCCATTCTGGCTTGATTTATTGATATTGATTACCATGACTTTTATTCGTTTATTGTGTGTACTACTCACCAGCTTAATGTTGAGCGCCCCGCTGGGAGCGGAGCCCGCGCTATCCAAACTTGATTTAGCAATGGGCAACGTTCAGCTAGATAAGCGCATCACCTCGCCTGAAGCATTTTTAGGGTATCCGCTAGGAAAGTGGCATTTACGTCATGATCAAATCAATTTCTATCTCAAAACCTTAGCCGGTCAAAGTCCAAACGTCTCTTTAGACAGCGCAGGTTTCAGCCATGAAGACCGTGAACAACTCACAGCGGTGATCACCTCAGACAAAAATCAGCGTAATTTAACCCAAATTTTGCAGCAACGCAGTGAAGCAAAACAAGGCCTTGCCCAGCAAGGGCCTCTGGTCATCTGGCTGGCCTATTCCATTCATGGTGACGAAGCAAGCGGTGCCCATGCTGCACTCGCTTTTAGTTATTATTTAGCCGCAAGTCAAGAACCTTGGGTGAAGCAACTATTAGAGCAGGCCATAGTGTTAATCACCCCAAGTCAAAACCCCGATGGATTCGACCGTTTTGCAACCTGGGCTAACAATCATCAGGGCCAAACTATTGTTACGGATGAAAATCATCGTGAGCATTGGCAAGATTGGCCAACGGGCAGAGGTAACCATTATTTTGCAGATTTAAACCGTGACTGGTTGTTTTTACGCCATAAAGAATCACAAGGTCGAGTGGCATTTTTCCACAAATGGCAGCCGCATTATGTGGGCGATTTTCATGAAATGTGGCATAGCCAATCTTACTTTTTTCAACCTGGGGTGGTAGATCGCATCTATCCATTAACGCCAAAAGCGAATCATGAACTCACCGAAAAACTCGCTGATTTTCACCGTAAAGCCCTAGATGAGGCCAAACAGGTGTATTTCAGCGGTCAATTATTTGATGATTTTTTCTATGGTAAAGGCTCGACTTACCCTGACATCAATGGCTCGGTAGGCGTATTGTTTGAACAGGCCAGCGCCCGTGGACAAGCACAAGCCTCTGCTAATGGCACGGTAACGTTTCAAACCGCTATTGCAAACCATTTTGCCACCTCAATTTCAAGTGTGCAGGGTGCATTAGCACTAAAACAAGCGCTTATCGATTACCAAACCGCATTTTTCAGCGACAAACAACCTAAAGACTCAGCGCGCAGCAAAGGCCGCTTAATCCGCGCATTAAACGATCCCGCTCGCCGCGATGAACTGATTAATTTATTCCGCCTACATCAAATTCAATTTAATTACTTAACTAAATCATTATTCCATTCAGGGCAAGAGTATCGCCCTATCGACAGTATTTTTGTTGCTGATAATCAGCCGCAGCAAGCGTTATTAAGCGCACTGTTTGATAAACGAACCGATTTTATAGATCCGACATTTTACGATATTTCTACCTGGGATATTGAATCGGCTTTAGGCTTAAATGTGGTCCCCAATGTCACCCCAGATATTGATGTGCTGACCCGTCGCCCTATGCAATATCATCAACTTAATTTGAATAACACCACAGCGCCGCCATGGCCGCAAAACAGCGTGGCGTTACTGGTTAATTGGCAGCAATCACCAGCAAGCGGATTTGTGAATCAATTGCTGGCAAAAGGCGTGCAAGTTAAGTTTTCTAATCAAGAATTTAGTCTTAAGCAAACCCTGAACAAACAAACGGTTCAGAAAAAATTTGTTGCTGGTAGCTTACAAATTCCCTTAAAACAAACAGGAAAAAGCATAGCCGAAGTGAGGCAACTCACCTGGGAAGCCGCGACAAAATGGCAAGTAGAAGTGATCGCTACCGCAAGTTCAGCTAACTTTTCCGGCATCGATTTAGGGTCTGACGATTTTGCCACCATCAAACCTGTTATGCCCATGATCATAAGTGGTTATGGCAGTGATGCTTTTGAAGTCGGTGAAATTTGGTATCACTTAGATAAAAAACTGTCTCTCCCCGTCAGCTTAGTCAATGCCGAGCGGATCGACGGCCTTGATTTAAGTCGTTATACCCATGTATTTATGACGGAAGGTAACTTTAGCAGCATGAACGATGTTAGCGCCCGTAAGCTAGGTCAATTCGTGCAAAATGGTGGCGTGATTATCGCCCAAAAAGCGGCGTTAACATGGCTGAATAAACGCAATGTGTTAAGCCAAGAAGTGCAAACCGAACGTTATTACCACAAACTGTTTAACAGTGATGGCTTACGCTTTAGCGATCAAGCTGCCTTTAAAGCTAAGCAGCATATTGGCGGTGCCATTGTTAACCTAACCTTAGACACATCCCATCCATTAACTTTTGGCATGCCTAGCACAGTTGCTGTGATGAAAAACAAACCATTGGCATTTGAAACCAGCTCTCCGCCTTTTACTGTGGCAGGACATTATCAAGATAAATTATTGTCTAGTGGTTATATGGCACAGGAGTATCAGCGGGCGTTTGCCAATAAGCCTGCCATGATAGTGGAGCGAAAAGGTAAAGGGGCGATTGTGGGATTAGCCGATAATATGATGTTTAGAAATATCTGGCTAGGCAGCGAGAAAGTTTACGCCAATGCCTTGTATTTTATTCAGGCGACACCCTAAACCCGCTCGCGTAACTCAGGGGCTTCCGCACGGGCGAGACACCATGCCTGACTCGCAATATGATGCTGTCTTAATAACAAGGCCATCTCATTCACCGTAGTGCCAGTGGTGACAACATCATCGACTATCGCCACATGTTGGTAGGGAGAGTGAGCCCCCAAGGCTTTTAAAGGCGATTGAAAAACGTTAAGAGCAAACGCCTGATGGCAATTATCCCGGCGCTGTTTGCCATCCAGCCCAGCTTGTGGCGTAGTGTCTTGGCAGCGGAAAATAAATTGATCATCCATAGGGATATCTAACAAATTGCTCAATTGCCTTGCAATCAACCAAGCCTGATTAAAGCCTCGCAGGGCTAACCGATTGGCATGTAATGGCACCGGAATAATCACCTGTGGCAAATCAATCAGACCATAGTTCGCAAGTTGTTGTATTCGATATGCTAATTGCTCTGACAAGACATTCAATGCCGCCATTTGACGTTGATATTTAATTGCACTCACCAAGTGACCAAATCCCTGATGATAACTGCACGGGGCAATCACTTTAATAGGCAGCCTCGCCATACATTGACCGCAATACTCTTGCAGTCTTGTTAAGGGTTTAGCGCACCCTAAACACACTTCAGTCTGATACAAACCACTGACTAAACACGTTTGGCAAATGCCGGTTAACATCCTTCGTGGAAATGTCTGTTGATAGCCTTGTTGCTCAATCCTTTGCTGGCACAGCAAGCAGCGGTTAGGTAAACTACAACGCAATTCGAAGCTGAAATGATGTAATAACTGACGCATTTTTGCCAGCAAGGGAATGGAAGAGAGACCAACATCCTTGTCATTTTCGTTGTAATTGAAACATTTATTAGCCATTTTCACTATTCATTCCATTAAATAGAGGCAAAGCATTTGACTCACCCAGCACTGTATATAAATACCCTAGGTGATGGCCAAGATATCGTGTTACTTCACGGTTGGGGGGTTAATGGTGCGGTATTTGAACCCTTAAAACAAGCACTCAGTCAGTATAGAGTGCATTACGTTGACTTGCCCGGTTTTGGTGACAGTCCCATGATTGAGGGTGATATTCATGACTGGGCCTCGGCACTCATTCAACAACTGCCAAGTAACGCCATTTGGTTAGGCTGGTCCCTAGGTGGTCTTGTCGCCACTCAAATTGCGTTAAATTTTCCCGATAAAATAAAAGCCCTGATCACAGTGGCCTCATCGCCCTGTTTTATGGCGCAGACGACTGAAACGCCTCAAGCTTGGCCGGGTATTGCGTCTGAAGTGTTAGGGCAATTTTCCACTCAGTTACATCACAACCTAACCAAAACCGTTGAACGTTTTTTAGCGATTCAGGCAATGGGCAGTGAAACCGCTAAAACCGATATCCTCAAAATAAAATCATTGGTATTGGCCAAGCCGTTACCGAGCGAGGCGAGTCTTCAACAGGGTTTAGCTATGTTAGCCGAGGTTGATTTACGATCTCAGTTAGCCAATATCACAATGCCTTGGTTAAGAGTATGGGGCAAGTTAGATGGATTAGTGCCCCGAAAAGCAATAAACATGCTGGCCAAAAATTCAAATGTGGAAGACATCATTTTAGCCAAAGCCTCACATGCGCCGTTTATTTCGCATACCGATCAGTTTATCGAGCACATAAGTCACTGGCTGAACGCGCTTAAGCCCTAATATCACTTTCACAACCTGATACAATTGACTATAATTCAAACATATTGTCGGTAACGCATCCATCTGTGGATGTTAAATTTATGCCTAAATACTGACAGAGGTGATTGACTATGTTGATTAATTCTCACTACCCACAAGTACCTTTAGCAACCAGCAATGTTGCGACGGATCTTGCGCGAGTGGATAATCAACAAAAACCACCGATCATCCCGCCGCAACAACCGACACAAAATCATCCAGAACGCGCCTATAATCCACAAAATGAGCGCGTACCCGCTTATAAAATTGTTGAGCAAAAACAGCAGCAACAACACGCTAACAATCAACAGCAAACGGCCCAACAAGCAATACCGAGTCAGCCCGTAAGAGTCATTGCTAGCAATACTCCGACAATTCAGCGCAAAGACATTCGTATTAAGCTGGCGACATCGGCACAAACAGAAACCACCACGCCAGAGAATAAAAAAGCAGCAAATCATGCCTCAACACAAGATGCTGCTTATTTCCAATTGGTACGCCAGCATGTTAGCCAATACTATGGCCAACACAAAACCTGATCAGTTATCGCATCACTCACCTAGCACTAAATCACTAATCTAGGACTTAGCAGAAAACGTGGTTAGCGGGATTCGGTCTCAGTCACTTGCTTAGGTAAACTGAACCAGTGCTGATTATAAGCGGCACTGCCCCATAACGCCCACCCTAAGGCATTTTCTGCCTGTTGAGTATCAAGCTCTCGTGACGCTAAGGTTTCTTTGCTGAAATCATATACAAAGCTCTTTGCTGGTTGTTCAGGTTGCAAAATGGTGACATCTTTACCTTCCAAAAGCGCAAAGTTTTTATCATATTGCATCATCGCTCTACCCTGCCAATCTGAGGGTTGCTGGGTTAAATCTCGGCCCAACATAGGATAACTTCCTGATATTCCGATCATCGATAACAAGGTTGGTGCCATATCTATTTGACTAACCACCCGAGGATCGCGCTTTGCTTCAACGCCGCCACCCAAAATTAACCCTGGAATTCTAAAACGTGAAATAGGCACTAAGCTGGCACCACCTACACGACTGTCATGATCCGCCACCACCAAAAACAAAGTGTCGTTCCAATAATCGGATTGTTGAGCTTTCTTGAAAAACTCACCCACAGCGTAATCGGCATATTTCACCGCATTGTGCATGGTGTATTGTGGTTGTTCATATAGCTCAATACGGTTATCAGGGAACTCATAGGGATCATGGTTACTAGAGCTAAACACTAAGCTAAAGAACGGCTTACCCTGTTTGTGCATTTCAGTAAATTCATCATGGGCTCGGAATAATAAATCTTCATCAGAAACCCCCCAAGATGCTACAAACGTAGGATTTTTATAATCGTCTTGATCAATGATTTGGCTAAAGCCATTCCCTAAAAAGAAACTACGCATGTTGTCAAAATGGCTTTCTCCGCCATAAATAAACTGGGTTGAATACCCCTGACGCTTCAATAATTCGGCAATAGTAAAAAAGTTCGTTTGGCTTTTACCTAACTTCACCACGGCCCGTGCTGGGGTTGGCGTAAAGCCCGTAGTAATCGCCTCAATACCGCGGACAGAGCGCGTTCCTGTGGCATACAGATTTTCAAAAAACCAACCTTGAGTAGACAATTCATCGATACTCGGTGTTAAGGGTAATCCACCTAAACTGCCAACAAACCTTGCGCCTAAACTCTCCTGTAAGATAATCACCAAATTTTTAGGTTTACCCTGATAAGTGGCTTGGTTAAAGGTTAGACTTGGAAACTCAGTAGAGGTGAATGCCTCGGCAGATCGGCCGCTTTGCTGGCGAATGATCTCGATTATTTTTTGCTGTTCTAACTTACCGTAGACTTTAGAAGCATCTTGCTCATTGCCCATTTGTTTAATCGCAAATGTTAATGAGTAGCTTGAATTTAACAGTAATGAATTGACCAATGGATCATCAGAAAACGCCACCAATGATGGATTTAATGGACGATGCCCCAGTGCTGAGCGCGCGCCTAAAATGGTGATACAAATAACAATCACCGCAAGCACCGGACGCCAATACCAACGAGGAAATCTAACATTACGGGTTAAATAACCAGATAAACGCCAACCGCCGTATAGCGTCACCACCGAAACCACTAGGGCTAAAAGTAGCTCTAATTTTCTTCCGGCCCACAACATCGACAACACTTCTTTAGGATAAATCAGATACTCGACATACAAGCGGTTAGGTCTTAACCCATATTCTTGAATAAATGACGGGGTGGATATTTCGAGGAAAACAATGAGCCACAAGCCAAGTGTTAACCAAACACGTAATAACACGGTCCACAGCTGGCCGATAACATGCTTGCCTGAAAACAAAGCTGTACCTAGCCCAGCAATGCCCAATAGCCAACATAGGGTGGCAATATCAACACGTAAGCCTTGTAAAATAATATGCGACCAGCCTTGGGCATCATTCACTCGGTCTAATTGCCACAACGACAAACCTAGGCGGCTAACCGTGGTTACCGCTAATATAATTAATGCAAATATCACAATAGCTTTAAAGCTATGCTGTGATTTAGGGTAACGTGCTGATTTTATATAGTCTTTATTCGACCCAAGGGAAAATACTCCCATAAATGGCTCCAGTATCTTTGTTATTATTATTGATGTATTACAACACAGGATGCGTTATGGGGATGTTATCATGGCTGTGCCTGTAATTAATATTTATCTTGCCTCAGTCATTATCTTTTTATATTTATCAATCCATTTAATAATCTAACCTGTAATCAGACGTTAAGATTCATAATAGGTTCAAATACCTGCTAAAAAATGTCACATTTTAATAACCTCAGCGACCCGCTGTAATGATGACACTGAAAAACTAAACGTGATTTAATCAAAGTCATTTATTCTGACAATATTATCAACATCTGCCCAACCTAAACGTTAACGACTCAGATGCTAGCCGATATGAATGTTGGAAATAGCGGCAAAGTTAGGCGATCAAAATCTGCATTTATTTGAAAAACACATCAACTTCAAACTCAGAATAATTAATCTTTAGTCCAATTTGCACTCATGACTAATATCCAGTTGCGAATTTTTTAAATGCGTTTCAATACCATATAAGCCTAATAATGTATGGAATAAATTATCGTGAGAATGTCCTGAACGCTGAGCTTGTTGGATAATACACTGCCGACTTAATTGCTTTGCTTGAGTATAGTTTTCAGGTAACCACATCAACCAAGGCACATGGATCTGTTCACTCGGTGCAAAAGCATAGGGAGTACCATGTAAATAAATGCCGTTTTCACCCAACGATTCACCATGGTCAGATAAATACACCAATGCAACATGGTATTGGTCTGAATATTGCTCTAATAAGGCTATGGTTTTCGCTAAAACATAATCGGTATATACCAAGGTATTGTCATAAACATTGACGATTTCTTCATCGGTACAATTTTCAATATCGCTGCGATTACAGGCTGGCGTGAATCGTTGCATCTCAGCAGGATAACGCTTGAAATAGGTGGGGCCATGGCTGCCTATCATATGTAAGGCAACCATTTGGTTACTCAAAGGCGTATCGGCTTGATTTGCTACTTTGTCACTCAAAAATGTTGATAGCTTTTGCACTAACACTTCATCAAAACAGCTCAATCCATCACAAAAAACCGGATCTTCAGACATCGAAATGTCAACTTTAGTGCCCCTAGCAGCCACCTCTTTATCACCACCATCATTTTCAAACCAGACAACATCAACCCCAGCCTGCTTCATCACATCTAATACATTATCTTGGGCGTTAGCTTGTTCACGTTTGTAATTACTGTGGTTTAAGTCTGATATCATGCAGGGCAATGAATGTGCTGTTGATGTGCCACATGAAGTAACATCATTGACCCTAATTAATCCAAGCTCTTGCGTATAGGGATTGGTATTGCGCCCATAGCCATAGTAAGCCATATTTTTTGCACGAGCTGTTTCACCTACCATTAATACAAATAAGGTAGGCTTAGTATCGGTAAATACACCCACCTTGGCATCGGTTGCACGCGCGTTATAAGGTAAGGCTTCGGTGAAGTATTTGTTGTTTACATACTTCACCGTATTAAAAATATGCGCCGGTATGATCATTTTATTCAAATAATGATGATTTCGGCCAACAGAGACGTAATCTTTATAAAAGAATAACACCACCCCACCCACGAGTAGCAACCCTGTTACCCCTAAAGCCATTCGACGTAAAAAGGTGTTGTTGATACTGCTAGCGGGTTTGATTTTAACGAGCCATAAAAAGCAAGTAGGCAACACACCAAAAACAAAAAAATACGCTACCGAACTGATATTGAGATACGAAAACGCTTCACCTGAATGGGTTTCAAAAATGTTCTCCATCATGGCGTAGTCAAATAACACATTGTATTTCAAGGTGGCGTACATTGCGGCTGCGGACGTTAGCAACAAAAGCGTCATCAACGGTTTGAAGATAAAACGTGACGACAATATGCTAAAAATCAACATAAAAAAGCCAGTTAATACAATCGCTGGCGTAAATGAAAAAAAGCCATGTCCTTCAGTCGTTAGCTGAAAAATCCGCTGATTGATAGGGAAATTGATCACGACGGCAAAATATAATGCAGACCAAATAATCAGTGTTTCTTTGGTCACCTCAACCGAGTTCAAACAATTATAAAAACGAGATAATAATTTCAACATGAAACCCAAGGTTAACTATCTTGACTAGAGCATGAACAAATAAACTTAAGATAAACTTAAGATAAACTGAATGATTCAATTGGTTAGCAAGTCAGATATTTTTATTAGTTTTTAAGGCAAGTTAACACAGTGATATCAAGAAGATGCTCACTTGAATAATGAGGTGTCAAGCAACCCTTAAATTAAAACAGTAAATTGTCATATTACCTATCACTTCAAGTATAAAGTGAATCCCATATGGATTAGATTTCCTACAAGAAGAGAAGAAAAATAACAACTATCGAATTAAATTCTTACTCAGTTTTGATAAATAGCTAAAGGTATCCTACTTTTTATAAAGTAGCCAAAACGCCTCTGATGTACCTCAACAGCAATAAACAAAAGCAAAAGCAAAATCTTGATGATTTAAAACTAAATAACCAAAATTTGACGATGCTCAATCACATAGAAGCACAACACAGTCATGAGATCTAGATTAGCTCATGTAACAGAGCAAATTTTAAACAAAAAAATCAAGTTGAAGGTATTTGTTTGACTGGATACAAAAAAATGAAAAAAAAGAGTATATCATATTCCCATAATGCATAAAATATACACACTAAATAAATCAATACAATAATTAACTATTTTATAAATAGTCCTGTGAGTTTCCATTGAAAATTAAGCATTCATTTCATTTTATCTTAAAAAAGATGGGCCGGTATTTTATCACGCTTCCTGTGGTGATCACTCTTAGCGCATGCGGTGATGACGATGGCTTTCCGACAGCTGAAACATTTACCCCCCCAAAAGCTAGCAATCTCAGCATCGAGCCTGAAACCGTAGTCGATAGTGAACTTTCAGGTTTCTATTTATATAGCGATAACGCCAAAAGGCCAGAAGGTGACTCTGTCATTGAATGGTTCATTAATGATGAGTTCATTACCACATCTGCAACATTCACTCCTGATAAAACAGTTGAAAATGATTGGATAAAGTTTTGCATTACCCCCGTAGCCTCATACGGTAACAATAATATTGGCGTTAAAGTCTGTAGCACAAGCTATGTTATCCAACCGAAAGTGGGTAGCGCACCAGTGGCAAGTAATGTCGCTATCGCCACACCACTGCAACCGGGCAGCGCGACGACCGCCAGTTACAGCTACAGTGATGCTGACGCAGACTTAGAAGGTGCAAGCTTAATCCAATGGCGACTCAACGGAGTCGACAGCGGCAACGGACTGGCGTTGACATTGCCTGCAGACAGTGAAGGCAAAAGCCTCGAGTTTTGTGTCACCCCCATAGCCTTAACTGGTGAGCCGAAACAAGGTGCTCAGGTCTGTGATACACAAACCATTATCGGCAGCTATATCGCACCTGTAGCCTCCAACCTAGGAATTACGCCGCAAGCAACTCCCAACACGCTACTATCTGGTGACTACACCTACTTTGACAATGCCTCTCGCCCAGAAGGCGTTAGCCTCTATAGTTGGCTTATCGATGGCAGCCAAGTGAGCAGCAATAGCACTGTCACGCTCGGTGTCGATAGCGAAGGTAAATCGCTCAGCTTCTGTGTCACCCCCGTTGCCAGCTTCGGTAATAACAGCATTGGCAGCCAAGTCTGCACCACACCTGTAGTTATCCAACCGAAAGCGGGTAGCGCACCAGTGGCAAGTAATGTCGCTATCGCCACACCACTGCAACCGGGCAGCGCGACGACCGCCAGTTACAGCTACAGTGATGCTGACGCAGACTTAGAAGGTGCAAGCTTAATCCAATGGCGACTCAACGGAGTCGACAGCGGCAACGGACTGGCGTTGACATTGCCTGCAGACAGTGAAGGCAAAAGCCTCGAGTTTTGTGTCACCCCCATAGCCTTAACTGGTGAGCCGAAACAAGGTGCTCAGGTCTGTGATACACAAACCATTATCGGCAGCTATATCGCACCTGTAGCCTCCAACCTAGGAATTTCGCCACAAGCAACTCCCAATGCGCTGCTCTCTGGTGACTACACCTACTTTGACAATGCCTCTCGCCCAGAAGGCGTTAGCCTCTATAGTTGGCTTATCGATGGCGGCCAAGTGAGCAGCAATAGCACTGTCACGCTCGGTGTCGATAGCGAAGGTAAATCGCTCAGCTTCTGTGTCACCCCGATTGCCAGCTTCGGTAATAACAGCATTGGCAGCCAAGTCTGCACCACACCTGTAATTATCCAACCGAAAGCGGGTAGCGCACCAGTGGCAAGTAATGTCGCTATCGCCACACCACTGCAACCGGGCAGCGCGACGACCGCCAGTTATAGCTACAGTGATGCTGACGCAGACCTAGAAGGTGCAAGCTTAACCCAATGGCGACTCAACGGAGTCGACAGCGGCAACGGACTGGCGTTTACATTGCCTGCAGACAGTGAAGGAAAAAGCCTCGAGTTTTGTGTCACCCCCATAGCCCTAACTGGTGAGCCGAAACAAGGTGCTCAGGTCTGTGATACACAAACCATTATCGGCAGCTATATCGCACCTGTAGCCACTAATCTCAGCTACTCCCCAGCTGCAGTGGTAGGTAGCACGCTAATCGCAAGTTATGACTACAGCGACAGTAAAAATCGTCCTGAAGGGAGCAGTTTACTTACTTGGAGAATTGATGGGGTTGATTACGCCTCAGGTGACACATTTTTAATCCCTGTATCTGAGGAGTCTAATGAACTCAGTTTCTGCATCACGCCAATTGCCAGTTTTGGCGAAAATGATACTGGATTGGAAGTCTGTACTCCGGTCGAAACTATTGCGCCAAAACTTGGTAGTGCACCCGTCGCGTCTAACCTTGTTTGGGATGCATTCCCCAAAGCGAATACATTACTCAGCGTCACGTATGATTTTAGCGATGCAGATGGTGACTTGGAAGGTGTCAGTTTATTTAGCTGGAAAATTGATAATGTCGAAGTTAGTCAAAGCATGAATTACACACCGCCAATCAATAGTGAGGGTCAATCAATTAGCTTCTGTGTGACCCCCGTAGCCGTTTCTGGTTCGCCTAAAGTGGGCAGCGAAACTTGTATCACCACAACACTGGCTGCCATATTTTTAACTGGTGAACTTAAACTCTATGAAACTCTGACCTTAGATGTTAGAGGTTATTCAATATCCAGTGTCAGTTGGAAGTCGACCAACCCCTCAAGAAATGCGGTGCGTTCCACCGATGAAAACAGCTACACCATAGATAGAGATGAAGTGGATGAAAGCGCCATTAACCTTATCGGCCATGATATCGAAGTTTGCGTAACCACTGTTGAAGAAGGAGAAATATGTTTATTAGCATCTTCATTCTCCGAAACCAAGGTGAACGGAGGACTGCCTATCGCCCTTGACGGTAGTAACAATATTACTCAAAGAGCTGTTGCACCTGTTGACTATATAGAGCTCACAATTGGTGGCGTCACTAAACGCCTGCATCGCCCACTGACGATCCATGAGTCGATACGCCTCAATGCATCACTTCCCTCTGCACCACTTCATGATGGCGCGCGAAGTGAAAATGGTAGTGACGTTAAGTTTGCCCAGTATACATGGCCAAATGCCAATGCATTATGTACTGCTCGTGGCATGTCGCTTGCAGTAGAGGGAGATACTGATACGTCAGATCCCTTTGGTTTAAAACAATACTTCGACGATACCAAAGTAAAATACCCCTTACTCAACAGTGCACCAATCACAATGGCCTATGGATGGGGAACTGATGGTGATTATTATTGGAGCTCATCTGACATAGGTGGTGGATCACATAGAGATTTCTATATGGTAACTGGAGCACCAGGCACACTTGCAGATACGATTCCAGAGTATGCAGCCTGTATTGAAATAGTGCCCTAATCACCTTTAGGTATCAGCCAACCAAAATAATTGATGTGCAATTACAAATAAAAATTTTAAGGTCTTCTCAGGAGTTAGTTATGTTCGACCGTTATCTGTGTATTATTTTATCGAGCTTGTCAGTCTTAATGCTCACATCTGCAGTGAAAGCGGAAGAAATTATGACGTCATCGACCACTACTGACAACTCAATTTACATCGGAGCCAAAGCAGGTTGGATGCACTACCAGAATGCCTGTGAGGATTGGAATACTGCATGTGATGGTAACGATACGGCCTACGGTTTTTACACAGGCTATCAATTTACACAACACTTCGCGCTTGAAGCCGCCTATTTAGATTTAGGACAGGCTGTTGCTACCTATCCACAAACGGGCTTAGAAGAGACCTATGTTGGCGCTATGACATCATGGGAGCTTGCCGCACTAGGGCGATTTAGTCTTAGCGAAAACTGGGATATATTTGCGAAATTGGGGACTGTTGCATGGCAAGGTGAAAATCAAGGACCTTACAGCACTCGCTCAGATTCTGGCTGGGCACCTATGGCTGGCTTGGGTTTCGAGTATCATTGGTCTCCAGCTTGGACGGTAAGAGCTGAGTATCAATATATTAACCAACTAGGTAGTGAGCAAATTGGCGGAAGTAATGGGCACCTCACCACCCTAGGAGTTCACTATCGCTTTGGTCAGCGAGCAGTAGTATATAATTCTGCTAAAACAGTAAATGTGGCTGATTCATCCAAAACAGCAGCTGTAGCATCTGTGCTTCCTGCTTCACCATCAGAAACTCAAATAGAACCGCTTAAAAAAGTAATTTTATTTACTTTTGATAGCAGTGCTTTACGAAACGAAAATGAGCTAGAAGAAGTACTTACACAGCTACATAAATATCCAAACGCGACAATCCTCATTAAAGGATATACTGATTCAATAGGCGCACATGATTATAATCAAAAGCTTTCAATGTCTCGAGCATTGACAATTTCTGACTATTTAATAAAAAAAGGCGTACAGCAACATCGCATAAAGTTAATCGCCTTGGGCGAATCATCTCCAGTTTCACCTAATAATGAACCACTTAAAAGATACCTTAATCGAAGAGTAGAGCTTGAAATACCCGCCTTGGTAATAAGCGAGACAGACAAAACAAATCAGGACATCACAGAATAGTCTTTTATCGTTACGGCGTTAAGGCTAGTCCTATGCTGTAAGTGAAATACAATGAATGACTTCCACAAAAATAAACTCCGCCGAAGCGAAGTTTATGGTGTCGAAATCATTCAGGTTTAACTGCAGTGAATTATTTTTTCATTTTGGCAAACGCGTCGGCAAATGCATTACCCATTGCGGCATTTGCTGGAGCTTTAGGGCTACTAACAGGTTTTTGGCCTTTTTTAGCTGCTTGTGGCTTTTTAGCTTGCGCATTTGGTTGCGCTTTATGGGACAGATTTGAGGGTTGCGGCGTTTCATCAAGGCGCATGCTTAAGCTCACTCTGCGACGCTCAATATCCACTTCCATCACTTTCACCTTTACCACATCGCCCGCTTTTACTACGGTATGGGGATCGCTCACAAACTTGTCAGTTAATGATGAAATATGCACTAAACCATCTTGGTGCACCCCAACATCAACAAAAGCACCAAAGTTAGTCACATTGGTCACCACGCCTTCAAGGATCATCTCAACCTTAAGATCCTTAAGCTCTTCTACACCATCTTTGAAATGAGCGGTTTTAAACTCACCACGCGGATCTCGTCCCGGTTTATCCAGTTCCGCTAAAATATCAGTGATTGTCGGCAAACCAAATGATGCAGTAACAAATTCAGCCGCATTGATGCCCTTGAGCAATTCACTATTGCCAATGAGTTGGCCAACATCGTGTTTGGTGGTTGCGGCGATAGCTTCAACGATGGAATAAGCTTCAGGATGCACGGCAGAACCGTCTAATGGGTTTTCTCCCTGACGGATACGCAAGAATCCGGCAGCCTGTTCAAAGGCTTTAGGGCCAAGGCGCGCAACTTTCAACAATTGTTTGCGGTTGGTAAATTGACCATGTTCGTCACGGTAATCCACTACATTTTTGGCGAGGGTTTTATTTAGCCCTGCTACCTGCGCTAATAAAGGCGCAGATGCCATATTTAAATCAACACCAACACTGTTTACGCAATCTTCAACCACGGCTTCTAACGATTGTGATAACTGACTTTGACTCACATCGTGTTGATATTGCCCCACGCCAATGGCTTTAGGTTCAATTTTTACTAATTCTGCTAATGGGTCTTGTAAGCGGCGGGCGATAGAAACCGCGCCTCGAATAGACACATCTAGATCGGGGAATTCATTGGCAGCAAACTCAGATGCGGAATATACCGAGGCGCCCGCCTCACTGACCATAACTTTGGTTAAGCGCGGATGGCTTTCTTTCACCATGGCAATTAATTCACCCGCTAACTTGTCGGTTTCACGCGAGCCTGTACCGTTACCGATAGCAATAATCTCCACCTTATGCATAGCAATTAGGTTGGATAACGTTTTAATCGATTTCTCCCACAGGTTTTGCGGCGCATGGGGGAAAATAGTAGTGTGGGCCACTAACTTACCAGTGTTATCAACAATCGCCACTTTGACGCCGGTGCGAATACCAGGGTCTAACCCCATCGTCGCTTTCGCGCCAGCTGGTGCTGCCATTAATAAATCACCTAAGTTTCGGGCAAACACTTTAATGGCTTCTTCTTCTGCGCTTTCGCGCATTTTAGCGATAAACTCGGTTTCCATCTGTAAGGCAATTTTAATCCGCCATGTGGATGTGACTACCGTTTTTAACCATTGATCGACACTCGAATCGGTTAATTTAAGTTTGAAATGATCGCTAATAATCACTTCGCAATAGCTACCCTGACTTGCTTCAGTACCAGGGTCGGCATTAAGACTTAAACTTAAAATGCCTTCATTACGGCCGCGTAACATTGCTAAAGCTCGGTGGGATGGCACCTTGGTAATGGCTTCACTTTGCTCAAAATAATCGCGAAATTTTGCGCCTTCTTTCTCTTTGCCTTTAATCACTTTACTTTCAAGCACAGCATGTTGGGTTAAATGCTGACGAATTTTTAGCAACAACTCAGCATCTTCTGCAAAACGCTCCATCAGAATATATCGCGCCCCATCTTGCACGGCTTTGATATCGGCAAAACCGGCTTCAGAATGAATAAACTCAGCGGCTTTGGAATCTATATCAAGGGTGCGATCTGCCAGCAAGCTATCGACCAAAGGTTCGATACCCGCTTCTATCGCAATTTGACCTTTGGTTCGGCGCTTAGGCTTATAAGGTAAGTACAAATCCTCAAGGCGAGTTTTGCTATCAGCGTCGTTTATTGCCTGTGCTAAAGCTGGGGTTAGCTTACCCTGAGCATCAATGCTCGATAAAATAACTTGGCGGCGATCGCTCATTTCAGTCAGATAAGATAAACGCGCATGTAACTGACGTAGTTGAGTATCGTCTAAGCCACCGGTTGCTTCTTTACGGTAACGAGCAATAAAGGGCACTGTAGCGCCATCGTTAAGTAGTGCGATGGTAGCATCGACTTGTTGTTGGCGTACATTCAGTTCTTGAGCAATGAGTTGGGCAATATTATGCATAGCGGGAGTTATATAGGCTTAAATTTTAACATTGCCCCACAATACCACAAACCATCGAAAACGTGATATTGCTAGTCGTCATTAAGTGCAACGATAAATCATGATTTAAATTGATTTTGCGATTCACTACAAAGATTAGTTTCAGCAACTATACTCAGGTTTTAGGGATGAAAATATGAGCATGATAGTGGTATGACTGAATCAATAGACATTTTCCCTTGGGATGATAATTTTTGCACCGGACTGGCAAAGATTGATCATCAGCATAAAAAATTAGTCGCCATTCTGAATCGGCTGGCCAATCATGCCATATTTGGCAATCAGCAGCTTCAGTTAAACAGAGTGTTCAAAGAGCTAGTTGATTACACGGTTTACCATTTTCAAACGGAAGAAGATATTTGGCATCAGTATTTAACTGATGATGAGATGGTCAGCGACCATAAACTGAGCCACGATAGCTTCATTCAACAGGTACTTCAGTTACAGTCTGAACTGACTACCACCCCATCAGAGGCATTGCTTGAAAAAACCATCTCATTTTTAACTCAATGGTTAGCGTCACACATTTTAGAAAGTGATCGCTACATGGTGATCTATGTACTTGCGCTAGAAAGCGGAATGAATAAACAAGCCGCTCAAGATTTTACCCAACAAAAAATGCAAGGTTCAAGTCGCCATCTTATTAATGTCATTCTCTCCATTTACGCCAGTTTATCAACCAATACTTTGCATTTGATGCGTAAAACCAGATTAAGTAATGAAATTCAACAAAAGCTAATGCGGAGTGAAAAACGTTTTGAAAAAGCGATGTTCTATGCACAGGTTGGGTACTGGGATCTTGAAAACTTAAACGGAAAAATGCAGTGGTCCGCGCAAATGTATAGCTTAATGGGCACAGTAAAAGAGACCCCGCCTACGCTGGCATTAATGGCCGACATCATTCACCCCAAATACCGTGCAACCTTAATGACATCGATAAAGTCCTGTTATCACAACGGCACCGAACATCATTTGCAATATCCCATTACCCGCCCAAGCGATAACCAAATCAGATGGATTGAATGTCGAGGAAAGCGGGTGGTTGCCGAAAATGGTAAATTTTCTATTTCGGGATTTGCCCAAGACATTACAGAGTTTAAACAGGCAGAAATTAAACTGATAGAACAACAGCAACAATTACAGTTTATCTCTGATAACTCACCGTTTTACATAGCAAGGTGCGATGAAACCCAAAAATATATTTATGTGTCTAACCCCTATGCCGCCTTATTTGGCTTAAGCCCAGATGATATTTTAGGTCGAACCGTTAAAGAAGTCGTAGGCGAAATCATTTATGAGGAAATTAGCCCCCATATTGATAAGGTGCTTTCTGGTATGCCTGCCTCCTATGATTTATGTTTGTTGTCTAAAGAGCTGCTAGTGCAATATGTGCCAGAATTTGATGAGCAACAAAACGTGATTGGCTATATCTCAGGTATTTCTGATATCACTGAACGCAAACAACTTGAACAAAAACTGCGTCTTGCGGCAAAGGTGTTTGAGTCTCAGGAAGGCATTTTCATTACCGACGCCAACAAGACCATTTTGCAAGCTAACTGCGCTTTTAGCAAAATTACCGGCTATCGAGAACAAGATATTATTGGTAAACCACTGACTCAGTTTAATACCGATGCCGATAATGAACAATTCTATGATCAGATTTTAGATAAACTCCGCACAGAAGACAGCTGGGAAGGCGAAACCTGGCATCCACATCAAAACGGCTCTCCATTCCCCGCCTATTTATATATTGATGCCGTACGCGATGAGCAACACTGTATTAGTAATTACATCGTCACCATCAACGATATTTCAAGGCGTAAAAAAAACGAGCAAAAAATACAACAACTGGCATTTTATGATCAACTCACCCAACTCCCTAATAGACGCTTATTACTGGATAGGTTGAATCGAGTCATCATTTCCAGCAAGCGACTCCATAAAAATAATGCCTTTTTATTTTTGGACATTGACCGCTTCAAAATGCTCAATGACACATACGGGCATGATATGGGAGACCTATTGTTAACTTCAATCGCCGAACGTTTAAGCGAATGTGTACGTGAAGAAGATACCCTAGCCAGAATTGGTGGAGATGAGTTTGTCATTATTTTAGAAGGATTAAATGAGCAACAAATTACGGCGGCCTCTCAGACGACCGAGATTTGCCAGAAAATTTTAGCGGCCATGAGTCGTTCATTCCAGCTAAAAAACATTCAATATAATTGCAGTGCTAGCATTGGTGTGGTGCTATTTAATGACCCATCAACCACCGCGTCAGAAATCATGAAACAGGCTGACATTGCCATGTACCAAGCCAAAGTGGCGGGTCGAAATACCCTGCGGTTTTTCGACCCAACAATGCAGGAAGAAATTTCAAAACGTGCCAAACTCGAAAGTGAATTATTTGATGCCGTTAAACACGGTCATTTTAAATTATTTTACCAAATACAGGTTAACCACCAGCAACAACCTGTGGGTGCAGAGGCCCTTATACGATGGCTGCATCCACAAAAAGGTATCATTCCTCCCGCAGAATTTATTCCCTACGCTGAAGAATCAGGACTCATTTTACCTATTGGACAATGGGTAATAGAAACCGCCTGCCAACAACTTAAACAATGGCAGTCCCATCCTGCAACCAAAGCACTGACAATATCCATTAATGTCAGCGCTAAACAATTCCGCCAACCTGAATTTTTTGATCAAGTCATTGATATTATAAATCAATATGATATCGATCCAACATTATTAAAAATGGAGCTTACCGAATCATTACTGTTAAATGATGTTAGTAATACCATTGTGCAAATGCATGCCTTAGGCAAATTAGGCATTCAATTCTCATTAGATGATTTTGGTACGGGCTATTCTTCACTGCAATACCTTAAAAAACTCCCGCTATACCAATTGAAAATTGACCGCTCGTTCATTCGAGATCTAATCACAGACAAAAGTGATCAGTCGATTGTTAAAACCATTATTTCAATGGCGCAAAGCTTGAGTTTTTCGGTGATAGCTGAAGGTGTAGAAACCATTGAACAACGACAGTTTCTTAAAAGTGAAGGGTGTTTACATTATCAAGGTTATTTATTTGGTAAACCTTTACCTATTGAAGAGTTTGCACAACTTGTTGATAGCATGCAGGCACTAGACCATCCTAGCCATCCTGATTCAGCACTCAGTCAAAGTGCCTAGGGCAACTATGCCCGCAATTATCCACCTTGCCTGACATCATTTTATCTCTCAACATAAAACATGACCAAAGATAAATACGCCCGAGTTATTCCATCATAGTCGAGCGATGGAATAACTAGGGCTGCTAAATGCTCGCTACTCACCACCAATCATTTTCGACACGAGCCCTTTGTCATGTCCTGTTTCAGCCAACACAATGCCGGCTAAATGCAGCACAATAAACGGAATGAAATACCACAACGCTAACTTATGTATTGTTTCAGCCAGCTCTTCTACAGATTCAGGGCCAAACTTCAGCAATAACCCCGTAATCATAGAAAATGTCACCCCAGCATAAAACAACCAATATACTGCCGCTTGCATTTTTTGCTGTAAGTTTGCCTGCGGATTAAATGGCGATAAATAATGTAAACCACATTTAGCCATATAGATAAACCGAGCCGACAAAAATACGCCAACAGCATAGCCAAAATAAATGTGCCACTGAAACATCTCGCCGCGGATCATTTTGGCAATACTCACCGCTTGCTTACTATCAATAGTCACTGAAATTTTGGCTAAACCCTGCTGAATAATGGCCGCCATATGGTTTTTTTCCATCCAGCCCAAACGCAATAATATCGTCAGCAACATTACCAGCATTGCAAACGCTAATCCCCAGTGGATAAGTCGATGAACCAACGGGAACTTATGCGATGTTTTCATAATCAACCTCGAAGTGATGCAATTAGGTTTAATTCGTTATTTGATATCCAATAACGATCATTTTTAACTATTGTGATGGCTAAAACTTAAGTAACGCTTATGACATGCAAGAAATTCATTAAAGCGCAAAATCACATTATGATGTGAGATATACCTAGCATAATAGACAGCATAATATTGCAAAAATCAGCGGCTGATTTGCCTTTATACCAATCCGTATTAGGGCTAGTATGAGCAAAGTCTAATGCGGATTGGTATTGTTTACCGTTTGTTAACAAAGATACCTTTTTGGCTAACTGTAATTCACCCACCTCTTTCTTAGGTTGATCCCCAAGCCTGCATGGAAACATGGTGATATACAAGGATGACTAAATGCGCTCTATTTCATTTACCCCCCAATAGCCTAAAAAGACTTACCATCAGCCTTGGGAGGGGCTTGTGTTCATGTTGTTATTTTAATGAATAAATTATGACGTAATTGCTTTGTTATCGCCCACAAATAACAAAAGCTAAAGTGGAAACGGCAACAAGATGTCGCAGTCTAGGAAAGCGATTTGATATGGTGGGAAGTGTCCGTCATTGAAAAACAGCAGACTAACGAATAGCCCGAGAAGCTATAAGCTATAAAGCCGGTTAACTTACATTAATGTACTCTAATTAATCAGAGCTCTGATTAAACAGAGCTTTGATTAAACTGAGCTGTGATTATACTGAGCTGTGATTATACTGAGCTGTGATTATACTGAGCTGTGATCAACTTAGGCCCAAATAGAGTTAGGCTTGCTCAGGTAAATGATAGAAAATCTTGTTAATGTACCAGCATTTTTCACCATCAGGTGTGCTGACAACGGCCTCATCATCGACTTGTTTTTTCAACAATGCGCGCGCCATTGGTGAGTCAATTGAAATGTAACCTTTGCGGCCAAAAATTTCATCGTAACCCACAATGCGAAAGGTCAGTTGTTGACCGTCATCATTTTCAACTTCAACCCAAGCACCAAAAAAGACTTTACCCTCTTGCTCAGGCGAATAATCAACTATTTTTAAGTTCTCGATAGATTTGCGCAGGTATCTGACTCTGCGGTCAATCTCACGAAGACGCTTTTTATTATACTGATAATCAGCATTCTCACTGCGATCGCCTAAACTGGCCGCCCAGGCCACTTTTTTGGTGATTTCTGGACGCTCTTCGCGCCACAAAAAATTAAGTTCTTGTTGGAGTTTTTCAAACCCTTCACGGGTAACAATAGCCGTTCTCATAATATGCTTACAATGACAATTAGAAGATAAAAAATGTAAAAAACTAATATACCATGATTCCTGACATTAGCAGGCACATTGTCATCGCTCGGCTTAATGTCATTACAACATTGACCCAAAGCTCAGTAACAGGCCATTTTTTCGACTATACTTAACGCTTCACACGTACACATAAAAGGAATTATATGTACTGGTTTGCGCTTCATTTTATTGATAATAATCCCCGTCCCAATTGTCTAAGTCGACTGCTATTTATGCTTTTATTGAGCTTTGGTACATCTTCGCCGTCTCATGCAAATGATATGAATAAGCTAGCGGTAAATGCGCCCTGCACTCAAGGTGATTGGTGGTATGAATCTGACACTCAATTGGGTTTTATTCACATCAATGGGGATCAAAGTTACAGTCATGTGGTCATCGACCTAAATACCCCAAAAAGCAGTTATCACCATTGGGGACGAGTTGTGATAGTTGACGGGAAACGGCAATTTCGGCCCAGTGAAATAGCCTTTGGATCTCAAAAAAGCACAATGTTCGGGTCAGATTTAAAATTAATACCCGCATTAGGCCCAAGTCAAACTGACAAGGCCGCTGTCGATGCATTATTTGCTCAAACCATTCATTGCACTGTGTCAGGAACGACACAGCAATTAACATTATCAAACGACCATCACCAGACTCAGGAAAACAACGTCCTTTATCAAGCTTTTAAGCCGCATCATACTTTCGGTTATTGGCCAGATAATCAGTCTGCGGATATCAGTTACCTGATCATTTTTCCCAATAATCATTATGCCTACATTTACAGTGACCTAGAACAAATCACTGCAACAAAATTTGAGTTTGGGCGACTATTTTAACCACCATCACTGTAACGCAAGCCTAAGAAACCTCAATAAGCTGCAATAATACTGATATTGTGGCTTTTGTTACAATTTCAGCACCCGCATTCACAAAGCACAAAACTCAACAAAATCAATAAGATTGATTTAAATACAATCCTGTTGGTGTACAAAATCGCAAAACTTACTTTTCAGAGACTATTAGCCAGACGCTAAACTGGTTATATTGAGTCAAAATGCTAAAGATAAAAGGATATTTTCATGGGTCAAGAAACGTCTAAAATTCTCGTTGTTGATGACGACATGCGACTGCGTTCACTATTAGAACGTTATTTAATGGAACAAGGTTATCAAGTTCGCAGCGCCGCCAATTCTGAGCAAATGGACAGATTACTTGAGCGTGAAAACTTTCATTTATTAGTATTAGATTTAATGCTGCCAGGCGAAGATGGCTTATCCATTTGCCGCCGTTTACGTCAGCAAGAAAATCCTATTCCTATTGTCATGTTAACCGCTAAAGGTGATGAGGTTGACCGCATTATCGGCCTAGAACTGGGCGCAGATGATTATTTACCTAAACCCTTTAATCCGCGTGAATTATTAGCCCGCATTAAAGCCGTAATGCGCAGGCAAACCACCGATGTACCTGGCGCTCCAGCTCAGCAAGAAGCCGTCATTGCTTTTGGTGATTTTTCACTTAACTTAGCCACCCGTGAAATGTTTCATGGTGAAGAAAGTATTGCGTTAACCAGTGGCGAATTTGCGGTGTTAAAAGTATTGGTATCCCACCCACGCGAGCCATTATCTCGCGATAAATTAATGAATTTAGCAAGAGGCCGTGATTATTCGGCGCTGGAACGCTCTATCGATGTGCAAGTGTCTCGCCTACGCCGTTTAATTGAAAAAGATGCCGCTAACCCACGTTATATTCAAACGGTTTGGGGTTTAGGCTATGTGTTTGTGCCTGATGGCTCTACCCGAAAATAACCTGTGCCAGAACCAGTCAAACTCACATTAAGATGGTGGCAACACCTTCTACCGCGAAACGCCTTTAGTCAAACAGTGGTATTGATTGGTAGCTTGCTGCTGATCAATCAACTGGTGTCTTATTGGTCGGTTGCAGTTTATTTTATCAAACCCAGTTATGAGCAAATAAATCAGCTTATTGCTCGTCAAATCAATATTTTATTTGTTGATGGTGTGGATGTTGGCCGCGAACACTTATCGATAGTCGACGCCTTAAATGCCAAGGTGCGACATGACGGCATGACCGTTTATAACCTCAAACAAGCGCAAGAGGCTGGTTTAGATAATGCCACTTATTATGGTTTTTTGTCTGATCAAATGTCAGTCTATTTAGGTGGCGAAGCTGAAGTCAGGTTCTCTCAGGGCGATAATTTAGATGTGTGGATTAGGCCGCCACAAGCGCCATCATTGTGGATTAAAGTGCCCCTTACTGGCATTAATGAATCAGATTTATCCCCACTAACCTTATATTTATTGGTTATAGGTGCGCTCAGTGTCGCCGGGGGTTGGTTATTTGCGCGCAAACAAAATAAACCGTTAAAACGCTTACAAAAAGCGGCGGTTACCGTGTCTAAAGGCAAATTCCCCGACCCTCTCCCCTTAAGTGGCTCAACTGAAATTGTCGAAGTGACCCATGCGTTTAATCAAATGGCGCAAAGCATGAAACAACTTGAACAAGACCGGGCCTTATTAATGGCGGGGATTTCCCACGATTTACGCACCCCATTAACTCGTATCCGTTTGGCATCTGAAATGATGGTTGAAGATGATCAATACCTTAAAGATGGCATCGTCAGTGATATTGAAGATATGGATGCTATCATCAAACAATTTATTGCCTATGTCCGCCATGATCAAGAGGCCGTTAGAGAGCCCTTTCCTATCAATCAACTCATTCAAGAAATTCAGCAACAGGAAAGTAACCGACAAGGCGAAATCGAAGTTGTACTCACCGATTGCCCCGATATTCCCATTCAGCATGTTGCCATTAAACGAGTACTCAGTAATCTAGTCGAAAATGCTTTCCGCTACGGGCAGGGCTGGGTCAAAATCAGTTCTTTTGAACAAGGGCGCTATGTCGGTTTTAGCGTGGAAGATAACGGTACTGGAATTGATATGAACAAAGTGGATGACTTATTTCAGCCATTTACCCAGGGAGACACAGCTAGAGGCAGTGTTGGCTCAGGCTTAGGTCTGGCGATCATTAAGCGGATTATCGACCGACATAATGGTAAAGTGAGCTTAGCAAATCGTCCCGAGGGTGGACTCATTGCGCGCGTACTCTTGCCAAAAACGTAACCCAAAACAGCGTCCAAAACTTCCAACTATTTTTGTCTTCAGCTCCATTTTTACGACGATATTTACCTTCAACATGTTAACATTAGATAACACAATTCTTTTACATTAAAAAGGTTATCTAAATTATGAAATTGATGATGTCAGTGCTCAGTAGTTTAATATTGGCAAATATCAGTATCTCAGTTATGGCAGAAGAAAAAGCTTCGCCATTAGCCGCGTCGCTTATTGTCGGTCTTGAGTCCTATCCTGACTCAGAATATAGCTCAATGTCTCGCGGTGCTGGTGTGTCAATAATTTGGGATGACCGCCGTTACAATAATGGCTTAAAACTGGATGAGAATTATATTCGCGCGCGCGCTACCTATTACTTCGAGAAAGACTCAGAAAAATACGATAACGACCGCTACCGTGATTCAATGGATGCTAAATTTCACTTTTATCGTCCTTTTACCAGCTTCGGTGATCAGCAACAATATATTGTCAGTGCGCACACGCGTGTTGAAGGCCATTACAACAGCCAGCAATTAGAAGAATTTGAAATATTAGCCATTGCAGGTTTAGGCTTAAATCGTCGCTTTACCGATGTTAATCATTACGATCTTGGTTTTGTATTGGGTGCAGGTTATAGCAAAGAAGAAAAAGATGATGATTGGCCACGTAATGAACTTGGTCACGGTGTCGATGTTCTTGGACGCTCTGGTCTAGGTTACTTTTTTGAATGGAACAACGCCTATACTTTCACCAATACGGGCGTACAAATTACGGCCTCTTATAGCCATTTTTCCGGTGAATGGGCCTATGACAATAATCAATTTTATAAAGTTGATCATTTAAAATTTGGCGTCGTTGTGCCATTAGGTAATCAGAATAATTTACTCCATTTCGCGACTGAATATGTCAGCCGTGATTATGAATTAGATTTAATTGGTTTTGATGATGTGTTGTACCGTGTTGGTGCGGAATACATTCACTATTTCTAAACTAATATCTCAATTGTGATAAACATGGTCTGTTTAGATGAGTTAATCCCCATCTAATTGAGCGCTATGGCTATTGCATTAACATTGGTCAAATACCCAATACACATGCCACTCAGCCGTTAAAATAAAAAGCACGCTATCAATACCATGATGGCGTGCTTTGTTATTTTTAGCTTATCGCCACGGAAAAGTGGTGAAGAAAGCCTTATAAGGCAGCTAATATCGCTTCAGCCGTGCTGACTTCAAATGCTTTTGGTGCTTCCACATTTAATACTGTCACCACACCATTATCAACAACCATGGCATAACGCTGTGAACGTACACCACCAAAACCTGCGGTATCCATTTCTAAACCTAATGCTTTTGTAAAGCTAGCATCGCCGTCTGCAAGCATCATTAATTCTGATGCATTTTGCGCTTCGCCCCAGGCTTTCATCACGAATGCATCGTTAACCGACACGCAGGCAATAAAATCAACGCCCTTGGCTTTAAGCTGGTCCGCTAGTACTACAAAACCTGGCAAATGCGCTTCTGAACAGGTTGGCGTGAATGCGCCTGGAACAGCAAACAATACCGCTTTTTTACCCGCAAATAACTCAGCAACATTGTGATTGACCATGCCATCTTTGGTTAATTGGCCTAAAGTACCTACGGGTAAAGCTTGTCCTTGTGCGATCATTTTTAAATCCTTAATGTGTTATGAAGCCTGAATGTCGCAAGCTAAACGGCAAGTGACATTAAGGCAGAAATATGAATATTGTACGCGGGTTAGCATAAATTAGCCCAAACTAATTCACCACAATTTAGCTTAACAGATAAGATAAATCAGCATCATTTTAGAACAGCTCACTTTATCAGAAGGTGAATGATTAAAAACACTTAGCTTAGCCACTTACAAGGGGTTGTATTCAGGTAGTTCTATCAAAAAAACTTAAGTTTTATCAATGTACTTAAGTTTCATCAATGCACTAAGCGCTAACACATTGTTTAAGGCTCATGGCATTACTCACTAGCTATCGCCTTAGGCGTTATGGGTAAAGTGACTAACACGACCAATCCATTGGGTAAATTGGGCTGAAGATGAATTGCGCCACCGTGCAGGCCGACAATATGCTGACAAATGGATAAACCTAATCCAGCCCCTTGGCTATCATTTTCATCTACCCGATAAAAACGCTCCTTGGCGCGGGTAATTTGGGTGTCAGTCATGCCTTTTCCACTATCAGTAACGCGAAGCAGGATTTGACCATTAACTTCTGTGGCATCAATAGAAATCATTGATTCTTTAGGGCTATATTTACAGGCATTTTCAATTAAATTTTTACACACTAATGCCATATAAAAAGGGTCGACATTGACCATTAAATCATCGGCAATATTTATCTGCCATTCATAATCGGCAATTATCGTAATCAATTGATTTATTGAAGTTTCAATAAGGTCGCTCACCCGAGTAGGTGCTAAGGTCAAGGCATTTAATGCGTCAACTCTAGATAGCAACAACAATTGCTCAACCATATGACTCATGCGCTCAACCCCCTGTTCAATCGCATTTAAATGCAGCTGAGCATCCTGTAATTGTGGCGCTAATGATTCTGGCACGTCATTTAATACTTCCTGCAGGCCATCATGGTGAAGTTTCACAATCGCTAAAGGGGTTTTTAGCTCGTGTGCGGCATCGGCACTAAAGCGCCTTTCACGCTGCATGGCTTGAGCAATCCGCGCTAAATAATCATTTATCGCATGCTGAACAGGCACTAACTCTTTGGGCAGTTCAAGGTGTAAAGAGGATAAATCTTGCGGCGTTCGACTTAGCAAACGGGTTTCTAAGGCTTTTACGGGCTTAAACAAATAGTAGGTAAACAAGAGTAAAATTAATAACACTATCGGGGTGACAATTAAAGGTACTGCCCAAGCGTTAGACATCATTTGATCAAGTAATTCTTTGCGCACATCCTCAGTTTGAGCGGTCACTATCCACACTTCATGTGTTTGTGAATAATAGCTAAACACATGCCACGACACATCATCAATATTGCGCAGTTCATATCCTTGCGTAAACGAGGTTAACGCTTTATCACCTGAACTATCTGAAAAAACTAATAAATCCCCCATCGAATTTAATAACTGAAACGACAATTTATGTTCATACATTAAATTCAGCGCGGTAGATTGTTCGGCAAATGTCTCAATATCTGTCGTTTGAACATGAAGTTGAATCGGTTGCAGGGCAAGTTGTTCAACCTTACTTTGGGTAAATTGATTAACGTAAAATAACTCAAGCACTTTGGCGGTTTGAAGCATCTGAGCATCAAACAACTCTTCAATTTGCTCTCTAGCATCTTCACGATTTAAGGCATTGGTGATCACCACAGTGATAATCATTGCAATAGTTATCAAGACGCTCATCAACATGCGTAATGAATAAATAGATTGCAGTTTTTGTCGCAACGCGGCAAACATTAGACCACCTCAACCAGAGTGTAACCTATGCCGCGCACGGTTTTGATTAACTCATTGGCCATTTTCTTGCGCAAATGATGAATGTGTACCTCAATTGAATTACTGCCCACTTCTTCCCAACCATAGGTTAACTGCTCAAGCTGACTTCGCGTTAATACTCGCCCTGCCGATTGAGCAAACTCCAGCAGCAACTGGTATTCTCGCCTTGAAAGCTGAATAGGTTCACCTTTGAAAAACACTTCGCATGTTGAAAAATCGATACTCAACGCGCCATACGTAAATTGATTATGGTCTAAACCATATTGTCTTCTCACAATCGCGCGAAGTCGTGCAGCCAGCTCACGTACATCAAAAGGCTTACTGAGGTAATCATCTGCGCCCATATCCAAACATGCCAAACGAGTATCAAAATCGGTGTTAGCTGTCAGCACGATTGTCGGCACTGAAATACCCTTTTTACGCCATTGTTTAAGTAAGTCTGTACCATTACCGTCGGGTAAACCGAGGTCGAGAATAATTGCGCTAAAATCTTCATAATCTAACGCCGTTAACGCCCGTTGATAGCTAGAAATATGATCAACTTGCATGCCCAATTTCGTTAAGCTGAGGCACACGCCCTGGGCCAATAATGCATTGTCTTCAACCAGTAATACCCGCATGTTAATGTCGCCTTACGTTATAAACTATCTGAATACTTTAAAGTTTACTGATTGCTGCTGAAGAAAAACCTCAGCATCTTTACCTTGCAACATGGCCATTGTCGCTAACATGCCCGCGGTGATGCAATTAGGTCCTAAAACGGTCACTGAGCGAGGTGCATCAAGCACCGGATAACCTGTGCTTGGATTAATAATATGCCCGTAACGACGTCCATCCACCTCAATAAATCGTCGCGTATCACCACTGGTTGCCAAAGCCCCTTGATGAACACTCAATAACGCAGCAGCATTATCTAAGGCATCTGGGTTTTCGATACCAACTTTCCATGGGTCACCTACTTTAGGGACTAAACAGCTAATATCACCACCAAAGTTAACCAATACTGAAATATTAGGCCACTTTTCAGCTAACAAATAAGCCACTTTATCAACGGCATATTCTTTACCTATCCCGCCAAAATCAAGATTCATTTGTGCTGGCATAGTGATCTGTTGTTCATCAAACTTCACCGCAGCAAAGTTTACTTGTACTTTTGCCAGCATAATATCGGCTTCGGCGGGCACTTTAGCACCGGCATCAAAGCGCCACAAACGCATTAGTGGGCCCGCACTAATATCAAAATCCCCCTCACTTAACTGATAACATTGCTGAGCAAAACGCAAGAGCTGCAAGGTTTCGCTATCGATTGCTGTACCCATGCCTTGAGCATGATTAATTTGCCACAGTGGATTGCCCTCAATAAAGCGACTGTATTTTTGCTCAATCCGTGCCGCCTCTTTACTGGCAATATCTAACATTGCTGTTGCAATGGTATGATCGTCGGTGGCAATTAGCAGTTCACACGGGCTAGCCATTGCACGAAAACAAGCTAAAAAGCCCCAGCTCCGACCCTGTAAAGTCGACGTTGGGGCATGATTTATCACATTTGATGAACGCATTCGCGGATTATCTCAGATCACTTAACATGTTCATCTTAAAACGAATAACTCACTTGCGCCACAATCGCTTTTACCTCAGGAAATAGTTCAAATTGATTCAACTGTCCAATTAACTCAGTGCCATTATTTTCAGGCGCCTGTTGGTAATACTCTAAACGGTAGCTAAGTTCATGTCCGCCAGACAAACGCTGACCAAACTTTAATCCCACCGTATATGCGCTCATATCGCCAATACGATAATCGGCACTGGCAAATTCAGGCAAAGGCTCATCAGCTAACAAAAAGGGCTGATAAAAATTGGCTGCCTGTTGTTGGTAGTAGCGCAGGTGTATTTGAGCATAAAACTGTGGGCTCAAATAATATCGATAATGGGTTTCCAACGTGTGGGATGAAATGTCCCAATCATCGGTACTGTAACGATAAGAGAAATCAACCACACCTGAATCTAACGCGCCTTTAGCCATTAAAAACACACTGTGTTTTAAGCGGTCTTCGGGGCGATTTTCATAACGGTAAGCCTGAGCTGTACCACTACTATCAACCTGAGATAACACCTTATATGGATCGGTCATGTAGCCCGACACATTAGACAGCCCGTAGTTAGCTTGCATTAACCAATAACGATTAATGTTTTGGGTAACCCCAAGCATAAGATCAAACGTTTGCTTATCATCGGTACCGGATTGACGGGTGTCATCAAATGCAGCTTGAAACGCCGCCTCGGTATCATATTTAGCTCTAAGTGCCATTTCAGATAACGCCACAGGCCTGCCACCTACGGCATCAATGGTATCTTGGGTAAACGCCCCTGATAACGCCACAATTGTGTTGTTTTTATTAAAGCTGCGCTCAATACCTGCATTTAAACCTAACGATAAATAATCAAATTCAGTTGAGCCATTTAACCCCACATTTACGGTCCAATCTGGGTTAAGTACTTCCATCCAATTCGCGCTTAACTGTACACGGGTATCGTGAAAAGTATCATCAAGCGGAGTTTCACCCGCATTAACGGTATACTCACCATTACCTGAAGGCCGCGTAAAGGTTTGACTACTGTCCTGCGCCACCGCGCCTGATGCCGACGCCCCCGTTAAACTGTCTACCACCAGCTTCATGTCTAATAGCGAGTTATCACCAAAGGATTTCTGCACATTACCAATGACTTCAGCGGCTTGCACCCTATCCTGCTCGCCGTAATACATAATGGCGGCGTCCACTTTCCAATCATCCGATTTTACAATTTCGTTCAGATCTGTCGCTTGGGCATTAGGGTTGATTAAACTGCAACTCGCCATGGCTAAGGCGCCTGCAATATTGCGTTTTTGAGTTAATTGCATCCGCAACCTCCCCCCGCTAATGAGCGGCCACCACTGGTACCTTCTTTACTAAAATAAATATGGTCGTCTAAAGCCATATCCAGCTTTTCACTGTCTAGAGCCATATCAGCTCTAGCGAGTTGATCTTTTTCCCACGGCTCAACCCCCAAGGTTGAGCAAGCCGATAAACCAGTTAGCATAACAATAGCGAGTCCAGCTTTGACATTGAATCGAATCAAATGGTTTTTCATAAACTACTCCACTAACAACTGTTGAATTTCTTGCTCGTACAAGGCTTTTTTATCATCATAAAAACCCACATGCTTTTGCACTAGCTCGCCTTGGCGATTAAACAAAAAGCTACTGGGCATGCCTTGTAGCTCAAATGATTTAGCCACATCGCCTTCGGGGTTATAACGCACAGGGAAATTCGCGGGTAACTTTGTTAAAAACTGTGCTGCAAGCTCAGGTTCAACATCCAAATTAATCGCCACCACGGCTAATCCTTTGGCGGCATATTTAGCATGCATGTCATTCATCCAAGGGAATGATTTACGACATGGCCCGCACCAAGATGACCAAAAGTCGACATAAACCACTTTGCCAGCAAACTCTGACAGGTTAACGGTTTCACCTTGGGCATTTTGCACTGCATAATTTAACCCCGGTGCTGCAGTGCTTGAGTGGGAAAACGTGATAAACCACAACGCGCTGAAGCATAAAGACAGTGCATGGACGGCTTTTTGAAACGACAGTGACGAAACTTGATAATGAATGGCTGGCATGATCAATCCTGATAAACCCTTTACTAGCAATCTATCGAGCCAATCTTAAGGTTTTCTTAAGGAAAAATGATAAGTGTTTATTTTGTAAAATCAGTCATTAGCACCACTAAGCCCGCTATCATGATTATTGCGCATTCGGTTATCTTTATCCGATAAATCCCATGCAACTTGTAAGGTTAGCAACAGGCATAAGCAATGATATAATGCCGTCATCAGCGATATTTTATATAAGGTTTACATCATGGCACGCACCGCTAGCGCATTACACATTTTGGTCAAACACAAAGAGTTGGCCGATGACATTATGGCTAAGCTAAAAAAAGGCGCTAAATTTGATGTGCTTGCAAAACAGCATTCGACTTGCCCATCAGGCAAAAAAGGCGGCAGCTTAGGTGAGTTTAAACAAGGCCAAATGGTACCTCCCTTTGATAAAGTGTGCTTTAGTGGCGAGCTTATCACCCCGCATTTGGTTAAAACAAAATTTGGCTGGCATGTGGTAAAAGTGTTGTACAGAACATAAATTAGCCTGCCAAATAACAAGCCAAAATGATGTTAAAAAGTGTGTTTCCTGCCCGGCAGTGGAGGTAAGCATCAAAGCCTGAAGCTGCATGCCCCAATTAATATGATCATGATTCCGCTATTGATATCCGATTATTTGTTATAGTTATATTCGCTACAGTAGGCAGTGAATAGTGATTTGCCTATTTTAACTTTTTCCTTGCATGCGTTAATCCCGCTAAACTATAAGTAACGCGAGTAAAAACTTAAATTGTGGTGCATATTTTTCAACGGATGCGCATTGCATCGCTCACAATGAGCAGAGAAATTCATCCGCAAGGCAAATCAACTTTTTTCCCTCAATCAGCAGACACCCAAACACCACAGATCAAAAGGTTGCCAATTGACTATGTATAAACATTTTTTTAAGTACTACGGACGCTCAGCGGTCATCTTTATTGCAGTCCTCTTGACTGGATGTGCAGTGTTTGCAGGCTTAAATTTCGATAGTTTATACGGTGAAGCCCAGCCACAGCAGCGCATGGTTGCCACAACCTCACCTCAAGCTCAGCACTACATTAATGATGTTAAACCCATAATAGATAACCGTTGTGTGGTCTGCCATGCCTGCTACGATGCACCATGTCAGCTAAAAATGTCCTCCGCTGAAGGGATAGACCGTGGCGCGAATAAAGACAAAGTGTACCAAGGCACCCGCTTACTTGCCGTTGATACCACTCGTATGTTTGTCGATGCCAAATCAACGGCAGAATGGCGCGATAAAGGTTTCTTCCCCGTACTGAATGAGCGCACACAATCAGCAGAGGCCAACACGCAAGCAGGTGTGCTTGCCCGAATGCTGCAGTTAAAACAACAGCACCCTCTGCCTACTGAAGACATTCTTGATGACTCGTGGGACTTTTCTTTAGATCGTAATCAACAATGTCCATCCGTTGAAGAAATGAGCCGCTATGAAGCGCAATTTCCTCAATGGGGAATGCCTTATGGTTTACCGCAAATATCCAACCATGAAAATACGATTTTGATGCAGTGGCTTGCCAATGGAGCCCCGATGGCAGCTATTCCCGCCCCTTCTATTGCGGAACTGAACGCGATAGAAAAATGGGAAACCTTCCTCAATATCACCTCATTAAAACAACGACTAACGAGTCGCTATATTTTCGAACATTTGTTTGTTTCTCATTTATATTTTGATGACATAGCAAGCGGCCAGCCGACCTTTTTTAAATTGGTAAGATCGACAACCGCACCAGGTAAACCCATAGATATTATTGCCACACGTCGACCTTACGATGATCCTCAAACCGAGGTGTTTTATTACCGTTTAGAACAAGTGCGCGAAACCATCGTAGATAAAACACACATGCCATATGCACTCAATGATGCCAAGCTTGAACGTATCAAGTCATTATTTATTGAGCCTAATTATAGCGTTACAGTTTTACCAAGCTATGAAGCAAGCGTGGCTGCTAATCCGCTTATTGCCTTCACCGACTTACCCGTCGAGGCGCGATATAAGTTTATGCTTGATAATGCGCAAAACACGATTATGGCTTACATAAAGGGCCCAGTATGCAGAGGACAGCTAGCACTCGATGTCATTAATGATAGGTTTTGGGTGTTTTTTGTCGATCCTGACTTACCAGAACTTGCACAACAAAATGATTTTTATCGCTCACAGGACGATAACCTGACTCTTCCAGCAGAAAAAGAAAGCAACACATTACGGCCTATTGCAAATTGGATTAAATATGCCGGCCAACAAGGTGACTTCCTTAGAGCTAAAAACGCATTTTTAGATAAACAATTTAAACATAATGAGCATTTAACTACTCAACTGATTTGGGACGGTAATGGCATTAATTCGAATGCAAGTTTAACGGTTTTTCGTCATTTCGATAATGCTTCTGTCGTACAAGGATTAGTGGGCGAGCAGCCTAAAACAGCTTGGGTGATTGGTTATTCGCTATTAGAGCGGATTCATTATCTACTTGTTGCTGGCTATGATGTTTATGGTAATTTTGGCCATCAATTGATTACACGCATGTATATGGATCTTCTTCGCATGGAAGGTGAGTCAAATTTCTTAACATTTTTACCTGCCAAAAACCGTCATCAAGAACTGGCGGATTGGTATCAAGATGCAAATTTGTATTTAACCAAACATCTTGCGGGTGATATTAATGAAGTCAGTACTCCCCCCGCAATTACTTACACCACAGATAACCCAAAACATGAACTATTACACATGCTCAAAACACGGCTAGAAAAGGTGTTACCCACACGTTACGCACTTGAGTCGACAAAGCTTTCAAATGAAAGTAAGGATTATCTGCAAAAGATTAATCAGCTCAAAGGTGAAAGCGCGTCTATTTTTCCCGAGCTGACGTTTATTATGATTGAGCCTGAAGATAGCGCACTTGATCCGCAACTGTTTACCCTAATAAGAAACAGTGCCCATAAGAATATCTCTAGCTTATTTGATGAAGAATCAAATCGGCAATATCAACGCGATGATGTCACGCTTGTTAACGGTTTACTGGGGAGTTACCCGAATGCTTTTTGGCGAGTGAAAGAAACGGAGTTACCCGCATTAGTTACTCAAGTATTACAGGTCAAAACGGCGGGTGATTACACAAAGTTATTAGATAATTTTGGTGTCCGAAGAACAGACCCGTCTTTTTGGTATTTTAGTGATGTATTAATGACACAATATAAAAAGAATCACCCAATAGATGCAGGGATACTTGATTACAATCGACTTGAAAATCGATAACCACATTTATTATTCATTATGATGAGTTGGGGTTTAGTTTATTTACAAGCAAATAACAGGCAACCAGTGCGCAACAATTAACCACCAAATTTAACATTTAGGTTAAAAAATCCGTATGTGTTAGGCTCTTTTGATAATGAAAAAATTATTTTTCATTAAAAGAGCCCATCTAAATATGACCAAATCAAATTCACTGTTTTTAATTTCATTCACTTATATCTGCGTAATTACAATGAGTGCCTGTAGCAGCACGTCAAAACTTGACGTAATCAAATCAGGAGACTCTGTTGCGTTTGTAACAACATCAGATACCGACAAAAACTTACCCCTTAATATTTCAAATAAAGGTATTACAGAAGATGCTACAACAGGAGGACTAGCAGGTGCAGGCGTAGGTGCAGCAACAGGATTACTGTGTGGACCTTTATTTTTTATGTGTTCTCCTTTTCTTGCTTTAACAGGGGCTGTTGGTGGAGGCGGTTTAGGTGCCGTAGTTGGAGGCGTAACAGGACTTTCAACAGAAGATGAAGCTAATTTAACAAGTAAAACCACCATTTTTATTAATCATAACGAACCACAAAAAACACTATTAAATGAAGTAAAAAAACAAGCTAGTAAAAGCTTTACTGTTGTTGATGCTCCTAATAATAATCAAGTCTCTATACAAATTCAGACGCTAGAATTTCATTCATTCAGCGATGGTAGAATTGCGCTTTATGTAGAAGTAGGGGTTATTGTTAATTACCTTGAAAAAGATCGACAGCAAAATAAAACAAAAACTTACCAATATCAGGGGCCACCTGAATTTGTTGATACTTGGTTAGAACAAGATGATATCTTTTATCAGCAACGATTCAATGATGCTTATCGCACGATCACTGATCAAATAATTAGAACACTATAAATTTGTCATGCAAAATCAAACTTACCGAATAGACCTTTTTAAAATTTTTTGGTGATTTGAATTAATGCATAACCAATCCTGACTATAGCGTTATGGGTGTGAATAGGTTTCAGAGTCATTCAACTTTATTCACACCCATTATTAATCACAATGCGTCATAAAATGTGAGGTATCGAGGTGAATGTTGAAATGTTTTTAGCTATGTGCAAAAACAAAATTTATCATTCAAAACGCCCTCAAATTAGCCTCAAATTAGAGGGTGTTTACACCTTTGGTTAAGGCACTTTTGTCTAAAAATGTTTGCCGTCCAATAACGCCTCGACAATCTAAGCCCCCTGATTAACCAACCATAGATTTAACTCTAAATGGCTGATAAAAATACAGATATCGTATTGCTACGTAGACAACAACCCCTGTCGCGATAACCAGCTCTAACTGTGCTAATCGGCGTACCTGCTCAATATAATGCACTGCAATATTGGTTGTTTCCATCCAACTGACCATTTTGAACAACGCTGTTGAGCCTATCACCATCGGGAAAGTAAACGCTGCGTAGCCAGGGCTAAAAGGCAGAGTCAGCAACTTAATAAATGCTAGGTAGATAACACTGGTCATCAACACTGCAATGCCAAATAGTAACGCGATAATGATGGGTGATGGCGTAGTCGATACGGTTAAATACCCTGCCAATGACAAACTCGCTGGGGCTGCTAACACTGCCAAAGTGGGCTTGGCTGCATCGGGTACTTCTTGGCTAAACATCAAACGATAGATCATCAGCGGTAACATCACAGCATACGTTGCCATGCCGAAGACTAAGGCGATATGAGCAATTAAAGCTAATTGTGGGGTGCCCGAAAATGACACATCCGCAACGATGATCCCGACCGGCGGTATAAACCAGCTAGGTACCATGTGGTGTAATTCAAATGCTTTTGCACGATGGTATAAAAAGCTCATTAAAAATACGATATGTAAGCCTACGGCAAATAACCATAATGCATCGCCTGCCAATAAATAAAACTGCCCTAGCGCGTTTGACACGACCATCGTTGCCATGGCAAATGTGGGGAGCACACTTCCAATCACAGGGTGGGCTAAATCCTCTTTTAAAGTATCAGATAAGACTAAAAACTTCACAGCTAATACCATGAGTAACACACTGGCAATGGCCGCGCCTATCAGTTGACCGTAGCCATTTAAATTGGCGATGTTTTCCCAACACCAACCTAAACTGGCAATCCCTAAAGCCAAGCCGGCCATTGGTGTAGGCGCTGTAATTAATTTACCTTTAGCCATATTTATCATGCTGACCTCTAACCTTTTCAATTAACTCGCGGATGAGTTTCTTAATGCGATGTTACCCTCGCCAACTGTTTAGATATATCCAATTATTAAGAACGTGAGTTAAGTAATATTGAACGCTATACTTGGCAATAACAAACCGCCAAACGCTAGGGTCGTCAATGGCGGTATTGATAACAATCATAAGCGGGGGATGATGTCACTATGGTCATGCACATATCTTTGAAGCAGCTCAATGTATTTCATGCGATTACACAATACAAAACCTTAACGGCTGCGGCAGAGCAGCTTTGCTTATCAAAAGCCGCCATCAGCATGGCGTTGGCCGAACTTGAAAAACAACTGTCCCATCCATTGTTTGATCGGGTAAACAATCGCCTTATTCTGAATCAAGAAGGGCGACAGCTGTTACCCCTAGCGGATGAACTCCTAAATCGTGCCCAGCAGATCAACCATCTTTTTGGGGAAAATCCAGCCCTGTATGGCAAACTGAGGGTGGGCAGTAGCGATACCATTGGCAATCATATTAGCCCGTATTTACTCAGCCAATTTCGACAGCAACATCAGCATTTATCGCAAAGTTTATTTATTTCAAACTCGGCCTCCATTTGCCAAAAGTTAGTCGATTTTGAGCTAGACATTGCCCTTATCGAAAGCCAAACCCATCATCCAGATTTGATTTCAATTCCTTTTAGTCATGATGAAATGTGCATAATTAGCGCCAAAGATCACCCTCTCGCCAAGCACAAAAAGCTGACGATAACCGACTTAGAACATAGCGACTGGGTGTTAAGAGAACCTGGTTCTGGCTCACGTGAAGCTTTTATAAATACTCTGGCACCTAAACTGAATCATTGGCAACTTGCCTTTGAGATCAACACCACTGAGGCATTAATTAGTAGTGTTTCAGCAGGACTGGGATTAGGCTGCTTATCGACCTTGGCGGCACAATATGCCATTAAAAGTGGTCGAGTAAGCCAGTTAACGCCGCCCATTAACATGCCTCGACGCTTTTGCTTTTTAATCCATAAAGACAAATATCAAAATCCATTGCTTAAAAGCTTTATGGCTTTTTGTCAGCAATGGCAAGCTACAGGAGCAAACTAAACCCCATCAAAAAACCGCTCAATGAGCGGTTCTTTATGGCGGATTAAGTTAATCAGTATTTACTTATTATCGTGACCATGGTGACGACCATTGTGTGCTGGTTTAGCAATATCTTGCATGTAGATAGCACGATTAGCTTCAATCACTTTATCTGACGGCAGTGGCACAATCTCAAATGCCGCGTCAAATTCTGTCATCACGTTAGCTAAGATTTCTAAGAAAGACGCATCGCCTTGAATATTAGCCGCTTTACTTGCAAGCAAGTCTTTAATTGTTATTTGCTTAAGGTTCAGTCTAACAATGTCCGATTGATTGATAGTCAAGGTCGCGGTTGCAGTGTCTTTAACTTTATCAATTTTAGCGTTACTTAAGTTACCGTTTGAAAGCTCTACCACGTAGATGTCTTGGGTATCTGGAAGCACTAAATTAACTTCAAAGGCATAATCTTGCGCTTTAATTGAATCCACTTTAATCGCTAAGTAATCCAGTAACGACCCCACTGGCATTTCAGCAATAATATCTGCTGATGCTGATTTTAATGCCCCCGCTTGACGGCCAATACGCAGCTCCTGAGCCCCTGAAAGATAGACATTTCTCCAACCTGCGCCCTCCGATTGATACCCTAACTGCTCATAAGTATCAGCCAATAGCGAACGAGCATCGTTGTTAGTTGGGTTATTGACGACCACTTTGTTCAACACGGTTGCCACAAAGTGGTATTCACCGTTAGCAAAATCCGCTTTGGCACGTTTTAAAATCGCTTTGTCACCGCCCATGTATTCAACAAACTTAGCGGCTTCCGCTTTTGTGGGTAACGGATTCAGGTTAGCAGGATTCATGTCAAAATAACCGAGGTACATGTTATATACCGCGCGCGCATTGTGCGAATAAGTTCCATGGTAGCCATTAGTGTGCCATGCATCTTTAATTGATTGCGGTAATACTTTTTGGATTTCCCAGCCTATATCTTGTAAAACCACGCCATTATTAGCCAAACGTAACGACTGGTTATGAACAAAACCATAGTTATCGCGCTGCAGTTTTAAGAAATCATTAATATCATGGTTGCTCCACACGGGTGAGCTATGTGCTGAGAATAAAAACTCTGCTTCACCGCCCCATTGTTGGATCATGTTATTAATTTCTTTTGACCACTTCAGCGCATCACGTACTTTAGCACCGCGTAAGGTATACACATTGTGCATGCCTTTGTAGGTCACTTCCGCAGCCCAAATCGTCTTCATACTGGGGATATAAGCCACGGCTTCTGATACGGCTTCAGTACCTGATGCATCCATAAACACAATTTCTAAGCCATCAATCACTACTGTTTCGAATTTGCTTTCAAGGTTAGTTTCGTGATGTGGCAACACATAGGTGATCTCACCTTTAGCAATCCCATTTGATAAGGCCGCATCAACAATCGTGGTATCTGATGGCACCATAGTCGCACCGTATTGATAAGATGTACGGCGAGACATGGCATTACCCGCAAGTACGTTTTCATCCACCATCTCTTTGGTGATATTGGCTGAACCGTACACTTTTACGTTCGGAAACATATCCTGAATGCCACGAGAGCCGCCAAAATGATCCGCATGTGAGTGCGAATAAACCATAGCAACAACAGGATCATTATTGCCAAAAGGCAAGTGTTTAAGGGCGAAGGCTAACGAGGCTTTAGCCGCTTCACGGGTGGTGAGTGGGTCAAATACAATCCAACCATTATCAGTACGCACTAAGCTCATGTTGGCTAAGTCAGTACCGCGAATTTGGAAAATATTATCGTTCACCTGATACAAGCCATAGGCTTCATTGTTCATCTGTGCTTGGCGATAAAGCGAGGGGTTAATGGTATCTGGTGTTGTATCACCGATAAATTCATAGGCATCGGCTAATAGTGCTGCGGTTGCAGCATCAAGCGGCGCAATCAAGTTAGCGCGGCCTTCTTGAAACGACTTTGTATCGTCAAACTTTAACCCTTTAGCAAACTCAGTATTGTATGCTTTAGTCGCCTGAGTGGCGGGCTTGCCTTGATACATAAATGAGGTTGTTAATGCATGTTCATCTTGGCCTGCAGCATGGTCATGTGCCACAGCAGAATAGCTAAAAGACAAGCTTGAAATAACGATTGAAGCAATAACGGACTTGTTCATAAATAATCACCTATAGTGAGGTTGCTACTTGATACCAAGCGAATAATCAAAACGCTCGCTGACTTAATTGCATTCATCATAAACTGTTAACAATTTAGATAAACAAAGGTAACTATGGTTAACTATTAAGTTATACTTATGAATTAACATCCGCTGTTATAGTGAGTACTTATGCCAAACAAGATAGATTTAAATCTCTATAGTGTGTTTTCGCAGGTATACCATCACCAGTCGATCACCCTCGCGGCTGAGCAACTTGGGGTAACTCAAGCGGCGGTCAGTGGATCGATAAAACGTTTATCACTGATATGTGGCCATGACTTATTTATTCGTCATGGCCGCGGCATTATCGCTACCCTCTATGCGCATCAACTCATGGAGCAACTGCAGCCTTCGCTTGAAGTGTTAGAAGGACTAGTCGAAGACACTAAGGAATTTGATAGCAAACGTTCTAAGCGGCAATTCACTGTGCTTGCCTTCGAGTCCATTACCGATCAACTGTTACCCCATACTTTGCATTTGCAAACGCTAGGCAATCCGCTCATCACCTTTAAAGATCAAAATACCAATGAGACACAAATCAATGAGGCGCTATTTTCCCAGCAAGCCGATTTGGCGATTGATATTACCGATAGCCGCGATAACACCTTAATTTACCAACCCCTTGCTACGGATAAAATTGTATTGATTTGCCGCCATAATCATCCGCGCATTAACGGCAATGTTAATGCAGAGCAATTTTTTTCTGAGCAGCACATTAAGCTCAACCTCACCCGCGCAAATACCTCGATTGTGGATTTTTATGCAGAGAATAATCTGTCCACCCGCAAAGTGGTGGCAGAGTGTAACTCGTTGCTTTCGTTAATTTCTTTAGTAGCGCAAAGCGATTGCATTGGCGCCTGCAGTAAATCATTAGCCCATAAATACCAGCAGGCGTTTAATATTCAAATTATCGACATGCCAGTTAACATTAAACCCGTTCAATTATCATTAATTTGGCATCGACGGCAGCGAAACAATCCTGCGCATAAATGGTTACGCGACACCATCAGTGAAATTTACCAGAATCATATTGGTCTATCGCAATGATGGTTAATCAATTAGCGACAAACGGCTCATCTGACGGTTGAATATCAGCAAAAGATCCACCTTCTAAAAAAGGTGGCTTTGATATCACGCCCTCAAAGGGCGCTTGCCTGCCGTGCATTAACAAGACGCCGTAAATATATCCCTATTTGCTCGACTCAATCATCCCTGATTTAGAAGCTTGTACCGCACCATTAGCAAAGCTCACGTATCACTTGAGTTAATCAGCTATTGAACGTACTTCAGGCAAAGCCTAATTGATGATACCCCCTACTGAAGTAGGTGGTTTAGGGGCTGAAAACAACAAACCTCGCATTGCGAGGCTTGTTTTATCTCGCCCAAACTCGGGCTAAATGTGATAAATAGGTGATTTAATCAAGCTATTTTTTAGTCTCAGGATAAAGGCTATTCCACCACTCTGGTTCACCTTTTAACTGTAAATCAAACCATGCTATTGTGGTATCCCACCAGTCAAAACGCACTTTACGTGCATTTATATGGTGATCTTGACCGGCAAATTCGACTAATTCGACGTCTTTGTTTAATAACTTAAGCGCGGTATACATGTAATGACTTTCGCCAACAGGCACGTTGGTATCGGCATCACCGTGGATAAGTAAAAGCGGCGTAGTAATTTTGTCTGCATGGTATAGCGGGCTTTGATCTACGTATAGCTCACGGTTATTCCATGGAAAACTGCCACGACTGGCTACACCTGAATAACCATAGCCCCACCAGCCATGTCCCCAATATGAAGACAAGTTACTGATACCAGCATGGGACATAGACGCGGCAAAAATATCGGTTTGGGTCGCTAAATACATGGTCATAAAGCCGCCATAGGAGGCGCCCATATTACCCACTTTTTTAGGGTCAACGGCAGGGTAAGCCTGTAAGAATGCTTGAGTTCCCTCAATAATGTCATCCGCACTGTGCTTACCCCAGGCATTCACATGGCGGCCACTGAACGCTTGTCCATATCCCGTTGTTCCATTTGGCTGTAATACATAGACCACATAACCTTGTGCCGCCCATAAATTGAATGGCCAGCGCCCGCTAAAATGACGTCCAACAGGTGCAGTACCACCGTAGTAATAAACTAATGCAGGGTATTTTTTAGTCGCATCATAATCAACGGGTAAATACACTCGTCCATCAATCAGCTGACCTTGTTTATTGGTAAAATCAAAGTCTTCCATGTTACCGAAACGCGTGTTCGCATAGCTGGTCACTTTGCTATCAAACAACATCAGTTTACGATTGGATTTGATATTCATGACGTATGCTTGTTGCGGCACCGTTGCCGATGTCCCAGCATAAACGATGGTAGGCAAGGCTTGATCGGTAGCAATCCCAAAGCTGTTTACCATTTCGACACCGGTGTCGATTTTAGTAAACTTATTTTGGCTTTTATCGAAGAAATATAAGGGCGAAAGATCAGCCTCTATCACTGATAGAATCAAATCTCTGCCTGCCACGGCTGTCATGCTAGCAATTGCGGGATCAAACTCTTTACTTAACGCGGTAATTTGCCCGGTTTTGGTGTCACGCCAATATAATTGACCATCATAGTCGTTCACTTCTATTGCAGGATCTTGTTTACCTAAGCCATCCATAAAATTTGGACCCGCTAAAATAAACATCCCGTTCTCACCATATAACGCACTGCCAAAGGTACGGTATTCGCCAATCAACGTTTCAGTTAAGGTGGCAATATCTAATTCAACTAATTGTGATAGTCCGTGGGCAGGCTCGGCATAGTCAACCTCCGAGCGGGTCAATAACAGCTTACCTAAACCGATATCGCTATCGAGTAACTCACTACTTTGCTTAGATTCGGTTAATTGTCTCATGACGCCCGAACCCACATCGAGCTGATATATTTGGCTGTTATTACGCCAATAGCTCCAGCGATCTTCCAGTGCCTGATAACGCTTTGAGGTGGCTTTTTCGTCCGCTTTAAAGGTTTTTTGCCAACTCAATAACAAGGCATCGCCATACCACTGCAAACCTGAGACATTTTCAACTTTTTCTGCTATCACTTTTAGTGATAAATCGGCGATATCTAACAACACAATTTGCTGGCCAGTTACAAACGCTAACTGCTTGCTATCGGATGAAAATGCGCTGCTTTGCGGTAGGCTATCTTGCCAGCGGTAAAGTACTTGGTTATCAGCAACGTCACGTAGTTCAATAATTGAAATGGCTTTATCACCCTCATTAGGTGAATATTCAACGGTTGATTGCAGTAGGTATTTACCATTAGGCGATAACTGCATACTGCTAATGGTTTTAGCATCAAACAACTGCTGCGCTGACACGCGTTGGCTATCCTGCTTGGCAAAACTCAGTACATCAACCTCATTGTTACCCTGCCAATCCAAACTAAAAGGCACATCAGCTTGCTGACCATCAGCCAACACTATCAGTTGATAATCACCATTAGCTAACACCAGCGGCACTTCGTCTGCAGATTTGACGAGCTGCCCATTTAAATACACTTGTGGATTTTCAAGCCCTTTTATCTTAAGGGTCCCCTGAGTAAATCGCTGAGTTGATAGTGGGAGGTGGTAAGCTAACCAGCCTTCACCTTCTGCTTTTTCTACCGCCGATTGCCACGTTAATGATTGGTTGAAAACCAATACGGGTTGAGTGGCATCCGGTTGGGTTAACTTTGCAACTAGATTGGCACGTAACGCATCGGCATGAGCACCTTTAGATAACGCCACTGCACTTTTTTGGCTAACCGGGCCAAGGCGCTGTACCTGATTCAGATCGATTTCGGCGCCATGGGCCATGCCCGCAACGGCGAGGGCTAAACTGGTTAAAACCAGCGTAAAAGATTTCATGGAAAGTCCTTTTTTAAGTTATTTTTATGAACTGAAATATTGATAAATTAGGTGTGCAAAATCATATAATTGTGACATTTTGACAAAGATGGCCTAAAAATGCATCTGTTTTCGGGCTCAAACCAAACATAGCATGACCAACGAGTGTCAATCTTTGCCGTGCAACACCAAATTATCTGTACCAACAAAATGACAAATGATGTGTTTATCATTAGTGAAAAATCACTACCGTTAATTCAGCATAAAATACTGTTAAAACTACAAAAACCATTTTAAACACTCCTTAACTTAAGCTCATTTTAAAATCCACAATTTATACTGACGCGCCGGTATAAATTGCTTGTATAAAAAGTGATGATTGAATGGCTATACTGGCCTCTTATTAGTGTGTTTTGTCATACTGATTATCGATATCTAAGGAAATGTATGGAACTGCTTACAACGTTGTTTATTGGGTACCCAGTTTGGGTATGGGCAATGTTTTTTACTTTTGTCATCGGCTTATTAGCCTTTGATTTAGGTGTATTACATAAAGAGCAACATGAAATCTCTGTCGCAGAAAGCCTGAAACTGTCGGCATTCTATATTGCGATGGGCTTGTTGTTTGGGGCGTGGTTATGGTGGTACAAAGGCTCTACCGCCGGTATGGAATACCTGACGGGTTACTTAATTGAAAAGTCGCTATCAATGGATAACGTGTTTGTTATTGCCTTAATTTTTAGCAGCTTAGGCATTCCACGTCTTTACCAGCATAGGGTGTTATTCTGGGGCATACTCGGCGTTATTGTACTGCGCGCAATCATGATTGGTCTTGGTGCTGTGTTAGTCGCTAAATACCAAGGCATATTGGTATTGTTCGGTTTATTCCTTATTTTCACAGGTATTAAAATGCTGTTCTCTGATGACGAGCACGGCAGCCTAGAGGACAATAAGTTTTACAAGTGGCTAAGAAGCAAGATGCGCTTTACACCAGGGTTACATGAACAAAAATTCTGGGTACGCGGTGAAGACCACCAGCTGAGTAAAGGGTGGTGGGCGACACCATTATTTTTAGCACTCATTTTAGTCGAAACGGCTGATTTAGTGTTCGCGGTAGACAGTATTCCAGCAATTTTTGCAATAACCCAAGATCCATTTATTGTGTACACCTCAAATATTTTCGCTATTTTGGGCTTACGTGCCTTGTACTTTGCTCTAGCGGCAATGGTGCATCGATTCCATTACTTAAAATACGCTTTGTCTGTGGTATTGGTATTTATTGGTGTCAAAGTCGGGCTGGTGTATTTTAACCAAACAGGTTTAATTGACTTTAAAATACCAACCGCGCTGTCTTTAGGGGTGACCTTTGGTTTACTGTTGGCAGGCGTGTTGTACTCATTATGGAAAACCCGAGATCAATCGCCAACCTAGATGATCTCACCTTCCTAATGTGAAACTAAAAAGCCCTCAATACTATTGAGGGCTTTATTTTTCATCGGTTCGTGGCTTAAGTTACTTGGCCATTTTTCTGCCGTATATCAGTAAATATATCGCAGGGATCACAAACAAAGATAACAACGGTGCAGTAACCATACCACCAACCATAGGCGCCGCGATTTTTTGCATCACTTCATTCCCTGTACCGCTGCCCCACATAATCGGCAATAATCCAAAGAAAATCGTCGCGACTGTCATCGCTTTGGGGCGGATACGCATTACCGCACCATGAATTAACGCTTCGGTTAAATCTGCACGATGATGATATTGCCCTGCAGCCTGACGGTCTTTAATACTGTTGTTAAGATACACTTGCATCACCACGCCAAATTCTGCCGCAACACCGGCTAGGGCTATCATCCCCACCGACACGGCAACCGAAAAGTTAAAGTCGAGCAAGTATAACAACCATGCACTGCCGACTAATGAAAACGGTAAACTAAGCATGATCACCGAGGCCTGGATAAATGAGCTAAATGTCATCATCAACAACATGAAGATCACCATTAACATCAATGGCACCACCAGCTGCATTTTCGCTTCAACGCGCTGCATATACTCATATTGTCCTGCAAAGGTGTAGCTGTAACGCGGCGGTAAGTTAATTTGCTCATCTAGCGCAGTGCGTGCCATTTTAATGTATTCACCAATTGAAATGTCCTGTAAATCAATAAATACCCAACTGATTAAACGGCCATTTTCACTGGCCAACATAGGTGCGCCATCACTGATGGTAATGTTAGCTAAATTACCCAAAGGTAAATATTTACCTGTTTTGGTTAATACGGGTAAGTCTTTCAGCTTTTCAATGTTGTCACGAAGCTCGCGTGGATAACGAATATTAATCGGATACCGCTCTTGCCCTTGAATGGACTGACCCACTTGCATACCACCAATGGCCATTTGCACCACATCCTGAATGTCTTTCAAGGTCATGCCGTAACGGGCCGCATTTTTAAGGTCGGGGTCAATATCAATATAACGGCCGCCGCTGGTGCGCTGTGCGAAGGCCGACGATGTGCCCGGTAACTTACTGACTACGGCCTCGATTTCCGTGCCGATGCGCTGCAGCTCATTAATATCTGCCCCTGATATTTTTATGCCTACAGGGGTTCTGACCCCTGTCGATAACATATCAATTCGGGTTTTAATTGGTTGTACCCACGCATTGGTAATACCGGGCACTTTAACGGTTTTTTGCAGCTCACTGATAATACCTTCCAGTGTCATGCCCTCACGCCAGGTATCCCGAGGATTAAGCATAATGGTGGTTTCCAGCATAGTCAGTGGCGCAGGGTCGGTGGCGGTAATCGCACGGCCAACCTTACCAAAAACCCGTTTCACTTCAGGAACCGTTTTGATTAATCTGTCGGTTTGCTGCAATATTTCTGCCGCCTTACCTGAGCTGACACCGGGCAAAGTGGTTGGCATGTAGAGTAAATCGCCCTCTTCGAGTGACGGCATAAACTCACTGCCCATTTTTGTCATCGGATATACCGCGCTGCCAAGTGCCATAATGGCCACTAATATGGTCATTTTGGGGAAGCGCAGTACCACGCGTAACAAAGGTTCATACATAGCAATTAATAGGCGACTGAGCGGGTTTTTCTTTTCCGCAGGAATTTTGCCACGCACAAGATAACCCATTAACACCGGAATTAAGGTGATAGCCAAGATTGCCGATGCGGCCATAGCAAAGGTTTTAGTATAGGCTAACGGATGGAATAATCGCCCTTCTTGGGCTTCCAGTGCGAACACAGGCACAAAGCTTAGCGTAATGATTAACAAGCTAAAAAATAGCGCTGGCCCCACTTCAACGGATGCCTGTCGTACAAGCTCCCAATGGGCTTCCCCCGTGGGTGTTGCACCATCATGCTCATCGCGATAATGCTCAAGATGTTTATGGACGTTTTCTACCATCACAATCGCGGCATCGACCACGGCACCAATCGCAATCGCAATTCCGCCTAGGCTCATAATATTGGCATTAACGCCTATCATGTTCATGACGATAAAGCTGGCCAGAATTGAAATGGGTAATGAAATGATCGCCACTAAGGTTGAGCGGGCATGCAGTAAGAAAATCAAGCAAATAAAGCCGACCACCAGCATTTCTTCTAACACTTTGTGCTTGAGGTTATCCACCGAGTTTAAGATGAGTTCAGAGCGATCATAGGTAATCACTAACTCAACACCTTCAGGTAAACCGTTTTCAATTTCGGCGAGTTTGGCCTTAACGTTGTTAATGGTAGCAAGGGCGTTTTCGCCATAACGCATCACCACAATGCCACCCACAACCTCACCCTGACCATCAAGCTCGGCAATCCCTCTTCGAGCCGCTGGGCCTGTGCGCAGTTGTGCCACATCTTTCATTAATACTGGCGTGCCCGACTCAGCCACAATGCCTAAGGGGATTTCTGCAAAGTCTTCTAAGGTTTGACGATAACCCGACGAGCTGATCATATATTCAGCTTCAGCCATTTCAATTACCGAGCCACCGGTAGAACTATTAGAATTATCTAACGCGCTTCTCACCGTCATCAAATCAATTTGATATAGCGCCAACTTGTGAGGGTCAACTATAATTTGGTAAGACTGCTCCATGCCGCCAATGGTGGCGATTTCTGATACTCCCTCGACACTTTGCAATTCTAATTTTAAAAACCAATCTTGTAATGAGCGCAGCTGAGCTAAATCATGTTTACCTTTACGGTCAACAAGGGCGTATTGGAACACCCAACCCACACCTGAGGCATCTGGCCCTAATGAGGGAGTCACATTGGGGGGTAATTGCCCTTGAGTTTGCGATAAATACTCTAAAACCCGTGATCTAGCCCAATAGATATCTGTGCCATCTTCAAAAATGATATACACATAGGAGTCGCCAAACATCGAAAAGCCGCGCACGGTTTTCGCCCCCGGCACGGCTAACATGGCTGTCGACAAGGGGTAGGTAATTTGGTCTTCAACTAATTGTGGCGTTTGCCCTGGATAAGAGGTTTTTACAATCACCTGCACATCAGATAAATCAGGTAAAGCATCTAACGGCGTCATCCGCATGGCTTGATAGCCAATTAACGCAATCACCACGGTCATTAACAGCACCATGGCGCGCTGTTTAATCGACGCACTAATTATTTTGTCTAACATAGCGGGCTCCGATTAATGATTTGCATGGGGATCAGCAGCAGCGCTATTGCTACCACTTAATCGCTGTAAACTGCCTTGAATACTAGCTTCTGAATCGAGCAAAAATTGCCCTGACACAATCACTTTATCGCCCGCTTTTAAGCCCTCGGTAATTTCAGCTTTTCCCTGGGCAATCATGCCAACCTTAACAGGGACAGATGCAAACTGGTTATCGCTGCGTTGCACCACGACACGGTTTTCACGTCCTGTAAGAATTAATGCCTCGGTTGGAATGGCTAACACCCCACGATTTGGCCCGCCAAACAGTTTTACATCCACTAGGGTGCCAGGTTTTAATTGCTGATTAGGGTTATCTAAGCGAATTCTTACCCGCATTGCCCGTGTCACTGGGTCTAACTCTGGGTAGATGTAATCTATGTTAGATTCAATATCAAATAGCCCTTGCGCCGCTGAAGTGACCTCTACTGGCCGCCCTTGTTGCAACCAGCTTTGCTCATTTTCAAATACATCGGCAATCACCCAAACACTACTTAAATCAACGATTTCAAACAAAGTATCACCGGGTTGTACGTACATACCATGACGAACCGTAAGCTGGCTAATTAAGCCATCTTGCTCGGCATAAAATGGTACTCGATATAAGGTTTCGCCAGTCTGTTCTAATTGTTGTATTGAGGCCGCACTCACCCCCAGCAATTCAAGTCGCTGACGGGCTTTTTTCAATAATACCGCCCCACGATTTTTATCCTGTTTAAGGTAATCTCTGGCTTGCATGTAATCATCTTGAGCATTGATCAGTTCAGGTGAATATAACTCATACAATAATTGGCCTTTTTTAACTTGCTGACCCACTGTATGTACCTTGAGGGTTTCTATCCATCCCGTCACGCGCGTATGCACATGACCTATGGCATTTTCATTGTATTCAACTGTGCCTATGGTTTTGACTAGCTTCCACAGCGTGCCCTCGGTCACGGTTTCACTGCGCATGCCTAAAGCTTGCTGCATGCCTCCAGAAACCCCAACAACCACTTCCTCACCCACATCACCCAAGGTGACTTTTTCTAAATTCATGCCACAAATTGGGCAAGTCCCAGGGGCATCTGAGACCACATGGGGATGCATGGGACATACGTATTTAATATTAGAGGCCGCCTGCGCGCTTTTAGCTGGCAGTATGTTATTTAGGGGCTGGCTGAACACCTTGTCAGCTTGGCTAGCTGAAGATGATTGGGTTGCCGTACTCTTCATCGCCGCATGAGCATGCCCAGAATGATCACCTTCAGTATCCTTACTTGAACCCGCTTCTTCCTCTTCTTCTTTAACCACTAAAAACATATTGCACTTAAGGCAGCGGCCCGCTTTATCGCTGGTCACCTCAGGGTGCATAGGACAAATATAGGTTGCAGACTCCGATAACGTATCAACTGGATGTTCACTGTGATCATGATCTGTAGCTAACACCACTGGTGACACCAATAAACTTGTGGAGACCAAAAAACAAAGCGTTAATGCTACGCACTGAAAAGCATAATTTTTTAAAACAGAATTTTTCATATAAACCTCGAACGGTTTAACACAAAAACGTGCTAAGACTCGTTAAAAACACCATAAAATATTGCCGTTTATTCAACAGCAGCAACATTTATTTATGCGATTGGAGGTCTAAATGCAGGAGGAAAGTCAACAGAGAAACTGTTCACCGTCGCGGTAAGTGGCGCAGGATGAGCTGGGGCGTTGGCAATATCTAACTGAATATCACTTAAGTCAGCGGTAAAGGTAATCGTTAAGCAGTGATTGCAATCGATACTGCAACCGCCTAATCCATTACAACAGCTATTGCTGTTATCTACTTGCTGCAATTGTGGATCAGATACCATATTGCCATGGCAATCTGTCATTGCTGAAGCATGCAGCATTGGGGTCATAGGCACATCTGAGCTGTTACTCAATACTTGCGTCATCATATGGGACGATTGATGATCCATTGGCACCATAGAACTACCATTAGCTAACAAACCTTGTCCGACAAGTGCGAACAAAGTGAGTGTAATTAGCCAGTAGTTTTTCAGTGTTTTTTGCATCGCACTCAAAATCCCATAATGCCAGACTGAATAAATCTTGCTGCCAGTGATAATTGGCGTTTATTCAAAATAGGCTGATAAATGTCAACCAATAGAGTTGACCGTGTAAATCATCAAACGCTTTCAATCTAAAACAACTTCAATTGCTAGTGCTTATAGCAAACAAGCCAATCGAAACAGCAATAGCATAACGCTAAACTCATGCTGATGATAACGTTTTTATTGTGGCTGCAGTGTGATAAATGCCTAATTTAGCAAAACTATGACCATTTTATCGCTGAAGTTTTTAACCGATTACGTCGTTTACGGCTTAATTTACCCTTGCGGAGTAAATCAATACACCAATAACATCCGGTCATGGTTAACCACAAACTGAAAAAAGCCATCAACATCATAGGCACATTATTGAAACTGCCTTGGTTATTGTAATCCATAAAATGCAGCATAAAAAAGATATCGGCTAATTTTTTATGCTCATCACTGTGGCCCACTATGCGCCCAGATTGTGCCTCAACATATACCTCGGTACCGATATCGTCAGCAAAATTAACCTGCCATGTGGGATTTTGCTGTTTGGGAAAAGCACTAATGGGTGGCGTAAGTAAAGTGAGTTTCGCGACCTTCCCGCCACCTGTATATGACGCTTGAGCTAACTTTGAAATCCACTTGGCATCAAGAGTGACCACCTCTCCGCTATAGCCATCGACTAAGGTATATTGATGATAAGAATGTGCATACAAGCCTTGTTGATGGCTAAGTAAATAAAACGGTTTGCCCAATAAAAATACTGTGTCCAGTGCCACACTATCACGATGCTGTTCAAGTACCGCTTTAGGCTCTACCCACATCGTCGCATCAAGTGGGTTAGATACCTTACTCTGACTAAAATAGGTTAACCCTGCCGCTTTGGTGTGATCCATCAAATTGAAATACAAGCCGCTAACTAACCATAAAACAACCTGAATCCCCACAATGACCGACACCCATTTGTGCCATTTTCTAATCCAACGCATTAGGCGACTCCTACCCCTTGGGCGCGGCTTTTTTTACGACGCATAAACAGGCCTTTGAACACCCTAAAATACACTAACACCATGCCCGTCAATGCGCCAAAACTGGCTAATAATGCCACCCAAAACAATAACGCATTATCAATATCTTCACCGCTGCTGTAGTCCATAATATGAAACCTAAACATCCAATCAAACCAACGCCAAAACTCATGGCGCTTGCCCACTAAGATGCCAGTTTGTGCCGATACATAAAGCGAAGGTGCGCCAAAATCATCAAAATTAATGCGCCATGCTGGCAAATGGCGTGGGTTTAACTCAAAAGGCGGATTGTCGGTAATCAGCGTCACCTCGGCAACCTCGCCGTTACCCGTATAAAAGGATTGCGCAATCGACACGGCTGTTAATTCTGATAATGGTGTTAACACTTGGCCACTTTGGGCACTAATAACCACTTTATTAGGAGACTCACTCTCTGCTAGTGTCAGCCTATAAACGGTTTCACCTAGCAAGGTATCAACACTGATATTGTTAATCTTGGGGTAAGCGTGCGTTAACTGTTGCAGGGAATAATGCATTTGGGCGGGCTGCACTTTAGCTTGCGGGTCAGTCACCAAATCATCGCCATGGATAAAATCAATATCCATATACACCATATAAGCGCCGGTGACCGACCAGATTGCAAATTGCAGTCCTAAAAATAACATCAACCATTGATGGAGTTTTCTTGCGGTTTTATGCATAACGCTCTCTGTATTTAAGCTAAAACGCTGTTATAGGGTGACTTGAACCATCTTAGCTAGGTACTCGATTCTAATAATATTATTGCTGTAACAACAGCTTAACACCTTGATAGCCCAGCTGTCCTTTTAGCACTTGCTGGCATCCCGCTAATGAACTCGGGTGAACCACAAGCTTAAAGTCATCGATAAGTTTGTTCGATAATCGTCCGTCACGGCAAGCTTGCCCAATCCATTGCTGATCCCCTGATGAATTGGCAGCCATATTAACTGAAACAGCTTGATTAGCTAATTCAAAATTCATCAATCGCCAATGGCTATCATCAATATCAGCTTGGCTACCTGAGGTTAAATAATGCGATACTCCGCTGAAATTTATTTTGCCACGATTATCTTTACTCGCTTGAGTTTGCTCGATAACCCACACACCATGTTCACCAATAACCGATAGATGTTTATCAGCAAGATTAACTAGCAGTGCGGTATTTTCATCCACCCCAAACCCCATTTCACTCTCGGTTGATGCTGTTAACATTAACAATCTAATTTGGCGTGCGCGCTCAGAAAAATGGGTATCCATAATACCAAAAGGAAAGAACCCCAAGCCACCTTCGGCACGATAGGTCACAGCTGTAGCAGGTGTTTTCCCATCACAGTGATTGATTTCACATCGCTCACTTGGCGGTTTTGCACTAAACACACCATGTTGCATAGCGCCTTCGCTGGTGCCGCCAGTGATCATATTTACCGCTGTCATCACAGCCGTTCCCGCACTGGTGCCGCCAATCACTATCTGCTTATTGGCCAAGCGATTTTTAATCAACACTAACGCTTTAGATGGTTTTTTATCCGGCGTTAACCATGCCGATAAGGTTAAACTTTGATCGCCACCATTTAAAAATAAGCCATCAATATGTTCAAGCTGCTGATAGAAATTATCGGGTGACTCACACAGACGTTGTTGTAATTGTGTGTGTTCAAGATAAAGCCTCGCTTTATCAGTATTTCCTTGCAGTTGCTGACGAAGCAATGGCAATTTGTCGCATTGATTATGATGTATACCAGCTTGCAAAGCCGCATCTAAGGGCAACCAAATAACATCAGCGCCAGCTTGTTCAAACGCACTGCTGTAGAAAGAAATGGACTCAAATGGATCTCGGGCTGAAGCGGTTACAATGCCAATTAATGGGCGTGTCGCATCAGGATTTCTTTGCTGTTTTTTTAGTAAAGCCTGTAAGGTAAATAGTCGATAAATAGCCGGTCCATAAGGCTTGGTTGTGGCATCAAGCATGACCTGTTCTTGCAAGGGGCTACCATCAGTAGAGTGTTGTTCTTGTTCTAACAAATCGAGTAACGCATAGTATTGCTGATCAGTTAACTCATCCAATAAATGCTTATCAACCTGATAAACAGCGTCCTTTAACTGATTTAAATTAACGCTGCTTTTTGCTGCTTTTAGACTGGCTTTGCGAAGATTGTTAGTTTGATTTAAAGATAATGTTTGCAAGCTAAAATGATTAAGTGCTCGCTCAAGCCAATCAAGGCTGAAATGATATTGAATTGATAATTTGGCATTTGGTGAAAAAGTGACACCTTCAGTGCAGGAGTTTGATGACAATGAACTGCAGGTTTTTAAGCCTCCCCCGACCAACATTAAATCAAAACCTGGCGATAATGGGCTTGCCGGTTTTGATAAAACGCCTTGTTCAGCCCTGACATTATCAACAAACAACAATTGCTGTATCGAGATAAAAGCTAAGGCACTAAAAAATATAAATAATTTAATTTTAGAAATAATTTTCATGGTTGCACTCAAAAAAAAGTGTCTGCCATGTATTGACTCAAACATCATATTACGGATAGCCTCTTAACATATCAACAACAAAAGATTGTTTTTTATAACATGATATTTTCTGCAACTCTTTTCCAAAGATACCACTTTCGTAATTGGTATCTGTCTGAATGGTGGGACGAATAACCTACTGAACACGTTAGTGTTTGGTGGAGTTTTGTCTAGCCGTCTTACTCCCCTCTCAATCATTTGATTGACGTTGTACTACCTGCAAACATTTATTAATGCCAAGCGTATTGACTCACGCGCAGTGTAGCGACGTCTAAAAATTACAATTAGAGATTTATCGGGAGCTTACCATGAGAAGTTCAGTACTTTTATGCGCCGTGTTTGGCATGGCGTTATGTCCAGTTGCTTTAGCCGTTGCCAACGAATTAGAAACATCAGCACAACAACAAACCGTAGAAAGGGTTGAAGTAACAGGATCTCGCCTTAAAGGTGTAGATATGGAGGGGGCTAATCCTTTACAAAGTTTTAGCCAGGCTGATATAGCCCAAAAAGGTTATGGTTCTGTTAGTGAGTTTTTACGTGATTTACCCCAAGCCTCAAGCGCGGGAACATTTTCTGAGTCTGGCGGAGTAGCTGGGGCAGATGGTGCCCCTGCAGGCGCTTCTGGGGTCAGTTTACGCGGACTAGGTTCAAGCTCTACCCTTGTATTAGTCAATGGTCGTCGTGTGGCCGTTGATTCATTTTCTAACGGTTCAGACTCTTTTGTAAACGTTAATTCTATTCCACTTTCTGCCATTGAACGGATTGATGTTCTAACCGATGGCGCTTCATCGATTTATGGTTCAGACGCAATTGCAGGGGTGATTAACTTTATTTTGCGCAAAGACTTTGTTGGTCATGAACTTACAGCCCAATATGGTGATGATACTTCAGACCACGATGCCAGTCGCACTAACCTGACCTATGCCGGTGGATTCGAGACCACCAATAGCAACACAACACTTGTGGTTGACTATGCAACGCGTAATCCTATTTTTAATAGTGATAGACCCGTGAATGTGACCTATAAGTCTAATACTCGCATGACAATTGACGGAGATGACTACGCCGAGAATTGGTGTGGTGACGATACTCAAAAAAGTGGTAGCCGCTGTAACTATGACTATGTGATCCAGCGCGCGATTCAACCAGACTATGAAAACATCGGCGCGACACTGAATCATATCTATCGACTTGATAGTGGTTTAGAGTTTTTTGCCGAAGGTATGTTTCAACAAAATAATGGCTCATCCTATGAAGCCCCTGCGGGTTATACCGTTGATATTGCAGGTGATTCAATAAATGTTCCTCAATACGTTCAAGATATCGATATGCTCGATGGCAGCGTAAGTGACTTTATCACAATACGAACACGTTTCCCTGAGCGTCGAATTCAACAATATGACACCCAAAGCTACCGTATGTTAGCCGGTATTAGAGGTGATATTGCCGAATGGAGTTTTGAGTCGGCACTGAGCTACGGTAAATCCACTAATGAGATTAAAAACGTATCGGGCTATATGAATGCGACCAGTCTAGATATGGCAGTAGCAAACAATAGCTTCAACCCCTTTAATTTAGGCCAAGATAGCAGCGCAGCTCAAGTTGCTGCGTTGCGCGATCCGGGTGTTCGCCAAGGTGAGTCAGAAGTTTTATCGCTCGATTTTAACTTTGCTGGAGACTTATTTGAGCTACCTGCAGGCACGGTCAGTTCGGTCTTTGGCGGTGAATTCCGAAGCGAAGATATTTTTGATAAACCGTCTGTTAACGCCGTTAATAATGAAATTATTGGTTTAGGCGCAAGTGATGCTGCCGCCGATCGCACTCAATACGCAGCATATGGTGAATTTAACATCCCATTAGCCGATTCACTCGACCTAATAGCGGCCTTACGTTATGACCATTACAGTGATTTTGGTGGTGATGTAAATCCTAAAGTATCATTACGTTACAACCCCATCGATGATCTAGTCTTACGTGCATCTTGGAGCACAGGATTTAGAGCACCATCGTTATCGCAACTGGGGGCAGGCACTTCATTAGGCAGTCAATATATTAATTGCGGTGCAGATGAAGCTTATAACGCATTATGTGGCACTGCGGGAGCAGATTTAGGCGAGCTAGAGTTTGACCAGGAAACCTTAGGCAATAAAGACCTAGAAGCCGAAAAGTCCCAAGCCGTTAATGTGGGCTTGTCGTGGAATGCAACGGATGAGTTGCAATTCACTGTCGATTATTGGCGTTATGAGCATGACGATATTGTTGATATTGATGCCAATACAACGTTAGATTCCTGTATTAAAGACCCTGCTAATGTGGTCGGCAGCATTGCTGAATTAGGTGATAATTTTGGTTGCGTGGTTGATGGTCAGGGTGATATTAGTTTCCTACGAACAGGTTATTTTAACGTAGGTAATCAAAGTACTGACGGCCTGGATTATAACGTTAACTATCGTCTGGATACTGCCACCGCTGGTACATTTAAATTTTATGTAGCCGGTACAGAAACCTTCTCATTTGAACGCCAGATTACTCCTAGTACGCCTGCTGAGGATTTACTCGGCAAGCTCAGTGGTGCATCAGAAACCGCCCGCCCTGAACGCGTGATTGATTTAGGCACAGAATGGCAAGTTGATAGTTGGAATGCCAGTATTTCAGGCCATTACATAAGCTCATTAGGCGATGGTGACTTTAAGTTTGATAATGAAACCGTTGAAGATTGGTTAACCTTTAGCGCCAGTGTGGGATACGAACTTAACGATAATCACAATGTATTGTTATCGGTGCGTAATCTAACCGATGAAGAGCCACCATACGCCTCTTCACCGACTAATGGTTATGCCAGTTCGGTACATGATTGGCTCGGACGTCGCTGGAATGTACGTTATACTTTTAAGTTTTAAATAACTTAAGCCCTGTAGGTCGTGCATAGCACGGCCTACATTTTCTTTCACCAAAATAAAAAGTATAACCATATGAAGTTACAAACAGCTCGAGAAATGCCAGATGCCTTCATCATCTTGTTTTTTGTAGTGTTATTTGCCGCAATTACCACCCACTTTGTGCCTGCTGGCTTTTTTGAAGTTGCCATCAATCCTGACACCAATAAATCTGCCTTAATTGCGGGTAGTTTTCAGTTTGCCAGCGACTATCAAGGTGTGCCCTTATTTGCCGAAAAGGGTGACATTGGTTTTCTTAACTTTGCCTTTGAAGGCATGGTATCGGGTGACAAATGGGGCTCAGCTATTGGCGTGATGATGTTTATCATTATTACTGGCGGCGCCTTTGGTATCATCATGCAAACCAAAGCGGTTGATAATGGTATTTTGGCGTTAATCGCTAAAACCCAAAAGTTTGAACTGGCTTTTATTCCTATTTTATTTGTGCTCTTTTCCGCTGGCGGGGCAATATTTGGTATGGGTGAAGAAGCCATTGCCTTTTGTATTGTGCTGCTACCTTTAATGCGCGCCATAGGTTACGACGGTATTGTGACCGTTTTAGTCACTTATGTTGCCACTCAAATTGGTTTTGCCGCATCTTGGATGAACCCGTTTAGTGTTGCAATCGCTCAGGGGATTGCTGACCTTCCATTGATGTCAGGGTTAGAGTTTAGAGTGATTATGTGGTGTATATTTACCGCTGTCGGAGTCGCATTTACCCTGCACTATGCCCAAAAAATAAAACGAAATCCTGAATTATCTCCCTGCTTTAGCCAAGAAGTGATTGCAACTGAGCCACAGGTAAAAGTTAAGTTCACTTTAGCCGATGGCCTTATTCTGACCACTTTTATGCTGGGTATTGTATGGGTTATTTGGGGCGTGATTGCCAGAGGATATTACATTCCCGAACTGGCAAGTCAGTTTTTTACCTTAGGTTGTGCGATAGGCTTAATCGCTATACTCAGCAAACGCCTAACAGTTAATGATGTGGCCAATGCCTTTAAAAAAGGCGCACAAGAATTATTGCCCGCAGCGATGATTGTCGGCATGGCCAAAGGTATTGTGATTATATTAGGCGGTGATCAGGCGGATACTCCATCAGTATTAAACACCTTGCTACACTATACGGGTCAATTTTTAGGGCAATTACCTGAAACCGCTTCAGCGATTTTCATGTACTTATTTCAATCCATATTTAATTTTTTCATCGCATCGGGTTCAGGTCAGGCGGCATTAACGATGCCGATTATGGCGCCATTGTCTGATATTTTAGGCTTACCTCGCCAAATTGCTGTATTAGCCTTTCAACTCGGCGACGGCCTGACCAATATTATTATTCCAACCTCTGCGGCGCTAATCGGCTGCCTTGGTGTCACGAAAGTAGACTGGTTTGTTTGGGCTAAATTTATATGGCGATTTATGTTGTTGCTGGTCGCAATTTCTATCACGTTTATGATTGTTGCCGTCAGCATCAACTTTAGCTAAGGGTTTTCATGCAATTATTCAAAAATGCACAAGTTTATGCTCCTAGGTATCTAGGTAAAAAAGATGTTCTATTGGGCGGTGGTAAGATCATTGCCATTGAAGATAGTATTGATCTCAGCGCAAATTCATTTATGACTGTCATTGATGCATCAGGACTGATATTAACCCCAGGTTTTGTTGACTCACTGGTACACATTACTGGCGGCGGAGGTGAAGGAGGCTACACAACTCGCACCCCTGAAATGCACATAAACGATGCAATTAAAGGCGGCGTAACCACAGTGGTAGGCGTACTGGGTACAGATGCTCAAACCCGCAGTTTAGAGAATCTTCTCGCCAAAGCCTACGCGTTAGAAGAGCAAGGCTTATCGGTATTTTGCTATACCGGCTCTTATCATTTGCCTATGGTCACCATTACCCAGTCTGTAAAGCATGACATTATGCTGATTGATAAATTTATTGGTGTTGGTGAAGTGGCGATTGCTGATCATCGTAGTTCGCAAATCACCTCACACGAAATGGCCCGACTCACATCAGAAGCAAGAGTAGCTGGCATGCTGGCAGGGAAAGTCGGAATTGTTAGTATTCATGTGGGGGATGAGCCCAGTAAACTCGATTTACTTGAACAGGTGATTAGTCAGTTTGATATCCCAATTACCCAGTATTACCCAACCCATATCAACCGCAGCAAAGCGCTGTTAGAGTCAGGGATTGATTTTGCCCTTAAGGGTGGGTTTATTGATTTTACCACCAGCACCACAGCGCAAATTATTGCACAAGGGGAAGTTCCCGCGGCTAAAGCATTAGCATCGGCGCTAGACAAAAATGTGCCAATAAGCCAACTAACCATGAGCTCTGATGGCAATGCCAGCCTACCTGTATTTGATACTAAAGGTAATTTAATTGATTTACAGATGGGACTAGTCAGCAGCTTGCATCAGGCTATGGTTGATGCGGTTAAACTCTTTAATGTGCCTATTGAACTTGCTTTAGCCTCAATTACTGAGTCACCCGCTAACATTTTAAGGTTGACTCAAAAGGGTCGAATAGCCGTTGATATGGATGCTGATATCAATTTATTACATCCCAACTCACTGGCAATTGAAGCGGTATACAGTAAAGGAAAGCTGGTGTTTTCGGAAGGAAAGCCCCGTATCAATACACCATTTTAATTATAATCAAAATGGCAAATCAGAGCTAGCTCAAGATTAGATGGTTAGCTTTTTAATGATCCTAATGCTGATCGATTTGCCCAACCTCTAAAACAGGTGACGCATCTAAATCTTCTGCATCCATCATGGTTGAAATCCGCTGCATGGTCGCCAACATCTGCGATTGTTCCCACTCTTGCATCGCTTCAAAACGGGCAATAAAGTGATCTTGCAAAGGCTTAGGCGAATCTTTAATTATTTCTTTACCCTCATCAGTTAAGCTAATTCCTACTTTACGTTTATCCGTTGTCGAGCGCTTACGTGTCACTAAACCACGCTTTTCTAAACGATCGACAATACTGGTAATGGTTGCCGAGCTTAAGTTAATGGTCTTAGCCACTTCTTTTACCATAGCGTCATCATGTTCAGCAATCGACAGTAAAACCAATAATTGTGGGCTTGTTAAACCTGTCTCTTTAGATAATTTCTTTGAATACAAATCAATTGCGCGGATCACTTGGCGCAAAGACACTAATAATTCTTCATACTTTTTCATCAACAAAACCCAATACAACACGAATAATGACAATACTAACAAAGCACAGATTGTTCATAAATAGCTTTTATCAGCTAATTATTGTCACTATAGCGCTATTAATCCGCCTAATTTCGCTGTTCTGGTTGATCTTTACGTTTAACCCCGTATCATAATAGTTTGATCACTAATTATTAGCAATGGATCATATGAACTATCAAAAAGCGTTAAAAAAAGTCCTTCCCACTTCAAAAAATATCCGTAAAGTCACCAAAGTATCCATCGAAAAGCTCTGTTTTTGGTTAGTGTTAAGCACTTATGTTTTTAGCCCTTTGTATACAATATATAAATCGAACTCAAACAATCATAGCAGCAAGTAACACTTTGCTTACCTGCTTCAGGGTTTACATCAGGTGATTAATCAATTGCTATAAATCGATAAGACGAAGCACAAAATTGATTAGCAACCTGCACAGAATTGTCATCATCTGTGGCCAGCAAAACGCAAACGATACACCTGAATATTGCATATGCCATTGATAAAGCGGTTTGCGGCTTTATGCATTTGCAGTTAAACATCACCTTTATGACCAAAGAGTATCAACCTAACGGCGAACATTTTGGTTGCCATTGTTAGCATCTAAAGCTGCATTCCTGACTAAATAAAAAATCATTAAAAATAAAAAAGCACCCTAAAAAATATTGTTTATACTTTTATATGATGATTATCTTAAATGGATTTATAGGTGTAATTGACTCTAATGAAACATGAAAATGACGTCAATTAATCGATACTAATTACCTTGCCTGACAATTTCGGTTTCACGCACTAGCCGATGGAAGTCGCCATAACCTATCACTTATAGGCCACAAAAAGATAACCCATCATTGAATGGAAAGCTTTGATGATCAAGTAATCAGCAACCTTAGCGCAGGAAAGCACCGCTGAGGTGAAGTGCTTAAGGTTTATTATGTTTTCTACTCTCAAATTGAAACAGCAATTAGCGCTATCATTTACTTTGTTAATTGTGCTTTTGCTGGTTATTGCTGCTATCGCTAGTATTGCAATTGATAAAGGCCAAGATAATCTGGCTGAATACCGAGCATTCTCACAAGACAATGACCTAACACTGAGAATGTCAACACAACTATTAGAAACCCGCCTAGCTGTAGTGAATTTTTAAAAGATCCTAGCCAAGAGTTAATCACTACATTTACGGAGTCGATGGCTGTATTAGAAGAGTTAATCAGTAAAGCAAAAATCGAAATCCAAAATCCTGCTCGTAAAATCATCGTAAAATCAATTGACGAAGACATACAAAAGTACAATGCAGGTTTTCAGGACGTCGAAAAGCTGTTTGCTAAACGCAGCCAATTAGTAGAAACAATGGATAGATTAGGCCCAGAAGCACGCACCCTACTATCTAACATTATTGATTCAGCCCATGAAGATGAAGATGCTAACGCGGTATTTTACACATCACTAGCCATTGAAAAACTCATGTTGGTGCGTCTTTATGCGGGTAAGTTTTTATTAGCCAATAAACATGCAGATGCTGATCGTACAAGTTCTGAAATGATCTTATTAAAACAAGCATTAGGTACGCTGGATGCAGAGCTTCAAAACCCACAGCGTCGCCAATGGTTAACTCAAGCCACAGATGAAATAAACCAATACAATAGTACCTATATTGAAGTGGTTAATACGATTAATAATCGTAATAGTATTGTCCAAAACACATTAAATACCCTTGGCCCCATTATTCTTAATGACTTAAGTAAGTTGATTACCTCGGTACATGACGAGCAGGTTGCACTTGGCGATACAGCCGTTGAGCAAAGTAATGAAATGGAATTCACATTAATTACTGTGGTTTTAATTTCTTTGGCCACAGCGATAGCATTTACATTTTATGTCACCAAAACCATCATACGTCCCATTGGTGGCGAGCCAAGAGACATTGAGGCTCTGGTAAAAAGAATTGCGGAGGGTGATTTGACCCTCAAGGCCAGTTCTGCCCAACAAGCCACAGGTATTTATGCCGCAATGCTACTAATGACGGATAAAGTCTCCACCTTGATTAAACAAATCAATATAGCCAGTAATAAATTAACGGATGAAGCGGGAGCATTATTAAATGTTACCGATCACACAGCAAATGCCAGTGATAACCAAATGGACATGCTGTCGCAAACCGCCACAGCAATGGAAGAAATGACATCAACGGTACATGAGATAAATCGAAGCGCCCAAAACGCCGCCGACTCAGCCCGCACTGCGCAGCAGGAGGCACAAAAAGGCCAACAAGTTGTACAAGTCAACACGCATAACATCAACCGCTTGGTCGCTAAAATTAATGATGTCAGTAGTATTATTGGCAACCTTGAAAAAGAAACCAATAACGTAGGTAATATTTTAGGTGTGATTGGCAGTATTGCCGAACAAACCAATTTATTGGCATTAAACGCTGCTATTGAGGCGGCAAGAGCTGGTGAACAAGGGCGAGGCTTCGCTGTAGTTGCCGATGAAGTGAGAACCCTAGCTAGCAGAACCCAAGAATCAACTTCACAAATCCAAACCATGTTAGGTACACTGCAGGCTGAAACAAAGCGCTCTGTTGAATCTATGGCAAGTACCACACTAGAAGCCTCCCAAACGGCTGAAGCGTCAGAACAAACCAATAGTGCTTTAGCGTTAATTATTAACTCTGTTGGGACTATCAATGATATGAACCATCAAATTGCCAGTGCCTCAGAGGAGCAAAATGTGGTTGCTGAAGAAATCAACCGCAGTATTGGGGAGGTGCATTTAATCTCTAAAGATACCGCAGCGGGTGCGCGTAGTAGTGTGGCATCTGCCAAAGCGGTGCAGGAGTTAGCCCGTAAATTAAAAGAAAGTAGCTCGCAATTTAAAGTCGATTAGCTGTATTGAGCTAAATGCAAGGTTGGCCGTTACTCTCGACTAACTTTGCATTTCTAAGCTTGATTGCTAAATAATATCGGCCCAATAATCGACCTCAGCCCGCTCGCATCATCCATCAAGCTCACCATGGATAATCTTTGAAAATGTCACTGCCTTATCTCAGTAGCCATACTTATTTTTCGGTCAATTTTTGCAAGGTTGAATATCGATAAGCCATGGCATCTTCAATTGGCATCGCTTTAGCAAATAACCAACCCTGTACACAATGCACGCCAGCATCTCTTACTATCGCCAGCTCGGCCTCTGTTTCAACACCCTCAGCAACCAGACGGTAACCTAATGCGGAACACAGAGCTGACATGTGCTGAAACAACAACAAGCCATCAGTTGTGTTGGCAGCCAATAGCATGGAGCGATCAAGTTTAATATCGTTAGGTGATAACTTAATTAACCTTGAAAGGTTTGAAAAGCCACGACCAAAGTCATCAATCGCCACACTAAAACCACTTTGTTGCAACCTCGCCAAATTAGCCCAAGCTTGCTCGCTTCCGTCATCAAAACTGACTTCCAACACTTCTATTTGCACTTGCGCAGGATGTTTAGCATTCAGCTCCGCTAATGCTTGCATTATGCTCGGTTCGAGTAAGGACATAGGATGAATGTTGATGGAAAAAAATGGAAATTGTTGCCGTGCAGCCAACAACCTCAAATCATGCTTCACTTTATTAATCACCCAAAAATCAATCATGGGTACGAGGTTATTGCGATCAAGAATATCCATAAACCAAGGACCTGACACTTTGCCATTAGGCTCTTCTAAGCGTAAAAGTGCCTCAAACCCGATGACTGTTTTAAGTTCAATGTCTACTTTAGGCTGGTAATGCAACATCAACTGGCCATTATCAATATGATTTAACACTTCATTGAGCTCTTCAGTTCGATTAATCGACACCCGTTGTTTTGAGGTATAACGGGCTTCTGCATCAAGCTGATGAATTTCAGTAAATTTTAACTTGTGACTGAGTTTTTCAATCAAATTAGAATTATTGGCAAACCGGCTGGAAAACTGCACAAACGGTAAATAAATAAACACGTTCAATGTAATTAACAACGCTTGATAAAGTACCGCTTTAACATCGCCGCTAATTAACCAACTGTTGAGTAAAACTGGGGTCATCCATGAAATTTCTTGCGATGAAAACTCAAATATCCCCGTACCCAATACCCAATACGAAATCACAAAATTAACCGAGGGCGCTAAAATGAATGGGATTAAATACACTGGGTTAAACACAATTGGCAGTGCGTAAACAATTAACTCACAAAAATTAAAAATGTTAAAAGGTAAAGACACTTTCATTAAAGCCAGTTCCTGCAATGATCGCCCTTTCCACATAGTGGCTATAATCAACGACAACAAACATCCGGAACCACCCACAATCACAAATTGGTTATAAAAACTATTAAGTGTCAGCCCGGCAATAAAGGGCTCTGTCATAATGTGATCAGAAAACAAACTAAAATAGGTGTTGTCACCATGAATACCGATAAACCAAAAACAATGGATGATTATCATCCTTAAGAAGCCCTGTACTTCAATAGACAAACTAGTGACGAAAGTCACCAAGCCCTGTGCTATGTCGCCGATTAACAAATCCAATATAGGAAGCAATAAGAATAACGTTAAGTACACCAGCACAAAGGGGACGATTAGGTTAATGTGTTTCATTAAAAATGAACTAACAATGGTAGATTTAACTAGTTTTAGCCATGAAAACTGACCAAAAAATCGTACCAAATATGGCACTAGCAGTGGGATAAGGATTGAATAAAAGTTAGGCCAAACAGAGCTAAGCATATAGCCCGCTTCCATTTTTATGAGGTAATTACTGTGGGTAATAAAGCATAAACACGCCAAAATGCTGCCCACTATGGTATTCACGCGTAAGTTTTTTGAGAGGTGATAACTTAATGAAATCACAATGGCTAATGGTGATATCGCCATAATCAAACGATGACTTTGATTTAGCACAGAAAAAATGGTCGACTTACTGTCAAAATCAGGCCAAAAAGGCTGTAAGCCAATCAGCAAAAAGGCCAGAGAAGAGATAACAAAGAAAGGAATTAATGCAATAAACCCCTCACGCATCGACAAGATAAGAGGCGTTTGATTCAAACTAGCCAAATGGTGAAACCAACGGCGGGGGGCAAAGTAAACTTGCGACAAATAAAGCACCTTTTATACATTAAGGCGGTTATTTGATAATAACTCACAAAGCCAACTTATCAACAACAAATTTATAACATCAGCCATCAAAAATAATTGTAAAAAAAGCTCTCTAGCACCATATTGGGTAACAGAGGTTATGAAGCGAAAGAGCATTATTGCAGCACATGCTATCCATGCTCCCCTTTTTACCTAGCCTAACTTGCCACTCTCCAGGGCGTGTTTATCTTCGTTTATTTTTTATGTTGAGAGATAAAATGACTTTAGGCAAGGCGGATAAGTGCGGGCATAGTTGCCCTACGTCAAGAGTATCCAACGTAGTATAAAGTCATTTTTGCCTCAACCCGAAGGGCTGATGGCATCAAATTTTTTAATTTGGGGCTAAATTGGGGCTTTTTAGGGGGGATTTAGGGCTATATTTGCCGTTTTGTGCATATATAGCCCTAAGTGAGGAAGGTTAATTTTTGCTGCTAGTACAGCTTAAATTTATTCTTGCCAATTTAAGATAACTTTACCAGAAGCCCCGCTACGCATGGCGTCGAAGCCTTTTTGGAAGTCGTCGATACCAAAGTGATGGGTGATAATTGGCGATAGATCTAAGCCTGACTGAATAAGGCTTGCCATCTTATACCAGGTTTCAAACATCTCACGGCCATAAATGCCTTTGATGATTAACCCTTTGAAAATCACTTTGCTCCAATCGATAGCCATATCACCACCCGGAATACCTAGCATGGCAATTTTACCGCCGTGATTCATGGTATCTAGCATAGAGTGGAAAGCCGAAGGCACACCTGACATTTCTAATCCGACATCAAAGCCTTCAGTCATGCCCAATTCTTTCATGACATCTTTTAAATTTTCTTTGGCAACATTAACTGCGCGGGTAACGCCCATTTTGAGGGCTAAGTCCAAGCGGTATTCATTAACGTCGGTAATCACCACATGGCGAGCGCCAACATGCTTACATACTGCCGCAGCCATAATGCCGATTGGACCAGCACCAGTGATTAATACATCTTCACCAACTAAATCAAATGATAATGCGGTATGCACCGCGTTGCCAAAGGGATCAAAAATGGCGGCTAATTCATCAGGAATATCAGCAGGAATCTTAAAAGCATTAAACGCTGGGAGTACTAAGTATTCTGCAAAGGCACCATCACGGTTTACCCCCACGCCCGAAGTATTACGGCATAAATGGGTGCGGCCACCACGACAATTACGACAGTAACCACAGGTGATATGCCCTTCACCAGAGACGCGATCGCCAATGCTAAAGCCACGCACCTCTTGCCCCATACCGACAACTTCACCAACATATTCATGCCCAGCAATCATAGGAACAGGAATGGTTTTTTGTGCCCATTCATCCCAATTGTAGATATGTACGTCAGTACCGCAAATTGCCGTTTTACGAATTTTGATTAATAAATCGTTATGACCCACTTCTGGTTTTGGTGCATCCACCATCCAGATACCTTCTTCAGGCTTTAATTTACTTAATGCTTTCATCTTAATAACCTATTGTTCCCGAGCCTAGGTTTACTTGATCTGAGATCAAATAATACCCATTTCTTTACCAATGCGGGTAAAGGCACTGATAGCATGATCAAGTTGCTCACGGGTATGTGCCGCTGACATTTGCGTACGAATACGCGCTTGCCCTTTAGGGACGACAGGGAATGAGAAACCAATCACGTAAATGTTTTCCGCTAATAATTTGTTGGCAAAATCACTGGCCAGCTTCGCATCACCAAGCATGACAGGAATAATAGCGTGATCTGCACCACCTAATGTAAAACCAGCTTGGGTCATTTTTTCTCGGAAGTATCGGCTATTTTCCCATACAGCTTCACGCAACGCCTGACCCGTTTTCAGCATTTCAAGCACTCGAATAGACGCGCTGACAATAGAAGGCGCTAATGAGTTTGAAAACAAGTAAGGGCGCGAGCGCTGACGCAACCATTCAACCACTTCTTTTTTCGCCGCTGTAAATCCACCAGATGCGCCGCCTAATGCTTTGCCTAAGGTACCAGTGATAATGTCAACTCTATCCATCACGTCGCAATATTCGTGGGTACCACGGCCATTTTGACCAATAAAACCGACGGCATGTGAATCATCAACCATCACTAATGCACCGTATTTATCAGCTAAATCGCATACTCCTTTAAGGTTGGCAATAACACCATCCATAGAGAATACGCCATCTGTTGCAATCAAAATATTGCGTGCACCCGCCTCTTTAGCGGCTTGTAACTGTACTTCTAAATCAGCCATGTCGTTATTTGCATAACGGAAGCGCTTCGCTTTACATAAACGCACCCCATCAATAATAGAGGCATGATTTAGTGCATCAGAAACGATAGCGTCTTCAGCATCTAATAAGGTTTCAAATAGCCCCGCATTGGCGTCAAAACAAGAAGAGTACAAAATAGTATCTTCCATACCTAAAAATTCACTAAGACTGGCTTCAAGTTGTTTATGAATATCTTGGGTACCACAAATAAAACGCACAGAGGCCATGCCAAAACCATGACTATTTAAGCCTTCTTGTGCAGCGTTAATTAATTCAGGGTGGTTAGCTAATCCAAGATAGTTGTTGGCGCAAAAGTTGATAACTTTAGCGTGATTAACTTCAATTGCCGTTTGTTGCGCAGAGGCAATAACACGTTCACTTTTATATAAACCGTCAGCTTTAACATCGACGATTTGTTGATTAATGCGGTCGTAGAAAGAGGTTGAGGCCACCTGTTTTCTCCTAGATATTGGTTATTATGCTAATCCAATCCGCACGGTAAAACCTGTCTACACGGGGACTGGTAGTTGGAGTTGATGGCATTCTAACCTGTATTTTTGTTGTCCCACAGTGTTTTTTAAAGTCACAAATGCAACATGAACAAGATTAGGGCAATCGGGGCTTTCAAGTTAGAAAATCTAATGCATTTTATGACGTAATTGTGAAAATAACGCCTCAACCCGCTTACAAGTGTAGCGGGTTAGCGTAAAAAGGTAAGTGGATATTTAAGCAGCAACAGTCCGCTCTTGAGTCGCCCTATCACGATAGTGCTGTTCTAGGCGATCAAAGGTCGCAATTGACGAAGGTGTTGAATAGGCTTTGAAAATCATCATCACACGAAGTAAGCCATCATACAGGGTAGCTTTAGTAATTGTACTGATACTCGTTTGAGTTAACTGATAACTGATCCAAAAACTGACCATCATTTTAATCGTGTCAGCTAAGTCGACTATGCGTGCATCCTCAACCTGTAAAATACCGTCTTTTTTCAGCTTGCGTAACACATCACTCGATCGATTTAAGACTTGTTGTTGTGCATGAAGGTAGCGTTTTTTTAAGGCTTCATCTCGACTAAGAATATCGGCTAAATTGGCATACATAAAACGGAACTGCCATAAGGTGTAAAACATGGCATCAAAGTAACCTATCAGCAAATCAACGGTTATCGGCACATCATCATAGGGTTTAAAACCCGATTCTAAATGACTTTCATATAAGCTAAATATCGAGTTGATGATGTCTTCTTTATTGCGAAAGTGATAGTACAAATTTCCTGGGCTGATACCTAAATGGGCTGCAATATGATTAGTTGTGGTGGCACGTTCGCCATGTTCATTAAACAGCTCAAGGCTTGCAAAAACAATTTTATCGCGGGTTTTCATGCAGTTTCCAAATTTAACTAAAGTCATTTACACGTTCAGCGACATGATAATCGAGCGCCCATATCCCTATGAATTATGATTATGTTAACATTGTGTTTATCTGACAAGTGAAAATCTCAAAAGTAGTCAATTAATGTCTCGAATTCTGTATTCCATTTTTTTATATCTGCTGTTTCCATTGGTTGTGATTTATTTCGGCGTGCGCGCATACAAGAGTCAGGATTATCGTAGCCGCTGGAATGAGCGCTTTGGATTGTGCAAATGGGCTAAAACCGATGTTGTCGTTCATTGTGTATCAATGGGCGAAACCTTAGCCGCAGTGCCTTTAATTAAAAAGTTGATGGCGGCTTACCCTGATTATCGATTTACCATTACCACCACAAGCCCAACAGGTTCTCATGAGGTAATTAAAGCGTTTGGTGATAGCGTACAGCATTGCTATTTACCATTAGATTTTGCCTACGCGGTGAAACGTTTTTTACGTCAAACCCAGCCCAAAATCCTGATAATAATGGAAACGGAGTTGTGGCCAAACTTATTGTATTTTGCCGACAAACAACAAGTAAAATTGGTGCTAGCCAATGCGCGTCTTTCGGCAAAGTCGGCGAAAAAATATCAAGATAAAGCATGGCTAACTAAACCTATGCTGAAACGATTAACGACTCTTGCAGTGCAAACGCAAGCTGAGGCTGACCGTTTTGCCGCGCTAGGTATCGCATCGGAAAAAATACAGGTTTGTGGCAGTGTAAAGTTTGATTTAAGGGTTGATCCGCTAAAACAGCAACAAGCAAAATCACTAAGACAACAATGGCAGCGTGCAGATGCGCCAGTCTGGATAGCGGGCAGTGTGCATCCTGGTGAGTTTGATGCCATGTTGAGTGTACATAAGCAAATTTTAGCACTGTACCCCAATGCATTATTGATTATGGCTCCGCGCCATCCTGAGCAATTTAACTTGGCGGCGATTACTGTGACTCAATCGGGATTGCAGTTAGCGCGTCGCAGCATGAATGACGAAGTGGAGCAGCAAACCGAGGTTTTATTGGCTGACACCATGGGGGAGTTAGTGATGTTGTATGGCACAGCAGATCAAGCTTTTGTGGGTGGCACTTTAGTTGATAATGGGGGACATAATCCACTCGAACCTGCAGCGATGGGGCTAACGGTGACCGTTGGGCCAAACCATTGGGATTTTGCTGAGATTACCACATTACTCGAACAAGCCGGTGGGCTAAAAGTGGTTGCCAATGCAGATGCGTTAGCGGCGACGTTATTGCATTACTTTGCCGATAATGAGGCTTACCAACAAGCAGCGCAAGCCGCAGCTAATGTGGTAGAACAAAACCGCGGCGCGTTAGATAAGCAGTGCCAACTTATTATGCAGCAGTTAAAGGATTAGCCATATTTACAAGTCAATGGGGTTAAGCGTTTGATACCCTTCCAGTAATTGCTGCCAATTTTGACGGTTAAATTGCAAAGCCGGTAGCTTGGTTTGCTCTTTATTAAATGAGCGCAGCAATCTTTGCAAGTTAGCCTGTTGCCATTTAGCGTGCGGTGATTTGAGTTCCCCACGGTCAAAATCAATTAAATAAAATTGCTCACCGGTTATCAGAATATTTTTTGCATTAAGATCGGCATGATACACACCTCTAAGATGAAATTTAGCGATGGTCTCACCTAACTTATGCCATAAGGTGTTGGCCATTGTTTGGTGCGCTAAATGCGCCACCAGATCTTTGGCACCGTCAACGCGTTCAATAATGATATCGGCTCGATACCATAAACCAAAGCGTTCAATTTTGGCTGCGATAGGATTCGGTACGGCAAATCCCTCCTGATAAAGCAGGGCTAATAACGCCAATTCAGCATACGCGCGCGTTTGGTTTAATCCTGTATATAAATAGGCATCACGGCTAAACTTCTCCATCAATCCACCACGCCAATAATGACGTAAAACCCATTGTTGATGTTGATGCTCAGCACCCGTTTGCACAAACCAAGTGGTGTAACGCCCTTTTGATTGCCCCACTACGGCATTCAGGTTTTGCCAATATTCAACTGTAAAGCTGTCAGCAGTTAATTTTTTGGCGGATGGGGAGCACCAAGCGATGACGCCATTGGGGATAGATTTTACCTGCATGAATACTTGATAACCCTGCTAGATCAAAAAGACATTATACCTTAAGATCACAGACTTGCATTCACTGGCAACTTAGCTTGCTTAACCTAATGTTGGATACCGATGACGTTTGACCCTAAGAACATGAAATCTTTATGCCTTTTAAGGTTGTCTGCCATTGGGGACGTATGCCATGCCGTGGCAATGGTTCAGGCTATTCAACGTGAATATCCTCAATTACCCATAACCTGGGTGATAGGTAAAGTTGAATACCAGTTACTCAAACATTTACCTGGCGTCACTTTTGTTATTTTTGATAAGTCAAAAGGTTGGCGTAGTTATGCCGCTTTACGTAACGCATTAGCAGGGCAAAAGTTTGATGTATTATTGCATATGCAGGTCGCCTTAAGAGCAACAATCGCATCATTAATGATCAAGGCTAAGGTGCGTATTGGTTTTGATAAAAAACGCGCCAAAGAAGGTCAATGGCTAGTAACAAATCATGCTATCTCCGCTCAGCAAGCGCCACATGTTTTAGATGGTTTTATGGGTTTTGCCAAAAGCATTGGTGTGAAAGACCTCACTCCACGTTGGCATATTCCGGTTCCACAAGCTGACCAAGATTATGCCAAATTACTGATTGCTGATGATGAAAATGTGTTAGTTATCTGCCCTGCAGCCAGTAAAGCAGAACGTAATTGGCTACCTGAACGATATGCTGCCGTCGCGGATCATGCCGCACAGAAAGGATACCGGGTGATACTGTGTGGTGGACCGAGTGAGCTAGAGCGTAATCTAGCGGCAAGTATTATTGAACATGCTCAATGTGATATAGATAATATCATAGGTAAAACCGCCTTAACCCAGTTACTTGCGGTATTAAAACGAGCTAAAATTGTTGTTGCCCCAGATACAGGCCCCTTGCATATGGCCGTTACCCAGGGCACGGCGGTGATTGGCTTGTATGCGCACTCTAATCCTGGCAGAACCGGCCCTTATTTGTATCGTGAAAACACGGTAAGTGTTTACCCACAAGCAATTGCTATGCAAGTTAAGGGCGATATCCCTTGGGGAAAACGGGCCAAAGGGGAGAATTTAATGCAAATGATAACCCTAGATAGCGTGATTCAAGTGTTCGATCGCATTTCATCTTAAGCATATAAATGGTATAAATAGCCCCCTTCGTTCGTTGTTTGTGTAAGTGCATTAATACTCGCTTTATGGATGAGTATCGAGTTGTGCTAATTATGGAAAATTATTATTGTCGACCTTATGTCGCAATGGGAAAAGCTTAATGCCAAAAGCGCCTGTGATTTTGTTTGTTCCGGTTTCCTCTGAAGAGGGAATTGGTGAGTACATGCGCTCAAAAATTGTGGCTGACGCAATTATGGCACGCTGGCCAGATGCGCATATCGAATTTGTATTAAACAGTTTTGCACCGTATGCCAACGCCTGTCCTTATCCTGCTCATCTAGTCAATGACACCCCGACAAAGCGAATTAAAGAAGTTAACCAATTGGTTACTCGCCTCAAGCCCGATTTAGTTATTTTTGATGCTGCAGGAAGAAAATCACAATTAAAACATGCATATAAATGTGGTGCCAAAGTGGTTTTCATCAGTCAACATAGACGCAAGCGGGCTCGCGGAATGAAAATTGAGCGAGCTTTAGTGACCCATAGCCACTGGGTTGTTCAGCCTGAATTTGTTATCGGTGACATTACTGCCCTCGACAAATTTAAACTCAATCTAATCAAGCGACCATTACCCATTTTTACTGGCTCTATTTTTGCCAAGCCAGATCCGCAAAGGTTACAGCAATTACAAGCACAATATGGCATAAAGCCTGGGCAATATTTAGTGTATAGCTCAGGGTCGGGAGGCCATAAAGTGGCGACCGATTTTGCCGCTGATATTTTTGCTCAAACTGCTGCCAATGTATTTAAACAAACCGGCATCCCCAGTTTAATGGTCTTTGGGCCTAACTACCCCAAAGCGTTACCAGAAATGGAAGGCGTGATCGCTATTTCGGCATTAACAAGCCTCGACTTTATCAGCTTACTGAGCCAGGCTCAGGCTGCTGTGCTGAGTGGCGGTGATACGCTATTACAAGCAATTGCATTACACATCCCCACACTTGCGGTTGCGGTATCAAAGGATCAGCCCAGCCGAATTAAACAATGTGTCCAGCATGAATTAGTGCTGGGTTGCGATATCAATGCGAACGACATGAGCCATACAGCAAGCTTGTTAGTTGATGCCCAAACAAGACAAAAACTAATTGATAAAATGCGGCTACAGGGCGATGCAGAGGGGTTAGATATTTGCATGGCTGAGGTCACTCGTTTATTGGGCGAGACAACTAATCATGCCTAAAAGTAGGCCTAAACAGTAGTTGTTAAGTAATAGCCTCTCGGTAAATAGATTTTCCATAATTTTCCCTATGATTATAAAATCAGTTTTCATCATGCAGATTTTCTGTTGTTAATCGCTAATTTGTAAGCCAAAAGTAGATTGTATGCATTAATCATTCTTGTGCTCACATCAAAATAGATTGTGCATCAAGGGTATTTCGCGGTAAGTAAAATGAGCTAGTTAAACGTTAACCATTATTCAAAATATGCTATGTTACGCATATCAAAATGGCAGGTGCTATTGCTATATTTTAATACTTATTGCCCCAAAGCTGAGGACTTATGCACAGAAGAGCGATTTATCCGGGAACGTTTGATCCGGTCACCAATGGACACGCTGATTTAATTGAACGCGCAGCGCGTTTGTTTAAGCATGTGATTATTGGCATTGCATCTAATCCTTCAAAGCAGCCGAGATTCACCCTTGAAGAACGAGTCGAACAAGTTAATTTAGTCACCTCACACTTAGATAATGTTGAAGTAGTGGGCTTTACTGGATTACTGGTTGATTTCGCCAAGGAGCAAAAAGCCAGTGTTTTAGTGCGGGGGTTAAGAGCTGTGTCTGACTTTGAGTATGAATTTCAACTAGCCAATATGAATCGTCGTCTCAGCCCAAATTTAGAAAGTGTTTTTTTAACTCCTGCGGAAGAAAATTCTTTTATTTCTTCGACGCTGGTAAAAGAAGTGGCTTTGCATGGCGGCGATGTATCTCAATTTGTTCATCCACAGGTGGCAACTGCGCTTGCGGCTAAAATTGCGCAAATCAAAGCGCAGCAACAAGGTAAATAATGTGATGTTAAATGGATTTAAACCCTCTATATTGGCGATGACGTTGGCAATGGTAACCGTCAGTCAAAGCGATCAACTACAAGCCGCCCCTTGGGTTGATACGTCAGATATTTATTTAAGAGCCGATATTCAAGCGCTGGCAGATGCAGGCGTGATCACCGTGCCTGTGAACACTTACCCGCTTATGTGGTCTGGCATTGGTGTCGACTTAAACAAAGCAGAACCCTCATTGATGTCAGCTGATCTTGTTGATGCTTTTGCGCGAGTGAATTTTTATTACCAAAATGCCATGAATAACCGTGGTAATACCAAGGTGAAAGCCACTGCTGCGACCGATCCTGCACGTTTTCAGCATTTTGGTTCTGATTATCGTGAACAAGGTGAGCTAATCGGTAGCCATGAATATATGGGTGAGCGCTTCGCTTATAAGGTCAGTGCCTCAGCGAATTATGATCCATTAGATGATAAAGAAGTCCGTTTAGACGACGCTTATTTTTCAATGATTGTGGGCAACTGGAGTATAACAGCAGGAACGTTGAGTCAATGGTGGGGACCAGGATTTGATTCATCATTACATAAGTCAAACAATGCTCGCCCAATGCCATCGTTAATGTTTAGTCGTAATAATGCTCAGGCATTTGAAACACCATGGCTATCTTGGCTCGGAACTTGGACCTTAACTGGTGGTTTGAGTATGTTTGAAAAAGAACGTTATGCACCACATGCTTTGTTATGGAATTTGCGTAGCTCTATTAAGCCATTAAAACAGATTGAAATGGGGCTGTCTTGGACGGTGCAATTTTGTGGTGAAGGGCAGGAATGTGATTTTGAGAGTGCCTGGAAGTCCATAACGGGTCAACGCGATTGTCGCGAGGAAAATGGCTTTGGTTGCAGTAATTATGGCAATCAAATGGCTGGCTTTGATATGCGTTTTAGCGAAAAAATTTATGATGTGCCAGTGGGATTATATCTTGAGCGTACCTGTGAGGACTCGAAAGGTAAGCCTTGGCAGATTGTCGACTGCGGTATGATGATAGGTGCAGATACCCGCTTTGCTTTTGACAGCCAACAATACAAATTATTTTTTGAATATACCGACACCATGGTCGCGTGTGGAACAGATGACAACGTATTTAATTGTTTTTACGAGCACAGCACATATCTAAGTGGTTCACGTTATCATGGTCGTGCGTTAGGCAGCACCTATGACAGTGATGCTAAAGTGTATGCTTTAGGATTAGTGGGCCAATTTAAAGATAGCCACGGTTTGACCTCTATTTTACGTTATGCCCAGTTAAATAAAGATGGGGAAAATAGAGGGGGTGAGTGGGCGCCACAACCGCCAAAAGAAGATATATTAATGCTTGAAGTGTCTTATCGTATGCCGATGCTGTCGGGCATGGTGACCTTTGGTGGCACCATCTCTAATTCGAAGTTTGAAGTAGAAGATAATGACACCGACGGGACGGTATTTGGCAGTTATGAATATCGTTTTTAGAAGTCAGGTAGTTTAATCTTTGATAAAAGGGAGCTTCGGCTCCCTTTTAAATATTGGTCAAATCCGAGGGACTATTCGTGCATCTGGAGCGTATTTTATACCACGGAATTAACTTAACGAGCTTGGCATAGACCACAAAAAACCGTGGTCCGTTGGCCTAATTTTATCTCAGATAACAAGTTGCCACAGCTTGTGCAAGTTTCGCCACCACGGCCATACACATGCAGTTTTTGGGCAAAATAACCCGGTTTACCATCCGCGTTAGTAAAATCTTTTAGCGTAGTACCGCCTTGATTAATTGCGTTTGCTAAAATGGTTTTTACCTCAGTTACCAACACAGTTAATCTTGCTATATCAATGCTACCTGCGGCAGCCTGCGGATGGATACTCGCCGCAAATAGTGCTTCATTGGCATAAATATTACCCACTCCGACCACAATATGATTATCCATCAAGCATAGCTTTATGGCCTTTTTTTTACCCACTAATGCTGCCAGTAATTGATTTGGGTTAAAGGCATGGGTTAGTGGTTCAGGCCCTAACTTTGATAGTAATGGATGCGCCTCTTCAGGCAGTTCATACCATAACCAAGCGCCAAATCGACGTGGGTCGTTAAAACGAAGCATACGACCATTTTGCAGCACTAAATCAATATGGTCGTGTTTTTCTGCTGGTGTATCTCGCGGTAAAATACGCAAACTTCCTGACATGCCTAAGTGCACGATAGTGATACCTGCATCAGTATCTATGAGTAAATATTTTGCCCTACGCCGGACACTTTTAATTGTTTGCCCAACTATGTTTTGCGCAACATCAGGTACCGGCCAGCGCAGTGATGCATTGCGGACTATCAACTGCTCAACCGTTTGATCAACAAGGTAAGGGGCAACGCCTTGGCGGGTGACTTCAACTTCTGGCAATTCAGGCATGGTTTATTATTTCACTTTTGAGTGGATGACTTTTGATGGACTGTTGATATTTTATGTTTATCAAAGCCCCCCTAAGATTGTACGTTCACGATAGGTAATAGATCAGTGCGTAAACTTGGGGGAATTTGATACCAATTAAAACCAGGTGATTGTAATAAACCTTCTTCGGCAAACAATAACCATACCTGAGCTTCATCGATATTTTCGATGAATAGGATGATTTTTATTGCTGCAGAAGTATGTACTGGCTCTGTTTTCAAAGCCGAGATGGCGATATTTTCCCAAGCTGCAGCCCATTGCTTACAGTTAAGTACATCATCTGAACATTGCCACTGACCTTGGTTATTGACAAAGGATTGGCCATTAATTTGCAATTGCTTTAATGGTAATTCGCTATCAAATAATGGCATAGCATCAGCTGGCAGTTGGGTGGTTTTACTGTCTATAAAGGTTAATACTGCAATCATCATTGCGCTGGCAAGAATAATAATCGTATTCCATTTTTTGCGTGATAAAGCCATAAACTCAACTAGGTGATGGATGAAAAAGTAAAGTTTATCATCTATCTCAAAAAATACGAATTAGCCCCCTGTTGCATTCATAAAGCGTAGAATTTGCACGCCTTGCTGATCGAAATGATGCGACTGAGGTTTAAATTTAATGCCTGATAAAATAGCGGCTTTTAAGCGTGCTATATCAGCAGGAAATTCTCTGACTATGGCTTTTAAATCAATTGAGTTCTCATTGCCTAAACATAACAATAGTCGACCTTCTACCGTCACCCTGACACGATTACACTCATGGCAAAAATTATTACTGTGTGGCGAAATAAAGCCAATGTGAATGTGACTATCAGCCATTTTAAAATATTTTGCCGGTCCACCGGTACGTTTGCTGGAGGGCACTAAAGCATAATGTTGCTCGATAAGTTGGCGCACTTCAGCGCTTGAACAATGCCTGCTACGTTTACGCTCATCCATCACACCCAGTGGCATTTCTTCAATAAAGGCGATGTCTAAATGCCGTTCTCGGCAGAAGTTGACTAAATCAATGACCTCATGATCATTTTGACCACGCAAGATAACCGCATTGATTTTTATTTTATTAAACCCAGCAGCAATAGCGGCATCGATACCCGCAATCACTCGGTCTAACTTGCCATTTCGTGTCAGTTGGGTAAATAACGTCGGGTTTAAGGTGTCCAAGCTAATGTTTAAACGAGATAAGCCATTGTCATATAATGGTTTTGCTAGTTTTGACAAGCGAGAGCCGTTGGTGGTCATCGACAAGTCTTCCAAACCGGGCAATTTCCCTAGTAATTTCACCAGCTGGTCGCAGTCGGTTCGCACTAACGGCTCGCCACCCGTTAAACGGATTTTTTTCACGCCTAGCTCTGTAAATGCTTGTGCCACCCATGACAATTCTTCTAAAGACAGAACTTGCTCACGCGCTAAAAACTCGGGGTCTTCACTCATGCAATACACACAGCGAAAATCACAGCGATCGGTTACCGATAATCGCAGGTACTCTACCTGCCGATTAAACCCATCTACAATTTGGCTCATATTTGACCTACTTCGTTTGCCTATCTGTTTGGCTGTGTTAACACAATTTAAGCATTTTCACGTTGGCTTAAATCATATTAAAGCACAGCGGCAAAGGGTTGAATGAACACTGACTGACCTTGAGCGATATGATCATCCTTTTCACCGATCACGATGAGGCAATTTCCCGTTACCATAGAGCTCAACATGCCAGAGCCCTGCGCCCCCGTTGACCTCACATGCACTTGGCCATCGGCTGCAATATGGTAAATACCCCGTAAAAATTCGCTACGGCCAGTTTTGCTGCGCAAAAACTCATCCGCTATTGCAGGTATGTAATGGGGTTGCCATGGTTGCGTGCCAGTTGATGATTGCTCGCCTGCCATTTTTCGTACGGCAGGTTGCACAAATTGTAAAAAAGACACCATAACAGCGACAGGATTTCCAGGTAATCCAAAAAACAGGCTGTTATTAATTTGCCCTACAGCAAGAGGTCTGCCTGGGCGCATGTTAATTCGCCAAAAGTTAATCTGACCAATCTTAGCTAACACCGTTTTGATGTAATCAGCGTTGCCAACAGACACGCCACCAGAGCTAATGACAATATCGGCCTTGGCAGAAGCTTGAAGTAAAGCGGCGGTTAAGGCTGTTTCATTATCTTCAATGATGCCTAAATCAATAATATTACAACCCAATTTACGTGCCATGGCTTTGATGGTGTAGCGGTTTGAATCGTAAATACAGTTAGGTTTTAACGTCTCGCCAGGCTGGCTGACCTCATCACCGGTAGAGAACACCGCAACGGTTGGCGCATGAACAACTTCAGCCTGATAACAGCCCAATGAAGCCAATAAGCCTAACTCTGCCGCACCTAAACGTGTCCCTTTACTCAAAGCAACATCATTTACGGCTATGTCTTCACCGGCTAAACGCACATGCTGCCCTTGTTTAATGTTGGCAGTGTCTAATAGGGTAACCTGATTATCTTGGGTGTCGCATAGCTCACGAGGCTGAATGGTATCAACACCTTGAGGTACTGGCGCGCCCGTCATAATGCGAACGGCTTCACCGGGTTGCACGACTTTGTCATAACCATGCCCTGCTAGCACCTCTGCAACCACATGTAATGGCGCGGCCCCAACATCGCTATACGCAAAACCGTAACCATCCATAGCGGAGTTGGTGTGCTGCGGAACATTCACCGGAGAAATACAATCACGGGCTAATACGCGATTATCTAACAGGTCTAAATCAACCATTTCCGTTGTTGTGATTGCAGAAACTTGATTAAGAATATGATTGATGCCCTGGGCCACTGAAAGACCTTGTTGGCCGCGCTGTGGCACTTCCGCTGACGCTAAATCAATGGGTAATGCCACCTTAGGTGCTTGCCAACTTTGTTGATATTGCACCACGAAATCTGCAATTTGACCGACATTGTTGAGGTCTAATCGAATGAGATCCGCAGGTGTTTGGGTTTCATCACAGCAGGCGATTGCCACAATATTGTCATCATGGGTATGAATAAAGGGTTTACCGTGTGAGGCACGATGAAGTTCAATTTTGGGTAATGCTAACTTTTTGAAACCTTCCACTAATACAATATCAACCTTGTCGGCTTCAATTTGTTTGAGTAAATGTGGCAAGCTGGGATCTGAATCTAATGCATCTTCAGTCATTAATGCCCAACGAACATGTGAGGCAACCAACATTTGTTTGGCACCGGCTTTGCGCATTTCATAGCTATCTTTACCGGGAATATCGACATCAAAATTATGGTGAGCATGTTTAATCACCGCCAGACGAAGGCCGCGACGATTGAGCTCTGGGATCAGTTGTTTTAATAATGTGGTTTTTCCCGTGCCACTGTATGCACAAAAGCCAAGAACGGGGATCGGCAGTGGATTGTTAAACACACAAGACATAATTACCTCTATTTTTAATTACTGCGCTATTTGCTCGGCGAGTTGTTGTTTTTGTTCTGGTGTATTGACGTTAATAAATGCCTGGGGCTGATCGGCAAAACCGGTCACCTCGTAGTGATGCTTCGCATACCAAAAATCGATTTTACGCTCGCCTGCATCTAAAAATGCTTTCATCGAGTCACGTAAACTCGGTTTAAGCAATAACACCACAGGTTGCTCACGTTTACCGTCGCTTGCTACCACCAGTTCAGCACCTGTTTGCTGCATAGTGGCAAGCATTCTGCTGGCTAAGTCATGGGGCAGCAATGGGCAGTCGCAAGGTACCACAAGCAAAAGATCTGCTTGAGTGCGTCCCATGGCGGTGATCATGCCTGCTAGGGGACCTAAATAACCAGAATCAATATCACTCATAACCTCATAACCAAACTCGCCATAACGCTGTTGATTTCGGTTAGCGTTGATCATGATGCGCTGCACTTGAGGTGCTAAGCGGTTAATGGTGTAGCTGATCATAGGTTGGTTATTTAATTCAACTAAACCTTTATCATCTCCGCCCATACGTCTGGCCATGCCACCCGCAAGAATGACGGCTTCAATGGTAGGTGAATTTTTATTTGGCGATGACATAGTGAGATCCCATAACGGAGTTATCTTGTTGAGTATCTAAATTAGGCACATGTTGGCTGGTATGAATAATCTGATCTTTGATATGCCAATGTTGTTGACATAAGGCGGTTAGACCACAGGTTTGATGGCTACTGATCAATAAACCCGTTCCTTCCATTTTAAGTTGATTGATCATCGCAAGCACCAGTTTTTGCGAATGCTTATCCATGTTAGAAATGGGTTCATCCAACATCAGCAGCTTGGGCTGACAAATCCACGCCCTTGCTATAGCAAGGCGTTGGCGTTCACCGCCGGATAAGTCACTGGCTGAATGCTGAAGTAAATCTGCCAATTGTGCCATATTAATCGCTTGCTCAAGACGTTGTTGTAGCGCCTTGGTGCGGCTTTTTCTTGTCGATAATCCATAGGTAAGATTGTATTTTACCGTACCATCAAAAAGATAAGGATGTTGATGTAAATAGACGGCTTTCCCCAATAACGACGCAGCCTGCCACCACGCTGGTTGGCTAAAACCTTGGCAAATTACACGACCATGCGACGGGGAGATTAATCCGGCCAATAGTTTCATCAGGGTGGATTTACCCGAGCCATTATCGCCCTGCAAATAGATAACATCGCCTTCCACAAAACGAAGTTTTTGAGCACTAAACAACCTGCGATCGTCAAATTGCATCACTAAATCAGTGGCCTCTACTGCGGCCTTCATCTGGGGAGCTACTGATAAACTCATTAGTGGCTCCTTGGCAGGGCTTTACCCCGTAATGAACCCAGTGCGAAATTAAGCACCAATGCCAAAATCAACAATACCAGCCCCAGTGCAATCGCTTGAGCAAAATCGCCCTTGGAGGTTTCTAATGCGATAGCCGTTGGAATATTACGGGTCACATTCATGATATTTCCCCCGACCATCATAGAACACCCCACTTCCGTTAAAATACGGCTGAATGCGGCAACAATAGCAAGCAATAAAGCCACTCGTAACTCACGACAGACGGTCCAAATTGCCATTAACCAGTTAGCACCTAAGGTGCGTGATGTTTCCCATGCACGACGATCAACACTGGCAAATGCCGCTTGCGATAAAGCCACCAGCACAGGTGCGCAAATGAGCATTTGGCCAAATATCATCCCATTTTGGCTAAATAACCACTTTAAGTCGCCCATAGCACCATTGCGAGTGAGTAATAAATACACCAGCAAGCCAATGACCACAGTGGGAATGGATTGTAAGGTTTGAATTAAATTAGTGACAATCCAGCGGCCGGGGAAATGCGTAAATGCGAGAAAAAATCCCAGCATAATAGAAGGAATTAAGGTGATAAAAAGTGCCGCAAACGAAACGGAAAAAGACACATTAATGATTGACCATACATCGGGGTCAAAAGATAGCAGCAAGCGAAATGCTTGCTGCAAAAGGGCTAACCAGCCTTCACTCATTTTTGATAAGTTGCCTTAAACAATTGCTCTCCTTGCACTGTGAATTCGTTAATCATTTTTTGTGCTGCAGGACTGACTAACCAGTCACTTAATGCTTGAGCACCTTGATGATTAAGTTCTGGGTATTTTGTAGGATTGATTAGCATCACTTGGTAAGGATTGGCTAACTCTTTGCCACCTTCAAAACGAATGGATAAATCCAGTTTAGCCTTAAATGCTACAAAAGTACCACGGTCTGTTAATGTGTAAGCTTGTAACTCGTTAGCCATTAACAAGGTTTTACCCATGCCTTGGCCAACTGAAGTATAGCCCGCAAAATCAGTTTTTACATGAGCTTGCTGCCAAATCTCTAACTCTTTCATGTGAGTGCCAGAGTTATCGCCACGGGAGATAAAGGTGCTTGGCTTCGCAGCAATACGTTCAAATGCTTCAAGCACACTTTTAGCATCATGGGCGCCTGCGGGATCATCTTTGGGTCCAAGTAACACAAAATCATTTTCCATTAAACCACGAGGTTGCACGCCATAGCCATCAGCAACAAATTTTGCCTCAGCCGCTGGAGCATGTGTCATAACGATATCGACATCACCTTGGCTAGCAAGTTTAATGGCTTGACCAGTACCGGTGGCAATCACTTGTACCGAATAGCCTGATTCTTTCTCAAACGTAGGTAATAATGCGCTTAATAAGCCTGAGTTTTCAGTGCTGGTAGTGGTGGCTAGTTTGATCACGCTATGCGCTTCGTGCTCGTGCGCTTGTAAAAACGGGCTAAAAGCCAAACTACTCATTATGCTAAATGAGGCCGTAAAACTGGCTATTTTTTTAAACATGAATCTATCCTTTTATACAGTGGTGATAAGGCATTATTTAATGAAAACAACATTAACACTAAGGTCAATAACAGCTAATGCAGCCCTAGGGTAAGCAAGTTAAATGCCAACAGCTTTAAGTGCAAATTCAGTTCACGACAAAACCTTAATTTGTGAAGCAGATCCCACGGTGATGAAAAACACATCAGACAAATTGTCCCAAGATCACTTTTCGGTGGTTCATACTGACCTAACTTGTATTATTAGGTGCTAAAGTGAGTTCAAATTGAGTCAAAATGTCCAACTGGAGCGGTAATGAGTATGTCTAGCAGTGTTAATACCAGTATGTCAGTGCTAATTGTTGATGATGAACCCGGCATGCGCAGTTTCTTATCTAAAGCGATGTTAAAAAAATTTGCGTTTGTTGAAACCGCATCAACAATTGCCGAAGCTGAGCAGGTTCGAAGCCAAGGACATTTTGATGTATTAATTGTTGATATTCGTTTGCCCGATCGCTCTGGTATAGAGTGGCATGAAGCGCTCGATGATACCGACCGTCAATCCGATATTATTTTCATGACCGGTTATGCTGATATGGATGTGGCCATCAAAGCCTTACGAGCAGGTGCATCTGACTTCATTATGAAGCCATTTCATCTTGAGCAAATGATGTCAGCGGTTGATCGCTGTATTGAAAAACGCTTACTCAAACGTGAAAACTTTATGTTAAAACGTGAGCTTTCCCACGGGCAGTCATCAACCATTATTGGCAGCAGCGATGCGATTAACGAAGTCAAACAAGTAATTGAACGTGTTGCACCTACCAATGCAGTGGTGTTGATTGAGGGCGAGTCAGGTACGGGTAAAGAGCTTGTAGCGAGGCAATTACATCAATTAAGTGACCGCACAGGTCCATTTGTGCCAGTAAATTGTGGTGCCATTGCACCTGAACTATTAGCCAGTGAATTGTTTGGCCATGTTGCAGGCTCATTTACTGGCGCGAAAACCTCAAGGGAAGGATTATTCAATTTTGCCTCAGGCGGCACCATCTTTTTAGATGAAATTGGTGAAATGCCAATGAATATGCAAACCGCTTTATTACGGGTATTAGAGCAGCGGGCAATTAGGCCTGTAGGCAGTGAAAAAGAGGTCAATATCGATGTTCGAGTGGTGGCGGCAACTAACCGCTTACTGGTGGAAGAAGTCGAAAAAGGACACTTTCGACGCGACCTCTACTATCGTTTAAATGTATTAAATATTTTGATCCCGCCTTTACGTGCTAGGCCTGAAGATGTTGTTGAGTTAACCCATCATTTTACGGTACAAATCTCTAAAGAATTAGGCATTAAGCCTGTGCTATGGAGCCATGAAGATTTACAAGTGTTAAAGCAACATGAGTGGCCAGGTAATATTCGTGAATTGAAAAACATGATTGAGCGTTGCATTTTACTGGGCAAGCCGCCTGCGGAATATTGGAAAAAAACCGCTACAACAGAAGCCATTGAAAACTTCGGCTACCCTCTAGATTGGACCTTGAAAGCCGTTGAAAAAGAGCATGTCACTAAGGTAGTTGATGCCCATGAAGGCAATAAATCTGCAGCCGCCAGAGAGCTAGGCGTGTCACGCAAAACATTGGACAGAAAGTACAAAGAGTGGTTAGGACAGATTTCTGATGAGCAAGAGGAATCGTAACCGTGTCTTTTTTTAAGCGAATTTTTGATATCAGCTGGCAGCAAATGCAAGCCAAAGTGCGTTACAGGTTATTAATTTTAACTTTGCTCCCCATCCTGTTGACGCTTGTCAGCTTGGTTTTTATTACCATTTATTGGAATATCAGTTACACCAGCCAACAATTATTTATGAAGGTGAAGGCGGATTTAACTGTTGCCGAAAACACCCTAGAGCAAGTGCAAAATCGCCAAGAACAGCAATTAATGCATGTGGCAAATTCATGGGCTTTTCAAACCGCTTTTAAACAACTACTTCAAGATAAGCATAACCAACAGGCTCGCAATACTATTTCCGAGGTACTTAATCAAACTAAGCAACAGCTTAGTTTGGATTTTTTGCGAGTGGTCAGCGTTGAACAGGTTAGTGGCGATACTGATTTAAGTGCTTTATTGCGAAAAAAACCTAAGTCACCGACTTCGGGCATGATGGTATTGTCGTCCAAACGCTTAAAAGAGATTGACCCACAATTAGCGCAATATGCCATTATCGATTTAAAAACAACCCAAAGGGCACTAGAACCTACAAAAGCACAGGAAAAACGCGGCTTAATTAGCCGCAGTGTGTTGCCCATTATTAATCCAGATTCATCGGTGTCTTGGTACCTTGATGGTGGCAATTTGCTGAATCGGGATACCGCTATCGTCGATCACATTCGCAATTTGGTTTATGACAAAGGCACTTTACCTGAACTATCTATTGGCTCCGTGACCGTGTTTTTAGACAATGTGAGAGTGAGCACCAATGTACCGATAAATGCCTCTTCTTCACAATATTCAGATCAAAATCGCGCTCTGGGCACATTGGTGTCAGAAGAGGTAAGAGAAAAAGTGTTAATCGAAGGTCAACCTTGGGTAGACAGAGCGTTTGTATTTAACGATTGGTATATTTCAGCATATGCCCCACTACTTGATATCTACGGCAAGCGCATTGGGATGGTGTACACCGGCTTTTCAGAAGGCCCTTTCATTAATAATTACCTGTTAAATATCATCGAACTGGGCAGCATTTTAATGTTGGTACTGTTTATTTCAGGATTATTGGTTTACCGCGGTGCGTACAGCTTATTAAAGCCGATAGAGCGAATTCATCACGTTGTTAAAGCGGTACAATCTGGTGGCAATGTCCGCATTGGTGAGTTGGGGTTAGATCGTGACAACGAACTTGCAAATTTGGCCGAGCAATTTGATAGCATGTTGGACTTGTTGCAGCGCCGTAATCTGCAAATCCAAGCCGCGGCAGAGCAACTCGAAGTCAAAGTCGAACAAAGAACCAAAAGCCTTCAGGATAAAACAGAAGAGTTGCAACGCAACGTGGCACTGCTCAATGAAACCCGTCAGCAATTGGTTACCAATGAAAAACTCACCGCACTCGGTGAACTGACCGCAGGTATCGCACACGAGATTAATAATCCTACCGCGGTGATCTTGGGCAACATGGAATTATTAAAGTACGAGTTGGGTGACCAAGCTGAGCAGGTATCGGAAGAAATTGAATTGGTTATTCAGCAAGTTGGACGGATCAGCACCATTATTCGCAGTTTATTGCAGTACAGTCGTCCCGGTGAGTTTAATGCCCCGATTGAAATGCATCAGGTCACGCCGATTGTTGAAGAGGTATTAGTGCTGGTGCGCCATTCCATTCAAAAGCAACAGGTGGTGCTGATCAAAGAGCTCAACGCCAGTTGTCCCGTTGAGGTGAATCGTCCACAGCTTCAGCAGGTATTAATTAACCTTGTTGTGAATGCCGCCCATGCCATTGAAGCCAAAAAAGAGCCCACTTCAGAGCGCATCTGGATCCGAACGCATGACTGGCTGCAAAATGATGAACCCATAGGGGTCAAAATTGAAGTGGAAGATGAAGGCGTAGGGATCAGTGCAGAGCAGCTGAGCCGTATTTTTGATCCTTTTTATACCACGCGTAAAGATGGTACAGGTTTAGGATTATCATTAAGTTACGGTATTATCAAACGCCTAGGTGGCACGATTGAAGTGAAATCAACCGAAGGTAAAGGCACAGTATTTATTATTGGGCTGTACTACAAAGCCAAAGATGAGCACACCAATAATCCTTATGATGGCTTACATTTTAGTTAATTTCGGTCATTTTTAGGCAAAAAAAAGCCGGATGATTAATCCGGCCACAAAGAGTGTGTGAGCAATGTCGTGCTTGCGAACTCAGCCTAACAATAAAGGTGATGAAGCTTTAAAATTGCAACTGAGCTTTGGAACGCACACAAATAGTAATCATTCTCATTATCGTTTGCAAGCTTTATTAATAAAACTGATTGCAGCTTTACATTATCACCAGCCGAAGCCAGCTAGATTACTGACTTACAGTAAAATTAAGCTGTTTTTGTAAATGCAGCTTATGCTGACTAATGTTGCTTTGATCCGCTTCAACAGCCGTAATTTGATACTGACGACTGACCAGCATATTCAACATGGCATTAAATTGGTTACGTGTTTTGACTGATAGGGTAACGTACCCTTTATGTGCAACCCACTTTTCTTGGTATTCCAACATCGACTTAGCTAATCCTAACTGACGAAAATCGGGTAATACACCACCTAACCAACTATAAAACTCAGTGTCATGCTTGGCATAGCCTAATTTAAATCCAGCAACCTCACCTTCAACGTAAGCAATTAAGATTAAACAGGGTGCTGAATTTAATCGCTGTTGAATATCCGCTTGGGTTTGTGGGCTATCTAATTCCGGGACTTGTTGCGTCAATTGGGCGATGAGTTGGCAAACAGTGTCAGTTGCATCGGTAAATTCACGAATTTCTAAAGTGTACATCTAAGCTCTCCACAAGCGGTATTTCAGGTATTTGAAGGCCACTATTATAACAGGTCTGTCCAGTTGAGTTTATGATTAGTTTAAGCCTATAAACGAACGAAAACTCTGTTTAAACTTCAGATGCTTATCGATATATTGAGCTTTAAAGATGTACAGGTGTAGGCTGGCTTTACAATTTTAAGGAATAAAAAAAGCGCGATAATGCTCACTATCACGCTTGATCGAGTATTTTGAATCAATCTGTTTCAAATAAGAAAGCGATTTTTCGGTTTAATCACGCCCTCAAAATAGCAATATTGTGCTAAAGAATGCGCACTGAGTGTTGGTGTGTACTGAGCAATTTATCTTGTAATACGCGCAGCAATACCCCGTAAGCCGGTAAGAATAATCCCAAGCTAACAATCAATTTAAAACCATAGTCAATGGTGGCGATTTCCGGCCAGTGCGTAGACATAAAAGCATCTGTTGAAGCGTAAAAGGCCACACTGAAAAATACCAATGTATCGACTAAATTACCTATCAAGGTTGATGCTGCCGGCGCAATCCACCATGCACGCACTCTTCTTAATTGCGCAAATACCGTGATATCCATTAATTGGCCTACAAGATAGGCAATAAAGCTGGCAAATGCGATGCGAAAAACAAAAGTGTTCACCTCTAATAAGGCACTAAACTGTTGAAATTGCCCTTGATGGAACAAAACACCAATTAAATACGACACAACTAAAGCGGGCAGCATAGCTTTAAAAATAATTTGTCTAGCGGCTTGTTGGCCAAAAATACGGACGGTGAGATCGGTGGCTAAATACACAAATGGAAAGCTAAAGGCGCCCCAAGTGGTGTGGTAACCAAAGACTTGAAAAGGTAATTGAACCAGATAATTACTGGCACAAATAATCAGTATATGAAAGCTGACTAAAAATAGCAGCGCACGACGCGTTTGCGTCTGAGTAAGTTTTAACATCTTGTGGCCTTTTTATTTGGGTTAGGCGGGGTGAGGGAACCCGCAATTTTATTGACTGCAAGTGCATTGACACTCAAAGTCTGTACAGAGATTTTTTATGATTATGTCTTGTGTATTAAACGCTATCATTATTTAAATGATAGTAGGTTTCGACAAGGGGGCGGGATAATACCACCGCCAATAAAAAAAGCCCAGCACAAGCTGGGCTAATTTTTACTCAACTCACAAGGTCTTAGTGGTCAGACTTATGTGATGTTTCAACAGGTGTATCAGTTGCTGGTACTGCGTCAGTTTTATTCTGCTTACGACTGAAGATCCTTTCTACCACCACGAAGAATAATGGAATAAGGAAGATACCTAAGAAGGTTGAACTCATCATACCGCCAAGTACACCGGTACCGATGGCATTTTTACTGCCCGAACCCACACCGGTACTTATAGCAAGCGGTACAACACCAAAGCCGAATGCTAATGATGTCATTAAGATTGGACGTAAACGCACACGTACTGCATGTAATGTCGCCTCAATAAGCCCAGCGCCTTTGTCGTAGAAGTCCTTAGCAAATTCCACAATCAAAATCGCGTTCTTCGTGGCTAGCCCTACAGTGGTTAGCAAGCCAACCTGGAAGAATACGTCGTTAGGTAAACCGCGACCATTCATCGCAATTAACGCACCAATCACGCCTAATGGCACAACTAACACAACGGCAAATGGCACTGACCAGCTTTCATATAGTGCGGCGAGTACAAGGAAAACCACCAAAATTGATAATGCATACAATGCTGGAGCTTGGTTACCTGATAAACGTTCTTCAAAAGAAAGACCATTCCATTCAATACCAAATCCAGGTGGTAATTGCTTAACCATTGCCTCCATGTCAGCCATGGCAGCACCGGTACTATAGCCTGGCACAGTTGCGCCTTGAATGTTCACCGCTGGCAAACCATTAAAGCGTTGTAACTGTGGCGAACCAAAGTTCCACTTACCGGTTGCAAAAGCGGAAAACGGCACCATCTCACCTGCACTATTACGTACATACCAGGTGTCTAAATCACTTGGCTGCATACGATATTGCGCATCACCTTGCAGATAGACTTTTTTCACACGGCCACGGTCGATAAAGTCATTCACATATGACCCTCCCCAAGCCGTACCCAGTACGCTATTTACATTATCAATATCAATACCTAATGCACGAAGCTTTGCTTGATCAATGTCAATTTCGTACATTGGCGCATCTTCTTGACCATTTGGACGCACCGCCACCAGATTAGGGTTTTGTGCAGCCATACCCAGTAACTGATTACGTGCTGCAATTAACGCATCATGACCTTGTCCACTTCGGTCTTGAAGATACAAATCAAAACCATTGGCAGTACCTAATTCAATAACGGCTGGTGGAACAAAGGCAAATACCATGGCTTCTTTGATTTGTGAGAACTTCGCCATCGCACGGTCTGAAATCGATTTAACATCTTGACCAGGTTCAGTACGCTCAGCCCAATCATGCAGGCCAACGAATGACATCCCCATGTTTTGTCCCATACCAGCAAAACTGAAGCCTGCAACGCTAAATACTGATTTAACATTGTCACCTTCAGTGCCAAGATAATAATCGTTGACCTGATTTAGAACCTTAACAGTGCTTTCTTGGGTCGAGTTAGTTGGCAAAATAGCTTGAGTAAACAAGATACCCTGATCTTCATCTGGTAAGAAAGCCGTTGGCATCCGCATGAAAATCCATGCAGTAGCAATGACAATGACTAAGTAAACCCCCATCATACGTACACTGCGTTTTAAAATGTTGGCTACCGACTTTTCATAGCGCGATGTTAACTTATCAAAGCTGCGGTTGAACCAGCCAAAGAACCCAGTGTTAATATGGGTGTGACCTTTGGGGATTGGCTTTAACATTGTGGCACATAATGCGGGGGTTAAAACCATTGCCACAAATACAGATAATGCCATCGCAGACACAATCGTAATGGAGAACTGACGGTAAATGACACCCGTTGAGCCCGACATAAAGGCCATAGGTACAAATACTGCTGACAGAGTCAAGCCAATACCGACCAATGCACCTGTGATTTGATCCATAGATTTACGGGTGGCTTCAAGCGGGCTTAAGCCTTCTTCCGACATGACCCGTTCTACGTTTTCTACCACAACAATGGCATCATCCACCAACAGACCAATTGCCAGCACCATAGCAAACATGGTGAGCGAGTTAATCGAGAACCCAGTAGCAGATAAAATCGCAAAGGTACCTAGCAATACCACAGGTACCGCAATGGTCGGAATTAATGTTGCTCTAAAGTTCTGCAAAAACAGATACATGATCAAGAACACTAATACGATTGCTTCAATTAAGGTATGGACTACGCCTTCAATGGATTTTTCCACGAATGGTGTAGTGTCGTAAGGGTAGTAAATCTCTAAACCTTCTGGGAAATAGACCTTTAACTCTTCAAGTTTTTCTCGAATAAGTTTGGCAGTATCTAAGGCGTTGGCCCCAGTTGCTAATTTGAACGCGAGACCCGATGCGGGTTTGCCGTTATATAGCGACTCAGTAGTATAACTTTCAGCACCCAGTTCAACCCGTGCCACATCTTCAAGATAAACATTTGCACCTGAAGAGTCTGACTTAATGATAATTCGTTTGAATTGAGCTGTAGTTTGTAATCGACTTTGAGATGTGACTGTGGCATTTAATTCTTGCCCAGCCATAGCTGGAGCGCCACCTAACTGACCCGCTGATACTTGAGCGTTTTGCTCTCGAATCGCAGCCATAACATCAACACTGGTTAAGTTATATTGCGTCAGTTTTAACGGGTCAAGCCAAATACGCATTGCATATTGCGCACCAAATAGTTGCAACTCACCTACACCCGGTACACGACTCATCGGGTCTTGAACGTTAGCAGCAACATAATCTGAGATATCGTTTTTAGCTAAAGAGCCATCTTCGGATACAAACGCAGCAACCATCAAGAATCCCGCACTGGATTTGTTAACATTAACCCCTTGCGACTGCACCTCTTGAGGCAATAAAGTCATTGCCGCTTGTAGCTTGTTTTGCACTTGAACCTGTGCAATATCTGGATCGGCTTCCGCATTAAAGGTTAGAGTAATTGTTGCGTTACCAAAACTGTCGCTGCTTGAGTTGATATAACGAAGGTGATCAAGCCCTGTCATACGCTGCTCAATAACTTGAGTAACAGTATCTTCCATCGTTTTTGCCGAAGCACCAGGATAGGAAGCTTTAATCACAACCGAGGGCGGTGCAATACTTGGGTATTGTGCCACAGGTAGGCCTTTAATTGCTAAGACCCCTGCAAGCATTATTAAAATGGAGATCACCCAGGCAAAAATAGGGCGATCGATAAAAAAGCGAGCCATAATGATTTCCTATTATTTTGCTGAGTCAGTACTTAACACTTGTGGTGATACCACAGCACCCGCGCGGATTTTTTGTAAACCTTCAACGATTAACTTATCTCCGGCGACTAATCCATCAACAATACGCCATTGATTATTTATAACCTCTGCCGTTTTCACAACACGTGCTTCAACGGTATTTTCCGCATTCACAACCATAGCAACCGCCTCACCTTTGGTATTACGTGTAATCGCTTTTTGCGGCACCATAATAGCGTGCGGATCTGTGCCTGTTGATAACCTAGAGCGAACATACATCCCAGGTAATAAAATACCGTCTGGGTTAGGGAATTCTGCACGAATAATAACTGAGCCAGTGGTCTCATCAACACTCACTTCTGAAAACTTCAAAACACCTGGTTGATCATAGATTGAGCCATCCTCAAGCACTAAGGTCACCTGCGCATTTTTAGCTTCCAGTAATTTCCCTGCTTTTAATTGTGTTTGCAGGCGTAACATTTGCGCACTTGATTGTGAGATATCCACATTAATTGGATCAAGTTGTTGAATGGTCGCTAAAGTATTAGCTTGGTTGGCCGTCACTAAGGCGCCAGCAGTCACCGATGACTTACCGATACGGCCAGAAATGGGTGCCTTTACTTCAGTGTATTCGAGGTTAATTTTTGCGGTATTGATTGCCGCTTGCGCCACGGTCACAGAGGCTAATGCTTCTTTATAAGCTGCTTTCGCTTCATCAAAATCCTGTACACTAACCGCATTAGTTTTTACTAAGGTTTGATAACGAGCCGCTTTCGCCTTTGCTGATTCTAAGGCGGCATTAGCACGAGCTAAATCTGCTTCTGCGCTAATTAAAGCCGCTTTGTAGGTTGCCGAATCAATTTGGTAAAGAGACTGGCCTTTAGTCACTTCTTTACCTTCAATAAACCCACGTTCAGTGATAATACCCGAGACTTGAGGGCGCACTTCAGCTTCTAAAAACGATTTACTACGACCAGGTAATTCAACTTGAATCTCTTGAGATTGGGCTTCTACAATCATGACACCAACCGGAGTAGGTGGACGCTCTTGTTGAGCTTGCGCTCCACCGTCCTGCTTGCCACAGGCTGTTAACCACAACGACGCAGTAATGACTGCGGCAATTTTCAATGCTTTGTGCATGAGAGCTCCTACTCCTAATGTTTCTCACCTAAATTCAATTCAGTGTGAGAAGTTGTGCAATTAAATTCTAACTGTCTATTTTGCTTCGTAATAGCCATTCCGCATAGCGGCTATGCTTAAAGCCGAAGCACTAAATTGTAAATAAATACGTTAACTAGCTTGATTGATACGAGGTTGTTAACAATTTTGGTTGCAATTATCGATTTATCGGTAATTTCAGTAAAAAGTGTCTATAGATTGTAGTTAACTTAACGACGATTTATTGTAGATTCATGCGTCAATTGAGCCAACTAGCTGAAATTTTTTATAGTATTTCATTTTTTGAGCAATTTGTCAGTGATATGTTTTACTGACTTTTCATTATAAAACAGGTGGTTGTTATTATGCTGTCATTTAGTTAGCACATGAACATCTCAAGGCAGTAAGCCATCAGGATTGTTCATAAGTTAAGCTACTTATATCACTTACTGTCCTCAAGTTGCCAAGAAAAATACGACAAAATGCTAATATGCATATTGTTTACTAAAAAAGTAAACTATACGGTGTAGTTTATGGATTTCAGGTTGAAAAGTAAACTGGTCAGTGTAAAATAGTTCATTAACTTTTATGAATATATTGCTTGATGACGACTGAAATGAAAAACCGCAGCCAGCTAAAACGACAAGCCATTATTGACACAGCTAAACGCATGTTTAAAGAGAGCGGTGTCACGGCAAGTAGTATGGATAAATTGGCCGAAGAGGCACAGGTTTCAAAGCGCACTGTGTATAATCATTTTGCCACCAAAGAAGCCTTGGTGATGTATCTTGTCAGTGAGTTATGGCAAGAGGCTATGACTAAAAACCAGGGGTGTTATCAGTCAGATGTCTCATTAAGCAGTCAATTTGCAGCCATTATTTTAACTGAGATTGAGTTAATTAATTCACAGGAACATATCGATTTAGCTCGGGTAGCCATTGGTCACTTGTTTTATAGCAGTGATGAGATGAGTCGAGAGATTGAAAAAATGAAACAGCATGAATCTGCGCTGATCCGATGGATAAAAGCGGCTGAGGCTGATAACAAACTGCAACTCAATGATGCCAACTTTGCCAATGATCAATTAATGTCATTACTGAAAGGCCGATGTTTTTGGCCACAGGTGCTCACTTGCCAACCCTTATTAACCGATGTAGAGCGTCAGCATCTGGCTAACGAAACGGCACAAATGTTTTTAAGCCGTTATCAAGTGGCACGTGAATAATCAACCTCTGCTTATTGAGCCCATCTGTTAACCCGAATTGAAGTCGATCAAATTTATTAAAGATGATTATCGCCCACACCCAAAGCAATAATGCGACTAATTTCAGCTAAACTCAGCCCGCTCTCCTGTTGCCATTCATTAAATGCTGCCTGTGTTTGTTTCAATCCCGTTTGTGAACTGAAGCCAGCATCAACGACTTTTTTAGCCTTTAAATAACCTTGAACATCATTCGACAGCAAAAAAGTATCCTTACCAATCGAGCGTAAAAAATAAGGCCCTGTATTTCCGCCTAAGCGGGCACCTTGTTTTTTCAATAATTGCCATAAACCAATAATGTCAGCAGTTGGCCAGTGAGCGATAAGCTTTGCAAAACTGCCGTGTTTTGCTGATAAAACTTGCACCATATAAGCATTATCAACAATGGCCTGGGTTTTCTTTTGATGACGAATAAGCGTGGCATCAGTGGCACGCTGTTGTATTTGCTCGGGTGATAACATCAATACTTTTGTCGGCTCAAAATCAAAGAAAGCTTTTTCATAGGCAGGCCATTTATTGTCCACTACGCGCCATACAAATCCACTTTGAAATACCCGCTTTGACATAGCAGATAATAATTGTGCATCGCTATATTGGGCTATTTCATGGCTTGGTAAAGTATCAGGTAATAACGCCTTAACATTCGCTAAACCACCTTTACGCTCACAAGCTCGCGATAGAATATCGGCAAATTTTTCAAGTTTAGCCACGTTATACTCCTTACTTTTCGCATTTATTCTTTTGAGCCCATGTGGTGAGGTATCAAGCTGCAGTTATTAAGGCTTAGGTATTACGCTCTTTTTTGAGCTGTAAAAACTGTTTCCACTTGACAACTTCTGCTGGTAATTCAGGTTTTTCACCAAAGTAACCCGCTTCCGAAACTAATGTTTCAATTGGCACTTGTTGGCGATTACACACAAACACACCGCGAACATGAACGATACAATGTAAACCTCTTGCCGTGATAAAGCGTTGTTCAATATAAAAGTATTTCTCATCCCAACCGACCACTTTGGTTTCAATTTCAAACTTTTCGAACGGTTTAATGTCGCGGATATAGGTAAACTCAGAAGCATTAACAATTGGCATCCACTTCATTTTTAGGAATTTCTTCATCAATCCCATATCGGCAATCATATAGGTACGCGCTAAATCCATAAACGCAGGATAGCGCGAGTTGGTGAGATGTAAATTCACATCACAATCAAATGGCAAAGCACGATAACTAATTCGGCTAGTATCCAAAAAACCAATACCTGGGCATTGGCGAATGCGCCATAAAAATAACCACACTAATCGAAAATACAAATTCATTGCTACCACTCCTTTGTGAGCGCAACAGGCTAGCAGAGGTCATACCAGCTATCAAGTAGAGTTTATGTGATTTATACACACGTTTGTTTCACCACTTGATTGAACTTAGCTTGCTTGGGCTTTACTATAGCCAAGCTGAATTTCCAGCATGAATTCTCAGGGCGGGGCGAAATTCCCCACCGGCGGTAAGTTGTTTACCTATATTGCTTTTTAGTGATAGCTAACAACAAAGCCCGCGAGCGCTCGATTCGTCGAGGTCAGCAGATTTGGTGACTTAGTGCATTATTTTTAATGTAATGACTGACATTCCAAAGCCGACGGTTACAGTCCGGATGAGAGAGAATAGCAACATCACCAGTAGATACTTTCAACTGGTGCGATTCTATTTGGCGTAAAACCCCTCTTCAAAGCCCTGATTCTGGTCAATTTTTAGGAGTAACCATGAATCAGTTATCTTTACTTTCACCTTTTGGTGAACCACTTGTCCGCGTAGAAAAAGCCATTGAAGCACTTAAACAAGGTAAGGGGATCTTATTACTTGATGATGAAGATCGTGAAAACGAAGGCGACTTAATCTATTCAGTTGAGCATCTAACCGCAGCACAAATGGCATTAATGATCCGTGAATGCAGTGGCATTGTGTGTCTGTGTTTAACCGATGCACAAGCAAATAAACTCGAGTTACCGCCGATGGTGGCAAACAATAACAGTGCCAATCAGACTGCCTTTACCGTGTCGATTGAAGCTAAGGTTGGCGTAACAACCGGTGTATCGGCACAGGACAGAGTCACCACGGTCAAAACCGCAACGGCTGCCAATGCCAAAGCCAGTGATTTAGCAAGACCCGGCCACGTATTTCCCCTTCGCGCTCGCGCTGGCGGGGTATTAACACGTCGCGGCCACACTGAAGGTACGGTTGATTTAATGCAAATGGCTGGCTTAGGCGAGTCTGGGGTATTGTGTGAAGTGACCAATGAAGATGGCACAATGGCAAAAACGCCTGAAATTGTCGCCTTTGCTTTAAAGCACAATATGCCAGTATTAACCATTGAAGACATGGTAATGTATCGTCAGCATCACGCATTGAAATTAGCTTAAATCCAGATAATACATTTGCAATGCACCTACATTGCAGCCTTTAAGATGCAACAAGCCTAAAACAGATCGCTGTTTTAGGCTTTTATTTTTGCATTACAGATCAATAAATAATTGATTGAGTAATGTTTTAATTTGTTCGTCATCTTCTTCAAATTGTATACCTACGTTGACCTTGCCATGTTCAAAACGGCTATTACACACTTTTGCTGGAATAGACATTTCAACATCATTAGGGGTTCGGATCACGACAAAAATATTTTTTTGATTCACTTTAATATTGGCTTTGTCACTTTTAAAAACAAAGCCACAGCCCTTGGCGGAAATATCTGAAATAATCCCCTTAAGTTGTGCCGCTTTTCTACCTTCACGCTCTTCCTTTGCTTGAATAAATGCAGGTAAATGAGTCGTAAATCGCTGATGGGTACGTAATTGCCTGTTTTCAATTTTTTCAGGGTAGGTTAAAAAAATAAACTTTTCAGGCAATTTAGTGACATTTCTGATGGTCGATTTAAAAGCGTAGCACTCGCCTTGTTGACCTTCTAATAGGTAACGCACTACCACCACATTCCCCTCAACAAGCACATCGTTGTAATTGCTCATATTCTGCGGAGCGGGGTGTTTTAAGATAATATATTGCCCTAAATCATACCCGACTAAAATGGCTTTAATGCGTAACTTCACGGGATGTTCTATCTGTAAGTCCACCGTCTTACCTGGCGTTAACTCAAAGAAAATCTTTTTAACATGGCTGCTCAACGTGTAGACCTATTGTTATTGTTTATTCACTATTGACGCTCCAATGTAGGGCGAGCAAACATCTAAGGCAACTGTTTTGCTAGATTTTGATAAAAAACCTACGAATTAAAAATGGCACTGATTTCTGGCGGTATCTTTAGCTGTGTTATTGGGGATGTCTATGACAGATTATAGGTAACTATTTTGGAACGTATTTTTAATTTTTTGGGTGCAGTTACTCCTCACCTACCCGCTTTATTTTAGCGACTTATTTATCAGTTCAGTTATTTAAATTCAATTTAAGCCCTCTTATAAAAAAGTATGATGTTTTTTGGGCTGACGAATAAGAAAGGCGCTAAATAGCGCCTTTGGATTAAAATATAAACTAATCTTTTATTTCAGATAAATTAAGCCGCAATACCGCTGTGGCGTAATAATGCATCGGTGTTTGGCTCACGACCCATAAAGCGTTTAAAAAGCACCATAGGTTCTTCGCTGCCGCCCATTTCCAATATATTGTTTAAGAAGCTTTTGCCCGTTTCAGGGTTGAAAATGCCCTCTTCTTCAAAACGTGAGAACGCATCGGCAGACAGCACTTCGGCCCATTTATAACTGTAATAACCCGCAGCATACCCACCGGCAAATATGTGGGCGAATCCATGTTGAAAACGGTTAAAGCTAGGGGGTGTTAATACAGCAATTTTACTACGTACTTCATCAAGAATACCCTGAATATTCGCCCCTTTAGCTGGGTCAAATTCATGGTGCATTCTGAAGTCGAACAGTGAAAACTCCAGTTGGCGCAGCATCATCATGCCTGACTGAAAATTCTTTGCAGCAAGCATTTTATCTAGCAACTTTTTGGGTAAGGGTTCACCCGTTTCAAAATGACCAGAAATTTCAGCTAAGGCCTCTTCCTGCCAGCACCAGTTTTCTAAAAACTGACTCGGTAGTTCAACCGCATCCCAAGGTACACCATTAATGCCCGACACTCCGCCGACATCTACCTTAGTCAACATGTGGTGAATGCCATGACCGAACTCATGGAATAACGTCACCACCTCATCGTGGGTAAATAATGCCGGTTTGCCATTGACTGGGCCATTAAAGTTACAGGTTAAATACGCAACCGGCTTTTGCAAGCCTGTCGAAGTAATCCGTCGGCCACGACAATCATCCATCCACGCGCCGCCACGCTTACCTGTGCGAGCATATAAATCGAGATAAAAGCTGCCTCTGTGGATGTTTTCTGCATCAAAAATATGGAAGAAACGTACATCTTTATGCCATGAATCAAACGTTGTCTCTTCTTTAATCGTTAAACCAAATAGTTTGTTAACGGTGAAGAATAAGCCCGATAGCACTTTGTTTTCAGGAAAGTATGGGCGTAGCAATTCTTGAGACACTTCATATTTGTGTTGTTGAAGTTTTTCAGCGTAAAAACTTAAATCCCACGATGCCATTTCAGTGACATTGTAATGTTCTTTGGCAAAGGCACGCAGTTCAGCAAGCTCACTGGCGGCTTGATGCTTTGAGCGCTCACCCAGTTCGTTTAAGAAGCCAAGCACCTGTTCAGGCGTTTCTGCCATTTTGGTTGCCAGAGACTCATGGGCATAACTCTCAAACCCTAAGAGATTGGCAATTTCATGACGTAACGCCACAATTTCGTTCATGTTGTTGGTGTTATCAAATTCACCCGCATTAGGGCCTTGATCAGATGCGCGAGTGACAAAGGCGCGATAACACTCTTCACGTAGCGAGCGGTTTTCACTGTACGTCATAACAGGTAAATACGATGGGAAATCTAAGGTAAATAGCCAGCCGGTCTGCTCTTTTGCTTCTGCCATCGCTTTGGCGGCGGCAAGTGCCGATTCTGGTAAGCCAGCAAGCTCTGCTTCATCAGTAATCAGTTTTGTCCATGCTTGAGTCGCATCCAATAATTGGTTCGAAAAATGGCTGGTCAGTTCAGAAAGACGTTTAACAATCTCTCCATAACGCACTTTATCAGCATCACTCAACCCAATACCTGATAGCTCAAAGTCTCGCAAGCTATGTTCGATAACGGTTTTCTGCGCTTGGGTCAGTTGCGCAAAATCGACTGATTGATGAATAGACTTATAGGCTTCATACAGTCCCTGATGCTGGCCAACGTAAGTGCCATAATCAGACAACAGAGGTAAACAATCGTCATGGGCTTCTCGAAGTGCATCGCTGCTGATCACTGAGTTCATGTGTGATACTGGTGACCATATTTTGCTAAGTTCGTCATCAACCTCTTCAAGTGGGGCAATTAAATTATCCCAAGTGTAAACACTATTCTTAGCAAGGAGGGCGTCAATGCAACTACGACAGTTTTCAATGGCTTGTTCCACTGCTGGCTTAATGTGTTCTGGCTTGATTTGTGAAAAAAGCGGTAATTCTGTTCCACTTTGCAATGGGTTGCTCATGATGTGTCCTCGAAGATAAGCGTATGATTACTTTATGAGGGCTTAAAAGCTGAAAATCAAGTCAAGAAGGATTATCCCTCGGTCACTTCTGGATGAGTAGGCCCAGTTTTGAGCTGCCTAACTTAAAAATTGTCATAAAAAAGTGATGATGATCTCGATTTTTATTTACACGCTATTTACACTTCCAATATTGACAATTAGATCGCAAATGCAACTCGTTATCATTCACCTTTAGTATTTTGTTGTTTAATATGTTCAAAAATCGTCAACCGCTGCTAACCCAATAGAGTTATCACTATGATCAAACCCGCTTTTTTACCAGCACGTTTACCTCAATCTCTTATGACATTGATTATAAGCTGTGCAGTGCTTTCTTTTGGTGGCATACCAACAAAGGGACTCGCTCAAACCGCCCCTGAATTTGCAGTTGACCTCGCATGGGACAGCCAATATATCTCCGAAGGGCGGGATAATTTAGACAAAGGCGGTATTGTTTGGGGAGTCGCCAGTGTCACTGATGGTGATCTCGTCACTTTTGTGGCTTTAGGTCGCGGCGATCAAACGCATTATATCGAGTGGAATTTGGGTCTTGAATATACGATTCATTTAACTGAGCAATTTGAAGCCACTATAGGCTACCAACGTTTAGAATTTTATGGTGATGATCGCGCCTCCGACAATGAAGTATTTAGTTCGTTAACTTACACAGGGATTGATTGGCTCATACCCGCGATTAATTACACCTATGCCACAGAAGCCGGCGGCTATTTTGTTGAAGTGAGCTTACATAGCCCATGGAATATCACGGACAAATTAAGCATCACACCTTATGTGCTGCAGGGCTTTGATTTTCAATACGTTACTGAAGAGCATGATGGTGCAAATCATCTACAGTTTGGTGTCGAAGCCGCTTATGCCATTTCCCAAAACATTGAATTGAGTACGCATATTAGCGTCACTGAAGCCTTGGGCGATATTAAACGTGAGGCCGCTGATAATCAGGTAGCAGGCAATTTAAATGAAGCCTACGGTGGCGTGCATTTAAACTGGGTATTCTGAATGCTTTAGCCGGTTTGTGTCTGGTATAAATTAGGCTACACTTTAAAAGCGCAACAGGATGATTGCGCTTTTTATCGTTTACATTGGCAAGGATGCACTATGAAACCTATTCAATTGATTTTCTCCCCTCTATTTTTTATGGCTGGTATCTGTATTCAACATAGCGCTATTGCGAGCGATAAATTGATTACACTTACCCATAAATCAGAATCAACATCTAACACATTAAGTAATGAAAATATTACTCAGCTTGGTGCTGATGGTGTTTTTGATAGTGAAGGCAAGCCAATTAACATTAACCCGCCTTCCTTGGCATTAGAATATTACGCTGATGAAGCCTTAGTTGAGCGATCATGGGGCTCCAAAACCAAAGTTAATCCATCCTATAAATCAAAAACCAAAGTTTCCTCAGCCCTTAAAGCCCCTAAAGTGGCAAATGATCCCAGCTGTCGTTGGTTAGATAACCGCATTAGTTATCTGCAACGCAAACTCAGGCCCGGTACGCAAAACCAACAGCATTTTGAGCGCGAAATGACCGCCAGATTAGGTGAGTGGAAATGCTTAAAATGTGAAACCAAAGGGCCATCACAAGGTGATCATGCCCTTTGCCAATACAAGCGCTAGCAAGAGTTTGTGAACACGCCCTAGCATCGAAGCCGATTCCTCCCTACAATGGCTGCATCAATTGTAGCGGAGATTATCATGGCTCAACATTTTGACTATATTGCTTTGGGTGCCGGCAGTGGCGGTATCGCATCAGCAAATCGTGCAGCAATGCGCGGCGCAAAAGTATTAATTATAGAAGCAAAGCATGTGGGTGGTACCTGTGTAAATGTAGGCTGTGTCCCCAAAAAAGTGATGTGGTATGGCGCGCACGTTGCTGAAGCCATGAACCTATATGCGAAAGACTATGGTTTTGACGTTACCGTCAATAAATTTGATTGGAATACTTTAGTCGATAATCGCGAAGCGTATATTGGCCGCATTCATGAAGCCTACGGTCGTGGTTTTGCCAGCAATAAAGTGACCTTAGTAAACGGTTATGGCAAGTTTGTGAATAACAACACGATTGAAGTGAATGGCGAGCATTACACGGCTGATCATATTTTGATCGCCACAGGCGGTGCACCGACTATTCCCAATATTCCCGGCGCGCAATACGGTATCGATTCTAATGGGTTCTTTGAATTACGTGAACAACCAAAACGTGTTGCCGTCATTGGTGCTGGTTATATTGCTGTTGAGCTAGCGGGGGTGTTACATGCACTGGGTAGTGAAACCCATTTACTAGTGCGTAAACACGCACCGTTGCGAAATTTTGATCCTATTTTAGTAGATGCCCTAGTTGATGCTATGGCAACAGATGGCCCAACCTTACATACCAATAGTGTGCCTAAGCAAGTGGTTAAAAATACCGACGGTAGCTTAACGCTTGAGCTTGAAAACGGTAACAACTTAACAGTCGACACCCTTATTTGGGCAATTGGACGTTCGCCAGCAACAGGTAACATCGGCCTTGAAAATACCGATGTCACCCTGAACCCGAACGGTTATGTAGTAACTGATGCCCAGCAAAATACCACAGCTAAAGGCATTTATTGTGTTGGCGATATCATGGAAGGCGGCGTAGAGCTGACTCCCGTTGCCGTTAAAGCGGGTCGCTTGTTGTCGGAGCGCTTATTTGGTCAAATGCCTGATGCCAAAATGGATTACTCGTTAATTCCCACTGTGGTATTTAGTCATCCACCCATTGGCACAATGGGGTTAACTGAACCTGAAGCCGCTGAACAATATGGTGCAGATAACATTAAGGTATACACATCGGGCTTTACCTCTATGTACACAGCTGTTACTGCTCACCGCCAAGCCTGTAAAATGAAATTAGTGTGTGCAGGCGAAAATGAAGTGGTTGTGGGGATTCATGGTATCGGTTTTGGAATGGATGAAATTCTCCAAGGTTTTGGTGTTGCTATGAAAATGGGGGCAACCAAAGCAGATTTTGATGCGGTCGTCGCCATTCACCCTACTGGCGCAGAAGAGTTTGTTACTATGAGATAACGCCATTGAGATAGTAGGCTAGAGGTCATTATGCTTAGCCTGCAACCTAAAAAAAGCAAACCTGAGTGTTTGCTTTTTTATTGGCTATTTTTTGTCAAGGAGTGCGGTCATCATTTGCTTTAATTGCAGCGCAATGGCATATCAATAATTCTTTATGCTGGGAACATTATGCACAGTGCCAACATTACCTCTGCAGTGGATTTTGATAAGTCATCCACAAATAACCGTACAACGATTCATTCATTTTTCACCCTAGGTTAAACACTCGCGATGTGGATTAAACCATCGCGAGTCAATTATCAGACCCTGAATGGGTTACTCTAAAAATGCCGTGGGAAAGTGAGCATTTTCGCCTTTTACCTCCAAAGCAGCTCGGTATCTTATCACCCCGTTTTTCCAGGCAACATCCTCTAACGTAAGTTGGTACTTGCCTGCTGTTAACTCTTCCATTGCGATGGCGCATTCCTCAGTATCAATACAGCTGGTGTGCTGCGCTTGATGCCAAGCTAACTTATATTTACTGGAATAAGGCCCAGGCTTAGGATATCCCATAAATAATAAGTTAAATGCGTTGGCTCCGATCACCGCTTTATCGTCATCTCCAGTTACGTTAATAATGATGGTGCCGCTTTCTGGTTCAGTGCTCACAAGAGCAACTTCGATAACGGAAGTATCATTAATACTAATGGTGGTTGCTGGTGGTTCAGGAGGCTCGGGGGGCGCTGTAACATTATCATCGTCAGAACTGTTGCAGCCGAAGAGCAAAACGAAACTGCATCCCATCATTAGGCTAAGTGTTGATTTTTTCATGTCTAGGCTCCTATTGATTAGTGGCCGCCATGACAGGTGTCACATGCCATGTTGGTTTTCACACTCGGAGCAAAAGTTGAGTCAGCCGTATGGCAAGATTGGCAACTTTCAACCGTTGTTGATACGGGGTGATCATTCACAGTTTCACCATCAAATGCTTTGTTTAACATCACGACTAACTCATAAACGACCGAGGCTGATAATTGTTTGCAGCGCATGCCTTTTTCATTGAATGTCTTACCATTTTTACTGGCCCACAAGCTAATAGAAGAATGGCACAAAACAGTATTTGCAGCCGTTGGGCTACCCACTTTAGCGAGGGTTTCAGCTTTATCAGCCCCGATACCATTAAGGAAACTGTCAGTTTGAAATGGTAACGCTTCGTTTTCATAAAAACGCATCACCTGGCTTAAAAAACTGTTTGCTGGAGAGCCGTTAATAGAAAGAAGATTGACTAACATACCCGCTGCGTTGATATTGCCGCATACGGTTCCCTCACCTAACATGCCTGCATAGCCATAGTGGGCCATGGCTGTGGGTACTTGAGCAAATTTTTCAGCATCAGGAGAGTTTGATTCGGCTAAGCTTTGAATAATGCTGTCAAATACCTGATACATACAGCCATTACCGGTTTCATAAGCACGTTTTGCAACAACCATAGGATCGAGTTTTACATAAGCTAAGCGAGTGCCTACCTCTAATTTCCATTCACCAGTGTCTGTGGCAATTGCCGCTAATACAGGATTAGCTACCAACGCCCCACCAACTGCCGCAGATGAAACACCAATTATGCGTCCAATAGCTTGTCTTCTGTTTAATGTCTTCATACATACCCTCATTTTTCTATTATTTTCATCACAAGTAACATTGAAGGGATCTAAGATGATTAACATCACGGCCTTTATGGGGGCTTGGTATGTCAGACCATTCGATAACATTTGCAATAAAAAACCTGCAAATGAAGCGACCTCGACCTTGTTACTGGGTTAATTCAATAATGGCGTGTCATAAAAAAAGAAATGAGGCCGAGGTCAAAGTAATTTAGCCATTAATAAGCGCACTCAAAACCACGTTGCAACATAAAGACAATTCACTATAAAACGCCAACTTTTGAGTTGATACATCTAAAATGCAGTAAAAATCAGAGTGTAATACTAATTACCAAGTATTTTTTTATATATTATCGCCAATAAAATGTGATGATTATCACGAGGGTGCTAAAAGACCGTTCTTGGGGAGGAGAATTATTGCAAAGTACAGCGGATGGCAACGGCAACCAAAGTGTGAGTTGTAAGGCGGTTTCATTTTAACAACTATCGTAAAATTAACGATATCGCTAACAAACAAGACACATTATGAGGCTAAAAGTATTTGAGTTTGATATCAGCAACAGTGTGTTGATTAATACCCAGACTCAAACTCAACACCATCTGACGCGAACGGAAGCACAAGTACTTGAGCAACTGGCCAATCACCCCAATCAAGTGATGTCCAAAGGGCAATTATCATGTGCGGGTTCACAACAAGCGGTAATGAGTGAATCAGCCGTTGCCAAGGCGATTTTCACCTTACGTAAATACTTTGGTGAGCCCTATATCGATTTAATTGAGACGTTGCCGAAAAAAGGCTACCGCTTAAATATATCCACTCCTCCACCAGAATGGCAGCAACAACTTGCCCAACGAAAAAAGCTCATTATTCTAGCCAGCTGTATGATGTTGATAGCGGCAATAACATTGATCACCGCCATGCACCAGTATATTTGGTTTAAAACTGCGGAGTCTCCAGTAAGAGAAAGCCGTGTTGTGACATTAAATAACCACCAGCAAATTGAATTGATTTGGCTACAATCACCCAAAAAATCATCGCAGCAAGTTTCTAATATGGAACAAAAAATAATAACTGCGTTTAATTTATGCCCGATTGTTAAATGGCGAGATGTGTATTTAGCGTTCTCCAATGATATGCAGGTGCTGAATATTTCTATGCAAGGCTATTCAAGCAATGGTGAGTTACTGGTGAGAAATATAAAAACCAGTGATTTTAGCTTGCAACCCAATTTTATTTCCCCAAATTGGCTGCAGGAGGTATCACTCTGTGACTAAAAAAGTGCAGTGGTTTGGTGCTATTTGTATTAGCTTACTGCTTTGCAGTTTGGTGATTTATCAACATATCAAAGCGTCTGAAGTGAATATCGTTTTATCATGTCAAAATGAACTGGTCGCCGCCGCCCCTCAAACCCAAGCCATTGAAAAAAATATAATGATTGCTGATTTTAGCTTGCAAAAACGTTCTGCCAGCATTAGCTACCGCTATTTTTCTGCAGACGGTGAGCCCATTGCAACACTGCATGTGCAAGGGGGTATTTTAAGTGCTTATAAAGAAAAGAACATTTACATTCTAAATCTGACCCAAAGCAAACTGATTCGCCATAACCAGCAATTGTCATTACCGCAACATGCCACGCATGTACAAGCATTCGCTTTACGTAATATTGCTAAGGAAGGTGTTCATAATCTAACCATTCAGATAGTGAAAACTAATCCAAACAAAAATTTAGCATTGTTGTATTTTTTACCGAGCACTAACATTTGTGCCTGTAGCTTGATTACTATGGATTAATGCTAGTACCAATAAACTTAAAGCTTAGCTATTACTGACCACTTTGTTACCCAGACTGTATAAAACCAACTGCGATAAAATAGTCACTACCACCGCAACAAACATCATCTTGAGGCTATCTTGACTGACGGCTTGAGTGACTAAAGACCCTAAAAATAAACCAGATACGGCCACAAACCCCCATAAACCTGCAAAACTTAATCGCTTCAGTGATGATGTTGAAACCGGCGTAAATAAGCTTGAATGATGGCTAATCCAACCGATAAATAATCCGGTAATCAGGCTACAACCACCCGCCCCCAATAATAGCGGTACACCGGTAAGTTCTAAATCAAAACAACTGGTTAAATAAGCAAGAATAATTCCCAAAGTAAATAGAACTTGACCAAATACCACACTATTATTGGTAATGCCTAAGGCATGTTTAACCTGTTTAATATCCATGTCATTACCAGTGACTTGAATAATGTCCTCATTGCTGATAATTAAATCGGGAGTGATTTCAATATCAATGCCCTTTCTGATGTAGCGAGAAATTAATATGCCTCTTGGGGACGTTTTATTGAGGTTGTTTTTCAAAGCCAGCAAGGATGAGTTTTGTAAACCGTGCTGGTTAGCCACAATTTGAAAATGTTCTTCAATAATGTTGTTTTCTAAAGGAAGTTCAGTCCCTAGTACATTATCCTCTAGGTAGTAAAGACTATTACTGGTACCTGTCACTGTAATTGTATCACCGGCATTGACTGTATTCCGATCTGTGTCTAGTGAGCCTTTTTGCAATTCAAATACCACTTCTACCGCTGGGGTATTCAGTTGGGTTAAGGTTTTGCCAACCACTGTGCTGTCTGTATTCACCTTAAAGGCACGTCTGACAACATTTTTAACGCTGTTTATTTGTTGGCTATCATGCAGTGAGGTGGCTTCAACCTCGGTAGATACAGAATTGATGAGCTGAGTTGGGGCATACCATTTTTTCAGCCATGGTAGCTTGCGAGTAGCAATGATTATCGGTAAAAGCGCGCTGGCAAACACGATCACGTCTGAAGTAGAAATGTGGTCAGCTGCAAGTCTTAACACCGCGATAGATTCGATGCTGAAAACCCAATATACAAATGCAATCGCGGTGAAGGTTGTAAAACATAACTGCAAGACTTTTATCAGAATCGACTTTTGGTGCGCCTGAAGATCCTGAGTAAAGATAGACCCTCCTAGATAAGCCACCACATACACAAATAAGCTGAAAAATAGCCAGGTTAAACTAGGATCGTTAGCGCCTCCAGCTAGGCCAACAACGAGCCCTACCAGCAATGTGCTTAAAATTGTGCCTAGCGAGAATCGACCTAAGTTAATTTTGCCCACCACAAACCCTAAAACAAGGGTGATCAGCAAAATAAAATAGGCTGAAGAGGTAAAGATGTGTTCAAGTATTGCCATTATAAGCTCACTTCTTAGTGCTAAACATGATTAAAGTCTGTCATTTTCCTGCGGTAATGAATAAGGGCAAAAAACTGCGAGAATTGAGTTAAACTTGCAGTTAAAAAACCGTTATTAAACGCAAGATTATTGGTTTTTTATCAAAAGTCACAATCGTGTTTGATGGATGAAGCCCTACGTTGAGGCAATGGTGACCAGATGAGTCATCATCAGGTAAAAAGCGCTTACTAAAAAGCTTAAGAGGATGTTGATTTATAGACAATAAAAGACAAAATCTAAGGCTGGAGTAAAAGGGTTACCAGACTATTGCCATCCTAAAATGGCTAAATTAATTATCAAAAATGAACGTTTTCGATGGCAACAGTGCAACCTTGCCCCCGAGTAGAGGGGCAAGGTCAGTAAAATTTTTTGGGGCTAGTCACTAAGTTTATTGAGGTAGTTATCAATACACGCCATGATCGATTTTTTAATGTCGACATTTTGTTTTGAATGTTGGCACCACAAGGACACAGGCACTAAAACCGCTTCTTTAATTTCATCTGCTGCAATTTCAACCAAACCATTGGAAAAGTGCTCCAATTGGTTGATGAACGAAGGAAACAGTGCCCATCCCAACCCTTCTTGCACCATTTGAATCATTAAGGTTTGCTGATCTACCACTTCATAGTTCGACGAAACAATAACCCTGTTAGCCATATCATCATCCAGCATCGATTTCAGCACAAACTGCTTGGATGATTTCATCGTGGTAAATGTTTCACTCGGGGGTAATTTAGCTAATTGAGTATCTTCGCCAGTAAATGGCATAAAACTCATACTATGTAATAGCGATGCATTTAAACTATTGATAACTTTACTTGTAAATACATTCACTAAACCAAAATGAATTGAACCATCTTTTATGCCCTCTTTAATTTCCTGCTTGCTTCTAACTAGCCAATTAACATTCATAAAGGGAAAGTCTTGCAGTAACTGTTTGCGGATTTGTGCCAGTATCTGCTGGGGAATAAAGCTAGCATAGGCGAAATTGATTGATTCTAATCCGCCAAATGACAGGCTTAACGCAACGCGATCAAAGGTACGAGTTTGCTCAATGGCTTGCTTAGCATAATGATAAAGTAAGGTGGCATCTTGTGTTGGCTCAACTGAGCGGCCAATACGTTCAAACAATGTAATGGCAAGCTGATCTTCTAGGTTGGTGATCACCTGACCAATCGTGGTGCGATGTTTATCCAGTTTTACGGCGGCTTTACTAAATGCCTTTTGTTCATAAACCGTTACAAAAGCAAGTAGTTGCTCTAAGCTGAAATTCATCATTTTACTCCGGCTAACATTGACAAGGTGCCAATATCAGCAGTTATTCAAGCGCAATTAATTATGGTTAAATTACCACATTCAATTTCAATTGTTTAAATATTTTGGCGGGTAAGTGCTAACGTTCATCAAACGAATGGTTTATTCGACCAGGTCGAATACGTTTAGTGCGCTGTTAAGCCGATGGGTTGAAAATAAGCGGCGTTTTTTGAACGAAAGCGGGTGCGTTAATGTTTGCGTAAAAAAAAGCCCGCAATCATGCGGGCAAAACTTTCTGGGGAGATAGGGTAAAACTTATTTGTACTCAACCACTTTAGCTACATAGGTAAATTGTCCTGATGTGCCATGGTAGTCACGGTATAAATCGATTGAAAAAAAGGTTGGGTTATCCTGATTGATACGTGCTGCAATGCGTTGACTAACCACTTCAAGGTCAGTTTCGCCATAAATATTAAACTTTTGCACTTGCTCTAGGTTTCTTTCTTCAGCTTGATATTTAGTGATATAAATTTCACTGAACATATCCTCAATAAAACCTGTGTACTCAATTGATTCAAAACTGGCTTCTTCATCAATCGTAATAAAAAACTCAGATTCTTCCGTTACCGTGACCAATTGTTCCATTTGGGGTTCAACTTGTTGCATATCTTGGTCGTGAACCTCATTAGCTGATAAGTTTGCAGATAAAGCTAACAGGCATAGAGTAATAAGTGTTTTTTTCATAATGTTACCTTCATTTCAATTGCTAAGAGTTTTGCGGCTTTATGTACGTCATTGAAGACTCACGTTATGGGCCGTTGTACTTAATTGAGGCCAGTATAGGGTGAACACCAATAAAAGATTAATCGCATATGTAGGACGCAACCCTCGTATTGAACCCTCAAATTAAAATGTCGGACATTGCAGGGTTTCATCCTACAAACAGGATGTGTCTGCACAGAAGACTTAGGTTAAATTGTGTCCATCAGATACGATTTAATCCAGAGGTCAATTATGAATATAAACACTAAAACACTTTTACTTGGCGCAACTTTACTTTTATCAGTATCAACTTTCGCTAGCGCCAACATCATTGTTGATACTAAAGGTATCGACACCCAGCAATACCATGCAGATATGTATGAATGTGAGCAACTATCATCGCAGGTTGATCATCAAGACACAGATTCTTTAGGCCGCGACATCTTAAGATCAACAACAAAAGGCGCGCTAATTGGTGCTGCAGGTAGTGCAATAGGTGGCGGCAGCGGCTCAAAAGGTGCCAAAGTCGGTGCAGGACTTGGTTTAATTGGTGGTGCGTTGAAACATGGTCGTGAAAAACGTAACGCAGAAGCTAATTTTGAAAATCAAACCGATGAGGTTATGCACAACTGTATGGTCGGTAGAGGTTATACTGTACTTAACTAATATAAAGTAAAGGTTAACCTGTATCATTGACCTTTACCTTAGATAGCACTATGGGTTTGTATTCAAAAATGCCGTGAATGTTCACGGCATTTTGCTATCTGAAAACGATTTGCCCATATCACTATTGCACAAATTATCTTGGCAAGGCTTATGTTTGACGCTAAGTTCCTTCATTTTTGTTACAGCCATCTTTTTGTTTGCTTAAGTTGAGATGATATCGTTTAGCTTTAAGATATCGACCAGGTGCTGACTTTATAGAAATGCCTATACAAACACCCGATAACTTAGAATAATACCGCTATAATTTCCTGTTGAATCAAATCAAATGTCTATTGAAATCGAACGAAAATATCTTGTGAACAATGACACGTTTAAACACTTATCGCATAAGGCGATACGTATTACCCAAGGTTATTTGAATTCAGATAAAGCCCGCACGGTAAGAGTGAGAATGATGGGTGATCAAGGCTTCTTAACCATTAAAGGATTAAGTGATCAGGCGGGATTATCACGGTTTGAGTGGGAAAAAGAAATCAGCATGTCTGAGGCGCAGGCTTTACTTAAGTTATGTGAGCCTGGGGTTATTGATAAAACCCGCTACTTAGTTGAATATCAAAAACAAATTTTTGAAGTGGATGAGTTTTATGGTGAGAACCAAGGGTTAATTGTGGCCGAATTGGAGCTCACAACAGCACAACAAGCCGTGTCTAAACCTGATTGGCTAGGTGACGAGGTGACGGGTGATAAGCGTTATTACAATTCTACTTTGATGAAACAGCCGTATAGCCAATGGGCTTAAGTGACTAAAGTTAATTTAACCGCTCTTTCATAGCGTGTGATTTAAAGAGGCTTTTTATTAGCCACTTTTTTCGATATATTACAGTCCCGAGGACGACCTCGACTAGTGTGATTTACCCATCATATTATGGCGTATTACATTAGCATCAAACGGGGACGGCCCCATCTGTTAATGATCAGATAGGAGCCTATAACATGTTTGTTCCCCTAACTCGCCTTTCAAATTGCACATTCGTTTTTCTCACTCTTTGCTTAACGCTAAGCTTTAGCACCCAAGCCATTGAAGAGTCCACCGTTCAAAGCAACCACCAACATCGTGATACATTACCGACCAGTATGGGGCTGCATGGCATGCTGTTATTTGGCAGCGAAGATGGTTTATTTGCTTCTCATTTACCTATGTATCACGCACCACATAATGCTCAAGTGGTGTTCAAACTGCATTTTGAAGATGCTGCCATTCAAACAAAAGTGACTCAAGCGTTAGTTGCCACTCGCGCGAATCCTATTTGGACTATCGTGCCGCAAAAATTCGATTTAGCCAGATTAGCGCCAGATAATCACAATCCACTCACTACTTTCAATGTTGATATTGTTGAAGGACATTTTGAGCGTGGTGGTAATCCTCGCTGGCATAATCAAACTTTGATTGTTGACAAAATACTGATCTTCACGCCATTAGATATGCGTGAAGGGTTAACTAAACCGACTCATTTACACTATCAACTGATTCGTTCAACCACAGAAGACACAACACAGTTTTTAGTTAAAAAACTGAATGTTAGGCCAGATGCCGACCATATTATTAAGCTAAGCAACCTTAATGATAGCTTACCCCATATCGTAAGCTTTACTGCAGACAGTCGCCCCTATAGCGACGTGGAACAAATAAAAACGCAACTTAACGTGAGTAATGTAAAACCACTTTATCTTGAGCTAAATGAGTTGCAGTAATGTATAAAAAAATACTGGTTATTCAACATCACCCTGCTGAAGGCCCCGGGAGAATTGCCTACTGGGCCGCTGATAACAATGTTCAATTAACTTGCGTGTTGGCATCAGAAGTATTTGCACAAACGCCGAATATATTAAGCACTGGGTGTGATGGCATTATTATTTTGGGTGGGCCTATGAATGTGGTGGATAACCCCAATTGGATGCAACGCGAGCGTGAGTTTATTCAGCAAATGATTCAGTCCAAGTTACCGCTATTAGCAATCTGCTTAGGCGCCCAACTGGTCGCGACTGAACTTGGCGCAGCGGTAATAGGCCTAAAACAAGCTGAGCATGGTTGGTTGCCCATTCAGTTACAAAATGGGGGCACAATGCAAGTCCCCCAATGGCATGAGCAACGGTTCGTATTCAGCAATGATGTGCTGGCCCAACATAAGCTAGTGATTGAAGCGAGTTCAGCGTTATGTGAACAACAGGTTTATCGTAACGGTCATCTATTAGGATTACAGTTTCATCCAGAATGGGACGAACCACAAATGAATCTATTGCGCGGTGCTTTTGGTAATGACTGCCCATTTTCTGAGGGTGAAAACACCATTGAAGCGCAACGTTTTTTACAGTTATGGCTCAATTCACAACTCACATGGCTGTTTAGTTAAACTGGGCTCAAATAAACTACAGGGAACCATGTGTAATCAGTGATTCAAATGCCGTTTAAATTGATGCTTAAACGGCATTTGAGTGTTCACAGTGTTTGAGTTAATTATCTTCACATAAATTTTTGCCTGCGGCATAGCAACTCGGCTGTCTTGGGCATACGGCACCGCGCGAGCAAATTAACCGAGCATCATTTTTAATGCCACGTTCTATCCAATTAATATTGAGGATTTTGGCCACACTGGTAAGGTCTTTTTTAATGTGCTTAGGAATAACAATCGAGCCACCATTAGAGGCACAAGCCTGTTTTAAATCATTGGCAATCGACAGTGAATCTTTACCCTGAGCGTCAATAGCGGGGTTTAAATCAATGCCAGCGCATAGCACATGGGGGTTACCTGCAGAGTCTTCTACCTTGATAGATTCGCAACAATAAATACGCGGCTGGTTGCCCACATTCAGGATTGAAATTTGTGCCGAAGTTCCCGATGACGGCTCGTTGATCATCCTAAATACCGCCCAGTGCTGGCATGGGTCTTCCACTAAACGCATATTGCCCCATGGCAGCGGGATCCCGTTACCACGATAAACCGCTTTGAGTTTACCGGGCGCATAGGCATCAAAGAAATGCCAATGTGGATAAGGTGACACAACCGTCATACGGCGCATGGCTACCGATGCCGATACCTGTAACTGCTTGTGAACACTAATTTCATAACCATGGCGGTCAAGTAGTTGTCTAAAAGGCACTTTAGGGCACAATAAGGCTCCAGCAAAAAAGCTCGATTCAAAATCGCGCCAAGCATGCAAAATATCTTGAGCATTTAAGGTGTTTGATTGTGGAATACTATTATCATCCCCCTCCTCTTTACGACCAGAGGTCATTACTGACTTTAAGCCATCTTTATTGTGCAATACACAATGACCAATATGCACTGCTAAATCATATTTCAAACGGTGAGGACGATTTTTTAGGGTGTTGTTTAAATAAATAGTACTAGGTGGCTCAAAAAAAGAGGTTACTAATTGGCGAGAACTGGCGCCCATTTCATCACGTATTTCTTGCGGTGTGCGGTCAATCCATTTAATGACTAAGCCCATTCTCGCGGCAATAGTGAGCATGTCGTCGGCCATTAATGGCATACGCTTTAAACCCACATCTTCAGCGGCACGCTCTAAATCCGGAAAGTGATTTTGATGATGTTCTTGATGTGCGCGGATCAACAAATGAGCAAATTGTCTCCCCGAGGTCCCCGTTTGTGACAGCATTTCAGGGATCGCAATTTGTAAAATATCATTAGAAAATAAAAAGCTTGGTTCAAGCGGCATACCGCTGATCCCGCCTTTACTGCCTTTTTCAGGCGTAATGGCATGCTCTTCGGGCACATCATCAAGAAACCATTCAACTTCTTTTTGAAAAACTGCAGCGATAACGGCCAACATATCCGCACTTGGCACCCGTTTTCCACGCTCAATCATAGATAAGTATGACACCGAAGGTGAATTGCTTGAGTCCACTCGCATGCAACGAGCAGAGAGATCTTCCATGGTTAAGTTATTGCGTTTACGCAAGTTTCTTATCTTTGTGCCCAAAAAATGGGTCTTTCGCATCAAGCTTTTTTCATTTCTCATTTTGTATAATTCACACTGTAAAATTTTTATTGTGAAATTGTTTGTAAAAATAGCATAGACTAAAAATCAAGCTATGAACAAGGCTTAATTCAAAACCATTTTGAATGACTATAAATAAATTAATCTGACCTACTATTGAAAAGAAGAGGATAAGGCTATGAATATGTCTACTCAAGCAAGCACCAAAGTAACCCAGAACCTTAACCACTTCATTGGTGAGCAATTTGTGGCAACAACCAATAAATTAGATCGCTCTATCAATGCGAAAGAATTATTAGATGCCCAGTTTCCATTAGCAACAGGCTCACATCAAGATGTGACTAGCTATGTTGTTTATTACACTCACCTTTTAGCATTCTTAAAAGATGGCACTCAATGTGGCTTACAGAACCCTTGTCAATTTGTGGCATTAACAGGCCATAAGAGTGAGCCTTCATCTGTGGTATTAAAAAATAATGATACCCATGTCGAAATTTGTTTTGATCGTCAAGGCGAAATGGGTAGCCATGATTTAGCCAACATTGAAGACATTCAAATTGAAATGCCAATTAAAAACCTACCAACACCTTACAAACAGTGGATCAGCTTATTACATTCAAGCTGTAAGCCAACAGAAGGTCGTTGCAAAGTGTTCACAGCTAAAGATGGTAGCGATTACGCAATGCATCAGCGCTAAGTTCAAAAATGAATGCTGAAAATAGAAAAGCCAGTAGGTTCAACCACTGGCTTTTTTAATGCGATAAAATGCCAATCAGCTCAGCTTAGGTCAGGTTTTATTTGTATATTTAACCTCACTATTTTGCGTATTTTGTGCTGCTTTATCGCTTATTTTATCTCCTCGTGGGTTAATAGATGGCAGAAAAAGATTTAAGCACAAGGGCTGGTTGCTCATTGCTGGCATAAAAATGTGTTAACGCGTGGCAAACCTTGACGTTAAACATCGTTTGATAAGGCTCAAATTGCTACAATAGCGCACTGCTTTTTAAATGAGTTCCCTCATGCTCAACTCAGCTGTTAAAAATTATAAATTATGGCTATTCATTTTAATGGGCCTGTTTTGCTTAACACCGTTGATATCCTCTCCAGTGGCTTTACTTATGGGGTTTACCCTTGCCAGCATTGGGCTTGTGCCTGACAATATTGACCTTGGTAAATGGACCAAAAAATTACTCGCCTATTCAATTGTTGGCCTTGGTTTTGGCATCAACCTGCCTGAAGCCATTGCGGCCAGTAGCAGTAATCTTGGGTTAATTGTCGGGTCTATCTTTTTTACATTGATTTTGGGCTATGGCTTAACCCGAATAATGGGACTTGAAAGTAAAACTGGGCATTTGATCAGTTGCGGTACCGCTATTTGTGGTGGCAGTGCGATAGCTGCGGTTGCACCGGCCATTAATGCCAAAAATGAACAAATAGCGGTGTCATTAGCCTGCGTGTTTTTACTCAATTCAATTGCACTTTTCGTTTTCCCAACCATAGGCCATGCATTGCAATTATCGCAATACGATTTTGGCGTGTGGAGTGCGATTGCTATTCACGACACTTCTTCTGTGGTTGGCGCAGCATCTGCTTATGGTGATGAAGCGTTGAAAACCGCAACGACTGTAAAATTAGCCCGTGCACTGTGGATTATTCCTGTAGCACTATTAAGTGCGTTTGCATTTGGTGGCGATAAAAGCAAAATCACCATACCATTTTTTATTATCTTTTATTGTGTGGCAATCTTAACGGCTTATTTGCTGCCGCAAGGTCAGCCGCTATACAGCCTCCTATTTAGTGTTTCTAAGCAGGTGTTGGTGCTGTGCCTATTTTTAATTGGGGCAGCCATTACGGTAAAAAAAATGCGCGCAAATGGGCCTAAGCCACTGTTATTAGGTGTGCTACTATGGTGCGCTATTGGTGGGATATCATTGCTTTATATTGTGAATGTTTAACCGTTACTTAAAGCGGTGACATTACTCACCGCTTAAGTGGCAATCGTGCTGCTTGATGTCAGGCTTTGATAACGCAAGCCAAATAAGACTGGCAAAGGTCACTAGCTCGATTAACGCACGAGTTAATCCAGAGGTTTGCACAGAGGCAACTACCGCAATAATACACAGGGTAATAATTATCGAGGTTTTTAATTTACGAGATAACCATAATTGTGCCATTTCCCCTCCAGATAATCGTCAATATTGAAATGATATTATCGAAGCAGCAGGCAATTTTACGCCAATATCAATTTTAACTATGTCATAACTGATTACAGAACTTTGTCGATACAGACCGATAGTCATCAGTCATACCCATCACAATTAATAAGTGATCAAAATAGCGTATTTTAGCAAGCTAGAAGCAACAGTCATTGATATAGAGGGGTTAATAAAAAGGGCTCGGGTCGACATCTAAGCTGCTGGGTGAAATACCACGTTCAATATTCACTTCGGCTTTTAATAAATCTACCATCACGACTTCGGTATAACGTCGGTGCTTTAAAGAATAAAAACACTTCACTATCGGGTGTAATGCGTCGCGATTTTTAGCTTCCCACACAATACCGACACGCTCATCGGATAACTGTACTAATGAACCAACCGGATACACACCGATGCAACGAATAAATTCATACACCAAAGACTGATCTAAATGAAATGGGGTTAAACTGATAAGAATTTTAAATGCCGCCGCCGGGCTCATGGCTTCTTTATAGCAACGCGTAGCTGTTAAGGCATCAAAAATATCGACGATACAGCTCATTCTTCCGTGAATGGGGATTTCATCGCCCTTAAGGCCTTTAGGGTATCCTCTGCCGTCTAATTTTTCATGGTGCATTAAACACACATCTTTACTTATCTGCGATATCCCCTGGGTATCTTCCATAATTTCAATTGCATAGGTTTGATGCAATTTCATGTGCTCAAATTCTTCTGGGGTTAACTTTCCGGGTTTATGCAAAATTTTATTGTCAACTTTCACTTTGCCTATGTCATGCAAAATCCCGCCCACAGCCATTTGCCGAAGCACATCAATATCTAACTTCAAATGTTTACCAAAAGTAACCAGTAAGAAAGCCACGTTAATTGAGTGCTCAAGCAAATAAGCATCTTTGGTGCGTAATGCCGAAATACATTTAAACGCGTCGGCATCGTCCATTACCGATTCAAGCATTTTGTCAGCTACCGCTTCAAAAGGTGCAACTTCTACCGCTTTGCCCTCAAAGGTTTCTGACAACACTTTCTTGATTAAACCCTTCGCTTCATTCAATAACTGCTTGGCTTGTTTTTGCTGAGTATCACGGCTGAGGCTGGCTTTTTTTGCAAGTGGTTTTCCAGGCACTTCCTGTGGGGCCATTTTTTTTAAACCACAAGAGTCCGATGAGTGATCTATATCCACCCAAACATGTTTGATATTATTTTTAACCAATTGCGCAACAGCGGTACGGCTTTTTATTTGCCCAGCATTCGCAATCGCAACGGTACTATTGTTGCGATCGATTGCTGTGACAAACATACCAAGATTTAACTTGGTCACAGGAATTTTGATGATATTTGAAGATTCATTTGAATCAATCATTGAGCAAGCACCCTCAAGGTCATAATGCACTTAACGATATTTTTGAGTGTTATGTGAATTCACTGTTAAGCCTTCCTTGGGAACATTTAAACTGGCGCAGATAATACGTATAAACACGCACCATAGTTTATAAAATAATAAATAGTATATAACATTCATAATAGATATATCAGTAATCTATCAATATTAGCTAATTATAGATCACAGCCTAGCTTGCTGATGATTGACAGTAAATGATTGGTTGATTAACTTGATGCGCTTATTGCCATGAATAGGAGTCGATATTGTCCGGCCACTTTTTTAGTTCACAATTTAATGAGTTAAAGCAAAAGCTTGAACAAGTTATGCAAGCGCCTGAGATGACGCCTATTGTGCAATTATCAGTACAAGCTCCTGCCGTGCCGCTGTTGTCGTGGTTAAGTGCCCAAACACAATACCCACGAATTTATTGGCATGGCCGCGATAAAGTAGAAGAAGTGGCAGCCATTGGTATTTGTAAGCAGTTTTATTATCAAGATCAGGTAGACGATCATCAACTGGCCGCAGATTATCAGGCCCAGCGTGGCAAAGGGACAAGTCAGGATTTACGTTATTATGGTGGGGTAGCATTTGACCGCACGGTAGAATGTTGGCCAGAGTTTGGTCGAGCAAGATTTGTGTTACCGCGCATTGAGCTCAGACGCAGTGGCCAGACAATAAAAATTTTGTTGAACCTTAATTTTGATAACCAAAATCGTCAATTAGAGTACCAACAAGCATTAGCTGCAATCGCCAAAATTGAAAAACCTAAACCGCTATCACCACCGAATAAAACTCGGTTAATGAGCCGAAGTGATTTACCGGATAAAGATAGATGGCGCGAACTGGTTCAACAGGTAACCCAACACAACTTCAATCAAACCACGCCCAAGGTGGTGTTGTCTCGTCAAACTCAAATTGAAATTGCCGAGCAACTCGATCCCTGGACTATCCTCGCCTGCTGGCAAGGACGAAACCCCAATAGCTTTCAATTTGGTTTTCAATTTAGCCCAGAACGTACTTTTATTTCCTGCTCACCCGAACGTCTATACTTGCGCCGTCAAAATGAATTATTCACCGAAGCGTTAGCGGGAACCACCATTCGAGGGTTAAACCAAGAAGAAGATGAATTACTGGCGCAACAATTACTCGACGATGTAAAAAACAGCCATGAAAACCAGCTAGTAAGGCAACACATTGTCGATGCACTGAAGCCGCTGAGTCAGTATGTGGGCGCAGATGAAAAAGCCAAGATCTTCAAATTGACTCATATTCAGCATTTACATCGAGCGATTCGCGCTGAATTAAACGCCGGTGTAAACGATTTTGATTTGTTACGCGCCTTGCACCCTACGCCAGCGGTAGGCGGTCTGCCCCGTCACAGCGCCCTTAGCTTTATACGTCAACGCGAAGGTTATGCTCGTGGATGGTATGCGGGTGCATGTGGATACTTTAATCATTATGAATCAGAGTTTTCAGTGGCGATACGCAGCGCACTCATTGAGCCTAGAAGAATTAGTTTATACGCTGGTGCAGGTGTGGTTTCAGGCTCAGATCCCGATGCCGAGTGGCAAGAGTTAGAAAATAAATTGGCCACTATTTTATCTATTCTTATCGATTTTTAGCGCTCAATCTATACCTTTATCACCTATAAAAAACGCATCTACAGAGATGCGTTTTTTATACAATAAAGCGGATATTACGGTGTGTAATACGTGGCCGCATTTGGGCCAACAGGCAAACCTAACACAAACACCCATAGGAAGAAAAACAGCGTCCAACCAATAAAGAACACTATGGTATAGGGCAGCATAGTGGCAATCAAGGTGCCAATACCTAAGTCCTTTTTATAGCGACAGGCGACAGCCAGAATCAAGCCGAAATAACTCATCATAGGGGTGATTAAGTTAGTCACAGAGTCACCAATTCGATATGCAGCTTGAATGGTTTCAGGCGCATAACCAACCAGCATCAACATCGGCACAAAAATCGGTGCGGTAACGGCCCATTGCGCAGAGGCACTGCCAAGCATCAGATTGATAAAACCACACAACATAATAAATAGCACAAACACTAACGGGCCAGTTAAACCGATGGCATTTAACGCTTGAGCCCCACCCACAGCCAACACAGCACCTAAGTTTGTCCAATTGAAAAAGGCCACAAACTGAGCGGCAAAAAACACCAATACAATGTACATGCCCATGGTACTCATGCTATGCGACATAGCATTAATCACATCGACATCTTTTTTCATGGTGCCCACCACTTTGCCGTAAACCAACCCTGGAATGGCAAAGCCTATAAAGATAAAGGCAACAATTCCTTTTAAAAAAGGTGAACCCGCCACAAGGCCTGTTTCAGGGTGACGTAACGGCCCATTTTCTGGGATAATAGTTAACGCTAATAGTGCTGAAAAAGCGATGGCCGCAAACGCTGCCATTTTTAAGCCGCGTTTCTCAATATCACTCACCTTGTCCATGGTTTGATCATCTAAATCGCTGGCTTCACTGGCATCATATTTACCCAGCTTAGGCTCAACAATTTTTTCAGTGACTAGACCACCCAACAGTGTGATTAAAAAGGTCGAGGCAAACATAAAGTACCAGTTAACCTCTGGGCCAACCGTATATTCAGGGTCAATCATTTGCGCAGCGGCTTCGGTGATGCCTGACAATAAAGGATCGACTGTGCCTAGCAATAAGTTAGCACTGTAGCCACCCGATACGCCCGCAAAGGCGGCTGCTAAACCCGCTAATGGATGACGTCCTAACGAGTGAAAAATCATTGCCGCCATTGGGATCAGTACCACATAGCCAAGCTCAGCAGCAGTGTTAGAGATAATACCTGCAAAAACAATAGTGTAGGTGACCAATCTTTTTGACGACCCCATGACCAACAAGCGCATCGCGGCTGATAATAAGCCTGAACGCTCTGCAATCCCAACCCCCAACAAGGCAACCAATACCGTGCCTAGTGGCGTAAAGCCAGTAAAGTTAGTGACTAAACCCGACACAATACGCTGCAATCCTTCAGCACTTAGCAAACTAACAACATGAATTAAACCATCAGGGCTTCTACCTGTCGTGCCTTCTGGACGAGGATCAATTACGGATAATTCAAAATAACCCGCTATGCCACTGGCAAGGATCACCGCCACACAAAATAGGGCAAATAAGGTAATGGGGTGAGGTAGCAAGTTACCTAAGCGTTCGACAATGTTTAAAAAGCGAACAAATCCACCGCTAGAAGCGATATCAGAGGGGCTTCCCTTGCTATTTGTTTGATGTGATTGGGTCATTGTTTTCCTTCTTTCGGCTTTTTCCTGATACCAATTAATATATTAATGATTTTTATTTTTGGGGTATCAAAGCAGTTTGTAAGATTTGGCCAATTTACAAGCTTACAGAGACAGGGTTAACTGAAACTTAAATTATATTGGGTCAATATATGACATTGGTTATAAAAATCAGCTTAAATCGGGATAACTAGCGGTTAAGTCTCATGATGTATGGTTAAATTTAGGACATAAACTGAAAGGTGGGTTAAAAAACACCCATTACACAATCAAACTTAATCAACTGTTTATTATGTATTTTTTTATATAAGTCAGTTTGTAAACCTATAAATATTGTCCCGATACTCGCTAAGCTGTTAATTCAAATCAAATGCAATAAAATTGTTTGTTTTGTCAGTCAAATGTTATGGTATGGGGTCAAGTGTCAGCAAATATAGTCGGTACTTCACTGAGATTTAAGTGAAATATCGGTTAATTTATGCTTATTATTAGGGCGTGTTTATCTTTGTTGATAAATTATGCAGTAGGCTATTTTTCTGTCAGGCAATCACAAATGCACACCATTTAGCCCGCTAAATAAGTGAATTTGCGGCAGAATGACTGGGGAATAGCCACTACCCTTCAGGGTGAGGCTAAAATAACCAAAGATAAACACACCCTATATAAAAACAAAAATCATTATTAAGGAAAACATCATGCAAGCCTTACTGCTGAGTGCGAGCTTAGCTGTTATTCTCTGTTACCTTTGGTACGCCAGTTTGATTAAAAAGCGTCAGTCCGCTATTGATGCTCTTATTGTGTTGAATCAAAAAATCGATGATCGACTTGCGTTATTAACGCAACTTTCTAACGTGAGCCAGCAACATCAACCACTGACTCCTGCACATGCCGAGCAGTGGCAGCAATTGCATGATCTGAAAAAACAAAGTGTTTGGTCACACCAAGTTGATCAACACTTACCGACCGTGTTAACGATTTGGTCAAGCATGGATACCTTGCAAAAAACGTTGTTTTCAAACTTGCACGGTGATGAGTTAGACGAGCAACAGGTAAACGAATATTTACAATTAGAATTAGATTACCAAAATGCCAGTGCATTTTATAACCAAGCGGTGACAGACTTAAACCAAGGGGTAAAAATCTTCCCTGGCTCTGTGGTGGCAAAATTAGCCAAAGTCACCACAATGCCCATACTGACTGCTGCTGAGTAATAGCGTGAAAACCTTATTTGCAACAAACATAAAGCAAATAAAACATCGCCAGATGCTAACAATATTTAGCTATGGATGTTGTATGTTATTCACGCCTATCAGCTTGTTGGCCGCCGAGGTGCCTGCTAAAAAACCTGTCATTAAAGCTATCTATAAAGCTGAAACCAGCACCATTGCAAAGAACAAACCACAACTCAGTTCATTTCCAGATTTAAATAAGCTGGCAGTAACACCAACCAATAGCGCCGATGCAGCAATTCATTCTACGGTGGTGTTGGATAATGGTTATCCATTACCTAAACCCGAGCTGAAAAAAACGGCCAAAAAGCATGTTAAGGCAAGTTACTCTGAGCATGGCATTTTGTCGGATCTGGGTGTAGAAAAACGTAAAGTGTACCAGTATGAAAAAAATGGCATTACGGTTTTTAGTGACAGCGAGCCATCCCAAGGTGACTTTCGAATTCATTTATATGAATGCTTTGCCTGTCGCCCAGACTCAACCATTGACTGGTATCATATCCCACTGTTTACCAAAGAGTTCTCGACTGTTATTAGCAATGCCGCCAAACGTTATCAGCTTGAACCCGCCCTTATTCGTGCAGTGATCCATGCTGAGTCGGCATTTCGAACGAATGTGGTATCTAAAGCGGGAGCGATGGGGTTGATGCAATTAATGCCCGGCACAGCCAAAGACATGCAAGTGCAGAATGCCTTTCATGCAGAACAAAATATTAATGGTGGTAGCCGCTATTTGGCGCAATTATTAGGCCAGTTTAATGGCGACATGGATTTAGCTTGTGCAGCCTACAATGCAGGCCCAACCAACGTAGAGCAGTATCAAGGTATTCCGCCCTTTCCTGAAACCCAGGCTTACGTGCAAAGGGTAAAAATTCTCTACAGTCGTTACCGCAAGGCCAGATAATAATAAAAGCTTGAAGTGATTCAGGACGATTAGCTTCATATTCAACACCCACATAAGTAAGCAAGCACTTACAGTTAAAAGGTGCCTTGCGCTAATAATAGGAATGTTTATGATTTTTTCTCGTCCAATGTCATCGTTAGTGGCAACCTTTATCAGTGTGCTACTGGCAGCAACAGCACAGGCTAATACCACTTCAACCTCGAATTCTGCAGCACCATCCCAAGAAGATATGCGCTTATACGACATAGCCAACGCACCACAAGCACAGCGTTTAGAAGATGATGTGCGCAAATTGGTCAGTTTTGGCACTCGTCACACTCTGTCGGATACCGTTTCGAATACCCAAGGCATAGGTGCTGCAAGACGCTGGATAGAAGCCGAGTTTAATCGTATTTCAACAGCATGCGGGGGATGCCTTGAGGTCATCACCGTGAGTGATACCGTACAAGGCAAACGTATTGCCGAGCCAACAGAAGTCGTTAATGTGATCGCCATTCAGCGCGGTAAAACCGACCCTAAACGTGTGGTAATGATGAGCGGGGATATTGATTCTCGGGTATCAGATGTACTTGACGCCACCTCGATGTCACCGGGGACAAATGATAATGCCTCAGGCGTTGCAGGGGCGATTGAAGCCGCTAGAGTGTTATCGCAATACCAATTTAACGGCACGATTGTCTATGCGGCCTTGTCAGGTGAAGAGCAAGGTTTATATGGCGGAGATATTCTTGCTAATTATGCTAAAAGCCAGAACTGGCAAGTACAAGCAGTATTGAATAACGACATGATAGGCAATATTGCGGGCATTAATGGTGTGGTAAACAACTCCACTGTGCGGGTATTTTCTGAGGGCGTGCGGTTTGTTGAAACCGCTGATGAAGCGAAAGAGCGCTACTTTAGTGGTGGTGAAAATGATTCCGCCTCACGTAATTTGGCGCGTAATATTAAAGCCTTAGTTGATCAGTACATGACCAATTTAGATGTCATGTTAGTCTATCGCCTCGACCGTTTCGGTCGTGGCGGGCACCATTTACCCTTTAATAAAGCCGGTTTTCCTGCCGTAAGAGTGATGGAAACTAACGAGCATTATGACCGTCAGCATCAAGACATTCGCGTTGAAAATGGCATTCATTATGGCGACGTTATTGCAGGGGTCGATTTTGATTTTACCGCTAAACTCACCGCGCTTAATGCTATTAGTTTAGCGTCAATGGCTTGGGCCCCCGCGCCGCCATCAGGTGTGAGTATTAAGGGACAAGTTTCTCCTAGCACCACGCTTAACTGGGCTAAAACAGCAGATAAAGATGTGGTTGGTTATCGCATTTATTGGCGCTTAACCACAGCACCAGAGTGGACCCATAGTCGTTATGTTGGCAATGTGAACGAATTTACCCTTAATAATATGATTATTGATAATTATCTTTTTGGTGTGGCCAGTGTGGCGGCAAATGGCAATACCAGCCCTGTGGTATTCCCGGGCGCTGCGGGAGCGTTTTTTCACTAATAACTGTGGGTATAGGTGTTTATCGCGCTGAGTTACTCACTAGGGGGAAACTGTTTGATGTGCACTGAGCATATTGCGCAGCAGGATATTCCCCTTTATTGATGCCAATTCGTCGCCGTTATTCAAGCCAATATCACCCTTTATTGTTAGCAGCAAACAAACGCCCTGACATTCAGTCAGGGCATTTTATTCTGGGTTTAGCTATTCACCTACTTCCCACTTTACGGTTACTGAACCATCTGCATGGCCTAAAATTGGTGCAAGGTAGTCAAGCGCAGCTTGGGCTAGTTCGTCGGTTTGCCAAGGTGGATTAATAATCCATAATCCAGCTGCAGTCATACCAAATTCATCACTATCAGCACTGATGGCTTGCTCAATACGAAGCTGTTTTTTTATGCCGCTATTTTTAAGCAAGTTAAGCATCGCTTCCGTTTGCTCACGCCTAACCACCGGATACCACAACATAAATACCCCAGTAGCAAAGCGTTTGTGCGCTTTAATAATGGCATGAGCAACATCAATATAATCTGATTTAATCTCATAGCTTGGGTCAATTAATATCACCCCACGGCGCTCTGGTGGCGGTACTGCGACGATTAAGCCCTGTAGGCCATCGCCTTTAATCACTCTGACTTGTTTATCCTGATCAAAATATGCTTCAAGTAATTCATGATCAGTGCCATGTAGCTCATGCAGTACCATGCGGTCTTTGGGGCGCAATTCTGCATCAACAAAACTCGGCGAGCCAGGATAAACGGTCAGTTGGTCAAACTCACCGTTAAAAATTTTTACCGCTTCCACATAGTCCGCTAAAGCCGTCGGTAAATTGTTGGCTTCCCATAATTTAGCAACACCATCTAAGTACTCTCCGGTTTTTTGGGCAAACTCATCATTGAGTGAATAAGCCCCTGCACCAGCATGAGTATCAATGTACACATAAGGCTTGTCTTTTTTCTGCATGGATTTTAGCACTTGCAGCAACATTGAATGTTTAAGTACATCGGCATAATTGCCGGCATGATATCCGTGGCGATAACTTAGCATGAGATATTCCAAAAAGTGGCAGCGTTGACTGCAAGATAGCCGCATTATAAGTTTTCTTGTGGGTAAGGTATAGGTATTCACTGCCCTAGGGTTTTGGCATAATAGTCTTATTGCCCTTATACGTAGATAACACAGTGACCGCGATTTATTTCAATCAACAATACCCAAGCCTTGTCGATATTTGCCAACGGTGGTCACTTCATTACGATCAAAACGCACCATTTGAGCTGCGTTTTGAGCAAAACCAATTAACCTTACACAAACGGGATGAGCCTAAGCTGGATGGTATCTTAGTAGATTTTGTCACGGGCGCAGTCGCGCATCGCCGCAAATTCGGTGGCGGACGCGGGCAATCAATTGCTAAAGCGGTCGGGCTTAAACAAGGTGTATCTCCAACCGTGGTGGATGGCACAGCCGGTTTAGGGCGTGATGCTTTTGTGTTAGCCAGCTTAGGTTGTAAGGTGATTATGGTTGAACGCCACCCTGTCGTCGCCGCGTTATTAGAAGACGGTTTACGCCGCGCTTATGAAGATGCTGAAATTGGCGCGTGGATGAATGAACGAATGAGCCTGTTCCATGGTTCAAGTTTAATCGCACTTGCCGATGCAGCCAAAAGTAGCGGCACTGAAATTGATGTAGTGTATCTTGACCCTATGTACCCGCACCGTGAAAAATCGGCCTTAGTAAAAAAAGAAATGCGTGTTTTTCAAACCTTAGTTGGCGCAGATCTGGATGCCGATGGCCTGTTACCCCCAGCAATGCAATTAGCCACAAAACGTGTGGTAGTGAAGCGCCCTGACTATGCTGAAGATCTTAATGGCGCTAAGCCAAGTATGGTAATTGCCAGTAAGAAAAATCGTTTTGATGTCTATGTTAAATCCGCAATGAAATAATCACTGACGTCGAAATTTGACTGAAATGTTTTTTGGGTTATTCAGGTAAGCGTCTTTAATGCCACAAGGTGGGTTTGGAATATGGCCTGTGGCCACTAAATTCGTGGCGCTTCGCCCATACTAATTACGCATATAACAAGGTATTAAAATGGGACTTGGCCCGCGTGGCTTTTTTATTTGCGTTAAGTTTTTAGATTAAAGTTCAATGAGTTAGCAAAAGGACATTGTATGAAAAATAGCGTTACCTCGTTAGTGTTTGCAGTTATCTTGGCTATGGCAAGTGGTTGTTCTAGTGTGATTTGTGATGCCAGAACCGATACCTATACTAATGATCTTGATAAAGATCTCAGTCAACGCGAGTGTACAAAACACGTTGATGACAACATTAACTCGTACTTTGATGAGCAGGAAAAAGCTGAACGGGAAGCTTCAGATAAATTATTGCAAGATTCACTGAACAAAGCTTTACCTCCCAAAGTTCAATAACACGTTGGTCATCCGCTTCACAGTTTTAACAATTGGCTCGACTATCGCGCGATTGCTTGAGTTACGTCACTAACGACAAAATGGATTGTGATATATCTTCCCTAAGCAAAATAAATGGGGGAAGAAGCGATGTTTTATATACATATGCTGCTGTTATTAGCGGTGATTTTTGTTGGCATTCGCCACGGAGGCATAGCCTTTGGCTTGCTAGGTGGTTTAGGTGTTTCGGTGTTAGCGTTTGTCTTTGGCATTGCGCCGGGCACGCCGCCTGTAAGTGTTATGTTAATTATTTTGGCGGTTGTTGCGGCATCAGCAACGTTAGAGGCCACAGGTGGTTTAAAGCTACTGGTTAAATTTGCCGAAAAACTGCTACGTAAACATCCCGAGCATATCGTTTTTCTTGGCCCTCTTTGTACTTATTCACTGACGGTGTTAGTAGGTACAGGTCACTCGGTATATCCCCTATTGCCGGTTATTTATGATGTGTCTTATAAAAAAGGGATCCGCCCTGAGCGTCCATTGGCCATTGCGACTGTGGCATCACAAATGGGGATTACCGCAAGTCCAATAGCTGCCGCGGCGGCTGTGGTACTGGCCACCGCGGTTGATAATAATCTTGATATTAGTTTAGTGGATGTGTTGATGGTGACCATTCCATCGACATTGATGGGCTTACTGGTAGCATGTACCTGGAGCTTAACTCGGGGCAAAGATTTAGATAAAGATGAAGAGTTTCAAGCGCGATTAACCGATCCTGAATTTCGTGAAAGCCTAATTGATCCGCAGGCTGAGGAAGCCCAATCCTTAGCGTCAGAATCCACAGCAAAGAAAGGCTTAATTGTTTTCTTATTGGGCATTTTTGCGGTGATCATGATCGCGATGTTTAGCAAACAGCTATTACCCGCAGGGGTCAATATGTCTGTGGCGATTCAGTTTATGATGTTGTCAGTCGGCGGTGTGATATTACTAGCAACCCATGTCTCACCTAAAAAAATTGTCACCAGTAATGTGTTTACCGCAGGTATGACGGCGGTGATTATTATTTTCGGTATTGCCTGGATGAGTGACACGATTATTGGCCACCACAAAGCCTATTTGGTCAGTGCCGTGAGCGATATTGTCAGTGTGCACCCTTGGACGTTTGCAATCGCGATGTTTGTGGTATCGGTTTTCTTGAAAAGTCAGGCTGCGGTGTTAACGATTATGTTGCCGTTAGGGTTTTCGTTAGGGATCCCTGCACCGGTATTAATTGGCGTTTTGCCTGCCTGTTATGCGTATTTCTTTTTCCCATTTTATCCCAGTGATTTAGCGGCGATTAGTTTTGATAGAACCGGTACAACGCATATTGGTAAATATGTCCTGAATCATAGTTTCATTGTGCCAGGATTTATCGGTGTCGTTACCGCAACGATATTGGGATATTTTATCTCAATGGCGATCAATTAGGCGTAAGCTATCGGTAATTTGCTTATATGGCAGCCACTTGGTTGCCATTTTCTTTTACTGATAAAGTTTTCTTTTGAGATTTTTTTCAACTGGTGTAAATTATATTGTTTATTACTTGAACAATATCATTGTAAGTTAGTCTTTTTAAACAATGTTTCTCATACTAACTTGAAGTATTTCGACTTAGAGGTAGGTCAAATTGATAAAGAAGTTGTCTGTTATTAGCTTGGCAATTTTATTAAGTGCCTGTGCATCGCAAGCGCCTAAAGTTGTCGTTAAGCCCCCTAAACCGGTTGTGGTAGTAAAGGAAGAGCCTAAATTACCTAAGTGGAGCAAGCCTAACCTATTGGCCTACCACGATGACTGGTCTGGCACCCCCTATCGCTTGGGTGGCATGAGTAAAAATGGGGTAGATTGTTCTGGCTTCGTGTATTTAGCTTACTTAGATATTGTGGGTCAAAAGTTACCTCGTACCGTTAACGCACAGCGCATTTTAGGAAAAGAAGTTCCTCGTGATCAATTAGAAATAGGCGACTTAGTATTTTTCAAAACCACTAAAACCGCTCGTCATGTGGGGATTTATATGGGCGATTCGAAATTTTTACATGCTTCTACTAAAAAGGGTGTAAAAATTTCTAGTCTGAATAATGTTTATTGGAAACCCCGCTATTGGTTCGCTAAGCGACTCAAATCCCCACAACAATCGGTAGAGTCGTCTATTACGGCCTTGATTGAGTATGCTGAAGTTGAGCAGCAAGGAATGCTTGCTTTGCACTAGTGCAATGTATTGATAAAAAAGGCTTAAGTGAAATCACTTAAGCCTTTTTTATTCGGCGTTTCGGTATTGTGATCAATCAGCACGTTACCGTTTGCCTTTGTGATGTTAAGTCATGGTTTATCTTTGTATTGACCTTAAATCCGTGCACAAAAACCTAGATTGAATCGAGTTATTTGCAATATTGATTGAAATTAACGAGAGATGAATCAATTCATCGTGTTTCGGTTTATGCTACTTTATCGATATTGAATGTAGGGTAATGGAATAGAAATATATGACGAAAGCAAAAATAGGTATCGTGACCGTAAGTGATCGTGCTAGCGCAGGCATTTATGAAGATTTGTCTGGTAAAGCCATTATTGATGTACTTAACGAGTATCTCACCTCTGAATGGGAGCCAGTATATCAGGTGATCCCAGATGAGCAGGATGTGATTGAAGCGACGCTGATTGATATGGCTGACAACCAAGGCTGTTGCCTAATTGTCACTACGGGCGGAACGGGACCGGCAAAGCGTGATGTAACCCCAGAAGCAACAGAAGCCGTGTGTGACCGAATGATGCCAGGCTTTGGCGAGCTGATGCGCGCAGAGTCGTTGAAGTTTGTGCCAACGGCCATTTTATCTCGCCAAACTGCTGGGCTACGTGCTGACTCATTGATTGTGAATTTGCCTGGTAAACCTAAGTCAATCCGTGAGTGTTTGGATGCGGTTTTCCCAGCTATTCCATACTGCATTGATTTGATGGACGGGCCATTTCTAGTGTGCAATGAAGACGTAATTAAGCCATTTAGACCGAAAGCGAAATAAGTTTTAATGGTTACCCTATTAAGAAAGCCCAACTTTGTTTGGGCTTTTTTGTAGGGTAAAAACATCGAATGTATCGGTTATGTTTAAGTGACCAGAGTTCAGATTACATCGATAAATTATCGTTATTAAAAATCACGACTACACTCAATAGTATCATTTGAATTTGAGCTGATATGCATGACGTTAAAACGCTTTTCATTACTGCTGTTATTGTCACTATTGATGAGCGTAGCCTGTTTAGTGATGGCTATTTATTACTTCTTTTATCTTCCTGGTATTAATGCTGAAGTTGCAGACCAACAGCAACAGGAATATGTTTTGCTCAAAGCGGCATTTTCTACATCGGCTAAAAATTTAACCACCTTAAACTATGATTATGCCGTTTGGGATAGTTTGGTTGATTTTGTTGTTCAGCCTTCAGATGAATTTATTGAAAATAATTTATTACCTAATGCGTTTGAAGCTGCCAATGTTGATGCGGTGTTTATCCATAAAGCGGACCAGCAACTGGTTTGGCAATATCTAGATAGTTCTATAATTGAAACTGCCTCAGCGTTAAGTGAGTTTGTTGGCAAAAAAACCACAACAAATGCAGACACATTATTACCTTCTTTAGCTGAAATCTCAGCACAGATCCCCTCTACTCGGCATGGATATTATGTCATCGCAGCGCAGTTATTTTACATCACAAACACGACGATTTTACCTTCAGAGGGCACAGGGGAAATTGTTGGCAGTATCACTATGGCCAGATTAGTCGATAGTAAAATGATAGACGAAATTACCAGCAATTCGATGGTGACCTTTTCGATTGATAACATCAATAATGCCAGTACTTACCCACTCCCGATCCATGATTTTTTTAGCCAAAATCAATTAAAAGAGGTAAATGCATCTCACAGTTGGCTGATCCATAATAAGTTTGACGAGCAGGCCGTTGTCATCACTGTACATCATCGAAAAACATCAAGACCCCAATTAGATGCGGTTTCCGTTATGTTGTTATTGTTCATTATCACCATAATTGTGACATTTTCTATGATGATATTGTCGCGATTTTTAATCTCACCTTTGATTCATTTCAACAACAATATTAATAATTCTTCCAATGATAATCTGATGGCTAAAATCCCTAGTCAGCACTTTATCGATGAAATAGACAATGTGTCTAATTCATTTAATCAGCTCTTAATTCGTTTTGCGGAACAACAAAACTACCTAGAAACCTTAACAGTACAAGACGCGTTGACCCAAATTACTAACCGCAGAGGATTAGAAGCTTTTGCAGACAGTGTGATAACAACATGGCACCAGCAAGAGTCTGGGTTTAGTGTCATGATGATAGATATCGATCAATTTAAACTTTATAACGACCGACATGATCATCTTTTAGGTGATAAAGCCCTTGTCGATGTTGCTGGTTGTTTAATGGAAACCATGGCTTGTTATGATGCACTTGTGGCCCGATATGGTGGCGAGGAATTCTGTGTCATTGTGAAGGATGATCATATGCAATCCATCAATGATGTGGCAGAGCGATTAAGAATGGCTGTTGAAAATTTGCATATTAAGCATGATGTGGATGGCACGCTTTGGCTAACAATCAGTATTGGTGGTGTGGTGGTTCCCAAGTTGTTTGAACACGCAGAACGGTATTTATTTCATGATGTATTAAAGCAAGCGGATAAGCAGCTTTATATCGCGAAAAAAACCGGACGCAATAAAGTGGTATTGAGTCTGTTTCAGTAGGGTTTTCTTGTGAGTCAGGGCTTATAGCGATTGCTTAAAAGTGACATAGCCCCCCATTTAGCAGGGGGTGCTATGTCATAAATGCGCTTGCTCAAAACTCAATTAGAGTTGATTAAATTTACGCTTCAGGTCATAACTGTCATCGGTTACCAGCTGCTCTAGCACTTGTATTCTGGCGACTAACGCCTTATTTTGTGCCAGTAACTGATCAACAGAATCGCGGCTATTGCGCTGTTTAGCTTTGGTATAATACTTAAATATTTCAACGGCGCTGGTGCCAATAACGATAATGGCCACTAACGTAATGATTGCTAAATCGCTTTCCATGGTGTTACTCCTTAAATCATTCACTGCTAACTCACTAAGCTGCGGCGTAAGAGGGTTTGGCTCACACCGCGGCTATTCATATTCCTTGTTAAGATGAGCTACAGGCCAAATACCACTTTTTCACTTTTAAGCATTTTTTCCATGCCAAACATTAAGCCTAATGAAATCACTATCGTCATGATGGATGACACGGCTAGCTGCAACATGGGGATTTCTTTGCCCTTAATAAAGTCCATTAAGGCTTGCTGTTGACCTGATACGGGGATCCACTGCAGCATATCTGGGGCGATGTTATAGCTTGCCGCCATAGATAAGGCGATGGGGACAAATAACACCATGGTTAAATAGGATTGTGCTTCTTTAAATGACTTTGCCATAAAAGACACAAATAGCTGCAAGGTTGATGCAAGCAAGGCAACGGGAATACCGATGACAAACATTAGCTTCATAAAGTCAGTTGAAATATTGATGCTAAAGCCCAGTTCTTGCCAAGGCACAAAGGTGTAAGCAATTTTAGATATTAGCAATATCAGCATTAAACCCAACAATGCAAACAGGGTTACAGCAATCACTTTGCCAAGCACCAGTTGGCGAGTGCTAATTGGATGACTAAGCATTAACGCCAACGAATTACGTTCGCGCTCCCCTGCACTGGTATCAATGGCGAGATTCATCGCTGAGATAAACACTGAGTAAATCATAGTAAAAATAGCAATACCCAAGATCATACCGCCTTTTGAATCAGGGGTTGATTGGTCTTGCATGTCCACTTTTAATGACTGCATTACCTGTGGGTTAATACCACGAGCAATTAACCGTAAACTGCCCATTTCGGCACTATAAGTTTGCAGTTCTTGTTGCAGACGTCGAATGGATTTTTGCAGCTTCTCATCAGAGTTATCCGCCAGAATAATCACTTCAGCAGGTTTAGCTTTAGCCATGTTGGCGGCATAATCTTCAGTAATGGTCAAAGTGATCGCTTTTACATCAGTATCTGGCTTAGCCGTTAAATCAGCCTGATTTATGCCTTTTCGACTTAAATAACGCACTAAGTCTGGGGCGTTTTCCGCTTTGTTAATGGTGATATTTAAGTCTTCAGGACTGGTTAATTGATTAATGAGCACCATAAACATGCCGCACATAATCAAAGGCGTACCGATGGCGTAGTATAAACCTGCCATCACCGAGCGTTTGTCGCGTGCGGCATCAATGAGTTCTTTGCGCACCATTGCAATGAGTTTATTCATTATGCTGCAATCCCTTCGTCAGTTCCGATAAGTTTAATGAAAGCCTCTTCCAGTGAAGACTCTCCCGTTTGTTGGCAAAGCTCATCTGGGCTGCCGGTGGCAACAACCGAGCCATTGGCCATCACTATTACATGGTCGCAAAGCGCCGCGACTTCTTGCATCACATGGCTAGAAAATAATACGCAATGACCACGCGCTTTGAGATCGATTAAGATATCGCGTAATAAACGTGTGCTCATTACATCTAGGCCGCGAGTGGGCTCATCTAAAATGATATTGGTTGGCTGGTGGACAATCGCTTGTGCCAGTGCGGTTTTCATTCGTTGCCCCTGCGAAAAGCCCTTACAACGACGATCACTAATATCGCTTAAATTTAGCTGCTCAATCACCTTTTCAGTGGCGGCTTTTGCTTCTTTACGCGACATGCCACTCAGCTCGGCAAAATAGGTAATGTATTCGCGCGGGGTGAGTCGTTCATACAAACCAAATGGATCAGGGAATAAGCCTAACTGCTGTTTGGCCTGAATCGGTTTTTCTGCCACGTTGATGCCATCCACTTCGGCATAACCATCGTCGGGAGTTAATAAACCAAATAGTGTGCGTAAACAGGTGGTTTTACCTGCGCCGTTAGGGCCAAGTAAACCTGTGATGTGGCCATCTTGAGCGCTAAAGCTGAGCTTGTTTAACGCCTGCACATCACCGATTTTTTTCGATAAATTCGTCACTGAAATCATGATTATTCCTTATCTGTGCCAGTAGCATTGTTTGTTAAAGCGGCTTCATCGGCGATAGCCACAGTGCCTGCATCCGTTGAAATAATAGGTTCTACCGAATTAGCATTGAGGTAAAAGCTGCGGCGTATATCTTTTTCAAGGCAGCTGGCATCAATTTTTTTAACGCTGGCGCTATCGACTAAATCGGCAATTAAATCGTTCGCACAGGTTTGTGCAGCAACACCATGGGTCGCAAAAGGTGAAATTAAATGCTTGGCATTAGTTAAATTTTTTGCGGCTAACGCGCCCCAATTGGGTGGCGTGGCAGGGTCTAATTCGCCTGAAAGTAATAATGTCGGTAAATCACTGCTAATCGGCTCGCTAAAGCTATCTGCAACGGCTGGCACTTTCCAAATTTCACAGGTTTTCTCTAACCCTTCCATCATGGTCGAGCTGATGTAAGACTCTTTGGCATCTTTACGCATTTGGTCTGATATTCTGTGGATGTCTTCACCGCAAACAACAGAAGCATGCATTCCCATCGCTAAACCGATACCGTCAGCCGATAAGGCATATATGCCTAGAATAGGTTGGTAATCTTCTTTGGCGGCTTGATGAATCGCATGGGGTAATAATGCACGAATGGCTGGAGTATATAACCCCATTCTAATCGCACCATTGAATTTACTGCGAGTCAGCAATAACGTGCTTGGCTCATTGGTAAGAGGGTCACGAACGCTTTGTTCTGTCGGTTTGGTAGTCAGGCGCTGATCCACGGTTTTGAAGTCGGCGAGTAAGTCTGGGTACTGCGTATGACAAGCCTGATTGCTAGCACAATCTCGCATTAATAACTCAAATCCACGCTCAATTGCACTGCCAATTGCCACGACACTTTGTTGCATTGGCACAACCCCATCTAAGGTTACTGTGCTTAATGCCTCTGGGTAATGACGCATATACAGTTGAGCCATACGTGTACCGTAAGACACACCGTATAAGTGCAGCTTTTGATAGCCTAAATATGTGCGCACCGCTTCAAAATCCGTTAATGCTGTTTGACTACCATATTGGGTAATGTCGGCATCTGTTTGGGTTAAGCATTTTTCAGTATCTGCAATAATATCAACATCTTCATCGTTAAATGACAACATAGAAGTGGCTTCAGCGTCTTCGCAGTTAAGGATATTTGATAAGCCAGTGCCGCGTTGATCTATCAGTAAAATATCGCGTTGTTGGCGCACTTTATTGAGCAATCGGTCAAACCCTGCGGCATGCTCTATTGCGGATTGCCCTGGTCCACCAGCAATCGCAAGCAGCGCTTCGCTTGGGTGAGTATCTTTAATGGCGGGTAATATCGCAAAATGGATGTCGATGTGCTTTCCATCGGGTTTTTGAGGGTTTTCAGGCACACTAATTTTGCCGCACTGTAATTGCTCTGACAGACCGTCTAAATGACAAGAGTGGGTTTTGGCATCTACCGTATTAAGCGGTTGTGGTTGGTCTGCATCACTGGCATAGCTGCTGCTGGCGAATAGCACGCTAATGATCACTGCAGCTAAACGGCGAGTGCCTGTTGCCGATGGGGGCAATGCGTAATGGCGCAACCTTGAGGTTAGCGATTTACTGACAAACTTCCTGTTGATCATCGGAACGTTTCCTTTTTGCTTTTTGAGATGATTGTGTTAACTTACACTAAGTGTATGAGTGTATCAATGTATTAATACAGTTTGTAAAGGCTAATGTTAGAACTATTAAATGTCAACCCCAGTAGTGGTGAACCAATCTATCGTCAATTGCATGATCAAATCGTGCGATTGATTGTGGGCGGGCAATTACAAGCTGAAGATGTATTACCTTCCGTTAGGCAGATGGCCGAATTTCTTACCGTTAACCCGATGACGGTGTCACGTGCTGTGCAGCAATTGGTGGATCAAGGCTGGATAGAACGTCGCCGAGGTCAGCCCTCTATCGTCGCCGCACGCAATTGCACTGACAAAACCTCTGGTGGCAGCTTGATGCAACCCAAAATAGACGATTTAGTGACTCAGGCTCAACAACTCGGTGTTGAGTTAGATGAGTTACAAACATTGATAGCTAAAAAATGGGTCGCTAAATAATTTTTAATAAATCAACGACTCAATGTCGCCACAAAGAGTCAGTAATACCATAAGATTGAGCTAAAGGAATGCCGATAATGCAACAAAACCAAGCACCGATACTGACATTTAATCATGTGTCCAAAGTCTTTCCTCTAAAAGGCGGCAAAACCCCACACACAGCGTTGGATAATTTGTCGATGCAATTATTCCCAGGCATGGTGGTGGGGTTACTGGGTCAAAATGGTGCTGGTAAATCGACTTTAATGCGTTGCGCTTTAGGGATTTTAACCATCGATTCAGGTGAGATTAAAACCCTTAACGAGTCTCCAGCGGCATTATCTGATCTTGCTAAGTCTCGTATTGGTTATGTTCCCCAGCAGCCCTTTGGCTATGAAGGCTTTACGGTAGAACGCGCGTTAGATTTACATCGCAGTTTTTACGCTGATTGGGATAAGCAATTAGAACAAGAGTGGCTTGAGCGTTTTGAATTAGATGTGGCTCAATCGGTGCAAAAGTTATCCGTTGGTCAGCGTCAATCACTGGCATTAATCATGGCGATGGCCTATCGGCCTACACTATTGGTTTTAGATGAACCCGTGGCCAGTTTAGATCCTATCGCACGTCGTAAATTCATGGCCGACTTATTTGATTTAGCCTTAGAGTCGGGTTCTGCGGTGCTGTTTTCTTCGCATATCACCTCTGATTTAGAACGAGTAGCAAGCCACGTTGCCTTGATCAAAAAAGGCAAATTAGTGCTGTTTAAAGAAATTGACACCTTAAGAGAACAAGTAAAATTACTCAAAGTCACCGCCAATGCTGAATTACCTCAGCATGTAGATATTTTACACCAAACACACACGGCCGACTCAAGGTTCATCGTTGCTGATAACTGCCAGTCACAGGAACAATTCAACGGCCTTATTAGTGAACAATCCTTGAACTTAGAGCAGCTATTTATGGAGTTGCATCGATGAACACTATGTTAGCCAATTTAGTGAAGTCATCAAATCGGCTTACGCCAAATGGGGTTAAATTAAGCGATTTTATAAACCGTAATAGCTACCGTGGTATGTTGCGCTTGTGGTTTTTTGATGTCGGTAGCGTCAGCTTTTTATTCACTAGCTTGCTGGGTTTTGGTATTGCGGCCTTGAGTTTGTATATTGATAAAACCTCATCAATCGGCTTAATGTTATCAATGTCGGTGATATCCAGCAGCATGTCTGTTTTATGGCAATTAAACCGTTTGGTCGGGGCTGAAACCAGCAGTTTAATTCCCGGCTATCAGCGAAATATTGTGGTGCAATCAATCGCTATTTATTTTAGCGTGATGTTATTCTCGTTAGGGTTTGCAGTGATATTTGCTCCCTTAACGGTCACTTCGGTGTTATTAGCCGTATTGGTTAGCTTGGCCTTTTTATGGGGATGTTTGCACTGGAATAAGGGGTTTCAGTTTTCAATACTGCTGTTTATCGCTATGCCTTTTTTTGATCAGATAACGCTTAATATACCTTGGTGGTTTTTGGTGCCCCCCTTAGGCATCTTACTTGAATTGGTAAAAGTGAAATTGGGCCAATTAACTTGGCATCAAGATGCCAGAGCCACCTATTTAAGCGGCATGGAAATGGGCTGGTTTTGGTTACCCAGCATCAAACAGCACAACCTGCTGGATAAACTCAACCGATACTTACACCCTGCAAGCTTTTTTGTTGGGCCACTTTTAGCGATGGCCTTGGTAATGGTCACCCTATTGGGGTTGTTATTGTTTATACCATCCACGCTGTTTGAATGGCATTTACCTGTTCAATTGATCGTTGGGCAACTGTTATTAATGATGTGTTGTTTAGTTCACTGGAGCCGAGTTCAGCGTTGGCGAGGGGCTGAAACCTTATTTATGTTACCGGGATTTACAGGGCTAATTGGGCTGCAACAGTCTTTCTTTAAGGCCAGTGTTAGGCTTATTGCTTTGTTAATGTTGAGCATGCTATTGATTTGCACCGCGGGTTATCTAGCTGGTCAGCCACTGTCTTTGCCATTCATTATCCACCTATTGTTCTCTGTGTTGTGGAGTGGTTTTTTAGCTTTGGGGCTTGGCGCACTCAGCCGTAACGTAAGCCAGATGTCAGCTATTGTGCTGTTGATTATTTGCCACTCGCTTTTTGTGTCATTTAGTTTTAAAGCATCACAAGCACAACAAGATTTGAGTATTTGGCTGATTGCCGACGTGGCACTGACAGTAATCGGCTTGGGGTTGTTTATTTCGAGTAAAAATCGCTTGTGGAAAAATGGTGTGATTGATCTATAACTGTGATGGTATCGCATCAAAGCGTGATCTCACCCGCTGGAGTAGAGCAAAAACTCTTATGGTTTAGTATTGGTTCAGGTAGAATGTGATAAAACAGTACACCTGTAAGCCAAAAAGGTATCTCACTATGTTGTTAGAAAACTATCATATCGTTCGACTGCTGCAACAACAAAGCCAGACGTTAGGCGAGAACATTGCCCTTGAAGGTTTTGAAATGGCTGCGCCCTGGAACACGGTTTCCTGGCATCAGTTTGATACCATCACCAGTAAAATTGCCCAGTTATTGATTGATTTTGGCCTTCACGTGCATGATAAAGTGGTTATTGTGGCGCAAAATAGCCCACAGTGGACCTGTGCAGATATAGGTGCGCTAAAGGCGCGTAATGTGGTGGTACCGGTTTATCCAACCAGCACCATGGAGCAAGCAGTATTCATTGTGAATGACTCGCGCGCAAAGGTGATTTTTGCGGGTGATGAAAGCCAATACCACACCGCATGTAAAATTCAGGCTCAGTGTCCAAGTGTTCAGCATATTGTGGTGTTTGATAGCAGGGTCAAGTTAGCCTCAGATGTGCATTTTCATTTAGATGCATTGCTAAATACTAGCCCTTCGCAACACAGCCATGACGAGTTAACCCAGCGTTTATCTCAAACCTCACTGGATGATTTACTCACGCTTATTTATACCTCGGGCACCACAGGTGAGCCTAAAGGTGTGATGTTAGATTATCGCAATATTGCCTCTATGGTTGAGCAGCATGATACTGAAATTGCCTTTAAAGCAGGTGATGTGTCATTAGCATTTTTACCACTAAGTCATGTGTTTGAGCGTGGTTGGACATTTTATGTGTTGTGTCGCGGTGGCCGAAATGTGTATTTAACCGATACCCACAAAATAAAAGAAGCTATCGCCGCAGTGAAACCGCATACCTTATGCGTTGTGCCACGTTTTCTTGAAAAGGTTTACAGCGCCATACATGACAAGGTGAATTCTGCGCCGGCAATACGCCAAAAGCTATTTCATTGGGCAATTGGTGTCGGAGCGCGTCAATTTGAAGTGAGTCAAGGCAGAAAGCGTCCAAGTAAATGGTTATCTGCACAATGGCAATTAGCGAATAAATTAGTTTTTAGTAAATTACAAAACGTGCTGGGCGGCCGCTTAACCTTTATGCCTGTCGGTGGTGCCGCGCTTGATGTCAATGTCGGCGGATTTTTTCATAGTATCGGGGTGCCGATTCTCTGTGGCTACGGGATGACAGAAACCTGTGCAACGGTTACCTGTAATACCTTAAATAATCGCGTGCCCGGCTCTAACGGTAAGCCTTTACATGCCATGGAAGTAAAAATTGGCGCCAATAATGAAATTCTAGTGCGTGGCGAAACCGTAATGCGTGGTTATTTTAATCGACCAGAAGATACCGCAGAAGCCTTTGAAGATGGCTGGTTAAAAACCGGTGATGCGGGCATGATTGATGCCGAAGGTAATTTATACATTACTGATCGTATTAAAGAATTAATGAAAACCTCTAACGGCAAGTACATTGCGCCGCAGCGTGTTGAGGGAAAAGTCAGTTGTTGTCCGTTTGTCGAGCAAGTGGCCATTATTGCCGATGCGCGCAACTATGTTTCGGCGCTGATTGTGCCGGCATTTGAAGCATTAGAAGTGTGGGCAAAAGAAAAAGGCATTAGCGTTGAAAACCCTATCGATTTGTTACGTAACAGCCAGGTGGTTGAGCATTTTGAGCAACGGCTAAAAGAGTTGCAGTATGAGTTGGCAGGATTTGAGCAAATTAAAAGGTTTACCTTGTTACCTGAAGCATTTTCAATGGAAGCAGGGTTAATCACTCCGACAATGAAATTGCGCCGTAAGAATATTTACAGCAAATACGCAACCGAGATTGATGCCATGTATTAATCGCATCATGATTTGTCATTAAGGGCGCTTCGGCGTCCTTTTATATGTCCAAAAAGCTGATTACAATGTGGAAAGACAATAGCTTGAACCATGTAATTGAGTACGCTGCACAAGAATATCGTTTTACTGAGATATCACGCCACTTAAGATATAACGCCACCTTAATAGCAGGTATATTAATTGTTGAGTTTGAGTCGGTAATTTATCATCCGCGCCGAAGTGATTGCGTGTTGTCATCAACTCGTCACCCTTCTTCAATACAGTGATAACATCTAAAGTTAGGACTTTATGATGTGAAAAAACTGAAACGCTACCAATACGAACGTTATGCTGTGTTATGTAAGGCAACTTATCGGGCTGACTTTTTGCCAGAAAAATTAGGGTTTGAGCCATCGGGTTATCAAGAAATAGCCAACCGTTGGGGAAACGTGTGTGTCAGAGTGCTATGGCGAGCAGACCAAACTGAAGTGCTGGTGGTGTTTCGGGGCTCACAGACCTTTAATGAATGGTGTATAAATACCTGGTGCTGGCCTGTCTCTAAAGTTTATGCTGATGGCATTTACCGTGTTCATGCCGGTTATGAATATCTTTTAGAACAAACTGCTAATCCTAAGCCGCCACACTATTTAACCCATATCAGTTTGTATCAACAATTACATTCAATTTTAGCCCCCTTAATACAATCGGGTAAACGAGTGAGTCTGACGGGTCACTCGTCAGGTGGCGCAATGGCCATTTTAGCAGCTGATAGATTAGAGCGGGTGTTTCCCCATGCCATTAAACGAGTGGTGACGTTTGGTCAACCCGCACCTGGTTTTAAAAGTTTCCAACAACAATATTTACTGCATCGGCGTACATACCGCATTTGTTGTGATTTGGATATGGTGACCTTTCTACCGCCTTTTCCGGGTATTTTTTACCATGTAGGCAAGCTGCTTTGGTTACATAACGAGCGAGTATACGAGCATATTCATCCCTCCCAGCGATTTTTATTGAGCATTATCAGTTGGCTAGTTTCACCGTTTGCATACCATTACATGCATAAATATATTCGTGACAAAGACTTCTTTGATGATTTTTAGTCACTGCACTAGAATGGCGCACTCAATAACAATAAAAAGGAATATGCCGTGTCTGTTACTCAGTTCTCTCTGGATTTAACCCCTCGCTTTTGTGAAACCGACGCTTTAGGTCATATTAATAACACAGTGATCCCAGTGTGGTTTGAAGCCGCACGAGAGCCCATTTTTGAAATCGTGAACCCCGGACAAGATTTAACGAAGTGGAATATGATTATTGCAGGATTCACCATCGCATTTAATGCACCGACGTTTTACGGCAAAAAAGTCACGGTAAAAACCCATATTAGCCGTGTTGGCAATAGCAGTTTTGAAATTGCGCAAACTTGCTGGCAAGAAGGTAAGCAAACCGCCGAAGCAAAAACAACCATGGTGCATTACAACTATCAAACAGAAAAAAGCCAGCCATTATCTGATGCGGTAAAAGCGCAATTGGCAGGCTTAACGGGTTAAGCTAAAAACTTTTGCACATAACTGCAACTGGCCTCAATGGTCAGTTGTTGCTGTTTCGCCCAGCTTAATCCGGTTCTGACCAAGCTTTCAGCTATGCCTTTGCCACGCATAGCAGGTGGCACAAAGGTGTGATGAAAATTAATTTTATCCTCAACCAAACGGTATTCTAAAATTGCTTGTTCTTGATTAATTTCAACGAGAAAACGATGCATTTCAGGCTGATGGATAACCGCTAGAGCATTCATAATCCCCCCCTTAATCTTCTGTGTTAGCGTGCTGTTTTAGGGCAACAAGTAACGACTCAGATAATTCAGCTTTTTTACCTGTTTTAAAGTTAAACATCACCACCTTTGCCCAACCAATAGTGGTAACCGCCTGCTGTGCTTCACTATAAGCAGTGTAGTGCATAGTAAAACGATCTACGGCGATATCACTAATGGTCACGCCAACAATTAAGGTGTCAGGAAAGGTAACCGGTCGTTTATAACGGGCGTTGGTTTCGCTCAGCACTGGACCAACTCCGGTTTTATGCAAATCTTCCAGAAAATTAAGCTGACTAAAGAAGTCTAATCTTGCTGTTTCAAAGTATCTGAAATACACCGCATTGTTCACATGCTGCAAGGCGTCCATCTCTCCCCAAGCCACAGGTATTTTGGTGTGTATCGGGTGTGTTGCAATAAAGTCTTCCATGGTCTGTCCTTGTTTTGACGATAAACGTTAATTTTAAACAACTGTTTAACTTGCGACCAATTTAGCAACCATTGAAACTGACAACAAGTATTATGCGATTGTTTTGTCATCAAATGGATTAGCAGCCGATCAAATGCCTTTGCTATTTAAGGCTGCTGCGTTGGTAAAAAGTCAGGTAACCATGTTTGTAAGAATAAAATCGTTTAGATAAAGTAATTTTATTGCTGCGGCATTGCCATTGAATAAATAACAGCTAACTTGCGTTACGGGTACCACTTTTTAGTTCATTTATCTTTGCTCAGGCACAGAAGACCATAGCTTCAATCTAATCAATTGCCTGCCGCAGGGATGTTCAGGATGAACTGAATGTCGCGATCACATGGATGTGAAAGAGCGACCTTATGTGCAAACACGACCGTGACACGCTGCACTCTTTATATAAATCAAAAGGTCCCTGAAAGCTCGGCCATGACGTCCATGTCATGGTCAAATTTGTTCCAGACAAATTTTGACATTCCCACCATCCATGGTGGTCAGTAGTCACGGCCGCGCTTACACTGGAATTATTATCTCTTCGATTTGACTGTATTTGCTACTAATTAGGCGTAAAGCCTCCAAGACTCAATTTGAATTGAGGTCATCGAGAAAAGGCCGTGAGCTTGGCATGGATGCCACGCTAGCTTTCGTTAGGCCAGGGATGGCCTATCGGAAGCGTTAGGGCTTTTCGACAATGGCCGAAGCAAGCTACAAATGAAGTTTAAAGCTGGATCGTTCCCCATCGAAAATATGCGCTTTTCAGCATTTTTCGTCTGGGGCGGCAGGGTGATCCAAGAGGGTATTGCTGTTGATACCCTTTTGGCCGGTGCAGGATGGAATCCTGCGATATTAATCCAAACGAAGTTTGGAAATGCAGTGTGAAATCCTGAGGTCTAAATCTGATGTTAACTCAGTACCACGACGTTGATTGGTCTAGAATCGCAAAACTAAGTTAGCTTTCGATTCTTAAACCATACTAAATAAAGCCAATCGATAAAATGACCCAGTGTAGATACCGCTGAGGGTATTGAAAAAAGGACATTTCCGTTAAGCAGCCATGGTTGGCGTAAAGCGTCCCGAAGCAGTATCTGCACATAAGCCTGTGGCAGGCAATGAATAGCATCAAGATAAAGTCGCATTTGATAGCTAACTGAGAAAATCACAATTTTGCCCATAAAAAAACGACCGTTAAGATCGTTTTTATGGGTTAAAAATTGCCGTGAATTAGCATTCTAGCTCATCAAATGAAGTGATGACTTTGAATTTGGCCGTACGAGCATTTGGCTCTCTGACCATTTGGCAGGTTAACATTCCTGCTGCGTCAGCCGCTTTTAATTCCTCAACCATATCTGAGATAAACAGCATTTGTTTTGGTTTCAAACTGATGGTGTTGCAAATATTGCTATAGGCTTGTTTATCTAACTTATTGCCAGTACGGGTATCAAAATGGCCACTAAAATGTGTAGTTAAATCGCCTGCATCAGTGTGGCTGAACAATAGTTTTTGTGCATCAACAGACCCTGATGAAAAACTGTAAATACGGATATTTGCCGCAATAATGCGCTCAATATTGTCGATAAAATCTGGGTATATATGGCCTTTGAATTCAGAACGATTATAGCCTTGCTTCCAAATTAGCCCTTGCAAGGTTTTTAATGGCGTGGCTTTACGATCTTCTTCAATCCATTGATTAAGAATTTCAGTAACACGCTCAAGGGTTGCATCTGGCTCTAAAGCAATATCTTTTACATCGCTAATGCAATAATCCACCAAGGCATTATCTTGATTTTTAGTTAAAAAATCAGCCATGGCTTTTTTAGAATACGGAAATAGCACATCCTGAATAAAGTTAAGATCTGTGGTTGTGCCCGCGGTATCAACGATGATAGCTCTAATACTCATAATGCTTTACGACTCCAAGGTAATGCTAATCATTAGATCCTATGCTTTATTGTGCAGCAAGGCTAGTCAAAACCCCTTAGATTTTCATATTTGTTAACTTATTCATAAGCTGTTAGTTTGTAAGCAAATAAGCGATTAAACACCAGCAAGTGCTAGATAAGTCATTCAAGGAACGAACATGATTAATATGTTAAAGCTAACTTCAACTCAGTATTTCTGGGCTCTGCTGGGCTTGTTATTACTGGCTCTTTCACCTCAATCTGTGGCACAACAAACACTTGATACTTTGAAGGTGACCTCAACAAGTTATCAAGGTAGCGCAGATTTCTTAGTCACATTACCCAATAAATACGCTGAAAATACTGATAAAAAATATATCGTATTGATCGATTTTCATCCGGCAAGCCAACCTTATTTAGCGGGGCTACATCATTGGATGAGCCATAATGGCGGCTGGCCATGGTTAGAAACGATTATTGTTACCGCACCAGACGGCCATGAAGGCTTAGGCAAGCTAAAGACTTTTGCTAATGGTGAGCAGGGACAAGCATTTTTAAACTTTATTGAGCACGATTTATTAACTGCGATAGATAACAAATACCGCACCAATGGATTTAAAATACTCAGTGGATTTACCGGTAACGCCACATTAGGTTTGTTTACGTTAATACAAAGACCGAAGCTATTTAATGCCTATATCGTTGCGAGCCCGATTTTGAGTGAAAATTATCTTTCAGTGATGAGTGACACACCCAACTTAGCCCCTGCACTTGCTAAGCTCGCGCAACCGAGAATGCTATTTTTGTCGCGTGCCGATAGTGATTTTGAGCAAAGACAAATATCTGATTTTGATGCTCTTGTCATGACATTAAAGCAAAAAGCACCAAGCAACTTATTATGGCAAAGTAAGGTGTTTACAGGTTCTTATTATATGTCACAACCCGCATTGGCAACGATTTATGCCATTGAGCAAATATTTAACGACGTCCATACCGTTATTAAGCCAGATTCGAGTATTGGTAAAAATGGACCCGAAGCGATTTATGCATATTTTCAACAAGTATCAAATAAGTATGGTTTTGAAGTCAGCGCGGCAGATTCTTTGTTCGAGTTAGCAAAATCTAAAACAGAGCCAAAAGATGCTTTAGTTATTTATCAGTTTGCCGTTGCAAAATACCCTCAAAATGCGCATACCCATCATGGTTTAGCAACAGGGTTTGCCGCTATAGGCGACATGCCAAAAGCGATAGCCGAATTGCAATTAGCAATAACGATGACAAACCACCCTTTTTATCTTCATCGCTGGGGAAAATTACTTGAACAATATCAAGCTAAATCCCCCTAATAAGGTGATCAGTTTCATTTAGTTTAGATGGTATGATAGATCAGCAACTTGGCTTAATAATATACGTATAAGGCAGTTATTATGATTTCAAAGTGGGCAAAACGTTTTTTTCAAATGGCTGAGCTTGTCGGGTCTTGGAGTAAGGACCCTTCCACGCAAGTGGGCGCGGTGATCACTAAACATAATCGCATTGTGTCGGTGGGATTTAATGGTTATCCCCACGGTATTTCGGATAGTGCTGAAACCGATGACCGTGAGATGAAGTTGCTAAAAACCCTGCATGCTGAAGAAAATGCCATTCTGTTCGCCAAGCGCGATCTTGATGGCTGCGATATTTGGGTGACTCATTTTCCTTGCCCGAACTGTGCGGCTAAAATTATCCAAACGGGCATTACGGGAGTATTTTGCCCCGAGCAAAGTGATGACTTTCTATCTCGTTGGGGGGATAAGATTAAAATCAGCCAAGAGATGTTTTTACAGGCGGGTGTCAAAGTCAATTGGCTGCCAGTGGATGAACTGAACGAGAAGTAAGCTTTACTTTCACCATAAAAAATCGCCTGCATCGGCGATTTTTTATTTTAAAGGCTATTGTGATTTTGCAATTCAATGGGTTAGCCATTTCTATCTTATTGCTTTCAATACAACATTTCTCCCTAGCGTATCTTTTTGTTTAATGCCAAGACCCTTTTGTGCTTAAAAACAGCAATGTTATAATCACATTCATTAGATTTTGTTCAATAATATTTTTATCAATTAGATTTTTTGCATGAACATGATCAACATCAAATAATCACCTATCACTTTTGGGTAACATCATTAACAAGGCAGCAAAATATATATTTATTTTGCTGCAGCATAAAAATAGCCACTTAAGAGGTACAGATGATGAAACCAATACAACAATTAGGCGTAATAATCGCGGTGATATTAACCCTTGGCAGTTCTGCGATGGCTGCTGATGGCGGCAATCCTAAAAAGGGAAAACATCTCTATAAAAAAGAATGTAAAGCCTGTCATGGCGCAAACAGTGAAGGGCCAGAGTTAACCCCAATGGCAAAAACAATGGCTCAATGGGATAGGTTTTTCCTGCGCGATCAACACAAATCAAAACCTGAAGTGTTTAAGGCGCTATCAGAACAAGAACTAAAAGATATCCAGCAGTTTTTGTATGACCACGCTGCAGATTCAGATCAGCCCCAAACCTGCGGCTAACTCTTTATAGCTGATGTTATTGGCAGGTTTTAAACCAGGCCACCAGCAAACCCAAATTAATGTAGAAAAAACGAGGATTAGCCTCATGGATTTCTGCACCCTAAATTTAGCTAACTCGATTGATTTATCAGGGTTAGCGTAAAACAAGGAAGCACTATTATGCGAACCTTAATCTCAATTTTAGTGGCAAACGCACTAGCAATAAGCAGCATGGCTGTTGCAGCAGACGCAGTACAAATAAGCGATGATGCGCAAAAAATTGCCGAACTACAACGCCAACTTGCTGACATCACCGATGAACTTGACGATATAAATAGTCGAGTTGATAAAACCGAAAAGCATAGCGCATTAGATAGAATTAGTATCACTGGGGACTTTAGAACCAAAGTTCACTCTTTACATTACCAAAATGTCACCTGGAACCCTGCCATGAATGTCGATTTTTCTGACTTTGGTGCCAAGGCAATGTCAGGCGGATTTGGCTCGCCAACCGATGCAAATTCTCCCCTAGGGCAAATGATGATGGCAAATCCTGATTTGGCTCAAGCATTTCAAAATGGCCAATTGCACGGGGTGATGCCCTATGTTTTGGCGCCAAAAACCATGCAAGATATAGACAATGATTTGTTTTATACCACGCGCTTACGCTTAGATTTAAAAGCCAAAGTTTGGGATAACGTCAGCTTTTCCGGTCGCTTAGCAATGTATAAAAATTGGGGCGACTCAACCGGTACTCAGGTTTTTGACTCTTGGCGATCATTCACGATGGACGGCACCAGCAGCGGTAACACAAGCGGCGACTGGTTAAGGGTCGAGCGTGCTTATTTTGACTGGCGTAATATTGGTGGCAGTGAAACCTACTTGTCCATTGGCCGTCGCCCCTCTACCTACGGCCCACCCAGTCATTACCGAGAAAATGAAATGCGCGGTGGCACACCGTCTGGGCATTTAGTTAACTTCAACTTCGATGGTGCAACCTTAGGTTACAACCTTGGTGAAATAACCGGTATTGATGGTCAGGTTGTGCGTTTTTGTTATGGGCAGGGCTTTGAATCTCAGTGGGGAAATGGCGAAATGTTTGGTGACATAGTCACTAAAGATACGCACTTAGGCGGCTTTAATATTGATGCCATTAATGATGGTAATCACTTCCTACAACTTACCCTTTTTGGTGCAAAAGACGTTAATGATGGTTTTAAGGGCACAATGGCATTTCCAACTCAATTAGCAGGAATTTTTGCCCCAACCATGTATCAGGATATGCAAAAGTTCGACAATTTTAACTTTGTCACCCGCGTGCAACCAAGTGGCGTTATTGGCGACATGTATTTAGGCGGTATCGGTTATGCCTACGAAAGTGATGACGACATTAAAGTGTTTGCCTCGCTTGGATGGACCCGCGCTGAACCCAATGGTAATAGCGGGTTATTTGGGGGCATGTTAAGTGATGCGGTCTTTGAAGCTGAGCTAAATAGCACAGGCACTGAGATTATTATGGTGCCTAAATATGCTGATGATAGTTCATCAAAAGATGGTTATGGCATATATGTGGGTATGCAAATACCTGCACCATTAGGCAAGTTTGGCTTGGAGTATAACTATGGCTCTGAATATTGGACGCCATTCACTCAGGCGCAAGATGCCCCTGTAGGCAGCAAGCTCGCCACGCGCGGACATGTGGCCGAGGCTTATTACATTTTTGACATTAATCCTCGAATGTTCATCAAGCTAGCCGGGCTTTATTACGACTATGAATACACTGGCAGCGGCACGCCCGTTGGTGCACCACAGAAAATTGATGACGTCATGGCAGGCACGGCATTTTCGATGTTGCCTGTGGTTGATACGGCTTTTGATATTAATGCCTCATTAACCGTTAATTTCTAATCATGGTGCCCCAGCTTGCTGGGGCAAGGAGTATACGATGAAAACCATGACATTATTTATGGTGCTAGCATTAAGTAGTCCACTAGCTTATGCCAAATTTGACCACAAAGAAGCAATAACAGGGCCCTTTACGCAAGGTACAGATGTGACTTCTCAATGTATTGAGTGTCACGAGGATCATGCCAAAGAGTTTATGAAATCATCGCATTGGACCTGGGAGTTAAAACAAGACCTCCCCGGAAGAACCGTCATGCGTGGCAAGAAAAATAGCATTAACAACTTCTGTGTATCGATAAGCGGTAACGAACCTCGTTGCACCAGTTGTCATGCTGGCTATGGCTGGAAAGACAATAGTTTCGATTTTTCTGACATGACAAAAGTCGATTGTTTAGTGTGTCACGATACAACGGGAACCTATGTCAAAGAGCCTGCGGGAGCGGGAGAGCCTATGGCTAAAGTTGATCTCACACGGGTAGCCCAACATGTTGGCCAGCCAGTGCGAGATAACTGCGGAACATGTCACTTTTATGGTGGCGGTGGCGATGCGGTCAAGCATGGCGATTTAGATTCATCCATGTCTTACCCCGATAAAGCGACCGATGTGCATATGGATACCGATGGTAACGATTTTCAGTGCCAAACCTGCCATACCACTGAAAGCCATCAAATTACTGGCAATGCGATGGGCGTATCGCCTGGTGGCGAAAACCCTATAGGTTGTGAGAATTGCCATGATAGTGCCCCACATCAAAATAAAAAGCTCAATACTCACACTGCCGCGGTGGCGTGTCAGACATGTCATATTCCATTTTTTGCTAAAAATGAACCAACTAAGATGCGTTGGGACTGGTCTACCGCAGGAGATAAACTGCCAGAAACCAAAGATGAATATGGTAAAAGCACTTTTATGAACAAAAAAGGCACTTTTGTTTGGCAGAAAAATGTCCCACCACAATATGCTTGGTATAACGGCACTGCTGATGCCTATATGGCGGGAGATAAAATGGATCCTAAAGGTGTAGTTAAACTCACCTATCCATTGGGCAATATCAATGATGCAAAGGCGAAGATTTACCCATTTAAAGTGCATACGGGTAAGCAAATTTACGACACTAATCTCAATATTATTATCACCCCTAAAACCTATGGCAAAGGTGGGTACTGGGATAAATATGATTGGGATCTTGCCGCAGATTTAGGCATGAAAGCCAATGCTACTATGGTGGAAAAAGGCTTAAGCTATAGCGGTCAACATGATTTTGTTGAAACCGAAATGTGGTGGCGTATTAACCACATGGTGTCACCTAAAGAGCAAGCACTACAGTGCAGTGACTGCCATAACAAAGGCCAGCGCTTAGACTGGAAAGCATTGGGATATGATGGTGACCCAATGAAAAACAAGCAAGGCAAACGTCATACTGTGAACTAAGCCCCTGCACTCCGTGCATTGATTATCCTCACTTAGGGATAACCTGTACTAAAGAGCTTAAATCGAAAATTGATTTAAGCTCTTATTTTATGCCTTACTCACTTCAAAGCACTTTGAAACAGGACATGTCATTCGATGTATAGGATGGTTATTGTTGAATGATTTTCCCTGCTTTAATCACTTGTTCACACGGATTAACCCCAAAAGTATAAGCCAGCTCAGCGGGTGAACTGATATCCCACAAGCAGAAATCAGCTTGTTTTCCTATGACTAAACTGCCTACCTGGTTATCAATCCCCAATGCTTTGGCGGCATTGATGGTCATGCCTTTAAGCGCTTCTTCTGGCGTTAGGCGGAATAAGGTACACGCCATATTCAGCATTAATTTAGAAGAGCAAATGGGCGATGAACCTGGGTTAAAATCGCTTGCGATCACCATTGGCACCTTGTATTGGCGCAGTAACTCAATGGGAGGCAATGTTGTTTCTCGTAAAAAATAGTAGGCCCCTGGCAGTAATACGGCACAGGTACCGCTTTCACTCAGCGCTTTTACGCCAGCCTCATCCAAATGTTCAATATGATCGACAGACAATGCGTTTAACCGTGCGGCAAGTTCACTGCCGCCAATATTTGATAATTGCTCGGCATGCAGTTTGATTGATAAGCCGGCATTTTTGGCCGCAATCAGTACCCGTTCGGTTTGCTGCAGATTAAACGCAATGCCTTCACAAAAGACATCCACGGCATCGGCAAGTTGATGCTCTATTACCTGCGGTAGCATCTCATTAATCACTAAATCGACATACGCATCGGGTTGGTTTTTATATTCGGCAGGAATGGCGTGGGCGCCTAAAAATGTGGTTTTCACATCGATATGATGATGTTGGCCTAACTCTTTTGCGACGCGGAGTAACTTGAGTTCAGTTGCAGTATCTAGACCATAGCCTGATTTGATTTCAACCGTTGTCACACCTTCCTTAGCCAAAGCATTTAAGCGTTTACGCCCAAGATCAAACAGGGTTGCCTCATCTGCTTCACGACAAGCCTCAACGGTTGAAATAATACCGCCACCAGCGCGAGCAATGTCTTCATAACTTGCGCCCTGTAAGCGCAGTTCAAACTCATTGGCACGACTGCCAGCAAAAACCAAATGGGTGTGGGCATCAATCAGGCCTGGGGTGATCCATTTACCTTTACCTCGGTAAATCGGCGTGGCTAGTGCATCAAACTGAGGCAGATTTGCACGAGGACCTATCCAAGCCACTTTGCCGTCTTTTACGGCAATTGCAGCATTTTCAATTGCGCCATATGGCACTGATGATGCCATATCCATAGTGGCGACATTGACATCAATCCATACTTGGTCCCAGTTCATAGCCATTCTCTTCATTCTTTTTGATTGTTAATCAAACAATACTTGATCTTGCTTGTATATACAAGCTAGGATGAGTGCTATTAATCTGCATTATTTGACATTGGATCACGGCATGGCGTTAGCAAAATTTGCTGAAATAAAACAATTTATCCTTGCCCGTATTGAAGCGGGCGAATGGGAAGAAAACGCCCGGGTGCCATCAGAAAATCAACTCACCGAGATGTTCAATTGTAGCCGAATGACCGCCAGACGGGCATTAACGGAACTGGTCGAGGCAGGCATTTTAGAACGTACCCAAGGTTTAGGGACATTTGTTGCGGGACTAAAATCACAATCATCATTACTGAACATCCGTAATATTGCCGACGAAATTAAAGAGCGTGGCCACGGTTACAGTGTGAAGCAACTTGAACTGACCCAAATAGAAGCCGTTGCGCCTATTGCGATTGCATTGGGATTAGAAGTGGGCAGTCCGGTTTTTTACTCGGTTTTGATTCATTGCGAGCAAGGATTACCTTTGCAATTAGAAGAACGCTTTGTTAATCCGCATTTAATTCCCGACTATTTATCGCAAAATTTTACCCAGCAAACGCCGCATGAATATTTATCGCAAGTGGCTCCATTAACGGAGGCGCGCCATACCGTTGAAGCCATTATAGCCAATGAGCAAATTCAGCAGCGTCTTGAGATTTCTGCCACCGAGCCATGTTTACAAATTATTCGGCGTACTTGGTCACGTAAAGGGGTTGTCAGCTTCGCCCGTTTAGTGCACCCCGGCAGTAAGTTCAGATTAGGCGGCCATTTAACATTTAAACGTTAATGACTGCCAAATAACAAGCAAATAACAACCACAAAAATAAAACAAACCGCACAGGTTGAAGAGGAAAAAATGGATAAACGACACGACCCAAGCCGACGCATTATCGCCCCCCATGGCACCACACTCAGCTGTAAAAGTTGGTTAACTGAAGCGCCGATGCGCATGCTAATGAATAATCTGCACCCAGATGTCGCCGAAAGACCCGAAGATTTAGTCGTTTATGGTGGTATAGGTCGAGCAGCGCGTGATTGGCAAAGTTATGACAAAATTATCGAGGTATTGCAGCGTCTAGAAGATGACGAAACCTTATTAGTGCAATCTGGCAAACCTGTTGGTGTGTTCCGTACCCATGCAGATGCCCCTCGAGTATTGATTGCCAACTCAAACTTAGTGCCGCACTGGGCTAATTGGGAGCACTTTAACGAGTTAGACAAAAAAGGCCTGGCCATGTATGGCCAAATGACCGCAGGTTCGTGGATTTATATTGGTACCCAAGGCATTGTCCAAGGCACATACGAAACCTTCGTTTCTGTGGCTAAACAGCACTTTGATGGCGTTGCCCAAGGCAAATGGGTATTAACTGGTGGCTTAGGCGGCATGGGCGGTGCGCAGCCATTAGCTGGCACGATGGCGGGTTTCTCGGTGTTGGCCTGTGAAGTGGATGAAACGCGTATCGATTTTCGTCTGCGTACTCGTTATGTGGATAAAAAAGCCAAAAGCTTAGATGAAGCCTTGGCTATGTTAGATGAGGCTAAAAAAGTCGGTAAACCTGTGTCTGTTGGCTTACTTGGTAATGCCGCGGATGTGTTTAGCGAACTTGTAGCGCGTGGTATTACCCCAGATGTGGTGACCGACCAAACATCAGCACATGATCCGCTAAATGGTTACTTGCCACAGGGCTGGACTTTAGAGCATGCCGCGCAAATGCGTAAAACTGATGAAGCCGCGGTAGTTAAAGCGGCTAAAGAGTCAATGGCAGTACAAGTGCAGGCGATGCTGACGTTACAAGATAAAGGGGCGGCTACCTTAGATTACGGCAACAACATCCGCCAAATGGCATTTGATGTTGGTGTAAAAAATGCGTTTGATTTCCCTGGATTTGTGCCCGCTTATATTCGTCCCCTGTTCTGTGAAGGTATTGGTCCATTCCGTTGGGTCGCTTTATCGGGTGATCCAGAAGATATTTATAAAACCGATGCCAAAGTGAAAGAGCTGATACCCGATGATAAGCATCTGCATAATTGGCTAGATATGGCGCGTGAACGCATTGCTTTTCAAGGGTTACCTGCGCGTATTTGTTGGGTTGGCTTAAAAGATCGTGCTCGCTTGGCGGCCGCATTTAATGAAATGGTTAAATCCGGCGAGTTATCTGCACCTGTGGTTATTGGCCGTGATCATCTTGATTCAGGCTCAGTGGCAAGTCCAAATCGCGAAACTGAGTCTATGATGGATGGCTCGGATGCCGTATCAGACTGGCCTTTATTGAATGCCTTATTAAATACAGCTAGCGGTGCAACTTGGGTGTCTTTGCACCATGGTGGTGGTGTTGGAATGGGCTTTAGTCAACATTCTGGTGTGGTGATTGTATGTGATGGTACCGATGCCGCTGCTAAGCGTGTTGAACGTGTGTTATGGAATGATCCCGCAACAGGTGTGATGCGTCATGCTGATGCCGGATACGATATTGCCAAAAACTGCGCTAAAGAACAGGGGTTAGATTTACCTATGGTTTCAACAAGTCAGGCAGGAGCGTAATAATGGCTAAACATGTATTCACACTCACTCCTGGTACGTTAACCCTTGCTGAATTACGCCAAATTAGCCGTAACGCTGTTGAACTCAAGCTTGCCGACAGTGCCATTGCAGAAATTAATCAAAGCGCTGAAATTGTCCAACAAGTTTTACGTGAAGGTCGCACGGTTTATGGCATCAATACTGGGTTTGGTTTATTAGCGAACACCAAAATTGCGCCAGATGATTTGCAATTGCTACAACGCTCTATTGTGCTGTCACATGCCGCAGGTATGGGACAATATATGCAAGATGCGACCGTGCGTTTAATGATGGTCTTAAAAATTAACTCACTAAGTCGTGGCTTTTCGGGTATTCGACTCGAAGTGATTAATTTTCTTATTAAATTGGTTAATGCTGGCGTTTATCCTTGCGTTCCTGAAAAAGGCTCAGTTGGCGCGTCGGGCGATTTAGCCCCATTGGCACATATGTGTTTGCCCTTACTAGGCGAAGGTGAAATGAGCTTTCAAGGTGAGCTCATCAGTGCCAAAGAAGGCTTAGAAATTGCTGGATTAGCACCCCTAGAGTTAGCCGCCAAAGAAGGTTTAGCATTATTAAATGGTACACAAGCATCCACGGCCTTAGCGCTAGAAGGCTTATTCAACGCTGAAGATTTGTTTGCCGCAAGCTCAGTGATTGGTGCGATGAGTGTTGAAGCCGCGATGGGCAGCCGTAGTCCATTCGATGCCCGCATTCATGCCGCGCGTGGGCAAAAAGGTCAAATTGATTCAGCTGCAATTTTCCGCCATTTATTAGGTGAAAACTCACAGATTAGCCAAAGTCACGCAAATTGTGAAAAAGTGCAAGACCCTTATTCTTTACGTTGTCAGCCGCAGGTATTAGGAGCGTGTTTAACTCAGATCCGCCATGCTGCCGAAGTATTAGGAGTTGAAGCAAACGGCGTGACCGATAATCCATTAGTCTTCCAAGACACGGGGGATATTATTTCTGGTGGTAATTTCCATGCAGAACCAGTTGCTATGGCGGCAGATAACTTAGCTATCGCGATTGCTGAATTAGGGGCGATTTCTGAGCGGCGTATGGCGTTGTTGATTGACTCTAGCCTCTCAAAATTACCGCCATTTTTGGTCAATAATGGCGGGGTTAACTCAGGCTTTATGATTGCGCAGGTTACCGCTGCGGCTTTGGCTTCTGAAAACAAAACCTATGCGCATCCTGCATCGGTAGACAGTTTACCGACATCTGCGAATCAAGAAGACCATGTGTCGATGGCCACCTTTGCTGCACGTCGCTTACGTGATATGAGTGAAAATACCCGTGGTGTACTGGCCATTGAGATGTTAGCCGCTGCGCAGGGACTTGATTTTAGAGCACCGTTATTGCCCAGTGAAGCCGTCGCTAAAGCCAAAGCAGAGTTAAGGGAGGTGGTGAGTTTTTATGATCAAGACCGCTTCTTTGCGCCTGATATTGAAAATGCCATTGAATTACTGCTACAAGCAAACTTCAATACTTACTTACCACTGGGAATGATCCCAAGCCGGTAAATATCACGTCACAATACAAAGGGCAGCCATGCCTTTTGTATTGTGACTAAACGCGGTTTTACATGCTAAACCCTATGCTAAAGATTGCCGCTTGAGTATAGGTATCATAACCTGCCCCAATAATAACACCTTTAACTAAATCGTATCTTAGCCCGAATTCTGCGCCCCAATTTCTGTCTCGGCTCCGCTCCCAAGTGGGTTTTCCGTTTACGTCTCTTGGCGAAATATTATTGGTGTAATTAGTTTCGAAAGTATATGCCGTTGCGCCAGTGTAAAAACTGAAGTCTTGTGAAAAACTGTAACTTATACCAAAACGCCACATGTATTCTTTCAGGTATGACTCAGCAGGTTTAGGCACTTCTATAGCAGTCTCATCACCTTTGCTATAGCCAATATAGTACCCCCAGTCACTGTAATCTGGGTCAAAATGCCTTGGTGCTATCGTTAGCCCCCACATCCCTGTTGTTGTATCTACATAGTCAACAAGTAATGCGATTTCAGGTTTTAATTTGTCATGCTCTGCGCTAATTGCAACATTCGATAAGCATAATACTGATATCCCCAAAAAAGCAGACAAACTTAGTGGATAAAAACGTGTCATGGCATTCTCCAATCAAACAATGCGAATATTGTTTAATCTTTCATATAAGTGGTCAAATGATGATGCTAAAATCACTGTAAAAATAGCTGCTTGTAGCTTATTTGATGCCAGATTTTGGTAAATGAACACACTAAGCGTTAATGGGGTGTAGTCATATTGTTTGACATTAAGGCCACATTGTCACAATCAAACTAACAGGATTTAAAGTGAATACAAATTGGCGAGTTGAAGTAGCTGCTTGGCTAACAGAAATGGGCATCAATAGTCAGCCCACCGATGGTATATCAACCTCAGTGTTGTTGTTTGCCTGCTTAGTGTTGGCGAGCATTGGGTATTTCATCACCCGTCGATTTTTTGTTGCGGGTATTAACCAAGTGATTAAGCGATCTAGCGTGACTTGGGATGATATTTTTATCCGCTTCAAGATGTTTGAACGACTTGCCATGTTAGTGCCAGTGGTGATCTTAGACTTTTTAGTACCCATTGTTTTAACTGAGCATGATGTGCTGAGTGCATTTTTAGATCGCGCATTAAGCGCAATATTGGTGGTGCTAATCATTCGTGCAATTTATGCAGGCTTAAACGCAATCAATGAAATTGCTGATGTAAAAATGATAAACCGTCGTTTACCGGTAAAAAGTTTTGTTCAGCTAACTAAGTTGTTTTTATTCTTTATTGGGCTGATCGTTGTTGTTGCTGTTTTAACGGCTCAATCACCCGTGTACTTCTTCAGTGGCCTCGGGGTGGCAACGGGTTTTGTAATGCTAGTGTTCCGTGACACTATTTTAGGTTTTGTGGCGGGCATTCAATTAGCAGCAAACCGCATGGTCAGTAAAGGTGATTGGATCCAAATGGATAAATACGGCGCAGATGGTGCCGTAGAGGATGTCACACTGACTACGGTAAAGGTGCGTAATTGGGATAACACCATCACCATGATCCCCGCTTATGCGTTAGTGTCTGATGCGTTTAAAAACTGGCGCGGCATGTCTGAGTCTGGTGGCAGGCGTATTAAGCGTTCAATTAACATTGATGTTAACAGTATTAAGTTTCTCAGTGATGAAGAAAAAAACCGTTTATCTAAAGTGAATTATCTAAAAGCATATTTGCCGCAAAAACTGTCTGAGATCACCGCCGCTAATCAATTGATTAGTGATCTGGATATGCCAGTCAACGGTAGGCGATTAACCAATATTGGTACTTTCAGGATTTATCTGCAGGAATTTTTGCGCCAACATCCTAAAATTCATAAAAACATGACCTTGATGGTGCGTCAGCTTGCGCCCACAACTGAAGGCTTACCCATCGAAATCTATATTTTTACCAATGATACTCGCTGGGCTTATTACGAAGAGATACAGGCCGATATCTTTGACCATGTCTTTGCTGTACTACCTGAGTTTGATTTACAAGCCTTCCAAAATCCAACCGGGATTGATATGCGGTCAATCAATCAAAAATCCCATAGCTAGATTAAAGTGGTTGCAATAATGAGGGCTGTTCAGTACAGCCCTTGTTGTATCAGGAATAAATTAGCCATCCCATCAACTAAATCATGTTGATTTTTGATAAACAGGAATACGCTTTGGGTGGCACCCTTCGATTGTGCGATAAAAGTCCATAAGTTGATTCATTTCAACTTCGATATCACCCGTGGGCTTAAAGGCAGTAGCGATAATGATTTGCTTCTTTTTAAAGTCTAATCCCACTGGCACAATTTCAACACCGGCTTGCAAAGCAATATGATAAAAACCACTTTTCCAGCGTTTAACAGGGCTACGAGTCCCCTCAGGAGCCAATGCAAGCTTGTATGTGGGATCGTTTTTAAACAACTGTACTGCTGCATCAACAAGATTGTTGTGCTTACGACGGTCGACAGGACTACCGCCTAAGCGGCGAAAAATCCATCCCCATGGGGGGATAAATAATTGGTGTTTTCCTAAAAAGTGAATTGGGGTATTCAGGGCGCCGCGGGCTAAAATACCAATAACAAAATCCCAATTACTGGTATGCGGGCCAACACTAATAATGCAGGATGAATTAGGGCAAATGTGACCATTAAACTGCCAACCTAACTTAGCTAATAGCCAGCTACAGAATCGATTAAACATAAGTATCCTTCAATTGGCCCACATGATTATTTATTGGCGCCTTATTATGGGGTTAACTTAGCAAATCTGTTTAAGTTGGCAAGTACTTAAGTTCGAGTGAATACCTTATACCCATCGTAATACGAAAAAAATTACCCAAAGTGATGGCACTGCTGAAATGGTTATACAGAGCGAAATTATGGCAGTTTTAGCTTAATGAGTCGGCGCTTGTTCAAACTCAGCTATTTTTTTAGCTTCTTCCAAAATGGCATCACCCAAATCGGCTTCAGAGCGCATTCTGGCAAAATCCAGTTTCATACGTTGCTGTTTTGGTAAGGCTTTACGAGCCTCCATTATCGGGTGTGATTCGATTAAATGGTAGTGAACGAATAATTGGGGAAATAACGGCGTCACTTGCTCTGTCATCGATAAGGCGTCAAATAGCTTACCGATACGCACTACCCCTTCAGACAGCTCACAGCGGTCTTCTAGCATGGCATTAGCGATATAACGAATGTCGGTGAGTACTTTTTGACGGTGTTCATTCGCAACAGCCTGACGCTCTGCAAGAATACGTTGATTATTGGCTGTTTGACGTTTTAATTTCAGTAGTAATGTGGTGGCATATGCACTCAGGGCGATAATAACAATAATGGCAATAATAATGAGGGCGGTAGACACTTCGGCTCCTTACTGAATGGGGGAATAAAACACTGGCGCATTATGCGCCAGTCGATTGTGTCGCAATTAGTCTTTGGAGAAATAATCGTTCAGAAGATTTTCACCTGACTCAAAACGCGCTAATAAATCATCATCAGAATCTGACTTAGCGGTTTTTTTGGTATTTTTAGCCGGTTCAGTTTCATTTAGCCCTAGACGATCCATTAAGCGTTCAATTTGGTCTAATTGTAGGTCTAACCATTTTTGATCTTCGGCAGATAAGTCTCGGCCTTCTTCTAACATATCAAGTAAGTTATTTAGGCGCGGATCATCTTCTAACTTAAGCAGTTTCTGCTCATCAGTCATTTTAGGTTGTTTTGGTTTGTCTTTTTCAGCCGGCTTAGAGGCTTTTACCACTGGGGTTAACGCCACAGGCTTTTTACTTCCATGACGAGGATCTGTCGACTTGCCAGCATTTGAAGGGGCATTTTGCTTCAGCAAAGTTTCGTTATGACGACTACCAGATTTTTTGCCGGTTTCGCCACGTTTACCCTCTGGGGTTTTACGATCGGCTTTTTTGACTCTAGGAGCAAATTTAGGGCCGTTTTCTCCGCCCTTGCGAGTTTTTTTACTGCGCGCCATGATTATCTCAGTTACTTTTTAAAACAGATCACGTCGGCGAATAACCCACGTGCATTAAAATAGGATGCGCTTTATATCAGATCCTGATGATTTTTGCATCAAAATGAGCGCCTGCGATGCAAATAATAGCGTAAATTCGCTATTTTCGGCTAAATACTCGAAAGTTTGTTGTTGATAGAAGCTGACATGGGTGGGATTGTTTTTGTAATGCCACTTATCAAAGTGGCTTAAATCCGTTAACAGTGGTGTGCTAATCGCTAACCATCCACCAGGCTTTACTAGCCTTGATAACAACTGCCACTCTTTATTTGGGTTACGAAAATGCTCAAAAACTTTATAGCAACAAACAAAATCATAGTTTTTTTGTAGCACGCTGTGATCCGCAGCAAAAAAAGGGTCGTATTGGTTAACACTGTTGCCAGAGTCTTTAATCATTTGCATGCACTGTGGATCTAGCAGTCTGCCAAAATTGAGTCCAGACAGTGGACCTATTTGTTGCTGATTAATTTGTGCTAACAAAGGCATGATAAATTTTGATAGTTGACGCTGTTTGGCACTTTTAGGAGCGCGGCCATACCGCTGCTTTTCGACATTAGGCATCAAATGTGATTTAGGATCTGCGATAACTAAACCACAACGTGAGCAAGTATAAAAAGCGCGCTTTTTATCTTGAATGAAAAACCGTACCTGATGATTACACAAAGGACAGGGTATCATTAACTATATCAGTCCCTAAAAGTAATGTGTAATAGTAGTATATAGTGATTTTTTACCATTGAAAATATTCAAATTTATTTGGATTTAACGAAAAATAGGCAAGAAAAAAGGTGGCAGTAAACTGCCACCTTAGAAAGAGTGCAAAAGCACCTTATTCTGATTCCAAGTTTCCATACTTGCTATGCGACTTCCCGGTCGGATCCTTCTTATTTTTTCAGCTTTCCATGCAGATTAATTGTTATCGGTCATCTATGACGCTTTTTTAATATCCTGTTGCCTTCCTGACTTCAGCTTCCGTAGATGGTCTTCTATGACTCATCCTATTCCTAATCGTCATCTGTGACGTGAGTATACAATCCGTGTATCAAGTACCTTCCAGTGATATATAGCTTCCAGCATGTGCATCCTAAGCGTTAGCTTCCTTTGCCATAATTTGAATCATTCAAATTATTTCCTGTTGGCTTTTATCTCTGTTGCGTAAGGGAGTGCTAATTAGCGTATCGACCAGTAGGTCTGTTCCTTACAAATTCTGACCTGGATTTCAAATTGAAATCGCGACTCTTGTTATTATTATCGAGCGGCCTTAAGCGTATTATTATTATGGATTAACTTTATTCTTATATCTTAAATGGTAATGTCCGAAATCTGTTTTCACATTATTATTTTTAGCAATAAACAGTTGGGTTCATCTCGGTACGGGGGGTATTTAACCTTAAAAGCCTAAGCCCTGTCAAGCTTTGTTAGTGAAAGTTTACGTAAACGTCAACTTGATGATAAAAATAATGGGCTAATCAAGCCCATTATTTTAGTGGCATGTAAATAGTATAAAACTACTTAATACTTGAAATATATTTAGATAATGCTTCGATATCAGCGTCAGATAATTTCTTCGCCACATCTTGCATCATGCCATTTAAATCGTTGTTACGATTTGTATCACGGAACTTAGTCAGCTGGATTTTGATATAATTTGCGTGCTGACCAGCTAACGCAGGGAAACCTGCAGCTTCCATACCTTTAGCATCTGGACCATGGCAAGCAATACATGATGTAATCCCACGTGTCATATCACCGCCTTTGTACAGAGTCTCGCCAGCAGCAGGAACATCGGCTACATCAGCAACAACCAAGGCTTGAGATGAGAAAAATGCAGCTAAATCAGCAATATCTTGATCGCTTAAGCCGATAGCCATACTACCCATGATAGGGTCCATACGACCTTCTTTACCACCCGTTTGCATAGCAGAGCGGAATTCTTTTAATTGCTTCTCTAAGTATGATGGGTGTTGACCTGCTAATTTAGGGTACATATCAATCATACTGTTGCCGTCAACACCGTGACAGGCAGAACATACGAGTGCTTTAGTTTTGCCTGCTTCAGCATTACCTTCAGCCATAGCAGGTGATGACATAGCGGCTACTACAGACAGCGCAAGAGCTAACTTTTTCATGGCGTTCCAACTTCTTGTTAATTTATTGTCCTGAGCTTACTAGGATGACCCGCAAGCGTGGTAAAATAGTTTTCCAAGCGACAATTTGTCCACAAATGAGCGTTTTTACACAATTTTGGGGCATTTTTAATCACAATGTTAAGCTTTGCTTGGGGTTATAATGTGATCTGGCTGATATTTTACACGAAAACGTGAAAAAGGCAGCACTTGAAACATAAATATGATGTTACGTAAACATTTTCTGGAGTAAACCGTGTCTGAATCTCAAATCGACTTCCGTCAAACTAAGTTTTTAATCAGTGCACCAGATATTGCACACTTAGATCAATATCTCCCTGGCGATGTCGGTGTTGAGATAGCATTTGCGGGTCGCTCTAATGCGGGTAAATCCAGTGCATTAAACGCATTAACCGAACAAAAAAGTTTAGCCAGAACCAGTAAAACCCCAGGACGCACCCAGCTAATCAATGTGTTTTCATTAGATGCAGACCGTCGACTCGTTGATTTACCGGGTTATGGTTTCGCAAAAGTGCCATTGGCGTTAAAAAACAAATGGCAACAGGCACTTGGAGAGTATTTGCAAAAACGTGCTTGTTTGAGTGGCGTTGTGGTATTGATGGACATTCGCCATCCGCTTAAAGATTTAGATATGCAAATGATTGAATGGGCAGTGTTGAGTGAAATACCGGTATTAGCTTTATTGACAAAATCTGACAAGCTTGCACAAAACGTGAAGATGAAAACCGTCAACGCCGTACGTAAAGATTTGGCTAAATTCGGCGATTGGGTTCAAGTTGAGCCATTTTCGTCAACCAAAGGAACAGGTAAACCAAAAGTGCTGAGTATTTTAAATAAGTGGTGCCATCCACAATGGTTACTTGAACAACAAGCTCAAGCTCAAGATGAACAAGCGTAATCTTTAGCTTGTATTGATACTGAATGTCACCAAAATTTTAAGCGTAATATCATAAAATATTACGCTTTTTTATTGCTTATTTTTTGTGTTGTTCCGCTGAATATTAAGTTGGTTTACTCTACACTGACGCCATCTTGCAGCCTATGTATTTGCTGATAGTATGCCAATCGCACTCTATAACGGCTCATTCTAGCTGGTAAAAACACTCGACAATGACTTTAAATATTTAACCTTCACCCATTGACTATAAACGTTTATTAAACAGCAAGTTATATTACCAACTGTGTTTCACTCATGTACAATCGATCAGCGATTGACGTGCTAATGCGCCCTACTTGCAAAGCTAAGGCAAGTTTGCGACAAAATGAGCAAAAAAAAACCGATAACCATTAGATTATCGGTATAAAAATTCTTTAGCTCTTTTGGGGAGAAGCTAAATTCAACAAGACTCAAGCGTCATCAACTCAATTTAATGACTCTCAATGCAGACATCATAGCGCGATATGACACTTAATTAAAGTATTTACTCTAAATATTTTTAACCCTGCTTAAATGACGTGTTTTTTGGCTCGTTGGTTGAAAAAATCCAAAAAAAAGCCTCAGCAATTAATATTGCTGAGGCGCCGAATTTGGCTAGTCACTATCGCTAGTGAAATAAAGGTTTGAAAGATTGAACATCTTAACCTCTGTACCCTACGACAAGAATAATACCTCATTAGCCTTAAATTGAAAAACTGTTTTTCGTAAAAAACGACAATTATGTGATAATGAGCACAAGTTCATTGTCTTTTTTGCGATGTTGACTAGGATCGGTCGCTCTTTCGAGGTTATTTTTTGCTGTGAATCATTTTTAACTCGAACAAAGTTCAACCAGCAAAGATCAATAGCCCCGAATGAGTCTTAATGGTGGGGGCCATTATTTAACTTCCTTTCAATTTTTATCTAAACAGGTTTGAGTTCAGGCTAAGTGATGCTGTGCAAATACTCCGCTTTCAAAATAACCTCAACTCGAGTTAAGACTTGAATAAACGAGATTTTAAATGCTGATATGCAAAAGCTTACTTTCAAATGTGAAGTTTGTGCTGATCACAAGGCAAATTTACGCATTGATACCAAGCCTATTGCAAGTCAGTTAGCCTGCAAAAAGCTGTTTGATATAGCGTCATCGAGCTGAGATTAAATACTTGCCAATTAACGCTTTAATCTCGAAGGTGAATTTCTTGGTCGCTTAATATTTGCCATAGTTAAGCCTTTATAAGATTAACCATGGCAAGACTTTATATTAAAGGATTAAATGTCTAATGCGCTTGATCCCAATTATCACCAATACCCGCTTCGGCCAGTAATGGCACATCTATTGTTGCGGCCTCCGCCATGAGCTGACAAATTTTCAACTTCATTGCGTCAGCTTTATCAGCATCAACCTCAAACACCAATTCATCGTGCACTTGCATGATCATGGTGATCTCACCTTGCGTCTCTTGTTTAATCCACTGTGCGACAGCAATCATGGCTTTTTTAATGATATCAGCGGCCGTACCTTGCATTGGTGCGTTAATCGCCGCTCGCTCAGCAGCTTGACGACGCATTGCATTACGATCTTTTATTTCGGGTAAATACAAACGGCGTCCATATAGCGTTGAAACATAGCCTTGTTCAGCTGCATCTGCGCGGGTGTCTTCCATATACTTTAATACCCCAGGATAGCGAGCAAAGTAAGTGTCGATATAAGTTTGGGCTTCATTACGTGGAATGTCTAACTGCTTAGCTAAACCAAACGCTGACATGCCATAAATTAAACCAAAATTAACCGCTTTCGCGCGTCGACGTTGTTCATTGGTCACTTCTTCAAAATGAACACCAAATACTTCGGCCGCCGTTGCTCTGTGAATATCCTTTCCTTGCGCAAAAGCGGTTAATAATCCTTTATCCTGTGAAAGATGTGCCATGATGCGTAATTCAATTTGTGAATAATCGGCTGCAAGTATTTTTCGCCCTTCTGGGGCAATAAAGGCCTGACGAATACGGCGTCCTTCTTCAGTGCGGATTGGAATATTTTGTAAGTTTGGATCACTTGAAGATAAACGCCCCGTTGCTGCATTGGCTTGATGGTAGCTAGTATGAACACGTCCGGTTGTTGAATTCACCATCAATGGCAGCTTGTCGGTATAGGTGCTTTTGAGTTTAGCCAAACTACGGTGCTGGAGGATAATTTTAGGTAATGGGTAATCTAGCGCCAATTCAACTAAGACATCCTCAGCCGTAGAAGGCGCCCCTTTTGGAGTTTTCTTTTTAACGGGATACTTTAATTTCTCGAAAAATATTGTTTGTAATTGCTTTGGCGATGCAAGATTGAATTTTTCGTCAGCAATCATATAAGCTTCTTGTTCAAGCTTATCGAGCTTTTGAGCTAACTCATCGCTTTGTTGGCTTAGCAACATCGAATCAATATAAACGCCTTGACGCTCGATATCAGATAACACTTGAATTAGTGGCAATTCTAGCTCGTTAAAAACACTGGCTAGTTGTGTTTCTTTTTCTACTCTAGGCCATAAATGTTGATGCAATCTTAGGGTGATATCGGCATCTTCAGCGGCATATGGCGCAGCAATTTCTACAGGTATTTGGTTAAAGGTAAGTTGTTTAGCACCTTTGCCGGCAATGTCTTCAAAACTGATATTCTTGTGCCCTAAATATTTAAGCGCTAAGCCGTCCATATCATGGCGCGATGCTACCGAGTTAAACACATAGGATTCAAGCATGGTGTCGTAACGCACCCCTTGAAGCTTGATGCCAGCATTGGCAAGAATACTGATATCATATTTAAGATTTTGACCTACCTTTTGCGGTTTTGTGCCTTCCAAAATAGGCCGAAGCTTTGCTAATGCCTCTGCTTTATCTAGTTGCAGTGGTGCGCCAACGTAATCATGACTTAACGGCAAATAGGCAGCTTTACCGGCTTCAATAGCAAATGAAATCCCAACTAGCTCCGCATCCATATAATTTAAACTGGTGGTTTCAGTGTCTACCGAGATCAATTCTGCTTCAGATAATGCACGAATCCATTGGTCAAGTTGCTCATGGGTTAAAATGGTTTGATAGTCTATTTCTATCACTTCATTTTTTACGGGTTCTTCATCGGTTTCAATAATGTTTGAAGTTGAAGTGCTCACTTGTGATTTGTTATCTAAAATTTCAGCTAACCAACGCTTGAATTCCATTTCACCATAACAGCTAATTAATTCATCACGATTTTGCGGTTTGATATCAAGTTGATGCCAATCCTGCTCAAGCTCAACATCGGTTTTGATTGTGGCAAGCTCATAAGATAGCTTTAACATATCGGCATTTTCGATGATCTTGGCTGGCATGGTTTTTGAGCCCCTAAAGCCAACGTCGACAACAGAGTGAGGATCGGCAAGTAATTTCTCAACGCTGCCTACGCCAGTTAGCATCGCCAATGCGGTTTTTTCACCCACTCCAGGTAAACCTGGGATGTTATCGGCTTTGTCGCCCATTAGCGCTAAGAAGTCGATAATTAATTCAGGTCCGACGCCAAATTTAGTTTTTACCTCTTCGGGCCCCATGATGGTGTCTGTCATGGTATTAATCAGCGTGACATGCTCATCCACCAACTGGGCCATGTCTTTATCACCGGTACTGATTAATGTTGCTCGGCCTTCTTTACTCGCTTGACGAGAGAGTGTGCCAATGACATCGTCCGCTTCAACACCTTCAATACTGATCAATGGCAGGCCTAGTGCGCGAATAATACGGTGCAATGGTTCAATCTGGCTGCGCAAATCGTCAGGCATTGGTGGGCGTTGGGCTTTGTATTCACTGTACATATCATTACGAAATGTTTTGCCCTTGGCATCAAACACCACTGCAATGTGGGTGGGTTCATATCGAGTAAGCAAACTGCGCAGCATATTTACTACGCCATAAACAGCTCCTGTCGCTTCACCCTTTGAGTTGGTCAAATGGGGAGGCGCATAGTAAGCGCGATAAAGATAGGATGATCCATCGACCAAAATAAGCGGATTATGAGCAACTTTAGGCATAATATGAGTTCGTTTCTGCTGGGTTGAAAAGAATATACAGGATGTGAATATAGCATGAAATGGAGCGAGAATGTTTGAAGGTTATGAGTAACTTATCGCAAGCTAAGCTGCATTAAAAAATGGCCACGACAAATAGTCACAGCCTGTGGATAAGTCTGTGAGTCATTTTATTCAAATAACAGGATAGTTTTAAATACCACTAGAACTGAAAAACTTAACTTGTTGATTTTTAATTTTTATTTTAATTTTTGTGAGCAAGATATAAGTTTGGTAAATTACTCATATTATGTGGACTTTTTTATTTAACTGAGTTAACCCGTTTACCAGCTAACCGTGCAGTCAAGATATTTTTGAAGTTTTTATCGCTATCAGATACATTCATTTAGTAGGGTAAATAATCTGAAAACTTGGCGATGTAATTTTTTCAATGAGCTAAGTTAGCACGTTTTTTAATCAGATCAAGTGTTTTGTTGAGTATTTGTTATAAAACACGCCAATCAATTTTAAAGGGAACAAACTGACTATGAAAAGCGTCGCTGTATTACTGAGTGGTTGCGGGGTATTTGATGGCACTGAAGTGCACGAAGCCGTTTTAACCTTACTGGCTTTAGCACGTGCTGGAGTTAAATATCAGTGCTTCGCCCCTGACATTGAACAAATGCATGTGGTGAATCATTTGACCGGTGAAGTGGCCAACGATGAAAAACGCAATGTATTGGTCGAGTCCGCTAGAATTGCCCGTGGTGAAGTGTTAAATGCCACCAGCTTAGACATCACCCAGTTTGATGCCTTAATTGTACCGGGCGGCTTTGGTGCTGCGAAGAATTTATCGAACTTTGCTACGAATGGCAGTGACTGCCGTATTTCGCCGATAGTGGAAACCTTTTTAAGGGAATTTGCGCTAGCAAACAAACCTGTTGGCTATATGTGTATTGCGCCAATGATGCTGCCGATTATTTATCCCAATGCTAAAGGCACTATAGGTACCGACAGCGAAACGGGCCATATTTTCAATGAAATGGGTGGTAAGCACCTCAATGCCAGCGTAGTGGATATTGTGGTTGATGAGGCCAATAAAGTGGTCACCACTCCAGCTTATATGTTGGCAAATAGTATTGCCGAGGCAAATGAAGGCATTGAAAAGCTGGTTAATAAAGTGATAGAGATGATTGATTAACCAAAACTCGCCAATTTAATTAAACCAAAACTGAAAAAATCACCGAGAGGTGGTTTTTTCACAAAAGCGTATTTTAGGTTTCAGAGGGTTTACGGCTATCAAATAAAGCTTGAGCTAAACCTACCAATAAACCACCCACATGCGCGCCGTTGGCAATGGGCATACCGAGCAAATCAGTAAACCCAAGGACTAACCACACCATCATAAAGCCCATATAAGAAGGTGTTAACCCAATACCACAATTGGGCCTGCGTACCCCCATTAGCCAAGTGTAACCCACAACAGCATAAACCACGCCAGATAGGCCACCAAAATTAGGGCCAGTCATAAAAAATTGTAGGATATTGGGCAATGTGCCAGCCATCAAGAGTAAAAACAGTAAAGGACGCGAGCCCAAACGGGTTTCAATTTTTCCGCCTAAGTACCACCACCAGAGCAAATTAAAAATTATATGCATTGCAGAAAAGTGCATTAATGAAGGCGTAAATACTCGCCAAATGTCAGTAACATGACTATTGGGTACTGCGCCAGCAAAAGATAACGCACTAAAAAGGGTATTACCCATGCCTAAATTCATTAAGGCATACACAATGACACAGAGAAAAAAGGTGACTAAGGTTAATGACCCTGCACCGGTAATAAATTGCTGAACAAGCCCTAAAATGCCTGAGCCATAATCAAATTTTGTCTGGGTATTACCATTATCCCACGAGGCTTGAAGATACTTTTCATCGTAAGGGTGCTGCACAAATTGCGCAAACTCATTACGGGCTTTGGCTTCATACTGCGGCTCAACTAACATAATGACCACGCCATGGGGATGAGGCTCAATATGACTTTCAATACCTAATCCTATTAGGTAATCAACAAAAGCCTGTGCTGCGCGGGCATTAGGTAATAGGCCAATTTCTATCATGCGTGGGCAAGACTCCATGCTGAGTAACCGCCATCTAGACTATAAACATCGTCAAAGCCTTGTTCGATAAGATAGTTTGCCGCACCTTGGCTACTCACTCCGTGATAGCACACGACAACAAGTGGTTTATCCATATCGGCGCCGGCAATAAACTGGGCAATATTTTCATTGGTTAAATTGATTGCCCCCTCAATGTGAGCAGTGCTGAACGAGGCACCATCACGGATATCGACAATCTGTACGTCATTTGAATCTGTGGTCATATGGATAAGTTCGTTAACGGATAAATGCTTAAAAGTTGACATGTAGCACCTTAAAAGAAGGAATGGTAAAAGCGTTAAGCAGATTATGTAATAAGGGGTTGTATTGATACAACCCTTTATTGGTGTGGTTATTGACTCAAATTGACTTAGTACCCATTTAAAATCGAGTTATCTTATTGGCCTTAGCACATGACATCGAAGTTTTTTTAAACTCATTGATGCCAAAGTAGTGAGTAATGATTAGCGATAGCTCTAACCCTAGTTGGATCTGGTTTCAAGCATATCAGTATGCGTTTTAATGATTATTTAATTACAACTAAACCGCCATACCTGCCGCTACGCCAGATGACCACGCCCATTGGAAGTTGAACCCTCCAAGCCAACCGCTGACATCCATGACTTCGCCAATAAAGTATAGGCCTGCGACGTTTTTGGCCTCCATGGTTTTAGATGACAGCTCATTGGTGTCAACCCCGCCTAAAGTTACCTCTGCGGTGCGATAGCCTTCTGTGCCATTCATCACTAATTGCCAATTATTTAAGGCATTAGCAATAAGTTCACGCTCGCCATGCCCAAGCTGGTTGAGCGCTTTATCAAGCTGGGGCGTATCAAATAAAGCTTCAACCAAGCGTTTAGGTAACCAATGACTCAGGGTATTGCGTAAACTTTGTTTAGGGTGATGTTGTAAAGCAAGCTCAATTTTTTCTAGGGCATTTTCAGTCGGTAATAAGTTAATTGAAATAGCCTCACCGGGTTGCCAATAGTTAGAAATTTGCAATACAGCAGGCCCCGATAATCCTCGATGAGTGAACAATAAGGCCTCTGTAAACTGAGTACCATCTTTGGCGGTAATCGTACTCGGCACCGCGATTCCAGATAGCGACTCAAACTTTTGTTTTTGTTCGCTATGCCATGTAAAAGGCACAAGTCCTGCGTAGGTTGGCAACACCTTAAGACCAAATTGCTCTGCGACATGGTAACCAAAAGGTGTCGCCCCCAATTTGGGCATAGATAATCCACCGGTTGCGATGACTAACGAATCACAACTTAAATCGCCATTTGAAGTCGACAATAAAAATTTGCCGCTATACGTTTTATTAATACAGGTTATGTCTGTGCGTAGTTTAATACTGACACCAGCCCATTCACATTCAGTGAGCAGCATGGTCACGATTTCTTTAGCTGAGTCATTACAGAATAGCTGCCCATGGTCTCGCTCATGGTATTCAATACCATGTCGTTCAACTAACTCAATAAAGTCAGTTGAGCGGTATCTTGCTAGGGCTGATTTTACAAAGTGCGGATTGCCGCAGATAAACTGATGCGGTTCAACTTTTTGATTAGTAAAATTACATCGCCCCCCGCCACTGATCAAAATTTTACGCCCAGCTTGCTTAGCATTATCGAGCACAAGCACATCACGACCACGATATCCTGCCGTTGCCGCACACATTAACCCTGCAGCACCCGCGCCGATAATAATTACATCATGATGTTTCACTTAATTGCCTCACATAAGCTGATATACCAATCGTAATAAATAACTGATCACCCTAGCTTGTTAAAACACTCGATAACAGTGTTAGATTTTTTGATTGTAGAATAACTATTTATCGAAAAGTCTGCCTTGTTCTCAAGCGTTTTTCCTACGCTATTTTTGATCTCTTACTTATCGTGATTGGTATGAGTTGTTTTGCATTCTGATACTAGTGACAAAAGCTTCAGACACAAAAAAGGATGCTATTTTAGCATCCTTAATATGATTTTAAGAGCGAGAGTTTCACTTAAGCTACTTCTTTATCGTTTCCGATTTTTTGTCTCGGCTTAATAACTCTTTGGCCGCATCAACCGGGGCTTTGCCTTGATATAACACCTGATAAATTTGTTCAGTGATAGGCATTTCTACCCCTAAACGCTTTGCCAGAGTGTAAACCTCTTTGGTATTGCGATAACCTTCAACCACTTGGCCAATCTCAGTCTGTGCGCTGTGCACATCTTTACCTTGGCCTAATGCTAAACCAAAGCGACGATTACGAGATTGATTATCGGTACAGGTCAACACTAAATCACCTAAACCAGCCATACCGATAAAGGTTGAAGCATCTGCACCTAGAGCTTCCCCTAAACGCGATAACTCGACTAAACCTCGAGTGATTAACGCGGTGCGAGCATTGGCACCAAACCCGATCCCATCAGACATACCTGCACCAATAGCGATCACGTTTTTAACCGCACCACCCAGTTGGATACCGGTAAAGTCATCGTTGGCATATACCCTTAACCGCTTAGGGCTATGGAGTAACTCAACCAGTTCATGGGTAAATTGCGGACAAGTACCCGCTACTGATATCGCGGTAGGTAATCCTGCAGCCAATTCTTTAGCAAATGTTGGGCCTGATAACACCGCCAGTGGATATTGCTCACCAAGTTGCTCTCTTGCCACATCTTGTAATAAACGCCCTGTTTCGGGCTCTAGGCCCTTGGTTGCCCATACAATACGTGCATCGCTGCGCAATAACGGTTTAGCTTGCTTAAGTACGTCACCAAAGACATGACTTGGTACCACAACCAAAATGTTCTTGCTGGCAGCTAATGCTTTGGCTAAATCTGGCTCAATTTGTAAACAATCAGGAAATTGAATACCTGGCAAATAAGCTTCATTGCTACGAGAGTCAGCTAACGCTTGCATACGCTTAGGGTCATGACCCCATAACAAGGTTTTATGACCATTGCTTGCTAAAGAAATAGCAAGGGCGGTGCCATAAGACCCCGCCCCTAATACCGTTATTTCGGCAGCGTTATTCATCACTTATGCGTTGGCTTCAGCGGGTGCTGCTGCAGCGGCAGCTTGACGCTGTTGAACGTATTGAGCAAATAATGCATCAAAGTTCACTGGTGCTAAGTTAAGTTGTGGGAAAGTACCACGAGCAACTAGACCAGATACGGTTTCACGCGCATATGGGAAAAGTACGTTCGGGCAGTATGCACCTAAAGAATGAGCAAGTTGTGGCTCTGTTAAGCCTACAATTGAGAAGATACCAGCTTGTTGTACTTCACATAAAAATGCTGTTTGGTCGCCATTTTTAGCGGTTACAGTTAAAGAAAGTACCACTTCATAAGTGTCGTCAGATAACTTTGCACTGCGTGTGTCTAAGTCTAACTTCACTTCTGGGTTCCATTCTTTTTGGAAAACAGCTGGGCTATTTGGCGTTTCAAAAGACAAATCCTTTGTATATACGCGCTGAATGTTAAATTGTGGTGCACTTGCTTCGTTGTTTGCTACTGCTTCAGCCATGATTTCCTACCTATCTATGTTATTTTTCGCTTTCTCTATGGAGCGAATATGATGTTGGGTTTACCACGAAAAAATTTCGCTTTTACCTCAAGTCGATCGCACTGCTAAAAACTGACAAAGCTCTTTTGGCAATTTGGATCAAAAGTGCTGATAATGTTACCAACACTTTGTTTTACTACAATATGATAAACCTTACGACTATCTCTTACTTTTCACAACTGGCATATTTGCTGATTGCCAGTCGCCCATACCACCTTTAAGGTTATGAACGTTTTCAAAGCCTTGCTTAACAAGAAGTTGAGCTGCTTGAGATGATGTCATACCAGCGTTACATACTAATATAATGGGGCTGCTTTTAAACTTTTCAAGACTGGTGGCTTGATTATTTTTAATTTCAGACAATGGCACATTAATCGCGTCAACGATATGACCCTTTTTAAACTCTTCTTTGCCACGCACATCAATCACTTTTGCGTCTTGCTTATTCATCATCAAAGTCAGTTCGTGATTATTTACATTTTTTACTTTTGATGTGCTGGATTTGAATGTTGTTACAATCAAAGCAACAAATAAGCCTACCCACGCTAATGACAACATGGGGTTTGCTTTGAAAAATTCGATATATTCTTGCATGATCACTGCCTATAAAGGATTGAGCTAAGATTAATTTGGCCAAGAGTATATCGATTTAAGCAACAGTTTTCACCTGTCTAACGTGCTTAACTGCAGATAAACGCACACATCAATGAAATTTAATCATCAGCAGCCCCGATATCGAACCTAAGTCTGTTTCCCACTGCTGATAAGTAGTAATATTTATCCAATTTCATTTTTAATTTCTATTTTTTTACTTTGAGGGTATATCCATGACGACGACAAAACGTCCGCTGGCATTACTTATTTTAGATGGGTGGGGCTACCGTGAAAATCCGCAGGATAATGCGATTTTTCATGCCAACACTCCCGTTTTAGATAAGTTAACCGCGACATATGCAAATAGCTTAATCTCTGGTTCTGGTTTAGATGTTGGTTTACCTGACGGTCAAATGGGCAACTCTGAAGTGGGTCATATCAACATAGGATCTGGTCGTATTGTTTACCAAGAGCTCACTCGCATCAGTAAAGCGATAGCTGACCATGAGTTTGAACAAAACCCTGCTTTAGTTGCAGCGGTGGATAAAGCTATAGCGGCTAATGGCGCTGTTCACATTATGGGCTTATTGTCACCCGGTGGTGTCCATAGCCATGAAGAACACATTGAAGCAATGTGCCGAATGGCGGTTGCTCGCGGGGCAAAAGCAGTTTACTTGCATGCCTTTTTAGATGGGCGTGATACGCCGCCGCGCAGCGCTAAAGGCAGTATCGAACACTTCAATGCATTATTTACTGAGCTTGGCACAGGTAGAGTTGCATCATTAATTGGTCGTTATTTCGCATTAGATCGTGATAACCGTTGGGATCGAGTATCTCAAGCCTATGAGTTAATCACTGAAGGCAAAGGCAAGTTTAAATATACCGATGCAGTCACTGCGCTAACATCAGCCTATGAACGTGATGAAAATGATGAGTTCGTTGCGGCATCGGCCATTACCGATGCTGCCGGCCAAGCGGCTACACTTAATGATAATGACGCATTAATATTCATGAACTTTCGTGCCGACCGCGCACGTCAAATCACTCGAAGCTTTGTAAATGCTGATTTTGATGGATTTGTTCGCAACAAAACCCCTACTATCAACTTTGTGATGCTAACAGAATATGCCGCTGATATTAAAGCGCCTGTAGCTTTCCCTTCTGACAATTTAGTTAACACACTGGGTGAGACGCTGCAAAAGCAAGGTAAAACTCAGCTACGCATCTCTGAAACGGAAAAATATGCCCACGTCACCTTTTTCTTCAATGGCGGTAAAGAAACACCATTTGAGGGTGAAGATCGTATTTTGATTGAATCACCAAAAGTTGCTACCTATGACTTACAGCCAGAAATGAACTCAGCTGAATTAACCGATAAATTGGTTGGTGCGATTGAATCTGCTCAATATGATGTCATTATTTGTAACTATCCAAATGGCGATATGGTTGGCCATACAGGTAAGTTTGATGCAGCGGTTAAAGCCTGTGAAGCCGTCGATGCCTGTATAGGTAGAGTCGTTGAAGCACTGGCAAAAGTTGGCGGTGAATGCATTATCACTGCAGACCACGGCAATGCTGAGCAAATGACCGATCCGGTAACAGGTCAAGCTCATACTGCTCACACTAGCGAATTAGTTCCTTTCATCTATGTCGGTCGTGATGCTACTATCAAAGATAACGGCCGCTTATGTGACATCGCACCAACGATGTTAACGTTAATGGGGCAAAGTGTGCCAAGCGAAATGACTGGCCGCTGTATCATTGACCTAAAAGAGTAATTAATTACCTGTGATAACTCGTTTATTTGTTAAAGCCAGCATTGTTGCTGGCTTTATAACACTTTCAGTAAACGCCTCTGGCGCCGACCTCAGTAAACGTCAATCTGAGTTAAAGTCTATTCAAACGCAGATTAGTGCGCAGCAGAATGACTTGAAAAACACGTCAAAACAACGAGAAAAGCTGATCGCTTTATTAAAAAAGGATGAGCAAGCTATTGCGCGTGCTGCGCAACGGGTTAATGAAACCCAGGTATCATTAAAAAACATTACCACTCAATTAACCGAGCTTGAAAAACAACAGACGAGTTTACATAAAAGCAAAATAGGCCAACAAAAAACCTTATCTAAGCAGCTATCTAGCGCCTATTTGGCGGGTAACCACGATTACAGCAAAATGATGCTTAATCAGCAAAATCCTTCCACTGTTGAGCGGATGTTGGTTTATTACCAGTATTTAAATAATGCTCGAATTAAAGCCATTAATGAGCTTAAAACAACCAGTGAACAACTGGTAAAAGTGCAAAATGAGCAGTTGAAAAAGCAACAACAACTAAATGCTGTGATAGTTGATCAAAGGCAACAAGCTAAACAATTAGCTAACGAGCAAAATCAACGCCAACAAACTTTAACCCAAATACAGCGCACTTTGTCTAGCAAGGGAGCGCAGCTTGAACAGCTGCAAATTGAGGAAGCAAGTTTAAAGCGCATTGTCGAACAAGCTGTGGCTGCAGCAAAATCTAATCCATCAATGAATGGTTTAGCAAATCAAAAAGGCAAACTGAAATGGCCAACAAAAGGCCGAGTAAGTGAACGCTTTGGCAGTAGTCGTTCAGGTCAAATTAAATGGAAAGGGGCAGTACTTACTGCGCCAGAAGGGCAAAACATCAAAGCCATTGCTGCGGGTAAAGTGATTTATGCCGACTGGTTGCGCGGGTTTGGTATGGTGATGGTTGTCGATCATGGTAAAGGATATATGAGTTTATATGGTCACGCACAAACCCTATTTAAAAATGCTGGTGACAATGTCAACAGCGGTGAATCAATTGCTTTAGTTGGACGTTCAGGTGGACAAACCGAACCTAGCCTATACTTTGAGATAAGACATAAAGGGCAAGCAGTCGATCCGGCAAGGTACTGTCGATAATATTGACTCAAACTGCCCGTTAGCAAGGGGCAGTTTATGCATCAACTTATCCGTAACTTCTGTTGCTTTGTTCTGGGTGCTGGTGTGGCCTTATCGCTTAACATTTCAAGCTCGGAACAGGCTCTTTCAAAATCCATTTATTACGATTCAGATTATCCTCTTTTGGTGGATGTCATTGACACCATAGAAACCTATTATGTGGATCAAGTGGACCGTAAAACCCTAATAAATGGCGCAATCAAAGGCATTTTTAATCAATTAGATCCCTATTCAGGTTTTTTGAATGAAGAAGGTTATCAAGCCCTCAATGATGCTAATCGTGGAGAATACTTTGGCTTTGGCTTCGAAGTGGCCACAGATGATGGCCAAATAACGATTGTTACTCCATTTAAAGACTCCCCAGCTGAACGGGCAGGCATTGAGGCGGGTGACAAGATCATAAAGTTCAACGATATGCAGGTTGATGAAACAAATTATCAAGCGGTATTAACTGAAATTAGATTTCACAGCACCCATAACTTCGGCATCAACTTAACCGTTAAAAAAATAAATAGTCATCAAGAAGTCTCCTTTACGCTTCAACCTGATTTTGTCTATATTCAGTCTATCGAAAGTCAAATTATCGATGGCGATATCGGTTATATCCACTTAACCAGTTTTCAAGAAGGTGCTGCTGACGCTATCATGAAGCAAGCCAAGGAATGGCAAAATATTGCGCTTAAAGGCATCATTCTGGATATCAGAAACAACCCCGGCGGGTTACTTGAACAAGCGATTAGCATTGCTGATTTATTCCTCGAACAAGGAAAAATTGTCTCCACCAATGGACGTTTTTTTGATGCTAATGAAGATTATTATGCATCTGGTCAGAGTATTTTTACCCATCTCCCTATGGCCGTATTGATCAATAAAGGATCTGCTTCTGCGTCGGAGGTGTTAGCGGCAGCACTACAAGAGAATCACCGTGCAACCTTACTTGGTGAAACCAGTTTTGGCAAAGGTACGGTACAAAGTATTATTCCGATACTGGGCCATAGCAACGCAGTTAAATTAACGATAGCTAATTACAGCACCCCCAATGGCAATAATATTCATGAAAAGGGAATTGATCCTGACATAGAAATCTCAATTTCTTCTGTCACTGATACCCCTAATGTGCCTATAATCGATTCAGAAAATGTGCAAGAAAACAGCTACGATCAACAAGTCGCTTCTGCCATAGCTTGGATAGATGGTAGATAAAATAATAAAATCAAAAAGAAAACTTATTCATTGTGCGCTTTATATTAATTCTACTATTACAACTTATCTGTTTATCGCCGCTTAATGCGGCCAATTTAGCTATCATTATTGACGATATTGGATACCGTCAAACCGATGAGGCGGTGTTATCTTTACCTTCAAATATCACCTTATCAGTCTTACCCCACACTCCTCTTGGACAAAAACTAGCATTAGAAGGCCATAACAAAGGCCACGAGATCATGATCCACCTCCCTATGCAGGCATTAAGTGGTAATGAATTGGGACCCGGTGCATTAACCAGTGACATGAGTGAACAACAAATAAAATCTGAAATAAATGCCGCTTTCCATAATATTCCCTTTGCTCGAGGGGCAAATAACCATATGGGCAGTTTACTCACCCAATTAGAAAACCCCATGTTATGGGTTATGCAAAGCTTAAAGCACAAACAAGCTTATTTTGTTGACAGCATGACAACACGATTCAGTAAAGCGAGTGAGCAAGCAAAAGGTGTAGGAGTGCCATTATTACAGCGACAGGTATTTTTAGACAACGATGTACGACATTCTGCACTGGAGAAACAGTTTAAACGAATCATCACTCAAACAAAGCAACAAGGAACCTTAGTTGCTATCGCACACCCTTACCCTGAAACCTTGGCATATTTAAAAGCTAACTTACCAAGATTAAAAGCGAATGGTATTACTTTAGTTAACACATCAGAATTACTGGCAGTAGACATCGCCAAAATTTACCCAACTAGCTCACATCAAACACTGAGATAGATAAATCAGGCAAGGTTGCCACCAAATCCGACTTATTACTGACAATATCCGCTAAACTGTATTCATCTAAAACAGCTAAATAGGCAGCAACAGCCTTCCCGAGCACACCTTTCAAATTACAAACTGGCGTGAATCTACAAAAGGGCTCTTCACAATTAACGGGTATTAAAGAGTTTTCTAATTGTCTGACTAAAGAACCAATATTTATCTGTGTGGCACTTTTCGCTAACTTGAAGCCACCACTTTTACCGCGAATAGTCTGCAGATAGCCTAACTTACCAAGTTGGTGAATAATTTTAGCAACATGATTTGAAGATAAATCGAAAACCTCGGTCACCTCAGCTATACGAAATAGAGTCTCACGCTCTGATTGTACAGCAAGGTACATGAGTATTCGGATACCATAATCTGTATAACGAGTTAATTGCATTAATAAACCAAACTTAAAAGAAAAGAAGACTTTAGCATGTCACACGTTCTAAATCAGTGATCAACCATAAAGCTTGTTCATTTGTGGTACCACAAACATCGACACTAGCTGAAAAGCCACTACAAACTGTGGGGCGGAGTGATGAACCAAAGATCAGACATAGATTATCGTCACTAAGTTGCACACAACGCACACCAGCAGGCTTACCATCAGGCATTCCTGGTATGGGAGTAGTTATCGAAGGGGCGATACAACATGCGCCACATCCAAGTCGACAGTCCATAATAATCCTAGTGAAGTGAGATAGCAGATTATACCAATCAAAGACGATAGTTAATCACTTTTTAATACCAATCACAGTAAATAAGTATTCAGAAATAGCGAAGCAAAAATGCAGGACAACAAGGCTGGTTATTATGATAAGGAGTGATTCTATAATCTAAAAATTTAATGCCGTTATCACTCATTATCACAAGCTAAAATGGGCTGTCATTTATTACGATAGGTATCACTTTAGAAGACGTTATCAGAAAACAATTTGTTTTGCTTCAAACACGACAAGGGTGACATGACTGTTTTTATTAAGCGCCTGGAAATGACCTACTCCCACATGGGCATGTCGGTCACACAACTTTTATGCTCAAATTTCAGATGTAAAAATGCCCGTTGCATTCGCAACGGGCTTATCACTACTCTTACGAGTAAATTAGGCGCCTGGAAATGACCTACTTCCACATGGGCATGTCGGCCACACAACTTTTATACTCAAATTTCAGATGTAAAAAAGCCCGTTACATTCGTAACGGGCTTATCACTACTCTAGCGAGTAAATTAGGCCCCTGGAAATGACGTAATCCCGCATGGGTATGTCGGCCACACGACTTTTATACTCAAATTTCAGATGTAAAAAAGCCCGTTACATTCGTAACGGGCTTATCACTACTCTTGCGAGTAAATTAGGCGCCTGGAAATGACCTACTCTCACATGGGGAGACCCCACACTACCATCGGCGATACTGTGTTTCACTTCTGAGTTCGGAATGGGATCAGGTGGGACCACAGCTCTATGGTTTCCAGACAAATTTTTGTTTATTCAACGCCTTGGCATTAAATAATAATTCGAAAAGCTGATTTTTGAGTTTCAAGTACATGGAAGTACTTGATGTCATAAATGCAGGAGCAATTTATGACCACACTGCTTAAGTGCTTTATTCTAATACTAAGTCGTGCTCCCTTCAGTACGACCTCCAAGGATGGAGGAAGTGCTACAAAATGTCGGGAACATTTTCAGTAAAACCCATCTGGGTTGTATGGTTAAGCCTCACGGGTCATTAGTACAAGTTAGC
>NZ_JAPDMX010000030.1:0-65744 GCF_025971955.1 Shewanella subflava
ATTGTCTGATTTACTGCCGTGGAATGTTGATCTAGGTAAAGCAGAATAAGCTTCACCGGTTAATTGACCGCTTACACTGTAAATGGGCTTTATCGGGGTTAAGGCATCAGTCGGGTACGAACAAAGGTTCACATTTCGCTACACCATAGCGCGAGGTATTTGAGAAATTAAATGTTTCGCATGCTGTTAGAGTAAAATTGCTGTATTAATTATTCGCATTTTTATGTCCATAAAAATGTAATTAAACTCGTACAGACGTTTTTTGTAACTCTAATTGGCAGATTTAACACACTGACAGTGTGTTATTTGAATATTGATAACAACAATAAAAAGCTTTCAAGATTAGCCCACTTAAAAAGTGGCACGACATAGCAAGCTGGTTCGCACCATCCAACTTTTTAGATTCCCTTTTGATATTAAAGCATCACTGTTAATTTGCGAAAAAGCAGAAGCTAATTTTGTTCCTAAATAGGTAAAAGTGCCCACCTGTTATTTGATTATCAGCCAATATGGTGTAATGAAGATTGCTAAAAAACCTATTGTAAACAGTTGGCTAAGCTGAAAAGCCAAATAGGGTAAGTCGCATCAACGGCCGACATCATACGGTTTTAGACACTCATTTATAAATGAAATGAAGAAATTAAATGTCAGTAAACATACCGTCTAAAACTTTCATTTAGATCAACCATTCCAACGCGTCAGAAAGTTACAAACAATTAACATAAAGCTATTGATTTTTACGTTTATGTCACTAATATGACTTATGTAAGCGCTTTCATTCGCTTTGGCAAGGTAAGAATTAACAATAATTACGGCATGAAATTTATTAAATTCTAATAAACAGTAGGTTGGGCTTGATGATGAAAAAAAGTTCTGGAACGACCAAATATTTTTCTCTTGGTTTAATGGCGTTGGCAATTCAGGGGTGTGGGGGAGACACCAATACTTCTACCAATTTAGATAACGTCGATATCTCTGGTCCCTCAACGGGCTGGGAAATGGTGTGGAATGATGAGTTTGACGGTACAAGTATTGATGCCGCTAAATGGTCCCATGAAGTCAATTGCGCAGGTGGCGGTAATCAAGAATCACAATGTTATACCGATGCGCCTGAAAACTCTTGGGTGGCAGACGGCATGCTTAACATTGCTGCCTTAAAAGCTGACGAGGGGGCCGAGAAACCTTTCACTTCGGCAAGACTTACTACTAAAGGTAAGGCTGATTTTCTGTATGGTCGTATTGAAATGCGTGCCAAGTTGCCAAGTGGGCAAGGCAGTTGGCCAGCATTTTGGATGTTGCCTACTGACAATGTTTATGGAATATGGCCTAGAAGTGGTGAAATCGATATTGTTGAAGCGGTTAACCTGAAGGCTAAAGATGCTGAGGGTAATCCCGAGGCACATGTTCATGGTACCCTGCATTATGGCCGTGAATGGCCTAAAAATGAGCAATCAGGTAAAGCTTACCTTTTACCTGACAATATTAATCCTGCAGATGATTTTCATACTTATGCAATTGAATGGCAGCAAGGTGAAATTCGCTGGTATGTGGATGATTATTTGTATGCGACTCAACGTCGCTCAGAAGTGAGATATAACGCGAAAGAACAACCGGTTGGTTTAGCTTACAAGGGATGGTTTACCGAATATTACGATCAATCCACAGGGGAGTTAAATTTAACCTGGGGTGATCAGCCTTTTGATGAAAAGTTTCATTTGATGTTGAACTTTGCTGTCGGTGGGAACTGGCCAATTAATGTGAATGAAACCGGTATTGATGAAACAGCATTTAATAGTGAAAACAAGTATATAGTTGATTATGTTAGGGTGTATGAATGTACTGCTAACCCTGACACTGGCAAAGGTTGTGAAACTGTCCGCCCAGGTTATGACAAGTTAGATGATGCCTTAGTTGAAGGTAAGGCGCCAGCGCCAACACCACCATCTGATGGTGTTGCAAAAGATTTACTCATTTTTGACAGTACGCCAAACCCTAGTTGGCCAGCGTGGGATTGTTGTGGTGGTTCAACACCTGATTTAGTAGCCGATGCGGACAAAGGTGATGTGTATCGGTTTGTGGTGGGAGAAAGCCCAACAGTAAATGGCTTTATTAGTCGCTCAGCTTTTATAACGGATCCTGAAGGCGTACCAAGTCCCTTTGATGCCTCACCGATAGAGTCTAACGGTGTGCTGAGTTTTGCGATGAAGTTGGTCAGTGCACCTGTTGCACCCGATGTGGCTTGGTTGGTTAAGTTGGAAAGTAATGAAGGTGCAACGGCTGTTGAGTTACCTATAACTGACAGCACTGAAGGACTCGCCCCATCGGTAGGTCAATGGCAAACCTATAGTTTTCCCCTTTCAACGTTAGCGTCTAAAGGATTAGATTTATCTGCAATCGATGTGGTGATGTTGTTTCCTGCATGGGGAAGTGGCAATGGCGCAGAATACTTGATGGACGAAGTTAAGATTTCCCGACCCAATGCCAGCCTTCCTTCTTTGACGGTATTTACCGATAACGAAAACCCTGATTGGCCAATGTGGGATTGTTGCGGTGGCTCAACACCTTCGGTTGTGTCTGATGATGCTGAACATGGGATCGTTTCTGAATTTACCGTCGGTAGCAGTCCTACTGTGATGGGATATATCAATCGCACCGAATTTGGTGGTTCTGGGGCGATGTTTGATGCGACCTCTATACTTGAAAAAGGCTTGATACAGTTCGAACTCAAAGTGGTCAATGCTCCTAATACTGCGGATGCTCCTTGGTTGTTCAAGGTGGAATCTAATAACGGTGAAACCGCTGTTGAAGTGGCGTTAACTGCAAGTGTGGAAGGGAACGTCCCTAGTGCTCAATGGCAAACATTCAGCTTTTCGCTAGCGGATCTTTCGGCCGCAGGCCTTGATGTCAGTGCCATAGATGTGTTGATGATTTTCCCTGCTTGGGGCCAAGGTGAAGGCGCGGTATATCGCGTTGATAATGTGAAAATTTCACAGCCTGGTGCAGATGCACCTTCAGCCGATAGGTTAACTTTATTTGCCGATCAAATTGCCGATACTTGGTCTATTTGGGATTGTTGTGCTGGTAGCACTCCTACGGTGGTCTCTGACGATAGTGACCATGGAGCGGTTGCAGAATATGTGATTGGTGAGCAACCCACTGTCGTTGGTTTCTTCGCTGATGATGGGGTTTACTATGATGCCAGTGCAGCGGTTCCTTCTGGTGTGGTTCGCTTTGAGATGAAAGTGGTAAGTGCACCCAGCGATCCAAGCTCAAAATGGCTATTTAAGATCGAGTCTGGTGATGCAAGTACCGCAGTTGAGCTTAACTTGTCCGACAGTCTTGAAGGTGTTGAACCGGTTGTCGGTCAATGGCAGACGTACACATTTCCGCTTCAAACGCTGGCTGACGCTGGACTTGATGCCAGCGCAATTGATGTCTTAATGGTCTTCCCATCATGGGGTACAGGTAACGGCGCGGTATTCAGACTTGATAACGCTATCATAGGTACGCCTTAGCGATCTGAGACATAACTCTGTCACTTTTAATGACTGAGGTGGCAGAGCTAAAACAAATAGAATCAATGTAATAAGACTGTTTCAATTCGAAGAATAATGAGGCAATTATGTGCGAACAAAAATTCAGAATCAACAGATTGTCAGCCACCTTGGCTGCGATAATGGGCATCGCAATCTTCCCAAATGTTTTTGCTGCAGAGGAAGCACCAGAGATAGATGAATCTACAATCGAAGTGATTGAGGTTAAAGGGATAAAGGGAAGCCTTTTCCGCTCAATGGATCTTAAACGTGGATCAAATGGTGTGGTTGACGCGATATCTTCAGAGGAATTAGGTAAATTTCCTGATACAAACCTTGCAGAATCATTACAACGTATTACAGGCGTAACAGTTAGCCGTGCCAATGGTGAAGGAAGTCAGATCACCGTGCGTGGCTTTGGACCCGAATATAACTTGATTACTGTTAATGGCAGACAAATGCCTGGTACAGGATACACACGTTCATACAATTTAGAAAACCTGTCATCTGAAGGAGTTAAAACGCTTGAAGTGGTTAAAACCGCTCGGGCTGAAACCCCTACTGGTGGACTAGGTGCAACAGTTAATATTGTGACTCAAAAGCCGTTAAGTAACCCTGGTCAATCTTTTAATTTATCTTTAAAAGGGATTCATGATGAGTCCAATGAGCTGGGGGATGATGTTACTCCTGAAGTTGCCGGTATTTACAGTAACACTTTTCTTGATGACGATTTGGGCTTCATGGTATCAGTTTCTCATCAAGAACGTGATTTTCGTCAGCAAACATCTAATGTTCAGGGCTGGGTAGCCCAAACTGATAATAGCCGTTTGCCGGTTCTTGCGGGAAGTCAGGGCATAGACCACCGTCAAACTGATGCCGCTGGTAATCCTGTTGCACATTTTAAAGATGCCGAAGGCAATGACATTGCACCGTTTTTTATGCCAAGAGACTTGAATTTTAGTATCAACGATGTCGAACGTGAGCGCACTAATGGCATGGTATCAGTGCAATATAGTCCAATTGATAGCTTGGTGATCACCGCAGATTATATTGGGACCCGTGCGTTAACGGCGAGCAATGGTTTTGGTTGGGGGATTTGGAACTCTTCAACAGATGGTTCTCCGTTGATGGCCTACGAAATTGATGAAAATGGCACTGCCGTTTATACCCAGCTTCGAGGTGGTGATGGTTCATTTACGGCGGATCGCAACACCACAGAAGTTAAAGCTGAAAGTGTTGGTTTAAACCTCGATTGGACTGCAAACGACAATTGGCGTTTTGCGTTTGATTATCATGATTCATCTAATAAAATCGATAATGGAGCTGACGACGGATTAGGCAGTGCGGGTCAAATTATCTTAGGTTCAGATCAGTTGAATTCTAAGATTTATGATTACCGTACAGGTGATATTCCTCATTATTTAATCAATTGGAAAAATGGGACTAATCAACTCACGCCAGGTGAGATAGATTCAAACTTCAGTCAGTTTATTCATTCACCCGGTAAAAGTGACATTCAACAGGCTCAGTTCAATACTAAGTGGTACCCTGAGTTTATTGATAATTTAGTTCAAGTTGATTTTGGCGCTTCTTATACTGATCAAACGATGTCAGGCACGACAGCATGGAGTGGCTTGCGCGGTGGCCCTGGTTTTAATCCTTCATACACTGAGATCTTTCCTGATGCGATGTTTCAGCTGCAAGATGCATCAGATTTACTAGACGCGCTGAGTGGTGGTGGCGGAAGTATCAATCCTGGCTATTATTACACTTTTAATTTTGATGAGGCCATTGTTCGTCAGCTGGCTTATATTACCCCAGAAAACGCAGGGGATAACTATTACTCAATCGACCCTTACATTGATGGGGTTGACAGTTCTAGCTTAGTGGAAGAGGAAACGCTCGCGTTATATTTGAATACCAAATGGGGTTTTGACATTGGTGATGTCGGTGTGAACGTCAATTTGGGTTTGAGATATGAACAAACTGATACTTCAAGCACGGTTAAACAAAGAGTTGAACAGCAAGTTGTGTGGGCAAGTCCTACCGAATGGATCATGCAATATGTTGATGGTGGGGATGATAACTATCTCACGCAAACTGGCGATTATGATGTTTGGCTACCTATGTTAGACATTGATGCCGAGGTGATTGAAGACGTCGTGGTGCGTTTTTCTGCAGGCAAAACCATTGCTCGTCCATTGTTGGGTGATATGGTTGCAGGTAGAAGCTTAAGTGGTAGCCCTAAAATTGGTGCTCGTCGAGGTGGAAGTGGCAATCCAGGACTTCTCCCACTGGAATCATTTAACTTAGATTTATCGTTGGAATATTACTATGCCGATGCCAGTTATGCTGCGATTGGTTTATTCCATAAAGATGTTGATAACTTTGTGTCACGTTCAACATCGCAAACCACCATCGATGGTCTTCATGATGTTTACAATAGTCCACGTTATTTAGAGGCTGTTTCACAACTTGAGACCGCAGGTACTGCAGTCAATGAAAATACTATTTTCGCGCAGATGATTGCTAATGGTCATGGTAATGCTGACGGTCAAATTATGCCGCTTGACTCTGATCCGCTGATTGTTTGGGATCTAACAAGCCCAATAAACAGTAATAAAAAGTCAGTGCAAGGGATAGAGTTAGCGTTACAACATGTGTTCGGTGAGTCTGGCTTTGGCCTTGGTGCTAATGGCACATTTGTCGATGGGGATGTTGAGTTTGACCCATACAGCTTAGCGCAACAGCAACCGCTAGAAGGTTTGGGTAATTCTGCTAACTTCCAAGCCTTCTATGAAAAAGATGGCTTATCGGTAAAGTTAACTTATGCTTGGCGTGATAGTTACCTTATTGGTGTAGGGCAATCTCAAGGCTCTGCAGATGCACCACCGCAGTATGCCAAGGATTTTGGTCAACTTGATGCCAGTATCAACTATGATATTAACGAGCATATAACGGTCTTCCTTGAGGGGATAAACCTTAATAATGAAGTTGAGCAAGGTTATGGTCGATTTGAAGAGCAGTTCCTTTTTGCTCGTCAGTACGGCAGTCGTTATGCATTAGGTGCGCGAGTGTCTTTCTAATGTCCATCTAAGGCGTTATAAAGCAGTTTGCACAATACAAATACGCTGAGCACTTGCTCAGCGTTTTTGCAAATATGGCGTATCACATTAAGCGTAATCAATCATTGCCCATTTTTGCGGGTGAAAATAACCAGAAAAGCGATAAATTGTCGATTGCAGAGTGAGAGTAATGACGTCTTACAAATCTTCATTGTTTCTATGTATGCTTCCTTCGCTATTACTGATTATTGATTTATGTAGATGGTTATCATTTTAGTTGTTGCCGTGAACTTGCCTATTGTTCAAAATTTGCTATTTACACTTAAAACAAAACATTTTCTCTGCCATGATATTAGTGCATTAACGAGTTTAAAAGTCATCACCTGACAACGATTTTCAAAACAGAACTTCGCGATTAAATAAATCTTTAACAGCTGATGATGATTAATCGATCCTGATATGCGTTTTCTCTTAAGAATTCACATCAATCTTATACATTCAACTATTTAGCCGAGGGAGTCTTAGGTGATATGATATATCACTATTTGCTTGCGAAATTAAAACAGCGTCAGTTAATACTTGACTATCTCTGCCTTATTTTTCATCGGCAATTGCGATAATTTGATGAATGTAACATATATTTTTTTATTCTTTCGCCCTATGCTAGGGCTACCTTTTTTAGAGTTTTTCAGCATTACTGGAGACAAACCTCATGACAAACGTGAATGTGGATGCCGCTGAGTTATCGAGTAAGCCATCCCTAGATGGATTTAGCATGCCTGCCGAGTGGGCACCACAGCAAGCGGTATGGATGATTTGGCCATATCGTCCGGATAACTGGCGCTCAGCAGGGGCTTATGCACAGGCTACTTTTGCTAAGGTTGCTGATGCCATTGGTAAGGTTACTCCAGTTTATATGGCAGTACCTAAGGCATTTTTGCCCCATGCTAAGGAGGTGATGCCTGCCCATGTTACCTTGGTCGACATCAATAGCGATGATTGTTGGGCGCGTGATACTGGCCCAACCATTGTGGTCAATGCCAACGGTGAATGCCGTGGCGTTGACTGGGGATTTAATGCTTGGGGTGGTTTAAATGGTGGCTTGTACTCGCCATGGGACAAGGATGAGAAAGTCGCACAACAGTTGCTTTCTGTTCATGGTTTTGAACGCTATCAAGCGCCGCTGATCCTTGAAGGCGGATCAATTCATGTCGATGGTGAAGGCACCTGTTTAACCAGTGCTGAATGTTTGCTAAACAGTAACCGCAACCCTGATTTAACTCGCGAACAGATTGAAGCTTACTTGTCTGACTATTTAAATGTGCAGCAATTTATCTGGTTAGAAGAAGGCGTATATATGGATGAAACTGACGGCCATATCGATAATATGTGCTGTTTCGCTCGCCCTGGTGAAGTAGTCTTGCACTGGACGGATGATCAAAGCGATCCCCAATATGCGCGTTCAAAAGCAGCACTAGAGGTGTTGCAAAATGCAGTTGATGCTCAAGGTCGTAAGCTAAAAATTCACCTATTACCGCAACCCGGTCCTTTGTATTGCACTGCTGAAGAAGCGCAAGGCGTTGAAGTGGGTACGGGTGTTCCTCGCACTGCGGGTGAACGTTTAGCGGGTTCTTATGTAAACTTTTTAATTACCAACCAACGTATTGTGTTCCCACTACTTGACCCATTGACAGACGATATTGCTGCACAAAAATTGCAGGAAATTTTCCCTGAGTATGAGATTGTTGGCGTACCCGCGCGCGAAATCTTACTGGGTGGGGGCAATATTCATTGTATTACCCAGCAGATCCCTACTGGGAAATAGCTAAAAACAAGGAGAACACAATGACCCATAATGTCACTGTTGTTTTAACATCATTAGCTTTCAATACAATAGGCTTTCAAAATGAGGTCGTAACATGTTTGAAGTAACAGAGGTTTCTATTGCTGAGCTACGTGCAGCCTTAGAGTCTGGTCGCACTACAGCGGTTGAACTTGTTAAGTCTTACCTTGCAAGAGTTGAGGTTTATGACGGCCCAGCAACACAGACCAAACTAAATGCACTCGTGGTTCACAACCCTGATGCGATAAAAGAAGCAGAGGCTTCTGATGCACGTCGCGCCAGTGGACAAACGCTTAGTCCACTTGATGGTATTCCATATACTGCTAAAGATAGCTATTTAGTGAAGGGACTAACAGCCGCATCTGGCAGCCCAGCCTTTAAGAATTTAGTTGCGCAATACGATGCTTTTGCGGTTGAGCGCTTGCGGGCTGCTGGTGCCATTTGTTTAGGTAAAACCAATATGCCTCCTATGGCGAACGGTGGCATGCAGCGTGGCCATTATGGCCGTGCAGAAAGTCCTTACAATGCAGATTACTTAACAGCTCCCTTTGCCTCGGGCTCTTCAAATGGAGCCGGTACTGGTACAGCTGCAAGCTATTCCGCCTTTGGGTTAGCAGAAGAAACCTGGTCGAGCGGCCGTGGACCTGCATCTAATAACGGTTTGTGTGCTTATACTCCTTCACGGGGCGTGATTTCAGTTAGGGGTAACTGGCCGTTGACACCGACCATGGATGTGGTGGTGCCTTACACTCGAACAATGGCTGATATGCTTGAAGTTCTTGACGTTATCGTTGCCGATGATCCAATAACTCGTGGAGACTTATGGCGTTTGCAACCTTGGGTTGAGATCCCTAAAGCCTCTAGCGTACGTCCGCAATCTTATTTAGATTTAGTTGCGAAAGCTGACTCACTTAAAGGTAAACGCTTTGGTGTACCACGTATGTACATCAACAAGGACGAATTGGCAGGTACCAGTGAAAACCCAGGCATAGGAGGCCCTACGGGTCAGCGCATTCATACCCGCGCATCAGTTATTGCTTTATGGGAAGCGGCTCGTACAGCACTGGAATCAGCTGGCGCAGAAGTGATAGAAGTTGATTTTCCATTGGTTTCTAACTGTGAAGGGGATCGCCCAGGTGCTCCAACAGTATTCAATCGCGGTATTGTGACTCCTGAATTTCTTGAAGATGAGCTGTGGGCGTTATCTGGTTGGGCTTTTGATGAGTTTTTGCGTGCCAATAATGATCCTAAAATGAATAAGCTGGAAGATGTGAATGGGCACTTGATATTCCCGCATGATCTTGGCACCTTGCGAAATCGTGAGGGCGATCTTGCTGCTGGTATGGATGAGTACGTCAACATGGCAAAGCGTGGACTCAAATCCTATAACCAAATTGATAGCATACCCGATGGTTTGCGTGGTTTAGAGAAAACCCGAAAACTTGATTTGGAAGATTGGATGGACTCGCTCAAACTTGATGCAGTGCTGTTTCCAACGGTTGCTGACGTAGGGCCCGCCGATGCGCACATCAATCCAGCATCCGCAGACATTGCTTGGAGTAATGGTGTTTGGGTGGCCAACGGTAATCTGGCCATTCGTCATCTAGGTGTCCCTACTGTGACGGTACCAATGGGCATTATGTCGGATATAGGTATGCCTGCGGGGTTAACGTTTGCCGGCCGTGCTTATGATGACAATAATCTATTGAAGTTCGCCTGTGCATTTGAGGCAACGGGCAGTAAGCGTATGGTCCCGCCGCGTACGCCAGCACTTAAGTAATTAACCATAGATGCACATTATCACTGTCTACACGACAGGCTTTTTTACTGATAATGGCGTTAAATTTGTTTGCTGTACTTCCTCCAAGGATAGGGGGACGTTAAAGTGAGATTAATTCAAAGCCAAGGCTTGCTAATAACTCAAGTTTGCTGTCTTGTATGTAATAAGCAACCTATAATCAGTAATTAAGGTCAAGGTTACTGCACTTAAACCACAGGCTAACCTTTTATGTGCCCATTGGTTTAATCATTATTAAACGACTAAAAAACGGGATTGATTTAAACATCAATCCCGTTTTTGTATTCAATCATAATCAATAACTGCTGATTCAAACTTTGAAAGTACGCTATAACGGCTTCAAATCCTAAGCGAATAGAAAACAACTGATTTATTGTGATTGGTATAAATTAAGTTGTAAAAGTGAACTGTCAGGTATGTCATCATAAAGTGTGTTTATCGCTAATGACAGATTTTATAAAGCGCATAGCGCGTGCTGCGAATCTGAAGTTCATATTCAAGTGGTTGTGCCGATCAAAACTGAGTGTTTGATATCAGTGTTCGTAAATTTAAGCTGAGGCACTTTTCATGTTAACTAGCTGATCGTGTCGCAATGAATTGCTGTTCAGGTAAAATTATTTTTTCTGTTATATTTCATATAAGTGCAACTTTTTTTGTTAACAAAAAATAGACCTTATGGGCATTGAATAATTGCAACTGACGCTTTAATATTGCTTTAAGAATAATATGTTACCTGATGGCTAAGGTTGTATCGGTGGGAAAAGTTTAGCTTTTTTCAAAGTAAGACTTTGACATGTCGTTATACTATGCAAAGTTAACAAGCCGATAACATGATCTACCAATTTTGCTGGAGGCTGACCCGGGACAATTTAACCCTGTTTTAATGCAAAAAATATACAAGACAGTTCAATTGAGCTAAGTCATTGTTTGTTATTAATCAAAATACAGTTGAGGTAAATAATGAGTTTAAAAGGGAAAGTTGCCATTATTACAGGTGCTGCTAGCGGTATCGGATTAGAGATTGCACATGCTTATGCAAAAGAAGGTGCAATGGTTGTGATTGCCGATCTCAATGAAGAGGGGGCGCGTGCTGCAGCCTTATCGTTGGAGCAATATGGTCAGAAAACCATGGCTGTTGCTATGGATGTGAGCAATGAACAAATGGTCGACAGTGCCGTTGAAAAGGTTATTGCGGAATTAGGTAGCGTGGATGTTTTGGTTTCTAACGCTGGCATACAGGTAATTGAACGAATTGAAAATCTTGAATTTGATAAATGGAAATTGATGATGGGGATCCATCTCGACGGTGCGTTTTTGACTACACGCGCCTGCCTGCGTCAAATGTACAAACAACAACGCGGTGGGGCAATTATTTATATTGGCTCAGTGCATTCTAAAGAGGCATCACCGCTAAAAGCTCCCTATGTCACCGCTAAGCATGGCTTATTAGGTTTGTGCCGAACGGTAGCAAAAGAAGCCGCTCAGCATGGTGTTCATGCCAACGTCATCTGTCCGGGTTATGTTAAAACTCCGTTAGTAGAAAAACAATTGCCACAGCAGGCAAAGGAACTTGGATTAACTGAGGAAGAAGTGATCAGCAAAGTATTGCTTAAAGATACAGTTGATGGTGAGTTTACCTCAACTGAGGATGTCGCCAAAGCGGCGGTTTTCTTAGCTGGTTTTGAAAGTTGTTCAATAACGGGACAATCGTTGATTGTGAGTCATGGCTGGTGCATGGAATAAATCAACATTAAACGATAAAAAACGGGATTGATTTAAACATCAATCCCGTTGTTGTATTCAAACTCAATTTGTTTGATGTCAACACGTTAGCAGGTGCGTCATGCGACACTCATTATCGTTCAAGATTGAGATTGATTTATCAAGATTGGTGTTAGGATGTCAGCGATTCAACTATGGTTGAAACGGGTATTCAGTTGCTGAGTTGCAGTAACACTTAATCAAATTAACAAAGATATGTGCGCAAAAAGAATAAATATTGTGGAAATTAAACGCCAATTAAAGAAAGTAGTTTGCAATCAGCTTAATGACAATGGCTGGTTGTTTTGGTTCTTTATATTGATTAGAAGCTTATTGAATATCTCATCAATAGCGATTTTAACCTTTGTAGGTAAATTAAATTTCCATTAAATAGTATTTGCTTATTCAACAACTGCGCATGTAATGTAATCATACACTTAATGTTTTTTTAATATTAAATATCTTATTTGTTAAAGGTGGAACGAGTTAATGTATATAGAGTTAGCCATTTTAGCAGCTTTTACGTTGTGTTACAGCTTGGTTGCGGGGCGATTTGAGCGCTCTATGATTTCTGGCCCAATGGTATTTGTGGTGGTAGGTTTCATACTCGGCCCCTCTGTTTTAGATTGGCTTGGAAAAGACATGGATGGGATGGGGATACGAATTTTTGCCGATATTACGCTGGCTATTGTCCTATTTTGTGATGCCGCTAACTCAAACCTAAAGGTATTGAAAAATCATCTAAATCTACCTACAAGAATGCTACTTTATGGTTTACCCGGAGCCATTATGCTGGGTTTTGTTGTCGGATATGTATTGTTTCCTGATTTAAGTTTGTTTGAAATTGCCGCATTAGCAACAATGTTAGCTGCAACCGACGCGGCCTTGGGAAAAGCAGTGGTTTCCAGTCCGATAGTGCCTGCTAAATTACGTGAAGGGCTAAACATTGAAAGCGGATTAAATGATGGTATTTGTGTCCCCATTTTGTTTGTTTTTTTAGCGCTTGCCGCAGGCAGTGTCGCTGAAGGTGAAGTTTCACATCTTGCGGTACATTTTTTGGTTGAAGAATTAGGAATCGGCTTAGTTGTTGGTTTAAGTGTCAGTTTCATCGGCGCCAATTTAATTAAATGGAGTCATAACAAGGGCTGGATCACTGAGGTTTGGAGCCAGAATATCGTCTTAAGTTTGGCTTTATCGTCTTTTGCCTTTGCGCAAGAGCTGGGTGGTAGTGGTTATATTGCGGCGTTCTCAGGCGGCTTATTATTTGGTTATTTATGTCAAGAACATAAACACAAACTTTTGTTACCAACCGAAGGGATTGGGGAGATCATGGCATTACTGACCTGGTTATTGTTTGGGGCCTTAGTGATTGGTAAATCGTTTCATGAGTTTACTTGGACGATGCTAATTTATGCCATATTGAGCTTAACTATTGTTCGCATGTTACCTATATTTTTGGTGCTAGGTAAGCAAGGTGGAAATGTTCCATCGAGACTATTCCTTGGTTGGTTTGGCCCAAGGGGACTGGCATCTATCGTTTTCGTTATTATTATGTTAGACAGAGGATTACCTGGAGGCGAGTTTATCGCCATGACAGTTGTTTGTACCGTATTTATCAGCCTTATTGTACACGGGATGTCAGCACAGCCCATGGCAAAATGGATCAGTAAACGCGCTGATTAATATTATCTTTATGGCTTATGGCGTTGAGACCGTTACGCTCGACGTCGTTTATTCAAAACACCTTGTCATTGTAAATCAAATGGAAAGTCAGCAAGCCCAATTACATGGGTAGGTGAGCTTTGCTTTTACTTTATTTGGGGGAACTGTTCGATTTTAACATGATTTATTAGAGGCGAATGGATTGATGCCTATTTATCCCAGCAACGCTTTATTCATAAACAAGCATTTAACCACTCGCAACAGCGTTTCTTGACCATTGTGCGCTGTATGATAGACATTTAAAATAAATATAACCTTGAAAGATCCCCTTGTGCTTGTTATCAATTAAAAATTGGCTTGAGATAATTTAAACGATAACGATTAGTTAATGCTTTAATTTTGAGGCATATTTATAATAAAAATCTTATTGATTTTATAAGAATCGCTATAGGAAATATAAATGGGCATTTTTTCAAAAAATTTCAATCAGTCCATTGTCAGTCATACGCTGGTTTCTGTTGGCATTCGAATTTTGTTTGTTATCTCTTTGGTTACAACAATCAGTTATTTCCATATTTTTTCTAACATGGAATCAACTAAATTATCAGAAATTCAATCGTTTACCCAAGAAAGAGCCGCAAGGGAAAGTCAAGTGTTTACCTTGGCAGAGGATAACCACAAACTGCTGAAAAAAGCGATTCTTGATGCCTATCACCCCGCTAATGCCTCACAAAAGCAGACGTTTTTTGATGAACAGCTTGTCGTTCAAGAAGATGGAGGTATTCGTGTCAATCCAGAAATATTCAATGCTGACGACGGCGCAGGTGTGTGGGTAGCCAAAAATGTTGATATTACCGATGAGTTGAAATATCGCGTTGGTTTATTACATCAACTTGTTAGTGATTATGGTAAAAGTTGGCGTAATCGGTTCATTAATACCTATGCATTTGGTATTGAAAATTTTGCCGCTATTTACTGGCCATCAATAGCAGACTTTACTTACCGTCTCGAGGCCGATTTCGATATTCGGCTTGAAGAATATTTTGCCATATCGATTGAAGAGAATAATCCGCAGAAAAAAACTGTTTGGACTGGCGTTTACCGAGATAAACAAGCCGATATTTGGATGGTATCTATTGAAACCCCCATTTATTACCAGCAACAGCATATTGCAACCATTGGCAATGACATGTCATTGGATGAATTATTTAAAAGAACCCTAAATCAAGCGCCTCAAGGCGGCTATAACCTTATTTTTCGGCAAGATGGCAGATTAATTGCGCATCAAAAATATGTGCAACAGCTCAAAGAGTTTGATGGTAATTTTATCATCAATCAAAATGGTGATGATGATTTAAAGTCCATTTATCAAACGGTCATTAATGCTGATGATAAGCAGCAAATGATTGAGCTACCTTCTTTGCGGGCTTATTTAATGGTCAGTAAATTAGATGGACCAGGATGGTATTATGTTAGCGTAATTCCCAAGTCGGTGGTGACCAGTGTGGCTTCAAATACGGCGATAATCGTTTTTATTTCCGGATTCATCGCGCTGGTAATCGAATTACTGGTGTTATTCGTGGTAATGAAACAAAAAATTACCCGACCATTATCTCATCTTAATCAAGCCACATTAGCCCTAACACAAGGCCTGAAAGCCGAACATATTGATGAAACTCGTCCTGATGAGCTCGGACGCTTAGCACAAGCATTTAATCTGATGAATCAAAATTTGATTAAACGAGATAAACAGCTAGCTAATGCAAATTTGGTATTAGAACAACAATTACAGCAAATACAATTAAGCCAAGACAGTTTAACGAATGCTCAGGCCATTGCTCGTTTGGGAAGCTGGCAATATGACACCACCACACGCAAATTAACGGTTTCAAAGCAATTAATATTGTTATTACAACTAGAAAATTTACCGCAAGATGAACTCAATTTACCGTTTTTATTTGATTGTTTAAGTAACAGTGGGCTTGATGAAATTACCGCGGTTTATCAGTGTTTTATCATCGAAGAAAAAGCGTTTAATTTTGTTCATAAGCTAAATGATGTCAATAAGCCTCAAGGTATACAGTATGTGCATTCAACTGGACAGGCTAGTGAAGATGGGCGAGTGCTTTCGGGAACGGTGCAAGATATCACCTCACAATATAAAGCTGAGCAAGCAAAAATAGAAAGCCAGAGGTTGTTTAACAATGTTTTTGAAAACTCTACGATTAGTATGGCAGTAGTCAGTTTAGACGGACAAATACAACAAGCAAATAGTACAATGTGCCAGACCTTTGGTTACACCCAAGATGAAATATGCCAGTTAAATTATATTGATTTACTACCCCTTGATGAACGCAGTGGCGGTGATGGTGAATTAGAAATAATTCAGCATGTTAAGTCAGCTTCCTACGACACAGAACGCGTATTAGTGTGTAAGGATGGGACCGAACTTTATTGTTATATAAATGTATTTGTGCAAAAAAACGCGCATGGTTTATCTGATTATATTTTCATACAGTGCATTGATATTAGTTTAAGAAAACAAGCTGAGGTGAAGCTCAATCAATTAGCGTTTCATGATCCTTTAACAAAGCTAGCTAACAGAACTTTATTCATTGAGTTTTTAACAAAAGCAATCAAACAATACCACCGTAATCATAAGTACAATTTTGCTTTACTATTCCTTGATCTTGATGGCTTTAAATTGGTTAACGATAGTCTAGGGCATTTAGAGGGCGATAAATTACTCGTTGATTTTTCAGAAAGACTAAATCGGATTATTCGTAATTCTGATACTTTAGCCAGATTTGGTGGTGATGAATTTTGTGTATTAATGGAATACATCAACGATGATCAACAGGCCATTGATTTGGCTCAGCGAATTAACATCGCACTTTCAGAGCCATTTATATTAAAAAAAGAGTCTGTTATTACCAATGCTAGTATCGGTATCGTTTTAGCCAATGAAAACTTAATGGAAGCGCAGGATTATCTTCGTGATGCTGACAGCGCTATGTACCATGCAAAACAAAATGGTAGAGGATGTTATGCGGTATTTAATGCAGATATGCATAAAGTGGCTAAGGCACAGTTAAGGCTGCGCAATGAATTGAGTCAAGCGTTGGATGATAAACACCTTGTCGCATTTTTTCAGCCAATTATTAATGCCCAAAATGGGCAGATTGCTGGTTTCGAGGCACTTGTTCGTTGGTTCCATCCAACCGAAGGCTTGATAGAGCCCGATGCCTTTTTACGCATGGCTGAAGACATTGGGCGAATAGCAGAAATTGATTATTTTGTGATAGATAAAGCAATCGAGCAAATTGTTGAATGGCGTATATCGTTCAATAGGGATGATTTATCCATTAGCTGTAATGCCTCAAGTGAATTATTGTCGACTTACCATGTCGTTGACAAAATTAATAATATTCTAGAGAAACATGCATTTCCCGCAAATTGTTTAAATATTGAAATAACCGAAAGTGTATTAATCAATGATCCAGAAGTGACATTGAAGATTTTACATCAGCTTGACGGACTCGGTATTAATATTCATTTAGATGACTTTGGTACTGGGTATTCTTCTTTGAGTTATTTACATCGTTTTCCGATCCATAACATCAAAATCGACAGAAGTTTTATTAGCCGATTAATGGATAACGAAAAAGATCAAGCGATCGTTGAAAGTATCGTGTTACTTGCTAATAGGCTAGGAATTGGCGTGACAGCAGAAGGTGTCGAAACGGTCTCGCAATATGAGGCATTGCAACAGATTGGGGTTGCTAGAACCCAAGGTTATTACCATGGGAAGCCAATGGCGCAAGATGCCGCATTAGCACTTTTATCAGCTGAAACCAATCTGGTTCAAGACGGACAATAGTACTAAATTATCCATTTAATGCTTTAACCCCTCATCTAGAAAATAGTGGACCCCATGCGGCTCGATAAATTTGTTTTAAAAAGTACCCAATTAACAAAATCTGAAGTAGTAACACAAATTACGAAAGGCAATGTTTTCGTTAATGGTGCGATGGAAACACGATTAAATTGTCAGGTACACGAAGATAACAAGATTGAACATTGTGGCGTATTACTTGTACCTAGACCTTTTCGGTACATGCTAATGCATAAGATGGCTAACACATTGAGTGCTAATAATGACGGACATTATCCGTCATTACTGACGGCGTTAGAAATTAAAAATAAAGATGAGTTACACATAGTCGGGCGCCTAGATGCTGATACAACAGGATTGGTATTAATTACCGATGATGGACGTTGGTCCTTCAATATTACCCGACCACAGAGTGACTGCCCGAAAGTGTATCGAGTGATATTAGCCAAGCCTATTAATGATGAAGCGGTAAGTAAAATTCAGCAAGGCTTGTTATTACAAGGCGAAACCAAGCCCACATTGGCTGCAAAAGTAGACATTATTAATGACTATGAAGTGAAGTTGACCATCTATGAAGGACGCTATCATCAAGTCAAAAGAATGTTTTTTGCGGTAGGCAATAGGGTCAATAAATTGCACCGTGAACAAATTGGAAATGTGATGTTAGATATCCCTGAAGGACAATGGCGCTTATTAACCCACGCTGAAGTGATGTCATTTAGTTAACGATTGTGTTAATCATAAATCATGAATGCAATGACTAAAAATAATCATAAGCCGCAAAACGCCTGATTATAGTATTTAACATCTTCTGTTCACAATAAATTGATTTTTAATGATTATTTAGTGATAGCTCGTAAGCATGATGGTTTCCATTTCCATAAACGTCAAGAATAGGTGAGGTAAAGCGATTATTGAACCACAAGCTGAGCTGCTAATGACAATGAAAATGTGGGCCTTGTTCTGAAAAAACGCTGAATAAATGTGCTTTTTAAAGTAGACCTAAAAATAAGTCAAAGTGCTACCTTCTTTAGAGGTACTGCATTCAGGGGCATCCATGCTAGTGGCCTATGGATTAAGTTTATCGGGCGTGGTGACTATGATGATTTTTGCCATATTGTATGCAGGGCATTTTTGAACAAACGTAAATGATTTACCTATACTGTTTTAATATTATTAAAGATTTAACTCACTCTAAAATTAACCAAAGGATTGATAGATGAATTCAAAAAATGATTTTGCATCAGGAGCTTTTACCCAGGCGGTAATTGATGCAGCTATTAAAGTTGCCCTGGTATTTGTGATGGTAATTTGGTGTTTTCAAATTATTAAACCTTTTTTAATGCCCATTTTATGGGGGGGGATTATTGCAATTGCGCTTTATCCTATTGTAATGGTGTTGGCCAATAAGCTGAAAATATCGGTGGGTAAATCCAGTCTGATCGTTACCTTGTTAGCATTGTCACTATTGATTACCCCAAGTGTGTTATTTTCTGAAGCATTAGTCTCTGGTACAACAGATTTTGTATCTGACATAAAAGAGGGAACATTTGTGATCCCTGTGCCAAAAGATTCGGTGGCAGAGTTGCCCGTTGTTGGTAAAAAGCTGCATGCATTTTGGTTGCATTTATCGGTAGATTTACAGGATGTTATCCAAGAAAATAAAGAGCTCATAACCAGTTTTTCTGCATCCGCAGCTTCAGCAATTGGTAGCTTTGGATTAACCATTCTGCAATTCATCATTTCTATCATTATTGCTGGTGTATTTATGAAGCATGCCGATGGTTCTGGGCAAATGTTTTATAAAATAGCCGTAAAATTAGCTGGAAGTCATGGTAATGAATTTGGCTCACTTGCCGTCGCTACAGTGCGCAGTGTGGTGCAAGGTGTTATTGGCGTGGCCTTTATTCAATGCATATTAGCCGGTATTGGTATGGGGCTGGTTGGCGTTCCAGGCACTGGGATTTGGATGTTGTTAGTGTTGATTTTAGCGATAGTTCAATTACCCGCAATAATAGTATTAGGTCCAATTATTGCGTATGTGTATACAGTAGAAAGCTCGACCGTTGCGACAATATTTATGATTTGGAGTATTGTCGTTGGTAGCAGTGATACGTTTTTGAAGCCAATGTTAATGGGCCGGGGAGTTGATATCCCCATGCTGGTTATTCTGCTAGGCGCAATTGGTGGTATGTTACTTTCAGGAATAGTGGGATTATTCGTTGGCGCAGTGGTGTTAGCATTAAGCTATAAGCTATTCTCTGCATGGTTAGTGATTGAAATAACTGAAGCGCCTGTAGTAGAAGAAAGCAAAGATAAACTTGAAACTCAAGGTTAATCTAAGCTGATGCATCCACTCTGTATTCTTGTTTCGCGCTTTAAAGCAATGCGTAATTTAACGGTTTAATAAATGACGCTTTAAAATAAAAAGGCCAATTTCATAATTGGCCTTTTTACTTACCAGTAATTAATCTCAACTCAGGTGAAGAGATGGGCTCAATAAGCACAATTCAACAGATTGAGCTTATTTTGTCGCAAACTTGACATTTGTTTTGAATATCAGCGCATTAACACGTCAATAGTGAGCCTATTGCACGTTAATGAAACACCGTTAGCAAGACAAAGGGTTTGGTAAGCGTTTATTATCCACAGCTGAAGTTAATTAAGTACCATGGTTATTATAAACCTTGGTAAAGGGTTTCAATCCATTTATCTTGATTGATAAATGCCCAGCTCCAAGTTTTATATTCTTCAGGTACACCCATTTTTTTTATGTCTTCTAAGCTATGACCATGGGCCTTTTTTGCTCTCATCCAATTAATGCTGTCATCCAACATATGTTTGAATTTTAGTAAATCATCTTTATTAGCCAAGTCACCATGACCAGGAATGATTTGTGTGTTCTTATCGATTTTTGCGATGACAGAGGCGACATTATCGCGATAACCCACTACTGAACCACCACCATTTAAATCGATATAGGGAAATCTGTCTTTAAAGAACAGATCGCCCATGTGAATCACATTGGCCTTTTCCCAACGCACTACACTGTCACCATCGGTATGACCTGGACCTAGGTGAAACACATCTAGTGTGTCTTGGTTAAAATGAATCGATATATGATCCGAGAATGTAATAACAGGTAAAGCAGAGGATGGCGTGTTGCTGTCTGATGATAAACGTTTTAATACATTATGGTGGGCGACTATGGTGCCCTTTTGACCAAAGTGAGCATTACCTCCTGTATGATCACCATGGTAATGGGTATTGACTATATATTTGGGCGTTCCTGGTTGAATGTTATTCAATGACGCAGTGATTTTGTCAGCCAGCGGCGCAAATTGATCATCAATAATCAGTAAACCATCAGATCCCGCTGATACACCGATATTGCCGCCAGAACCGACAAACATGTAGGTTGAACCCGTCAGTTGAGTAGAGGTGATTTTGACATCTTTGAACTTGTCATTAGCGACACTTTGTCCAGCCAGCGACATTGCCGCAATAAACGCGCATGTTGATATTTTTTTAAATCGTTTATTTTTATACGTTAAAGTAGTAAATGACATGACTTATCCTAAAATTAATTTCCAATTTAACTACACAGTCCAAGGTAGCAGCTTTTTGGCATATTTGTCAGCAAGACCTAACCTAATTGCAGCGTTATGGCGCAATATATACAACCCTTGATAGCACAATGGCACTAAATATAAGCTTGTTACAGTGGAGAAGGTCAACCCACCAATAATGGCGATTGCCATGGGCGAATAGGGCGGGCCTCCTCCACCTATTTGGGTGTCTCCCATTGCTAATGGCACTAATCCTAATACCGTTGTCGCCACTGTCATCAACACCGGACGTAATCGTGTAATACATACATTGATAATGGTGTCTGACAACTTATCTAGCGCAGGGGTCATTTGATTAATTTGGTCGACCAACACAATGCCATTATTGACTACGATCCCCATGAGAATAAGGATCCCTATCATCGACATAACCGACATGGGTGTTGCTGTTATCCATAATCCCCAAAATACCCCTGTGATGGAAAACAAAATTGAGGTAATAATCGCCGTGGGTAATAATAATGACTCAAATAAAGCGGCCATAACGATATAAATCATGACGATAGCCAATAACATATTAACAGCCATGATAGATTGGTCTTCGTCCTGACGTTCAAAACCTCCACGCAATGAATAGTTGTAGCCATAGGGAAAATTAACTGAATCCATAACCCGAGTAATCTGCTTTTGAGCTTCTTCGGTTGTTATGTCATCTAAATTTGCGCCTATCGATAATGCGGTTTGTCGATTGTAATGTTTGATGCTGTCAAAACGAGGCACTATGTTAATTTGCGCTAAGCTATCTAAGGTATAAACTCGATCGTCTTTGCGCAAAATGGGCAGCTGCTTTAAGCGTTCCAATGAATATTGCCATGATTTATCGTAGGCGAGTTCAATTCTTAATTCGCCTGACGGGTCATGTCTAAAGGATCTTAAAGGTATGCCTCTAAGTGCCAAGGCAATACTGGATGCAACTTCGTTCAGCTTAACGTCGAGTCTGGCAGCCATTTCTCGGTCAACTATCACGACCACTTCTTGCTGTGCACTATTTACTTCTGAACGAACATCGACAAGGCCATCAATACCGTTTAATAAAGGTACAACTTGATTACTTAAACGGATAAGCTCAGATGTGGAGCGGCCCGTTAACGTCACTCTGACACCATTTTGATCATTACCCCAACCAAATTGTGGAGTCGCAATCGAGAACTTAGGAAATCCTTCACGGATATTTTTCTTGAGTTCCTTCATGTCGATGTCTAAATCTTTTTGCAAAATGATGGTTGATTGTGCATCGTGCGGAGCGTAATAACTATAAACTGCATCGATGTGAAACTTATCCTTGTTGGCGTATAAATAAGCTTCCATTTCAGACACCAAGGCTTCAGTCACTCGTAGGGCATGTCGGCCTTCTAATTGATAATTTATGTAAAGGCGATCATTGCCTTCACCGTCACCTTGGTCTTGTTGCACCATAGATAAAGGCAAAGCCGTTGAGGCCAAAATCAGCACTGAAATCACAGCTGAACGTTTTGGTCTTGCCAATACCCAGGTTAAGCTATTGTGATAAAATGCGGCTAATTTTCCTTGTTTTTCATTCAGGTCAATATCAAAGTGAAATGTATTTAACATCAGCGGAATGAGTGTTTTAGCAACTAATAATGATGCCGCTAGTGAGATACAAATGGCGATAGCCACATGCTCAAGGAAGATAGTCAGCTGAACCTTAACACCAAAAATATTCGGTAAAAACACAATCGCAGTAGTAAGTGTGCCGGCTAACACGGCAAGCGAGACTTTATCGACGCCTACTAATACAGCTGTTCGGTTAGCCTTAGGTTGTGTGATATCGTCAATATGACCCGCTTGTTTTTCCTGCAACACACTCTCTGTTACGACAACGGCATTATCAATCAACATACCGACGGCCAATAATAGCCCCATCATGGATAAGATATTTAAGCTGTAACCCAGAAAATACATTCCTGCCAATGTCATGCAAAGTGAAATCGGGACAGATGACACCACCACTAAGGTCATTTTCAAATTGCGCAAGAATAAATACAACACACCAAATGAAAGCAGGGCACCAATCACACCTGATAGCAGTAAATCTTGTAGTGATGATTTCACACCAAAAGCTTGATCTTCCATGATAAACAGCTTAATGCCATTGAATTGTTTATCTTGCTTTGTCTGTTCGATGACTTTCATCACACGATCAGACACTTCAACTAAGTTGGCACCTGACTCTTTAAAGACATCCAATCCTACAGCATATTTTTGGTCTAAATGGCGCCCTTCAATTTTTTCTGGTAGGGCAAAATTAATTTTAGCAATATCACCAAGGGTAATTCCTGGGATAAGCACTAAGTTATTGATGTCATCAAGGTTGGTAAATTCGCCTTTTGGCGAGACTTGATACACATTGCCATCACTTTTTAAGGTGCCAGCATTAATGACAAAGTTTTGTTCGAGCAAACGGCTCTGTAATATTTGATTACTGATTCCACTGGCGATTAATTTGTCGGCATCAATACGAATATCAATTTGTTTTTGTTCTACACCGTACAATGTCACCTTGGATACGCCATCAACACGCTCCAATGGCTTACGTAATTGTTTATCAAGCAAATCAAAGGCATTTGAGAGCTCTTTTTCACTTGATATCCGAATAGTCAGTACCGGCATATCTGCCGTTGAAAACTGCTGAATAATGACCCGCTCTACATCTTTAGGTAATAAATGCCTTACCGAGTCAATTTTTTCGCGGGCTTCTAAGCTTTTAGTGGCAACTTTTTCTCCCCATTTAAGATTTAGTTGAATAAAGGCGCCATCTTGAGTGGAATCTGAATGCAATTCTTCAATGCCACCAATGGTGGCAAGCGCTTCTTCTAGTACTTTGGTGATGTCTCGCTCAACTTCTGCAGGACTAGAGCCTTTGTAGGGCACCTGAACCATGATTTGTGGAATATCAATTCCAGGAAACATCTCCAGTGGTAACATTCTGCTAGCCGCCATACCAAACAACATGATGGCAACAAAAAACATGCTGGTGGTCACGGGGCGTTTTAACGCCAACTTGGTGATATTCATACTCTCACCTCGGTAGCGCTTGTCAGTTCGGCAGGGGCTGCGTAAGTTTTGCGATCAAATAGACTGTATAAACATGGAATAACCAGTAAAGTGAGTAGGGTTGATAGTAGCAAACCAAAAATAACGGTAATCGCCATTGGTGCTCTAACTTCACTCCCATCACCCATACCTATCGCCATAGGTAATAAACCTAATGCCGTGGTCATTGTGGTCATTAGAATAGGGCGTAAACGTGACTTGGTAGCTTGTTCAATGGCAGTTATTTTATCCATACCATCAACACGTAATTGATTAATTCTATCGACCAATACAATGGCATTGTTAACGACAATACCCGCCAACATAATTAAACCAATAAATACCACAACACTTAGGTGAGTGTTGGTTAAAAATAAGCCAAGAATACTGCCGGCAACCGCCATAGGAATGGCGATTAAAATCAGTAATGGGTGCAGTAGTGATTCAAACTGACTCGCCATCACTAAATAAACAAGAAATATGGCTAACACTAAGGCTATTTTTAATGAGTTAAATGAATGTTCCATTTCTTCATTTTGACCACCAAAGTTGGTTTGAATTGATGAGGATAACTGCTGCTTATCCAATATCAATTTGGCTTCCGCGACCGCATCACTTAAGTCACCAAAGCCAAGGTTGGCAGAGACAATTGCAACGCGTTGCTGGCTTATGCGGTTAATTGCAGAGGGGCCAACTTGTAATTGAATGTCTGCCACAGCACTCAACGGAATGGGTTGTGAACTATTTGGATTGATGATCAGCGAATCAATATCAGATATTTGATCGCGCTCTGATAATTCACTTCGAACTAAAATATCTACTTTTCGATCTCGAACCGTATATTGACTCGCAACCGTGCCGCCGACACGCTGTGCGATACGTGCTGCAACCGTGGGTGCATCCATACCTAGAGCGGCCAGTCTTTGATGATCAAATTGAATACTGATCTCAGGCTGGCCATCACGTAAGCTAGTATTCAAATCTGTAAATCGTGCCGATTGACCCAGTGCATCAACCAACTTATCTGCACTGCTTTTTAATTGAGCTAAATCGTAGCCAGATAATTCAATTTCTAATGGTGTTTTAAAACTGAATAACTCAGGTTGCTCTATCTTCGCATCTAATTCAGGGATCCGTTTCGCGGTTTGTCGTAATATGGATGCCACAGATTCAAATGCGCTAGCATCGGCAAGCACGACCTGAAGTCTGCCCCAATTCTCTCCGCCTCTTGCTGTGTCAGAGGTCATAAGACCACCACTGCCAGCTTGGCTGAAGGTATGCTTTACGTCAGGGTTGTCAGTGATTGTCAGAGCCAATTGTTGAAGCACTTTGTCCGTCTCGCTGACTTCTGTGCCTGGTGGCAAGAGCAGTTCAACATAAAACTCGCCTTGATTCATCGGTGGGATCAATTCCATCCCCAATTTAGGTAACAAACTACCCGCACCAAGGGTGATACCTAGCGCGATAAACAAGGTCAGCACTTGATGCTTGAGCACATGGATCAGCAAGTGGTCGTACATTTTGGCAATGGTGTTATAACCGTAGTTAAATGCTGTAGCCAAAGGACGCATTACAAAGCCTATCAACCAACTTACAAATCGAACCAACACAATACCAAAGGTCAGTAAACCTGCAGGAATATAACGGAACAGTAATTTAAAGGGCCAACTAATCACAGCTAGAGTGTAAAACCGCCATTTTGCCAATCGAGTTGTTGGCTTAACTGCTGGTTCATCTTGCGTCGATGGCGGCAGACTGTTAACCCCCTTACGCGACGCCAACATGGGGATGGCTGTTAAGGCGACAAATAAAGACGCCAGTAACGCAAAGGTCACGGTCAGTGCCTGATCGGCAAACAGTGCACCTGCAATTCCATCAACAAAGACTAAAGGAACAAACACCGCCAGTGTTGTGAGGGTTGAGGCCACAATTGCACCTGAAACCTCTTGGCAACCAGCAATAGCAGCGTCCATCTTACTTAATCCCTGAGATTGATATCTGTCTATATTCTCAAGTACAACAATAGCATTATCTACCAACAACCCGATGGCTAATGCAATTCCGCCCAATGACATAATATTGAGACTGATATCGGCAAAGTACATCATGTTAAATGTGGCAATCACAGAAAAGGGGATTGAGATGGAAATAATTAATGTCGCCACAATATTTCGTAAGAATAGGTAAATGACTAACATGGCCAAAATACTGCCAATGAGCGCAGACGATGTGACCTCATTTACAGCACTTTCAATAAATTCAGATTGATCATAAATAATATTGAGCTGTTTATTCTCATCTGCTTTATTGATTTTTTCTAACTCTGCTTGCAATTTTTTTGCTACGGTAACCGTGTTCGCATCGCCTTCTTTATAAATCGCGAGTTCGATAGACTCAACCGAGCCAATGCGCGTAATATCAGTACGTTCTTTATATGCGTCACTGATTTGTGCCACTTCACTTAAACGCACTAAAGTTTGCCCATCACGAAAAACAATCACATTACCTAACTCTTCCAGTGAATTAAATTGATTCAATGTTCTGACTAAATACTCTTTGTCACTTTGAATCACTTTACCGGCAGAAAGGTTAATGTTCTCTTGATTGATCCGCTGTTTTATATCATCCGCATTGAGGTTAAGTTGTGCCAGTTTTTGCTGATTCAACAGAATATGTACCTCTTGTTCAAGCCCTCCCGATAACCTGACCGCTGCAACACCTGAAAGTGCTTCTAAGCGGCGTTTCAGTTCTTCTTCAGCAAATGTCCGCATTTGCTTAAGGTTACTTTCCGTCGCATCTGGTACTGAAAATGCTAAACGCATAATAGGATCAAGATTGGGGTTAAATCTCAACAAAAGCGGCTTATTTATATCAAGTGGTAGTTCAATGGTGTCGAGTTTTTCTCGTACTTCGAGGCTTGCCATATCCATATTGCTGCCCCATTCAAATTCAAGCACCACATCAGACATGCCTGAACGAGAGATAGAGCTAATTTTTCTTAGCCCCTTAACAACGCCAACGGCTTCTTCAATAGGCTTTGATACCAATTGCTCAATTTCAACGGGCGCTGCTCCATCATAAGCGGTGCGGATGGTGACACTTGGGTAGCTTAAATCCGGCAGCAACATTACTGCAAGTCGGCTAAATCCGACCATACCGAATAGCATGACCGCAAGCATAAGCATCCAAACCGACACAGGGCGATTAACAGAAGTGTTAATGATTGACATAAAATCGCTCCGTTATTTAATAGCCGCAACATTTAGAGGCTGAATCACTTCTACAAGAGATTGATCCTTTAAGTTCTGTTGGCCACGGATGACGATTTGCTCACCTAAAGCAACGCCTGATATCACCTCAACGGTATTATCTTGACGATAACCTAGACTGACGACTCGACGTTGTGCAATCGCGTCTTTGATAACATATATAGCTTGAGTATCATCCTGATTGATTAGCGCGTTATATGGCACGGTTATCACATCATCATGGGTGTCATATTTAATTTCGACCCGAGTAAACATACCTGCTTTTAATTGGGCATTTTTATTCGGTACCGCTAATGTGACTTTAAAGGTGCCACTCTGGGCATCCACAATCGGGCTGATCCTTAGTACAGTGGCATCGACCATATTTGTATCATGTTGATTTTGACGGACGCTTGCATGTTGGCCTAAGCGAAGGCTAGGAAGCTGTTGCTCAGGTAAATGCACGATGCCGTGGAGTTCGTCTTGGTTAACAACATAGAATAATTCGTCAAATTCACGCACCATGTTGCCTTGCTTAACATGCCTTTTTGCTACGATACCGTTGATAGGCGAGACGATACGGCTTTCTTTGACTTGCAGTTCAGCCAAATCGCGCTTTGCAATGGCTGCTTGTAGGTTAAATTCGAGTTTAGCCATTGTGTCCTGGCTAATAAACTCTTTGTTTGTCATCTTGCGTAAGCGATTTAATTCTTGCTCGATAATTTGTACTTCAGCCTGTGAGCGATTGAAGTCGTATTGCTGACGTTTTGCATCGATAACGGCGAGTACTTGTCCTGTGGTAACGCGATCACCTTCTTCAACATTAATGTTTTCAATTAATCCAGAAATTCGCGTCATCACGTGGGCTTCTTGAGGCGCTTCTAGGGTTGCGGTTGTGCTATAGAAAGAGGATACATTGCCCAAAGCCACTAATGTGGTTTCAACGGGAACAGCAAATTTGTCTTCTTCTTTTGTTTGCTCTTCTTCTCCATTACATCCCGCTAGCATCACTAAACAACAAAAAGGGATAATAAATTTTTTTACTGATTGAATCCTGTCCATTGGAACCTGCCTTAAATAATTATGCTGTTCTACGTTACGAATGAAACCGTTTGAGCTGCTATAAGCCTACGCCGTTTAACGGCTTCGTCACGCTGACTTTTGTAACAAATGTTGATTTATTGTGGTGTGCAATGCAGGGAGTGTGCCAATAGGGTTTGTTGTTTATTTACAGTGTTTTATGGAGGGGGATTTATTTTTGAAGATCGTAAGGGGGTATTTTGTAGTGAAAAAAATAACAAATTAGTCATAATGACTAACATGTTTTTTATCTGAATATCTCCGGTTGTATTTCTTAACCATTTTTACTGCGTTATCGATTATTTAGGATGAGTACATTACGGAGTATCAGCTTTGTACGAATGATCAACCATTGGCTGAAAATAAAACCTTGAAGATCTACAGGCTAAATCTTATCCCCCAAGAGACTCAGTAGTCTCTGGGGGGACATGAGATAGTTAGATAGTGACGTGGGTATAACTAGAGGATGTTACTGGGTCTGATGAGGGTTTCATTTCAGGGCAGGTTGCTAATACGCTGATATTTTCATTCGCGTCGATTTGTTCTAAGCTCACTTTAAAGCCCCATAAACGATGTAAATGCTTTAAAACTTCACTTACATTATCCGACAGCGGAATATTATTTTGCGGCGTATAACGTAAGGTGAGTGATCTATCGCCATTGACCTGTACATTTTGCACCTGAATATTCGGTTCAATATTAGATAAATTGTATTGTTGCGATAACATATTGCGAATTTCTTGATAACCAGTTTCATCATGGATAGCGGAAACATGAATAAATGAACGTTTATCGTCATCTAAAATGCCAAATAGTTTGAAGTCTCGAATCACTTTTGGTGACAGGTACTGGCTAATAAAGCTCTCGTCTTTAAAGTTTTTCATTGCAAAATGCACTGTAGACAACCAATCACTGCCAGCAATATCTGGGAACCAATATTTGTCTTCGTCGGTTGGGTTTTCGCATATGCGTCTGATGTCGACAAACATACTAAAACCTAGAGCGTAAGGATTTATTCCATTGTAATATGGGCTGTTGTACGCTGGTTGTGCGACCACCGCTGTGTGACTTTGTAAGAATTCAAGCATAAATCTGTCCGTCACTTTGCCGCTGTCGTATAAATGATTGAGAATGGTGTAATGCCAAAAAGTGGCCCAACCTTCGTTCATTACTTGTGTCTGTTTTTGCGGGTAAAAATATTGGGCCATTTTCCTAACAATACGGACAATTTCACGTTGCCAAGGTTCAAGTAGTGGGGCGTTTTTTTCTAAAAAATAGAGAATATTTTCTTGTGGCTCAGATGGAAATTGTTTTCGTTTGGTTTCAACATGCTCCTGATTGCTGGTGGGCACGGTGCGCCATAAATCATTAACCTGACTTTGTAGGTATGCTTCGCGGTCTTTTTGTCTTGCTTTTTCTTCGCTATAGGATATTTCAGAAGGGCGCTTGTATCTATCAACACCGTAATTCATCAATGCGTGGCATGAGTCAATGGTGAGCTCGACTTGATCAACGCCATACTTGAGTTCGCATTCATGGATATAATTTTTAGCAAATACCAAATAATCAATGATAGAGCTGGCATCGGTCCAGGTTTTGAACAGGTAATTATTTTTAAAAAAGCTATTGTGACCAAAGCTGGCGTGAGCCATCACTAATGCTTGCATCGTTATGGTATTTTCTTCCATAAGGTAGGCAATACAGGGATCTGAATTGATCACAATTTCATATGCTAGTCCCATCTGGCCGCGTTTGTAGCCTTGTTCAGTCTCGATAAATCGTTTCCCAAAAGACCAATGTGTGTAACCAATAGGCATGCCTATGCCTGCATAAGCATCCATCATTTGTTCAGCGGTAATGATTTCAATTTGATTGGGGTATGCATCAATGTTAAAAAATTTAGCTGCCTTTTCAATTTCATCGAGATAGGCTTGCAGCAAGTCGAAAGTCCATTCGGGGCCATCACTTAAAGGCGAACGGGTAGATTTATCCATAGTGCCTCCTAAACAGCTTGTTTTTTAAAGAGTTCTCTAAATACTGGGTAAATATCATCAACTTGCTTGATATGCTGCACCGCCATATTGTCAAAGCTTTGTTGTAATTGTTCATATTCTTGCCACAGTGACTGATGCGCCCTGTGAGTGATTTCGATATAGCTAAAGTACCTAACTAACGGCAATATGTGTTGAGTTAATAGGGTTTTACATACAGGTGAATCATCCGACCAATTATCCCCATCTGATGCCTGCGCCGCATAAATATTCCATTCATTTGCAGGATAGCGTGCCTGCTGGATTTCATGCATTAGTTTTAACGCACTTGATACTATGGTGCCGCCAGTTTCTTGTGAATAGAAAAACTCATGCTCATCAACTTCTTTGGCTTGCGTGTGATGACGTATGTATACCACTTCTAAATTTTTATACGTGCGGGTTAAAAACAGGTATAACAAAATATAAAATCGTTTCGCCATGTCTTTAGTGGCTTGATCCATAGAACCAGACACATCCATTAAACAAAACATGACAGCTTGGCTAGAAGGTTTTTCTTTTTTTGAATAGTTGTTATAGCGCAAATCAAATGTATCTATAAAAGGCACTTTAGCAATTTGCTTTTTGAGTAATTCAATTTGTGCTTTTAAATCAATGATAAGTTCAGCTTTTGAACCAGGCGTATTTTCTAATTCAAACAGTTCTTGCTCAATTTCTTTCAGCAGTTTTTTCTTGCTGCCGCACATCGCGATTCTTCTGGCTAAAGAAGAGCGCAACGAACGGACAATATTAATGTTGGCCGGTACACCATCGTTGGTAAAACCCGCCCGATAGGTCTGGTATTCAACCAACTTGTTCAAGCGATTTTTTTGTAAATTGGGTAACTCTAAATCTTCAAATAATAATTCAAGGTATTCATCTTTTGATATTTGAAATACAAAGTCTTCATTTCCTTCCCCCGAGTCAGAGGCATCTCCTTTGCCAGAACCGCCATTACCTTGTCCACCTTGAGGGCGATCAATTTTGTCACCTCGGTTAAACTTATCATTACCAGGGTGAACCATCTCACGATGCCCCCCTTTACCTTGCCTGAAAAGGGGCTCACTGATATCCCTTGTTGGGATACTGATTTTCTCGCCTTTATCAACATCAGTAACGCTTCGCCTGGTGACAGCATCACTGACAGCCTTTTTAATTTGCTTTTTATATCTTTCGATAAATCGTTGACGATTAACGGTGCTTTTTCCCTTAGCATTCAACCGTCTATCTATAAAATTAGCCATACGAACCTCCCAAGCCTGAATGCAGGCTTTACGCCTTTATACCGCAGAGTAAAGCCTTTGTTGGGTTATGATGATTTACGCACACGTAAATACCATTCTGATAGCAATCTCACTTGCTTCTTGGTATAGCCTTTATCCATCATGCGATTGACAAAATCATCGTGTTTTCGTTGGTCATCGTTTGATGTTTTGCCGTTAAACGAAATCACAGGCAATAAATCTTCCGTATTAGAGAACATTTTCTTTTCAATCACGGTGCGAAGTTTTTCGTAACTTGTCCACAGTGGGTTGTTTCCTTCATTATTAGCTCTCGCTCGAAGTACAAAGTTGACAATTTCATTGCGAAAATCTTTTGGATTGCTTATTCCCGCAGGTTTTTCAATTTTTTCCAATTCAGCATTTAATGCACCGCGATCGAAAAGCTGCCCTGTTTCTGGGTCACGATATTCTTGATCTTGGATCCAAAAATCAGCATAAGTGACATAACGGTCGAAAATGTTTTGACCATATTCGGAGTAAGATTCGAGGTAGGCGGTTTGGATCTCTTTACCGATAAATTCAACATATTTAGGAATAAGATAGCCTTTTAAAAACTCTAAATAGCGCTCACTAAGCTCATTTGGAAACTGTTCCTGCTCTATTTGTTTTTCAAGCACATAGAATAAGTGCACAGGATTAGCTGCAATTTCAGTGTGATCAAAATTAAAAACTTTGGATAGAATTTTAAAGGAAAATCGAGTTGATAGGCCATTCATGCCTTCATCGACACCGGCGTAATCTCGGTATTCCTGATACGATTTGGCTTTCGGATCGGTGTCTTTTAAGCTTTCACCGTTATAGACCCGCATTTTTGAATATATAGACGAATTTTCTGGCGGTTTAATGCGAGATAACACACTAAATTGCGCAAGGGTTTCTAATGTACCTGGTGCACAAGGCGATTTAGATAGCTCTGAATTTGTTAATAATTTTTGATAAATTTCAATTTCTTCTGATACCCTCAAGCAATAGGGGACTTTAACGATATACACACGATCTAAAAAGGCTTCATTATTCTTATTATTTCTAAAGGTTGACCATTCCGACTCGTTACTGTGAGCCAAAATTATTCCTGTATAAGGCAAAGCTGACAAGCCTTCAGTCCCGTTATAATTGCCTTCTTGAGTGGCGGTTAATAGTGGATGTAACACTTTTATCGGTGCTTTGAACATCTCTACAAATTCCATCAACCCTTGATTTGCCCGACACAATGCTCCTGAGTATGCGTAAGCATCGGCATCATCTTGAGAAAAATGCTCTAATTGACGAATATCAACTTTACCGACTAATGCAGAAATATCTTGATTGTTTTCATCCCCAGGTTCGGTTTTAGCAATACCGATTTGATCTAGAATAGAAGGATAAACTTTAACCACTCTAAACTTAGAAATATCACCACCAAACTCATGCAAACGTTTAACTGTCCAAGGGGACATGATGGTTTTCAAGTAGCGGTGAGGGATATTATATTCTTGTTGTAATAAGGCGCCGTCCTCTTCTAAATCGAACAAACAGAAAGGATGGTCATTAACCGGACTGCGCATACCATTAGCGCTTAAAATATAAATAGGGACATGTTGAATCAGTGATTTAAGCTTTTCCGCCAGAGATGATTTCCCACCCCCTACAGGCCCAAGTAAATACAATATTTGTTTAGACTCTTCTAATCCCTGTGCAGAATGTTTAAGGTAAGACACGATTTGCTCAATCGCTTCTTCCATGCCATAAAAATCTTTAAAGGCAGGGTAACGGGAAATAAGCCGGTTTGAAAAAATGCGGCTTAATACCGAATTTTTTGAGGTATCGACAACTTCAGGTTCACCAATAGCCATCAATAAACGCTCAGCTGCGGATACGTAAGCACTCTTATCCTGCTTACAAATTTCAAGAAACTGCTCTAAGGTATATTCCTCATCAAGCTTTTTCTCGTAACGTTGTTGGTAGTGTTCGAAAATGCCCATAATAACCCCCTAAAACATCAATGCCGGGATGGCAACATAATGTGAGGCATAAGTTAATTTGGGGTGTTAACCAAACTATCATTTTGGCCTCTACATATTGAGTTTAGGATAAAAAATAGAAAACTGTGCAAGATAATTATAAATAATTGTTTATAAAACAACGATAAACGTAGCAATTGCAATAGTTGCATTTATTATGGACACACTGACAGATACAAAAAAGGAGCCCTAAGGCTCCTTTGAAAGTTAATGGTAATTGTGATTATGCAAAGTTGCTGTTCACAAATTCCCAGTTAACTAATTGCCAGAAATGGTTTAAGTATTCTGGACGTGCATTACGGTAATCAACGTAATATGCATGTTCCCAAACGTCAACAGTCAGTAATGGGGTAACTGATTCATCAGTTAACGGTGTTGCTGCATTACTGGTGTTAACAATTGCTAATGAACCATCAGCTTTTTTAACTAACCAAGTCCATGCACTACCGAAGTTGTTGACTGCAGAATCGGTAAATTTTGCTTTGAATTCTTCAAAAGAGCCAAAAGATGCATCAATAGCTGCAGCGATTGAACCCGTTGCTGCGCCACCTGCGTTAGGGGCTAAACAGTTCCAATAAAAAGTGTGGTTCCAAACTTGTGCTGCGTTGTTGAACATACCACCAGTAGAAGTTTTAACAACTTCTTCTAAGCTTTTTCCAGCAAACTCGGTTCCTTCAACTAAACCATTTAATTTTACAACATAAGTATTGTGATGCTTACCATAGTGGTACTCAATTGTTTCTTGAGAAATATGTGGTTCTAGTGCGTTCTTTGCATAAGGTAATGCTGGTAATTCGAAAGCCATTAGTCTCTCTCCATGGATTTAGGTTTATCGTTTTTATACCTAATTGGTACATTGCTCTGCAGCTATTGTACTGATTATTTTTGTGATGTGAATCATTGTTTCTTGAATAATACCGATTAAGACGATTCAATAGTTGAATTAATCTATACCCTTACAAACTGTAGCATTTTGTTATTGCGCAAGGTGTCGTACAATATAGGCATTCTAGCTATTCATACTTTGTCTACCATTAGGAATTAAAATGGAAACTGTAGAAAAAATTAAACAGCAGATCAGTGAAAACCCAATCATTGTTTACATGAAAGGCTCTCCTAAATTACCTAGTTGTGGTTTTTCTTCACAAGTTGCACAGGTGATGATTAACTGTGGCGAACAGTTTGCTTTCGTGGATATTTTACAGCACCCAGATATTCGTGCTGAATTACCTAAATATGCAAATTGGCCAACATTCCCTCAATTATGGATTGAAGGCGAGTTGATTGGTGGTTGTGATATCGTCACAGAGATGTTCCAAAAGGGTGAGCTTCAGCCAATCATCAAAGCTACAGCTGATAAATACCGTACAGAAGACGCTGCAGAATAATCTGCAGATTTAATATTCGAGTCATAAAAAACCCAATGCAAGCATTGGGTTTTTTGTTGAGCATCAGCCACTAAAATTAAGTTGTTAGTGCAATGTCGGTTTTATCACGGCTTTGTTATCTTCGGTTTTGACATTAACAAGACGTGGTAAATTTTTCTTAGTACTCTTGATATCTGCTAAATATGGACCAGGGTGAAGTGTGTCTGGCCAATCAAGTAACATCATAGCTAACACGTTTCTGTGCTCCCCCGTTGCTAAGTCAGCTTTTCCAGATGGTGATGGAATCATCTGCATTTCTGGGTTGTAAGAGGAAATAATATAGTCCTTCACTTTTTGGGTAACGGGATGATTTTTATGACCGGTTATTAAGAAACTAATACCCACCTCTGTTGTAATATCTTCAGTGGTATCGGCAATAATTCTGTCAATATTCTTTTCAAAGTAATCTAAGATCCATTGATACTCTTTTGGATCGACCTGGTATTGATAGTATTCACTGGCAGCAAAGATAAAGTGCGTCATGCCATAGATTTTGTTTTTAAATTGGCCTTTAGATAATTTTGCATCTTTACTATCTGGATAAGTTTTGATGAATGCCGCTTTATAAGCAGGGTAGTAGTCACCCACACCAATTTGCTTTGCCCAGAATACATAGTTAATTAACTGTGCAGCCCAAGACTTGATCATTTTCTTATCAGTAAATGCAGGGGTAAAATCATGCTCTTTTAATGTTTTTATCATTAAGTCATGACAAGGGCCTGTAAAGCCAAACTCATCAATACGACTCGAATAACGAAGTAGGGTATCGCTTAACAACATAAACTTTGGATAAGGCACAATGGCTTTTTTACGGGCTTTACCTCGTGGACCTTTACCCAGTTTGCTGCCTGCGAGTGCAGATTCAGTTTCAATAAAATTTGGTTTATCCAAATTACATGCGTAATACGCTTGACGCTCTGCAATTGTTAACAGATCGATTAATGCACCATTTGCGTATTTTTCATCGCCAGTCATGCGGAATTGACGGATGGCATAATGCCCTTGTACACGGGGTGGCAATGAATACAAGTTGGTTTCAAGATTAGTTTTAAGTTGTTGATAAACTTGTTCGCCAGTTAAATTGTGTTCTGGATTAACATAGGGTTCTTTGGCAAATAAACTGCTGCTAAGTAACGCAGCGGATAATGCAACTAACGAGAGTGTTTTACTCTTGCTTAGTGCCAGCATAATTAATTCTCCGTAATAGGTTTTCAAAATCCATTGGCTGATTGAAAATAACAGACAATTGATCATAAATGGTTCGATTGTGCTCATTAACAATGAGCACATCAAAGATTTCCTTGGCTTGACTGCTGGAAAGCATTTGGTTGTGGATTAACTGCGCCAGTGTTTCTTGCCACAGCAGAAGATAATAACTAATCCCTTGATTAGCAATAGCCTGATAACTAAATATTGCATTTGCACCATTTATCCACGGTACTCCAAAACTGTCATTGAAAGCTTTTGACACTCTTTGATGCAGGCTTGATTCATGAAGAAGGTAATTTGAAAGATCAGCTTGCTGATAAAACAATAGCGCCACTTTGGTTCTAAAGATGCGTTGTTGTTGGGTAAACGATTGTAGTAATTTTACTCTTGGTGAGCTTGTATGTTCAAATGACAATGTATCTGTTAACCAAGTTGCTAACCAATAGCTACCTAACTGTTGGTTAGTTAACGAAATATCTTGCTGATTTAAATAATAAAACACACTACCTTTTGCTAGCTGATTAATGGTGTCAGCGACGATAAATATCAAATCATTGTAATGTTGAACACTTGCTAGCGTTAATGGCATTTTAAGTGCGTACTGGCCGACTTGATGACCAATCACCGCTTGTTTGATTCTGTGGTGGCTAATTTTGCCCGTATGTTGATTTAACTCAACGTACATTTCACCGAGTAATCTTTCACTTAGCCATACTCGATAAAGACGTAACGCATTATCGGTTGTTGAAATTAGCTCAAAACGCAATTCAAATGCGCTTAACTGCGCAAACATTTGTTCTAATACCAATAATGATTCATGCGGCTTTACTGCAACTTTTGGTAATGCTTGCAGTGCGCTAGGCAAATCCCAAGGTGCCATTTCAATATTGATTGTCTGGCTATCAAGAAATAACGTTAACTGTGAGGCAGTTAAACCTTGCATCGATAATTGATAATCTGCGAAATTAGCAAAGCCTTGTTTGTGAGCCAAATCCGTTCTCAGCTTGTGCAACGCTAACAGGTTTAATTGATTATGGCTTTTAACCCGTGTTTGGTAGGCAAACCAGGCTTGTTGACGACATTTTCTATCTGGCTGTGATATTAGATAACGTGCGACATTTGATTCGGTGGATGCTTTTAAAGAAGGTTTATCATCATTTTCAAAAAATTCTGGTAATACACAGCCTTGAGCAACATCAAATTGAAAATTTTGAGCAAAATAATGGCTAATACTGGCTTGTAAGCTATGTAACTGTGATTTTACATCGTATGCCAATTGTTGCTGTTGTAAGTGCAGTATCGTTTTAACATAAAGCGTAGACATACCATTAGCATCGATTTGACTACGTAGGCGTAAATCTTGGTTTAATTTCTCGGCATCAATATTTTTGAACAATACTGACAATTCATCAGCTAAATGTACCTGGCAATTAAGAAGTTGCTGCTGTAATTCTGTTTGTTTGGTCAAACTTCTATAGTAGTTATTACGATCATTTAAATTATTAAGAGAAAGTAAACTTGATTCGAATCTGACTAATGAATTGTCAGACGCGAATTTAGGGGAGGTGAAGGCATTTGATGATAATTGCCACTCCTGTGGAATGGCAATCTCTTGTAAGGCATTAAATTGCAGACATTGATCAACAAACAGATTTAAAGGATTAGCCACGACGATTGCCGTGGCTAAAAAATTAAAAAAGAGGCTTATCGCAAAAATGCTTTTTCGCATATTCTACTCGTTGCTCAACTGACATGGCAGCGCCTTTTAATGACTCTACATGTTTAAGGCGGGGTAGAATTCCCTTACCGTTGGCAATTTGAATTGTTAACCCTGGGCGGGCGTTTAATTCTAATAGCAAGGGACCACGATTTTTATCCAGCACCATATCGGTACCTAAATAACCAAGTTCACACATTTCATAGGCACTAGAAGCGGTATGAAGTAAGGTTTCCCAGTGGGGAACTTGAATATTAGATAATGGAAAATGGGTGTCGGGATGTTTATCCACAGGCACATCAAACTGTACTGCATGCAAGCTTCTGCCAGTGGCAATGTCTAATCCAATCCCTACAGCACCTTGGTGTAAGTTTGCTTTTCCATCAGAGGCCGCGGTTGAACAACGTAACATTCCCATTACTGGAAAGCCTTTAAATACAATCAAACGAATGTCCGGTACACCCTCATAGCTCACACCGTTGAATATAGGATCAAATTCAATTAATCCCTCAATTAATGCGACATCCGGTTTCCCCCCCAGAGAAAATAAACCACTGAGTGTATTTGAAACATGGCGATAGATTTCATTGGGGGTAACTTCGTTACCGTTAGCTTTGTAATAGCGGCCATTTTCAACTCGGGTAATGACCAGAATGCCCTTACCACCGGAGCCTTTAGCAGGCTTAATCACGAAACCCGATCTGCCTAATACCATGTTTGGTATTTGTTCTATGTCATGCTGCTCTTTAACTACGCCGATGAGATCCGGCACAGCAATACCATTGGCTAACGCCAATTGTTTCGTGATCAGCTTGTCATCCACTCGCTTGTAGTGCTTGCGTGGATTATAACGACCAATATAACTGATGTTTCGCTTGTTCATGTTAAGCACGCCAGCGCGGCTCAGTTCCCAAGGCCAGGCATACTTCATTACTTCTCTCCCACTAAGGGTTTAAAGCGTTTTAGCTCTGTTAAGCGGTAACCTGTGTACTGCCCCATAACAAGCACTAGCGCAAGAATAACTAAGTGAATACCTAAGAAGTTAAATACCCAATGTTGTACTAATTCATTACTCATTGCTAAATAAGCGATGGTCGCCACAAATAAACTACCACCACCTGACACAAATACTTTTTTAGGGCCTTCTTCTTCCCATAAAATTGACATGCGCTCAATCGTCCAAGCAAGAATGATCATTGGGAAGAATGTGACGGTTAATCCTTCACTGAGTCCTAATTTGAATGAAATTAATGTGAACAAACCGATAATAAATATCACCACGATAATTACCGCGGATATTCGTGATATCAGCAACAGGTTGAGTGTTGATAAATAAGAGCGGATCATCAAACCAAAAGATACAATTAACAGGAAGCCAATTAATCCGGTTAATAGGGTGGTTTGAATAAAGGCCATTGCAATTAGTACCGGCATAAAGGTACCCGATGTCTTAATCCCGACAATCACGCGCAAAAATACCACCACTAAAACACCAATCGGGATTAACAAGATTCCTTTGAACAGGCTTTGCTCTTCAAGGGGTAATTGATACAAAGAAAAGTCCAATGCATCATCTGTCATCATCATATCAATTGATGTGGCTAATGCAGAGCGCGTATCTTGTAACATCGAGAAGTTAACTAAAGAGTTACTTCCACCCATGACTTCTAATACTGACCCACCAGCATATTCCCACAGTACAAGATTGTTATCACGGCCTTGCTTGTTGTTCTGAACATCAAATAAATGCCACTCACCATCTTGGTACACTTGCACATAAGTGGTTAACTGCTGACGACGACGTTGATCTTCAAGTAATAAACCGCTGACATAACGTGCAGGTACGCCTTTGGTATGCAGCATTTGTAAAAACAGTTTGGTTGACGTATTGGTCGATAATAATAAAGACATGTTTTGACTTTGATTATCATCATTAATCAATGTCATTAACTGTTTTGCGAAAGAAAGATTTGTCGCACTGCGGCTCCATACATCTTCAACAATTTGCTCTGCAGCGGTTTTTTCAGTTGCAGGCCAAAGATACAGTTCAGTATCGGCGGGAGCTTGTTCAGCATGGAGTGCTAATTTTCCAGTTGGAACAAGCGTCACACGATAAAATAATGATTGCGGACCAGACGCTTCTCTAATTGACCAAATCGCTTTACGATTTACATCATCGGTAATGGTTAAGCCGTAACCTGGAGATGTGGTATTTTCAACTAAAATATCAAATGCTGGATCATTAGGTAATGAGAACTGCACTTCTGCAGGTTTGTTACGGCCATTGAAACTGATTTTGGCGTCAATAGCCCAACTTTGAACCTGCTCACCGGGTAAAAAAGGCACATTGTGCTCCATACCACGGTAAATACTGGCACCGATGCCGGTAACAAACAGCAAAATAACGAATATATAAAACGGTTTACGAGAATGCATTTGTTAGCCTATTTAATTAGGGTTGTGACTTGGTTTTTAGCTTTACCGTGAATGTAGATTTGACCTACATCGACAATGGCAATGTCTTTCATAAATTTACGGCCAAGCAATAATGGATAATCTAAATGACTTCTGTCAGTAAGATTTAAGTCCGTTTCGGCTGAATATTTACCAATTTTTAAATGTGCGTGGATAACCGGACGACGATCATCACCGCTTTCAACATCTTGTTTAATTTTGACAAAGCGTTCCACTTTGGATTCAAAGGTATTACCTGGTTGATCTGGGCCGTTTGTCATTACATCAAAACGAACCCATTCTTCGCCATTACGCTCAAATAAGACAATGTTGCGCGCATCTAAAGACGATGATTCTGCGCCCGTATCAATGCGTGTTGCAAACTTAGTTTTGACCTCATCAATGTAAACACTTTCTACTTCACCAAGTAAAAACTTTTCACCGACTAATGCCTCAGGGCATTGTGCAGGAACCGCAACTGGACGAGGAGTAGGGAGCGGTGCTGCCACAACGCGTACTTTTTGCGATTGTGCCATTGCTTCACTGACTTGAGTTTTTAGCTTACGTAGTTCAGCTGATAATTCATTTATATCTTCAGACTGTTGGCTACATTGCTCGTGAAAGGCAGAAATAATTTGCACTTGAGAAGACTGTAGGGTCGTGTTCAAGTCAGTATTAGTAATTGTAGGTGTGCTAGGTTGTTGAGTTGCTGTACAACCCGAGACAAGTATTGCCGCAATGGATAGTGCAAGTGCCTGCTTAAACATGTCAATTCCTGTTGAATATTGTGAGTTAAATTAAATCTAAATTAGGTTGATTTTTAGTCGCAATTATTATTGCTCTTTTTGGTGCTGGATAACCTTCAACCGTTAAGCTTACGTCATTTGGGTCGAGATAATCTACTAGGGATTCATTTTGCATCCATTGTGTACTTCGTTGTTCTGCAAGAGATGTTATATCCACATCCACACATCTCACATTGGTAAAATCACATTTTCTTAACCACAGCATTAACGCTTCAACGGAAGGTAAAAACCAAACGTTGTTCATTTTGCCGTATCTGTCACTGGGAACTAAGACAGCATTTTCGTCACCATCTATTACCAGCGTTTCGAGCACTAACTCTCCGCCCATTCGCAATTGATCACGTAATTGCATAATATGGTCAATTGGCGAGCGCCTATGATAAAGCACCCCCATTGAAAATACAGTATCAAATGCATCTAAAGGGGGAAGTTCTTCAATACCCAAAGGCAATAAATGAACAGGATGTTGCTGCCCAGCTAACCGTTTAACTGCTTCAAATTGGCATAAAAATAACGGCGAAGGGTCAATGCCAACAACGCATTTAGCCCCCTCACCATACATACGCCACATATGATATCCACTTCCACAGCCAACATCTAATACTGTTCTATTTTTTAATGGCGAAAGGTGAGGCTTAACTCTATCCCATTTCCAATCACTTCGCCATTCTGTATCGATTTGAATCCCATGTATCGAAAAAGGGCCTTTACGCCAAGGTTTGAAGATACCTAATAAATTGGTCAGCTTTTCTGTTTCACCTGCACAAAGCTGCTGACCACTGCCAATAGTCACACCTGAACTAAAATTAATGATGTCTGGCGCGGGATAATGCAGTTTATTGAGTACTTTTTCCCATTTAGGAAAAGTGCCGTGCTTGTGTTCCCGCTGCCAATTGCCCAATATTGACGGCAATGTTTCTAACCAATGTTGAAGGCTAGAATCGGCTATTTGTTTATAAAATCCACTAAAACTTATCATTTAATCGCAACCATGGACGCAAAATTGAAACACTGAAACCAAACCGTTGAGTGGCTAAAACCGCAGTCGCTAAATCGTTTGGTATGATGTTCGAGGGTATCTGGACGCATCACATTTTCTAACGCACTTCTTTTTTGACTGATTTCCAATTCGCTGTAGCCATTGGCTCGTTTAAAGTCTAAATGATGCTTATCGAGTAGTTGTTGAATCGTCTCATCTTGAAAGCGAAGCTTTTCAGATAGCACCAGGATCCCCCCAGGTAACATACCCTGATAAATATTATTAATTAAGGCGTCTCTATCTGCCACGGGAAGGAATTGCAGCGTAAAATTCAACACCACCATAGAGGCGTTTTGGAATGTAATATCTCTGATGTCACCACAGATCAACTCAACTTGAGTGTCACTGACATAAGCAGATAAGTTCTCATGACAACGTTGTATCATTGATTCGCTATTGTCCACAGCGATAATTTTGCAGTGTCTTTGATCAATTTGACGCCTAATACTTAACGTTGCAGAGCCTAGAGAACAGCCTAAATCGTAAACATTGGAATTGTGGGTTACAAAAGACTGGGCAAAATCACCAATAGTATTAATGATTTGACCATAACCTGGTACGGAACGACGTATCATATCATTGAATACGCCAGCGACTTTTTTATCAAAAACAAAATCAGCGACTTGAGCGTTCGCTGTAGCGTAGATGTTGTCGAGTTCAGAGTTCATGTAATGCGATTTTGTAAAATTCTAATGCTATTTTAGCCAATCAAAGCAAATTGCAGCAAGTATTGAGTAAAAATTTATTATTTTTTATTACCTTGCCTATCTATGATGGTTATAGTATCTGTGATTTTTACTGGAACAAACTTAATACATGCAAATAGAAGTATGCTTTTGGTTTTTTTTAAGATATTTTGACAAAAAACAATTAAAATAATACAGTTTACCGAAAGTATGGTTGCTAAGCTGTTGAAATTATTCAGGTATGATTCAGTTCATCTTGAAGTATTATTTACTCATACGATTTTTTGTGGCATATGCCAGAAAGTAGATAGGGACACCACTTGAAATTAATCGGACGATTACTATTCTGCATTTTATTGTGGACTTATAGCTGGAATGTGACAGCAGACAATAGTGATATTACCCAAGACTCCATTAACCATGTCAGCATTGTGATGGGGCAGGACACTTATCCTTTTCAATACTTGGACGACTCAGGTCAACCTGCAGGTATATTGGTTGATCTATGGCGTGAATGGTCTTTAGTCACCAGTATACCAGTGTCATTTGAGGTACGTAATTGGCAGCAATCGTTAGATAGCGTTAGAAATGGTCAATATGATGTCCATATTGGTATGAGTCCTAATGATTCCCGCAAAGCCTTTTTTGATTTTGCAAATCCGATATCTTCTTTACAAACTTTTTTGTTCGTGCATAAGTCAATTGGTGATAAGCATCGATTGACAGACCTACTACCTTATCAAATTGGTATTGTTGATGGTTCATCCCATGAGCAGACTTTATTGGCGATGAATACTGATTTCTCATTTAGAAAATATCCTAATAGAGAAGCGCTTTTATTAGCCGCTGTAAACGGCGAGGTATTGGTCTTTGCTGGCATCGAAGGTTTTCAACGAAATATGTCGTTAGAGCAAAACATTGCCACTGAATATTATATTTCATCCCGAATACCGATTGATAAAACAGATATCTCACCTGCGATAGCCAAAGGCCATCCCGCACTATTAGCAACCATTAACGCAGGGTTTGCAGCAATAGATGCGCAACAAATTGAACGAATTGAACGACGCTGGCTAGGATACCACAGAGAAAATGCCGGTGTTTTGATTGCAATGCAAACCAATGTTGAACCTTATGCTGACATCGGTAATGATGGTTTACCACATGGTTTATATGTCGATTTATGGAAACTTTGGTCCCAAAAAACAGGTATTAGCATCGATTTTGTTGTTGGTGATATGAATAGCTCTGTTGAGGATATAAAACGGGGATTTGCAGATGTCCATATTGGATACCCTGAAAGTAATGAAATGCGAACGGGTCTTGAACAAGCGTGGCATTTAACCTCCATTAAAAGTCGTTTTTTCAGTTTAAAAAATGATATACAAGATCTGAATAAAATTGAAAATGTGCGTATTGGCGTTTTTCCTACTGCACCGTATATATCCGAAATTCACAAACTTTATCCAAAAGCTCAATTACGTTTTTATGAATCAATTGATCAATTAGTTGATGCCACAATAAAAGGGGATGTCATCGGTTTGATCGCATCTTCGGCCATGACCTCTCATTATTTATTGAGCAATAAGCTTTGGACTGATTTCAAACAATATTCCAATATTGAATTTTCAACAGATATCTACAGTTTAACCCGTATTGATGACACGGGATTAGCCAAAAGGATCCGAGCGGGTTTTGAATTAATTTCACCTGAAGAGCGTTTACAAATAGAGCGTAAATGGCTTATTAATCCTGATGATCGTTACTATCGTGGCATCGAGAAGCATATTATTTTATCTAATCAACAAAAATCCTACTTATCAACTTTAGGTGCGATAAAAATGGGTTATTTAAAAGATTGGCGGCCCATGGAGTTTCAGGGGAAAAATGGCGAGTTTTTGGGGGTTAACTCAGACATCAAGTCTATTTTAGTGAATCACCTCGGTATATCTATAATCCCTGTCGCCTTTGAGCGTTTTGACGATATGTTACAACAATTAGAAAGTGGTGAGATCCAACTTGTTGCCAGTTTAGCTTACAACCCAGAGCGTGAAAAAAGTATATTGTTCAGCGAACCCTATTGGCCATCCCCATGGGCGGTCGCCAGTGATTTAGCGCAACCACCTATTTTTCATATTGGTCAGTTAAGTAATAAAAAGATTGCTGTGGTGAACGGTTATCAATTAATCGACCAAATAAGGCAACTACATCCTGAATTATCACTCGTGATTGTCGCAGATACACAAGAAGGGTTAGATGCGGTTGTTAATGGTCACGCTGACATGTTCGTTGAAAAGGTCAGTACCCTGGCGGAAAAATTGAAAAAGGGTCAATATCCCAGTTTAAAATTGTCTTTGATAGCAGACTTAGCAGATCAACAAAGTCGAATCGGTATATTCAGTGGTTTAACCGAGCTAAAACCTTTGATTGATCGCACACTCGCTACGATAGATAAAGCCACTCAGCAAGAACTCTATCAAAAATGGAATGATGTACAGCTCAATACTGATAATCAATTTTATCAACGTTGGATGAATTCACTTATTATTGGTTTATTAATCGTCAGTGTTATTGCTGTGATGGTATTAGTGGTAAATCGTCGATTAAAAATTGAGATAGCCCGTCGTGAAGCCGCAGAAAATAAACTGGTCTTTATAGCAAACCATGACAATGTGACGGGTTTAGCTAATAGAACGTTACTGGACCAAGAATTAGCATCAGCGAAAAAGTTACATCAAAAAGCCAATACAAAGTTTGCCATTTTGTTTATCGACTTAGATGGATTTAAAGTTGTAAACGATGAGTATGGACATGATGTAGGCGATCAGCTGCTTAAGTTAGTGGCTGATTTATTGAAAAGGGCTATTCGCAACACTGACTTTGTTGCCAGATTTGGTGGCGACGAATTTGTTATCTTATTGAATAACCTAGACACGATTGACCATGGTAAAAGGCTTGCCGATACCGTGTTAAAAAAGCTGTCGCAGGTGACTGCCATTGATGATAAACCTGTGCAAATTTCAGCAAGTATTGGTATTGCGATGTATCCGGATGATGGCACTACGTCAGAAGAGTTACTTAAGTGTGCAGATTTATTAATGTACCAAGCAAAGCGCGTTGGTGGACACCGCCATCGTAATAATTAACAGTGCTCCTCGAAAGCTTGGTTTGTATTTTTGTGCAGCCAGGGTGCTGGTTTAATTCAGTTAAAAATTGCTAAAAAATGGAAATTTTCCCATCATGGCCAAGGAGGATGGTTCAAAGCAATGAACATCAGGTTTGCGATAAATTTATCTGTGAATTCACACAACAAACCACTTCCACCCAATTAGGTTTAAGCGTTTTCCTCTGTCGTTTTTTTGCTCAGTTGTTGCATATTATCCCTTGTAGGTCTGGTTAAATTGTTTGTTCTGCCTGATACTGCCCGCATTATTTTAAATTGATATTTTACTTTGCCGAATTTAGATGCAATTTTTGCTGATTACGGCCATTTATATAGCAATAAATTCATACTGGAACGAGCATCTTTACGCTGTTTAAGTATATAATGCCGTTTTTATCATTGTTGATATGCGAAACGTTTGCTTTTCGAAAATCGTTTTTATTTAAAGGATACTGTTCAATGCGTAGCCATTATTGTGGAGACATCAATAAGTCTCATTTGGGTCAAGAAGTTACCTTAGTTGGTTGGGTTAATCGTAGTCGTGACTTAGGCGGCGTTGTTTTCTTGGACTTACGTGATCGTGAAGGGTTAGTTCAAGTTGTATATGATCCAGATCTTAAAGACGTATTTGATGTTGCAAGTACATTACGCGCTGAATTTTGTGTTCAAGTGACAGGCCTTGTTAGAGCTCGCCCAGACAGTCAAGTTAACACTCAAATGAAAACGGGTGAGATAGAAATTTTAGGTAAAGGCTTAACCATAATTAACGCTTCTGCGCCATTGCCTTTAAGTATGGACAACTACCAGAACAACAGCGAAGAACAACGTTTAAAATACCGTTACCTTGATTTACGTCGTCCAGAAATGGCGGAGCGTTTGATCTTCCGCGCAAAAGTAACCAGTTATGTACGTAACTTTTTAGATAAAAATGGATTTTTAGATATTGAAACCCCCATTTTGACAAAAGCTACCCCAGAAGGCGCACGTGATTATTTAGTGCCTAGCCGGACTTATAAAGGCCAATTCTTTGCACTGCCACAGTCACCGCAATTGTTTAAACAATTGTTGATGATGTCAGGCTTTGACCGCTACTACCAAATCGTCAAATGTTTCCGTGATGAGGATTTACGTGCTGATCGTCAACCTGAATTTACTCAGATTGATATTGAAACGTCATTTATGAGCTCAGAGCAGGTTATGGCAAAAACCGAGCAGATGATGCGCGGTTTATTCCAAGATTTGCTTAATGTTGATTTAGGCGACTTTCCGCGTATGACATTTGCTGAAGCGATGCGTCGTTTTGGTTCAGACAAGCCTGATTTACGTAATCCTTTAGAGCTTGTTGATGTGGCTGATTTATTGAAAGACGTTGAGTTTGCCGTGTTCAATGGCCCAGCAAATGACGTTGACGGGCGTGTAGCGGCTTTGCGTATCCCAACGGGCGCATCATTATCACGTAAGCAAATTGATGATTACACTAAGTTTGTTGGCATTTATGGCGCAAAAGGCTTAGCTTGGATGAAGCTAAATGATTTAGATGCAGGCATGGACGGTATTCAATCTCCAGTGCTTAAATTCTTAAATGAAGACATTGTTAAGCAAATTATTAGCCGTACTGATGCCAAAACGGGCGACATTATTTTGTTTGGTGCAGACAAAGCTAATATCGTTGCTGAAGCTATGGGGGCATTACGCCTTAAAGCCGGTGAAGATTTTAACTTACTGCAAGGTCAATGGCGTCCACTTTGGGTTGTTGATTTCCCGATGTTTGAAAAAGTGGAAGGGGGGCTGCATGCGGTTCATCATCCATTTACTGCGCCGCGTGGTGTATCAGCCGAACAACTTAAACTCGACCCAGCCAATACCGTATCAGACGCTTACGACATGGTGTTAAATGGCTGTGAATTAGGCGGCGGTTCGGTACGTATCCATAATGCAGAAATGCAAAGTACAGTATTCGAATTGTTGGGCATTGACAAAGAAGAAGCTAAAGAGAAATTTGGTTTCTTATTAGAAGCATTGCGCTATGGCACACCACCACATGCTGGCCTTGCTTTTGGTTTAGATCGCATCATTATGTTAATGACGGGTGCAAGCTCAATTCGTGATGTAATGGCATTCCCAAAAACTACTACAGCAGCTTGTCCATTAACCAACGCGCCAGGTTTTGCTAACCCTCAGCAGCTTGTTGAGCTAGGCATTAATGTGATTGAGAAACCCAAAGCCGACGCAGAATAACTTACTCAGTTATGCTTATGATTTTATTAACATTCCGAGGCAATTGCCTCGGTCTGTGTTTATAGTGTTGCTGGTTTCAGTATTACATTTCGTCAATACACTGCGTCAATGGAATTAGTTATTGCAATGACGAATAGATTAACAGATACAACAGGAGTCTTTCATGGCAGGACACAGTAAATGGGCTAATATCAAGCACCGTAAAGCTGCACAGGATGCAAAGCGCGGAAAGCTATTTACCAAGTTTATCCGTGAGTTGACAGTGGCCGCCCGAGAAGGAGGCTCAGATCCAGATGCAAATCCCAGACTCAGAGCCGCAATCGATAAAGCGTTATCGAATAACATGACCCGCGACACGGTAGAACGTGCAATTAAACGTGGCGCTGGGGAAACGGAAGGGCAACAGCTAGAAACCATTATTTATGAGGGTTATGGTCCAGGCGGCAGTGCGGTTATGGTTGAAACCATGACGGATAATCGCAATCGCACGGTATCTGGTGTGCGTAACGCCTTCAGCAAAAATGGCGGTAACTTAGGCACCGATGGCTCGGTGGCATACTTATTTACCAAGTTAGGTGTTATTTCCTATGCTGAGGGGCTAGATGAAGAAAGTGTCATGGATGCCGCGCTTGAGTCTGGTGCTGAAGATGTTGTCATCAATGAAGATGGTTCAATTGATGTTTACACTTTACCCGATACTTTCGGCAAAGTGAAAGATGCCCTTGATGCTGCAGCTTTAGTTTGTGTCAATGCAGAAGTGACACAGGTGCCATCGACCAAAGCCGAACTCGATTTAGACAGTGCCGAAAAATTCTTAAAACTTATCGATACCTTAGAAGATCATGATGATGTCCAAGAGGTTTATCATAATGCAGATATCAGTGATGATGTTATGGAAAGTTTAGGGTAAACAATGGCAATTATTTTAGGTGTTGACCCGGGCTCAAGGATAACCGGTTATGGTGTTATCCAGTGTGTTGGTCGCCAGCAAGTTTACCTCGGTAGTGGTTGCATTCGCACACAATCTGATGAGTTACCCCTGAGATTACAACAGATATTTGCTGGATTATCTGAAATAATTCTTCAATATCAACCAGATGAATTCGCCATCGAACGGGTATTTATGGCTAAAAATGCTGATTCTGCACTCAAGCTTGGTCAAGCAAGAGGCGCCGCGATTGTTGCGGCGACATGTGCAGATTTACCCGTTGCAGAGTATAGTGCTACCCAAATAAAAAGTGCGGTTGTCGGCACTGGTAGAGCACAAAAGACCCAAGTTCAACACATGGTTACGCAGCTACTAAAATTACCCGCAGCGCCACAAGCTGACGCTGCCGATGCACTTGCTGTAGCCATGTGTCATTATCATACAAATCAAAGTTTAGCTGCCTTAGGTGGCAGGGCGAACATAAGAACCTACGGAAGATACAAATGATTGGTCGTTTAAAAGGTATTTTGGTTGAGAAGCAAGCTCCAGAAATCGTGCTTGATGTTAACGGTGTCGGCTACGAATTACAGGTACCCCTAACCAGTTTTTATGAACTTCCCGAGCTAAATCAACCTGCAATGGTATATACCCATTTTGTTGTGCGTGAAGATGCCCAATTGCTATACGGTTTTATTACCAAGCAAGAGCGTGCCTTATTCAGGCTATTAATTAAAACCAACGGTGTAGGGCCTAAATTAGCGCTGACCATTTTATCAGGTATGAGTGCCAATGAGTTCGTTACCTGCGTTGAGCGTGATGATATAGCCACCTTAGTTAAACTGCCTGGCGTGGGTAAAAAAACCGCAGAACGTCTCGTTGTTGAAATGCGCGATAAACTTAAGTCCTTGTTAGCGGCGTCTGTTGGTTCAGAACGTGAGTTTGTTTTACAATCTAATTATTCACCAGCTCCTACGGTTGAAAGCGTAGAAGAAGATGCAATATCTGCGTTAATTTCGTTAGGTTACAAACCTGCCCAAGCCAGTAAGGCCGTAGCTGCAAATTATAAAGTTGATATGACATCTGAAATACTTATTAAAGCGGCATTAAAGTCGATGCTTTAACCTAAAAGGACAGCGGTAACATGATTGAAGCAGATCGATTAATACAACCTCAAGTTTTGGTGCAAGACGAAGCTATTGATAGAGCTATGCGTCCCAAAATGCTTGACGAGTATACGGGGCAAGACGATACCCGCGCCCAATTAAAGGTGTTTATTCAAGCTGCGCTAAATCGAAAAGAAGCGCTCGATCATATGTTGATTTTTGGCCCCCCAGGCTTAGGCAAAACCACCTTAGCCATGATTGTGGCCAATGAGATGGGAGTGAATATTAAATCGACCTCAGGACCTGTGTTAGAAAAAGCCGGTGATTTAGCCGCGCTATTAACTAACTTAGAAGAAGGGGATGTGTTATTTATCGATGAAATACATCGCTTAAGCCCTGTTGTTGAAGAGATCCTTTATCCTGCATTGGAAGATTATCAATTAGACATTATGATTGGTGAGGGGCCTGCTGCGCGCTCTATCAAGTTAGACTTGCCGCCTTTTACCCTAGTTGGAGCGACCACAAGAGCGGGGGCGTTAACTTCGCCATTAAGAGCGCGTTTTGGTATTCCATTGCGGCTTGAGTTTTATAATGTGAAAGATTTAACCACCATTGTGACACGTTCGGCAAAAGTGATGGGGTTAGCTATTGCACCTGAAGGTGCTGTTGAAATCGCCAAGCGTTCTCGTGGAACACCGCGTATTGCCAATCGATTATTACGACGAGTACGTGATTATGCTGAAGTCAAACACGACGGTGTTGTAACCCAAGGTGTAGCTGAACAAGCGTTAGATTTACTTGATGTGGATCTAGAAGGGTTTGATTATTTAGACAGAAAACTATTGCTAGCGATTATTGATAAGTTTATGGGTGGACCTGTGGGTCTTGATAACCTTGCTGCAGCGATTGGCGAAGATAGAGATACCATTGAAGATGTATTGGAACCATTTTTAATCCAACAGGGGTTTATTCAACGCACTCCAAGAGGGCGTATTGCAACAGCAAGGGCCTATCAGCACTTCAATATTATTCAACCGGTATAATGATTCATAAAAGCGCACTAAGGTGCGCTTTTTATTTTCAGCCCATAAACCACCTACTTCAGTAGGGGGCTATCATCCATTAGGCTTTGCCTGAAGTATGTTCAATAGCTGATTAACTCAAGTAATACGTTAGCTTTGCTAATGGTGCGGTACAAGCTTCTAAATCAGGGATGATTTAATAGAGCCTATATGGATATATTTATGGAGTCTTGTTAACGCATGGTAGGAAAGCTCCATTTTAGGGAGTGATATCAAAGCCACCTTCATCAGAAGGTGGCTCTTTTACTTTAATTTTGGTTCATCTAGCTCGTTCTTAGCTTGCGATCTTACATTGAGCGGAAACAGACGTTAAACACAGCATTTTAGAATTCGTATGACACTTATTTTATAACGCGAGGATGGCAGATACTGACAATCGTTGAACAATCGAAATTTTTAGAGTGTTTTATTTTTATGCTTTTAATCAGAAATCAACATTGATTTACACATTTAAAATGCTGATGTTTTTTTGCAAGAGTCATTATAAATATATAAGAATGTAAAGTTCATATTAACGATATTTTTAATGGTTTATAAATCGAGTTTCCATTTTTAATACAATCAAATCGGCAGTTACATATTGTTTCAGGTGTAATTGATGTTGCCAGAATGCTATTTGTTAGTAAATTTTATAATTGTTTTTGCCTTATAAATGTATTGATAAATAATTAATATTATTTATTCAGCCAATTTAATGGTTGGGTAGTCAAATTATTCAGATTTATTTTGAAACGATAACAATAATTACGGTTCATTCATTTACATAGCGTTAATTGCACACACTTCTTTGCCTTATGGGGTTACTAATTATCTCATTAGTGCCTCCAAATCCTGTGATATCGCTATTGAACAGAGGTTGACTATTCTTGTGATAGTTCCAATTAACATTATAAAATTAAATAATTTGTGATCTTGATCACATTTTAGTAAGTTATCAAGTGTATTTATTGTTATATCTCTTCAGGTTTAATCCTCTTTAAATAAAACAATAGCCAGTTTTTGTAACTTATTTGACGACTTTTCATAGTGAATTTTTTCTGAGTTAACAATATCACTTATTTTACAATTTAATTAATTAACAAACTAAGCCATAAAGGTTAAAAGTTTGGGGTTTGACCTGTTTTAATATTTTATTCAATATCCAGCTATCGTTAATTTAATGAATATCTACTTAACGAAAATATAACAATAAATTATTGCCAGGGAGCCAATATAATATGACCCAAAGAACAGTTCTTTCCACAAGTATAAAAACCGCGTTATTCGCATCCATTGCTGTTTCATCAAGTGTATCAATTTCTGCTTATGCAGCAGAAGAAACGGCAAAAGTAGAGCGTATTGAGGTAACGGGTTCTCGTATTCAACGTCAGGATATGGAAACGGCATCTCCCGTGACCGTGATTGATGCAGCAGCAATTAAGGCTGAGGGTTTCACGTCAGTTGATGAATTGTTACAAGCACAAACATCAATGGCGGGTGCTGCAGTAGGTTCAAGTACTAACAATGGCGCAGATGGCGTAGCACAGGTTGATTTACGTGGCATGGGTTCACAACGTACTTTGGTGCTACTAAATGGCCGTCGTATGGTCAATTCTGGTTCTGGTGCAGATAGTGCTGTCGATTTAAATGCAATACCTGTTGCAATGATTGCCCGCGTTGAAATTTTAAAAGACGGTGCTTCAGCTGTTTATGGTTCTGATGCAATTGCGGGTGTGGTTAACATTATCACCAAAAAAGACTTTGAAGGATTTCAGTTTGATGTTCAAGGTGGAATGACGGATAAAAGTGATGGTGAAAATGGTGAAATCAGTGCACTTTATGGTTTGAATACTGATTCAGGAAACTATACTTTTGGTGTGGCTTATTCTAAACGTGAAGGCGTGATTCAATCAGACCGTGATTGGACTGAACCAGGCTACAGCTCTTTTATTCCGGAGGGATCATTAGGCGGCAAAGTTATTAACGATGAAGGTGAGTGGGTTAAACGCAACACCGGCTATGATTTCACCCAAGACAGTTTCTATCAAACGCCAAATGAACGTACCAGTGTGTTCGCTAACATGGTGCAAGAAATTAACGACGATATTGTATTTACGGGTGATTTTTTATATACCAAACGTAAATCAAATCAACAAATGTCTGCTCAACCTGCAGATATCATGTTAAATGTGTGCGGTGATGCCAATATATTACCAGGGGAACCTTGCATCACACTTGATGATGCAATGATTAAAGGCGGTATTGGCGCTGATGATACTGGCCGTGTTAATTATCGTCGTCGCACTACCGATGTTGGCCCACGTATTTACTCCCAAGATACCGATACCTATCGCGTATCAGCAGGGTTAGCAGGTACCTTAGATGTGCATACTGGTTTCAACTGGGATGCGTCTTATACTTACGGAAATAACAAAGCCAAAACTCAGGTCGAAAATTCAATCAATGCGACCAAAATGGAAGACTCTGTATATGCTAACCAAGGTGCATGGTTTAATGGTGATCCATTAACTCAAGCCATTATCGATGACATCAGTTTTACCGAACGAAACAGCGGTGGTAATGAGCAACATACTTTCTCAGCAGGTTTGAACGGTGAATTATTCGATTTAGATGCAGGAGCAGTTGCTTTTGCTATTGGTGCAGAATATCGCTATGAAAGTGGATATTATACGCCTGATCAAGTGATTCAAGATGGTGACGGTACTGCTGCGCAACAGGATGCAACAGATGGCGATTATAACGTGTTCTCTATTTTCCAAGAAGTCAGTGTACCGTTCACTGATAAGCTAACCGGTGAGTTTGCGCTACGTTATGATGATTATTCTACCTTTGGTAAAGCAACTACTTGGAAAGTAGGCTTAACCTATGAAGCTACTGATGATCTAATGCTTCGTGGTGTTGCTGCAACAGGTTTCAGAGCCCCAAGCATCAGCGAATTATACGGTGGAGACACAGGTTCATTTGACTACTTAAGCGATCCATTAGGTCATGAGCAGGACCCGCAAATTCTAGTTCGTTATACTTCTGATGATGATTTAGAAGCAGAAGAATCTGAATCATTAACTGCAGGTTTAGTATATTCTCCGAGCGCAATTGATGGTTTATCATTAACATTAGATTACTGGAGTTTCAAAGTAACCAATGCGATCACACGTTTAGATGTGCAATCAGGTATTAATGCATGTTTAATCGGTAATGATAGCACTGCTTGTGATACCTTCGGTATTGATCCAACTGCTGGAGCTGCTAAGTTTGATAACTTGACGAGTTCATTGACTAACGTTGGTTCTCAAAATACTTCAGGTATCGATTTTAACTTAGCCTATAGTTTTGAAGGCTTAGGTTTAGACTGGAAAATCAGTAACGATACGACTTACTTGCTAAACTTTGAGCAAGATAATGAAGATTATACGGGTACCATCGATGGCAATTTTGGTGCTTATGCCAAAGTGCGTAATAACTTCAGTATCCAAGCATCTCAGGGAGATTGGAGTGTAATGTACTTCAATCGTTACATCGGTGAAATGGATGACCATTACACTGATTATGACGAAAGCGGCAATCCTATTGCTGCATTGGCTAAGGCCGATGCTGTGTTGTACCACAATATCTCTGGCACATATCATATCAATGATGATATGACATTGATGGCAGGTGTTAAAAATCTAACAGATGAAGAACCATCAAGAGTATCAAATGGTTCTGATGGTGGAACAGTACCTGAAGTTTATGATGTAATTGGACGTCAATATTATGCAGGCTTCTCGATGAAGTTCTAAATTCTGATTGCATAAAAAAGCCAGCTGTTGCTGGCTTTTTTTTGCAAAATTTATCGCATTAACCTAGGGCTGCCATAGCGGCGCTTTTTTGAATTAACTCAATTTTATAACCATCAGGATCTTCAACAAACGCAATTTCTGTTTTACCACCAGCAACCGGTCCAGGGGCGCGTGTTATTTTGCCACCAGCAGCAACAATTGCTTCACAACGGGCATAGATGTCTGCTTCACCAATGGCTAAATGGCCAAAGCCAGTGCCAAGATCGTATTGTTCAACTCCCCAGTTGTAGGTTAATTCAATGACGGCTTGGCCGGTTGATTCTTCTCCATAACCAACAAATGCAAGAGTATATTTATACTCAGGATTTTCAGATTGGCGTAACAGTTTCATCCCCATCACATTAGTATAAAAAGCGATACTGCGTTCTAAATTACCCACGCGGATCATAGTATGTAAAAGTTGCGACATGATAGTTGTCCTATAACAAGGCGAATGACAAACAGGGATCATAACAATACTTGTAAAGGGATAACAGCAAAGTTAAGTGAAGATACAATAATATAAACAGGTGCTTAGTTATGGTTATCTAATGAATGAGGCTAACAATACCAATTTTACCTTACCTAAGGTTAGCTTCTGATAAGCAATGACTATTATTAATGATACTGTTAACAAGATAAGACCGAGCATTTTCATCATGTCAAAATGACAAAAGGCTCTTTGCTAAGCTTTAATGATTTCTGGTGAGGGTGTGATACCAATCTTAATAAAATTGGCTCCTTCTAACTCTTGGAATAATTGATAATAGCGTTAATTTTTAGATTGTTGATAAGTTCTAATCACAAAAATTTGCATTGATATCAGGTATTTTTTCTTCGCTGTTTCTGCGCACTGATGTACTGTGGTAGGTAAGATTGTAAAAATGAATTAAAATTTGCTTTAGTTCACAAATGCACAATTCAACGCTACAAAAATTCTCCCAGCGCGCTATGATTTGCCTATAACAAATGGGAGATTTAACATGACAACCGAACTAAAAATGGCTTTAGGCACAACCGTAATCATTGCAATTTGTTTCAGTGCTTTTTTCGTTTCACTTTTTTAAATTTTTAATCGACCATCAAATCAGCATAATCAAAAAAGCCGCTTGTAGCGGCTTTTTCGATCTCAAATAAACCATTGAGTTTATTCTTCAGGATAAAATTTTTCGTTAAACTCGCATAAATCTTCAATGATGCAAGAACCACAACGTGGCTTTCTGGCAATGCAGGTATATCTGCCATGTAGAATAAACCAGTGATGTACATCAACTTTAAATTCTGCAGGGGTGACCTTAAGCATTTTTTCTTCAACTTGGTCGACATTTTTACCCATCGCAAATTTAGTGCGATTCGCCATCCTAAATATATGGGTATCAACAGCAATAGTGGGCCAACCAAAAGCGGTATTGAGCACCACATTAGCTGTTTTACGCCCCACTCCGGGAAGGGCTTCCAATGCTTCGCGATTTTCAGGGACTTCGCCTTGATGTAGGTCGATTAACATTTTACAGGCGTTAATAACGTTAACGGCTTTATTATTATATAGCCCTATGGTTTTAATATAATGTTTTAATCCGTCTACCCCTAAATCATAAATAGCCTGTGGGGTATTGGCGATGGGAAATAACTTATCTGTGGCTTTATTTACACTCACATCTGTTGCTTGAGCCGATAACGTCACCGCAACTAACAATTCAAAAGGCGAACTAAAATTGAGTTCAGTCTCAGGCTTAGGATTGTTGTCCCGTAATCGTTTGAGTATTTGTATTCGTTTGTCTTTATTCATCAGAAAACTAGCTCACTTTAGTGATACGTGCTCGCTCCACAATCTGGGTTGGCATTTGGGGTTGGCGCTGTTTCATTTTCAGGTCAATAACGTTTTTCAACGCAATTAATAATCCCATTGCAATAAATGCGCCTGGGGGAAGTAACGCCAGCAAAAATGCATTATCGACTTGCCATAGGTGAATGGTAAGCGATTTAGCCCAATCTCCAAGTAATAAATCTGCGCCATCAAATAGGGTGCCTTGCCCAAGTACCTCACGAGTTGCGCCCAACACTACAAGCACAGCAGTAAAACCTAGCCCCATCATTAAACCATCAAATGCTGAGTGTGCGAGGGAATTTCGCGATGCGAATGCTTCTGCACGGCCGATAATCACGCAGTTGGTGACAATTAACGGTAAGAAAATACCCAGTGATAAATATAAGCCATACGCATAAGCATTGACCAATAATTGTACGCAGGTTACCAACGCAGCAATAATCATCACAAACACAGGGATACGAATTTCTTTTGGAACAAAATCACGAACCAAAGACACTAAAATATTAGAGCCGACTAGCACAATTAATGTAGCCACTCCAAGTCCGAGTGCATTAGTGATCGTGGCCGTTACCGCTAATAGAGGACATAAGCCTAGTAACTGCACTAAACCAGGGTTATTTGACCATAGTCCTTGTTTGGCGATGTCTTGATACTTACTCATGGGATTCTCCGCAGCGTCGACCACTTTGATAAAGTGTGTTGCGATTGGCATCAACAAAAGCTACTGCGTTATTGATGGCCTTTACATAGGCTCTAGGGGTAATGGTTGCGCCGGTAAATTGATCAAATTGACCACCGTCTTTTTTTACTTTCCAAGATGGATCATCTTTGGTCCATTGCTGACCGGTAAAATAGCTAACCCAATCTGATTTTCGCAATTCAATTTTATCGCCCAGCCCAGGGGTTTCTTGATGAACAAGGGTGCGTACGCCTAAGACATTATTCTCATTGTCTATACCAATAATGAGTTTTATGGCACCGTTATAGCCATCGGGGGCAATCGCTTCAATTGCAATCGCACTGGGTATTTTTGATTGCATTGCAATATAGGCAGGTAAATCCTCATCTGTACCTAAAAGCTCAGCAGAGTTTACTAGTACACAGTGCGATACTAATTCATTATCATGGTATTGCGCTGGGATGACTTGGGTTAATGTTTGGCTAAGTTGTGCACGTTGCTGCTGTAAAATGGTATCTTTAGTCAGCCCATTTACGACCGCAACTAAGCCGGTACAACAGAGGGCAAACACCCCCAAAATAGTGCCATTTTTAAGCATAGAATTATCTTTAATTGACACGATTTAACTCCCTGACCGATGACCATATGCTCTTGGGCGAACATAATGATCGATAAAAGGGGCGCACATATTTGCCAATAATACGGCAAATGCCACAGCATCAGGATACCCACCAAAGGTTCTTATCACATAAATCAACACGCCTATCATTGCGCCAAAGATGATGCGTCCTCGAGCACTGGTTGCAGCCGTGACAGGATCGGTGGCAATAAAGAAAGCCGCTAGCATAGTGCCACCTGAAAATAAGTGCATAATTGGGCTAACGTGCGTGTCAGGATTAAGAAGAAATCCAAAACTTGAGCACAAAAATAACGCGCTTAGGATCCCAACGCTTATCTGCCAACGAATAACCTTGAGTTTGAGCATGATCAGTCCGCCGATCAAGAATGCAAAATTTACCTCAAACCATCCCAAGCCTGCCATGCCTGAAAAAATCGGTTTTGCTAAACTTTCATGGGTTGTTATTCCCATTGATAGGTCGGTTTTTAATGTGTCCAGTGGGGTGGCCATTGTGGTGCCATCAATGGCGAGATTATGTCCTGCCAACAAAATATCTGAGGCAGAATCGAATACCACTTGCCAAGCATAGCTTAAGGTAACGGATTGTTGTGCCGCTGACATAGGTGATACCCAGTCAGTCATTTGTACAGGAAACGAGATAAGTAATAGAACATAACCCGCCATAGCAGGGTTAAACAAATTATTACCCAGCCCACCGTATAGATGCTTAACAATAATGATGGAAAATAGCGTGCCGATGACAATGATCCACCAAGGGGCTAATGGTGGAATGGCAATCGCAAGCAATAGTGCTGTGACCAATGCACTGTTGTCAGCTAATGTTGATTTAATCGGCCGATTTCGCATTGCTAATATGACTGCCTCAGCGGCATAAGCGGTAATAACAGCGATAGCAATTTGGAATAAAGTGCCAAATCCAAAAAAATACAGCTGAGCTGCAATACCTGGAAGTAAGCACAGTGCAACTCTTTGCATGACTTTTGCCGTTTGCAAAGTGTTGCCAACATGGGGCGATGAGGCAATCTTAAATGCCATGATTAATCCTTTTTATCAGCTTGTAGAGCCAGTTTTTTTGCTTTTGCTTTGGCAACAGCGGCTGCAATTTTTGCTTTTTTATCTAGTGTGGCGGAATCAAAGTTGTCAGCTTGTGATGCTGCATTCGATAACGCTAATTCTAGATTTTTGGTTTCAGTCTGCTGTAATTGCTTTGCCTTAGCCTTTGCAACGGCGGCAGCAATACGTGCTTTTTTGTCCTTTTCAGGATCATTTAGGACAACATCAGCAACACTTTCCGTGTCAATATCGGTAGATATTGGCTCATTATGGTGTACTTCCGAACGGGATGCTAAAGGATGCTGATCCTCGTAACCTATGATTTTATCGTCTTTTTGTTGTGATTTCTTTGCTTTCGCCTTGGCGATGGCTAAAGCCACCCGTGCCTTTTTATCCAGGTCTGTCGCATCGATTTTAGATCCAGTCACGGGTTTTTCTGTAATAACAGTATTGTTTGTTGCTGTGATGATTACTGAGTGAGTTTCTGTTGGTTCAATTTCAGTTGCATTATCTGTTGATCCTGTCTGGTGTAACTTTTTTGCTTTAGCTTTAGCAATCGCGGCAGCCACTTTGGCTTTTTTGTCATTCTTTACATCATCTGACGTAGTCATCTCAGATACGTTATTCACAGCGAGAACCGAGGGATTAGCTTGGTTATTTTGAGCGGCTTTTTTCGCCTTGGCGCGGGCTACAGCTGCCGCAATGCGGTCTTTTTGTGACATTACTTCTGTAGTGATATTATCTTGTTCATTCAGCGCCGTTGATTCAGCTTGCGATGGATTATTTTCGGCCGATGAATGAGACTGTGCTGTTTGAGCGGCCTTTTTCGCTTTTGCTCTGGCTATTGCGGCACTGACAGCAGTTTTTTTATCTGTAGTTTCAGTAACAGCTTTGTCACTTTGTGTATTCACTGGTTGATTTACTTCATGAGATTGTGCCGCTTTTTTGGCTGCAATCCTCGCCATAGCAGCCGCGACTGCGTCTTTATCGGATGACTTCATATTCGCCTGGCGTTTTTCAGCGGCAGCTTTTGCTTTTGCTTCACGGGCGATTTTTTCATCTTCTAAACGTTGAAGTCTGGCTTCAAATCTCAGTTTTGCTTGTTCAGCAAGGACTTTTTCTTCGGCTGCAATTCTTAATGCTGATTTCGCAATACGGTAATATTCAACTAATGGAATATCGCTTGGACACACATAGCTGCAACAACCGCATTCGATGCAGTCTTGTAAATTAAAACTTGCAGCTTTGTCGTATTCTTCAGCTTTTGCATGCCAAAACAATTGCTGTGGTAATAAAAGAGCAGGGCATGCAAGGGCACATTCACCACAACGTATGCAGGCCTTTTCATCCATGTCGGGACTTATTTCGTCATCGGACGGGGCCAAAACACAGTTGGTTCCTTTTAACACAGGTACATATGTATCGTTTATTGCATAGCCCATCATCGGGCCACCAATAATCAGTTTTTGTGTTGTTGATGGTTGAAAGCCAACGCGTTCAAGTGCTGCAGTTATAGGAGTACCGATGGGGAGCCAATAATTGCCAGGTTGGTGAATGTTTTTACCCGTAAAAGTGACCACGCGCTCAATTAAAGGCTTACCAAAATAAATGGCGTCTTGGATAGCATAAGCCGTGCCCACATTTTGCACGACAATCCCTAATTGAGAAGGTAAACAACCACTTGGCACTTCCTTACCAGTGATGATTTGGATGAGCTGTTTTTCACCACCAGAAGGATATTTAGTCGGGATAACGGTTACCCTTGTGCTATTTGCAGGCAGATTACTCAGACTAATAGCCTGTTGCATTGCTTTAGCCGCTTCAGGCTTGTTGTCTTCAATGGCAATAATTATCCGCTGTGGACTCAATAGGCGATGAATAATTTCAATGCCTTTTAAGATCTCATGACTGTGTTCACGCATTAAGCGATCATCTGCGGTGATATAGGGCTCACATTCGACACCATTAATAATAACAAGGCCAATTTCACTGGCAGTGTTCAATTTAATATGTGTAGGAAATGTCGCCCCGCCCATGCCTGAAATGCCCGCTTGTTTTATCTTAAAGATAAGTTCGCTGTGGGATAGCGTGTTGGGATCGGATGCATTGAGTTGGCACCAAGTATCTAAACCGTCAGCTTCAATAATAATACTTAATACCGCTAAACCAGAGGCGTGATTGCTGGCAACAGGCTTAATATCAGTGACTTTTCCAGAGGTAGGGGCGTGCACCGGTAAATAGAGAAAACCATTGCCCTCAGTAAGTAGTTGACCTTTTAGTACTGTTTGGCCTACGTCGATCAGTAAACGAGCCTGCTCGCCAACCTGCGGAACAGGCACAATAAAATGTTTTGCTAAAGGTAAACGACTGATAGCTTGTGTATTGGATAACTCTTTAAGCTCAGGGGGGTGAATACCGCCAGGAGACTGCCAAAGTGAGCCTTTATCTAATTGTTCTAATAAAGTTAACACTATTTTTCCTCTTGGCTGTCTGACACAAGGGTGACAGGTATGGCATTTAGCTTCCAGTCCCAGTTTTTTAAAGTGGTCTGCACAGGGAGCATATCTATGCAATCAACAGGGCAGGGCTCAACACATAAATCACAACCTGTACAATCTTTAGCGATAACCGTGTGCATTAATTTACCCGTGCCGACGATTGCATCGACAGGACAAGCTTGAATGCATTTAGTACAACCAATACATTCGTCTTCTCGAATATATGCCACTTTTTTTACTGCTTCTTGGGCTTCTTGATTCAATGGTTCGGGGTCAACACCCATCAATTCGGCCAATTTTTCCATGGTAGCGGTGCCACCAGGCGGACATTTATTCACTTTATCGCCATTAGCGATGGCTTCAGCATAGGGACGACAACCCGGATAACCGCATTGGCCACATTGTGTTTGAGGTAAAAGTGCCTCGACTTGATCGATAATCGGATTGCCTTCAACTTTGAATTTATCGGCGGCAAATCCTAAAATGATGCCAAAAACGATAGCTACAATAGTGAGCACCGCAACAGCGACAAAAATACTGGTTATCATTACTTCACTAGCCCCGCGAATCCCATAAAGGCCAATGACATAAGACCGGCGGTTATCATAGCAATTGCCCCGCCTTTAAATGGTAACGGCACATCAGCAGCGGCAAGACGTTCTCGCATTGCAGAAAATAATACTAAAACCAATGAAAAACCAACAGCAGCACCGAAGCCATACACCGCAGATTGCAGGAAATTATGGTCTTCATTTACGTTTAAAAGCGCGACACCCAAAACTGCGCAGTTTGTGGTGATTAATGGAAGGTAAATACCCAGTGCTCGATGCAATGTGGCACTGGTTTTTTGGACTAACATTTCAGTAAATTGCACGACTACCGCTATGACAAGAATGAAGCTCATTGTCCGTAAATAGGCTAAATCAAATGGCTGCAGCAAAAACTCATTGGTTAAATAACTTAAAATCGATGCCAGTGTGAGCACGAAGGTCGTCGCCATTGACATACCAATCGCTGAGGCGAGCTTACTGGAAACGCCCATGAAGGGGCATAAACCAAGAAATTTAACTAATACAAAGTTGTTGACCAGTACAGTGCCAATCAATAAGAGAAGATACTCTGTCATCGCTACACATTTATTAATAAAAGATCTGCATATTATCTAAGGTTTAGCGCTGAGAAACAACGGATAAAAAATAAGGTTAACCAGATAATTGCTAACCTTAAAATAAAAATGTTCACATTGGTTGCCAAAGTGCTACCCAAATGGGCTTATTCTGACTTAATTACCTCATCAGGTTTGGCAATGTAATAACCCTGTAGACCATCGACTAGCAGTTTTTCTAGCGTTAATTTTTCATCTTGACGCTCGACACCGGTGGCAAACACTAAAATATTTAATCTTTTAGCGATATCGACAATCATACGGACAAAGAATTTATTATTGTTATCGGCGGCGATAGCATCACTATAACTGCTATCGAGTTTAATATAATCAGGCCGCACCTCTCGAAAAAATTTAAATGAGGTGAATCCTAGACCAAAACGTTCAACAGCAACTTTTGCATTGACTTTATGCATTTCAGATACAAAACGATGACTGGCATTCAAATTTGCTTGCATACCTGATTCGTTAATTTCAAACACTAACCTTGCTGCTTCTTTACGGTGATTACTTAACACATCTTTTAACCAGTAAATGAACACATCCTGTAAAGCCGATGTCGAACTGATGTTAACGCCAAAAGCCCCTAATAGGCTCGGATTCTCTTGCATTAATTTGAGTGTGTTAGTCACAATCATTTTATCTAATTCAACACTCAACCCATATCTTTCAGACATGGCAATCACAGTGGCGGTGGGTAAATGTTGGCCTTCAGCATTATAAAAACGTGATAACAGCTCTCTGTATAAATCGTTATCAGTGTTACAGGGTAATATTGGTTGTTGATAAAACTTAACCCCACGACGATTAATGATATCGTTAATGGTGATTTTCCAATGTTCATCACCGAATTTTTCATTTGCTTCAAATGTCTCTAAGTAATGATAACGATTAGGTCCTAAAGTCTGTGCAATGCTCACTGCAGAATCTGCGATCGCTAATAGTGTCATCGGATCGTTTGCAGATTTATACGGGACCACCCCGATGTGAGCAACAGAATCTTTTTGGGTACTTATTGTGTAATCATCAAATTGTTGCTTGAGTTTTTCAACGTAACTAACGCTATCTTTAATTGTTGAATTTTCAAGGAAAAGGGCAAAATCACTGCTGGAAATTCTAAAATACTCCGTTTTAGAATTTCGATTAGCTGCATTTCTAATGCAATCAGATAATTTTGCTAAGTAATCGTCACCGGCGATACGACCATAGAGTTGATTAACATTGGCAAGCTCAGATGCTTTTATCATCACTAACACACCAAATTCATTTTTTTGCTCGTCAGTAACGTTATCTAACTGCGTAATGAATCTTGGACGTGTCGAAAATTCAGTGACTGGATCGAGGTAAGCCGATTTGGTGAGTTTTTCATTTTCTAATCGAATGGAGTCTAAGCTTTCTTTTAATCGAGAACGGCATTTTTCTAATGCATCGCCGATAGGGGTGAGTAAGCCTTTAAGACGCGAAGTTTCTAGCGCTTGAAATGAAAGTGTTGAAATACTATTAATATACTGGGCAGCGTAATTGATTTGTTTTTTGTGTGCCCGTGATAGCAAAGCAAATAACAGCATTAAAACCAGATAGCTGATGGCGAGTAATTCAGAAATTTCTTGTAAATCAGCCAGGCTATCACTGATTACTCCATCAGAGCTCAGACGTACTTGCATGCGTCCATCAGGGAAGTTGAAACTATAGTCTACATCTACTTTGAATAAGGTATCTGCAATATTAGGGGCCGTAATCGCTAATGAGCCAAATGTATAGTTAAGACTGCTATCTGAGTTATGGGTGTATTGAAAAAATTGAAAATCATTGTCTTTGCTAAAGGTGTTGTATAAGTCCTCGCCATTTCCCGTCCAATCACTGAATTGCTGGACATAAATGATAAAATTCTGTCGAACTGATCCCGCTTGATTTTGAACTTTTTGGTCTTCAAGGGTATAAACGCGAATAAACAACAACCCGAACACAAGCAGTAGTATCAATTGGAAGGATTTTGATAAGCCCATAACATATCCATAATATAAGGGTGATCTCTTTTCACTCTGCTATCAGTAAAGAAAACAAGTAGATGGTTATTTATTCTTGGAAGAACTAATTTTTTGGTTTACCGAAAAGGTAATTTTACATTAACAAATAATCATAACAGAAATACACTAACTAAATCACTAACCTGAATAGGTTATATTTTAGCAATATTTAAATAATATGCAGTATTTTATTGAAAGGGCTTATGAAGTAGATGTTTAGTTGGCTCCCCAGACTGGACTTGAACCAGTGACATACGGATTAACAGTCCGCCGTTCTACCGACTGAACTACTGGGGAATA
>NZ_JAPDMX010000030.1:65751-238780 GCF_025971955.1 Shewanella subflava
TTGGCTCCCCAGACTGGACTTGAACCAGTGACATACGGATTAACAGTCCGCCGTTCTACCGACTGAACTACTGGGGAATCGTTTAGCAATGTATTGCTGAGAACGGAGCGCATAGTAAAACGCTCTGTTGCATGAGTCAACTCGAGTTCTAAAAAAAAGTGAAATTAACTTGTTAACTGCTCATGTAATGTGCATCGTGAACGACTTTTGGGCATTAAAGATAAAAAATGCACACTTTGCTTATGTTTTCTGACTTAGCGGAATGTTATCTCTGATTGCAGATACGAAATTAAGATATCGACTGTATTTATGGATAATTGTACCTTCACAAAATGAAAAACTGCTACCAGGGATTACAAAGGCATATCAAACTACTCATTAAAACGCAGTGAGTTAAAAAATAGCCGCTGACGATAGGTTGATTAACCAGAGTTTCGCTGAGTTAACTGAAGGCTGAATGACTTGATAGTGATATTGAATGAATACTGACGTCATGATCATGTTGGCGCAATAGCTGTTTTAATAGGGTACCTACAAAATGGAAATAACGGGTTACTGTGTTTGTTCCCGTTGTAAACGGATAATTTCCTATACCATCTATGTAAGGGAATCATTCATCTGAATGCAAAAAAGAGGTATGCCTTTGCCCAATGTTACAAATCATAATAATAAGAAAACTTTCAAATGTAATAAACTTTCATCAAGCTTTGATGACACTTATGTGAATTGACCATAACGTCAATCCCGCATGCTGACTGAGGTTGTGTGAGTTATCCACTAAATCTGTGGATAAGCTTGTGGGTTACTCGTATTTACAGGCTGCAAACACTGATTAAGCCTCAGTTAAGCTTAAATTGGTAGATTTATTTAGCTGTTGCTTAAGTGATTGTTTTTTAGCAATTTAAAAAATGCAAGGTGTTTTTTTTAGTTGTCGATATTTAAGTTGCAAAAATGTAATTGGTTTCAATCTGCTATTGTGTATTAAATTACAGTTAACGCTGCTGTTTCGGGTTGTATTAGGCTCTTTTACTGTGGTAATGGATTTTGTTTGTTAGTTTCATCTCCTTATCATCAATTAGCCACTTATCCATGATTTCGGTTCTGATATCAATTAATCACTAGGGCAAATGACCATTTTTTTATTATGATATTTATATTATTCGCATATTTGAGAAGCCGCGTGTCAGATCAGCTATTTCGTTTAGACTCTCAATATACTCCCGCTGGCGATCAACCCACGGCAATTAATCAATTAGTCGAAGGATTACGCAATGGGGTCGCGAGCCAAACCTTATTAGGCGTAACGGGTTCAGGAAAAACATATACCATTGCCAATGTGATCCAAACCATGGGCAGACCTACGATCATTATGGCCCCAAATAAGACCCTTGCTGCCCAGCTTTATGGGGAAATGAAAGAATTCTTCCCTGATAATGCCGTTGAATACTTTGTTTCCTATTATGATTATTATCAGCCAGAAGCTTATGTTCCTGCCTCTAATACCTTTATCGAAAAGGATGCTTCTGTAAATGCGCACATAGAACAAATGCGCCTGTCAGCAACGAAAGCGCTTTTAGAACGTAAGGATGTGGTATTAATTGCATCGGTCTCTGCTATCTATGGCCTAGGCGATCCTGATTCGTATATGAAAATGTTGCTGCATCTTCGCCAAGGCGATTTCATGGGGCAACGAGACATATTGATCCGACTCAGTGAGCTTCAATATAAGCGAAATGACATGGAACTTCAGCGCGGTACGTATCGTGTTAGAGGTGAGGTCATAGATATTTTCCCTGCTGACTCTGAACGTGATGCTATCCGCGTTGAATTGTTTGATGATGAGATTGAACGTCTAAGTGAATTTGACCCGCTAACTGGTCACATTATTAAGCGTATCGTCCGCACCACTATTTACCCAAAAACACACTACGTTACCCCCAAAGAAAAGATTCTGGCAGCAACAGAATTCATCAAAGAAGAGCTTAGAGAGCGACGCAACTATTTACTTGAAAATCATAAGCTAATAGAGGCACAACGCATAACTGAGCGTGTTCAATATGATGTCGAGATGATGGTTGAACTAGGATATTGTTCTGGCATTGAAAATTATTCACGCTATTTATCGGGGAGGGCACCCGGTGAAGGTCCACCGACATTGCTAGATTATTTGCCTGCAGATGGTTTGCTAATTATCGATGAATCCCATGTTACTGTTCCACAAATTGGCGCCATGTATAAAGGTGATAGAAGCCGTAAAACGACCTTAGTGGAATATGGCTTTCGCTTACCCTCAGCACTTGATAATCGGCCACTTAAATTTGAAGAATTTGAAAACTTAATGCCACAAACAATATTCGTGTCGGCGACCCCAAGCCAGTATGAATTAGATAAAAGTGAAGGCGAGATTGCAGAACAAGTTGTTAGACCCACAGGATTGCTTGATCCTGAAATAGAAGTTAGGCCGGTAGCAATTCAAGTTGATGATTTATTATCAGAAATTCATAAAAGAGTCGCGGTAAACGAGCGGGTGCTTGTCACCACATTAACGAAGAAAATGAGCGAGGACTTAACCGATTATCTTGATGAACATGGAGTTAAAGTACGCTATCTTCACTCGGATATTGATACCGTTGAACGCATGGAAATTATTCGCGATCTCCGTTTAGGCCATTTTGACGTGATTGTCGGCATTAACCTGCTGCGTGAGGGTTTAGATATGCCGGAAGTGTCATTGGTGTGTATTTTAGATGCAGATAAAGAAGGCTTTTTACGTTCTGAACGTTCACTTATACAAACCATTGGGCGAGCAGCGCGTAACATTAATGGCAAAGTGATCCTCTATGCTGATAGGATCACCAACTCGATGGCTAAGGCTATGGGGGAAACGGAACGCCGCCGTGAAAAACAGCGTTTACATAATCAAATACACGGAATAACTCCAAAAGGTGTCGTTAAGAGTATTACCGATGTGATGGATGTGGGTGACAGTAAGCAAGGGAAGCGTACTAAGAGCATAGGTAAGCTCGATAAGGTGGCAGAACCCAGTACTCAATATCTGAGCATAGCTGATATCAGTCATCAAATTGATTTACTTGAAAAGCAAATGCATGAACACGCTAAGAATCTCGAATTTGAACAAGCCGCAGCATTAAGAGATGAAGTCAAACAACTAAGAGCGCAACTAATCGTAGCATCTTAGCTTAAATAGTAGATAAACATTGTTAACTGTTAATATTTTGCTCATAAAAAAACGCGCTATTTAGCGCGTTTTTTATATTGGTAAGCAAACCGATTAGAAGTTAGCTGAACGAGGTGCGCGAGGGAATGGGATCACATCACGAATATTGTTTACACCAGTAACATAAGAGACTAAACGTTCAAAGCCTAAACCGAACCCTGCATGTGGCACAGTGCCATAGCGACGCAAATCACGATACCACCAGTAATCTTCTTGGCTTAAATCCATTTCAGCTAAACGAGCATCGAGAACGTCTAAACGCTCTTCACGTTGTGCACCACCGATGATCTCACCAATACCTGGCGCTAACACGTCCATTGCTGCAACCGTTTTGCCATCGTCGTTAAGACGCATATAGAAAGCTTTGATATCCTTAGGATAGTTTTTCACTACCACAGGTGTTTTAAAGTGTTCTTCTGCTAGGTAACGTTCATGCTCAGATTGTAAATCAATACCCCACTCAACAGCGAACTCAAATGTTTTGCCACAATTCTTTAAAATTTCAACCGCGTCAGTGTAATCGACCTGTGCGAAATCGCTGCTTACGAATGACTGTAAACGTTCGATAACTGTGTTATCTACACGCTGATTAAAGAAGGTTAAATCATCCATACGTTCTTCAAGCACGGCATTGAAAGCAAATTTAAGCATTTTTTCAGCAAGTAGTGCAGCATCATCTAATGTTGCAAATGCCACTTCAGGTTCAACCATCCAAAACTCTGCAAGGTGGCGGGTAGTATTAGAGTTTTCAGCACGGAAAGTAGGACCGAAAGTGTACACTTTAGACAACGCACACGCGTAAGTTTCAGCGTTTAACTGACCCGAAACGGTTAAGAAGGCCTCTTTACCGAAAAAGTCTTTGTCATAATCCACCTTACCAGCATCTGTTAGCGGTAGATTTTCCATGTCTAGTGTTGAAACACGGAACATTTCACCCGCACCTTCACAATCCGAAGCGGTAATAAGTGGGGTAGACACCCAAATAAAACCTTCTTGATGGTAAAAACGATGAATAGCCTGTGATAAACAATTACGTACGCGGGCAACAGCACCAATGATGTTCGTGCGCGGACGCAGATGCGCTAATTCACGTAGATGTTCAATCGAGTGACGCTTAGCGGCCATCGGGTATGTGTCAGGATCATCAACAAACCCAGTCACATTGATAGCGGTCACTTGTAACTCGAATGCTTGTCCAGCACCTGGCGATTCAACAATCGAACCGGTCATTTCAACGGCACAACCTGCAGTTAGCTTCAAAACGTCTTGCTCATAATTATCTAAGCTATTTGGTACAACGCCTTGGATTGGGTCAAAACATGAACCATCATAAACGGCTAAGAATGAAATACCCGCTTTGGAATCACGACGAGTTCTAACCCATCCTTGTACGGTTACTGATGAACCAACAGCGTGTTCACCTTTAAAAACTGAAGCGACAGATGCAATGCTCATTGTTGCTTTATTCTCCAAGATCAAAATAGTAAGTAATTTTGTGTTTATCTTACCTTTATGGTGGCTTTTCTCAAGCTGAAAACGTTATTCTAAACGTATTAATCTGATAGTTTTAATAATAAGACGTAAATAATCTGCTAAATTAATATTTTTGAAGTTATTTTAGTAATGATGAAGCGTTTGGCTAAAATCAATCTGGGTCCCAAAAACAACATTGATTAGGGAAGTAAAATGTCGCGGTTAGATGTACTACAAGTCGTATTGACGGTCTTGTCAATTTTAGGTTGGAGTTTGGCTATTTATGCATTACTGATTTATGGTGAGGCAAGGCCAGATCGTGCTGTTGGATATTTTTTATCTAAAGGGGTTGAAGTGCGTTTTGATTGGGACCCCGCGTTAACCGTAAAATTAGAACATATTATTTGGTGGTGCGCAGGGATCAGTTTACTTAACTTACTGGTGAACTTTTATGCTAAAACTACCGCTCGAATTGGATTTTGGTTTAATATTCCGCTGTTGTTAGTGGTTTCATTATCGGCGGGTTTATATATACGTTATGTAGTGTAATTTTTAGTTATCTATGTGGCGGCAAAGTAAATCGATAATTGCTGCTGTCACACCCCAAATAAATTTATCTTCAAATGGCATATAATGCACATTGTAGGCTTTGCCTTTGCGCCAATGCTGTCCTAAATGACGATTCTTACCTTGTTTAAAGAAATTCAAAGGCACTTTAAAACAACTCTCTACTTCATTTGGGTCGATTACTAACTCAAACGGCTGGTTAACAATACCTACAATCGGGGTAATGGTAAATCCGGTAAAGGTTTTATGGGGCGGAAATGCGCCGATAACCGTGACATTATTTCTTTCTAATCCTATTTCCTCTTTGGCTTCACGTAATGCAGTGTCAATGGCATCTTTGTCATGTTGTTCAAATTTACCGCCTGGAAAACTGATTTGCCCCGGATGATGTTTAAGGTGAAGAGGTCGCTTGGTGAGCAGAAGGTAAAGTTGATTATCAATTTGCTCTACTGGGATCAGCACAGCAGCTTCTCTCCCAGGATAATGAGCAGGGGCTGAAGTGATGTTATTGACACCAAGAGGTTGTAATTGAAAGCGGATCAAAAATTCATGTAATTGCATATTAGCGTGTCTGAGCCATTAGTGTGTTGCAAAAGTGATGTCATCATTAAGCCGACCATGGAATAATTGCTGTTAAGTAATGCTAAAAGCTCCATGAACATTTCTTGACTCACTTAGTCTAATTCAAAAAAATCTGACTGTTAGCGAAAGGCTTGATGTCTCGTTATATAAGCAAAATGTTAGCCGCAAAGATGCATTTTTCAAGACTGACAGCGCTTGGCGATTGTTTTTTCGCCATTAGTCAGTTTATGGACAATGGCCACAATACGCAGTCATTGCCTTGTAATAATGATCAACAATTTGCTGTAACTATGTCTCTTATGATCAACGCGGTCACTAAAGAACAACTTGGCCTCAAGATATTTACTTGGCTTAAGTTTACGTTAACTCAGACCTCGCCCAAGCCAAAGTATTATCTTCATTTTGTTTGCAAAGAATAATTATCAGGTGTACTTGTAGTCAATCTGTAACTTAAGTAGTCTTGTTTTCTTTTTGTCGATGGAATGAGCTGTGATTGCCAATTTATTACTTCTGTTAACCGCTGCTGTTTGGGGCTTCGGATTTGTCGCCCAATCTATGGGGATGGACCATTTATCGCCATTTATGTTCAATGGGTTACGCTTTTTAATCGGCGCAGTGAGTTTACTGCCATTATTGTGGTTTTTTGCCAATAAAAAAACGCTGTTAGTTGGCAATAAAAAGTCATTAATTTTGGCATCAATAAGTGCGGGCTCGGTACTCTTTTTTGCGGCTTCATTGCAACAGGTCGGGTTACAATTTACCTCTGCAGCCAATGCGGGATTTATTACGGGATTGTATATTGTCATCGTACCGGTATTAGGACTCATCCTTAAACACCAAACAGGGGCAAATACTTGGTTAGGTTGTGCTATTGCGGTTTTCGGGCTTTATTTTTTAAGTATTAAAGATGACATGAGTATTGGCTATGGTGATCTATTGCAGCTTGTTGGCGCGGTATTTTGGGCGGTTCACATTCTGATTATTGACCATTTTGCCAAAAAACATTCACCGATTTTATTATCACATCTGCAGTTCATTTTTTGTGGGTTATTAAGTATTGGTGTTTCAATGATGATTGAAACAACGGTAATAGGTAATATCGGTTTAGCGTGGGCGGCATTGGCTTATTCCGGGATTGTTTCTGTTGGGGTCGGTTATACGCTTCAGGTCGTTGCCCAAAAAAATGCCCATCCAGCGCATGTTGCTATTATCTTAAGTTTAGAAACGGTATTCGCTGCCATTGGTGGTATTTTAATATTAGGTGAAACCCTTGAACCACGTGCTTTATTAGGTTGTAGCTTGATGTTAACAGGGATTTTAGTGTCGCAAATTCCACTGCGTTATTTTGTTAAATCATGGGGACAAACGAAGCGAACTCAAATTCAATCAGATTAATCCAGATAGTCTTTTAAACTGTTGTGTTTTTGATAGGCACTTTATGCTTTGTTAAGTGCCTTGTGAAAACATTAATTCGATCAACATTAAAAGATAAGAATTAAAGCTGGGATTAAAGTTCTCGATTCAGTTCTAAAATACCGGCAGTTTTACTGCCAAAAAGCTGTTGATGTAATCTCGCCGCAAATTCATCTGTCATCCCAGAAATATAATCCGCCATTACTCGCATGGGGTTATTATTTTCTTGTTCAGCTTTCACCCATCGCTCACCAGTGTTTAGGGGTAATAAACGCTGTGGGTCGGAGGCAAAAGCTTCAAACAGCTCCATTACAATTTGCTGACCTTTGTATTCAAGCATTTGAATTTCAGGTTTTCTAATGACGTACTTATACACAAACTGCTTGAGTACACTTAATGTGGCAGCAAAATCTAATTCAAGTTCAGCATGATACTTGAGTAAATGCTCGTCAAATTCAGGTTTTATTTTAATATTGATAGCCGTAACAAAGGCGTTGACTAGGGTGCCAATGGCATCTTTGCGTAAATGATGTTGATTTGAGAATAATTTAGCACCTATGGTGTGGATTTCATGTTTAAGCCAGCTATCTTCTATGTGTTGTAATGGAACAACCACATCCTCCTGCCATTGAAGTGGGTTAACAATACCCATGACTATAGCATCTTCAAGATCATGAACTGCGTAGGCGATGTCGTCTGCTAATTCCATAATGGAACAATCGAGTGATTTAAACTTTGTTTTAAGATGTGGGTAGTCAGGATGGATCTGACTCTGCTCACTGGATAAAAATAACTGGCGATCTTTTTCTGTTAAACTGGATAACACCCAATCTAAGATAGGTTTATCATCATCGAACACGCCCTTTACTGGCGGCCAATCTGATGGTTTTAACTGTCTATGATGTAATACTGGGGCTGGATGAGTGTTTATTCTTAATTGGGAATAGGGGGCAGGATATTTTAATATCCCCAATAGCGTTCTGCGGGTTAAATTCATCCCAGTAGATGGCGTGTAGGGTTCTAGACGAGTTAATATTCTGAATGTCTGACCGTTTCCTTCAAAACCGCCATGATCGCGCATCATATAATGCAATGCGACTTCTCCGCCGTGTCCAAAAGGCGGATGGCCAATATCGTGTGCCAAACACAAAGACTCAATTAAGCTCATTGAGTTAAGTAAATACTTAAGGTTAGGGTATTTACGTCTCAATTGCGCCGCTATACCCGTGCCTATTTGAGACACTTCGAGTGAATGAGTTAAGCGCGTACGATAAAAATCATTCATACCTATGCCTAAAACCTGTGTTTTGGCTTGTAGGCGTCTAAACGCTGCACTGTGGAGGATTCTTGCTCTGTCACGCTGAAAAGGGCTGCGATGATCGTTCCTGCGTTGTTTATCTTCACCAGATATACGCTGGTGCCAGATATTCTCATGGGCTTGAATATTATCGGGGCTTGAAATAGCAGTTTGAGGTAGATCAGGCGAATTAGAGGCAGATGGCATAGCCGAAAGTCCTTATAATCTCAGAGGAGAAATACCATTGTATATTTTTTAACAAAGCATGCTCAAACGTTGGCTAAAATCTTACTTTACGCACTAATACCTTGATATGCTAGTTTTTATGGTTTACTTAACTATATTGATTTTATCCATTTCGATACAACATGAGGACGATAAGTATGAATAAAAATGTTGTCATAACCGGTGCTAACCGCGGCATTGGACTGGCTTTAGTCAAGAGCTATGTTGCACAAGGGTATCAAGTCTATGCCATTTGCCGACAGGCTTCTGATGAGTTAAATGCATTACCAGTTATCACAATTAATGATGTTGATGTTGCAACTGATATTGGGCTCAATAAGATGTTAATGGGCTTACAGGAGGTCAGCATTGATGTACTGATTTGTAATGCAGGCATATTGCGAGATGAAAGTTTATCACATTTAAATATTACAAGCATACGCGAACAGTTCGAAGTCAATGCCCTTGCACCACTAAGAATGGTTACTGCACTTCAAACACAGATAAACGATAGCGGTAAAGTGGCGATGATCACATCAAGAATGGGATCCATTGCTGATAATACTTCTGGTGGGCGTTATGGATATCGTATGTCAAAGGCTGCCTTAAACGCCGCTTCAATGTCACTCAGTGTTGATCTTAAACCGCGCAATATAGCCGTAGGCATTTATCATCCTGGGTATGTGCAAACCGGGATGGTTAACTACGGTGGAGATATTTCTGCAACAGAGTCCGCCTCTCGCATAATCGGATTAATCAATCAACTCGATATGACAGAAACAGGGGTATTTAAACACTCAAATGGACAGGTTTTACCTTGGTAACAACCCTATGGCAGTATTTTCAAAAACAGCATGACAGAGTGCAATCATAAGATTGAATATCATGGCTAAAATTAATGTGAAATATTTTGGTGAGTGGTGGTTATTTTGTCGGTGTTGAAAATATTTTTCCACAAAAACTTGTTTAAACAATTACTTATTTAATAAGGTTGGTGTGATTTTATTTGATGCTTTTCTAGTTTCTAGTTTCTAGTTTCTAGTTTCTAGTTTCAAGTTTCGGTTTGCTGGCTAGCTTTGTTGTGCGGTAGCCGTTTCAATGTTGTAAGCTAATTCAATTGCATCTTTAGATTGTGTTAATGTTTTTTTGTTAATGGACTTCGAACGAACAACTAATTCGACATTCTCCATAGATAAAGCAAGATTCAAATCCGTTTGCGGAATACAGCAGCAAGGCAAACATTCATTAGCTTTAAGTTCAGCTAACGGCTCTTTAATATAAGTGACTTCACCAGATATTACTTCGGTTTTACAAGCGCCGCAAAAACCATTGCGGCACTCTGAAAATACTTTCACTTTTTTATACTCAAGCGCCTCTAGCAAGGTAGCTTTCTTGCCATCAAATAGGATTGCTGGTTGGCCCTTAAGGCTAACAATCGGCGCTTTTATAAAAAAATGTTTATAAGTCAAAATCAGAAAACTCGTCACTGTCTACCGCAGAGTCAATTTGACCTACAAGGTATGAAGACACTTCAACTTCCTGCGGCGCCACTTGAACGGCATCACTTTCTAACCAGTTTTTCATCCAAGGTAATGGGTTGGATTGATCTTCGTAAGGAAGCGGTAAACCGACGGCTTTCATACGTTGGTTAGTGATATATTCAACGTATTGACAAAGAATTTGCTCATTTAAACCAATCATTGAGCCGTCTTTAAATAAATATTTAGCCCAGTCTTTTTCTTGCTCAGCAGCCTTAAGGAATAGGTCGTAAGATTCTGAATAACATTCAATGGCAATTTCGGCCATTTCTGGATCGTCTTTACCACCTTGCATTAAGCTAAGAATATGTTGAGTGCTATTTAAATGCAGTGCTTCATCACGGGCGATTAAGCGAATGATCTTGGCATTACCTTCCATTAATCGACGTTCTGCGAAGGCAAATGAACATGCAAAGCTGACATAAAAACGAATCGCTTCTAATGCGTTAACCGACATCATGCACAGATATAAGGTTTTCTTTAAAAGACGAAGATTAACAGTGACTTCTTTATCACCAATCAGGTGAGTGCCTTCACCATGCAAATTATGGATTTGAGTCAAAAAAATCAAATCATCATAATACTTGGCAATATCTCCAGCACGCTTCAAAATTTGCTCATTTTCGACGATATCATCAAAAACAACCGAAGGGTTATTGACAATATTACGAATAATATGCGTATAAGAGCGAGAATGAATCGTTTCTGAAAATGACCAAGTCTCAATCCAAGTTTCTAACTCAGGGATAGACACTAATGGTAAAAATGCCACGTTAGGAGAGCGGCCTTGGATTGAATCAAGTAAAGTTTGATACTTCAAGTTAGACAAGAAGATGTGTTTTTCATGTTCAGGAAGACTGGCAAAGTCAATTTTGTCGCGGCTGACATCAACTTCTTCTGGGCGCCAGAAAAAAGACAATTGTTTTTCAATTAACTTTTCAAAAATCTCATATTTTTGTTGATCGTAGCGTGCCACGTTAACGTTTTGACCAAAGAACATGGGTTCTTGGGTAGCGTCATTAGGTGTTTGACAAAATGTTGAGTAAGCCATGTTTGTTTTCCTAAAAAGCGGGGAAGCTTCCCCGCAATTAATTCCTTATTAAAATAACCAATCAATAAACCTCAGGTTTATATCTTGCACGCGCCGCCAGCGCAATCATCATCTTCTTTTTCGATGGCGGTAATGTCATCGTGTTGATCGGATGCACCATCACGGGTGTTATGATAGTAAAGTGTTTTAACACCGAGTTTGTAAGCGCTTAGCAAATCCTTTAACAAGGTCTGCATGGGGACTTTACGGCTTGGAAACTTCGTTGGGTCATAATTGGTGTTAGCAGAAATTGCTTGGTCAATAAACTTCTGCATGATACCAACAAGTTGTAAGTAACCTTCATTGTTTGGCATATTCCAAAGTAACTCATATTGATCTTTTAATAGATCAAAATCAGGTACAACTTGTTTTAACTGTCCATCTTTACTTGCTTTAACACTAATTAATCCACGTGGTGGTTCAATACCATTGGTTGCATTTGAGATCTGTGAAGAAGTCTCTGATGGCATCAATGCAGACAAGGTTGAGTTACGTAAACCATACTGCTGAATATCTTTTCGTAAACTTTCCCAGTCTAGATGTAAGGGTTCGTCACAAATTTTATCCAAATCGCGTTTGTAGGTGTCAATGGGCAAGATGCCTTTAGAATAAGTGGTTTCATTAAATAACGGACACGCACCTTGTTCTTGAGCCAACTTCATTGATGCTTTTAATAAGTAAAACTGGATAGCTTCAAATGTTTTGTGGGTCAGGTTGTTAGCCGAACCATCTGAATAACGTTTTCCATTTTTAGCCAAATAGTTTGCAAAGTTAATCACACCGATCCCAAGGGTACGGCGGTTCATTGATCCTAACTTAGCCGAAATAATTGGGTAATCTTGATAATCTAATAAATTATCTAATGCACGCACGGCTAACTCAGCCAGAGGCTCTAACTCTTCTAAATGTTTAATCGCACCAAGATTCAAAGCCGACAGGGTACAAAGGGCAATTTCACCATTAGGGTCATCAATATTCTTTAATGGCTTAGTCGGCAGCGCAATTTCTAAACATAAGTTAGATTGCTTGATTGGTGCGACTTTAGAATCAAAAGGACTGTGAGTATTACAATGATCCACGTTTTGAATATAAATTCGGCCCGTAGACGCGCGCTCTTGCATCATCAATGAGAATAACTCAACGGCTTTAATTTGCTTTTTACGAATAGCAGGGTCTTGTTCGTACTGCAGGTACAAACGTTCGAATTCAGCTTGATCTTCGAAAAATGCATCATACAAGCCAGGAACGTCTGATGGACTGAATAAACTGATATTTTCTGCTTTAATCAAACGCTGGTACATTAATTTATTTAGCTGAACACCATAATCTAAATGGCGTACACGGTTATCTTCCACGCCACGGTTGTTTTTCAGAACCAGTAATGACTCAACTTCTAAATGCCATAACGGATAGAAAAGGGTGGCAGCACCACCGCGAACACCGCCTTGAGAACAAGACTTAACAGCAGTTTGGAAATATTTATAAAATGGTAAACAACCAGTGTGGAATGCTTCACCGCCGCGTATCGGGCTACCTAATGCTCGAATGCGACCAGCGTTGATACCAATTCCCGCTCGTTGACTCACATATTTAACAATAGAAGACGCGGTGGCATTGATAGAGTCTAAGCTGTCATCGCACTCGATTAAGACACAAGAACTAAACTGACGAGTAGGAGTACGTACACCTGCCATAATAGGAGTCGGTAAAGATATCTTGAAGCTAGAGGTCGCATCATAGAAATCTTTAACATACTTTAATCGGGTTTCTTTTGGATATTTAGAAAATAAACAAGCCGCAACAAGGATGTATAAAAACTGAGCGCTTTCATATACTTCATGTGTCACACGGTTTTGTACTAAATATTTACCTTCCAATTGCTTTACCGCAGCATACGAGAAGTTCATATCTCGCCAATGGTCGATATAACTGTCAAGGATATCAAGTTCTTCACGACTGTAATCAGCCAGAATATGCATGTCGTATTTACCCATTTCAACCAAACGGGTGACATGGTCGTAAAGCTTAGGCGGCTCAAATTGGCCGAAGGCTTTTTTACGTAAATGGAAAATGGCTAAGCGAGCTGCAACAAATTGATAATCAGGTGCTTCTGGTGAAATAAGATCTGCAGCGGCCTTGATAATCGTTTCATGAATAGCTTCTGTCGGAATACCGTCAAAGAATTGCAGGTGAGATCTGAGTTCAACTTCAGAAACTGAAACGTTTTTTAATCCCTTGGCTGCCCAAGTGATCACGCGATGAATTTTATCTAAATCGATAGTTTCACGTTCGCCACAGCGTTTTGTGACAGTCATATTGCTATTCATTGAAGAGAGGCCTTGATTATATCTGTTATTGTGATTGAGCGCTTATTACAACAGGCGATCGTGTCTAACCACACGGTTACGTTCCCTTGTAAAAACAATCATCCTTAAGCATTAAAGACGACGGTTTGTGACATTACAGTAAGATAAGTCACCCGTTCAGCTTAAAATAATGCGTCATTCTTGTTGACGCACTAGTGTCTGAGATTGTATTTGACACACAAGATATGGTGTTATTTAAAATCTAAGATACAAGATAGTGAGGTTGGAGGGATTTTGCAAGCCACAATTTTAAGAACATCTTGTGGATAAGTTGAGGATAAAGATATGGGTTAGTAAAAGCTAACCCTACACCCCAATTTTCTATAGCATTTCTCTCTGCTGTTGATTAATTGTTCTAAAAATGAAAATAGTTTGATCGCTAAAATTATCGTCGATCGCATCGCTTAAGGTATTTTTTTATTGATCTTTAAATCAATGTTTGGTTCTTTTTAATTACCGAGCTCAAACAGGGAACTTTAGCCTGATTAACGTCATCAAATTTAAAGTTAACTGCCGCTTAAATCACATTGAAAATTAGACAAAGAAGTCATATAGACATTGAGTTGATTTGAAATGTAATTGTGCCGGCCAATCTTCAGGAGTGTCATCAGAGGATAAGTAACCCCAGTAGGCAACACCACCAATCATATTGGCATTTTTCGCCGCGACAAGATCCCTTTCGGCATCACCTAGATACAGAATGTTTTGTACAGGTATACCTATCTGTTGCGCGGCAAGCAACATAGGGGCAGGGTGTGGTTTTGAATGAATTGTGCTATCACCACTTATAAGCGACTTTACCAGTGGGACTAAACCCAATTTGCGTACTAAAGGACGCGCAAAACATGCATGCTTATTCGTCACTATCCCATAGGGGATGCTCCGATGATCAAGCAAGGTAAGAAGGGCATCGAGTTTGCTGAATAAACAACTTTTATCACCATTAATCACTTTATAGTGACGGAGTAATGCCTGTTGTAATTGATGGTGGAGTGCTTCATCAGCATCTGGAAGGGCAGCTTTAACTAAGGCTAGGCTACCATGGGTAACAGCATGCTTAACCTTATCAATCTCGCATGCAACCAAGCCTGCATCGATTAAAGAAAGATTTAGCGCGTAGATTAAATCGGGTGCGGTATCGGCAAGCGTACCATCTAAATCGAATAGCACGCCTTTAATATTATATTTATCAAATTCACGGTTGGATAATGCCACTGGTTAGTCAACCTTTTGTGTGGCGATCATATAATTTACATCCACATTTTTACTGTATTTAAATACGCCAGATATTGGGTTGTATTTGATGCCAAGTGCATCTTTACACAGTAGGTCGGTTTTATCGACAAGGCTAATTAATTCTGAGGGACGGATAAAGTTATTGTGATCATGGGTGCCAACTGGCAGCATTTTTAACAGGTATTCAGCGCCAACGATGGTTTGTAAATAAGACATCCAATTACGATTGATGGTTGAGAAAAACACATAACCATTAGGTTTAACCATATCACAACAAGCCTGGATAACCGATAATGGATCAGGAACGTGCTCAAGCATTTCCATACAAGTCACAACATCGTAATACTCTTTGTGATTGTCTCTATGCTGCTCTGCGGTACTTTTTATATAGTTCACCGATACACCACTTTCTAGTGCATGGAGTCTGGCGATCTCTAAAGGCTCATCCCCCATGTCTAACCCGTCTACATTGGCACCAATTTTAGCCATGCTTTCAGATAAAATCCCTCCACCACAGCCGACATCAAGTACTTTCTTAGCAAAAATACCTTTCGAGGTTTGATCAATATAGTTCAGTCGTAATGGATTTAATTGGTGTAATGGTTTGAATTCACCATCGGGATCCCACCATGTTTGCGCCATCGCTTCAAATTTAGCAATCTCTTGTGGATCGACGTTCACATTAGAAGAGGTTTCAGTAGACATGCTGTACCTAAATTTATCAATTATTGATTATGCCACCATTATATCGTCTGAATCGGTTTTTAATAGCGCTAAAATATCCTGCAGCATGTGATATGGGTCGATAATAATGATGAAACGCATATTATTTGAACAACTCAGGGTGTTAATAGCCACAATTGGTTAATTTAGATTGATTTTTGAGTTAAGTTTATTGAATACAAATTTTGCTAACTCGTTGTCACATTTATTAATTCGTATTTTTTTTATCCCTAAAATTAAATTGGTTTCGGTTTGCTCTAGCGACAATAGATATCTGTGTTAGAATGCCAAATCACGTTTTAAAGCTCGACGATAATATGGAATAAAAGTCGTCAGCTCAATTTCAGGGGAACGCGCAGTTTATGACTGATCTGGCTTCATCTATTTCGCCAATTAATATTGAAGACGAATTAAAAAATTCGTATCTAGATTACGCTATGAGCGTAATTGTGGGTCGTGCATTGCCTGACGTGCGAGACGGCTTAAAGCCGGTACACCGCCGCGTATTATTTGCGATGAGCGAACTTAAAAACGACTGGAACAAACCTTATAAAAAATCCGCTCGTGTTGTTGGTGACGTTATCGGTAAATATCACCCGCATGGTGATACTGCTGTTTATGACACTATTGTTCGTATGGCGCAGCCATTCTCGTTACGCTACACCTTAGTAGACGGCCAAGGTAACTTTGGCTCGGTTGATGGTGACTCAGCAGCGGCAATGCGTTATACCGAAATTCGTATGGAAAAGTTAGCCCACTCTTTGTTGGCGGACTTAGAAAAAGAAACCGTTGATTTTGTACCTAACTACGATGGTACAGAATTCATTCCAGCGGTATTACCAACGCGAGTACCGAACTTATTAATTAACGGCTCTTCTGGTATTGCTGTCGGTATGGCCACCAATATTCCACCGCACAACTTAAGTGAAGTGGTAAAAGGCTGTTTAGCATTAATTGATGAGCCTAGCTTATCGATTGAACAGTTAATGGAATACATTCCAGGGCCAGATTTCCCAACCGCAGCATCAATCAACGGACGTAAGGGCATTATTGATGCCTATAACACTGGCCGTGGTCGTGCAATTATGCGTTCTAAAGCCGAAGTTGAAACCGATGAAAACGGCCGTGAACGTATTATTGTTCACGAGATCCCTTATCAGGTTAACAAAGCACGCTTAATTGAAAAAATTGCTGAGCTTGTTAAAGATAAAAAAATCGAAGGTATCAGTGGTTTACGCGACGAGTCTGACAAAGACGGTATGCGTATTGTTATTGAAATAAAACGCGGTGAAGTAGGCGAGGTTGTGCTTAATAACCTGTATGCTCAAACTCAAATGCAATGTTCTTTTGGTATTAACATGGTTGCCCTAACCAATGGTCAACCTAAGTTATTTAATCTAAAAGAAATGCTAGAGTGTTTTATACTTCATCGTCGTGAAGTGGTTACTCGCCGTACTGTATTTGAGTTACGCAAAGCGCGCGATAGAGCCCACATCCTTGAAGCCTTAGCCATTGCATTAGCTAACATTGACCCTATTATCGCGTTAATTAAAGCTTCTCCAACACCTGCTGAAGCCAAAGCCAAATTAATATCGCAAGGTTGGCAGTTAGGCCACGTTCAAGGAATGTTAGAAAAAGCCGGCGATGATGCAGCTCGTCCTGAATGGTTAGAGCCTGAATACGGTATCCGTGACGGTCAGTACTATTTAACGGAACAGCAAGCGCAAGCCATTCTTGAATTACGTTTACACCGTTTAACTGGTTTAGAGCATGAAAAGATTCTAAGTGAATACGAAGAACTCTTAGTGCTTATTGCTGGATTACTCCTTATTTTGCGTAGCCCTGAGCGTTTGATGGAAGTCATCAAAGAAGAATTACAAGAAATTCTTGAGCAATATGGTGATGAGCGTAGAACCATTATTAACGCTAATGAAATTGATATGAGTCTTGAAGATTTAATCAATGAAGAAGACGTTGTGGTAACGCTATCTCACTTAGGTTATGCCAAATATCAACCATTAACTGATTATCAAGCGCAACGTCGTGGTGGTAAAGGTAAAGCGGCGACCAAAGTTAAAGATGAAGATTTCGTTGAAAAACTATTAGTGGCCAATACCCATGATACGATCCTTTGTTTCTCTGACTTTGGTAAAATGTACTGGTTAAAAGTGTATCAATTACCACTTGCAAGTCGCGCTTCTCGTGGTCGTCCAATTGTTAACTTATTGCCATTATCTGATGGCGAGCGCATTACCGCGATTCTTCCTGTTCGTGAATATGCCGATGATAAATTTATTATCATGGCAACCGCGCACGGTACCGTGAAGAAAACCGCCTTGACCGCCTACAGTAACCCACGTGCAAACGGAATTATTGCTGTTAATCTAAAAGAGGGCGATCAGCTGATTGGTGTTGATATCACGGAAGGCAGTGACGACATCATGTTGTTCTCTAACGAAGGCAAAGTGGTACGCTTTAACGAGAAAGCCCGCGATTCAGAAACCGGTGCGGTGAAAATTGATCCTGAAACTGGCGAAGAAATCATTGCGCTACGTCCAATGGGCCGAACAGCAACGGGTGTTCGTGGTATCAAGTTAGAAGATGGCCAACGCGTTGTATCCTTGATTGTTCCTAAGGGTGATGGCGCTATTTTAACGGTAACTGAAAACGGTTACGGTAAACGAACTGAACTTGAAGAGTACCCGGCTAAGAGTCGTGGCACAAAAGGTGTGGTTTCAATCAAAGTAAGCGAACGAAATGGTGCCGTTGTTGGTGCTGTTCAGGTTGGTAGCAATGATGAAATCATGTTGATCAGTGACAAGGGAACATTAGTCCGTACTCCGGCTGAAGGTGTTTCAGTGATAGGTCGAAACACCCAAGGTGTCACGATTATTCGTACTGCTGATGACGAAAAAGTGGTGGGTTTACAACGTATCGAAGAAATTCAATCTGATGAAGAGTTGGATGACGAAGGTAACCCAATTATCGTTGACGCAAATGACAACGAAGATGTGGCTGCTGATCCGGTTGAAAACGAAGCCGTAAACGATGAGTCAGACGAACAGGAATAATCGAGTTCTGTGATTCAATTCAAACGAGCGCCTTTCGCGCTCGTTTTGTTTTACGGAATAATATTCATTGAAAATGCTTAATTAAGCACTATTCATTCGCGAATAAAGTGCTTAATATTACTAGTCTAAAATCATCTAATTGATATCAATAATATTGAGTGAAGGAGTTGTCTGTGAACGCAATTTATAATTTCTGTGCCGGTCCTGCGATGTTACCCCAACCGGTAATGCAAAAAGCACAACAGGAATTAATTGATTGGAATGGGCTAGGGGTCTCCGTCATGGAGATAAGTCATCGTAGTAAAGAGTTTATTGCCTTAACACAGCAAGCAGAAAAGACACTTCGCGAGCTCATGCATATTCCACAAAATTATCATGTATTATTTATGCATGGTGGTGGCAGGGGACAATTTACCAATGTTGTCACTAATTTTCTCGGTGATAATGGCCGTGCTTTGTATTTGACCTCTGGACAATGGTCAAGTTCTGCAGTGAAAGAAGCTAAGCGTATTGCAGGCGAAGCGCAAATAGATGAAATCAATATTGTCGAAACCATTGATGGCTTACACCAAGTTTGTTTGCCTGATCTCAACCAAATCAACAAAGATTATCGATATGTGCACTACTGTGCTAATGAAACGGTTGACGGCATTGAAATATTTGAGTCGCTCAACAGCCCTTGGCCAGTTGTAGCTGACTTATCATCAACTATTATGTCCCATGAAATTGATGTCAGTAAATTTGCACTTATTTATGCCGGAGCCCAAAAAAATATTGGTCCTTCAGGTTTGTCGATTGTGATTGTACGTGATGACATGTTGTCTTTACCGAGTTTAGTGCAATCATCTGTTATGGATTACAACATCACTAAAGATAACGATTCGATGTTTAACACTCCACCAACCTTTGCATGGTATTTAGCTGCCGAAGTATTTGAATGGCTGAAAAGCGTTGGTGGCGTGAGTGCCATGGAAAAAATCAATCAACAAAAAGCACAATTACTTTATGATTGTATTGATCAACTCCCATTTTATAAAAATGGTGTCGCCCTTGAAAATCGCTCTAGAATGAATGTGACATTCCAGCTGGCTGATAGCGCATTAGATAGCGAGTTTTTAGCGGATGCTGAAAAGGCAGGATTAGTGGCCTTAAAAGGTCATCGAATTGTAGGTGGCATGCGTGCGAGCATTTACAATGCTATGCCAATTGAAGGGGTACAAAAATTGGTTATGTTTATGCAAGATTTTGCTAAGAAACACAGTAAGTAAACTGAGTTGATAGCAAAACGAAAGGGCTGAAAAATCAGCCCTTTTTTAAATCATTACAATATCGATGCTATTGATTTTGCTAAATAGTCAACATTTGACTCACTGATCCCCGCTATACTGATCCGGCTTGAACCTACCATGTAAATACTGTGTTGTGATTTAAGTGCTTCAACTTGAGTTTGATCTACCCCCAAGAATGAAAACATTCCTTTTTGTTGAGCTATAAAACTAAAATCCTGCTTAACACCGTTTTCAAGTAACTTATTTACTAACATACTGCGATTACCATTAATACGGTTTCGCATTACCGCTAATTCATCTAACCATTGCTGTTTTAAATCAGCATCCGCTAGGATGGTTTCAACAATTGCGGCACCATGGGCTGGCGGCATAGAGTAGATACAACGAACAACATATAATAATACTGAAAAAGCGACATCGGCTTGGGCCGCATCTTTACCTATAATTGAACAAGCACCAATACGTTCACGATATAAGCCAAAGTTTTTCGAACATGAGCTACATAAAATCATGTTTTCTACGGCAGCTGCCATTTGACGCACACCATAAGCATCTTCATCAACGCCATCACCAAATCCTTGATATGCCATATCAATCAGTGGGGTATACCCTTGTTTGGCAGTCACGCTAATGACTTCATCCCATTGTTCTTTGGTTAAATCCATTCCACTTGGATTATGGCAACAGGCATGTAAAAGCACGACATCATCTTTTGAAACTTGATTTAACGCTGCAATCATTTGCTCAAATTTTAATGATTTTGTGTCGTAATCATAATAAGGGTAGGTTTTAACTGTTATGCCCGCGGCTTCAAATAACCCTGTATGGTTCGCCCATGTAGGATCGCTTACCCATAACACAGCATTTGGGCGACAACGTTTGATAAAATCAGCTGCCACACGCAGTGCACCAGTTCCGCCAGGTGTCGATACTGTTCTAATGCGATTTGCCAAAAGTGCGGGGTGGTGATTACCAAAAGCGAGTTCAGTCATTAACTGATTGAATAAAGGTGAACCGGTAGGCCCGATATAAACCTTGGTGTCTTCTGAATCAGTACGGCGTTGTTCAGCTACCTTAACACAATCAAGAATCGGGGTGTGGCCTTGTGGATCTTTATAAACGCCAACACCTAGATCGACTTTATTCGGATGTGGATCGGCACGATATTGTGTCAACAAGCCTAAGATAGGATCAGCGGGCATGGCTTTTAATCGTTCAAACATGAGGGGACCTTATAATCAATGACATTTATTTTTATCTAGGATAACGCGCTTTAAACACAGAGTTAAAGTCCTTATTTGAGACAAATCAGTTTAATTACGAAGTTGAGAATTATTCAGTTGGAAACAATTAATGACATGCAAAAAACACTGTTATCTTTTAATACAATCTGCTGTAATGGCTGTCCATTACATTTGGTCATGTTATATTCCCTAAACTCATCATCTCACAACTAAGCGTGAAAATGACTTGAAACCTGTGGCGCATTCATTAAGGTATGCCCATCATGGGAAATGTAATTAACTTATTCAAATTACTTTATGTGTTCCTTATAGGGTAATAACAATTTGAATCCTGAATTTAATTAATAGATAGAAGAAGACATACATGAAGCAACTGCGTTTAGAGCCTATCGCGAAGATGAATGGCGAAATTAATATTCCAGGTTCAAAAAGTATCTCCAACCGAGCATTGTTGCTCGCGACTTTGGCAAGAGGCACAACTACGCTGACAAACTTGCTCGATTCTGACGATATTCGATATATGTTGGCCTCGCTTAAACAGCTAGGTGTCAAATTTGAACTCAGCGAAAATAATACCGTTTGCCAAGTACAAGGTCTTGCTGGTGTATTGAACTCAGTCACGCCGCAAACGCTTTTTCTAGGTAATGCGGGTACCGCAATGCGCCCATTGTGTGCGGCGTTAACCCTAGGCCAAGGCCAGTTTACTTTAACCGGTGAACCTCGAATGGAAGAGCGACCAATTGGCGATTTGGTTGATGCACTGCAACAACTAGGTGCGGCCATCACTTATCTTAAAAATCCAGGTTTTCCACCATTAACCATTAATGCTACCGGTTTAAATGGAGGGGATGTTGAAATTGCCGGTGATTTATCAAGCCAATTTTTAACCGCGTTATTGATGGTGGCACCTTTAGCAAAAGACACCGTTAATATTGTTATCAAAGGTGAACTTGTTTCTAAACCTTATATTGATATTACAATTGCATTAATGAAGCAGTTTGGTGTTGAAGTGATTAACCATAACTATGCTCGCTTTGAAATTGTATCCGGTCAGGAATATGTTTCCCCTGGCAAAGTGTTGGTTGAAGGCGATGCCTCTTCTGCGTCTTACTTTCTTGCTGCTGGTGCCATTTGTGGCGGAGAAGTGAAAGTGACAGGCGTGGGTAAACTCAGTATTCAAGGTGATGTAAAGTTTGCTGATGCACTTGCGGCGATGGGGGCAGAAATAGAATGGGGAGATGATTTTATTATCGCAAGACAGTCGTCGTTAACAGCCATTGATATGGATATGAATCACATTCCTGACGCCGCAATGACCATCGCAACAGCAGCATTGTTTGCCAAAGGCACTACATCTTTACGTAATATTTATAACTGGCGAATTAAAGAAACCGATCGATTAGCCGCCATGGCGACTGAATTGCGCAAGGTCGGTGCTACTGTAGAAGAAGGCCGCGATTACATCACTATCACGCCGCCTGAAACAATCAATACCGCTGCGATTGATACTTATAATGATCACAGAATGGCAATGTGTTTTTCATTAGTTGCATTTGCAGATTGCGGTATAACCATTAACGATCCAGATTGTACTTCAAAAACATTCCCAACGTATTTTGATGAGTTTCAACGTTTATCAACTCATTCTATTAATTAAGTAAACTCAGCTATAAACCTATTTAAGCAAACGAGATTGTCATTTAATTTTGCCAGTCTCGTCTGCTTTTCAGTAAATTTTTAGCTTAGCAAAGGCTTTTTACTAAGAATTAGGATACAATACCGCCGCTTAATTTTGGGTAAAACTTTTTATAATCATGGATGATGTTTTTCGGAGGAATTTATGACTGAACGGGCTCCAATCGTAACTGTGGATGGACCTAGCGGTGCAGGGAAAGGGACGATATGTCAGTTATTATCCAAACATTTAGGATGGCATCTATTAGATAGCGGGGCGATTTATCGTGTGCTTGCCCTTGCGGCGATTCATCATCATATAGAATTGAGTAATGAAGAAGCATTGACTTTGATGGCCGCTCATTTAGATGTACAGTTTTTAACTAATACTGATAGTAATGCCATTAAAGTGGTACTTGAAGGCGAAGATGTCACCACGACAATTCGCAGTCAAGAGTGCTCAGATGCGGCATCTAAAGTGGCCGCATTACCACGGGTACGTGAAGCATTATTACGCCGTCAACGTGCATTCTCGGCAATGCCTGGATTAGTGGCTGATGGCCGTGACATGGGAACTGTCGTGTTTCCTCAAGCACCGGCAAAAATTTTCTTAACTGCTTCAGCTCAAGAGCGAGCACAAAGACGCTTTAATCAGTTGCAGGACAAGGGCTTCGATGTTAAAATCGACCGCCTTTTAGCTGAAATTATTGAGCGGGATGAACGTGATATCAATCGTTCAGCCTCACCTTTAGTGCCAGCAGAAGATGCATTAGTTATCGATACGAGTGGCATCTCAATTGAAGGCGTACTGGCTCTTGTATTAGAGCATGTAAACAAAAAAATTACAGGCTAGTTAAGATTTATAGTAACTTTATTAGTTATTTAAGCTAAACTAACTGTAGGTATTCACGTTATGGATGACGTGGATAATATTACTAGACTCCACATCTAGGATGGATGGTGGTTTATTACATAAAGTAACTTAAAACATGACTGAATCTTTTGCTGATCTATTTGAACAATCCCTTCAAACTCTTGAGTTCCGTCCAGGTTCTATCGTTCGTGGTACTGTTGTTGCCATCGAAAACGGTATGGTACTTGTTGACGCAGGCCTTAAGTCTGAAAGCCCAATTTCTGCTGACGAATTCAAAAACGCACAAGGCGTTTTAGAAATTCAAGTTGGTGATGAAGTTGATGTAGCGCTTGACTCTGTTGAAGATGGCTTTGGTGAGACTCAATTATCTCGCGAAAAAGCTAAGCGTCATGAAGCTTGGATCGTTCTAGAAAAAGCGTACGAAGATGCTGAAACTGTAATCGGTATCATCAATGGTAAAGTTAAAGGTGGTTTCACTGTTGAATTAAACGGTATCCGTGCCTTCTTACCAGGTTCTCTAGTTGACGTGCGCCCAGTTCGCGACACCGCTCACTTAGAGTACAAAGAATTAGAATTCAAAGTTATCAAGCTAGACCAGAAGCGCAACAACGTTGTTGTTTCTCGTCGTGCTGTTATCGAATCAGAAAGCAGTGCTGAGCGTGATGCACTTCTTGAAAATCTACAAGAAGGCCAAGCAGTTAAAGGTATCGTTAAGAACCTTACTGACTACGGTGCATTCGTAGATTTAGGTGGTGTTGACGGTCTATTACATATCACTGATATGGCATGGAAACGTGTTAAGCACCCATCTGAAATCGTTAATGTTGGTGACGAAATTAACGTTAAAGTACTTAAGTATGACCGTGAACGTACTCGCGTATCACTAGGTCTTAAGCAACTTGGCGAAGATCCATGGTTAGAAATCAGCAAGCGCTACCCAGAAAACACACGTTTAACTGGTCGCGTAACTAACTTAACTGACTACGGCTGTTTCGTGGAAATCGAAGAAGGCGTTGAAGGTTTAGTACACGTTTCTGAAATGGATTGGACTAACAAGAACATTCACCCATCTAAAGTTGTTAACTTAGGTGATGAAGTTGAAGTGTTAGTTCTAGACATCGACGAAGAGCGTCGTCGTATTTCTTTAGGCTTAAAACAGTGTAAAGTTAACCCATGGGATGACTTCGCTACTAAGTTTAACAAAGGCGACAAAGTATCAGGTAAGATCAAGTCAATTACTGACTTCGGTATCTTCATTGGTCTTGACGGCGGAATCGATGGTCTTGTTCACTTATCTGACATTTCTTGGAACGGTACTGGCGAAGACGCAGTTTCTGAATACAAGAAAGGCGATGAAATCCACGCTGTAGTTCTTTCAGTAGACCCAGAGCGTGAACGTATCAGCCTAGGTGTTAAGCAAACTGAAGATGATCCATTCAACGCATATTTAGCTGACAAGAAGAAAGGCACCGTAGTACACGGTACCGTTGCTGCTGTTGACGCTAAAGGTGTTACAGTTGAACTAGCTGAAACTGTTGAAGGTTATATCCGTGTTGCTGACATTTCTGCAGAGCGCATCGAAGATGCATCTACAGTATACTCAGTAGGTGATGCAATCGAAGCTAAGTTCATGGGTGTAGATCGTAAGAACCGTTCTATCAGCTTATCTATCAAAGCGAAAGATGAAGCTGAACAGAAAGAAGCGATCGCAACATTGAACAAGCAAGACGATGCTGTAATCAGCAACGCAATGGCTGAAGCTTTCAAAGCAGCTCGTAAGTAATCGAAATCGCCTGTTGTATGGGGAGTATCCCTCCCCATTAGGCGACTGTGTTTGGCTTGTAAATAGGGGATAGCTAGGATGACAAAATCTGAACTTATCGAAAAACTCGCCACCAGGCAGTCGCAACTGTCGGCGAAAGAAGTTGAAAGCGTTATCAAAGAAATGTTGGAGCAAATGGCAACAACATTAGAAGGCGGTGATCGCATTGAGATCCGTGGATTTGGTAGCTTTTCACTTCACTATCGTGCACCACGTGTTGGCCGTAATCCTAAAACTGGAACCTCAGTTGAATTGGATGGTAAATATGTACCGCACTTTAAGCCGGGTAAAGAACTGCGCGAACGTGTCGATGCTGTTAATCAATGATTAACGCTTGAGTAAAAAGCCTCCATTTGGAGGCTTTTTTGTATCTATTCAAAGTCAAAGCTGGTCAGCGCAGTAAATATCTTAGATAATCATTTTATTGCTTTGTTCAAATGGAGAATCGCGTGAAGTCTTTTTTCGCAATTATTATTGTAGGGCTTTTGTTTATCTTAGCGTTGTTGTTCGGTGCTAAAAATGAACAGGTAGTGACATTAAGCTACTTTATTGCCGAAGGTCAGTATCGTTTACCCGTGGTGTTAGCCGTGGTGTTTTTAACCGGTTTTGTGTTGAGTTGGTTACTTGCCAGTTTTTATATTATGCGAATGAAACTTGCTTTGCGTAAGGCCAATAAAAATCTTGCGAAATTAACGCAAAATGCCGCTGAAAATAACAAAACAGTAGCAGTACAACCCCATGTGGAAATCGTACCTTAAATATGCTTGAAATTCTGTTCTTATTATTGCCTATCGCAGCTGGCTACGGCTGGTATATGGGGCGCAGAAGTATTCTGCAGCGCGATAGTCAAAAAAGTAAAAAATTAAGCCGTGATTATTTTACGGGTTTAAATTTTTTGCTTTCTAATGAATCAGATAAAGCAGTCGATCTTTTTATCAGTATGTTAGATGTTGATGATGACACCATAGATACGCATCTGTCATTAGGCTCACTATTTCGTAAACGTGGTGAAGTTGACCGCTCGATACGTATCCATCAAAATTTGATAGCAAGGCCACACTTGACCACTGAACAGCGCGATATTGCGATGATGGAGTTAGGTAAAGATTATATGGCAGCCGGTTTTTACGATCGTGCTGAAGAAATATTTCTCAACCTAGTTAATCAAGAAGAACACAGTGAAGAAGCTGAGTCACAACTGATTTCAATTTATCAAGTCACTAAAGAATGGCAAAACGCCATAAATGTCACCAAAAAACTGCCAAAGAAACGTCAACAAGTATTTAAATGCACCATAGCGCACTTCTATTGTCAGCTAGCAGATGAAGCATCTGACACTCAGGTTAAAATTCAAAAATTACAATCTGCCATAAAACAAGATGAAAAATGTGGGCGTGCTTGGTTAGCCTTGGCTAAAATTTATCTCGATAGCCTTTTATTTAAAGAATGCAAACTGGCACTGGGACAATTATTAGACGCTGATCTTGCGCTTTTCCCCGACAGCATCAATATCGCTAAACAGGTTTACCGTCAAACATCAGATTGTGATGGGTATGAGCAACTGCTTAGCGAAGCATTAACAAAAGGTGCTGGCGCTACTGTTGCTATTGCATTAGCGGAGCATCAAATCAGCAAAGATAACAGTGAAAAAGCTGAAGCTATGATGCTGGATAATTTATATCGCCACCCAACAATGAAAGGGTTTCAGCATTTAATGAAACTCCATATACAACAAGCTGAAAATGGTAAAGCTAAGCAAAGTTTAGCTATGCTTGAAAAGCTTGTAGAACAACAAATTAAATTTCGCCCTAGTTATCGTTGCCACGAATGTGGCTTTCCTGCCCATGCTTTATATTGGCATTGTCCGTCATGTAAACAGTGGGGCAGTATAAAACGTATAAAAGGGTTAGACGGGGAGTGATTTACTTCTCGTGCAGAAAGAACATTAATCAATATTATTTCAAAGCACTAAATGTTTAAGTTGGAGACAGTATGACTGACAAACCGATTGTTGTGGCATTAGATTACGACAACAAAGCTGATGCCTTAACGCTTATAGATAAACTCGATCCTGCCATGTGTCGTTTAAAGATTGGCAAAGAGATGTTTACTCTGTTCGGACCAACATTAGTTAAGGATATTCATAATCGTCATTTTGATTTGTTTTTAGATTTAAAATTTCATGATATCCCTAACACGGTAGCCAAAGCAGTGAGTGCGGCAGCAGATTTAGGTGTGTGGATGACGAACGTTCATGCTAGTGGCGGTTTGGCTATGATGCAAGCTGCTAAAAATGCGCTATTGCCATATGGTAAAGAGGCGCCGTTACTCATCGCCGTAACCGTGTTAACGTCAATGTCAGATGAAGACTTAGCATTACTTGGTATTAATGTACCCGCATTTGAACATGTACTTCGCTTAGCTAAACTGACACATCAAGCAGAGTTAGATGGGGTGGTGTGTTCCGCTCAAGAAGCCAAATTGTTGAAATCTACTTTTGGAGAGCACTTTAAATTAGTGACGCCAGGTATACGACCTGCGGGGAGTGACGCGGGCGATCAGCATCGCATTATGACGCCGCCACAAGCGATAGCGGTAGGTTCAGATTATTTAGTCATTGGCAGACCTATTACCAAAGCTGTTGATCCACTCGCAGCTTTAACTGCAATTCACCAATCGTTGCAAACACAAATTTAGCTGTATTCAACCTCACTGCACTTTTATAAGGAATAAATATGTTTGATTATACTAACCAAAACGTTGTCGTTGTCGGTGGTACCTCAGGTATTAATTTACAAATTGCAGTGAGTTTTGCGAGCGCGGGCGCTAATGTGGCCGTAGCAAGTCGAAATATCGACAAAGTGAATGCTGCGGTTGCATTATTAAATAAAACGAATCCAAACGGCAATCACCTTGGTGTGAGTTTTGATGTACGTGATCAGGATGCTCTAACACAGGGTTTTGACGTTATTGCAAAATCATTTGGCCATATAAATGTCCTTGTTAGTGGTGCAGCAGGTAATTTTCCTGCCAGTGCGGCCAAACTTTCAAATAATGGCTTTAAATCTGTTATAGACATCGATTTACTTGGTAGTTTTCAAGTGTTGAAGCAAGCATATCCTTTATTACAGCGCCCCAATGCTTCTATTATTCAAATTTCTGCCCCGCAAGCCTATATTGCAATGCCACTTCAAGCGCATGTTTGTGCCGCTAAAGCAGGGGTTGATATGTTAACCAGAACATTGGCAATTGAATGGGGATTAGAAGGCGTTAGAATTAACTCTATTGTGCCGGGCCCTATCGCTGACACTGAAGGTTTTAATCGTTTAGCTCCCAGTGAAGCTTTGCAGCAAAAAGTGGCTTCTAGCGTGCCTTTACAACGAAATGGACAGAAACAAGATATCGCAAATGCGGCATTGTTTTTAGCTTCGGATATGGCAGCTTATATCACAGGTGTGATTTTACCCGTCGATGGCGGATGGTCTTTGGGTGGCGCCAGCATCGCGATGACAGAATTAGGCAGTATGGCTGTAAAACAAGGTTTATAATTAAGGATTTACCATGGCAAATGCATTACAAGAACAGTTACTTAAAGCCGGTTTAGCCAGCAAACAAAAAGTTAAAAATGCGAGAACACAACAACGTAGAGACAAAAAAGCGAACGTTGATGATGGCAGTGCTGCATTAAAGCAACAAATTGCTGAGCAAAAATTACAGCAAGCCATTAAAGACAAGCAGTTAAATGAACAGCGTTTTAAAGAGGCCAGCGAAAAAGGCCAAGTAAAGGGGTTAATTACCGAATTTACCCGTTTTGCAATTACGCTACCTAAAGATGCAGAAACGAAGTTTAACTATACGTTAGACAACAAAATTTATTCTGTTTATGTAAACGATAAAATTCAAGCACAACTGCTGAATGGATCTTTAGGGATCATACGTTACGAAGACAAAAGCTATTTAGTACCACATAAACTTGCTGTTAGAGTTAAGCTTTTAGTGCCTCAATGGTGTGGCTACCTTTGGGATGAAACGGCTAAAAATGCACTAGAGCAGGTTAGCGATGCAGATGACCCTTATGCTGATTATGCAATTCCAGATGATTTAATGTGGTAATCAATTTATTTAACCTCACATAGTGAGGTTTTTTTATGCTTTGATGTGTTGTAGTGCTAAAACTTGCTGACAATAGGCAAGCTGATGTCGAATGGGATCGAGATATTGCGAAGCATTCAAATCGAGCAAAAACCAGTTTGATTGTTGAACCTCCGGTTTTTGGTTATAAAACAAACTTTCACACTTTAGTAATTTTTCTTGGGTTGCAAATGCCAACCAAAATTGAATATCAAGCGACGCCAATACATTTAAGATGTTTAACTGATCTTCATAGTCATTTGGTCGCTGAGTTTGAATTTTCAAGCTTGAAAATCCTGTTCCGTCGATTGTTTCATGTGGTAAACCCAATAGGATGCTAAAAGGATCGTCAATGAATGGTTCAGAACGCTCTTGTGACACCCTTGGTGCTATATATAACTCTGGCCAATATAAATGCGGGTGACTAAGAGCAATACCCATAGCGACTCTTCGCTCGCCAAGCCAATTATGTACCATACAGGGTAATGTATCAGCAGCGCTCATTTGCTCGGTACGTTGCAATGAGGGCAGCAATGACATCCGCATTAAGGAAACTTGTTTCGAAATCATTGCCAACGTCACCGCAGTGGTGAGTCCTGATGATGGCCAGCAATCAATTCGATTGACTAAGCTTTGCGCCACAGTGGTGAGTATCTCGACAAAGGCTTTATCATTCGTACTTCTTTCAACTTTAAAGGCTTCGCTCACACCAGCATATGGGCCATTACAAATATTAATTGTGTCAGTATGTACCGTGGCGTTAAATGTAATGGTCGCACCTTCGCTAGAGGGCAGCCATTCACCATCAGCATTACCAATAATGGTGGCTTGTTCAAGAGAATGGTATAGCGCTGCTAAAGACATCATGGTTACTATAAATCCGATTAATGGGCATATTCTAACTTAAAAAATAAACTAGATTAAGCCCAAATAAGGCCTCTTAGGCTTGTTGCAGTTTGTTGGTTGAAACTTATTCGAGTTCAACAGGTGTAAAGGTGGTAATTTGATTGATACCTCGCCACGGTTTATTTACATAGATGCATTTAAATTTATCTGGCCCCCCATTCGCAAGTCGTTACCAATGCAAGCTTGAGATGCTAAACAGGCCAAAATAATCCATAAATAAAAAAATGTGCTTAGTAACGATTTTTGCCGAGTTTGTTCTTGTATTCGTCGCTTAATTTCTATAAATTTAAACAACCGTTTAAATTATTCGTTTGAGAGACTGATATGAACCCATACCAAGCGCCGCTAAAGGACATGCAATTTTTGTTAGAAGACGTATTTGAGGCAACAAATACGTGGCAACAATTGCCAGAATTATCCGAAATGGTCGATATTGATACCGCGCTTGCTATTTTAGACGAAGCTAGCAAAATCAGCCGTGATCTTATTCATCCTTTGAACAGAATCGGCGACGAGCAGGGCGTAGTGCATGAGGGTGATAACATCATTACACCTGATGGGTTTAAAGAAGTTTATAACCAGTTCTCTGAAGGTGGCTGGGTAGGCCTATGCGGAGATGCTGAATTTGGCGGTATGGGAATGCCCAAGATGCTTGGTATTCTAGTCGATGAAATGGGCTACAGCGCTTGTAATTCATTCGTCCTTTACAGCTCGCTGACGGCCGGCGCTGCACTCTGTATCAATGCCCATGCTAATGAAGAATTAAAAAACACCTATTTACCAAATCTATACTCTGGTCAGTGGGCTGGAGCAATGGACATGACCGAACCCCATGCAGGCTCTGATCTGCGTGGTATTCGCACCAAAGCTGTTCCGCTAGATGATGGAAGCTATGCCATTACCGGTAACAAGATCTTTATTACAGGGGGTGATCAAGATTTAACCGAAAATGTCATTCACCTTGTGCTCGCTAAACTGCCTGATTCCAAGGGCATTTCACTGTTCCTAGTGCCGAAAATCAAAGTAAACAAAGATGGCAGTCTGGGTGAGTCAAATGGTGTGACTGTAGGTTCAATAGAACACAAGATGGGCTTAAAAGCCTCGGCTACCTGCGTGATGAATTACGATAATGCAATTGGCTATTTAGTTGGCGAGCCTGAACGTGGTTTAGTTTGTATGTTTACCATGATGAATTACGAACGATTAGCCATTGGTATTCAGGGTCTAGGTAATGCTCAAGCGGCTTATCAAATGGCCAGCGAATATGCTAAAGAGCGTTTACAAGGTGTTGCCGCAGGAGCGAAACCTACAGGCGTGTCAGATCCTATCATTGTACATGGTGACGTGAGACGCATGCTGTTAACCATTAGAGCCATGACAGAAGCTGGTAGAGCGTTATCGGTATTAACAGGTAAACAATTAGATTTAGCAAAATACGCACAAGGCGATGTTAAAACTAAAGCTGCACAATATGTTGGATTGTTAACCCCGGTTGCTAAGGCATTTTTAACCGATAGAGGATTAGACGCCACAATCATGGCTCAGCAAGTATTTGGTGGACATGGATATATTCGTGAGACGGGGATAGAGCAGTTTGTTCGTGACACACGTATTGCGCAGATTTATGAAGGTACAAATGGTATTCAAGCCATTGACTTTTTAGGACGTAAAGTCACGGGAGATAACGTAGAGACACTGACGTTATTCGTTAATGAATCCATAGAGACACTCAAAGCCTTGACTCATGTTTCTGATGAGCATGTAAATCAGGTTACGACAAGATTTAATGCACTTTTAACCACTGCAACCTACATTAATGATAATAAAGGCACTCAGCCTGCATTGATCAATGCTTCAGCGGTAGACTTTTTAGATGCTTTTGGTTACACCTTATATGGTTACTTCTGGTTAATGATGGCAGATAAATCTACCGATCATGCGGATCCTCAGTTTGCCATGCAAAAGCGTTATTTGTCTGAATTTTATATTAACAAATTACTCATTAAAGCTGATTATCATTTAGCGCAAGTTAATAATGGTGATACATCGATTATGCAGATGCCAGCGGAAATGTTTTAAAATTTATTTGTCTAACTTTCTATTATTTAAAACAAAAAAGCACCGTTAAGATGCTTTTTTGTTGTCTAGGAGTCATGAAGCTCAGCTTTTGATTATCTATGCAGCACAAATTGCGCTTTGTAATGTTAACTGCGATAAATTGACTTGCCATCGGCCTCAAAGATGTGTGAAGACGACGTTAGAGCAATACCCAATTAGATACACCTTGTACCAGTTTTATTTGAAATAAATGAATATGAATATGTTAAAACTCACTTATTCAACACTTATCATGATTTGATGCTTATTCAGATAAAGGGTCAATCAACACTTGTGGTTGCTTCACTAATGGCATATCCATTAAACCTTGTAATAATACCGCCGAAAATGGGGCTTTTTGTTTACGCTTAATTTGTGGACTTAAACCATTTTCAATCAACACAAATAAATATGTTTTGCCATTTGACGCAATAAATTGCCCCGCCAAATTTGCGACGCCCAACATACTGCCCGTTTTCGCCATCACCTTATTTTTTAATGGTGGCTTATTAAAATATCGCTTGTATCTTAATGTGCCGCTTTTACCGGCAACAGGTAAGCTATCGAGCAGATAATGATAATTTGGATCCGTTGCAATTACTTTTAATACCGACATTACGTGTTCAGCGGCTAATAAATTATAGCGTGATAAACCTGAGCCATCAGCCACATTGGCAGTTGTTAAATCGATGCCAAACTCTTGTAACATAGCGACAAATGCTTTGGTGGTTTGATTAAAATTTAATGGCTGGTTAACATATTTTTCTGCGCTGGTGCGGAGTAAAGCCTCTGCCATTAAATTATCTGATTTGAGTAACATCTCATCTATCAATTCGATAAGTGGAGCTGATAAGTGGCGCGCAATGAGAGTGAATGCTTGCGGGCGTTGCAATTCTGCTTGAACAATTATTTGACCATTAAAGCTGATGTTATGCTTTTTAAAAATACTTTTAACCACATTCACCGCATATCCTTGGGGCTCACTGACCGCAATCGCCAGAGGGAGTGATTTAGCCCCAGAATAACAGCCCTTTATTGTAAAGTGGTTACTGTCTTTACGTGAAAGCTGCAGATCACACGGAACTCCTTTTTGTTTGGTTTGTGTATAGACGGCCTCATTTTCAACAAATATAGGTCTTTTCCCCATCACTTTTAATGTTGCCGTGTTATTAACACCATTGGCACTTAGACGAGCAAAAACACAATTTTTATCAATAATAAAGCTCGACAGCGGCGCGGCATAACATATCCCTAAATCATCCCACACCCAGCCTGGTGCTTGAAGTTGATCTTGATGATGGCCGATTATATGAATGTTACCATCAATCTTTTTTACCCCAGCCTTTGATAAATTGTTTATCAAATCGGTCAAATCACTTTGTTTTAAGGTAGGATCACCTGAAAATTCAATATAAACATTATCATTCAACGTGCCACTCACAGTAGATAAAGGCTTATCAGTGTATAAACTGGTTTGATAATGAAAAGATTGACCGAGTTGTTTTGCACTGATCAAGGCTGTGAGTAGTTTTTGAATGCTTGCAGGATTCATGAGTGCGTAGGCGTTTTGTTGATACACACTTCGATTATCATTTAAGTCCCAAACACTGAGTGCCACTAAAGACTGTTTAGGCGTGATAAAGTCCATCAATGCCATGACATGTTGTTGATCTTCTGATGGTAACTGTATAGATGATTCTTCTGAGTGAGCAAGGTTCACCGTAGAATAAACAGTGACGAATAACAAATAAGGCAATATGAAACGGTTAATTTTAGCTAAACGCATATAGATACTAATTTTGAACGGCTTAGCGACTAAATTACGCCATATTGATCTCTTTTGAAATCCTTTGCATCAAATAAACATTAAATGTGTTTTTACTTAACCCAATGACACAAATGCTTATAAAATAAGCGTTATAAGGGCTTGTTTAATGCGTTTGATGAGAAATTTCTTGCTCATTCGATGTTATATCGGTACTTTCTATGCCAATTTATTCATCATCCGAGTTAGCAACATGCCTCATATCACAATACGCGGAGTGACACCGTACATTGCCGAGACCATAAGCAACTCACTATTTGAACAGTTATCAATTATCTGCGGTAACACCAAAAGTAGTTATACGTTAGAGTTATTAGCATCAAAACAATTTACCGGTACAACACCTTTTTTGAAATTCGTTTTGGTTGAGATATTTTGGTTTCCACGTGAGAAGCCAATTCAAGATGCTGTCGAATGCGCTATTCGCGATACCCTTACAGCTGTGGACGATTCATTAAATGATATCGCTGTTATGTTTCACGTATTAGATCGTCAACGTTACTATCGCAATGGTAAACATTTTTAAGGAGGATGCCTTGCTGGACAAGCTAGGTGGAATTTCACTATCACCTGATGCATTAAGTTGGTTGTTAACACCCGAAAACTTTAAAAAAACGTTAATGGACCATATTGCTTCAGCCCAAACATCCATTTATATCGCAGCTTTGTATCTTGAAGATGACGAAGCGGGTAGAGAAGTACTGCAAGCACTTCTTCATGCTAAAGCGTGTAATCCGCAGTTAGATGTAAAAGTCCTTGTTGACTATCATCGTGCACGCCGTGGATTAATTGGCCAAAAAGGGGACAGTGGTAACTATATTTTATATCGTAAAGCCATCGCTGAAGCTGAATATCCCATTGATATTTTAGGCGTGCCAGTCAAGTCGCGTGAATTTATGGGCGTCCTGCATTTAAAAGGCTTCATTATAGATGACACTGTGATTTACAGCGGTGCAAGTATAAATAATATTTATATGCAACAGGGCGATAAATATCGTTTTGATCGTTACCATGTTATCAAAAGTGCAGAACTCGCAAAAAGCATGCGAAGTATGATCCAGCAATTTATTATCAATGATCCTGCCGTTACAGCCTTAACACAACCTGCTGACACTGAAGTGGTGGGGGAAAAGAACGATATTCGCAGTTTTAAAGGTCGTTTGTCTCAAGCTAAATATGACTATCTTTCAACTCGAACTGGCAATCGAGTTACGCCTTTGATTGGTTTAGGTAAAAAAGATAATGCTCTTAACCAAGCTGTAATTGACCTAGTTGATAGTGCCACTAAGCACCTTTTTATTTGCACGCCTTACTTTAATCCTCCGGCAGCTTTATCAAAAGTTATCACCAAAAAGTTAAAAGAGGGAGTGAAAGTCGATATTGTTGTTGGCGATAAGACGGCAAATGACTTCTATATTCCACCCGAAAAAGATTTTTCAACTATTGGTGCTTTGCCATATATGTATGAGCAGTCGTTACGTAAATTTGCCAAACGTCAACAATGGGCAATAGAGTCGGGGCTACTTAATATCTTTTTGTGGAAACATGAACATAATTCCTATCATTTAAAAGGAATAAGTTGTGATAACAAAAAACACTTGATCACGGGGTCAAATTTAAACCCACGAGCTTGGGCACTGGATCTTGAAAATGGCTTGCTATTACACGATGAATCTGGAAGTTGGAAACAGTCATTCACAAATGAACAAGCGCATATTTTGCAACATACCGAAAGGCTATTTCACTATAGCCAATTAGATTCGTTACGAACTTATCCTCAACCAGTACAAAAAATTATGAATCGCATTCGGCGATTAAAAGCAGACTTTTTGCTTAAACGTATTTTATAATGACTCAATAATTTTTCTAAAATCATCACTGTTAACAGTGATGATTTTTTCATTACATGAGCCAAGGTTATGACGGACAAGTCAATAGCATCACCGCACGCCGTCCACCAGTTATATCAATACAGAAAATCACTCTCAACCAAGCCTTTTGGTGCCAGAGGTAAAAAACTCATTCGCTGTGACTTTTGCTTGCTTGGTGTACAGTTTTGTACCTGCCATCTTCGTGAATCACTTAATTCTTCACTCAGTTTTATGCTGATAATGTACGATGATGAAGTACTCAAACCCACTAACTCTGGGCGGTTAATCGCTGATTTGATCCCTGATACCCATGCATTTTTGTGGAATAGAACCGAACCTGCTGCACAAATGCTAGCTTTACTCGAAAGTAATATTTACCAACCCTATTTAATTTTTCCTGAGCAATATATTGAAAATGACCAAACGGTCATTAGCCAGATCACTCATGACAATTTATCCACTAAACGTCCGTTATTGGTGATGTTAGATGGCAGTTGGCGTGAAGCAATCAAAATGTACCGTAAAAGTCCTTACTTACAAAAAATGCCCGTATTATCTTTTGCACCTGAGATGTTGGCAACTTATGCGTTACGTAAAGGTAGTCATGAATTTCAATTAGGTACAGCGGAAGTTGCGGCATTAGCAATCGAGGCTGCAGGAGAACCCCTAAATGGTATCGTGTTACAAAAGTGGTTTGATTTGTTTGTTGAGTCTTCCTTATTAGGCCGAAATAGACGGGCCAAAGACACTCTCACGCCAATCATTCAGTTTGAAATGCAGTATAAAAATGCCCTACAGGCAACTAAACATGCGCCATAATGGGTTAATTTATTCGCGATTGTCCTGTAGACGCAGTAAGATAAAGTTTGCTAACAAGTTTCAATTTCTTCCAAGGACAATTAACCCATGAGTGATGGAGCCACTAACCAAGGTTCAAATCGTGTTAATCATAAATTGGTGATCCTTTACCGACTTGAGCCTGGATGTTTAGGGCCAGATGGGATTGATCATATTGAAGTATTTTGCCTTATTGCCCAGAAGGCATTGCATTCACTTAATGCTGATATTTGTCAGTGGCAGCTAACCCCAAGATTTGATAAAAGTTTAGATGAAGCACAATATAGTCTAGCGGGCAAAATTCTGACTAAAGACAAAGCAATTAAATACATGCATGCGTGCAATGCAGAACTTAGCCAACTTGAAGAATTTTTTGAAGACAAACTTACTGAACTGATTAATAAGTATATTGCGAGGAAACTTCCTTCTTCAGAATAAACGATAACATTAGGATTACCCATGTTCGAAAATCAAAACCACGCGACTTTATTAGTTCAATTACAACAGTTTTTTGGTTTTGAATCATTTAGGGAAGGTCAGTTAGCCACAATTGAACAAGTGATTGACGGTCATTCAACCTTAGCAATATTTCCAACAGGGTCAGGTAAGTCGTTGTGTTACCAGCTAAGTGCGTTGAATTTACCCCATGTGACCTTGGTTATTTCTCCACTGCTCGCGTTAATTCATGACCAGTTGTTATTTTTAAAATCAAAAGGGATTAATGCTGCGAGTATTGACTCCGGCTTGAATCAACAACAAATCCAATCTGTAATGCAATCGGTCAAACAAGGCGATTGTAAAATTTTAATGGTGTCTGTTGAACGTTTCAAGAATGAGCGATTTAGGCAATTTCTTTCGCAGATCAAGATATCCCAACTTGTGGTGGATGAAGCCCATTGTATTTCAGAATGGGGCCATAACTTTAGGCCTGATTATTTAAAAATCCCCCAACTTTGCCAAATATTCGCTATTCCGCAAGTGCTTTTACTTACCGCAACAGCAACTAAAAAAGTTAAGATGGACATGTGTGCTCGATTTGCCATTGAGCCGCAACATGTAGTCCAAACGGGTTTTTATCGTAACAACCTTAATCTACAAATTCAGCCAGTGGTGCAAGCCGATAAAAACATGGCCTTAGTTAATAATATTAACCACCTCACTGGCAGCGGAATTGTTTATGTGACGCTTCAACAAACCGCCGAACATGTTGCGCAATACTTAAAATTAGCGGGCATTAATGCCACCTCTTACCATGCAGGAATGGATACCGAATCAAGACAACAAATTCAGCAACAATTTATGTCTAATCAAGTGCAAGTGATTGTGGCGACTATTGCATTTGGAATGGGAATAGACAAATCAGATATTCGTTTTGTTATCCATTACGATTTACCTAAGTCGATTGAGAATTACAGCCAAGAAATCGGCAGAGCTGGACGAGATGGTCAGCCATCAACCTGCATAACGTTAGCCAATTTAGATGGATTAAACACCATTGAAAACTTCGTTTATGCGGATACCCCTGACTTAGCCGATGTTACCTTATTGCTCAACATCATTAAGCAGGAAACAGATAAAACAGGCACTTGGGAAATGCAAGAGTTAGCACTCTCAAAAGCCTGTAACATTAAAACCTTGCCATTAAAAACCTTATTAGTGCAATTAGAATTGCACGGTATCATTGAACCCCGCTTTGCTTATTTTGCCGATTTTAAGTATCAACTGTTAGTTGACAAATCAGTACTACTTAGCCGTTTTAACGCATCCAGAGCTGACTTTTTACAGCATATTTTTGATCATACCCAGTTTAAAAAAATCTGGGGGCAGCTCGATTTTGATGGGCTACATCAAGCCACTCAAACTCCCCGTGCTAAAGTTGTGGCCGCATTGGAATATTTAGCCGAGCAAGATCTGATTATTTTAGAAACAAAAAAAATGACTCAGGTATTTCATGTTAATATGAAAGACCTTATGCAGCATACCATCGCGACACAAATGCAGCAGTACTTTAAAGACAAAGAAACCAAAGAAATAAAACGGATTGCTCAATTGGTACGTTTTTTTGAGCTAACGTCTTGTTTATCAAATAACTTAGCCAACTACTTTGATGATAAACAGGCACCTATTCATTGCCAGCATTGCAGTGTCTGTGATGGACGGCCTGCACAGTTACCCGTAACTCAAATTAGTCAAGTTATTGATGATACACAACTTAGCCAGTATATCGACGAGTTGAAGCAACATGTTGCCAGTAAAAATATCATACTTAGCCATACCACAATCATTAAATTTTTAGCCGGTATGAGTGTGCCAATTTTTGCAAGGCTGAAGGTTAAAAATTTAGCAGGGCATGGCGCGTTAAGTGAATGGCGTTATCAAGATATCGCTAATGCTATAGACACTTTGGAGGATAAATGATTATTGATAGTGATGAACTACTTAAAAAACATTCAAATTTAATTCACAGCGAGGGAGTCACCGTTGAATCCCATACCCAGCGTGAGCAGGGTGAGTGGTTTTTACAAACCTTGATGGTGAAAGGTTATGATGTGCCGTTTAAGTATCGTCGTAATAAAAAATATAAAAACTTAACCGGCCAAAAAGTCAATTTAACCTATTACCCAAGAGAAGAAACCATAGCGGGTTTTAAAGTTGAAACCATGCAGGTTGTGCGTATTAGGCGGTTTTAGTTAACGTTAAACACTAGCTCGGGGATCAAGCCGAGCTAATTGGGATAATTAATCATTATTTACTGAAAGTAAAAGGGCTATCAGCGCGCCAAATGCGGTAACGCAGTTCAGTATTTTCTGGTAAATAGAATATTTTTGGCAAGCGACTGTCGTAATTTACCTTAATACTTTCTCCCAGCATGACAAATTGGGTAGTTTTAGGATCTTTACACATCATCATAGTACTTGGGCCTGACATGACATTATCTACTTTGACATAATCATAACCCCAACCTTCAACTGTCACAGTTTGCACATCACCCATTAATCGGTGTCGATTACAATCAACTAATTTATTTTGGCCGATTTGAATCTCTAGTAAAAAATCATCTTCATTGGCCAATTTCGGTAACGTAATAACATGTTGTTGCATACCACTGGCAGCCACAGGAAACATGTTAATTTGGTCCGATGTACTTGGATGACTTTGAGTAAATACCTCAGTTTGAACTGCAGGTGTATTCAGTTGTTCCTGTTCGATAGGACTTGTTGCCATTGCACTTCCTGACACTGTCATACTCAAACCAATAAAACCCGCCATGATATGGGATGTATTAATCATAAAAACCTCTGTTGAAAGTCCTAATTTTAAAGACTTTAGAATGATTTAATTCAGTAACGATAAGTGTAAACGTAAATATTATGGAAAAGGGTTAAATTTTTTTAAAACTTACGTCAACTTATTCTTGTTTATTATTTTGAGATGAATACGTAAATTAGCAATAACATATTACAGCTAAACATTTGTTTTCCTGTAACAAGTGTGACATAACATAGTGATAATACTTAACATAACAAAAATATTCTTAGGTAGTCCTAGATGATGCATCATAACCAAAATATTGAACAAACTGCAGATATACTGAGATTAGCGGTACCTAAAATGACAGAGTTGAATATTCCAGTCACCCCTGAAAATTATGCGATTTGGTACGATTATTTTGCAGAAACAAACTTAAATTTAAAGCGTGCCATTGATGGACTTCTTGCCAATAAAGTCGTGTTTTCACCTAGCGTGAATACGGGACTTTACAATCGTTTCATTGAGGAACGAAGTCCTGAAATCATCGAAAATGTTCAAATTGAAACCCAAATTCTAATCAAAAGCCTATTTAACAAAATAGATGAAATAACAGCAGGTACAAGTTCTTTTGGTGAAAACCTGCATCAATTTGGTGATCAATTACAGCAAAACCCCACAGCAGAGGTGCTCAGTGGTTTAGTCTTCAATCTTGTGGCCGAGGTTGAGCAGGTGATTGCTGATAATGCCAAGATGCGAAATGATTTATCAAGCCTTGGTGAAGAGTTATATCATCTTAAAGGTGAGATGGATAACTTAAGTAAAGTTGCAATGACTGATGAGTTAACATCTTTAAATAATCGCCGTGCTTATGAAACCTTCGCCTTAGAACAGCTTACGCGATTTCAAGAAGCTCAGGTAGATTGTTGCCTGCTGTTGATTGACATTGACCACTTTAAAATTTTCAACGATACCTATGGCCATCTGATTGGTGACAAGGTGCTAGCCTACGTTGCACTAGCACTTAAAAATGCCGTCAAAGGCGATGACTTTGTTGCCCGTTATGGCGGTGAAGAGTTTATTATTATGTTGCCGGACACAAAAATTTCAGATGCTGTAACGGTTGCAGAAAAATTACGTGAACGTATTTGTGCAAAGCAATTAACCATCGGCAAAGAAACGAAACAAAACCTAGGACATATCACCGTATCGATAGGCGTTTCCAAGTTTAAAACGGGCGATGATTTGGACACTTTACTTGCAAGGGCTGATAAACAATTGTATCTGGCAAAATCAGACGGTAGAAATTGTGTTAAGTATTATCAAGAATAATGAAATACAACATTATGGGGTAGGAAGTGAACGATTTCTGCCCAACCTTTTTGCTTCATACAACGCTTTATCGGCATGATTTATCAGCTGATCTAGGGTTAATTGCGGGTTATATTGTTTAATTCCAATGCTTATCGTCACTCTAATATCTTCATCATCAAGGCTTATTGGATGTTGAAAAACAGTGCACCGCAATCGTTCCGCTACATCAAAGGCCTCTGTTTGATCCGTTTGTGCCAGAATAAATAGAAACTCTTCACCTCCCCAACGTGCAACATAATCGGTTTCTCTTAGTGATGTTTTAAATACTTGGGATAATTCAGTCAGTACTGCATCTCCGGCACTGTGGCCATATTTATCGTTGACGAGCTTAAAGAAATCGATATCACATAACAAAATTGAAAATGGCTTGGACACATCAGCAACAGCAATTTGTTCATTTAATTTCAGTTGAGCATCACGACGATTGTGTAATCCAGTTAAATCATCATAATGGGCTAAACGATGAAATTTTTTATTTAATTCCAATGCTTTATTATATAACTCGCTTCGTGAATATTCATACAACGCGGACAAAAAACTGATTGTCAAAAATGAATATAGTAAACGCAGTTTAAATTCGATTGGATAAATGGCATGGGCGTAAAACGATTGCGGAATAAACATAATTAAGCAAATCAGTAAAACAAAAACCGCAATATTTATCAGACCTCTTCGTAAACCATGGACATATAAAGACACCGGAGGAACGATAAAAATCCATAGCGGACCGGTAGAGGCAACGCCACCAGAGTAAACGAGATATAGCATTAAGGCATAAAGTGAATAAATAATGATGTAAGAACTGAGTTTTACTTTGTTTTTATTGTTAACCAAATAAAACGCCAGTCCATAGACAACGCTGGCAAAGAGTAAACTGATCGCAAGTATGCTGTTTGCGTTTTTTACAGCAAAACACATCATGACAAAGGTAATGCTCATGCCGACCAACGAAAACAAGGCGATCACACGAGCTTGTTGCAATTCACCAAAACTTTGCAGTTTACTTTGGTTTTTCATGTTCAATGATGTGCATTCTCAATGTCATATTTTAATCAATACTATCACCGAGATCCATAATGGCAAATCGTTGTTTTACGCTATGTAATTCGTATAAATATAACAATGCTTGCTTAATGCTCAGCCATTTACAGCATTTGAGAGGGGTTTTAAGCCTGATTAATAGCTATGAAATTTTCAATCAGTTAGTATTCGCCATTAATAAACATTATTTCAGTTAGGGCAGAGCACTTATGACACAAGACGTTTTTTTCCCCATAGGGACACCTGGACAACCTTGGAATGAGCAAGAAAAAGCACAGTGGCTTGCGCAAGTGACAATCAAGCGCAGTTATCAAGACGAGGTTATTAGCCAGTTATCAAGTATTTCTGACACTTTTCAACAGATTAATTACGGCGCCCTTGATTTTAACCCTGAAAAATACCCATTGTTTGCGTTTAAATCTAAAAACTGGGATAACAATAAAAAAACCATTTTAGTGACAGGCGGCGTTCATGGTTATGAAACCAGTGGTGTACATGGCGCCATCCAATTCTTAAAAACTAAAGCTGCTTTTTATGAATCATTTTTTAATATTGTAGTCGCCCCTTGTGTTAGCCCGTGGGGATATGAAACCATTAATCGATGGAATCCTTATGCGGTCGATCCCAATCGATCATTTTACCCTGATAGTCCTGCCAATGAATCAGCGGCATTAATGTCGTTTGTTGCAACACTGGGTGACATTTATGCTCATATTGATTTACATGAGACAACCGATACTGATGAGCTAGAGTTTCGTCCAGCATTGTCCGCTAGAGATGGCAAACACTACGAAAAGGGAATTATACCCGATGGTTTTTATCTCGTTGGGGACTCAGACAACCCTTGCCCTGAGTTTCAAAAAGCCATTATTGACTCAGTGAAAAAAATTACCCATATCGCTCCCGATGATGATGGCGAATTAATCGGTGTTGCTATCGAGCAGTTTGGGGTAATTAACTATCCAACCAAGAAACTGGGCTTGTGTGCAGGTATGACAAATAATCAGTTCAATACCACTACAGAGGTTTATCCTGACAGTCCTTTAGTGACAACGCAGGAATGTAATGATGCTCAGGTAGCCGCAATTACTGGCGCCCTTGATTACATTATTGATTATATGAAGTAATCTGATTTAGACATCAACACTAAAGCGACATGGCTTTGCTTTAGTGTTGTTTTAAAATATTAACTGTATTGCTTTACGCGCCATCATTTCTTTCACCACAACTCCGTATTGTTTATTGTCAAAACAGGGCTTTTGGTTGATACCCCAAGCAAATCTCTCTATAATGCAGCGCTTATTTTTGCTTCATTTTTAATACTTTTTTGTCTATGCCTTGCATGGTGCAGGTCATTACTTTGTCAACTATGCTTGCTAAAGTACGGCATTCGCAGACAACCCGATTTGGAATTTCATTTTGATTACTACAGCTAACATCACAATGCAGTTTGGCGCAAAGCCACTGTTTGAAAACATCTCTGTTAAATTTGGTGGCGGAAATCGCTACGGTTTAATTGGCGCAAATGGTTGTGGTAAATCCACCTTTATGAAAATTCTTGCTGGCGATCTAGAGCCATCAAGCGGTAACGTTTCGTTAGACGTTAACGAACGCATGGGTAAATTGAACCAGGATCAATTTGCTTATGAATCCTTCTCGGTTGTTGATACTGTGATCATGGGTCACCGTGAACTGTGGAAAGTAAAACTTGAGCGCGATCGTATTTACTCGCTACCCGAAATGAGTGAAGAAGACGGTATTAAAGTTGCTGAGCTCGAAATGGAATTTGCCGAAATGGATGGCTACACAGCAGAATCTCGTGCTGGTGACTTACTTTTAGGTGTGGGTATTGGTACCGACCAACATTTTGGTTTAATGAGTGAAATTGCTCCTGGTTTTAAATTACGTGTGTTGTTGGCCCAAGCACTATTCTCAGACCCTGATCTACTGCTGCTGGACGAACCCACCAACAACTTGGACATTGATACCATTCGTTGGTTACAAGATATGCTAAATCAACGTAACAGCACCATGATCATCATTTCGCATGACCGTTATTTCCTTAACTCAGTGTGTACCCACATGGCTGACTTAGATTACGGTGCATTGCGTGTTTATCCTGGTAACTATGATGAATACATGATGGCCGCGCAGCAAGCGCGTGAACGTTTGCAGTCTGATAACGCCAAGAAAAAAGCCCAAATTGCTGAGCTGCAAACTTTCGTTGCGCGTTTCTCTGCTAACGCTTCAAAAGCAAAACAGGCAACATCACGTGCCAAGCAAATTGATAAAATAAAACTTGATGAGATTAAAGCATCAAGTCGTGTTAATCCGTTTATTCGCTTTGAGCAGGAAAAGAAGTTATTCCGTAATGCATTGGTCGTGGAAAATCTTGCAAAAGGTTACGATGCGCCATTATTCAGTAACTTAAACTTAATGGTTGAAGTGGGTGAGCGTATCGCCATTTTAGGTGAAAACGGTATAGGTAAAACAACTTTACTGCGTACTTTGGTCCATGACATTCCACAGGATGAAGGTACAATACAATGGTCTGAAAACTCTAACATTGGTTACTATGCACAGGATCATGAGGCAGACTTTGCTAACGATATGAGCTTGTTTGAATGGATGAGCCAATGGCGTAAAGAAAATGATGACGATCAAACGGTGCGCGGCATTTTAGGTCGGATGTTATTTGGATCAGACGACATTAAAAAGTCAGTTAAAGTTTTATCTGGTGGTGAAAAAGGTCGCATGTACTTTGGTAAGCTCATCATGCAAAAACCGAACATTCTATTGCTTGACGAACCGACTAACCACATGGACATGGAATCGATCGAGTCATTGAACAATGCATTAGAACTGTATGAAGGTACTTTAATTTTCGTATCCCACGACCGTGCATTCGTGTCTTCTTTGGCCACGCGTATTATTGAAATTACCGCAAACGGAATTAATGACTTTAAAGGCACTTATGATGAGTTCCTTGCAAGTAAAGGTATTGAAGGTTAATTGCAAATAGTGAAAGTCATTAGCCCTGAACGAAAGTTCGGGGCTTTTTGTTTTTAGCGATGTAGACTCAATTTATCATTAACGATAAGAGGCAATTATGAGCTTAACTCAAGAGCAAGTTGTTCAAACAATGACAAAAATGCTTTGTCGTAGTAATTTTAATATTAAAAATGTGACTGAATTCATGTTGCCTGAATTGAAAGAAGCCGTTTATTTACACCTTGATGCTAAAACACCATTACTGATAATTAGACCTGCTTTTGAGGTTTTTTCTGGCGAATTAGCTACCATTAATGGTGTACATGCAAAATACGATTATCATCACAATGCGCAAATGACCCGTTTTCCGACTCGTCGCAATAAAGGCGTATCTGAAGTGCATTACGGTTTAGCTTTTAAGTTTGATGACCAAAATGCAGTTGAAGCATTTATTTGTCGTCTCATTGAAATTGTTAAAGGCGGCTGATAATCAGATAATCATTAGCAAGGGAGGCCCTATGACACGTTCGTTTGATATTAATCAATTTAATTATCGCTCCACTGGTTTTGGGCAACCACTAGTGTGGTCGCATGGCTTATTAGGTTGTATGCAAAGTGAAGATGCTTTAGGAATTTATGCATGGCATCGATTTCCTAAAAAGCTAACATTACTCAGATATGACGCCTGTGGGCATGGTCTTTCTGCATCTTCATCCCACAAATCTGATTATTTGTGGACTAGCCTAGCAAATGATTTACAACAACTAATACTTAAAGTGTTGCCAAATCAATCGGTTGTTTTAGGTGGTCAATCAATGGGCTGTGGCAGTAGTTTGTTTGCGGCATTGAACCAACCTGATAAGGTAAAAGGACTTATTTTAATGAATCCTCCTACCGCTTGGGAATTAAGAGCCGCACAACATGATTATTATATTAAAGTGGCTAAAGCGGCAAAAATCCTTGGTGGAAAAGGGCTGGCAAAAATTAATGCCAAGCATATTGATAGAATGTTACCCCCGTGGCTAATAGAGGCGCATAAACATAGTGTTCTTGGTATGTTGGACGGCTTAAAAAGTATGAAACGTTCAAGTCTTGAACCCCTTTTTTTAGCCGCTGCAGAAAATGATTTACCCTCCCAAGCGCCACTCACACAGCTTCACATTCCTTGTCTCATTCTAGCCTGGGATAACGACGCAAACCATCCTTTATCTATCGCTAACACTTTAGCTTCTTTGTTACCTTTAGCCGAATTGCACGAGGCGAAAAATATGGCTGATGTTGACGAATGGCCAAGCCTCATCACAAACTTCTGTTTAAAATTAGCTTAAATTTATGACGGAATTCACAACTTTGTATTCTTTTATCATCTCAGGATTTAGTTTTCTCGCGCTTTGACCGATATAGATTAACATTAATAGAATAAATACTCATAAAATCAATAAGGATATATATGAATTGGCAATGGATTGGTAATCTTAAAATCTTTCAAAAACTTGCATTACTGGCTATTCCCCCTCTATTAATATGCATGATTTATGGCGGTATGTTTGTCCATAATAAATATCAAATTCGCCAACAATTAACCCTTATTATGTCGTTAACAGAACTTGCGGTCACCAACAGCGCTTTTGTACATGAACTGCAAAAAGAGCGAGGTATGAGTGCGGGTTTTATTAGCTCACAAGGTAATGCTTTTAAAGATAATTTACCCCAGCAACGTCAACTCACTAATCAACAACTGCAGCTGTTTAACCAGTTTATCGCCAATGTTGAGTTGCCCCAGGCTTTCAACAGCAAATTGAATCAAGTTTCACAAGCCTTAACGCAACTCAATTCAATAAGAGACTCAGTTGATACATTGACAATATCAGTGGCCGACGAAGTAAAGTATTACACTCTAATGAATACCCTGCTTTTATCTATGGTGGATGACGCAGCGACAGAAACTCAAATCAGTGAGCTAGCATTAAGATTAAAATCTTTTGCCGCATTTTTACAAGCTAAAGAGCGTGCAGGTATAGAAAGGGCCGTTTTAAGTTCGACTTTTGGTCAGCCAGGGTTTAAGCCTGGTATGTATCGTAAATTCATAACCTTAGTCGCAGAGCAAAATACTTATGCCGAACGATTTTTAGCCTCAGCCATGCCAGATGAAGCGCAGTTATATCAAGGTGCGTTGAACACCAGCGCATTTACCGATGTTGACGACATCCGCGAAATTGCTTTTTCGCAAGAAGCAAACAACATTGCGCAACAATCTCCCGAAGCTTGGTTCAAAACCTCTACCGCACGTATTAATGGTTTAAAGGATATTGAGAATCAACTTACTCAGATGCTGCTACAATCTGCACAATCTAAGCTTGATAATGCTTCTCAGCATATGCTGACCTCGTTACTGGCATTAATTATTGCACTGTCTTTTGTTATCTCGGTCACGATGAGTATTGCAAAATATTTGCATGTTAGCTTACGCAAAGTACAAAAAACCATTACCCATGTGGGCGCTAATTTTGACTTAACCTCGCGCATAGATCATCAAACCTCTGATGAATTTGGTCAATTGGCCTCTTCTTTCAATAGTATGATGAATGAGTTTGAAATCATCATTGATCAAGTCAGAAAAAATGCTATCACGCTCGTGAATGCTGTTGAAACAATGAATGGTTTTACCCATTCAATGCAAAGTGATGTGTCGCAAGGTTCCGCTGAAGCGGAGCAGGTCGCTTCTGCAATGACAGAAATGAGTGCGACAGTCACGCAAATTGCGGCCAATGCGGTGCAAGCCTCAGAAGCATCCGCTCAAGCCAACTTTGAAGCCAAAACAGGTAACAGTGATGTTAGCAAAACCAGTAATGCGATCAAAACCTTAGCCGTTGAGATTGGCGATGCGGCAACCGCAATCCAAACATTAGATAAAGATGTACAGGATATTGTCTCTTTATTGGATGTGATCAGTTCAATTGCCGAACAGACTAATTTATTGGCACTTAATGCCGCAATTGAAGCGGCTAGAGCCGGGGAGCAAGGTCGTGGATTTGCGGTTGTTGCGGATGAAGTGCGAACATTAGCTCAACGATCACAAAAATCGACAGAAGATATTAAGTGCATGACGGACAAATTGAAATCGGGTGCTTCATTAGCGGTTCAAGCCATGGAGCGTGGCCAAACGCAAGCGCAACAAAGTGTTGAGGAAGCGGTGCATGCGGGTAAAGAACTGAATCTTATTGTGAAACATGTTGGAGTGATTGACAGCATGAACGAGCAAATTGCCACCTCTACCCATGAGCAATCAGCTGTGGCAGAAGAGGTGAATCGCAATGCACTTAAAATCAGTGAAATCTATCAACATACGCGAGAAACAGCACAACAAATATCAGAGCTAAATGATCAATTACTTAATGACGCTAGTGCAATGTCAAATATTGTCAGTAAGTTTACACTCAATCGTTAATATGCTTAAATTAAGGGTTCGCATCATATTATTTTCCATTGATTGAAGTTGTGGAACAATAATATGCTTTCTCATTAGAGAATAAGTGTTAATCGATACCAATAACGAAAACGCATTTATTTTTACATGATTAAACCGAGCAATCGCTCGGTTTTTTTATAGGAAAAAAGTCACATGGATTTATGTAAAGACTACCTCACCACCAATAAAGCCACATGGAATGCACGAACAGATATTCATGTGGCCTCCAAGTTTTATGATATTGACAATTTCTTACAGGGCGCCTCATCGTTAACTGAAATCGAAACCGCGGAGCTGGGTGACGTGAATGGTAAAAGATTATTGCATTTACAGTGTCACTTTGGCCTTGATAGCCTTTCGTTCGCAAGAAAAGGAGCGTTAGTTACCGGTGTCGATTTATCCGATAAGGCAATTGATAAAGCCAATGCATTAGCCGCTGAAACTCAGTTAAATGCTAAATTTGTTTGTCAGGACGTTTGTGCATTGGGTCAGACTACTACAGCGGATTTTGATATTGTGTTTACATCTTTTGGCGTCATTTGCTGGCTGCCAAATTTATCGCTATGGGCTCAAACGATAGCAAACAGTTTAACATCGGGGGGCACGTTTTACATGGCTGAATTTCATCCATTTCACGATGTTTTTGAAGGCTACCCATACTTTCATCGTCAGCAGCCAGATGTGGAACAAGAGGGGACTTATACTGAAAACTGCACCAACGAAAAACACACCATTATCACATGGGCTCATCCAATTAGTGACGTGATAAATGCATTATTGTCTGCGGGATTGCAGCTAAAACATTTCAATGAGTTCGATTATAGCCCTTACAACTGCTTTGCTGGACTGACTCAAGATAAGCGCCATGCTACGCCGCGTTATCAGCTGATAAAAAATGACATCCCGATGCCATTAGTTTATTCATTAAGCGCCATCAAACCCTAACATCTAAATCTATAGCGAATATTCACTTTTATGGCATTGTTTAAGCTTGTAGATGAATTTTTCAACGTAACAATTTGCAAAAAAACAAAAAGCCCCTAAAATACACTGTATATAAAAACAGTGGTTGTGGTTATGCGTATTATTCCTATCCATGCCAGTGCGGGGATTACCGGTTTTGAATCACCCGCTACTGAGTATTTGCAATTATCGTTAAGTTTAGATGAGCTGCTGGTTGAACATCCTAATGCGACATTTATTGGTATTGCAAAGGGAGATTCAATGCAGGGATGCGGTATTTTTTATGGCGATTTATTAATTGTAGATCGTCACGTCAGTGCACGTCATGGCGATGTGATCGTGGCTAATTTTAATGGTGAGTTTGTTTGTAAGATTTTAGATAAGCACCGTCGAATGCTGCTTTCATCTAATGAAATGTATCAACCACAGGTCATTAATGAATATGACTCATTCAATATAGAAGGCGTGGTGATCCGCTCTATTCGTTGTCATCGCCAAAGTCCTTTATTAATGACCCAATCTTAGGCGATAAACTATGTTTGCCTTAGTCGATGCCAACTCGTTTTACTGCAGTGCGGAGCAAGTTTTTCGTCCAGATTGGCGCGGAAAACCTATTATTGTATTGAGTAATAATGACGGCTGTATTGTTGCCGCTAACCGTCAAGCTAAAGAGCTTGGCGTGCCTAAGTTTGCACCATATTTTCAAGTAAAAGATTTATGCGCCAAGCTGGGCGTGATTGTTTGTTCAAGTAATTATGAACTCTACGCTGATTTATCGATGAAAATGATGAATATTATTGGCCGTTTTGCTCCCGAACAGCACGTATATTCAATAGATGAAAGTTTTTTATCTTTTAAACACGCTTATCCAGCCATTCAATGTTTACACTCCCAGGGGCTGCTTATACGCAAAGCGGTTTGGAAAGAAGCTCGCTTGCCTGTTTGTGTCGGTATAGGAGCCACCTTAACCTTAGCGAAAGTGGCCAATCACGCGGCTAAAAAACTCGCAGATTACCAAGGTGTTTGCGTTATAGATAACGAACAAAAGCGAGTGAATATTTTACAATCGATGCAAGCGGGTGACGTATGGGGCATTGGTCGACGTATGAGTAAAAAATTAGCCCTTATGAATATCAATACCGCTTTTGAGCTAGCCAATATGCCAAGCGGGTTAGCCCGTAAGCAATTCAGCATTGAAATTGAACGCACTGTACGTGAGTTAAATGGCCAAGTATGCAAGGTATGGGATGAGGCGAGGGCAGATAAGCAGCAAATCTTTTCAACCCGCAGTGTCGGTGAACGTATAGTTGATTATGACTCATTACTGCAAGCCTTAAGTAAGCATGTAGCTATTGCAGCAGCCAAAGCCCGTCAGCAGCGATCACATTGTAAAACCATGATGCTATTTGCCAATAACTCTCCCTATGATGAACATCCCGTTAGTTTTAAAGTGTTGGTTTATTTTACTTGCCCGACCCATTGCACCGCAGAGTTAACCAAGGCGATGGCAGAAGCTGCGCCTAAACTGTTTAGGCTAGGTGTACGTTATTACAAAATAGGCGTAGGGTTGATTAACTTAACCAGCCAAAAACACGTGCAACTGGATTTATTTCATCCTCCTAAGGCTAATCCAGCCTTAATGGGTGCGTTAGACGGTATCAATCAACGTTATGGTACTGACACCTTGTTTTTAGCGGCTCAAGGCATAGATCAAAAATGGGCCATGCGCAGAGAGCTACTCACTCCGCAATACACAACCCAATGGCAGTCAATTCCTGTCATAAAATGCTAAAGGTATCAGTTTCATCTGGAGTGATGATAGATATGTAATCTATCACTTTAGCAATTCAAGTTTGCACAAACACAATCTGCATATGTTATTGATTTAGTTATTAATGCTCTAGTTAGCATAAAAGACAGATGACTGCTTGCTAAAATGAGCTTGAGGATACCGTTATAGCAAATCAAAGATTTCAAGCTGAAGACCTGACGATAAATCCAAAATTTTTTATTCAAGGATTATCGGAAGGACAATTTGGAATCGAGAATGCAGTTGCTTTGTGGCTCGAGTACCAACAACTTGGATTAATGGATTCTGGCTTTGGAAATAAGCGTAGTGTTTTTGAAAAATTTCAACATGACCATTTCTGCAGGTAAACGGTTATTGTTAATCTAAAACTCGCTGTAGCCATTCTAAAACCAGTCAAAACTCTAACCACATGCTGAAGGAGTTTTGAGGCATCTAATTAAACCCAAAAGCGCTCTAAATAAAAACTTTGCACTAAAACGGTGCGGTAGAATAGGTTTTTAGGTTGTAGCTGACTGATTTTAAATACTAAAGTTCCAGATCCACGAAATGACAATAAAACCATTTGAAATGAAAAACCACACAATAGACAGTTAGGGCATAATCTCACAATATCTTATTTAACATAATATACATTGTGCGCATAAGGCAATTTCTGCCATTTTGGAAACACGCCTTTTTATTGTCTTAATACTTTATTACTATTCAACCCCTTGTTTTTAGTAGTTTTGGGGTAAGCCGTTTTTATACCTTATGATTATTAGATCGGGGTTTTATATGACAAATAAATCTAATAAAAAGGAATTTAAACCCATGAAATCAGAGACACGATTTTATTTTTTAAATCAGTTCGGAAACAACAAAGGCGGCATAATCGCAGAAAAAGCCGCACAACACTTTGACGTTTCACCGCGAACCATTCGCCATTGGTGGCGTGTTGGCTGTCCTAGTTGGGTTAATAAATTTGCAGAAATGGCCGCTAAATCAATCCCCGATAATACCGATTGGCAAGGCTTTAGTTTTAACGGAAATAAACTTGTTACGCCATTCAAGCGGCTTGAATTGGCGCCAAGCGAGTTGTTAATGCTGTTTTATGATAGACAGTTTCACGCAATAGCGAACCGCGACAATAAACAGCTTAATAAGCAAATAAGCGCGTTAAGGAATAATGAGGAGGCTGAAGCCATAAACGAAGAAATAGACGTAATCATTAAAACGCTTGGAAAGCTAAAAAACTCCCCGATTCTTGCCGAAAAACGAAGTTTCACAAAGGCGGTAGCCAAAAACAGGTAATAAAAAAGCGCCCTTTGTGGCGCTTTTTTTTGTTTTGCTTATCGGCGCTTTACCCATGCCGCGCCCACTATCACCACGGCCGCAAAGATTGCTATTAATTCATTACTTGGCTGAATGGTTAACACTATCGGGTCGGGCGTCTTAATCGCCACGCTGTAATCACTTGGTAAGCCACTAAACATAATTAACCGCCTGCGTTTAGTCGGTACTCAACAACATCTAAGCGGCTGTCATTGTCTTGCACTGCTTTACTAATATCAGTCATCGTTGAATTAAGTGTCATCAACAAATACACCACAATCAAACCAAAGCTACCCGCGCCGCCTGTTTTCAACAATTCTGCTACATGCTTATCCATCTATTACCACCCGTTTGTTTTTGTTTTATCTTGCTTGCGCTCGTTTCTGAATGCTTCCCACGCTCCGACCATGCCAACGGCGGCAACTGCTGCGCCCTGACCTGATACAACAGCGTCACCCAATGAAACAACGGCGTTGGCTGCATCTGGATGAATGCCCGCGATTGCTGCGCCAATTAGCGCAAGACCGCGCCACGTTGACCACTGCGTTAAATAGTTTTTTAAATTACCCACTAAAACCCCCTTATTGGTTGGCCTATTAAATGCCAGTAATGGCTTTTTAATACGCGATTACTAAAAAAATGTTCGACCTCTTTAGGGTAAGCTTTGCTTAGTGTTTTATAGGCTTCATCTGTTAAGCGGTAATTATTATCTAAGTACCACGGCTGAATAATTAAATCGGTTAATTCTACAGGCTGCCAGCCACCCGCCCACGCTGAAAAATCAGACCACAATTGGCCAGCGGGCGCGGTGGCGGTTTCTGCTACTTTATCGCCCACCTGATAACCCTTTTTAAGCCAGTACCCCACATAAAGCGCGGCGGCTGCGGTTAATAAATCAGGCAAAGCCCGCATTAACTGCGGTGATAATTTCGTTTTGGTCATATGGATTAAACCCGTTTTCGAAGTGAATCATAGCGGCCACCACTCGCGGGTAATCGGCCATTGATAATGGCGAATTAGCATTAACGCCCGCCTTGCTTGCAACAAAATTGATATATTTTTGCGTTGGATTGTTATCACTTGGCGGCGCCCATCGGTTGACGATACCTGTAACGGTTTTTAAGCCGTACTTATCGCGGTAATTCTTTAAAATTCGCCCCGCTGCTCGAATGCCATAAAAAGCGCTTTCAAACTTTGCAAAGCGGCCATCACTGCCCGTTAAGCCTTGCCAGTTATCGCCGTATTCAATATTAAGCGGGTTATTATTAGCAATGCCGCGCGGCTGCATAGTGTTAGCGCCCTGCACTGGGTAAGCTGTTTCTGGTTTCACGTTTTGCCCCCAAGGGAAAAGCAAACTTTCAAAATCAAAGTTTAGATAATCAAGGCCGCCGAGCGTCAACGGCTCGGTTAGTGGCTGCACTGGTAAAGGCTGACTAATAGCGGCGGGCGTTTGTGGCTTTTTGATTAACCACCAAATGCCCGCACCAATTGCCGCGCCTGCGGTAACTATCGCAAGGCGGCGCATTAATTAATCTCCGACATTACGGCAACATTAACACCGCCAGAGACAACTGATTCACCCTCTATCTTAGTTACCTGTCCCGTCTGGTTTGCAACCAATAAATGGCCAGTGATTATTGATTTGAATTTTGTTCCCGCCGAATAACCAGTCACTCCGCCCGTATACTTTGTTCTAACAAAACCCGAATCACTCTCTATGATACCTAAGCCAAAACCATCCAAAACCACCAACTGACTCAAATAATAATCAAAAAACGTTATACCACTCAAACCATCAACTAAAGTCTCCCAATTCAATCCGTCCAGTGTTCTGCTTACTGCTGTTTTATCGCAAACATAAACGGCGCCACCTATAACACGAATCAAACTTCCACTTTGCTGTGCTGGCCTTGGCAATGCACCAACGCCTGACCACGTTTGACCGCCATCAATCGACATTACATAACTATCAGAGGATGCAACAACCACTGTCTGCCCCTCAACAGCTACGGCAACAATTCCTGTCAGACCACAATTAACGACCGAAAACCCTCCCGCGCTTGCTTTAACTAAATCGCCATTATCCAAGACTAGAAACATTGATTGATTATCAACTACGGCGCCAATAATCCCAGAATTAGAGCTTGTCACTCCAGTTGATACAAAGCTAACCTGTTTAGTTTTCTTGTTTAGTGTTTGGAGTTGATGAAAGCCGCCCTTAATTACTGGATACGTAAGCCCGTCTTCACTCTCTAAAGGAATAATATAATCCGCTAAATCAAAACCTAGCGCCCCTGAGACGTTAACCCTTGGGGTTACAGAAAACCCCGACATAGGCGAATAATAACAACCTGAACCATCAGCAAAAATCAAACTATCTGATTCACTATCATATGATAAAACGTCAATTCTCTGCCCTAAATCGGCCTGTTCAACAATATTTGATTCACCATCCACCACCGTTGACACTTTCTTTTTATATGCGGGATTTGTTGCCATCGCGTAAATCTCCCCTTGGGTATTTACCCCCATCGTATTTAGCGCCTTAACCCTCACCCCGTTGGTAATATTGAGACTACCCGACCCAATCAGCAAATCCGATTCTGAATAAATCAAAACCCCTTTTCTTGCAAATTTATAGTCAGCTATCTTTACAGCTTCACCAAAAAACACTTGCCTACTGTCAGACTCAACAGCTTTTGAGCCGACATCAATATCTTTTGAGACACTATAATCAAGCTTTGTTTCACCTAACCAAAACTCAACATATTGTGCCGTTTTGCTGGTTAGTGTTATTTCATTTATTGACGCCTTAAAATCTGCGCTCATGCCCTCGCGCATTTCGCTTTCAAAGTCGGTTTTATACTTGTCAGCATCTCTAAACCGAACGCTCAGCGAGTCTTGCGCGGTAAGCAAATAAAAATAAAGCCCCTGTTTATTTAAAACGTTCGGCTCATTCGGTTTTAATGTTGTTCTGAAAATCATTATTTACGCCCCGCCAATACAATCGCGCCCGCAAATAATGCCGCGCCGCCTAGTGTATACATCATTGTTTTGTTGTTGTTTTCTGCCAGTGCCGCGCCATCACTGCGGCTATACTGCTCTGCAAACCCCATCATAGAATCAAAGCCCCGCTGTAATTGCCCCATTGCGGTTTCATTGGCTTCATTGCCTGCGTCAAGTGTGGTTTTTGTCAGCGTTTCAGCGAGAACGGCGCTATTATCCATTGAGCGGCCAGCTAAAAAGGTGTTGTTATCATTTGCCGCTTCAATTGCGCCCGCGACAATTGCGGCTAAATCGCTATTACCGCGCATGGCTTCGGTTGTTACCATGCCGTTGGCATAAATTGCGGCGTCTGCGGTTTGGCTTACATGCTCCATTGCATCTGAGCCAAAATCAAAGGCGTTGTTTTGCGAGTTTTGCAAAATATCACCTGTTTCGGTCAGTACCGATGCACCTAGGCGCATCATTTCATTTTGCGAATTACTAACATCACCGAATAAATCACCCGCCGTATTGAGCAAATGCTCATTTTGGCGCTCGGCAACCATTGATACATCACTAACAGCATTAAAACCGTCACTAACCATATCTAAGCCCGCCTGATTAAAATCGGGCAAGAGTTCGACCAGTTTACCGACCAAATTAAATGCGCCGCCATCTGTGACCGTGTTACCGCTTCCGTTTAAAATCAGGCCGTTGTTAGCGCCTTGAATGCCGAACGTTGTTGAATTGTTTTCTGTAGCCTGCGTTGAGGCACTGCGGGAAGATGAACCCATTTATAATACCGCCCTTAATATTGTCTCGGCTTTTTGATAACCAAGACTTTTACCCATTCTTAGCATTGAGTCGGGGCGCATTGTGTGGAGCCGAACGCTTGCGAACCCTTGCGCCGCTGCTTGTTTGTGAATTACATCTAAATACTGAATTGAATTTTTACCCGCTGCGGCAACAATAACTAACTCTTTGCCGTTTGCTGCAATTTCTTCGCGCAAAACGGTAAAAAACTCGGCGTTACCCCATGCGATTAACTGCGCCCTACCTTGCTTGACTTCGCTTTGAATTATGCGCAAGTCATCACCCAAGGCGGGCGCTAATTTTATCCACGCTTGGGCGGTTATTTCTTTTTCAGTAGCAGATAAGCCGCAACTGCTGCGGCGCCCAGTATCAGCCATAAATTAGAACCTGTTCCGCTGCCTGCGCCAAAATTAACATTACCACCCATAAAAGCGGCGTTGTTTGCTTGGTCTCCAGTGCCACTGCTTGCGGCGCTTGAGTTGCTCATGCTTGGCATACCGCCCATTATTCGCCCGCCTTTTCTGCTGGTTTAGTGAAGTAATGAACCGCCAAGCCCGCCACGGTAGCGGCGGCGATTTGCATAAAAAATGTTTTGTTTAGCATTTCGCCCCCTTTCTATTTACGTGTAAGCCAGTACAGTACCGCAACACCACCGACCACGGCCGCCAATGTGCCAACGCCGATTTGCAAGCCTTTACCCATTTGTTGCTGCATTTGTGCTGCAATATTTTGGTTAACGCCTGTTTGTGGGTTTTGAACCGTGTTTGACAATTCTTGTTGGCCAAATTTGCCCGAATCTTTCGCGGCGTTAATTTGCTCGATTTTCATCCAAGAATCTAAGCCCATCGTTAAAAAATCATTAACGCCTGTAAACCATGAATTATTCATAGGCGATTGATTAACGGGCTGAATTGTTGCTAATGGCATCATATAGCCCCCTAAATACCTGCTAAACCGTCAAAGTATTCAACCACCACCGTGGCGGGCGCGGCATCATCGGTAAATACACGAATACGGAAATCCTGAGTACCCGCCATTGGTAGCGCCTGCAACATGTCACCTTCTAAGATGAAATCAACAGACACCTGTCCCGCCTGCGGGCTGCGGCCGTGGTCTACTTGTACCTTTTCGCCTAGCGTTTTCGGTAGCTCATAGATTTTGATTGAATCAAGTTCAACTTCTAAACCTGTGATAGTGGCAGCGCTTAAAACATGAATTGCAGCAATACGTGCTGTATTTGGGCGCGGAATTTTATCGACTTCGGTAACGCCTGCATTTAAAGCAACAGGGAAGTTTTTAACCTTGGTGATAAAACCGATTGGCGCGGGGTTAGATTGAATTGCGAACGCCTCAAGCTTTGGCGCGGTCGCTGCTGCGTCAATCTCAATGCGTAAAGTGACGTTTGCAATTTGTGGCGGGGTAACTAACTGCCCTTGGCCATCTTTATATGCTGCGGATGAAGTACCCAAAGCAAATGCGCGCGCCTCGGATAATGTTTTCATTTCATCACGTTTGAAATGGAAATCTAACACGCCCGCGACACTGTTACGGCCATAACGCTTGTTATAGTCTTGCAATGCTTGGCCGTCTTTAAATTCTAAAATCGATTTGCCGTTAACTTCAAAACGGATTGACTTCATTTGCGCAAGCGTTACACCTGAATAGTTAACGTGTACTTTGTCATAGGTACGGCCAACGGGTAACTCTAGCGTTGCCGTGTTACCTGCGCTTACGTTTGAAAAACTTGGAAGCTTTGGGAAATTACGAGCCATTATTAACTACCCCTTAACCAATTACGCGACGAATTGACGGGATACGGTTAGCGGCATAAACCGTTAACGCACTGATTGCCAACATTGGCAGATATTTTTTAATCATCTTTATGTCCCCTTTGGGAAAGTGGCGCCTCTCGGCGGGTTAAATTGCCTACGTTTCACAACGTTGGCGTTTCAGGTTTTTAGTTATACGCCGTTTTATGGGCGATTGTTAGCGCACCCGTTAACGGGTACAAAATGCGGTTTTACCCTGCTTTTGTGGCTAAATCACTGGTTTTGCGTTTCGTTAAGTTACCGCTCCTTACCTTGTTGGTATTCATGTCCCGCTCAATAAAATCTAACGGCAACAGCGCGGTTATCAGGCGCGAATCAATATCCAATTCTTTTGCCATCATTGCGCGGTCAGCGTTACGAGCCATGCGGCCAACTCTGATTAATGTTGCGTTACCAATTGCGGTTTTATCTGACTCGGCGGGGCGTTGGGTTAGTGCAAAAATGGGCGCTAAACCACGAGCGCGACCACGGCGGATTAACTTACCCCAGTTTGGAGGCGCTTTGCTTGGGCTGGTAACGTCTGCGGTTTCTTCGGCCACAACTGCGGCGTTAGTCCATGCAAAGGCGCATTTAGCCCAAAACTCAAAATCTGATTGCCCCTCAGCAACAAAGCGAATTTTTAACGCGCCGTGCGGATAGCGGCGCAAAATATCAACCAATTCGCGGCGGCAAGTTACCCGAACGTTGGCTAATTCGCCGTATTCGTCAACGGGGTCCCAAATGATCACCCGTGACGGCTTAAGCTTTTTTAGCTCGGCTTTCACATAACTGGATTTACCCGAACCGCTTCCGCCACAAACGGCGCGAATATCGGCCTTTCTACTGGTATCAATTCGCGGTTTTCTCATACTAAGCCGCCTCTTTTGTATCTTTTGGCTTTTCGGGCTCAAGCTTGCGCGGTGTGCTTAGGCGTGGTGTTAATATTGCGGCGGTAACTAACAGCGCCGAAAGTTCAACCCCGCCCGACTCTGCCATATCAGGAAAATATTTATCCATCAGCGCGCCGTAGCAGTCAGCTAGCGCGGCCTGTTCTTCGGGCTTAATGTCCCAATTCGGGGCAAGTACGCCACACGCCAAACTGACAACGGGTAAAATAATTTCAGCCCCTGAAATACTGACAGGCGCGGCGGCTTCATAGGTTTGATTTTGTGTTTCGGGTTCTAGCTCTGCGGTAATACTGGCAAATTCATCAAAATGGCCTTGCTCGGTATCTTGTAAATCATCGCCGATAAGCTCGGCTGGACTGTCTAAATTTTGCATGTTTTCCCCTTGGGACTGTTACGGCGTCACGCCGTTATGAGTTAAGCAATTAACCAATTAGCCATTTTGCAAAGGATGGCTTTTCGGGCTTTGGTGATTGTGCATCATTAACGGGTTTTTGTGTCTTGTACCCGTTAACGGGTTCGGCTGGCGTTTTTTGCGGCTTTTTCAGCATTATATTGGGCAACGGCGCCGTTACAGGTTTATTAATTTGAGTTGCAGCATCTGCACCCGTTACAGGCTCAAGCGCATCGTTTGCGGCCTCGGCGGGCTTGATACCCTTACCCCAAATATCGGCGTTTTCGAGCATCCAATCTTGTCCCGCTGGCATATTCGGTTTAATCATCCCAGCCTTACCAACATAATATAATTTGCCGTTACAATCGCGGCGAACGGGCGCGGAATCGCCGCAAATAGGGCAAACAATTGTGCCAATATCATCGTTTTTTGGTTTTCTAGCCATTTATCACCCCAAAGAATTTAGCCATCAAATAAACATAAAAAAGCGCCAATACAAACGGCATCAGGCCAAAGGCGGCTTTTGCTGTTTTGGGTAATTCTTGCATCGTCATACCTACCCATAAACCTAAGCAGGTTAAAAGCCATTTTATTAAGGCGCGGAAGCGGCTTTGATACCAAGCGTGACGCGCTTGAAATTTAATATCGTGCATCATTGGCCGCCATGAGTTTTTCAACTTCTTCAATTAATAAACCGATTAACTCATGTGAATCTGCGGCGGCTTTTTTGGCAATAGTCATTGCAACAAATGGATTAGCTTTTTCTGCAGCTTCAATTGATAAGCCAATTTTTGCATGTTGCTGTCTCAGCAAGTCATTAAACATTTTTCGTACTCCATAAAATCATTAAGGTTTGCGGCGCGGTTTGCTTCTTGGTTAACATCTGGCGGTAGCACTTCGGCCAACTTTGCCCGCCAATAACTTTCTAGCTCTAAAATTCTATTTCTTACTTTGCTAAATGATTTTTTTACCCCGTCCACGGTGGCGGTTAATAGGTTTTCAGGCAAGCGGCGCGGGCTTTTGGGGCTGGCGGCGTCGTCACAATTCCAAAACCTTGCACCAATGGCAAAATCCATAAATTTTTTAAGTGGATACTTACCCTTAAATGTGACCATGTAATCAAATGCGCGCACTGGCGATTTGCGCAAATGCGCTTTAAATCGGCGAATTTTCAATTCAATAAGTTTGATTTTTGCGTCAATGGTGGCGGTTTGCTTACCTTGATTTTTAAAGATGGCTTTCTGCTTTATGGTATTGGTAAGTTTTTTGTATTCGGTTTTCATCGCGTGAACCGTTGGCGCGGCTTTGCGCTCTAATTTGGCTTTTACTTCGCCGATAATTGATGCCATATGTTCAGCGTGAAAGCTGGCGATATGCTCCCACGGCAAAGCGCGGGCGGGCTTTGAAATATTATATCTATTGCCTTTTATTGTACCTTGGCTGCTTTGCTCGCTTTCTTCACCTTTTAGCAAATACCCCAAGGCTTTAAGCATGTAGCCGCTGGCGGCGTCTGCATTTTTAATGCGCTCTAACTTGGCGAACCCTTGCCCCCAAATTGACTCAATACGTTTAGCCCAAGCGCGGAACAAATGCGGCTCAACTTGCCAGCGTAGCAAAACATGACAATGCGGATTTGGGCGGGCATCAATGCAATCAAAAGTTTGCCCAAATTGATTAGTTTTACTTTTTATTATTTTCTCTTTGGCGGGCGCCTCGGCTACCCACAAATAATCAAGCGGCTCACCACTTGGCGGTATTGTTTCTTCATCGTTTGCAATGCAATCAAAATCACCGGTAAACATATCCGTTTTTAATTCGCTTTTTGGCAAAATGACTTTTTCAGCAATCCAGCCCCGCTGATACATTTTCTGCATAGCATCAAAAAAGCGGCTGCATTCAGCGCCTATCGTTGATTCGCCGTTAATAATGCGGCGGCGGGCTTTGCCTGAAAACGTCAAAGTCAAAAATGTGGTGTAGCCACCGCGAACCGCTGAAACATAGGCGCCCGAATCTAAAATATTTTTAGCGGCTTTTGTGGTAAGAAATTTTGTTACCCTGTCACCTGATTGTTGCGGCGGGGCTTTGCTTGGGCTGGCATCACTTGCAACCCTGATTCGATATTCATCAGACCACGCACGAAAACTCAAATTTGCAACGGCGGTTTTATTGGTATCAAAGGCGATTAGTTCGCCCGTTTCTGCGTCAACTTCCCACGCGCTTGTTACTTTCCCCTGCGTGTCAGCGTGTAAAGCGTATTCAGACGGTAAATATCTAACAGTGGCTTTATCAAAATCAAGCCCTCTTTCGTCAAGACGGGCGGCCAAGCCGCCTAAAGCGTTAAGCTTTTGGCTTAGTTCTATGTCTTGCTGTGTCCGTGTCGGACTTTTGCAATCCTTGACCAGCCTAACTGTTTCGGCCGTTGGCCGCCCTGCGGGGCTTGGTTTTAATGATGCAAAATAGTATTGATTGCGCAACATTAGCGCCTTATCTAATTCGCTTTTTGTAGCCTGGTCTTTTTCAGACACAAAAAATCCGCCCCTTGGGGCGGTTAAGTTTAGCGGCTCGAATACTAACGGCGGCGAATCTTCTATTATCTCAACAGTAGAAACATTAAAATTATTTTGAGGCATCTTTGCGCCCCCTATCAAAACCGATATTACTACTAAAACATTTCGGGCAACTAATTAGTGTTCCGTAAGGTGGAAGTATTAGCGGCTCACAATCAGCCCGCCAAACTTGCCCATACCAATTACATTTTTTGCATCTAAGATATTTATCTAAGATTGTTATCTCTGATTCCACATTCATCACGCACCCCGCAACAATTCGGCGGCTTGGCGTCTTGCGTCTGCGGCCATTTCTAAATGCTTGGCGGCCATAACAGCATCACCAACACGGCGATAGTATTTTGAATACTCTAAAAAAGACTTTGCGCCATCAATCAGGCAAGCGGCCAAAATATCATTATTCATTGGGCGGCCTCCCAATCTGCAACCATTAAAGAGGCGGTATCTAAGTCACCCGCTTTAATTAGGGCGCTTAAAATATCAATTTGAAGTGTCAGCTTGTTTTCTATATCACTGGCGTGATGAATTGCTCTGTCTGCGGCATCTTGAAACAAACTAGCATTAGACTCTGCCATTTCAACCTGCAAAGCGGCCTCGAATAACTCAGACGTCAAAATGTTAATTCTGTTATTTAAATCTGCAATTTCTTTTTTATTGCAAATTGGGCAAATGTTAAATTCTTCCTGTTCTCCATGCCCGCAAGACTCGCATTTATATCTAAATTTATTCATCTTGCACCCCCTAAACGCGCTAATTTTGCTTTTAGGTGTGCAATTGCTTTGCGGCTGCGGTTCAGTTTGTTTTCATCAAAAGGCGCGGCAATTATTGCCAATGGCAGGTAGTGAGGAATTTCGATTGTTGAATTTGGGACTTTTTGATACTTCATCTGCATAGCTCCGTTGTCTGAATGTTAGCCCGTTGTTTTGTTCAGGCTAACGGTTTGCATCCTGCCAACCGCGCCATTAACAACAGACAAACAGACCATACACTTAACAACTTAGGACTACAATTATCTAAATACGTGCTTTGCACACCTAACGTGCAACTACTACAATTGATTTATTAGGTACTAAAAAGGTATATAAAATGAATCCTAGCGACTTGCTCGATTTAATAAAAACCGCATACGGCCTCAATTCTGACTATCAGGTGATGAAGAAATTCGGCTTTTCTCAGACTGGCGTATCGAATTGGCGGGTAAACCGTAGTTTTCCTAAAGATGACGTATTAATCAAATTCGCCGAAGCGCTCGATATTCATTTAGGTGTTTTGCTTTTGCATTCAGCTATTTGGCGACAAAAAGACGCCACGGCAAAGGCATCACTACAAAGCATCTTAAATATGCTTCCGTACTGCGAAAAACCAAACGGCGCCACAGCTTAACCAAAAGCGTTTGGCAATATTTGCCACAATTACAAGGTGTTAAAACGCGCCTGCACCCCTTGCCCCGTCTGGGTTTGGTCTGTTTTGCGTAAGATTTAACACTTTATACATTGTGCGCAGTTATATATGGGTGTGGTGATGGGGGCTATTTGTGCCTAAATGGCGCTTCTGCTGTGATGAAACTCAAATGGCCGTTGCAGTGCTGGCATGCAATGAACAACGACTCGTATTGGTCGAACCAAGATGGCTTATGGCAATCATCAAATTGCAGTTCAGGTTTATCTTGGCGCGTAACCATGGTGACACCACCAGGATACGTAATGATCTTTTTCGGTGCGCGATGAAACGATTCAATCATTTGCTCTGCATAATTGTCCATGGTTAGTCCTCTTATTTGATATTTATCGCGTCGCTGCTTGTTTGCTTGGTCAATTTACCGAGCGTTATTCCGAAGCGTTTAAGCTCAAGGCCGCCAAAGTTATTAACGATATAGTTTGAGCTATCCAATGTGTATGTCCGGCTGGATATGTTTGAATTGGGCTGGTGCCGAGTAAAGTTAATCACGCCAATAAACGGCTTGATTAATAACATAAGGCTTTACAGTCTTTATTATGCCTAATGCTTAGCAAGGATTAATATTGTTATTGAGGAAAAATGCGTTACTCGATGTTGAACCAATCGGCATAAATAACTGTTCACTTTAGCTTATGAAAATGGGTAAACAGCGTTAATTTTTTTGATTGTAATTAGCCTAACATCGTAAAAATCTGCTTTGTTACCATGCACTATTGCTGGCTATTGCTGATAACTTTTTGACTGTCCTTTAGTGTTATTTTTACTTTTTTAGGAAATTTAAAACGCAACAAATTCAACATGCTAAGTCGATGAATAATTGTATTCAGCTTTATATTAAGTCATGTAGCTGAAAGCATTTTAGCGATGCTTTCTAAAACCTAACACTAGAATGTTGTAAGGTACTTAAAATACAGGCAATAAAGCATCCTGACTTTGTTCATGCTCGTTCTGGTGACAGGCAACTTGTTTACAATGAATTCGGTTTTGACAACACCATAAACACAACTGCCAAATGATTTTTTTACTCGATTTATCAAGGCATTGAATGTCTGCCGCACACAGATGTCCCTCATTAATCAACTGGGCAATTTTCGTCTCACTCAAACCAATATTCACTGTATTCATGTTGTTTCTCCCCTGTAAAACTACAATGATTATATATAAATGATAATGATTATCAACTGCATTTGTGTGATTTGAAATATTTATGTGATCTTCACACAATTCATTCTACGTACCTATTAGTGGTCTACACTTAAACCAGAATGTGTTTGGTACAACGTCTTTTAGAGAGGTGAAAATGCTTTTTGATATCGCTAAGAAAAAGCCTTTATTTTCGGCAAACAAAAGCAATGATCAAACTTCAGATTTACCCCCTTGGAAGATATTGATTGTTGATGACGAGCCTGACATTCACTCTGTTACCAAGTTAGCTTTATCACGTTTTAAATTGGATGGTCGTTCGTTGGCATTCTCAAATGCTTACAGCGGATTGCAGGCCAAAGAATTACTAGAGAAAGAAAAAGATATAGCCATTGCTTTTATAGACGTCGTGATGGAAAGCGACCATGCGGGGTTAGAGTTAATCAAATGGATCCGTGATGACTTAAAAAACCGTACCATGCGAATAATATTACGTACGGGACAACCGGGACAGGCACCTGAAGAAGATGTCATTGTCAATTATGATATTAATGATTATAAGGCCAAGGCTGAACTAGACTCTCGTAAGTTAATGACCAGCGTATACTCTGCCCTGCGCTCTTATCGTGACATAATGGAAATAGAGCAAGCCAGAATAGCACAGGCTCAACATCGTCAAGGTCTAGAAAGGGTCTTGGAAGCTACTTCAGGTTTATTCGAACTTCGCACGCTACATCGATTTGCTGATGGACTACTCAATCAAGTCGCTTCGCTTTTGAATCTAGGTAATGAAACCCTGCTATTAACTTGTAATGCGATTGATGCCATGAGTGGCCATGTTGATAGTAAAGATATTGAAATATTGGCGGGTACGGGGCGATTTCAAGACTGTGATGGTAAGGCATTACCTGAAGACATTATGTCATTGTTGAATCGTGCATTAGATGAAAAACGCTGCCTATATGAAAACAATTGCTTTATTGGCTATTTCCCTACTAAGTCCAGTAAATGGATAAACATTCTGTACATGGATGGCCTTGATAAAATCAGTGATTTAGACAAAAAACTGGTTGATATATTTGCGATTAATGTTGGCGTTGCCTTTGAAAACCTCTTATTGAATCAAGAAGTAGAAGATACTCAATCGGAATTAATTTTACGCTTGGGGGATGTGGTTGAAAGTCGCTCTAAAGAAGCTGCGCATCATGTTAAACGAATGGCAGAATATTGCTATGAGCTTGCCTTACTTGCAGGCTTGTCTGAAAGAGATGCAGATTTAATAAAACGTGCCTCACCTATGCATGATGTGGGTAAAATTGCGACGCCTGATTCAGTCTTACTTAAACCCAGTAAATTAGATGATAAAGAATGGAACATCATGAAGCAGCACCCTATGATAGGGCATCAAATAATGGCGAATTCTGAAAGGCCGATTTTAAAAGCAGCTTCAATTATCTCTTTGCAACACCATGAAAAGTACGATGGTACTGGTTATCCACATGGCATATCAGGTAAAGATATTCACATTTTTGCCCGAATTGTGGCGATAGCGGATGTGTTTGATGCGCTAGTACATAAACGCTGTTATAAAGAGGCATGGCCGTTAACTGAAGTACTAGCGGAAATGACCCGGTGTTCAGGTAGCCATTTCGACCCAGATTTACTGGCCCTTTTTATCGATAATATTGAAATATTTGAAAAAATTAAAATTCATTGGGTAGATGTCTAGCAATTAATGCGCTTGTGCATCAGCTAAGAAATCAAACCAAACTTGCCGACTCACGCCTTGGTAATCAAAAGTCACATTTGCGCGCCAAACCATGTAACCACTACTACAAGAACCGTAAATGAGTTGGGCTTGATATGTTTGTTGATCCTCTGTTTTTAAAATGACTGGGATAACGCCCATAAACATATCCCTGCCTTCAACCGACATCTTTACCTCACTGACCTCATCGGAAAATGTCAGAGTCAGATCAATGGGACGTTCACTTGGCGCCATTGCTTGTGCAAAAGAAAGTTGCACCTCAATTTCATTAACATTTTTACTACATGCGCCAGCGTAAAAGTTACATAAACTGTTATCCACTGCTAATGGCGCTGGTTTGGTGTCCACTTTAGGTTCGCATGCTATTAAAAAACATAACGAAAATAACATTAATCCCAACTTTGGATGTTTTTTGTGCATTTTTTAACCTAATGATTCAAATTGATAACATTATGTTTCAGACATTGATCTAGATCAATGTTCAGCAACCGAGTTAAGTTTCTTTTTTGATCTAGCTCAAGTATCATTACACCGCCTAGTGATAGATATCAAAATCACGTGGTAACACCTTGACTATAAGTGATAAAAAAGACAGCTAGTCTCAACAGCACTTTATGTCAACTAAACAGGTAAAGTTTTACTTTACCAATAATATAAGTAAAAGTAATAAGCCGTGGAAGCATTATGATGAACCATTCCCAGTCTACAGGCGCTGATTACAACTACACTATTGTCCGCCAATTTGCCTTAACCACAGTTTTGTGGGGTATTGTTGGTATGTCAGTAGGTGTATTGATTGCTGCTCAGTTAATCTGGCCGCAACTGAACTTTGATACTCCTTGGTTAACGTATAGTCGTTTACGACCATTACACACCAATGCAGTTATCTTTGCGTTCGGTACTTCAGCCCTTTTCGCTACATCCTACTATGTTGTGCAACGTACTTGTCAAACCCGTTTATTTGCGCCTAAATTAGCCGCATTTACTTTCTGGGGCTGGCAGGCAATTATTCTTTCAGCTGCTATTACATTACCTTTAGGGTTTACCTCAGGTAAAGAATATGCAGAACTAGAATGGCCTATTGATATCGCGATTACCATTGTTTGGGTATGTTATGCGATTGTATTCTTTGGCACTATCGTAAAAAGAACGACATCACATATTTATGTGGCTAACTGGTTCTTTGGTGCTTTCATTATTACGGTTGCTGTATTGCACATTGTTAACTCAATGGCAGTTCCAGTGAGTTTGACTAAGTCATACTCAATGTACTCAGGCGCTGTAGATGCAATGGTACAATGGTGGTATGGCCATAATGCGGTAGGTTTCTTACTTACAGCAGGTTTCTTAGGGATGATGTATTACTTCGTACCTAAGCAAGCGGGTCGTCCAGTTTATTCATACCGTTTATCAATTGTTCACTTTTGGGCATTGATTGCATTATACATCTGGGCTGGTCCTCACCACTTACATTACACCGCCCTGCCTGACTGGACTCAGTCACTAGGTATGGTGATGTCGTTAATTCTGTTTGCACCTTCTTGGGGTGGCATGATTAACGGTATTATGACGCTATCAGGTGCATGGCATAAGCTTCGTACCGATCCAGTACTTCGTTTCTTAGTTGTTTCATTGTCTTTCTATGGTATGTCTACCTTTGAAGGTCCAATGATGGCAATTAAAACCGTTAACGCCTTATCTCACTATACTGACTGGACCGTTGGTCACGTTCACTCTGGTGCATTAGGTTGGGTGGCAATGGTGTCAATTGGTTCTTTATACCACTTAATTCCTGTGTTATTTAATCAAGGACGTATGTACAGCACTAACTTAGTGAATGTGCACTTCTGGTTAGCAACCATCGGAACTGTTTTATACATTGTATCAATGTGGATTTCAGGTGTGATGCAAGGTCTGATGTGGCGCGCAGTTAACTCTGACGGTACATTAACCTACAGCTTTGTAGAAAGCTTAGAAGCATCTTATCCTTTCTATTTTGTACGCTTTATCGGTGGTGTATTCTTCTTAACTGGTATGTTTATCATGGCATATAACGTTATTCGTACAGTTAAAGCCCCTAAAGATTCATTGCCAGCATTAGCTGAAGCAAAAGCATAAGGAGCAGATTCGATGAAATTTAGTCATGAGTTAATTGAAAAGAACATCGGTTTGCTTGGTATTTTCACTGTCATCGCCATTAGTTTTGGTGGATTAGTGCAAATTACCCCGCTTTTATTCCAAAAAGACACAACTGAGCCTGTTGAAGGATTAATTCCTTATACAGCATTACAGATTGAAGGTCGTGATATCTATGTTCGTGAAGGTTGTTATAACTGTCACAGCCAGATGATCCGTCCTTTACGTGCAGAAACAGAACGTTATGGTCATTACTCTGTTGCGGGCGAATCTGTTTGGGATCACCCTTTCCAATGGGGTTCAAAACGTACCGGTCCTGATCTTGCTCGTGTGGGTGGTCGTTATAGTGATAAATGGCATGAAGTGCATTTAATCGACCCTCGTGCTGTGGTACCTCAATCTAATATGCCTGGTTTTCCTTGGCTTATGGACAACACCTTAGACGGTAAGTTAACCCGTAAGAAAATGGAGATTCTTAGCAACTTCCACCCAGAGCACAATTTGTATTCTGAAGAAGAGTTTGCAGGAGCGCAAAAAGCGGTTGAAGGTAAAACTGAAATGGAAGCACTAATCGCATACTTACAGTCTTTGGGTCACGCACTCAAGTAGGAGGTAATGATGGATTATGGCACTTTTCAAGGCATTTTAACCATTGTTGTAATGGTGACATTTGTTGGTATTTTCTTTTGGGCATACAGTAAGCATAGCAAATCAAAATTTGATGAAGCCGCTAACTTAGTATTCGCAGACGATGATAAACCAACCACGTCGCAAGACTCAGGAGAACAGAAGTAATGATTATGAGTAACTTCTGGAGTATTTGGATTACCGTACTCACACTAATCGTAATTGCAGGCTGTTTTTTCATCCTTCGTAAAATGTCGAAAAATAATACCGGCATCAAAGAAGGTGAATCTATGGGTCACAGCTTTGACGGTATTGAAGAGCTCAATAACCCACTGCCAAAGTGGTGGGCTTATATGTTCTATATCACTATCGTATTTGGCTTGATTTATTTAGCTATGTACCCAGGTCTTGGAAACTACAAAGGCTTATTTGGTTGGACAAGTTCAAACCAAAGTGTAAGGTCTATGGAAGAATCTAAAGCCGCTGTTGATGCAGCAAAAGCTGAAAACCGTTTATCACAGTACGATCGTGAAGTTGCACACGCTGATGAAAAATATGGTCCAATCTTTGCTGCTTACTTAGCCACTCCTTTGGAGGAGCTAGTAAAAAATGAAGAAGCGCTAAAAGTAGGCGGTCGTCTATTTTTACAAAACTGTGCGCAATGTCATGGTTCAGATGCTCGTGGCTCTAAAGGCTTCCCTAACCTTACAGACAAATCTTGGTTATATGGCGGTGAATTAGCTGATATCAAGACCACATTAATGAATGGCCGTAATGGCATGATGCCGCCAAAGGGTGGTTTACCAATCGAAGACAGTGAGCTTGAAGGCTTAGCTGAGTACGTTGTTAAACTGTCTGGTGGTGAACATGACGCGGCTTTGGCTGCCCAAGGTCAAGGTTCATTCATGAAAGGTTGTTTTGCTTGTCATGGTATGGACGGTACAGGCAACAAATTCATGGGCGCACCTAATTTAACCGACAATGATTGGTTATATGGTGGCAGTCGTGGCGCTATTGTTGAATCTATTAAGTATGGCCGTGCTGGTGTGATGCCTGCATGGAAAGATATATTAGGTGAAGAGAAAGTTCACGTAATTACTGCATACGTTTATAGCTTATCTAACAAATAGTTACATAAATGAAAAATAAAAGGCCTCGTCTTAATCGAGGCCTTTTTTTTAAGTGATTATTCAGGTTCAACCCTGTAAAATGGTCGCACTATATTGATTCTAATTTGAAGGTACATCATGTCAGATATACAACCTTGGTATAAGCAGTTTTGGCCGTGGTTTTTAATTTTACTGCCGCTTTGTGCTGTTGTTGCCAGTATCAATCTGTTATTCACAGCATTAGATAATTCTGACTCATTAGTTGCAGAAGATTACTACAAAGAAGGTAAAGCCATTAATATGGACTTACGTAAAATCAACTATGCTAAGCAAATCGGTATGCAATATCAGGCTAAGATAGATGACAACATGGTCGAAATCACCCAACATGGCGGCCCTGCATATACCGCCGCATTGAATATTGACTTCTACCACAGAACCATCAAAGAGTCTGATATCAGTCTAAAGGTAACAGCCGATGGCGCAGGTGTTTACCGGATCCCTTTAGATGAATCAATAAAAGGTCCTTGGGAAATTCGTATTGAAGGATTTGATGGTCAGTGGCGCATTCAACAACGCATTGATATTACAGATGACGTAGAGTATTGGTTAAATTAGCCCCCCTTTGATCTGAGCTGTATATCATGACCCCCTGTTTTCACTGTAATGAGCCTGTATTAACGGGTGATAAATTCTCCACCACTATAGATGGGCAAGCACAAGTGATGTGTTGCCCAGGCTGCCAAGCAGTCTCACAAGCCATTATCGATTCTGGATTATCGAATTATTATCGTTTTAGAAGCGAGCCAGGTAATCGTCAAACCGCATTGGTCCCCGATGCGCTTAATCAATTTAGTGCTTATGATTTGCCTGAAGTACAGCAGGATTTAGTACATCGCCAAGGTGATCTCGACAGTATTTCATTAACCATTGATGGCATTACTTGTGCTGCATGTGCATGGTTAATTGAGCATAAAGTTAAAACCTTATCAGGCGTTACCCAAATTGCGGTCAACTCCACCACCCAACGTGCCATGGTTAGCTGGCAAGCTGACACTATTGCACTGAGTACCATTTTAAAACAGATTAGTGACATTGGTTATCAAGCTGCGCCATATCAAGTAGATGACCAAGAAAAGCTCAGTAAATCCGAAGGTCGAAAATTTTTACTTCGCCTTGGGTTAGCAGGATTTGCAACAATGCAGGTGATGATGTTTGCATTTGCATTATATTCTGGTTATTTCACGGATTTAGATGTTGAGTTACGTGACTATTTTAGATGGGTCAGTATGATTTTTGCTGCCCCGGTGGTGTTTTATTCTGCGCAACCTTTTTACTTCAGTGCGATAAGAAGCTTGCTCTCTGGCAAATTGAATATGGATTTGTCGGTATCAATTGCCATTGCTGGCGCCTATATTGCGAGTTGTATTGCCACTATAAATGGCACCGGAGAAGTGTATTTTGAATCGGTTTCAATGTTTACCTTCTTTTTATTATTAGGTCGTTATTTTGAACAACAAGCAAAGCAAAAAGCTTCTGTCAGTTCAAGTAATTTACACAAGCTTATCCCTGTTACTGCTCATATTATTCAAGATAAACAAGTTGTTGAAATAGCGGCTAAAAAGTTAAAAGTAGATGATATTATTTTAGTGCGGCCGGGTGATATTGTTGCTGCTGACGGTGATATTATTTCAGGGTTATCCAGCATCAATGAGTCGATGCTCACGGGCGAACAAATGCCAGTGACCAAGCAAATTGGCCAAAAAGTCTTTGCCGGCACAATTAATATCGATCAACCATTAGAAGTAAGAGTTAAAGCGCTGGGGCAAGATCAACTTGTTGCTGAAATTATTCGCCTTCAGGAGTTTGCATCAAACAACAAGCCTAACATTGCTTTATTGGCTGACAGATTGGCCAGGTATTTTTCCGCTACTATTTTAACCATTGCTACCCTCACCTATTTTATTTGGTTGCAAATATCCCCTGACGATGCTTTTTGGATAACGCTATCTGTTTTAGTTGCTACCTGCCCGTGCGCATTGGCACTTGCAACACCTACCGCGGTAACGTGTGCCACGGCCATCTTTACTAAACTCGGCATTATTACCCGTAAATCAGGTGTATTTGAAAAGCTGCCACAGATTAATCATGTTGTGTTCGACAAAACGGGCACATTAACCTGTGGCCAATTATCATTAGGAAGCGTGCAACTGTTTGCCGATATCAATCAAGAGACTGCATTGTCATTAGTGGCGAACCTAGAGCAAGGTTCGATACATCCTATTGCGCAAGTATTTACCCCTTATAGTGATAAAATGCTGTTGGTAACAAATATTAACCATCAAGTGGGTAAAGGCGTTCAGGGTATTTATCAACAACAGATCATCAAGGTAGGATCTTTAGCTTTTTGTCTACAAAATACCGACAATCTGAATATTGATCCACATAGCCAACATCAACATGTGTATTTAAGTCTTGCTGATAAACTCATTGCCTCGTTCGAACTCAATGACCTCATTCGTCCTGACAGTGAACAGGTGATAAAAGCGTTAAAGGATCAATCAATCATGGTCAGCATGGCAACAGGCGATAGTTCTGGTCATGTTAAATTTTTGGCTGATAAATTACATATTACCGATATTCACTCCGGTATGAGTCCTGAGTCAAAATTAAATCTCATTAACAGCTTACAGCGCGATAAACACGTGGCTATGTTTGGCGATGGCATTAATGATGCTCCAGTACTAGCCGGTGCGAATATTTCGGTTGCGATGGGAAGTGGCAGTGCGATAGCAAAAAACAGTGCTGATTTAATTTTACTCGGTGATCATTTGTCACGCTTCAATGATGCTATAACCGTCGCAAAATATACTAACAAAATTATTAAACAAAATTTGGCATGGGCGTTCGGGTATAATGTTATTATTTTACCTCTGGCGGTAACAGGCCATGTGGTTCCCTATATTGCCGCTATTGGCATGTCGTTAAGTTCTATCATTGTTGTCAGTAACAGCTTAAGGCTGCTTAGGTTAAAATTATGAGTATCATATACGTACTAATCCCAATTGCGATGCTGTTTGTATTAATTGCCGTTGCTATCTTTTTTTGGGCAGTGAAAACAGAACAATTTGACGATCTGGATAGACAAAGTGTTTCGATACTGTTTGATGACGATAAGCAGATTACTCCGACAAAGTCTAACGTAGCCCAAACTACACCATTAGCCAAAGAAAAACCTGAGATGCCTTTGTGATTGAATATAATTACCTAGGTGCTTTTGTTGTCGGCTTAATGGGCGCAGCACATTGTTTTGGTATGTGTGGCGGGTTAATCGGGGCATTTTCAACCAACCTTCCCCAACGCCCAGGCAACCAGCTTGCTAATCAACTGAGCTTCTTATTAAGTTACAACTTGGGTAGAGTGATAAGTTACACTATCGCAGGGGCACTGGTTGGCGGCAGTACTGCTGCATTAGGCCACATGTTCGCCATAGATAACTACCTATTATATCTTCGTTTTTTTGCTGGCATCATGATGGTGTTGACCGGCTTATATATCGCACAAATTTGGTTTGGTATTGTCTATATTGAGACGATCGGCAAAGGTCTTTGGAAACTCCTACACCCCCTGACTAAACGATTGTTGCCGATTAAGCACCCAAGCCAAGCTGTAATAGCAGGCATGGTTTGGGGGTGGCTACCCTGCGGCTTAGTCTATAGTACCCTGACATGGTCTGTTGCATCTGGTAGCGCCCTTGATGGCGGATTAATTATGTTTGCCTTTGGTTTAGGAACACTTCCTGCTTTACTCAGCGCAGGTTTAGCAGCTAAAAAGCTTGCGTCTTGGGTACAAAAAAAGGCGGTGAGATTACTCAGTGGTCTACTGTTAGTTAGCTTTGGTTTACAAACAATCTATGTAGCAATTCAGCAACTTTAGTGGCTGCACAATTTGATTTAGTTTAACATGTTAGTGTCATCAAGATTTAGGAACAGTTATGCCAAGTGATTCACTCAAAGTTAGACGCCCAAACACGGGTGGTTGTGCCATTCATTGTCATGACTGCAGCATGGGAGCACTTTGTATTCCTTTTACTCTGAACAATTCAGAGCTTGATAAACTTGATAATATTATTGAAAGAAAGAAGCCTGTTCAAAAAGGCGATCAAATTTTTAAATCGGGCGATAACCTTCGCGCGTTATACGCTATTCGCTCTGGTACCATCAAAAGTTATACCATTACCGAACAAGGTGATGAGCAGATAACAGGCTTCCATTTAGCGGGAGACGTGATTGGATTTGATGGTATTCATTCACAAATGCACCAAAGTTTTGCTCAAGCTTTAGAAACCTCGATGGTATGTGAAATCCCCTTCGACACATTAGATGAATTATCTGGAACAATGCCAAAATTACGTCAACAAATCATGCGCTTAATGAGCAATGAAATCATGATTGATCAAGAAATGATTTTATTATTATCAAAAAAGAATGCCGAAGAACGACTAGCCGCTTTCATTTATAACCTTGCAAATCGTTTTGGGGAGCGCGGTTTTTCTCCTAAAGAATTTCGCTTAACCATGACCCGTGGTGATATCGGTAATTACCTTGGGCTAACCGTTGAAACTATTAGCCGCTTACTTGGCCGTTTTCAAAAATCGAATTTTATTGAGGTAAACGGTAAATATATATCGATTAAAGATCATCACGCATTAGGTTTATTGGCGGGTCATTCACGCTTATCGACATAATGGTGAATGTTTGATCTAGCTCAAGTTATATTTATTAGTAAAAGGTGATACTGCTTATATCACTAACTGCTTAAATTTAAATAGCTTTGGAGGTTTTATGAAGGAATATAAAAAAATACTGGTTATTATTAACCCGACCACAGACCATCAAGCCGCCTTAGATAGAGCCATTGAATTAGCCTCTAAAAGCCAAGCACAAATTACCGCATTTTTATCTATCTTTGACTTTTCCTATGAAATGACTTCTATCTTGTCTGCGCATGAGCGTGAAGCAATGAGACAAGGTGTTATCGATCAACGCACTGCTTGGCTAAATGCGCTTATAAGCAAAATCAATCTTGAAAATATTAAGATTGATACCCAAGTTGTGTGGCACAACCGCCCTTTTGAATCTGTGATCCAATTTGCGATGGCTGGCGAATACGATTTAATCGTTAAAAGCACCCATGCACACGATAAACTCAAAGCGGTTATTTTTACCCCAACAGATTGGCACCTAATGCGCAAAGCGCCGCAACCGGTGTTAATGGTTAAGGAACATGATTGGCCAGTTGCAGGTAAAATTCTTTGTGCAGTTAATGTTGCATCAGAAGATGAAGACCAACAAAATCTCAATGGAAAAATCATTCAATACGCGCAAGATTTAGCGGTGAAGTTTTCTGCCAGCGTGCATCTAGTAAACGGTTACCCCGGTACGCCGGTTAATTTAGCCATTGAGTTACCTGATTTTGACGCTAACGCATATAATGACAGTGTGCGCATCCAACATGAACAGCGCGTTCAGTGCCTAGCAAACTCATACAATATTCCAAATGAAAATTGTCATGTCGAAGAAGGCTTACCTGAAGATGTGATCCCTGAATTAGCCGAAAAACTTGATGCTGAACTGGTTATTTTAGGTACAGTTGGCAGAACCGGTTTTTCTGCAGCGCTTATTGGTAATACGGCCGAACATGTTATTGATAGTTTAAATTGTGATTTATTAGCATTAAAGCCAGATGGGTATAAATCACCTTTAGCTGAATAACTAGATTATAAACTTGAGTTGTACTTTACCCAGTAACCGATTACTGGAATAATACGCGCCCTGAAACACATAGTTACTGGGCGCATTTTTATGTCTGAAGTCGATTTACAAGAACAAGTTAAAAAAAATACCACCCGCATGAACAAACTTCAAAAACGTTTACGTCGAGAAGTGGGTATGGCTATCGCTGATTACAATATGATTGAAGACGGCGATTTAGTCATGTGTTGTTTATCTGGCGGTAAAGATAGCTATGCCATGCTTGATATCTTAATTAATCTTCAACAACGAGCGCCAATTTCTTTCAACATTGTTGCAGTCAACCTTGACCAAAAGCAACCGGGTTTTCCTGAGCATATTTTGCCTGCGTACTTAGATACGTTAGGAATTGCCTATCACATTCTTGAAAAAGACACTTATTCTATTGTTAAAGATAAAATTCCAGAAGGTAAGACTACTTGCTCCCTATGCTCTCGATTACGTCGCGGCACCTTGTATGGATTTGCACAACGGATCGGTGCAACTAAAATCGCCCTTGGCCATCACCGAGACGATATTATAGAAACGTTGTTTTTAAACATGTTTTATGGCGGAAAGATGAAAGCTATGCCGCCTAAATTATTATCCGATGATGGCGCCAATATGGTGATAAGACCATTAGCGTATAGCAGAGAAAAAGATATTGCTGAATATGCGGCATTGAAGCAATTTCCCATAATTCCTTGTAATTTATGCGGCTCTCAGGAAAATTTAAAACGCGGTGCGATTAAAGACATGCTGAACTCTTGGGATAAGCAATATCCTGGCAGAATTGAAACGATATTCACTGCGATGCAAAATACCGCACCATCCCAAGGTGTTGACCGAGAAAATTTCGATTTTCTAAGTCTTAAACGGGATGAAAATGCACCTTTAAAAGGTGATGTAGCAGAATCAGATTTACCCGCATTTGATTTTTTAGATATCAGTAACAATGGCCATATTGACCTTGATGCAGCGCAACGAATTGATGTTGTAACCACATTTAAGCCTTAACCTTTGGGCTTAAATCGCTCACTATAAATGCAATTGTTGAATTGCATTAGACATCACTCAACAAAAGCCCTTCATTTGCTTAACACCGTGCAGTTAATTAACTGTGCGGTGTTATGCAAAAATTATCCTACGAAAATGACGCTTTCATTTGAACGGGATCATTTTTTATCCCGAGCGACTTTTCGATACAGAGCGACTTTTCGATACAGAGCGACCTGTCACCCCCAATAAACTCTCTATTTTTTGAAAAGCATTACCTATAGATTGGATTGAATTAGCATTGGAGCAAACCAACAAACCTGGTGCTCTAGTCGCGTTCGGTTGATGCGGTGCGCAATAGCTTCACTGGAAACTATCCCAAAATCTCAACACGATGATGGAAAAGTTAAACAATTTATCTTGCCCCAAAAAACGAAAACAGCCCTAAAGTAGAACCGTTCTAATTAACCCAAGGACTTAATATGTTTGGTTTTTCAGAAAAAGATAAATCCTGTATCGATTCAATCTGTTTTGAACTTAAGGTGACGCGAGACTGTATCGTAGCTGTTTTACCATTCATCGTCATAGTGAGTGGTTTATCATCCACAAACTCAAATGTCAGCCCTGTTAATGGCTTTCTGAAATATTTCATAGGAAAACCTTGCAGGGTGTCAAGTAGACCGTTCATATCATCAAGAACTAACTGTAACGATTTGCCAGTGTAACGAATCAAGGTTTCACGTGCCCTAACCTGCATAGCGATGCCGCATTGACTCGAATCCCCCTGTACTTCAATATTAACTAGGCCACGATTTGATTTTAAATCATCATCAAATGGCATAAAAATACGTTGGTCTTTAGTATAGGTGAGCGGAAATGATTGTGATTCAGTGGTGATATTACCTGATACAATGGTGCAGTTTTCTGATTTAGGTACGCTAAAGACTAATTCTACATAGGGATAACTGGCTTTATTGACCCGTTTTAACGGATTGTAAAAGCCGCTGTATTCTAAAGAAACGGTATCTGAAATTGCATTAAAACTGGTAAACACTAATAACGTTAACCCTAACACAACACTCTTACGTAATAACATAAACAATCCTGTTCAAACAATAAACAACTACCAAATATGCCTACAATAATGCATGTTTTTTGCGTTTATCACTGTAATTTATAATACAATCAAGGCTCATATTCTATCACATTAATTTACTTAAATTCTCAAGGAAAGAGACCGTAGCCTTATGTTAAATCAACGATTAGCCAGTTTTAATAAAGTAGTTGCCATTGGCGGTGGCCATGGTCTTGGTCGCGTTCTGGCTTCTTTGTCTTTTTTGGGCGACAGGCTAACGGGTATTGTAGCAACAACGGATAATGGTGGTTCTACGGGGCGCTTAAGGCAAGACCAACATACCATCGCGTGGGGTGATTTAAGAAATTGTCTTTCTCATTTGGCGCCAAGACCATCACTCAGTTCACAGCTATTTGATCACAGATTTGTCGGCAACAACGAACTGTCTGGGCATAATTTAGGTAATGTGATCCTTCATGCGCTCGATCAACTTTGCGTTAGGCCACTTGATGCTGTCAATCTTGTTCGTTCATTGCTTAAAATCAACACATCAATCATTCCTATGTCTGAAGCCTCTACGCATTTAACCGCATTAACTTATTGCGGTAGTAAAATTATTGGTGAATTAAGTGTTGATGAAATGAAAGAAGCTCCAGTAGCCTTGAGTCTTGAGCCAGAAGTGGATGCAACAATTGAAGCATGTGAAGCTATTATATGTGCAGATCTTATTATATTGGGTCCAGGTAGCTTTTTGACCAGCATCATTCCGCCATTGTTATTGCCAAAAATCGCACAAAGTATTCAACAATCACAAGCAAAAGTGATATTAATTGATAATTTAACCAATGAGTATGCGGCAGCGAATCAATTTAGTATCAGTGAAAAAATCAATTGGATCCATCAAGTTGTAGGAGCTGAAATAATCAGTGATGTGATTCAACAATCAACTCTTTCTGCCATTGAGCATTCTGACAATTCTGAACATTCAGAAATTAAGTTTCATCAATTTGATTTAGTCAGTTCTCATCACAAAGGGTTACACGATAAAACCGCATTAGGTGATGCTATCTGTCAGATAACACGCAAATAAAAATGAACTGTATAGGCAGTCATGTCAGTCAGATAAACTGACTGGCGTTATTTTTTGTCAATATTTACAGGGTTTTCATTTCACTTGTATTGGATAAAAGCGCGGCTCACGCCTGAACGAAAAGACAACAAACTCCGCTTTTTGGTTAAATCAGTAAATTTTTACGCAATGCCGGCAAGCATTGGCTGATAAACTCTTGAGGCAACAGTCGCTGAAGCGCAGCAGCTTCAATGTTTGATAAACAACGGTTTACAAGATTATATTGCTAACTAACCGCATAGAAAAAGGCCTGCAACATTTTTATTGCAGGCCTTAATACATCAATTAATAAAGCAGTCAACCGCTGTAAAAAATACTTATCAGATCGGCGTGCTTAGGTAGTACTTATTGTTACCGAATATTAAAGCACTTGGGCAATTGCCTTACACACAGCCGGCATATTGTCTTTGGTCAAACCCGCAACACTAATTCTGCCTGATCCGACGATATAAATAGCAAATTCATCACGTAAACGGTTAACTTGTTCCTTGTTTAGTCCAGAGAAACTGAACATACCATTCTGGCGTGAAATAAAGCTAAAGTCTTGGCTGACGCCTTCTGCTTTCAGACTGTCAACAAATAAGGTACGCATTTGCGCAATGCGCTCACGCATTTCAGCTAATTCTGCTTCCCATTCAGCTTTTAACATATCATCAGCTAAAATAGTGCTCACAATTAAACCGCCATGGGCAGGTGGATTTGAATAATTTGAACGAATTGTCTTTTTAATTTGGCTGAAGCTGCGCTCTGCCGTTGCTTTATCTTCAGCAACTAATGTAACTGCGCCAATACGTTCATTGTACAAACCAAAGTTTTTTGAAAAAGAGTTAGCAATTAATAACTCAGGCACAACCTTTGCTACCGCACGTAAACCTTGAGCATCTTCTTCAATACCTGCTCCAAAACCTTGGTAAGCAAAGTCAAACAAAGGCAATAATGACTTCTCTAAGCAAAGTTGGCCAACCAGTTTCCATTGTTCAATGTTTAAATCAATGCCCGTAGGATTATGACAACATCCATGCAGTAACACTATGTCTCCAGCAGATGCTTGATCTAAGTCAGCTAACATTGCGTCAAAATCCATATCATGCGTGGCTGCTACGTAATATTGATATTGCTTAACCGTTAATCCCGCTGTTTCAAAAATATTTTGATGATTCGCCCAGGTCGGATTACTCACCCATATGGTTTTAGATGTGGTGTTTGTAGCTAAAAAGTCAGCCGCAACACGTAATGCTCCGGTTCCACCTGGCGCTTGTGCGGTCACCGCGCGATGTTGCTTAACTAATTCACTATTTTCACCAAACAATAATGTCTGCACGACTTGGTTGTAGGCTTGAACGCCTTCAATTCCGAGGTAATTTTTGGTTTTTTCGATTTCAAGTAACTTAGCTTCGGCTTTTTTTACTGACTTAAGCACAGGAGTTTGACCCGCTTCGTCTTTATAAATCCCTACCCCTAAATTCACTTTATGGGCACGGTTATCCGCTTTAAAGGTATCAGTTAAGCCTAAGATAGGATCCGCAGGTGCTTGAGAAACTTGAGAGAAAATCATTACAACATTCCTAAAAATAGTGAAATACAGATTAGTGAAGCTCTTTATACCACCCTAGCGCAATTCTGAGTAGTGAGAAGTTTGATTGATTAATCGATAAAGACACTAAACTTAAGATATATCAAAAAAATGACAAATTAATGCAGATAATTAAATAATATTGCTTATTTTTTATTATCTATAATGAACATATTGAGCTGATGGGGACTAACTGATAACCACGACAGTCTTGTTGAGGGGATAGATGACCAATCTTAAAAATCATTGCTCCTAACTTATTAAGTATAATTAAAAGATTGTTGATATTTAGCAATAAAAAAAGCCTCATCGTTTGATGAGGCTTTCTCTAATTTGGCGGAGCGGACGGGACTCGAACCCGCGACCCCCGGCGTGACAGGCCGGTATTCTAACCAACTGAACTACCGCTCCAAATTCTTTGTAAGTTAATTATTCAATTAACCTACTGAAAACTAGGCTTAATAACTTGTCGTTTTCAATTGCGTTGAATAATAATGCTGGTGAATTATATCGTCAACTCTTTTTTTAAAAAATACTATCGTTTTGTCAAAAAATGAACAGTCTCAGCCAAATCTAGCGCTTATCATCGGGAAGCATTAAGTCAATATCATCCAATGAAAGGCTATTTTCTGTGCCGCCTTTTTTTAGCTCTTGCTCTTTTAAGCGTATTTCCGCCGCGGCAAGGGCTTTTGCTAGCGCTTGTTTTTTACGCCAGATAATAAAACCTATAATACCTAACAACAACAAGATACCGTTTATTGTTGCAATCCAAAAAATGGCATCATTTTTGGCTTTTTGCTCTTCAATTAAGGCCAGTTGTGCCGCTTTTGCCGCCAATTCCTCTGCGCTTGGCGGTGGTGCTGGGGGCTCAACCAGGTTAAAAAACATTTCTGGAATATTCAGTAAAATTTCACGACCACGTATTGCGGTACTGGATACGGTGCCTTTAACACGGTAGCTTCCATATTCAGAAACTGAGGGTAGCGCTAGCATATATTCTGGAGTAGGAATATCCATTAGTACCACTGGAATTTGTAAACCTGCTGGGCCAACTAATTCAAGTTGTAAATGTGTTTGCGAAAGAAGTACTTCGGCTTCATTGACTGATATCGCTAGATGCCAGGTGCCAGTTAATGGATCCTCTGGAGCAACCATTTTGACGTTTATGGGCTGCCTTGATAATAAAAAAGGCATATTGTATTCACGTTCAAAAATATTATTACGGGCTGTTACGGTTAAATTATAATGACCTGCAGGTTGTTCTAAATTGATGCTGCCAGTAAATATGCCATCATCGGGTCGCTCATCTAACTCTTCGCCGTTATCTTTATATGCACCAACTATAACTGTCCCCGTAGCAAAATTGTCATCTCCGGGTTGATGATCACTGGTGAACTTTGCTGTCCACTCGATCATGAACTCTAAACCAGGCATGCGCATGGTTAAATCATCTGCCGTTAATCTTGACGCAACTTTTAGGCGCTCGCCTTGATATAAAGGTTGCGGTAACGGCTCAACATCAATATTGATTTCAGACACTTTTTCAATTTTTGAGCCAGGTAAAACATCACCGAGTAACTGCCATGGTCCTGCTGTTGGATTAGCAATGGCTATAATATCACCCGTGATACCGTCCACCCACTTAACAGAACTAGGATGACGCGATGAGTACCATTTACTTCCATCGGGCTGCACTACAACAACGGGCGATGATCCATAATTGCGTTGAACAATTAAGGTAACTTGCTCAACTTTATGGTCGATACGAAAACGGTTTTTTAATTCCATAGCATAAGGTGCAGGAACATAATCACTGAAGGAATCAGTGTTATTAGCAGCATTCGCTACCACTGGTAGCATAAAACAAGCGCTGATTAAAACCGAGAAAAGATGAGCACCCTGTATTTTCATTAAACGATTTATCCTCTCCAGAGGCACTTACCTGATTTAGCAACTAAATCAAGTCTTTGTTCATGTAATACTATTTCATCGGCCGAGGCGTTGATCACTTTAAGATTAAACGCATTTTGTTCAATTCTTTTAATCCCGCCAGCCTCTTGCCCCGCTTTCTCACTCGATAAATTAAATTTGATTTGACCACCGGTCATAATCAAATACACATCCGCTAAAATTTCAGCATCGAGTAATGCGCCGTGGTATGTTCGCCGGGAGTTATCTATACCGTAACGACGGCACAAAGCATCAAGGTTATTTTTCTGGCCGGGATGTAAGCGTTTTGCGATGGCTAAGCTGTCAAGGATGCTACAGATATCTTTAGTTTTCGGCCCAACAGGATTGAGTTTCGAAAATTCATGATCCATAAAACTAACATCGAAGGTTGCGTTATGTGCAACAATTTCAGCGCCATCGATAAAGTTAATAAAGTCTTGGGCTATTTGATGAAACCTTGGCTCACCTGCCACGCGCTCGTCAGTAATACCGTGAACTTGAATGGCTTCTGGGTCAATTAATTGCCCAGGATTAATGTATTGATGATACGTTCTCCCCGTCAATCGACGATTGATAACCTCTACGCAACCAATCTCAATGATCCTATGGCCAATATATACAGGGCCTCCAGCTTGGTTCATGCCCGTTGTTTCAGTATCTAAAATTATTTGTCGTGATGCGGATGAAATGATATTCATTTATTTAGTCATCTTCATGTTGTGGGTATACTAACGTCAAAGTTTTCTTAATATTAAGTGTAGCAATTCGATGACTGAACTAAAACAACTTCATATTTATACTGATGGGTCATGTCTTGGTAATCCGGGTCCTGGCGGTTATGGTGTTGTCATGAAATATAAACTGCAGCAAAAGGAATTATCAGCCGGTTATCAGTTAACCACCAACAACCGTATGGAACTATTAGCTCCAATCATTGCTTTAGAGTCCTTGTATGATAGTTGTAACATTATTCTGATCAGTGACAGTCAGTATATGCGTAAAGGGATCACACAGTGGATCCATGGTTGGAAGAGAAAACACTGGATAACCTCTGCCAATGAACCCGTTAAAAATGTCGATTTATGGAAAAGATTAGATGCTGTCAGTCAAAAACATAAAATTGATTGGCGCTGGGTGAAAGGTCACTCCGGCCAAATCGAAAACGAACGTTGTGATGAATTAGCACGGGTTGCCGCAATGGGCAAAAACCTGCTGGATGATGAACATTACCACGCAAACTAACTCTTTATTCGTGATTTCAATCCTGCCCGCCCCGCACTTGGCGCTGCAGACCAATTAGTGGATTTTACCTTTTGTTTATCTCTTATAGGTGTTAACGGTGTATCCACTTTTTTTGCCACAATAAGGTAAATTCCGCCCGTACTTGGAAGCCATTTTTCAAGTTGATTATGCCAAGCAAATGTGCTCGGATAGTCTGTCAATAAATGGTGATACACCAGTCTTTCATCGGATAAGATTTGATACCCCAATAAACCTAGCCAATCTTTTACCCTTGATGGCATAAAAAAATGTCCACACCAAGGGGCTACATTCTGAAACTGCGGTAATAATTTACCAAAAAACAGTGGGCTAATCGGATTAAATCCACTCAGAATGATGTGCCCGCCTGAGACTATTACCCTATCTATCTCTCGCAGAACACGGTAAGGATCTTGCTCAAACTCAAGTAATGAAGTCATTAACACTGTGTCGATAGAACTACTCTGCAATGGTAAGTCTTTTGTAGAGGCTTGAATAACACCGCCTTCACTTTCAAAAAGGCTAAAATGATGATTGATTTGACACTGTAAACTGTTTATTTCAGCACTTAAGGGGCCTAATTTTAAAAGATGGTAACCAAACAGCCTCGGCCACCACAGATTTAAACGGTCTTCCAACTCGGTTTTCAGTTGCTCACCTGAAGCGAATTCAAGCCAACTTAATGGTGAGCAAGCTTCGGTCGGAATATGTGCCAAAGAAATCTCCTTCAATTTACCTGATAGTTTGCAGTCAAACGCAGTAATGTTTACTCTAGCAAATCTGTTAGCGAAACTCGAGAATCATCATGTATAAAACCCACCGAATTCCGGCATTTAACGATAATTATATTTGGGTTATTGAAGACACTCAGGGGGCGGCTTATGTGGTCGATCCGGGATGTGGCAAAAGTGCCATACATTATTTAACCTCTCACAACATCCAATTAGTGGGTATTTTAATTACCCATCACCATAAAGATCACACGGGCGGAATTGCATTATTACAGCAAGCTTATGGTCAAAAATTGTCAGTGTATGGTCCTAAAATTGAAGCCATTGGCGGTTTAACTTCACCCATTAGTTTAGCCGAGCACACTTCAATAACACTCACCCTGAAACATTGGTCACTGCCTATTCAAGTCTATAGTGTGCCTGGACACACTCTTGGTCATATCGCTTACCTGATTGATGACAATTTATTTTGCGGCGACACTTTATTTAGTGGCGGGTGTGGACGCATGTTTGAGGGCACTGCGGCACAAATGAGTCAGTCACTTTCTTTATTGGCCTCGTTACCCGATTCAACTCAGGTTTTTTGCGCCCATGAGTATACTCAATCGAATCTCAAATTCGCTACTGCTGTAATGCCAAGTAATAAAGCGCTAAAAACCTATATCGAAAAGGTCAATCGTTTGCGCGCTGAAGGATTGCCAACCATTCCATCAAGCATTCTGCAGGAAAAAAAAGTGAATCCATTTTTACGATGTGAGGATGAAGAAATAAAATTAAGCGTTAGCTCACAATTTAATCAAAAAATTACAGATAATATTCAAGTGTTTAAAAATTTAAGGCTGTGGAAAGATAATTTTTAACCTTACATAAAGAGAGTTTAATAAGACAGGCAAATAAATTTCATCTACAATGCTGGATTCGACATTTCTAGGCTGAGAAAACATCTCGATAAAGTTAGAAAGACATCATATCAGATTTAGATTCTGAATCTTAGTTTTAGGGATTTTTATTCAATGAAAACAAAGTTATCACTACTTTCTGCTAGTGTAATATTAATGTTGGGCTGTCAATCAATTACCCCCAATGTTAATGACAACGCAATTAACGATACTTCGTCGGTAAAAATCCCTGCGAAAACCAGTAAACAGCAGCCTACCACTATTGAAGACATCGAACAGGATGTTGCCGAGGTTAATGATGTTTGGCAACGTATCCGTGATGGGATGCAACTTAAAATTGCAGAAAAAGAACTCGTTGATAAATATCGACAGTGGTACATAGATAACCCTAAACACCTAGAAATAGTGACTCAACGTGCACAGCCATTCCTGTACTTCATCCTTGAAGAAATTGAGAAACGCAACTTACCAACAGAATTAGCTTTATTGCCTGTGATTGAAAGTGCTTATAATCCGACAGCTTATTCACCTAGTGATGCTTCTGGACTGTGGCAGTTAACATTACCCACAGCAAATGCATTTAAAGTTAAAACAAATTGGTGGTATGACGGCAGACGTGATGTAAGAGCATCAACGCTAGCCGCATTAGATCTACTCGAATACCTCTATGTAAAAATGGGTAAAAACTGGAATTATGCTATTGCAGCGTACAATTCTGGTGAAGGCCGAGTGCTTAATGCCATTAAACGTAATAAAAATAATGGTAAAGAAACTAATTTTTGGATGCTAAAACTGCCAAAGGAAACTGCACATTACGTTCCTCAATTAATGGCGCTTGCAGATATTATTAAACACTCAGATGAGTTAGGTATCCATTTACCCGCTATTGAGAATAAGCCTCAAATCGAAATAGTGAATATTGAAAGTCAGTTGGATTTGAATTTAGCTGCCGATATGGCAAAAATTTCCGTAGATGAATTAAAAACACTTAATCCTGGATTATTACGCTGGGCAACTGCACCAATGGGGCCACATTTATTAGCGGTACCAGCAGACAATGCTAAATCATTTAAACAATCTCTCGCCGCACTTGAACCCGATGCCCGTATTAATTGGGTCAGGTATAAAATTAAAGCTGGCGACAGCATTGGTGAAATTGCTCAGCAATTTGAAACATCTCCAACGATGATCCGCAATAGTAATGGGATTAAGGGTAATAATATTGTTGCAGGTAAATTCTTAATTATTCCTGTGGCCAGTAAAGATCCAGACTTGGCAAGTATGAGTGCTGATCAATTACTCGCACGCAAACCCGTGATAAAGTCTAGTAATCAACGCCAAATATACACGGTAAAATCGGGTGACAGTTTATGGGCTATCGCGAACAAAAATAGTGTTTCAGTAGACCAAATTACCAAATGGAATAAGCTTAAAAAAGATCAGTCACTCAAAATTGGTCAAAGCCTCGTATTCTATCCTAACCAAATCGCTAAAACTGACTCAAATAATGAAAAAGTAGTCAGCTATAAAGTTAAATCTGGAGATTCATTAGTACGTATTGCCGCAAGGTATAAAGTCACTGTTGCTGATTTAATGGAATGGAACAGTCTGAAAAAGAATAACTATTTACAACCAGGACAGATGTTAAAACTATTAATTAGTAATAGTTAATTTTCAACATCCCCAGTACCAAAAAGCGGTTCAACCTAATAGGCTGTAACCGCTTTTTTAATCTTCACAATTTGACTAATGATATTGATATTCAGTTCTGTTTAATCAGGCATGGTCTGGCAAAACTAGCGTTTACTCAGCAAGCTGTAACTCAACGATAATATCATTCATGGATGGTAAATCACTCTCTTGAACCTTCCCGACAAACTTGGCTTGTAATCGATAGCCATTCGTATTTATCTTTTCCAGAACTTCAGCAGGCACATTAAAATTTGCCTTGAGCGATTTACCTGCCCCAATTCGAACTTGTCTGAGGGCTTGGGTAAACATCATGGTTTCAGACCATGCCCATATTTTTACACCCGATGGATTTAGCAGCCACAAATCAGCTGTCATGCCAGAATTGAATTGAATATCGACCCCATGTGCAGCTTGGTTTGTCACTGTTAATGACACCGGCATTGATTTAGCATTTTGATAAAATGGCACCACATCTAAATGGCCATTCAATACAGCTTGACTCATGACTTGCATTGGTTCTCCCGCTGACACCTTAATCGTCTGGTTGCTGTTAGCATCCGTTTTAACATGCTCGGCATTCACATCAGAATTCACCGTCCCAGCACAACCAATCAAAACCCATAACGACATTGCGCCAAATATTTTGCGCATTACAATCCTCCTAATTTCTTAAATAAACTGTCTTTCAATTTATCGGTTTCTTTGTTTAATTTACTTTTTAATAATGCTTGCGTATCTAAGCCAAATTGAGGTTCTTGAAAACTACCGGTAATTTTTAACGGAATATCAATACCCGATAAAGATGTATTATCTCCGCCCTGACCGGCAAGTGAACCAACCACTTTGGTGATAAGGCTATAATCAATTTGTTGACTGATTATATTGGCGCTACCTTTACCATCTAAACGAATCAACGGTGAAGCCATCGCCAGATTGGGATTGGTTAAAAAACCATCACGCAGCGTAAAATCGCCTGTTAAGCTGGTAAAATCGGTTTTTAATTCTTGTTTATCTTCAGCAGATAAATCGCCTGATAACTTCTTTTGCGCACTGCGGATCATTTGCGGAATATTGACGCCATACAAAGAACCATCGGCAATCTCAAATTTTCCATTGGCAACCAGTTGCTGTTTTAGCTTAGCGGGAATGAGGCTACTGCCTTGACCTTGAACAGAAAAACTCGCGGTCCCGGAAAGTAAATCCACTTCAGCAACATCAGTGAGTAATGGTCTAATTTGTACACCCTTGAGGGCGTTATTAAATTGATAGCTGGGAACCTTATTTCGCGCATCAATAGTCGCTTTCATATTGATGTTACCCTGATACAACTGCGCTGTTAGCTGTTTTATATCAATAAGCCCTTGTTTAACTGTAGTATTTAGCTGCCAGTTTTGAGTGCTAAGATTATCAATTTTAATCGATTTAGCCTTTAGACTAACGCTTAGGTCGAGGCCTTTTAATGCGGATAAATCAGGCTCTGTTTCAGCAGGCTGCTGCGAAGGTTCACTTTTGCTGGCGTTATTTTCTGTGGATTTCGGCAATAAAGCATTTAAATCAATATCAGCAAATTCAGCATTTAGATCGATAACAGGTACTTTTTTTGAGTAGTTAACGGTGAGTTTTGCTGAAGCTTGAATGCTATCAATTGCAAGTTGGCTGATAATCAGTTCAATATTTTTCGTGTCTAATGCAACTGTAAAATCAGCCAGAATCGATGATTTTACGGTTTTATTGGGTAAATGATTACCTTCAACCACGTTCTGGATTGAGAAATCGCTGATTTGAATCTTATCAATATTAGTAGAAACGTTTATTTTTCCAGTTCCAGAAGAAGATAAAGCCATATCAGCTAATTCAGCTTCAAATTCGTAGGCCATGTCCGCAAACTTACCTAGAGAAAACTGACCTAAAGTAAATGACTTGAGAGTAAATTGTTGTTCTGAATTGGTTTGCATATCAATCATATTAATCTGCATATTTGTGATCGAAACACCCCCTACTTCAAAGCTTGATAAAGGTATACGGCGCTTATGATTGGCAGCATCTACAGATTGCATTTTTTCGGTTGAGCCTGAAGACAAATCATCAAGGCTGCTATTACCTTTTTTATCTGTGATCAAATTAAGTGTCAGGCCATCTAAAGTTAAATTATCAATTTTAACTTGCTGACTAAATAACGGCAGTAAAGCAACACTGGCAACGGCCTGTTTTACTTGCAGCATCTGTTGTGGTTGAAAATTGTCAGGGTTACTAAACGCAACGGAACCAACGTTGATACCCAGTGTAGGAAAAAAGCTCCAACTTAAATCCTGATCAATCGTTAACGTTCGTCCCGTGTGTTGTTTAACGGCATCAACAATCTGAGGTTTAAAATCATTAATGTTGAAAAACACTGTCAAATAAAGCACCGCGCAAATACCGATAGCGAGTATTGATATCACCAGCCATTTTATTACTTTCATAACCAATCCTTAACTTTAAGCTGTTCAAGATACAGGTAATAAATCATAGTCATTATAGCGCTAATGCGACGTCACTGATTGCAACACCATTTAAGTCAGCATAAATTGTCATGCCATTTTTAATATTGATTGAATTTATTTCAAGGTCTATACCCGTTTCACCTAGCCCTTTTTTATCGGTTTTAATCGGATTCACTCCCAATGCCTTTACACCAATATTCATGCTATTGATTGTTGCAACATCACGAATACAGCCATATATAACAATCCCTTGCCATCCATTATCTACAGCGCTTTGTGCAATCATGTCACCCAATAATGCTCGTCTATTAGAGCCGCCGCCATCAACAACTAACACTTTACCGTGACCTGGTGTTGCCAAGACATCCTTCACCTTTGAATTATCTTCAAAGCATTTAACGGTGATTATTTGCCCTGTAAATACAGTATGTTGACCGAATGTTTGCCAGGGTAAGTTAATTAACTGCAATTCTTGCGGGTAGTGATCAAAAAGATCAGGAAGTAAATCAAGCATAATGCCTCCATGCGACATAGAAAAAAGGTTTGAGTTTAAGACTAAAGAAAAAACCATGAATGAACAAGTGCTTATCTTACTCGGGATCTACAGAGGGGCAAAACTTGATCACAATACAAATCAATAGTTCAAGGGGACTACATAGTAAATTAAGTCACTAATTTAAGTGACTAATTTTTGTTTGTTATTTATACTTTATTCTTTTATTGATACTTAAATTAGCTATGAAAAACAATTTAGATCTTGCTCGCGTTATTAATGCGTTTGACGAACTTGAATTTGAACAACGCACCACCACAAACCTTGAAAATGCCCGTAACAAACCACAAATGCGCACTTATATTCAGTCACTGGATTTTAGTTTGCGTCGTTTAAAAATCTTGCAGGAAACAATAAACGAGCTTGTTGAAGACAAACAATCTGAGTTAGTACGCCAAGAAAAAATACAAACCTATAAAACGAAAATCATAAATTTATCACGCCAATATAATCTGAGTTACCAAGACGTGCTCAATATAATGGCCAAACTGAAACAATAAGTCCGTATTTGTTGCACTGTAACTTGGTAATGGACAAATCATCGAGTGTATTGATGTTTAATGCCCATCGTAATCCATAAGGTACATGCTAGCTGATGAATATACATGATAACGCCGGTAAATTTTATCATGACAACATATCATGAAAATCTGCCTAGTTATTCTGCATTTATTTTTTGCTTTTCCTGATCACTTATTTACTGTGATTGCTCTATATCTTTGCAATAAAGTATCTTCACAGACAGCCACAGTCTAATTCGTCCCCCCCCTTTCAGTATTTCAACACTTCCCTCAAATATCAGCGTTAATTCATAAGGAGTCACATGTGTCACTCCATGCTTGTGCAAAATGGGTCAAAATGTCCCATATTAGCTTTAATAACGGATCGAGATCATAAAATTAACAACTGACCGTCTTAGCGTTTACATTTGTCTTTTGTGGTTTGATTTAAATCAAGTTCCACAGCTAAAGACAAACATATAGTGGAATAGATCTTATGCACCCCGACAACAATAAGAAGGTGACGTTATGGATACTCACGCAGCCCTATATGCACAAGGCCAGCAGCGTTTAGCTTATTTACGCGCTATTGCGCCAAGGCAATCAGTCAGCCTTGAACAGAAAATGGCTGATAACGGCATTACTCGCCGAGACTTTATAAAATGGAGCGCGGCCATGACTGCCATGCTCGCATTACCCCTACCCTTTAGTAACTTGGTCGCAGAAGCTGCTGAACTTGCAGATCGTGTGCCGTTAATTTGGCTACACATGGCTGAATGTACTGGTTGTTCTGAATCCTTGATTCGAACCGACTCTCCGAATTTAGACACCCTGATTTTTGACCATATTTCATTGGAATACCATGAAACCCTAATGGCTGCATCAGGTTGGCAAGCTGAAGAAAATCTTGAACATGCACTGGCACAATACAAAGGTCGTTATTTATTAGCCGTAGAAGGAGCAATTCCGACTGCCAACAACGGTGCTTTCTTAACCGTGGGTTGTAAAGGTCATACGGGTCTTCAGATTGTAAAAGATGCCGCAGAAGGTGCTGCCGCAATCATATCAGTCGGTACCTGCGCGGCTTTTGGTGGTGTCCAAGCGGCATACCCTAATCCTACAGGCGCTAAGGGGGTGCATGAAGTTGTCGATAAAACCGTGATTAACTTAGGCGGATGTCCGCCCAGCGAGAAAAATATCGTTGGCACGCTGATGTACTTCATCATGTTTGGTAAGTTACCTGCTCTAGACATGTTTAACCGCCCTAAATGGGCATATGGCGCTCGAGTACACGATAACTGCGAACGTCGTGGCCGCTTTGATGCCGGTGAATTCGTTGAAACCTTCGGCGACCAAGGCGCAAAAGATGGCTACTGTTTATATAAAGTGGGTTGCAAAGGTCCATACACATATAACAACTGCCCAACAGAAAGGTTTAATCACCACACTAGTTGGCCAGTATTAGCAGGTCATGGCTGTATGGGCTGCTCTGAACCTAACTTCTGGGATGATATGGCCGATTTTGAAAAACCACTAGGACGACAACTTCTACATGGTATTGATGCCACAGCAGACACAATTGGCGCCGTCATACTCGGTGCAACTGTTGTTGGGATCGGCGCACATGCCGTTGCAAGTGTATTTGCTAAGCCATTGGAGGATTAATCATGAACAAACGCGTAGTTATCGACCCTATCACTCGTATCGAGGGTCACTTACGTATCGAAGTTGAAGTTGATGAGAATAATGTCATCACTAAGGCTTGGTCATCATCAACATTATGGCGTGGCATAGAAGTTATTCTTAAAGGCCGAACGCCTATGGATGTGGGTTTAATCGTGCAACGAATTTGCGGAGTCTGTACTTATTCACATTATCGATGTGGTACTGAAGCTGTAGAAAATGCATTAGGTATGACAATCCCTGTAAATGCCAAGTATTTACGTAGTTTGATGCAGTCGTCATTGTACATGCATGACCACATCGTCCATTTTTATCATTTACATGGATTAGATTGGGTTGATGTTGTCTCAGCACTGGGGGCCGATCCCGCTAAAGCAGCTCAAGATTCACTGAAGTATACTGACAAACCGATTGCAACGGGCGAAGGCGAACTTCGAGCAGTTCAAGAAAGGGTTAAAGCCTTAGTTGAAACAGGTAAATTAGGACCATTTGCCAATGCGTATTGGGGTAATGGTACTTATCGTTTTACCCCTGAACAAAATCTAATTGCCCTATCACATTATCTTAAAGCGCTTGAAGTACAACGGGTAGCGGCTGAGATGTTAGCCATATTTGGTGGTAAATCACCTCACCCACAATCATTAGTTGTAGGGGGGGTTACATCGGTTCGCGATATGTTAAGCCCTGCTCGTCTTCAAGAATGGAAGCAAAAACATGCCATAGTGCAAGACTTCATCGAAAGAGCTTATCAAGCGGATATCGTGATGGCAGCCGAGGCATTTGGTACGGAAGCAAGTGTATTAGGCGGTGTCAATGTAAAGAGTTTTTTATGTACCAATGACTTCTTAATGGGCGATGGTCAATACCTGTTTGAACAGGGCGTTATCATGCACGGCGATCTCGCTAACGTGACTGACATTAATCCAGACTTTATCAAAGAAGATGTTACCCATGCATGGTACCAAGCCGATAGTGCTCAACACCCTTATGATGGCACAACCGTGCCCGACTATACCGGTTTTGTCGAACGTGAAACGGTTTATGGGAAATTACCGACTCTAGATGGTGATGGCAAATACTCCTGGGTTAAATCACCTAGATATCAAGATGAACCTGTTGAAGTCGGTCCCCTATCTTGTTTGTTAGTTAACTACGCCAAAGGTAACCCAATTGTTGTTGATGCGGTTAACGGATTACTTGCCAGAACAGGTTTACCTATTGAAGCCTTATTCACGACATTAGGGCGAACCGCCGCACGTATGCTGCAAACAGTGCTTGTGGGTCAGGCGAGTTTACACACATTTGATGCTTTGATAACCAATCTTATGAGTGATGAATCAACCTTCATCGCCCCTGAAATTGACTCAAACAAAGAATATGTTGGCCATGCGATGAATGAAGCGCCCAGAGGCATGTTAAGCCATTGGATACGGATTAAAAATGGCAAAGTAGAAAACTATCAAGCCGTTGTACCTACCACTTGGAATGCTGGCCCTGTAGATGCTAATGGCAAAATGGGCCCTTACGAAGCTTCATTAATTGGTTTAACACTCGAAGATCCAACCAAACCATTAGAAGTGATCCGAATTATTCACTCATTTGACCCATGTATGGCGTGTTCGGTGCATGTGATGGATTACAAAAAGCAGACCTTAGGCCAATTTAAAATTGATCCCAACGGTTTTTAATGTGAGTGAACAGATTCAGGAGGGATGACTTATGCAACATCAAGCAACCCATACCAGGCATTATATTTTTACCCCAGCAATCAGAATATTTCACTGGTTAAGGGCGTTATCAATTTTTGTCTTGATTATTACAGGGTTTTACTTAGCTTGGCCGTTTTTAGTCGCACCAAGCTCAAGTGACGTGCTCGTTCAAGGTTGGCTGCGTTTTGCCCATATTATATTTGGTTTTGCGTTAACTGCGGTCACCTTTGCTCGATTCTATTTGTTCTTTTTCAGTAGACACGATATCGAAAGGCGTTCTTTCAAAGACGTGATGAGTGTCTCTAGCTGGATAAGCCAATTAAAATCATATATTTGGGTCGGCCACCTTAATAAAGCCGGCGTTTATGGCCCATTGCAATTTGTGACTTACGTTGCGATTTCCATCGTGGCTTTGTTTATCTGTATCACTGGGCTTGTGTTATATGCCAATGTATATCACCAAGGTTTAGGCGGAGCATTGTGGGAAATATCGGCTTGGATCACAGCACAGATGGGTGGTTTGGCGTACGTTCGTGTTATACACCATTATTTAATGTGGGCATTTATCATCTTTGTGGTGATCCATGTTTATATGGCGGTGTGGTCAGGAATTCGTTTTAAGCATAATTCGGTTGACTCAATCGTATCCGGTTATGATTATCATAGGGATCATTAAGCGCCGTGAAAAAAATACTCATATTGGGTATTGGCAATGTATTGTACGCCGATGAAGGTATCGGCGTACATTTTGTCAATTACATCCAAGATAAATACCTGTTTAGCCATCCTAGCTATCAGTTAGACATCATTGATGGTGGCACCTTAGCCCAAAGCTTAATTCCCTTAATCAGCCAATATGATCAGCTCATTGTTGTCGATACCGTAAACAGTCACCATGCTTGTGCCGGTGAGGTATTCTTTTTTGATTTTGATCATGCACCTGCCGAAATAGACTGGCAAGGCAGTGCGCATGAAGTTGAAATGCTGCAAACATTGACCATGATGGATATGGTTGGCGACCGCCCTGCTACTCAGGTTCTTGGTGTTATTCCTACAGTAATTGAACCTATGACCTTGGGACTTACACCTGCGCTTATTCAAGCCATCCCAACGATGGAAAAAACCTTAATCTCCTATTTATCAGCACAAGGTGTGGTTTTTGAACAAAAAGCATCAATCCAGATTGAGGATGTGATCCCAGATGCCTACAAACGTGGAGTAAACCATGAAGCACATTATTCAGTTTGAATTTATTTGCTTAAAATCGGTGCCGCTATATGAACATCTGTGTCAACTCTATGCACGCAGTACCGAAATATCGATTAACTTCGGGATAGTTACCGATGAACAGCAGCATGTCCATTATTTCATTGAAGCATATGCCGAGCAGGCAGAGCTAGAGCATCTTGCGGATAACATCGCAGCCGATTTTTTACTCTCTGTATGGTTAATTGATACCAATATTCAGCGCATGTCTGAGCCGCAATTCCCAATATCAGCGATACAGGAGCAAACTAGGCCCGCACCCTTGTTATTTTGCCAACATTGCCAACCCCTATTTGGCGATAATCAAAGTCCACACTTCGGTAAAATTGACCTAGTTTGCCATCATTGTCATGGTGAAACCGAACTCACTGCGGCGCAACGAGGTTTAACCCAGCATGATATTCATGCCATGGTTGATACCTTATTAACCAAGGGAGAGTTAGCACTTAATAGTGAAGCACTGATGCTGTCAATTAAAGAACCACTACAACCTACAATTAACCAGAATCAAGCAAGCTATATTCGCCCCCATATCCTGATTTGTAATCCAAACACCTTAAACGCACAATTAACCGTGAATGATTATCACGTTCTGGCGCTATCAAGCATAGAGAAACCGATTTTGACTCTTGCAAGCTGCGATAAACAGCATAGCCTAGAAAATTGTACCCATGCCGTGCGCTATGATGTGCAATTTGCTTATAATCGCTTGCTACAGGTGATATGCGAGCGTTTGCGTCAAAAAGGCATAAACTGGGTTTACTTAAGTCCATTAACTGAGGTCGAAAATTTAACTCCGGCGTTACGTTTGGCCAGAGTCAATCAACACTGGATTGAAATCGGTAAAACCTCAACGACTGAAATTAAAATTGCCGCAGCTTGTTTGCATCAACAATCGATATTTTCAAATTCGACTATTGATTATATTGCTGAAGATAAATCAACCTCAAATAGACTGCCTTATCAGGTGCACTTAAGCTGTGCGCCGCTGCAACATACCGAGTTATCGTCATTATCCAGCGTGCAAATGCCCCATAAAAACATCGAGCAGCATTTAGGTTATCGCGCCCTACTGGGTTGTTTGTCAAATTGCCCAGACAAACCCAAACATGCAGCTGTGCTATATTTTAGCCAACAACAAATAAGTGAAATTGCCACCATTGACGGCCAAAGTCAGTATGAATGTTTTTTCAATTTTGCTGAAATACCACAAAACGGCTATGAAATTTGTCACCAGTTGTTATCCAGTAAACAAGCGCCTTTACTGGTTAAATATAAACAACAATTTCCGCAAAGTTATCTGCGTTTACTTGATCTAAAACTGCATAATCAAACGGCTAACTTAAGCAGTTTATTAACGCTTGCTGCAATCATTATTGGCTGCCCGGTAAATGAGCACGCTCAACATGCTGTTCATCAACAATTATTAGATGGCATCATCAGCTCTGCTGAATGCTACCGAGGCAATAACGCGCCAAGAATTGATTTCCCTTTGATCAAAGGAGAAGCGGTCAGAAGTCTCAATTGGTGTAAAACATTGGCTACCTTAATGAGTTTTAAAATTGCGGGCGAAGAAGATAAAGCCAAACTCGCTTATGGTTTTTTTGACTCTTTCGCTGACTTTTTAAGCAATTGGTTAGAACATTTGGATCAGAATATTGGCATTAAACAAATCGTCCTTGCGGGGAGTGAATTTAGTTACCCCCCGTTAGCGAAACAAATACAGCTGCGAATAGGTAAAAACTTTCCATTAACCGTTAATCCACAATTAGATTTAGAGGGTGCCAATATTGCCATTGGCGGTTTATTACTGCCAATTCGTCGACGCGGAAACCACACTTAATGAACCAAAAATCAGCCTTGTTAATTCAAAAGCAAATAACCGTTGAAGGCATAGTCCAAGGGGTAGGATTCAGACCTTATGTTTTCCGTTTGGCTAATAGGCTAAAGCTTAAAGGCACAGTGCTGAATGACAGCAGAGGTGTTGAAATTGTTTTACAAGGCAGTATGGAACAAATTGATGCGTTCATCTTTGAGCTACAAAACGCCCCGCCACCGCTAGCTCGCATTGATGAACTCATCTGTATAGCACAAGATATCATTGAAGTACTTGAACAATTCAGCATTTTAAAAAGTGAAGCGAATGATATCCAGGCCATTGTTGCGGTATCAGCCGATAAAAGTACCTGTCAGGATTGTCTGGATGAAATTAACAGCCCAGCTAACAGACATTATCACTATCCTTTTACTAACTGCACAAATTGTGGTCCCAGATATACCATTATCAACCAATTACCATATGACCGTCATTTAACCTCAATGGCAACGTTTTCCATGTGTGATGATTGTGCTAAGGCCTATCATGATCCGCTTGATAGACGTTATCATGCGCAGCCCGTCAGCTGCCCTGCCTGTGGCCCACAATTGCGCTTATATATTGATAACCAGTTAGTCGATTGTTCACCGCAGCATGTCATCAAAGCAACTGTAGATTTACTAGCCCAAGGAAAAATAATTGCCCTTAAAGGCTTAGGTGGATTTCACTTAATTTGTGATGCCACCAACGAACAAGCGGTAGCCACATTAAGGCAACGAAAACACCGCCCAGCTAAACCCTTAGCCGTGATGGTGCCAAATATAAGTCAGGCTAAACAGTTCGCGACAGGCACGAGTCTTGAGTGGCAAGTGTTAACCAGTGCCGAGAAACCGATTACTTTATTAAACAAATTAACTCTGGATAAGGGTGAAACTCCTTTTCTGGCAGCGTCAGTTGCACCAGGCATAGATCGTATTGGGTTATTTTTGCCCTATACACCGTTACATCATTTAATACTTGAGGCATTTAACAAACCCATTGTGGCGACAAGTGCTAATCGCAGCGGTGAACCTATCATAGGCGATATCGCAGGCATTTTTGCATGTTTAGCGGATGTGGTTGATGCCATTGTTGACCATAATCGTCCGATAGCCAATGCCTGTGACGACAGTGTGGTGCAAGTGATTCATAACCAGCTGCAAGTGATCCGCCTTGCCAGAGGTTTTGCGCCGCTGACACTTAGCCATGGTTTAACTACATCAAACATTAAGCCAACACTTGCAGTGGGTGCACAACAAAAAAATACCATTGCATTGGCATTTAACCGCAATATGATTTTATCCCCACATATTGGCGATTTATTTAGCATTGAAGCGGATCAATATTTTAAGGACAACCTAGCCACATTTAAGCGGCTTTATCAATTTAGCCCTAGGGCTATTGTCAGTGATCATCATCCGGATTATTCCCCAAGTATTTGGGCTAAACAATTTGTTCAACATCATCACGGTGTCAACTTGGTGTCAATTCAACATCATTATGCACATATTATGGCAGTGATGGCCGCTAATCAGTATCAACACAAGGTGATTGGATTTAGCTTTGACGGCACAGGTCTTGGTGAGGATGATGCGCTATGGGGCAGCGAGGTAATGCTTGCCGATACGAGCCAATTTACAACTCTAGGCCATTTTAGTTCGTTTAAACTCATTGGTGGAGAGCAAGCCATTAAGCAACCTGTGCGGATATTACTGTCATTGCTATTTGAAACATGTTCCCTTGAATACATCAAAACGTTGCCGATTAAGGCAATTAAGCAATTAAGTGAGTCAACCCTTAACAATCTCCATAAGTTATGGCTGAGTAATCATCATTGTATTCCTTGCCGCTCTGTTGGGCGTCTGTTTGATGCGTTAGCCGTAGCACTGGAATTGATTGATACCAACCAGTTTGAAGGACAAGCCGGCATGATGATTGAGTCACAAGCGGCCAAAATGGATTTAAATGACCAAAACCCATCGATTGATTTACCTGATTTATCAATCACACCACAATACGTTGATAATAAAATCGTTTGGCAAAGCCAATTACTGTTTAGCCAGATAATCAACATTATCTCCCAAGCTAAACCACTAAACGACAGCTTAAGATCTTACCTTTGCCATCAGTTTATCGAAGCGATTGCTGAGGCCGTTAATGATGTTGCACAAGGATACCCTCAATATCCTTTGGTATTGGCTGGCGGCGTATTTCAAAACAAACGCTTATTACATCGTTGTTTAACCAATGCTGAAACCAACCAACATCAGGTGCTACCATCTCAATATGTCCCAGTGAATGATGGTGGCATCGCATTAGGTCAACTTTGGTATGGGTTAAATAACCAACAAAATGAGAACTTAGTCACAAACTCGCATTAACCTTTCACTAACAGTAAAACAATTCATTAAAACTGATTTTCATCAAGGTTTTAAACTCAAAATTAACGCAGACTGTATTTATTGACATCTAGTTAGGAAAGATTATGTGCCAGGACTGCGGCTGTTCAATGACTCATGACCATCATGATCATTCATTGAAAACCAACCCTCAATTGAATGATAAAAAAACCTTATCGGTCATTCATAAAATCCTCAATAAAAATGATCTCGAAGCTCAGCATAATCGCGATCATTTTCGTCAGCATCAGGTTACCGCATTTAATCTTATGAGTAGTCCTGGCAGTGGCAAAACTACTCTTTTAGAGCATCTTTGCCAACACTCAAACTTAAAATATGCAGTCATTGAAGGTGATTTAGAAACATCACGAGATACAGACCGATTAATTGCTAAGGGCATTTCGGCCTATCAGATACAAACGGGTTCTGCCTGTCATTTAGATGCCTTTATGGTGCATGGCGCCTTACATCACATTAAGCTAGATGAATGTGATATTTGTTTTGTTGAAAATGTCGGTAATCTTGTTTGCCCAGCCAGTTACGATGTAGGCACACATAAAAACATCGTGCTGTTATCGGTACCTGAAGGTGACGATAAAATAGAAAAATATCCGGTCATGTTTCGTAAAGCGGATGTCGTTGTGATCACAAAAACCGACTTACTGCCCTATTTTGATTTTAATCTTCAACACGCCAAAGCTGAACTTTATAAACTCAATCCCCATGTCGAGTTAATCGAATTATCGGTAAAAGATGCTGCAACATTTAGCCCTTTGGCCAACTGGCTCACCACTGCCCACGACAAAAACCTGACTGCAAATATCCAGGAGGTATAAGCATGTGTTTATCTGTACCTTCACAAGTTGTCAGTATTCATGACGATGCCAGCGTAACGGTTGACACCATGGGGGTTAAACGCCGTGTCAGTAGCCATTTAATGTCTGAGCCATTAGCCATTGGTGATTACGTACTCATTCATATTGGCTTTGTGATGAACAAAATTGATCATCAAGATGCACAACAAAGCTTGGCGTTATACCAACAAATTGTGGCATCAATGAATGAGCATGGTGAATAACATGCAATTAACCGATCTTTACCAAGGTTTTAGAGATCCCGCTACGATTTATTCGTTGGCAACCGAAATTAAAACACTGGCATCCGGATTAGACACAGATGTGAATATCATGGAAGTCTGCGGCGGTCATACTCATACCATAATGAAATATGGCTTACTGCAGTTATTACCAGAAAATATCAAATTTATACATGGGCCAGGATGCCCGGTATGCGTGATGCCCAAAGAGCGAATCGATCACGCCATTGCGTTAGCCAATCAGCCTAATGTGATCTTAGTGAGTTTAGGTGACATGATCAGAGTGCCGGGCTCAACGCGCAGTTTGGCCAATCACCGAGCAAAAGGCTGTGATATTCGGCCCATTTATGATCCACTCGATACCCTCAAAATTGCTGAGGATAACCCAGATAAAACGGTGATATTTTTTGCCATTGGCTTTGAAACTTCCACACCCATGACCGCGGCACTGATTGAGCAAGCTGAACAGCAAGGGGTTAATAATCTACTGTTTCACATTAACCATGTGCTTGTACCGCCGGCGATCGACGCGGTAATGGCAGAGAAAAATGCCAAAGTGAATGCTTTTATTGGTCCTGCCCATGTCAGTGTGATTTCTGGTGCAAAAATCTATCAAGCAGCGGTTGATAAATATTCTACCCCAGTTGTGGTATCAGGTTTTGAACCTGTCGATGTGATGCAGTCAATTTTATCTATTGTTAAGCAAAAATCTGCCAATGAAGCCAAACTGGAAATTCAATATACCCGTTCAGTCACTTTTGCTGGCAATGTGCACGCCCAACAATTAGTTAATCGCTACTTTGAGCTAAGGGATGAATTTAGATGGCGCGGACTCGGGCCAATTGCTAAATCCGCGCTCAAGCTTAAAGATGAATTTATTCAACGCGATGCAGAACAATATTTCCAATCAATATTACCGACAAAGCCTATCGATGATCATAAAGCATGTCAGTGCGGGGATATATTACGCGGTCTTGCCAGCCCGAAAGAATGCAAAGTCTTTGGCCGTGGATGCAGTCCGCAAACACCACTAGGCAGTTGCATGGTAAGTTCTGAAGGCGCATGTAACGCTTATTATCGTTACGGAGAAATACCCCATGGTTTATGCAAATAAAACAATTCAGCTGAGTCACGGTGGTGGTGGCAAGGAAATGGATCATTTAATTAAATCGATTTTTTTTAAGGCATTTGATAACCCTATTCTGCGCGCCGAAGAAGATGCTGCTAAATTACAACTTTCTGGCCCTGTAGCCTTTACAACCGACTCTTTCACTGTTTCACCGCTTTTCTTCGCGGGAGGAAATATTGGCAAATTGGCGATAGCGGGCACTGTTAACGATCTCGCCATGATGGGAGCACAACCTGAGTACCTCAGTTGTAGTTTTATCATTGAAGAAGGATTTTCAATAGCCGATCTCAAAATCATAGTCGAAAGTATGGCGCAAGAATTACAACAATCGGGCGCACGGATAGTCTGTGGAGATACCAAAGTGGTTCCTCGGGGTTGTGCAGATGGCTTATTTATCAATACCACGGGCATTGGCAGAATCATCATGCCAAATATATCGAGCAAAAACCTAGCAGATGATGATGTCATCATTGTCTCTCGGGATATTGGTCGACATGGCGCAGCAATACTCATGGCACGAGAAGGACTTGAACTTGAGTCAGAACTCACCAGTGATTGTGCCAGTTTATGGCCTATGGTTGAGCAATTAATTGCAGCAAACATTCCCATTCATGCAATGCGTGATGCTACCCGCGGTGGACTTGCAGCCGTGTTGAATGAGTGGGCTAAAGCGTCCAATGTGGGTATTAATTTAAATGAAAAAGCGATCCCCATTGCTGATGAAGTTAAAGGCTTGTGTGAGCTATTTGGATTTGAAGCCCACGATCTTGCCAATGAGGGTACTTTTGTTATTGCACTTCCGCGTGAAGTCGCCGAAGGTGCGGTAGAAATTTTACAGCGCTACGGCCACTGTGAAAAAGCCTGCATCATTGGCAATGTCGTTGCAGCACATTTAGGCAAAGTGGTATTAACCACTCCATGGGGAAGTCATCGCTATTTAGACTTACCCCAAGGTGAATTACTGCCAAGGATTTGTTAATGCACGAATACTCTATCGTGATGGCACTCATAGAACAATGTGAAGCGTTAGCAAAGCAGCATCATGCGATTGCGGTTGAACGCGTGAACATTAAAGTGGGCATTTTAAGTGGGGTTGAACCAAGCCTATTGGCGCAGGCGTTCAATACGTTCAAATTAGACGGTTTATGCGCCAAAGCTAGTTTAGACATGCATATTCAGCCCTTAGTGTTGCAATGCAATCACTGTCATAAACGCACAGAGCAAATGCAGCGAGTTGTGTTGTGCCCAGATTGCAATTCAGCAGATACACAGGTTATTGACGGTGAAGACATGATGCTAATGCAATTAGAAATGGATACGTAGATTTAACGCAACCACTTCGTCTTAGCACTGATGTCATTATAAAAACAATGTTTTACTTATACATATAAATTAAGGAAATGGTAATGAATAAACTTATCGGGTCTCTCTCTTTAATGGCTATTTCTGGAGCCGCATTTGCCCATGAAGGACATGGTGCACCTGGGTTGTTCCATCATTTTGAACAAATGGCCCCTGCCATCATTTTAATCGCTTTGGTAGCAGGCATTATGTGGAAAATGAAAAAATAGCTAAAGCGAATTAAGTCAAACTGTTCTAATCAATAACTTGTTGCGATTAACGGGTTGCTGTCGGCAGGCGATACTGAATATCGCAGCGGTTAATCCATACTTGCTACAAACAAAAACGCACTCAAAATGAGTGCGTTTGTTTGAGTCATATTACAGATTAAATTAACGTTTTAACGCGCTATCAATCATTTGCTGTGCTTGCACAATAATGTCGTCTAAATGTTGTTGGCTAATAAAACTTTCGGCATAGATTTTAAACAGTGCTTCAGTTCCCGACGGGCGAGCAGCAAACCAGCCATTTTCAGTGGTCACTTTAATCCCCCCAATTGCAGCCTTGTTGCCCGGCGCGTGTGACAAAATTGCTGTAATGGTCTCACCTGCAAGTGATGTCTCGGTAAAACTTTGGCTATTTAGTTGCTCAAATTTAGCTTTTTTCTTTAAGCTAATTGGACTATCGATTCGGTTATAAAAGCTTTCACCAAATTCAGCCGTTAACTCTTGATAGCTTTGTGCGGGTGTTTTACCTGTGACAGCTGTAATTTCAAGGGCGAGTAGCGCTAATATAAAACCATCTTTGTCAGTACACCATGTACTGCCATCGCGCTTCAAAAATGCCGCACCGGCACTTTCTTCACCACCAAACGCAATAGTGCTGTTTGCTAAACCATCAACAAACCATTTAAAGCCAACAGGGACTTCTAAGCAGGCTCTGTCCAAACTTGCACACACTCGGTCGATCATGGCGCTCGATACCAGTGTTTTACCGATGGCTAAATTTTTGTCCCATTGTGGACGGTGGCGAATTAAATAATCTATCGCTACAGCTAAATAGTGATTAGGATTCATCAAGCCAAATCCAGGACAAACTATACCATGACGGTCATAGTCGGGATCGTTACCCACACATAAATCAAAATTGTCGCTGTGTTGTAACAAACCCGCCATGGCAAAAGGCGATGAACAATCCATGCGAATTTTGCCGTCTTTGTCTAATGTCATGAAACTAAAAGTAGGATCGACCTTCTCGTTAACTAGCGTAATATCTAAGCCATAGCGTTGAGCGATATGTTGCCAATAATAAATACCCGATCCCCCTAAAGGATCGACCCCCAAACGAAGATTGGCTTTTTTGATAGCGTCAAAATCAATCACCTCAGCCAAAGACTCAACGTAAGGGGCGATAAAGTCTGTTTCTTGTACCCAACCTGAAGCCAGCGCAACGCCATAGTTGATTTTTTTAACACCACTTAATTGTTGCGCTAAATAGGCATTGGCTTTATTTTCAATTTGCTTGGTAATTTCACCTTCAGCAGGTCCACCATGTGGTGGATTGTACTTAATCCCCCCATCTTGAGGAGGATTATGTGAAGGAGTAATAATTAAACCATCTGTTAAATCAATGGATTTGCTTTTGTTGGCACTAATGATGGCCTGTGACACAACAGGTGTCGGTGTAAAACCATCATTGGCTTGGATCAGCACTTTAACTTGATTCGCCGTTAGCACTTCAACAACAGACATAAATGCCGCATAGGATAAGGCATGTGTGTCATAGCCTACAATCATAGGCCCAGTAATGTTAGCCGCTTGACGATAATCAACCACAGCTTGAGCAATCGCCCAAATATGATTCTGATTAAAACTTGAGGTTAAAGCACTACCACGATGTCCTGAAGTGCCAAAGGTCACTTTTTGTTGAACATTTTCAACATTTGGGATCATTCGGTAGTAGTAACTCATTAACTTAGGAATATTCACTAAATCTTCTGCTAATGCTAACGTCCCTGCTCGCTCATGAATTGCCACGCCGCGTCTCCTTAAAATCAATTAAATGTATTTTGCAATAGTCGTCGCTTGTTGGGCATCACACCCAAGATGAATAAGTACTTCAGATAAAATGGTTTGTTTTTTCGCGGTGTTATTATTGGTGGTGACCCAATATCCGCTTTGTCCAATTTCTTTAGGGTTAGCAGATTGGCTTGCATCTAATAATGCTTGTTTTGAAGTGGCAAAATACAAACGCCCCTTTCCTTGAATTTGTAATACCTGTTCAAAATGACTGCCCGCTTGTTTTGCTAGGGCATCAAGTAAAAACATAAAACGACCAACAGCCCCCTTTTGCTGGCTAATTAAGTGTTCATTAACCACCGTTTTAAAGTCCATGGTAGTCGATAAGCCTGAAACCGCTTTAGTGTCATCAACAACAGCTGGTGTCGGCGTTGCTTCTTGGGGGGTAGGATGCTTAATCGCTACATTTACCTGAGGTGACGATTCAGCTTTCACTTGAGCGCGATGGTTGACTAATTGCTCAACAATGGATTTTGCTTTATTAAAAAGCGCATCTCTTGCATTTGCGTCAAGGGCATCTAACCCCGGCTGGCTAATGGACTCAGGTGTATGATCGGCAACATTTTCAACGGGAAGACCTAACAAACGACGTAAAATCTCTGAAGCACTTTCACCAATTCTTTCAGTTTTACTTGCAATAAAACGGTAAAGTTCTTCATCAATTTCAATGTATTTCATTTCAATCATCCTTTTGTCTGTCGAAGATATGAACCCAATCGCGATTATCACCCGCGTATTGACCATATCTTACTTATTCAATTTATTGTTTTAGATCGATTGCGATCGTTTATTGTGCCAGTTTAAGCTAAGCGCCTCGCAAGAATAAAGCCCCAAATTGATTAATTGCTAGATAATCAACATTAACTGACAATTTTATTTAAAAATCGTTACCCTGCTGCAGATTAAATCGGCAACAAAACTTGATTTGATCCCCGTCATCACGCAAAATTCGCCGCCATCAGAGTCAGATAGTTAGGCAAGTAAATGCATTACGTCACGTCAGGCAATGGCGAACCGGTTATATTAATCCACGGTTTGTTTGGTAACTTAGATAATTTAAAGTCATTAGGCATGTCCCTTGAAACAGATTTTCAAGTCATTCGTGTCGATGTGCCTAATCATGGGTTAAGTGAACATTGGCAAACCATGGACTATCCCAGTTTAGCGAAGGCCGTAATAGAGTTAATCGACAAGCTTGGATTTGATTGCGTTAAACTTGTTGGCCATTCAATGGGCGGTAAAATCGCCATGGCTGCAGCATTGTTATATCCTGAGCGCATCTCTAGCCTAGTCGTGGCAGATATTGCTCCTGTAAGCTATCAACCTCGCCATCAACTGGTATTTGCAGGGCTAACCTCTTTACCTCTCAATCAAAATACAAGCCGCAAATCAGCGTTAAGTCATCTTATTAATGCAGGCATTGACGAAGCTACGGCTCAATTTCTACTGAAAAACCTACAACGTACTGAGACAGGTTTTGAATGGAAAATGAATTTATCTGGGCTAATTAATTGCTACGATCGTATCATCGGCTGGCAGTTAACCAACGATAACCGTGCACTACAATACAACAAACCTTGCTTGTTTATTCGTGGTGGCGAGTCAAACTATGTTACCGCTGATCATCGTGCAGCTATAATGCAGCAATTTCCGAAGGTCACAGCGAAAACACTTAACGGCACAGGTCATTGGTTACACGCCCAAAAACCTGAAATATTTAATCGAATTGTCGGCGATTTTTTGCGCAAAGCTGACGATTAATTTTCAAGCATTTACACTATGACAGATAGCCGTTGCGAGTATGATGTGATATATTCGCGCCTCTTTTTTGCCGTAGCAGAAGTCTTTAAAAGGTGAAGTATGCTGAATCAATATATGGAACAAATAGAAAGCCTCAGTTTGGATTTCTTTTTTGCAGCAATTTTCTTTTTTATTGGTATGGCCATTCGAGATGTACTGAAACAAGGTAATGTACCCAAATTCGGGCGATTGATCGTCTGGGGTGTTTTATTTTTAGGATGTGCTGGTTTTGTGGCAAAAGGCATTATTCAAATGACCTGGGAAGGTTCAGGTATTGGTTAATAAGAGATATGGCAAAAGAAACAGCAGATAGAACCACCATTGACCTTTTTGACAGTGAAAAACGACGTGGCAGACCAAGAAGTAATCCACTGACTCGTGAACAACAATTAAAGATCAATAAACGTAACCAAATTCAGCGTGATCGCGCTAACGGTTTAAAGCGAATAGAGTTAAAGGTGTCACAAGATTTATACGACGCCTTGAATCAACAGGCTTTGGCCAGTAACATCAGTCGTAGCCAGTTAATCGAGCATATTCTGCAACAGCAAGTCGACAACTGATTCATTTTTCGAACATCGCACAAAGCGAAATTGATATTGAAAGGATACCCCATGGCAACTGTAGGTCTATTTTTCGGTAGCGACACTGGTAACACCGAAGCTGTCGCCAAGATGATCCAGAAGAAACTGGGCAAACACATGGTTGATGTTAAAGACATCGCCAAAAGCACTAAAGAACAAATCGCAGAATATGATTTATTATTATTCGGCATTCCAACTTGGTATTACGGTGAAGCACAATGTGATTGGGATGACTTCTTCCCAGAACTTGAACAAATCGACTTTAACGACAAGTTAGTCGCCATTTTTGGTTGTGGTGATCAAGAAGATTACGCTGAATACTTCCTTGATGCGATGGGAATGGTGCGTGACATAGTTGAAGCGCGTGGCGGTATTATTATTGGCCACTGGCCTACCGAAAGTTACGATTTTGAAGCTTCAAAAGGCCTTGTTGACGCAGACCACTTTGTCGGTTTAGGTATTGATGAAGACCGTCAGCCTGAACTTACCGAAGAACGTGTTGATGCTTGGGTTAAGCAAATTTACGAAGAAATGTGCTTAGCTGAACTCGAAGGTTAATTCTCACCTTATTGCTCTTCGAACAAGCGGCTATGATTAGCCGCTTTTTTAATTTTCTATCCACAGCGAAATCACAGGTGTTTTAGTTAATACCATCAAGATCCACCGTCAAGTGGATCTTCACACTACTGATACAACTGCTTTAAATACTATCAATTCAATATCTAACATAATATTTTGTTAGCTACAGGATCATGCATTGTTCGAACTTGGAAAAAGCGTCAAATTTAAAATCGATAATGTGATTGTTCAATACCACATTTTTGATAAATGTCAGCCGATAATGGTCACCTTCCCGCCCGTTTGTCAGTCAATACCGTTAGCGTTAATTGATTCTGATCCTACGGTGTGGTCATTTGACTTTTTTGCTAAACGCAAAATGAACATCATCGCATTCAATCATATTGGCAGTGGTAATTATTTTGATTCAGCCGAATTTATTTCATTTTTAGCGTCAATCGTCGATGATTTAGCCCTTTTTCCCCAACGAATTGGTTATGGCGCAAGTTTAGGCGGCTTTGCATTAACGTTACATGCAGATAGATTAAAACTCTCTAAAGCTTTACTCATGATGCCTCAAACTACTTATGATAAAGCTATCGCATCATGGGACCCTGTCGTCATGAAGGCACAACCCAGCATACATAATCCTATGGCATCGCTTGATGGCGCTCATTGTCAAACGCCACTCACCGTCATTTATGATCCGCTGTGGATACCTGATAAACTTCATGTTGCAAGGTTTACTCATCCCATTCAGCGACTCACCATTCAAGGTATTGGCCATAGAACGCCACGCGCGTTACTGCATATGGGGATGTTGACCGATGTTGTCTTGGCTTTTATAGAAGGCGAAATAGACAAACACGATTTTTATCAACGTATTAAAGCAAAACGTAATCTTTCTTATTATTTTAGAGATGCATACAAATTACCAGGACTGAATTTAACCAAAAAACGCTTGTTCATTATTTATAAACACAAATTGATTTTCAGAGTCAATAATCTTAATTTTGAACCCCAAAAAATTGCCACTCGACTAAAAGAAAGCGTTGATAAAAGAGTGAATAAACTCAAGCATAAACCTTAAATTTTCGAATGAATATGGACTTCTCTCTGTGGATATAAAAGCATCAACCATTGCTAATCATAAGCATTGGGACATTTTTTGCGTTGTTGTTGACAACTATGGTGACATCGGTGTGACCTGGCGTTTAGCAAAACAATTAGCAGCAGAATATGCCATCACGGTTAATTTATGGGTAGACGATCTTAATAGTTTTGGCCACATTTTACCCGCCCTTGACCCTGGTAGCACTTATCAAACTTTCTTTGATGTTAATATTATTCACTGGAATGATTCATCAATTGAAAAATACACTCCAGGAGTTTGTTTAATAGAAGCATTTGCCTGTGAAATACCTTCATCAATAATTGAAAAATTAATTAATTTAAAACAAATTTTCCCTAAAGAATTACCCGTGTGGCTCAATTTAGAATACTTATCGGCAGAAGACTGGGTTGAAGGATGTCATGGCTTACCCTCATTTCAAAGTTGTGGATTACAGAAATATTTCTATCTACCTGGCTTCACAGACAAAACGGGTGGATTAATATGCGAGCAAAACCTATTTGATTTACGAGATAGCTGGCAAAGTGATAAAGCCAACAAGATGGCTTTATTTGCTCAGTTAGGCTTAAGGGGCATTGAAGTAGAACATCGGGTGATTTCAGTATTCAGTTATGAAACGCCATCATTGCTAGCGTTAATTCAATGGTGGCAGACAGAGAAGTCCCCTGTGCATGTGCTTATTCCTAAAGGCAGAAGTTTACATAGCTTAACTTCAATTTTGCCCTGCTCTTTAAATGAACTTGTCGCGGGTCAGTCAATTCCCCTCGACAATGTCACACTGCACATACTCCCGATGACAGATCAACAAGGTTACGATCGATTATTGTGGAGTTGCGATGTTAACATTGTACGCGGTGAAGATTCTTTTTTGCGAGCTCAATGGGCTGCAAAACCCTTTATTTGGCACATTTATCCGCAAGAAGATGATTATCACCTAATAAAATTAGAAGCTTTTATGCAAATTTACTGCGATAATCTAGCGCCTGATTTAGCTAAGCCATGGTGTGAATTGAACCTGTCGTTCAACCAAGGTAATCAAATTGACACTGTCAATCATTGGCAAAAACTCGAATTTAATCATTTGTCATTACAGCAACATGCTAAAAAATGGCCGATGACAGCATTAAATAGTGCAGATCTTGCTTCGCGACTAGTTCAATTCGTAAAAAGTCGCTAAGATACTGCTCGAATTAGAAATCGACGTCGATAAATTATAGGAAATAGTGTAATGAAAACTGCTCATGAAATCCGTCCTGGTAACGTGATCATGTTAGATGGCAGCCCATGGGTTGTGCAAAAAACTGAAACAACTCGTTCTGGCCGTAACGCTGCAATCGTTAAGTTAAAACTAAAAAACTTATTGCTTGATTCAGGTACTGAACAAACATTCAAAGGTGAAGACAAGTTAGACGATATCATTTTAGAACGTCTTGACTGTACTTATTCTTACTTCGCAGATCCTATGTATGTATTTATGGATGAAGAATACAACCAATACGACGTTGAAGCTGACAACTTAGGTGATGCAGCGGCTTACATCGTAGATGGTATGGATGATCAATGCCAAGTGACTTTCTATAATGGCAAAGCGATTTCAGTAGAACTTCCTGTCCATATCGTTCGTGAAGTTATCTACACTGAGCCTTCTGCTCGTGGCGATACTTCAGGTAAAGTCATGAAGCCAGCAACTATTACTGGTGGCGGTACTGTGACTGTTGCTGATTTCGTTAAAGTTGGCGACAAGATTGAAATCGATACTCGTACTGGTGAATTTAAAAAGCGTGTTTAATCACATTTTGTAAATAAGCCAAAAGCCAGCTTAATCGCTGGCTTTTTTGTTTCTTTACAGCATAAAACACTAAATCTATCACTTTAAACCCCATTAAATAAGATTTATACACTATTTATCTTTATAAAATCAGCGCGATCATCTAAAAAAGCGCTAAAAAATCATTATCAAACACTTCCACAAAGCCAATAAATTCGTTATGGTTCGCCCACTTAGTTGTATTTTAACGAGAGCGGTATGCGTCCAATCATCAAATCCAATAAATTAGATACTGTGTGTTACGACATTCGTGGACCAGTTCATAAAGAAGCACGTCGCTTAGAAGACGAAGGCCATCGCATTTTAAAGCTAAATATCGGTAACCCTGCACCATTTGGATTTGAAGCCCCGGAAGAAATCGTTCGTGATGTGATTTTAAACCTTCCCAGTGCCCAAGGTTATTGTGAATCTAAGGGGTTATTCTCTGCTCGTAAAGCGATTGTGCAGCATTATCAATCACAAGGAATTTTCGGTGTCGATATTGAAGATATCTATATTGGTAATGGGGCTTCTGAGCTGATCGTAATGGCCATGCAGGGTTTACTTAATCCTGACGATGAGATGTTAATCCCCTCACCTGATTATCCACTGTGGACTGCTGCGGCAAATTTAGCGGGCGGCAAAGCCGTGCATTACCGCTGCGATGAAGAAGCTGATTGGTTTCCGGACATTGAAGACATCAAAAGTAAAATCAGTCCTCGTACCCGTGGCATTGTATTAATTAATCCGAATAACCCAACAGGCGCTGTGTATTCAGAAGAATTAATCCAACAGGTGATAGAGCTTTGCCGTCAACATGATTTGATTTTATTTTCTGATGAAATTTACGATAAGATTTTGTATGACGAAGCCCAACATGTGCCAGCTGCACGTCTGTCGGATGACATTTTAACCGTGACCTTTAACGGACTTTCTAAGGCCTATCGAGCGGCAGGTTTTAGAGTCGGTTGGATGATGCTTACGGGCAACTTAAAAGCGGCAAAAAGCTATATTGAAGGCTTAGAAATGCTTGCTTCTATGCGATTGTGTTCAAACGTACCCAATCAACATGCTATCCAAACGGCACTGGGTGGATATCAATCGATTAACGAGCTGATCTTGCCAAACGGCAGACTAACCGTGCAACGCGATGCTTGCTATGACATATTGAACGCTATTCCGGGCGTGAGTTGCAAAAAACCCAAAGGTGCCCTGTACGCGTTCCCAAAACTCGACATGAAAAAGTTTAATTTACGTGACGATGAACGCTTGGTCTTTGAATTACTTAAACAAAAAAAGATTTTGTTAGTTCAAGGAAGCGCATTTAATTGGCCTGAACCTGATCACTTAAGGGTTGTTTTCTTACCGCATAAGGAAGACTTAACTAAAGCATTGCATGAATTTGGTAATTTCTTAGAAGATTATCGCCAATAAATTGCAGTGATAAATAAAACCAAAATGGGCTGATTGATTCAGCCCATTTTGCTTTCTAAGGTATGATAAATGACTCAGTACCAAAACAGATAAGGAAAAACATGAAACAAAGTACCTTTATGGCTTGGATAACCCGATTACCCTTGTTAAAAAGATGGGCGTTAATGCACTGTTTTCAAGAGGAGAATGTTTCTGAACATTGCCACCAAGTTGCGGTTATTGCCCATTTGTTGGTGGTGATTAAAAACACCCGTTTTGGGGGCACCTTAAACCCTGAAAAAGCCGCAACATTAGCGCTTTACCATGAGGTGTCTGAGACTAAATTACAGGACATCAATTCAAATACTAAATACCATAATCCAGAATTCACCAAAGCCTTTAAGCAACTTGAAGATTTAGCCGAAAAAGAGTGCCTTGCAACTCTTCCCGAAGACTTACGTGCTGCAATGGAGCCATTAATTGTACAAGCTGAAGTCGACCCCGAATATAAAGCCATTGTTAAAGCAGCTGATATTCTACAAGCCTATGTAAAAACCAACAATGAACTCAGATTTCACAACAATGAATTTGAGCATGTAAAACAAAATCTTGATCGAAAACTGGCTGAACTTGAAGCCAGCATGCCGGAAGTAAAATGCTTCATCGAAATATTTCTCGATAGCTGCACAACAACTTTAGATAAAATAAGTGAAGTGCAGTATTAATCAACAATCATTGTGGGTTTATTTATTCGATAGCGTCAATTCGGGCAGCTATGGTTGTCATCAGGGTTTAATTTAATGAACACGTATTCAAGGCATTTAAAAAACTTGTTAATTACACTATGATTAGCCAGCAAATTTATTATTCAGATCGGAAGTAATATGGACAAGCAAGTGAGCTCTCGCAGTACCAAAGAAAAAGCCCTTAGACTTAATTTGGATGACAAAAAATACGGCACAATTGTAGAGATTGGTGCAGGCCAAGAAGTGGCGCGTAATTTTTTCGTCGCGGGTGCCGCCGCGGGTACAATTGCAAAGACCATGTCCGCATATGACATGAAGTTTTCCGATGCGATTTATGGTGTGCAACAAAACGGTCGTTATGTCAGTAAAGGCCGCGTACTTGCCATGATGGAGCAAGAATACGACCTAGTGGTTGAACGTGTGGCAGATGTGCGGTCTCGCTCATCACGCTACTTTAGTTATGCCGCTACCGTTGCCGCTAAAAGCTTTAATCGTGATAATGAGTGTCATGCTTGGTGTGGCGTAAGAGTACAAATGTACCCCGGTGCTGAGCCATCAAATATTGTGGTTCATGTTCGCATGTTTGATGACAATGCTGAAGACCAGCAGCAGGCACTGGGCATTCTTGGTGTGAATTTAATTTATGGCAGCTATTATTATTTTGAAGATCCTAAAAAATTAATTGATTCGCTCACCGATAACATGAAAGCAAATCGTATTGAGATTGACTCGATTGAATTTCAAGGCCCCTATTTTGAAGATATAGATAATAAAGCTAAAAACATCCATTTAATTCGCAGTTGGAAAACCCGCGCGGTGATGTTTAAACCCGATGGCAGTGTAGGTGTTCCGGCAGAAATGCTGTACAAAAAGAACGTGCTGACCATTCGCGGCTCCTTTAAACCTGTCACCAAGTTGAATGTTGACATGATTGAGCAAGGTCAAAAGGCGTTTTCTGAATTAGAAGGGGTTGAGATTGATAACACCATTTTAATCGCCGAAATATCCTTAAATGACTTGCAAGGCCATGACGCGAATATGTCAGAAAAAGACATTCTAGAACGCGTTCGCTTACTCAACCTGCTGGGTTATAACGTACTCGTATCAGATTACACTCGTTACTTCTCATTACGTGCCTATTTCCGTCAATTCACCAATCATCAAATTGGTATTGTTGTGGGTATGATTAACATTAAACAAATTTTTGATGTTGAGTTTTATCGTGGTCTTGAAGGCGGAATTTTAGAAGGTTTTGGTAAATTATTCCCCGATAATACCCGCTTATTTGTGTACCCTGAACTGGATGATAAAGGCGTATTAAACGACTTGTCGAATGTGACTGTGCCTTCAAATTTACGTTACTTGTACCGTCATCTGGTAGAAAACGGGTTCATTAAAGGCATTGAAACCAGTAATATTGAGCTGTTCAGTATTTATTCTCGCGAAATTCTTAAGCAACTTGCGCGCGGATCAGACGAATGGCAGCAAGCATTACCCGATACAGTGGTTGAAGAAATTATTAAGCACAAATTATTTGGCTACCGTGGATAAAGATAAGTCTTTCAGTGTGTTTCAGCACCTAGAATATAAGCTACAAAACCGATACAGTTAACAATGTAAAAGGCCATTTACCCTAAGTAAATGGCCTTTTGGTTTTCAGTCCTAAACCACATCACTTAGGCTCTGCCTGAAGTATCTTCAACGGTATAAGGCAATGTTTAACGGCTTATAAGTCCATTTGAACCTAGCTGATTAACTCAAGTGATAATTGCTAATGGTGCGGTACAAGCTTCTAAATCAGGGATGATTTAGTAGAGCCTTTAGGGATATATTTACGGCGTCTTTTAACGCACGGTAGGAAAGCGCCCTTTTAGAGCGTGATATCAAAGCCACCTTCTTCAGAAGGTGGCTCTTTGATATATGATTAATTCTGCTCACAGTGAAACTGATCTCAATCACAGTAAAGCTGCTCATTGTAACTTTGCGCTACCCTAGCCCAATCAAAACGCGCTTTGGATGCGGCAAGCTTAACACTTGCCAACGTTTCATTATCGTATGCAAGACAAAGGCGAAATTGTTCAACAAAATGTGTAGCTTGTTGCGGTGCATCTACCCCCTCAAATACCCACCCATTTTGTTGATGCTTGACAGTATCCTTTAACCCTCCAACAGCATGAACCAAACAGGGTTGTCCATGCTTCATTGCCAACATTTGGCTTATGCCGCAGGGCTCGAAGCTGCTTGGCATCAAAAACAAATCTCCTTGCTGATACAAGTCCTCAGACAAAGCTTCATCATAGCCATTTAAGAAAAGGCAATTAGTATGCTGTGCTGCAATGGTTTTTATTTGCGAAGATAAATGCTCATCACCACTGCCAAGAATAATCATTACAGCTTGTGGATCGTGATTAGCTAAATCGACCAAGATTTGTACTAACGCAGGTTTGCCATTGCTTAACTTTTGCAAAAACAACATCACTTTTTGTGACGTTAAGCGCCCAACTGATGTGATCAATAAACCCGCATTGGCCGTCTTTCGTGATGATGACAATTTAGCAATGTATTGCTGCAACCTTTGACTGGCGACAAAATCCGCCGCGCTTACTGTGGTTTTATGCGCCTGCCATTTGATTACAGCATTCTGCGCGATGTTGAGCAGAGATAATCTTTGCTTAATCTGAATTGATTGGCCGTTAAATGTATCTACCTCAGGGTAATTACAACCATTGATAATACCGACAAGTTGATTCTGCTGTGCTTTTGTCTGTAAATCCTGCTCTAAGCCCTCACCCCCAATAAAACCGATTTGTGGCTCGGATGCGCGTAATATCTCTTTGGCATAGGTCGGTGACACCACATGAACCAGATCACTAAACACTATGCCCATCCGCATCGGATTTACGCAGCTGTTATAGCGAGGATCTAATATCGCATTTGAAAACCATTGATGTTGATGCAGCATATCAACCGAAAACCATCGTGCAAACCAATGGCAAAATGACGATTGCTCACCCGAAAAAGGTCTGATCCCTTGTAAGGCAAGATTGTGGATCGTAAACACACACTTTATGGCCTTCAGTGCTGCAAACTCGGCTACAGTTGCTCTTAACATGGCAATCATTGCAGTATGCCAGTCGTGCAAATGCATCACTTGATAATCACCCAGTTTGCCTTCTAACAACGCTTGTGCGACCGCTAAACTAAATAAAGCAAATTTATTAGCATCATCAGCAAAAGGTCTGTCTGCACTGCTCTGGGTGTAAATACTGCCATCATGTTGGTTAAACAATGGATGCGCGAACAGGTACACCCAATTTTGCTGCTGTTGCGGGTCATTGTCACTTTCTGCAAAAGCTATCTGGCTATCTATCACAGTATATTTGGTTTTAGGCCGCAACATCTTATAAATCATCACAGACTCAGTCCTATTTCCATAGGGGACGACGACTTCGGCTGTGTGTGTTGCAGCGTAATAATCTTTTAAAAATCCATATTCAGGCATCGCCACATCGGCTGAAACCGCACAGGTATTTAATGCTTCAGGCAGATCGCGAATAACATCGCCCATCCCTCCGACTTTGGCATTAATTAACGCATCATTTTCTGCAGCAACAAGTAACACTTTTTTCATTAACAATCCTTATTCGTAGCCAACTGCTAGTCCAAGCATTTTACGAGTCACTAAGGTAATGCCTTTTTCGGACACCCTAAAACCTCGTGCTTTATCATGCTCATGGTTATAACCAATCTCCATGCCCTCGGGAATAATGCAACCGCGATCGAGTATCGCATTTTTGATTTTGCAGTTTTTCAGTACCACAACATCAGGCAAGAGCACTGAGTCTTTAACCAATGAATAGGAGCAAATACGCACTTCATCAAATAACACGCTACGTTTAACTTTTGCGCCTGAAATAATGCAGCCCCCCGATACGATAGAATCAACCGCCATACCGCGACGGTCTTCATCATCAAATACAAACTTCGCCGGCGGTAATTGTTCCTGATAGGTCCAGATTGGCCATTTAGCATCGTAGAGATTTAATGCTGGCGTGGGTGACAATAACTCCATGTTGGCCTGAAAAAATGAATCTAACGTCCCCACATCTCGCCAATATGCGGGTTCATCTTCAATAGCACTGACAAATGGAAACGCAAATACATTATGTTCTTTAATGATTTTGGGAATAATGTCTTTACCAAAATCGCGTTCAGAACCTTCACTCACGGCATCTTTTTTCAATTGGTCGAATAAAAACTTCGTGTTAAAAACATAGTTACCCATCGAGGCTAAGCATTTATCCGGTTTGCCCGGAATAGGTTTAGGATGCAGCGGTTTTTCTTCAAATCCAATAATGCGATTGTTCTCATCAACCTCCATGACACCAAAAGCACCTGCAGCTTCTTCTAAAGGCACTTCTAGGCAACACACGGTCATATCCGCTTGCGACTCTGAATGTTCAGCCAATAGGCCAGCATAATCCATACGGTAAACATGGTCGCCCGATAAAATCATCACATACTTAGGAATTTCATGGCGAATAATATCAATGTTTTGAAACACGGCATCGGCAGTGCCTTCATACCAGTTTCCTGAGGTTTGCTGTGATGCGGGTAATATCTCAACCGATTCACCTAATTCTTTTTTAAAATGTCCCCAACCTCGGCTCACATGACGGATCAATGAGTGTGATTTATATTGCGTCACCACCCCCACTCGCCGAATCCCTGAGTTAATGCAATTTGACAAAGGAAAATCGATAATTCTGAATTTACCGCCAAAATACAGCGCAGGTTTTGCACGCCAATCGGTTAATTCATGCAAACGTGATCCTCGTCCACCAGCTAAAATGATTGCATAAGTATCACGCGTTAAATTACTAATATAACGAACACTTTTATTCATATACTCACTCCGTGTAAATCATAGTTAAATTGGGTGTTTACGTCCCTGTGTTATGCAATGTCCACATCACGCTTGGTCATCATCAGCTTGGGTTGTCGTTACTGAATTGAATGACGCCTTAAACCAGATATGTTGTTGATATCCTTCAATCGTTTTATCACTTGAAAATCGACCACTTGCCGCAGTGTTGCGTATACTGGTCTTTTGCCACTGGGTTGGCTTGGCATACAGTGCTGACACCGCTTCTTGAGCACGACAATAATCATCAAAATCAGCGGCGAGCATCCATTGGTCGTGTGGATCACAAATCGCATTGATGATGTTGTCGAAAATGCCTGGCTCAACGAGGTTAAAATGCCCCCCGCGCAACATATCCAATACCCCTTTCAACGCTGGCGATTTATCGATATAGGTTTGTGGGTTGTAAGAGGCTTTCAATTGCTGAACTTCTGTGGTGGTTAGGCCAAATAAAAAGAAATGCTCTTTACCCACTTCTTCGATCATTTCAACGTTCGCACCATCTAAGGTGCCGATAGTAAGTGCGCCGTTCATCATAAATTTCATATTGCCAGTACCAGAGGCTTCTTTTCCCGCGGTTGAAATTTGTTCAGACAAATCGGTACCTGGGCAGATTTTTTCCATCGCACTGACGTTGTAATTTGGCAAAAATGCTAATCTAAGATAAGGCGTAACTAAGGGATCGTTATTGACCATGTGCGCCACATTGTTGATCAATTTGATGATTTGCTTGGCCATGGCATAACCTGGTGCAGCTTTACCGCCAATTAATACACAACGTGGTGCCATATTGGCGGTATCACCGTTGAGAATACGTCGATACAAATGAATGACGTGCATCACATTTAACAGTTGGCGCTTGTACTCGTGAATGCGTTTAACTTGCACATCAAACATCATGCTTGGGTCAAAACGTACGCCACTTTGTTCGAACACAAAGTCCGCTAACACTTGCTTATTCGCTTGCTTCACTTCTGCCCATTTTTTTACAAAGGCTTTATCTGCCGTGAAAGCATTCAGTGCGGTTAGGTGGGATAGATCATGGATCCACTCTTGACCTAAATGGCGGCTTATAAGCTCGGTTAAGCGCGAATTACAATTGACTAACCAGCGCCTTGGGGTGACGCCATTGGTACGGTTATTAAACTTATGCGGCCATAGTTGGTAAAAATCATTAAACAAGCCAGCTTTGAGTAACTGCGTATGCAGGCCAGCAACCCCATTAACCGAAAAACTCCCCACAATAGCCAGATAGGCCATTCTCACCTGTTGCTGTGGTCCTTCTTCAATAATCGACATTGCGGCTAACTTGTTAATATCTCCAGGCCATTTATGGGCGACTTGCTCCAAAAATCGCGCATTGATCTCATAAATGATCTGCATTATTCGTGGCAACATATGCTGCATTAACGACACTGGCCAACGTTCAAGCGCTTCGGGTAATAGCGTATGGTTAGTGTAAGCCATACACTCAGTGGTGATTTTCCACGCGTTGTCCCAACCTAACCCATAAATATCCATTAGCAATCGCATTAATTCAGGTACTGCAATGCTGGGATGGGTATCATTCAGCTGAATAGCGTTTTTAGCGCTAAATTGACTGAAATCATCACCATAAATGGCCACATAGCGGGCAAGTAAATCCTGTAAGCTTGCAGAGCTTAAAAAGTATTGTTGGCGTAAACGTAATTCTTTACCATTTTCACTGGCATCATTGGGATACAGCACCATGGTAATTTGTTCAGCAAGGTTTTTATCTGCAACCGCTTCGGCATAATCACCCTCATTAAATTCAGCCAAATCAAAGTCATCATTGGCCTCTGCTTTCCATAACCGCAAGGTATTGATGCGTCCATTACGGTATCCCGGAACCGGCATATCATAGGGTACGGCTAATACATACTGACAATCCTGCCAAACGTGTTGAATGTGCCCCGCTTTGTCTTGATAGCTGGTGCAATGACCAAAAAACGGTACTGAGACAATACGATGCGGCATTCTCACTTCCCAAGGGTTACCTTGGCGAAGCCAACGATCGGGCTTTTCCACTTGGTAGCCATTGACAATTTTCTGGGCAAACATGCCGTATTGATAACGAATACCATAACCCGTTACTGCTAAATCTAAACTGGCACAACTATCAAGAAAACACGCGGCTAAACGCCCTAAGCCGCCATTACCTAAACCTGCATCATGTTCACATTCTTCGACGGTTTCTAAATCAACGGCATAGTCAGTTAGCAAGGTTTTGGTGTCTTGAGTTAAATCTAAATTTAATAACGCATTGCCTAATGTACGGCCCATTAAAAACTCTAACGATAAATAGGCCACTTGCTTTTGTTGATATTGATTATCTTTCAGACGCGTACCTCGCCATTGGTCGAGCATTTGCTCTTTCACCCCAAATGCTACTGCGTCAAATATTGCCGAATCTGCCTGCTCGTTATGGCACAATCCATAGCGTATTTGACGGGCAACACCAGCAGATAATGTGTCGCATGGCTCGCACGGCTGCGATGCACTATGCAACTGTTCGCTTGCTTTCGATGCTCCCTTTGCTGGCTTCTTTGCACGAGTACTTTTAGTGGCCGTCATGTTCATCTCCTTGAAAATTGCTATGAAATATCATCAAGCTGCGCGGTAGTAGGCTGTATTGGCCATCAGGTTGAATGGTGATCGATTGTCCATCGGTATTTTGTTGTGTGTGTAAAAGACACAGCCACGATGGGAAGTGCGTTAACTGAGGCAGATGGAATGTGTGCTGAATATCATCGGCATTAAAAAGCAATAATAAGGCCTGAGTATTTTCTGGCACCGCGCCAATCTCGCTTTGAAGTAAGTTGCCAGTGACAATCACACTTAATGTTTTGCAGTGATACTCGCCCCACAACATTTTGGTCATCGGCTCCCCCAACTTATTGAACCAAGCGATGCCGTTATCAAATAATGCTTCAGGTTGATGCATAAATTGCTGATGACATAACAACGGAAATTGTTTGCGCAGTTTGATCAATTGCCGCGTAAAACCAACCAGCTCCCAATCGATTTTTTGCCAGTTAAACCAGTTTTCTGGCCTATCCTGGCAATAAGCATTATTGTTGCCCTGCTGGCTGTGGCCTGCTTCATCTCCGGCCAATAACATCGGTACGCCCTGCGACAATAATAATGTCGCCAAAAAGTTGCGCTTTTGCCTTAAGCGAAGGGTATTTATTGCCGCACAATTGGTTTCACCTTCAACGCCATAATGACAACTGAAATTCTCTTGATGACCATCGCGATTATCTTCGCCATTTGCTTCATTATGTTTAGCTTGATATGTCACTAAATCATGTAAGGAGTAACCGTCATGACTGGTGATAAAGTTGATACTGGCTGAGGGCCCGCGGCCATTATGTTCAAATACGTCACTAGAACCATGAAATCGTTTGGCAAACTCAGATAACATGGCATCGTCACCGCGCCAAAATCGGCGCATGGTATCGCGGTATCGGTCATTCCACTCACTAAACACCACGGGGTAATTGCCTAACTGATATCCACCGGGGCCAATATCCCAAGGTTCAGCGATCAATTTAACCTGACATAGCACGGGGTCTTGCATCAGGGCATCGAAAAAACCGCTACAGGGATCAAAACCATAGTTTTCTCGGCCTAGACAACTGGCAAGGTCAAATCGAAATCCGTCTACGCCCATCACTTCAACCCAGTAACGTAACGAGTCCATTACCAGCATCAGTACTTGTGGATGATTAATATTAAGGGTGTTACCGCACCCCGTATCATTGATGTAATAACGTGCTTCATTAGGCATCAAACGGTAATAGCTAGCGTTATCTATACTTCTGAAGTGATAACTGGGACCAAGATGATTACCTTCTGCGGTATGGTTATAAACCACATCTAAAATCACTTCGATACCCGCCTGATGCAGACTGGATACCATTTGACGAAATTCACTAATATCATCAGCGCTGAGATAATGCGGATGGGGTGCAAAAAAGCCCACCGTGTTGTAGCCCCAGTAGTTTTTAAGATTTTTCTCTATCAAAAAAGGTTCATCGACAAAAGCATGAACAGGTAATAGCTCTATGGCTGTTACGCCAAGTTGACTGAGATAATCAATCACCACAGGACTGGCCAATCCAACAAATTTACCGCGACTTTGCTGACACAATTTAGGGTGTAATTGGGTAAAACCTTTCACATGGGTTTCATATACAATGCTGTGGTTGAGCGCGCGTTTTATAGGGGCAATCTTTATGTCAGTAAGCGCTTTAGTATCAACCACCACAGATTTAGGTACATAGGGTGCATTGTCTTTGACACAAAAGGACAAATCGGCATTGGCATCATCAACATCATAGGCGTAAATGGCTTTATCGTATTTCAGCTCGCCCACCAACTGCTTGGCATAGGGATCCATAGCCAATTTATGGTGATTAAATCGATGGCCTAATTCCGGCTGATAAGGACCAAATACCCGATAGCCATAAATTAACCCCGCCTGCGCGCCAACTAACTCACCATGCCAAATATGATGGGTTTTGTGGGTCAGTATGTATTGGGCAACTTCGGTATGGGTATTTTGATCAAATACACATAACACCACCTTGGTAGCATTGGCAGAAAACACAGAGAAGTTGACGCCATCGGTTGTGATGGTAGCGCCAAGGGGATAAGGCTCGCCTGCCGCTAACTGAAAAGAATTCATAGCCATTGGGGGTTGTGAACCATTGGGTTGTCTATTCATTGCCATCCTCCCTTTAATCTCATTCACACAGCCTCAATCCAATTCATCATTGGTTAGTTTGGCAACTCGTCAGTTGCGTCAATCACCGTTGGAGTTAAGAATATGCAAGCCAATGGCGGCACAGTAATCAATGCGCTATAAGGTTGACCTTGCCAGGGCTGTGCTTGAGGAGTGATGGGATTGTCATTTATGACATTCGTGCCGTGATAACAGGCATTATCGCTGTTTAACGACTCTTCATAGATAACATCTTGCGGTAGTCCGATACGAAATCCGTGATGAACCTCTGGTGTCATATTCACCACAATCACCACATGTTGAAGATCGTTAGGTGCAAACCGAGCAAACACCAACACGCTATTGGCATCGTTATGGCAATCTAACCAACTAAAACCCGAGTGTTGATGGTCTAAAGCAAACAACGCTGGCGTTGCCTGATAGAAGTGATTTAAATCCCGCACCCAATCTTGCATCCCTTGATGGGGTAAATATTCAAGCAAGTGCCAATCTAAGCTTTGATTATGGTTCCACTCGTTACGCTGAGCGAACTCACTGCCCATAAAGAGCAGTTTTTTGCCTGGATGCGCCCACATAAATCCAAAATAAGCACGTAAAGTGGCAAATTTCTGCCAATCATCACCAGGAATTTTAGCAATTAACGCCCCTTTGCCATGCACCACTTCATCATGACTAAGCGACAAAATGAATTGCTCAGTAAAAGCGTAAACGAGTCCGAAGGTCAGTTCATTATGATGATAGCGACGATATAATGGATCGCGACGCAGATAACTTAATGTGTCATTCATCCAGCCCATATTCCATTTATAACCAAAACCTAAACCATGATGTTCAGTGCTTTGCGTCACACCTCCCCAGGCTGTAGATTCTTCGGCAATCATATCGATCCCCGGAAATGCAGCGTACATGGCGCGGTTTAAACGTTTCAGAAAGGCAATGGCGGCAAGGTTTTCACGACCACCCAATTCGTTTGGCAGCCATTGGTCATCGGTGCGGGAATAATCTAAATACAGCATGGATGAAACAGCATCTAGTCTTAAACCATCAAAGTGAAACTCGCTTAACCAGTAATAGGCATTACTGAGCAGGAAGCTTTGCACTTCAGCGCGGCCATAATTAAAAATTAACGTATCCCAATCAGGATGTTCGCCTAAACGGGGATCGGCATGTTCATACAAACAGGTACCATCAAAATGGGCTAAACCATGGGGATCTTTGGGAAAATGTGCTGGCACCCAATCCAAAAGGACTGCCAAACCTTGTTGATGACACTCATCAATGAATGCTTTTAGTCCATTGGGTTGGCCAAAGCGATAGGTAGGAGCATATAAGCCTACAGGCTGATATCCCCACGAGCCATCAAACGGGTATTCACTTATCGGCATTAACTGCAGATGGGTAAAACCCATTTCTAATGCATAGGGAATTAGCTCATCAATGAGTTGTTGATAATCATAGTAATCTTGCCCTAACTCGCCCTTGCGTCTCCATGATGCCAGCTGCACTTCATAGATAGACATAGGTTGCTGGTGGCTTTGACTGCCAAGCTTATTATGTTTAATTGCACGCTGGGTTAGCCAGCATTCATCTTGCCATTGATGCGTCTCTTTTTCAGCAATAACGGATGCATTTCCTGGCGCAGCTTGCATCATACTGGCATAGGGATCTGATTTTTCAATTCGATGACCATTTGCCAATTCAATACTGAATTTATAGTGCATTAAAGGCGCAATATCTGGAATGAAAATATCCCATAAACCACTGGCGGGATGACGGCGAAGCTTATGGCGACGTGCGTCCCAATGGTTCATGTCACCCACTAGCGAAACCTGCTTTGCGTTAGGGGCCCAGACACAAAAATGGACGCCTTCAATCCCCTGATGATGTGTCCAATTAGCCCCTTGAAATCGATAAGCACTCAGCTGATTGCCTTCATTGAATAGATACACATCCTCATCATTCAATAATGAACCAAACTGATAAGGGTCAATAATATCTTCCACACTTAACGGATAAGTCACTCGCAGAACATAAATAAACGGCTTTTTACGTCTGGGGATGATTGCTGAGAAAAAACCATTAGAGTGGAGGTTTTCTAAGCTGGCAACCTTACGATTGGTCTTTAAGTCAATCACATCAACATTGATGGCTTGTGGCAAAAAACAACTCACCACTAAGGCATTTGTATCCGATTGTTGATGCATGCCAAGTACAGAAAAAACATCAATATATTGTCCATGACTGATCGCATCGGCTATTGCAGCGTTAATATAAGGGGCATTCGTGGTCATCATATTGGCTTCCGTAAAATGAATGTTTAAATGTAGAACGGGTTAACAATCTTTTTTCAAACAAGCCGCTTGGTGCCGCGCAGCTGCAATTAACTGGCAACGCTGACTCACTTGTTTATCTTGCTTTACATGATCGATGCTTTTGCTTAAACGGCGCTGCCAATTGGGAAATGACTTCCAAGTCCCCGGAATGTTGATACAGTGTTTGTCAGCCAACAAATCGCTAAGTTGTACACAAAACAGACCCGATTGACTGGTTGCCGCCACCATAAGCCAGGCATCAAGTAGTAGATCAAAAGATAAATCGTCCAACTTCAACATACTTAAGGCGTTATCCGTGTTGCTAGCAAACAGTGTGGCTATTTGGCCGGCCAATTCATTCAGCTCTGATGGGATAGTTAAATCCGTTTTCAGCAATGTTGTTAATCCGCTGTCAATCCATTGCAGTAATTGATAGCGCTCTTTTTCACGCAGCCGAAGCTCATCTTGGTATTGTTGTGGCTGAGGGTACAAAGCAAGGCGATCTCTGATGTGTAAATCTTCGCCCTGCCACCAGCCTTTTAGTGGCGCAACATCATGGTTGGCTAACATCATCAAGCTATGTAACTTGTGCTGCTGCGGCGCAATAAAACCATCATGGTGTTGACTGAAGTAAAATAATTGGTTTGATAACAGTTGACTTTGTTGCATCGCAGCGCTGATTTCAGGCGGCACAATGCCCAAATCTTCACCAATAACCATGCATTTAGCGCGTTGGCTTTCTAAGCAGACGATTGCCAGTAAGGTGTCTAAGGGATAATAAACATATGCCCCATTGCCGAGGGTTTTACTCAGTGGCCACCACCATAAACGCAGTAAGCCCATAACATGATCGATTCTGAGCGCGCCATAAAACTGCATGTTACTGCGCATTAAATCAATGAAGTGACAGTAGTTATGTTGTTTAAGCTTAATAGGGTCAAGCGGTGTTAACCCCCAGTTTTGACCAGATGGCGAAAACCTGTCTGCTGGGGCGCCGATACTGGCGTGGATACAAAATTGTTCAATCTGACTTTGTACTTCATTACCCTGCAAGATTGCACCAATAGCTAAGTCACCAATCAGGCCAATTTTCATTCCTAAGGACAAGCAATATTGTTGGCAATCTGTCAGTTGTTCAACCGCAACAAATTGTAAATAGGCATAAAAATCGGCAGGCATAGATAGCCATTCAGGCGCATGCTTCATTTGATCTTGGCAAAAAGTACTTAGTGCATGGCCCTGTTGGGCTTTAAAGGCGTTAAATACTTTATACCGTTCAGTCGAATTTGCCTGCTGTTCTAAGCAAAATAATTCATATGACTTTACAAATACTTTATATTTATACTCAAAAACCCTTTTATAATTGATAAGTTTTATGTGATTTAAATTCACGTCTAATTCAGAATATTCAATGCGACTTGCATTAGAATCTAACAACTCATCAATATTAATATACAAAGGATTAAGACGACGTCTGTCACTGGGACTGTATGGACTGCAGTGTTCAGCATTGGCAATATCTAACGCATGCAGAGGATTGAGCATGACAAAATCGGCTCCCTGCTGCGCACTGAACTCAATCAGTTGCTTTAACGCTTTGAAATCACCTATGCCATCAAGCGGATCATTGGAACTTTTTAAGCTGTACAGTTGAATGCTAATCCCCCAAAGTTTGGCGTTGCCAAACTGAGAATGCTCAGCTATTTCCTTGCCATTAGTGGGTTTTACAGGGCTTAGACTATTATCCATCATCACGCCTTGATAACACGTCTTAGGCGCAATCATTAGGGTGCCCGAGGCGGATTCAAGCTCACTAACGGCCGAATTGTGACTAAGATTTTGGGCAAAAACCTGATGATAACCTAATGGTAATGTCTCACTGATATAATCAATTAAGTTAACTTGATAACGACAATAACGGATATTGTTATGATGATATTCGCCAATAATTGCCAAGTTTTGGGTGTGGCATAGCCACTCAAATTCAGTCTGCCCCGATGGGGTTACTGCGCCCTCTTCTAAAGTCAGGCTAAAAGCAATTTCTGCCGCCTGTTCGGGTAAATAAATTAAGATGACCGGGTGAGTTAAATAGCAAAATTGAAATGAGGGCAATAAGGATAACCAAGGTGCCACATCAAGCGAGAATGTTTTATCTGATATTGTCGATGCAGTGATAGTCGGATCTGTTAAGGCCAACGACGAAGTGGGATCGACAAGGTTTAACGGCTCAGTATTTACGTTGGCCTTATTTACGTTGGCCTTGGCTAACATCGAAGCTAGAATACCCGTCCTATCGCTTGGTGCTATTTGAACGTGATGACCATGACAGTCAATATATTCCGCACCGACACCTTGTAGATACAGTAACTTCTCTAACCCCATATTTGTCTCCATGCCAGCCACTCTCCATGATCAGAGCAGTTACCATGCCAGCATTAAATAACAGAAAGAAGACAGATTAATGACAGTTATAAGACAATATTTACACCGTATTACAATAGGTTATAGTTTTACCTTTGTTTAAGGCTGCCACTGTGTAGGATTATGTTATGCTTGACTTGCACAATTTTAATGCAGTAAGTGCGCGATAAGAGAGCACGAAACTAGAATCTAGAATCTGCGGATAGGATCTGAAGATAGGGTTTGTAGATCAAAAAATAAAAACCGCCCAACATACCAATGCTAGGCGGTTTTTATGAGACTTAATTTTGTCTAGTTAGTTTAGCGGGTTTTACTCACCATCAATGGTGTACGCACCAGCTTAAATAGACATTGCCAGCTCGGCACCTTGTCTAATTGCCCTTTTGGCATCTAACTCAGCAGCAACATCAACGCCGCCAATAAGATGAACAGGTAACCCTGTGGCTTTCATTTCATCAACTAAGCTACGGTTCGACTCTTGTCCGGCACATAACACCACATTATCAACCGCTAGCACTTGCGTTTCTTCACCCACTTTGATGTGTAGCCCTTGATTGTCGAATTTTTCATAACTGACGCCAGTCATCATTTTCACTTGATGCTGCTTTAACACTGAGCGGTGGATCCAGCCCGTAGTTTTACCTAAACCTTTGCCCATTTTTGAGGTTTTGCGTTGCAGCAAATAAATTTCACGGCTTGGGTGATGCTCGGATTCGTCAGTCAGTCCACCGGCTTGCTGATATTCTTTATCTATGCCCCATTGTTTTAACCACTTATCTGGCTGCAACGTGGAAGATTCGCTCTCACATAAATAATGCGCCATATCAAAACCAATACCGCCGGCGCCAATCAAGGCAACCTTTTTACCGATTTCAACTTCACGGTTTAACACCTGTTGGTAATTCACAACGCGAGGATCATCAAAACCACTGAGTTTAAGATCACGGGGTACCACACCCGACGAAATCACCACTTCATCAAATTTTTCTTGCTTTAACACCGCGGCATCTAACTTAGTGTTTAAACGTAAATCAACCTTGTGAAGCTTAATTTGATTGGTAAAGTAACGGATGGTTTCATTAAACTCTTCTTTACCCGGGATTTTACGTGCAAGGTTAAATTGCCCGCCAACTTCACTTTTGGCTTCAAATAACACCACTTCATGTCCACGTGTTGCCGCATAAACTGAAAACGCCATGCCCGCAGGTCCAGCGCCCATTACTGCAATGCGTTTTTTATTGGTGGTAGGGACAAAATTGATCTCTGTTTCATAACATGCACGAGGGTTAACCAAACAGGTCGCCCGCTTCATCGAAAAAGTATGATCAAGACATGCCTGATTACAGCCAATACAGGTATTAATTAATTCACTTTGGTTAGCAGCAGCTTTATTGACAAACTCAGCATCGGCTAAGAATGGCCGCGCCATTGACACCATGTCAGCTTGGCCAGAGGCAATGATGTGCTCAGCAATTTCTGGGGTATTAATACGGTTAGTTGCCACTAAAGGTACGTTAACTTCCGTTTTCAGCCTTTGGGTTACCCAGGCAAATGCGCCTCGTGGCACGCTGGTAGCAATTGTCGGTACACGTGCTTCATGCCAACCAATACCGGTATTGATAATACTCACACCTGCGGCTTCGAGTGATTTAGCTAATTCAACCACTTCATCCCATGTTGAGCCATTATCAACCAAATCCAACATCGATAGCCGAAAAACAATAATGAAGTCTTTACCCACTTTGTCACGAATGGCTTTTACAATCGCTAACGGAAACTTAACTCTATTTTGATAACTGCCGCCCCACTCATCGGTACGTTTATTGGTACGCGAGCTGATAAATTGATTAATCAGGTAGCCTTCAGATCCCATCACTTCCACACCGTCATAGCCCGCTTTACGTGCTAAGTTAGCGCTACTAGCGTAATCTTTAATGGTGTTATTGACTTGCCTTGCAGACATAGCCGAAGGCGTAAATGGCGTAATGGGAGATTTAACTTTACTCGGCGCTAAGCTAAAAGGATGATAACTGTATCGGCCTGCATGCAAAATTTGCATACAAATTTTACCGCCAGCTTGATGCACGGCATCGGTAACGATTTTATGTTTACTGACCTGCCACGGAAAACTTAATTGGCATGCATGTGGGGCAAGACGCCCGCGCATATTCGGTGCGATACCGCCGGTAACAATTAATCCGACGCCGCCTGCAGCTCGCTCTTTATAAAACGCTGCCAGTTTCTCAAATCCGCCTTTTTCTTCTTCTAAGCCTGTGTGCATTGAGCCCATTAACACACGGTTTTTCAACTGTGTGAAGCCTAGATCTAAAGGTTCTAGTAAGTGTGGAAACGACATTCAAACATCCTTTTTAAACAAGTGATTGAAACCAGCATAACCTTAACGTTCTAAAAGCTCAATCTCTGAAGCAGTAGATTGTCAAAATCGTTTACAATTGAATTTACCATTTTTTTGCATTTTCAGTTAGGATGACAACATTAGAATGTTAAAGGAGTGGCTGATGTCCGCTAAACCGCCGTTTTTACAAAGATTATTCACCTTTCTTTGGAATATTATTAATACCACACGTAAGTTGATTATTAATTTCATTTTTTTCACTGTATTAGCAATCATTGTGATTGCCTTAGCCACATCAGAGGAAGAAATTGTACTAGATAATCAAACAGCTTTGGTGCTTGACCTCTCGGGTAATATTGTTGATCAAAAACGCTTTGTGGATCCGTTTGAAGCAATTTTGTCTCAAGGCAATAATGACAATCCCGATGCTGAAATATTATTAGCAGACATTCTTTATGTTATTCAAAATGCCACTCAAGATACTCGTATCACTACCATTGTGCTGAATTTAAGCAATTTACAATCAGCCGGTGTGAGTAAAATGACCGATATCGGTAATGCCTTAAATGAATTTAAAGCCGCGGGAAAACAGGTTATTGCCATGGAAAATGGTTATAGCCAAAATCAGTACTTTTTAGCCAGCTACGCTGACACCGTTTTTTTAAACACCAAGGGCATGGTCAGTTTAGACGGATTAAGCCGGTACCGCTTATTCTATAAGTCAGCGTTAGAAAAACTGAAGATTAATACCCACGTATTTCGTGTTGGCACCTTTAAATCGGCTGTAGAGCCATTTATCCGTGATGACATGTCAGACGAAGACAAAGAAGCCAGCAACCAGCTATTGGCTGACATTTGGCAGAGTTATTCTAGTATTGTTGCTAAAAACCGTGGCATCAGCCCAGATCAACTGGTGCTGGATACCGATACCTACCTTGCCCAGTTAGACAAAGCCGAAGGCGACAGTGCTCAAATGGCCATGAACATGCACTGGGTAGATGAATTAGTATCGGCTGAACAATTCCGTCTAGCCATGATAGAACAGGTTGGCGCGAATAAAGACGGCGACACTTTCCGTCAAATTAGCTTTAATGATTATTTGTCACTAACCGCGCCATTACCGCAATTTGTTGAAAAAGACGCTGTAGGTATTATTGTCGCAAAAGGCAACATTCTTAATGGTGCGCAACCCGCGGGGCAAATTGGTGGCGACACCACGTCAGAATTTTTACGTAAAGCACGTTTGAATGACAAGATTAAAGCCGTCGTTTTACGGGTAGACAGCCCTGGCGGCAGTGCATTCGCCTCTGAACAAATTCGTCAGGAGGTTTTAGCCCTTAAAAATGCAGGCAAACCCGTTGTTGTCAGTATGGGCAGTTTAGCGGCATCAGGCGGGTATTGGATCTCTGCCAGTGCCGATTATATTTATGCTACGCCAACCACATTAACCGGTTCCATTGGCATATTTGGCATGTTTGCCACATTTGAAGATGCCCTCACCCATTTAGGTGTAAACTCGGACGGTGTAGCAACTTCAGACTGGGCAGGTTTATCGCCAGTTCGCAGTTTAAGCCCGAATGTAAAAGCTGTCATTCAGCGTCATATTGAGCGTGGTTATCATGAGTTTATTTCGCTGGTTGCTAGCGAACGTAATATGACACTTGAGCAGGTAGACAATATTGCTCAGGGACGGGTTTGGACAGGAACGCGTGCGCTTGAGTTAGGCCTAGTCGATGAAATTGGTGATATGAAACAAGCGATTGCTAAAGCTGCCGAATTAGCCAAAATGGACCAATTTGATACTAAACTCATTGAACATGAATTAACCACCGAGCAGCAATTTATTCAACAGCTTGTTGGTGCTTCGGCTGAGTATATTCCACAATCAGTGCATAAATCTTCCATACTTGAAACCATGTTAATGCAGTGGAGCGAAGTTATCGAAGAATTTGCTAAGTTTGATGATCCACAGGGTATGTACTTATATTGCGAGCAATGTGACTTCTAAACCATAAAATAAATATTCGATAAAAAAAGCCTGCATTGCAGGCTTTTTTATATCGATTAATCAATATAACTCGTATAATTTACACAATTCGTAAAAATTTCATGAGTAGCACAATGACCAAGCGCGCAATATACGTCGCCTACACAGGCGGTACCATAGGCATGCAAAAAACCGCTAATGGTTTTGCCCCTGTTTCAGGTTTCTTAACTGATTGCGTTCAATCAATGCCAGAGTTTTACCATGACGAGATGCCCAGTTTCGTTATTCACGAATACTGCCCGTTAATTGACTCATCAAATATGGCACCCACCGATTGGCAATTAATTGCAGACGACATAAAAGCCAATTACGAAAAATACGATGGCTTTGTGATTTTGCACGGTACAGACACCATGGCCTATACCGCATCAGCTCTGTCTTTTATGCTACAAGGATTATCGAAACCTGTTATTGTTACCGGTTCGCAAATCCCGCTGGCGCAGCTGCGCTCTGATGGCCAAACCAATTTATTAAACTCTTTGTACATTGCGGCTAACTACCCTGTTGCTGAAGTGTGTTTATTCTTTAATAATAAATTGTTTAGGGGCAACCGTTCTACCAAAGCCCATGCCGATGGTTTTGATGCATTCGCCTCGCCAAACTTCCCTTTGCTGCTTGAAGCAGGGATTAAAATTAATATAAAAGCTGGCAAGATATCTGAGCCAACTAACTACCCATTAGACGTAGTCAAAATTAAACCCCAGCCTATTGGGGTGGTTACGTTATACCCAGGCATTTCCACCCAAATATTTGAAAATATGCTGCAGCAACCCGTTAAAGCCCTTATTTTGCTTACATTTGGTGTTGGTAATGCGCCGCAAGATCCACAACTATTACAAGCCTTAAAACAAGCCGATGAGCGCGGTATTGTGCTAGTTAACCTCACCCAATGCTTTCAAGGTAAGGTCAATATGGGCGGATATGCAACCGGCAACTCACTGGCAAAAGCCGGAGTCATCAGCGGAATGGATATGACCATAGAAGCTGCCTTAGCAAAACTGCATTATTTGCTATCAAAAAATTTAACACCAGAAGAGATTAAAAAATCGATGCAGCTAAACCTAATAGGCGAGTTATCGATTGATTAATCATACTATTTAGCATATTAGGCTAGTCAGAAGTAAAAATAATAGGCTCATCACTTGATGAGCTTTATTTTTGCTTTGAATTTAATTGCACCTATTCACATCAATTAACCAACCTATATTGGTCTCGATAACAATTTGGAACACTTTCCAAAACACCTGCTTGTTAACACACTTTAGGATAAATGCTACCTACAATTGATTAGTGACAATTAATCAACCTGCCAGCCACAAAATTAACATTTGCTCTCATCTTGGAATGGATTCCATCTTTATGATGATTAGGTCAATTAAAACTAAAGGGTGATGACCTATGAATAAAATAGATCTATTAGGACGCCGTAAATTTATCACGGGGTTAGGTATTGCAGCGGGTGCGGCTATGGTTGCGCCTGCAATGGCAATATCAGAAAAAGCTGATGGCATAGCATGGGACAAAGAAATTGAAATTGTCATTATTGGTTCTGGCTTTGCAGGACTAGCTGCCGCAATTGAAGCCAAAAAACTGGGCGCTAAAGATGTGCATATCTTTGAAAAAATGTCCTACTTTGGCGGGAACTCTGCCATTAATGGTGGCCTGTTTGCAGCGCCTGTTACTCCAATGCAGCAAAAAGAAGGTATTCAAGACTCGGTTGAGCGAATGGTAGCTGACCAACTAGCATCGGGTCGAGGAATCGCCGACGAAGCCTTACTCCGTCATGTTGCATCACATGCAATGGAAGCATTGCAAATGACATTAGATGCAGGTTCAGAGTACCACCCTTACCTGCAACAACTTGGTGGCCATTCAGTCGCACGTACTTATCAAACAACGGTAAGTTGCGGTGCAGGAATCACCCAACCTTTACTCAAAAAATGTCGTGAATTAGGCGTTAACACCCACAATCGCGCAAAATTTGAAGGTTTCTTAGTGGGTAATCAAGGCGAAGTGTTAGGCATAAAAATGCGAGAAAACTACCACTTTGGTGAAGACCAACCAGGTAAAGTGATCAATATCCGCGCAACACGTGGCGTCATTATGGCCACAGGTGGCTTTGCACAAAATGTTAATTTACGCATGGCGCAAGATCCCACCTTAAACGCTGAAGTAGGCTGTACTAATGCCCCAGGCGCTACCGGTGAAGGTATGTTTGAAATGTTTAGATTAGGCGCAATACCTGTGCATCTTGCCCATATTCAATCAGGCCCATGGGCATCGCCCGATGAAGGTGGATTTGGGTATGTATCAAACTACTCAATTTATAATTTCCCTCATTCAATCGCGATTAATCGTTTAACGGGCAAGCGTTTCATGGATGAAATTGCCGACAGAAAAACCCGAGCCGATGCCGAATTAGCCTGTCGTGATGAGCAAGGTAATCCTTTACCTCCCATTTTAATCACGAGTTATCAAGACTCTAAACAACATCCCAATACCGAAAAAGTGATTAAATATAATGTGGGCTGGAAGTTCGAATCGATTGAAGCACTAGCTGAACACTTCAATGTGCCATTAGCACCACTAAAAGCACAGATAGAGGAATATAACGGTTATGTGAAAACAGGCAAAGACACCCAGTTTGGTAAAAACATGACTAAAGCGGCTGATAAATATATTAAAGCCCCTTTCACTGTTGTGCGTTTATGGCCAAAGGTTCACTACTGCCAAGGCGGCGTAATGGTTAATACAAAAGCCGAAGTCAAAGACAGTTTTACTGGTGCACCCATTCAAGGTTTATATGCAGCAGGTGAAGTGTGTGGCGGTATTCATGGGGTTAGCCGATTAGGTAGTTGTTCAATCCCAGAATGTATGGTGATGGGTATGACCGCTGCACGTAGCATGATGCAAGCTTAACAGTGCAATTTAACAAGAGGAATTATTGATGAAAACATTAAAGATTATGCTTGCACTGGGTATGTTAGCTTTAGCCAGTTTATCCGTACAAGCCGTAGAAATAAGAGATTATCATAAAGATGTGATAGGTAAGAATTGTAAATCATGTCATGACAATGGCATTAAACAATTTCCATCCGATCAAGCTTGTTTACAGTGTCACGATATCGATGAGCTAGCAAAGAAAACGGCAAGAAGTGAACAAGATAAATGGCAGAACCCGCACAACAACCTGCATTATGGTAAAGAACTACCTTGCCAAGAATGCCATAGTGAACATGAAACTAAAAAACCACTATGCAGTAACTGCCATACCTTCAAATATGACAAACACAAAGAGTAGCTGTTAACACGCTCGCTTCACCTTGTTATCTCCCGTTGAAAAGGCCGCATTAAAAAATTAATGCGGCTTTTATGGGTAAGATGCTTGTGATTGCAGCTGAGGATATGACAATTTCAGTCGCTAGATTACGCACCAGAACGGGAAAGCTCTTCCACATTGGCTTTAATTAACGCAATCAATTGTGCTGTAGCTTCTGTTTGAGTATCTGGATTTAAATAGAGTGATTCATTAAATGTCGGCAGTGGCGGTAAATTGTGTTCGGCTGCATCTAAAATCATCATATCAGCGGTAATTCTAAACTCTGCGATTGGCGCAATGGCCAAATCGTTTTCAACTGCCATGCACAAAGCATGGGGTGATGGTGTTGAAAGTAGCACATTGATTGGCCGCATAGACATTTGGTGATTCGCGAATACCTGCGCCCTAATAGGACAATTTTCAGGGTATAAGGCCATCGGGATGGTATCTCTTAAATGCGCGTTGCCACCTTTAGCGCAAACCCAGTGGAATTTGCGCTCAAATAATAACTCGCCCTGTGAGGGTAATAACCAATGGGTTGCCACAATGACATCAAATTCACCTTGCTGTAAGCGTTTATATAAATTGCCGCTTACATCGGTGTCGATCACTAATTCTATACAAGTAAACTCACGAATAAACTCTAACAAACAACTACTTAAATAGCATTTGATATAGTCAGTCGGCACACCTAAACGAATTATTTCTTTGTTTTGACAGTCTTTTAGATCATCCAGTGCCTGTGAACTGAGTTGGATCATTTTATAGGCATAGTTAAGCAGTGTTTTACCCGATTCCGTCAGTGTTACGCCTTTATTATCTCTTAAAAATAATGGCTGGCCGACACTCTCTTCCAGCTTTTTAATTTGCAAACTCAATGCCGATTGAGTTCGACAAATTCTGTCAGCGGCTTTTGATAAATTGCCGCACTCAGCGACCGCAATAAACCCTTCGAGTAATTCTATTTTTAACATTGGTTATCATAAAAGTTCATAGTGCTAACAGTATTACTCAATATCCGGGGGCAAAAAAGCTTGTTATGGTGTGATTGTGAAGCATGATCAATAAAATATGCCATATGCAGGAGCGAGCATGAGTAGTTGGGAACAGAGGGGAAATTATTTGGTCAAGGTGTCTTTGAGGTGCTTAAAAGGACATAAAACATTTAACTTATGTCGCTCGCACTTAGTACAAGCGAGCCAGATCTCAAAAGGGACTATTTATAACCATTTTACAACTGAAGCCGATTTAATGGTGGCGGTTGGCTGTGCGCAATTTGAGCAATGGCTAGCACAAGCAAAAGCTGATGATAAACATTATCCTGATCCTTACCTGCGATTTATATTCCATTATTGCCATCGGTTGTACGTCATATTATCTGAACAAGATTTTGTCATGGAAAGAGTGCTACCCAATGAAACCTTACTCAACAACTGCAGTGACATTTATCGCCAGCGCTACCAAAAGTTAACCGCACAAGCCTATCAATGGAACGCCGATACCATGAATCAAATTGGCCATGTTGCAGGTTTCGATCGACTCGATTTAGTGATGAATTACTTGCGCGGCGCATTTATTAATATTGATGACAGTAGAAAACGATTTGATGATCCCAAACTCTACTATCAATTTAGCTTTGCCTTAACTCAGCTGATGGGACATTCTGCCAAACGCATTCCAACCGAACAGGTTTTTCAAGACTGGATTGCCAGACAATCTCAATTGCAGCATTAAGCTTGATTGCCCACACCAGATTGAGGAACAATGACTTAATAACTAGCCGCTAATTAGAGTGAAAAGTAAAAGACCCACCTTCTGAGGAATGTGGCTTTAATATCACTCCCTAAAAGGGATCTTTCCTAACGTGCGTTAATGCGTTAACAAGACGCCGTAAATATATCCCTATAGGCTCTACTAAATCATCCCTGATTTAGAAGCTTGTACCGCACCATTAGCAAAGCTAACGTATCATTGACCACTATCGCCATGATTCTTGTGTTTTTTCACCGCGTACGACCTGATAAACACCAATATTTTTCTCAATTAACCGTTTCACTAAATCTGGTGCGCATTGAATAGGCATAGTTAATTCATAGCCAAATTCCAAATGTATGATGTTGTTTGAGTGGGTGTGACCCAGAAACGATTCAATCACAGCCAGAGCTTGTCCGCCCCACTCGCCAACTTCAAAATAGAACTTGTACATATCTTCGCTATAGTCTTTTGGTGTACCATTTTTCATGTCTGTGGCCTAATTTTTATCTTTAACGGGTCGATTATAGCAATCATTAGTAAAAAGCATAGTTAAGTAGCGAACAACGCCCTATCCAACTCATTATTGGGATTCAACCTAAAACGCATTGTTTTAGGTATGCTTCGGTTTACCATGTTTTATCAGAACTACTCGCAGTTGACTTTCACTGTATTTCTTCTCTAGTGAAATCTCTTCAGAGATAGCAGCAGTGCTTGTCTCATCTTCAGAATCAAACCACTCTGTGATCTCATCATCATCAATTTCAAATAAATTTTTTTCTTGTGTCATTTTAACTCCTAGCATGAGACGACGAATTTAAAGCTAACGCTTGCCGTAAACGGCACAAAATAGCAGGCTAAAATTGGCGACGAAGGAGCACAAGCCTGCTGTTTTGTGTCCTTGGTTTAACGGCCTTGTTAGCTGTTTATTAAGCCGAGCCGATCAGCACTTTGTATTAAAGACGTAACATTTGAGTCGGTTAGCTCCTCAGATTGTTTATAAACTACGCCCATTTCATTAAGCTTGTTCGATTGACCAACTAAATAAGAAATATCGCCAAATAAGTTTAAAAATGTATCAGATATTATTTTGGGCGTTTGGTCAGAGTAAATAGTTCTAAATATTGAAAAATCGAAAACAATACCGGAAATAGAAACCCAAGCATGTCCATCCCAGCTAGATAAGACATCATTACCAGTAGAAAATGCCCCACCTATATCTGAATGACTAAATATAGTTTTACCTTTAACAACCAAGCTACCAGTTACTAGCTTTGCATCTAATTTAGTATTGTCATTGATCATGGCTACCAACAAAGCGCTGATATACAAACACCCGCCATGTATAGGAGGCATTCTTTCTAAAATTACACGACCACTTTCTACGATTTCTGAAATTTCTTGAGAACTAATCATGTGACTCCAATATATGAAAAACAGCTAACAGCTTATTGAAGGGCTTGCCCGATAAAGTCGGCCATTCAAGTTATTGATTTATAACATGCTACATTTACTATGTTATTGATGTAAAGATGTTTTATTAAACCTTACCTACTCAGCAAACCGTGCTTGCGCGTTAAAAGTGGCTAGCAACACGATTTATAAGGTAAAAATCCTTTAATATCAGACTGCTATGATTAAATAATCATTATTGATAGCAAGAATGGTAAACAGACTAGCTTGAGTAGAGGTAAGTGAACTTAACAGCAGTGTTTAAAAAGTAAAAAAGCGAGCCATTGGCTCGCTTTTATCAAGTTGTTACTATCAGCAATTAGTCAAAACGACTAAATGTCAGCGGCTTTAAACTCAGCAATGGCTTCGCCTTTAAACTGCTTTTTTAATTCCGTTTTTGACAGTTCATTGATGCCACCACCCGCTGCTATGGTGAAATGGTCTGTCTGTTGTAGCTTGCGCGCTTGGTACAACATGATTACTTGTAGTGTGTGCTCACGTTGGGCTTCCGACAACACAGTACCGTCTTCCCATTTACCTAGCTCTGTGGCTGACACGAGTCTGAGATAAACTTCCTCTGGCATTTCATCAATGACTTTGTTGATATCATTCATACCGATTTCCGCTTATGTAGTACGAGTCTGACTCGTGTGATTAAATAACCTACAAAACCAATCACAAAGCATGACACCGCTGCAATGGCTTGTATGCCTTGTGCTTGCTCTCCACCCCAAAACCAGGCGACGGCGCCACCAATAAACAGGGTTAAACAAAACAAGCTATGGTTCATCAGCTTATTCGAATGTTGAATATGGCTGATTTTAGATAATGTTTCGGTATTTCCCGCCAAACTTACTTTGCAATGGCTGCACTCTTTTGCTTGGCTGGAAATCCGTTTTTGACACATAGGACATTCAATTAACGCCATTAATGAAAACCCTTCTTAACTGATTATAAATCGTCAACGACGGCTAACATGGCCAGTAAAGACGCTTCACCTAGATAAATGCTGCGCTCAGGTGACCAACCCACAAAGGGATCTGACAAATTGGCGTTATCTTTAAATGGCATTTCAAGGGTGTTAGATAAACATTTAAAGGTATTGGCTACCCAATTAGACCCTACGGTTAAATTGGCTTTGCCTGGCTCATCTTTGTCGTAACCATACTGCGTTTGAAAATCAGCACTGGCTAATTGTAATGAAGCAACAAACTTGGTTTGTAACTGCGCCATTTTATCTGTGTAGTTTGGTACACCTTCACAACCAGCTAAGAATACGTAAGGTAAGCCTTCGTCGCCGTGTACGTCATAAAATAAATCTACGCCGGTTTGTTTCATTTTGTTCACAACGTAATACACTTCTGGGCTTTTTTCTAAACTCGGCGTTTGCCACTCGCGGTTTAAGTTAGTGCCGACAGCGTTAGTACGAAGATGACCACGTACGCTTCCATCTGGGTTCATGTTAGGTACAACATAAAAATTAGCTTTATCGAGTAGAGACTTAGATGTTGGGTTGTCACCATCTAACAATTGGCTTAATAACCCTTCTACTAACCATTCAGCCATGGTTTCGCCTGGGTGCTGTCTGGCGGTGATCCAAATGTTTTTCTTGTCTTCGTCGCCATCACCGATTTTCAATAACGTCATGTCACGGCCATCTAAGGTTAAGCCAAGATGTTCTAGGCTAACTGATGGGTGTAATTGCACTTCACTGATCAAATCTAAATGACGCTCATAGCTGTACGGGGCAAAATAGGCTATTTGAATGGCTTCGCACTCGAGTTCAACTTCAATGGTTAACTTGCCATCTTGATAAGATGTAGGCACGCGAAACCACTGTTGGCGATCGTAACTTGCTACCGCTTGGTAATCTTGCCAACCTTTTGGATAAGATGCGCTGCCAGCATTATTGATATGCATGGTGTAGGTTTGGCCTACTGCGCCCTCTAAACGAAAATTAAACCACTGATAAAACTCACCACCAAAATCAGGTTTGATCGCAAGTTGAATATCATCGTGTTTGTCGATATTAATGACTTCAATATTGCCGCCATCAAAATTTGCACTGATCCGCATAGATAATCCTTTAGTAAGTTGTACCGCTTATGCCGCCACTTTATTGCAATAATTGCGCTTGTGTTGGCTATTTTTATCGGCATAGCTTACCAAATACGGCTATTTGTGTGAACTGTTAAAAATTAAAGCTGTAACCTTGCCCTCTTACCGTATTGATTAAATCACGGGATAAATTACGATCCGCTAATTTACGACGGGTATTACTGATGTGCATATCCAGATTACGGTCAAATTTACCCAGTTTTTTATGTAACACTCGTTGTTGTAACTCTTCTTTGGTTACCACTTCGCCCTGACGTTCATAAAGGTATTTAAACAGGCGGTACTCGGTATTGGTTAAAGTAATTTTATGGCCGCTGCAGGTTAATGAATACGCGGTATCATCAAATTCGATAATCGTCTGCCTGTTGGCATTTTCGATTAACTTTCCACGGCGTTGAATGACATTCATCCGCAGCTGTAGCTCACGTATATTAAAGGGCTTAGATAAATAGTCATCGGCTCCTAGTTCAAAAGCATTCAATTTTTCAAGCACATCATTGGTATTCGCTAATGTAATCACTGGAGTGTGGCACTTGCGGGCCACAAGCAGCCAAAATGAATCCATTTTTGGAATAGCCAAATCGACTAACACTAAGTCAAATGAATGCGATTCTAAATGCACTAATGCTTGAAAAGCATCGTTGACAATGCAAATCTGGTAACCTAACTCATTTAATTTTTTACCAAAATCAAAGCCTGCTTCATCTTTTTGTTCGATTAATAGTATTTTCTTCATACCACACCATAAATGATAACGATTTGCATTTAGATTAACATGTGGTGATGGGTTTTTCTACTTTTGATTAAAATAATTGACCCATTCGCTTATCTTTTAAAGCCAAATAATCTGGCCTATCGAGTGAAATACGATTTTTTTTGTGCAGTAGCCCAATGCCATGACATTTTTGAAATGGAAGGATAAAGATTTACGGACTCACTGTGGTGATGTAATGATGAAATCGATCAACCATCAAAATGGTGGGTGCTATGATAAAAAAGCCTGAATATTCAGGCTTTTTTAGGTTTGGTTTAATGGATAAAATCTTACTTCATTAATTGACGAATATACTTAACCGGTGCACTGCCATAACTTAAAAAGGTTTCATGGAACTGCTTTAGGTCGAAAGCGTCACCCTGCTCTGTTTTAAGCTCTTCCCTGAAATCATAAATTTCACGGTAACCCGAGTAATAACTGGTTAATTGTACTTGGCTTAATGTCGCACGACGCCATTTGCCTTCAGCTTCAGCGCGTTGTTGAAACGCTTCATTTTCCATTAAGGCAATGGCTTCTGCTTCGTCCATGCCTTTAACTTGAATGCTGTAGTCTAGTATCGTGTTGGCAATAACGCGTAAATTCCACTTGTAATACATTAGCCACATTTCAGGTTCAAAGTTGCCATAACCTTCTTCTAGCATCATACGTTCTGTGTATACTGCCCAGCCTTCAACCATAGCGCCATTACCGAATAAGCTTTTTACTAGGCTTGGTGATTCATTCGAATACACTAACTGGGTGTAATGCCCTGGGATCGCTTCATGGATATTCAGCACTTGTAAGATCCAGTGATTGTATTCACGTAGGTAGCTTTCTGCTGACTCATCACTCATGCCATCTAACGGTGTCACGTTATAGTAGGTGTTACTGCTTTTTTCATATGGGCCAGGGGCACTGATGGATGCGCCAGCAAAACCACGCATGTATTCAGGGGTTTCGCGCACCACTAACGGCTTATTGGGGTCAAGGGTAATGAGTTTCTTATCATTAACGAATTTCACCAATTCAGGAATTTGTTGACGCACATCATCCACAAAGTTTTCCCGCTTAACATGGTTAGCCGATAACACATCAATCAACTGTCGAATCGCCAACTTATCATCTTCAGGCTTAGGCGTTGCAATATGCTTAGACCAAATATCATGGGTAATTTTAGCCATTTCCGCTTGAACACGGTTTTTATCAGCCACGGCTTTTTCATATAGCTGTTTTGCTGTCATGCCAGCTTGAATATCTAAGGCAAACTTTTGCTCGTAGAGTGCTTCACCAATTCTAAAGTCGCGGGCGCCCTCGGTTTGCAGTGTTGCTTCTAACGCGGTTAACCACTCGATATGCTGGGTAATGGCCGCTTTTGCTGCTGTAAAACGGGTGTCGAATAATTGCTTTTGATCTGCCGTTAATCCAGAGGCCGACACTTTAGCGGCAAGTTCATCACTTAATACTGAAAATGCCCCCTGATTTTGCTGAATAGCAAGTTGAGTATGCGGTAAAGTCGGATCGGCAATATTATCGCGTGCGGCTTGATAATAGGCCGGTACATGTTCTAAACGTGCGATAACTGAGACTAAACGTTCATCAAGAGGAGCAAAATCTTCATTGATGATTTGCGCAAATCCACCGGCCACATTGTAACTGGATGGATCCCATTGCCATGATTTGAAGGTATTAATATCCCACTCAAAATTGTTGACTAGGTTTTCAAGTAACTTGTAATCAATCAGCTCATTTGGCGTTAATGTCTTTTGATCGAATGTCGCCAATTGGGCTTTTTGTTTTGCCACAAACGCTAAGGTTTTATCTCTGCTGGCTTGGTTGGGTACTTCAAGGTAGCCATCATTAACATGTTTGCCGTTATACATTGCCCATGTGGGTGATAACTGCCATAAATCATCAATAAATGCCTGAGAAAAATCAGCAAATGACAAGGTCACTGCTTGTTGAGTATTTGAAGTTGTAGTTGTGGTTGTTGTCGATACGGTATTTGCCGAGTCTTTACACCCCGCCAATCCAGTAAGAGCAACTGCGACAGCAATTGAGATTAACGCCTTTTTCATAACCAACCTATATTGTTTTAATTAATGTAACCAAACAGCCATAGCGTATAACGCTTTGTTGACTATTTAGGTATGAATGTTTGCCATTAGTTAACCATCTTTTTTCGCTTTTTGCATAATTATTTCAACCTTTGAAATGTCTTGTCACACAATTATATTCTAATGAATAGCCGATAAAATTGGTGACCGCTGAACCAACCTTTAGCCATATTGATGGCGGATAAACAAATGTCACTGGTAATCCGCAATTGAAAAATACATAGTATTAGCACTATGACTGAGTTTTTAAGACACAAGGATTGAATATGAACGTGGCGACTTTAGCACTGCTTATCCCTATTTTAGCCATCATAGGGAGTTTTGTGATTAGCATAATGAAGTTAAAAGAAAAGCAATTGTACGCGGCAAATGAATACCGTAATCAGTCAAAATCCATTAACGATGAATTGCAGGCATTACGAGATAGAGTTGAAGTGCTTGAACGTTTGGTGACAGACGATGCATATGACTTATCACACAAAATCAATAATGCTTGATATCAATAGCAGCTTGTTGAAGTAAATCATTATTCCCCTTACCCAGTCCATACAATAAGGGGAATGACCAATAAGACTAGTTTTTAGGTGTGCCCCACGGATTGGGCGGTAAAGGCTTATTAGTATCTTTTTTATTATGCGTCACTGACTTTTTGTTATCTTGCGGTGTGCGTTGGTCTGTGCCACCTTGGTTAGTATTTCCCCGCACCGCTGTTTTGCCTTGGTTTAAAGATAATGTTGGTTGGCTATTTTTACTGTCATTGACTTTATGTCTGGCCTTTGGCACAAAATTTAACACCGAGATTGGGATAGGTTTTTTCGGTTCAAAACCGTCTATCACTCTGCGCTCAATCAGTTCTCCTAATCGGCTTTCAATCATACACAGGTTCTTGAAATCATCTTTAGACACAAGCGATATCGCTAAGCCACTGGCGCCTGCTCGGCCTGTTCGGCCAATTCGATGAATATAATCATCGGCAGGAAACGGTAAATCATAGTTAACCACCACGGGTAAATCATCAATATCAATCCCTCTTGCGGCTACACCTGTGGCGATAAGATATTGAATATTACCTTGCTTAAAATCGGCTAATAGCTGTTCACGAATAACTTGGCTTCTGCCGCCATGAATACATTCGGCAACAATGTCGCGTTTAGCTAACTGGGTCACTAACTTAGCCGCGCCTGCTTTGGTTTCAATAAAGATCAATGCCTGCGGCCATTGGTGTTGTTGTATAAGATAACTGAGTAACGCTGACTTTTTATCTTTATCAACCGTGGTGAGCCATTGTTCGATTTTAGGTTTAGTTGCCACTTCTTTGTTAAGGGTAATTTCAACGGCATTGCGAACGGCTGTTTTGGCAAGTACCCTTACCTGATTTGATAAGGTGGCTGAAAATAATAAGTTTTGCCTGTCTTGGGGTAACTTTTCTAATACTTTATTGATGTCTTCAATAAAGCCCATGTCCAGCATGCGATCGGCTTCATCTAACACTAACACTTCAAGCTCATCAAAATGCAAAGCACGTTGGGTGTATAAATCTAATAGTCTTCCCGGTGTGGCAACAACAATATCGACACCATCGATTAGCGCCGCCTTTTGTTCTTTAAGATCCACGCCACCATACATCGCCATCGTTCGCAAAGGCAAACCCTTTGCGTAGCGTTCAATATTTTGGTTAACTTGCGAAACCAACTCTCGCGTCGGTGCTAAAATCAACGCACGCATTCTTTTCTTGCGTACCGTTTCAGCTTTTGCCAATTGTTGCAAAATAGGTAACACAAAACTGGCAGTTTTACCTGTGCCCGTTTGCGCGGCTGCAATGACATTTTTACCTTTGAGGATTTCAGGGATCGCTTTTTGTTGAATAGCGGTCGGAGTCTCGTAACCTAAGGCTGTTAGGTTATCAACAATAGTGGGGCTTAACCCAAGAGATAAAAATGTCATAAAGGCGCTCAAACAAGGTGATTGGCAATAATAGGCAGTCATTATAAACAAAAAAGACGTCCGAAGACGTCTTTCTTTTAGAATATGGCGGTGACGGAGAGATTCGAACTCTCGAAAGGTTGCCCTTTACACACTTTCCAGGCGTGCTCCTTCAGCCACTCGGACACGTCACCTTAAGATTGTTTTAAAGAGCCAATCAACTCTGCGGGCGCTACTTTACGCAAATGGTGCTGGTGGGTCAAGCGAAAATACCCAAGGCTTCAGTGTTTGCACAAATGCTGTGCAACATTAAGTATTTAACCCATCAACTGAGGAAATAACCCCTTCACACCCGCTGCAATGACTTCAATACCCAGTGATAACATTAATAAACCCATTAAACGCGTAATCACGTTAATGCCGGTTTTACCTAATAGTTTAAATATGGTGGGTGCCATGTTGAATAATGCCCAGCTCAATAAACCGAAAACAAGTACGGTACTGAACATACCAATAAAATCAATCAAGCTATTATGCTCTGCGGCGAAAACGATCACCGAGCTAATCGCACCTGGCCCGGCCATTAATGGCAAAGCTAAAGGGACAACGGCTACCGATTCCATCCCAGATGACTCTCGATCTTCTTCTTGGTTACGTTTTACTTCACTGATCTTACCTTGCAACATTGACATCGCAATGATGCAAATCAAGCTACCACCAGCAATACGAAATGCCGACAATGAAATGCTGAACATATTCAAAATATGTTGGCCGGCGATAATGGTGACAAACAGAATCACAACTACGGCAAAGTTAGCCACTTTGTTGGTGTGCTTTCTTTCTAAATCGGTTTGATGGCTGGTTAAACTGACAAATACCGGCAACAGTCCGATGGGATTGATAATGGCCAACAGTCCTAAAAAGAACTTAATGTAGAGCATGTAATCCAATGAGGGACCCTCTAAATAGATTGTGTGTTAGCAAACCAAAAGGAGCGCTACTTTAATGTAACTTTTGCCTTTATAGAAGTGATATTTTCTATAAAAAAGGCCTATTTCACATTAGAAATTTTGATACCAGATTACTGGGGAAAATCAGCGTTAGCAAAACAAAAATGTAATTAAGCTACAGATGTTGATTAGCAAGTATCAAACCTGCAGTGAATAAGCGCGGAATTTGCTGATACTTCAACCAATGTGCACTAAAATATGTAATTTGGCCCAAACAAATGACCCATTTATGTAATTGGTGACTTTTTTGCTGTACAATTAGATGTAATAAAAAATTTCTGTTTAATAACATGTTAACAAGGATTTTTATGGCACTGCGTAAAAAAGTTTGCCTGAAGAATAATAGCCGTAAATTCAGTAGTTCGCGACGCAGAATGACCTATTATTTGTGGATAACGAAGCCAAACCAAGCCGGAGCCATTGAACCAATTGACATAAACCTTCCCCATAACTTTCCCCATAAAAAATCTGCATAAAGCAAAAAAAATGTGATGTCATTGCTGACATCACATTTTAGTATCAATCACTATTTGACGTTATTTAGCTGTCCAGCGATCCATCCAACCAAAGACATTTTTGTACCACTGTTGCAGGTTATCTTGATTCAAAATCCAATGATTTTCGTCTGGGAACATTAACAGTTCCGACGGGATCCCTTGACGTTGCATAAAGCTAAATGCCGCAAGACCTTGACCATAAGGCACACGGAAGTCTTTTTCGCCATGAATCACTAACATTGGGGTTTTCCAGTTTTCAACATAGTTAACTGGGTTAAATTTCTCGTACAGCTCTTTGTTATCTTGATATGTACCACCGAATTCGTATTCAGGGAACCACAACTCTTCTGTCACGTAGTACATAGAGCGCATATCAAATAAACCAGCATGGTTAATTAAACACTTGAAGCCATCATTCCAGTGCCCTTGGATCCAGTTCATCATATAACCACCATATGATCCCCCCAGTGCACAGGCATTATTGGCATCTAACCAAGGTTGCTGCTCAGTCACTGCAGCCATACCTTTTTTCAAGTCTTCTAAGGGTTTACCGCCCCAATCTTGACTGATTGAGTCAGTGAATGCTTGACCATAACCGGTTGACCCATGGAAATCGACCATCACCACACCATAGCCCGCACCCGCCCATAATTGGGCATTCCAGCGACCACTGAATGAATTACCAAATGATCCTTGCGGTCCACCATGAACTAAATACGCAATAGGATATTTTTCACCTTCTTTATAGTTTGCAGGTTTAATCCAATAACCATGAACCGTTTCGTCGTTCCAACCTTTAAATTTGAATTGTTCAAATTCACCGAATTGAATTTTAGCCACTTTGTCTTTGTTCACTTCAGTTAGGCGACGTAGGTTTTCGCCTTCTAAGCTGATGGTGTATAAATCACCTGGTTCAACCAAAGAGGCATTTTTGAAAATGATTTTATTGTTTGTCACCGCAACGATGCTGTTGCTGCCATCGTTGTAGATTGGACGAACGTCACCAAACTGCGGATTTACTTCAAATATCGACACTTGGCCAACATCTTGAGCGGTAACATACAGAGTACGTCCGTCTTTGCTGAAGTTGATTGAGCTTGGGCTTCTATCCCATAAAGGGGCAACTTCTTTTTCTTGACCTGTTACGGTATCAAGTAACATTAAGCGGTAACGATCGGCTTCAAAGCCGGGTTTGCTCATAGCAAGATAAGCCATGTAACGACCATCTGCTGAATAGGTAGGTTGTGCATCCCACGCTTTATTCGCTTCAGTTAGGTTGACTGTTTCGCCACCACTCACAGGAACTTGCCATAAATCATAATTGGTCGTCCAAGACTGATCACGACTCGGTGCTTTAGCACTATAAACGACATACTTACCATCTGGAGTAAAAGTTACTTCTTCCATACCAGAAAATGGCTTTGGCGGGGTTTCTGTATCACGGCCTTGGGTGACGTTAACCGCATCGGTAATTTTGTTGCCATTGATATTGGCAACAAATAAATGGTTACGGGCATGGTCTTCCCAGGTATCCCAATGACGTACCATTAACTGCTTATATTCACGGCCAGTTGTTTTACGCTCTTTTTCAGCGGCGAATTTTTCTTTTGAGCAGGCTAAATCTTTACACTCTGGAAAAACACGCAACGTCATGACAACTTGTTTGCCATCTTGCGATAATTTATAGCCATTTACATCAAGCGGTAAGTCGGTAACTTGCTTAGCTTCACCGCCATCTAGTGGCAACTGAAACAGCTGACTAGTTCCACTGCGATCGGCTAGAAAATAAATGCTTTTATTATCTGGTGCAAAATTGACATCATGCTCAGTGCCTGCAGCAGACGTTAACTGTTTTGGCGTTGCTGACTTATTGGTTAAGTCTAATGTATAAAGATCAGAGCTTGACTCACCTTTATCGTCGATCACTTTAACACCATAAACTAAGGTGTTACCGTCGTGTGAAACCGCATATGAATGAATTTTATTTAAATTAACCAAATGCTGAACTGTAAAAGGTTCAGCTGAATGCACTGACGTTGCCATTCCTGCAGCAACCAATGCCAAAAGCACTGAAGAAGTTTTCATGTTATTGATTATCTCTTTGATGGTTTGTTGTGTTTATTTGTTGGCAGATTAACGAAAGCAAAACGCTCAAGCAACCCTTAACGAATAAAGATCCTTGAGCGTTTAAGTCACATTACTTTACAGTGACAAGCTTAAATTAAGCTTTACTGTTGGCAATATTCACTTTCCAAATAGCCGGGCCGGTTTCATGGGCATTAACGCCGTTAGAATCAACCGCGACAGTTACTGGCATATCTTGTACTTCAAACTCGTAAATCGCTTCCATACCGAGATCTTCAAAGGCAACCACGCGAGATTTCTTAATGGCTTTAGAAACAAGGTAGGCTGCGCCGCCCACTGCCATAAGGTATACGGCTTTGTGTTTCTTAATTGACTCAACAGTTTGTGGACCACGTTCAGATTTACCAATCATGCCCATTAAGCCTGTTTTATCCAGCATCATGTCGGTAAATTTGTCCATACGGGTTGCGGTAGTTGGGCCTGCAGGGCCAACGACTTCATTACCTACTGGATCAACAGGACCCACGTAGTAAATAAACTTACCCTTAAAATCAACACCTGCTGGTAAACCTTCGCCAGAATCTAACAGCGTTTGAATACGCTTATGCGCCGCATCACGACCTGTTAGCATTTTGCCGTTAAGCAGTAAGGTGTCACCGCTTTTCCAGGTTTCGATTTCAGCTTGGGTCACTGTGTCTAAATTAACACGGTGGGTATTTTCACCCGCTTCACGGGTGATTTCTGGCCAATCTTCAAGTGATGGCGGCACTAAATCTGCTGGGCCTGTTCCGTCTAAGTGAAAATGAACATGGCGGGTTGCTGCACAATTGGGGATCATCACCACCGGCTTAGACGCTGCATGGGTTGGTGCTGATTTAATTTTAATATCTAACACCGTGGTTAAACCGCCTAATCCCTGTGCGCCTATACCTAAGTTGTTAGCACGTTCAAATATATCTAAGCGTAGCTTTTCTTCGGTTGTTTCAGCGCCTTTAGCAATTAATTCATGGATATCAACAGGGTCCATTAATGACTCTTTTGCCATCACAGCAGCTTTTTCAGCCGTGCCACCAATACCTATGCCTAACATACCTGGAGGACACCAACCTGCACCCATTGTCGGTAAGGTTTTTTCTACCCATGCTGCAATATCGTCAGATGGGTTTAACATGGCCATTTTTGATTTGTTTTCTGATCCGCCGCCTTTAGCTGCGATCATCACTTCAACATGGTTGCCAGCAACCATATCAATATGCACCACAGATGGCGTGTTATCGCGGGTGTTTTTACGGGCACCAGCAGGATCGGCAACAATTGAAGCACGCAATGGATTGTCTGGGTTTGTGTAAGCACGACGTACACCTTCATCAACCATTTGCTGCACTGTCATGTCGGTTTTATCCCAACTGACATTCATACCGATTTTAACAAACGTGGTCACAATACCCGTGTCTTGACAAAGAGGACGTTTGCCTTCAGCCGACATACGAGAATTAATTAAAATTTGTGCAATGGCATCTTTCGCTGCAACGCTTTGTTCGCGTTGATATGCACCGTACATAGCATCGACAAAATCTTTAGGATGGTAATATGAGATGTATTGCAAAGAATCTGCAATACTTTCAATGAAATCGGCCTGTTTAATCATAACAGGTGTAGCAGACGATTCAGTGTTTATAGACATATAGGGGCGCTCCAGCAGCCATGCGGCCTAACTTGTTTTTCGTTTTTATGTTCAGTTGATTTAATCAACATTATTTAGGTATTAATCCTTTTATGGCCAATATGATACTCTTTCCATCCTTTTTGGGCTACAGCACTTTTTAGATAAGGCGAATTGATGAAACAGCGTGGGGATAATCCATTAACGATAACACCATTAATGTGGGCAGGTTCCACCCAGAGCTTATTTGAATCCATCAGCCATTTACCTTGGGCGATGCTGTTAGATTCTGCAAATGCGCAACATCAAGATGCCCGGTTTGATATCATTGTCGTTAACCCCATTGCCACATTAGTTAGCCGTAATGGCACAGTCATATTTGAAGCAAAAGATCGTACTAATCAGACTCTGCAACCCATTTTCGATAAAATTTGCCATCACCTACAAGCGACATCGCTTGACCCATTTGCAGCGTTAAAATATTGCCAACAGGAGTTATATCCGGTTAAACAAGCTTGCAAGTATCCATTTAGTGGCGGTGCTGTGGGGGCATTTAGTTATGATTTAGGCCGCTCAATTGAACAACTGCCAAGCACAGCAACAAAAGACATCGACTTTAATGAACTGAATATTGGCTTTTATGATCAGTGCTTAGTTTATGACTATCAACAGCAAAGTTGGTCTTTCATCCGTTACGACAATGTTGATCACGACAACCCCTTAGTCAATTTTATAAACAAGCCTTCAGCCCCCTTCATACAATCTGATCAGACTGCATTTTGTTTAACTTCTGAATGGCGTAATCAAACGCATAAACAAACGTATCTCAATCATTTTGATCGGGTTCAAGCCTATTTGCTCAGTGGTGACTGTTATCAAATTAACTTAACCCAAAGATTTGAGGCCGACTATCAAGGTGATGAATGGCAAGCGTATAAGCAATTAACGCAAGCGAATAAAGCCCCCTTTTCTGCTTTTATGCGTTTGCCTAACCATACTGTTTTGTCCATTTCACCAGAACGCTTTATACAACTGGCTGGTGACAATATTGAAACCAAACCGATTAAAGGCACCTTACCTAGGTTAAACGATGAAGCACTCGATGTATTGCAAGCGGACAAATTACGCTGTTCAGAAAAAGATCGTGCTGAAAATGTAATGATTGTTGATTTACTGCGAAATGATATCGGCAAAGTTGCAGCAGCAGGCAGCGTTAAGGTGCCCAAACTTTTTGACATTGAAAGCTTCCCTGCTGTGCACCATTTAGTCAGTACCGTTACCGCTCAGTTAGCTAGCCAATATGATGCCAGCGATCTACTTAAAGCGTGTTTTCCTGGAGGTTCTATTACTGGGGCGCCTAAAATACGGGCAATGCAGATTATTGAAGAATTAGAACCGTCAAGACGCAGTATGTATTGTGGCAGTATTGGCTATATCAGCCAAGATGGCACCATGGACACAAGCATTACGATTCGCACCTTGGTGACTGAAAATAATCGTATTTATTGTTGGGCTGGTGGCGGCGTGGTTGCTGACTCAAACGCTGAAGCGGAATATCAGGAATGCTTTGATAAAGTGAGCAAAATTTTACCTTTATTGCAAACCACTCAGCAATAATAGTGTGTTTGAAGCGAATGTTTACCCATATCATCTGTGGGTAATAGTGGTAATCGACTTAAAAAAACCAATAAAGAATCCACCTTCTCAAAAAGGTGGCTTTGATATCACTCCCTCTAAGGGAGTTTTCCTACCACGCGTTAACAAGACGCCGTTAATATATCTATAGGCTCTACTAAATCATCCCTGATTGAGAACCCTGTACCGCAAATTAGCAAAGCTCAGCATCATTTATCACTTATCACTTATCACTTGAGTTAATCAGCTATTGTAGGGCTGAAAATAAAAAAGCCAGCAAATTTGCTGGCTGTTATTTTTTAAACGAGTTAAAGGCCGCTTAATGCATCTTTACAAAGCTGGGTAATACGCGCCCAATCTTCAGAGTCAACAGCATCGCTTGGGGCAATCCAGCTACCGCCAATACAATCAACATTGTCTAGGGCTAGATAGTCTTTGTATGTAGCAGGGCTTATCCCGCCTGTTGGACAAAAACGAATGTTGGCTAATGGGCCTGAAAATGACTTAAGTGCATTTACACCTCCAGAGGCTTCAGCGGGGAAGAATTTAAAATGGGTGTAACCCAATTCCATCCCCACCATCACTTCAGAAATACTCGCAACGCCAGGAATTAATGGTACATTACCTTTTTTAGCAGCTTTAAGTAAATCAACCGTTGCACCTGGAGTGATAATAAACTGCGAACCCGCAGCAACTGCTTGCTGAAGCTGCGCTTCGTTTAAAATCGTGCCAGCGCCGATTAATGCTTCGGGTACTTCTTTGGCAATTTTAGCAATGGCTTCAAGTGCACATGGAGTACGTAACGTCACCTCTAACACACTAATGCCACCGGCAACTAAAGCTTTTGCTAACGGTACTGCATGTTCAATCTTGTTGATCACCATAACGGGGACAATCGGGCTACGCTTAAATACATCTTGTGGTTGAAGTGACCAGTTATTGTCAGACATTCGTTACTCTTCCTTTAATTAGTAAATTTCGTCAAGTGCACTGGTGCTTCTTGCACCGGTTTCTGGGCTGCTTAAGTTGCTGCGTAACGCACCAAATAACTCACGCCCCATGCCATAACTTGAATGATGTAAATCAACAAGGCTGGCTTCACGTGCATTTAATACTGTCTCATCAACTAATAACGTTAACTCGCCAGTCACTGCATTGACGCGAATAAGGTCACCATCTTGCACTTTGGCAATCATTCCACCATCAAGCGCTTCAGGGGTTAAATGGATGGCTGCGGGTACTTTGCCCGATGCGCCAGACATACGACCATCAGTTACCAAGGCCACACTGAAGCCTTTGTCTTGTAAGCTGCCCAAGAAAGGCGTTAATTTGTGCAGTTCAGGCATGCCATTGGCTTTCGGCCCCTGACCTTTGACGACAACCACGCAATCGCGATCAAGTGCGCCTTGTTTAAATAACGCATCAATTTCATTTTGATCGTTAATCACAATCGCTGGCGCTTCCACAATGCGGTTTTTCTCAGGCACAGCAGACACTTTAATTACCGCACGGCCTAAGTTACCTTTTAACAGTTTCAAACCACCATTTTTTTGGAACGGCGTGGCCAAATGGGTTAATACTTCTTTATCTAGTGATTCTGTCACACCATCAACCCAACGTAATTCGCCATCAATTAATTTAGGCTCTTGGGTATATTTGCGTAATCCAAATCCCGCAACGGTATTCACATCTTCATGTAATAAACCGCCATCAAGCAGTTCTTTGATTAACAAAGCCATACCGCCTGCGGCATGGAAATGGTTAATGTCGGCATGACCGTTTGGATAAACCCTTGCTAATAATGGTGTTGCATCAGATAAATCGGAAAAATCATCCCAGTTCACTATGATGCCAGCTGCGCGAGCTGCAGCGACAATGTGCATCGTCAGGTTGGTTGAACCACCGGTGGCTAGTAACGCAACGATGCCGTTAACCACTGATTTTTCACATACCACTTCACCAATTGGGGTGTACTGAGTACCTAATTGAGTTAAACGACACACCTGCTTGGCCGCCATTTTATTAAGTGCTTCACGCAGTGGATCATCTGGGTTAACAAATGATGAACCAGGTAACTGCAAGCCCATCACTTCAAGCATTAACTGGTTAGAGTTTGCAGTGCCGTAGAAAGTACAAGTACCCGCACTGTGATAAGAGGCAGACTCTGCAGCTAATAACTCTTCACGACCAATTAAGCCTTGAGCAAACTTTTGACGAATACGGGCTTTTTCTTTGTTTGGAATACCCGATTTCATTGGACCTGCTGGCACAAATAACATCGGTAAATGGCCAAAGCTTAGAGCACCGATTAATAAACCTGGTACGATTTTGTCACATATACCCAGTAGTAAAGCACCATCAAACATATTGTGTGATAAGCCAACAGCAGTGGCCATTGCAATCACTTCACGGCTAAGGAGACTTAGCTCCATGCCTGGTTGACCCTGTGTGACACCATCACACATTGCAGGCACACCCGCGGCAACCTGAGCAACACTGCCGACATCTTCGCAGGCTTGCTTTAATAGTTTTGGATAATCTTCATAGGGCTGGTGAGCAGAAAGCATGTCGTTAAATGAAGTGACAATACCAATGTTTGCTTTAGTAAACTGACGCAAAGAATCTTTCTCTGCAGGTTTACACGCGGCAAAACCATGGGCTAAGTTGCCGCAACTTAACGCGCTACGATGAACGCCTTTGGCTTTAGCATCATTCAATGCAGCTAAATACCCTTTACGAGAATTTTTACTGCGTTCGATAATACGATCTGTTACTGCCTGAACTACTGAGTGCATGTTTAGACTCCTTTATGCGCTGTAGAACACATCAACGGGCGTTTTATGCTGCGCTAATACTGCTCTGATAGGCATTTTTGTGACGTCATCATTTTCTAATGCTTGATGATAAACGGTTAATTTTGCTTCACCGACAAGGTGCAAATAAATTTGACGGCTATTTAAAATGGCATCTTTTGATAATGTGATTCTGGCATGAGGTGCAGTTGTCGGATTGACTGCTGCACACGTATCTTGAGTGGTTAACGCATGATCTAATTCTTTGCTACAAGGAAACCATGAACAGGTATGTCCATCGGTGCCCATGCCCAATACCACCACATCAAAAGGACGAGGGAAATTAGCAAGAGATTCACCTGCCATTGCAGCTCCCGCTTCGGGAGTTGCAAACATATTTTTTAAACCGCGAAACTTAGCGTTAGTCGCACGATTTTGTAGAAGATGCTCCCTAACTAACCTTTCATTTGAATCTTTTTCATCAGCTTCAACCCAGCGTTCATCGGCTAGTGTGATATATACTTCACTCCACTCTAATGATTTTTGGCTAAGCAATTGAAATAATTTCAACGGTGTAGAGCCGCCTGAAACAACCAAGCTTGCTTTACCGCGACAATCAATCGCATCTTGTAATTGATTAGCAATCTTATCGGCTAAAGTCGATTCAAGACTGGCTGGCGAATCAAATGATTTAAATACCGTTTCTTTAATCATATTGGTTTCCTTATTCATCCCAAGAGCGGCCGTCTTTAGTAATTAATGCCACTGACGCTACTGGGCCCCAGGTACCTGCTGGATAAGATTTTGGACGCTCGCCACTTTGTTCCCAAGCTTGAATGATCCCGTCAACCCATTTCCATGCTTGTTCAACTTCATCACGGCGAACAAACAGTGCTTGATTACCTAACATAGCTTCAAGTAATAAACGCTCATATGCATCAGCAATTCGCTCATTTTTGAACGTGTCTGAGAAACTTAAATCCAGTTTAGTGGTTTGTAGGCGTTGTTTTTGCTCAAGACCAGGAACTTTATTCATCATCTGAATTTCAACACCTTCATGGGGTTGTAGACGAATAGTCAACTTGTTTGGCGGCAAATTACGGTAACTGGAACGATATAAATTGTGTGGTGGGTTTTTAAAGTAGACCACAATTTCACTGCTCTTGAATGGCATACGTTTGCCACTTCGCAAATAAAACGGCACGCCTGCCCAACGCCAGTTATCAATATCAACACGCAGTGCCACAAAGGTTTCAGTATGTGATTTGAGGTTTGCACCGTCTTCTTCAAGGTAACCTGGAACAGGCGAGCCTTTTAAGAAACCTGCACTGTATTGGCCACGAACGGTATTTTCATAAACGTTATCTTGATTGATTGGACGCAGTGATTTCAGCACTTTTACTTTTTCATCACGAATATTATCAGCATCAAGCGTTACGGGAGGATCCATAGCAACTAAGCTAAGCACCTGTAATAAGTGGTTTTGGATCATGTCACGCATTTGACCTGCGCCATCAAAGTAGCCCCAACGCCCTTCAATACCCACTTCTTCTGCCACCGTGATCTGTACATGATCAATGGTACGGTTATCCCATTTAGAGGCGAATAATGAGTTAGCAAAACGCAGTGCAATTAGGTTTTGGACTGTTTCTTTACCTAAATAATGGTCAATACGATAAACCTGGTTCTCATTAAAGAACTCTGCAACTTGGTCGTTGATCACATGGGAAGATTCTAAATCAGTACCAATCGGCTTTTCGAGTACAACGCGGGTATCAGGATGGATCAGTTTTTGTGCATTAAGACAACGACAGATAGCACCGAAGATAGAAGGAGGCGTAGCGAAATAATTAACCATCACACGCTTTTTCGGCTCTAATAAATCATGGAAAGCTTGGTAGCCTTCTGGCTGAGTAAAATCTGTGCCGATATAATGACAACGGGCGAGGAAACGCTCAAGTGTTGTTGGACAAATTTCATCCTTCACAAATGTGTTTAATGCCTTGCTAACAAGTTCAATGAACTCTTGTTGAGTAAAGGCATCTTTTGCAACACCAATCACTTTGGTGTCCTTATCCAATAACTCTGCTTTATCTAATTGGTAGAGTGAAGGTAAAAGTTTACGTCTTGCAAGGTCCCCTTTGGTACCGAACAACACAAAATCACACGCCTTTGCACCTGATGATTTGCCCATTGCTGAAAGCTCTCCTTTATTATCTTGTGCTCATATCGTCTTAAACGATGAATAAAAACACACTTTTGTTGTAATATAACAACAGAATTTAAAATATGCATCAATATTTTGAAATTAATCTCTTGTTTAGCATATAGTCATTTTGGTACGTTATCTGCTATGATTTTCAACACTCATAGACAGTAACAGAAGTTTCACAGTTGAAAGAACAATTGAAAATTTACTACAGTTGACTTTCAGAAGGTATAAAAACTACTTAATTCCCTCGATAACACTGACTTCTGATATAAAATTACACTACCCAATATTTGCGGATGCATGATTATGAATACACTTGAAAAGGTTCAAAACAACCTGGCAAAATTTAGTAAGTCTGAACGTAAAGTAGCCGAAGTTATTTTAGCCTCGCCGCAAACAGCCATTCACTCGAGTATTGCCACATTGGCCAAAATGGCCGATGTCAGTGAACCGACAGTAAACCGTTTTTGTCGTCGTTTAGACACAAAAGGCTTCCCTGATTTTAAGTTACATTTGGCACAAAGTCTTGCGAATGGCACACCTTATGTTAGCCGTCATGTTGAAGAAGATGATAGCCCTGAGTCTTACACCACAAAAATCTTCGAATCTTCAATGGCATCGCTTGATACAGCGCGTCAAAGCCTCGATATCGCCGCGGTAAATAAAGCGGTTGATATCTTAACTCAAGCCAAAACAATTTCGTTTTTTGGCTTAGGTGCTTCATCTTCTGTCGCCCATGATGCGCAAAATAAATTCTTTCGTTTTAACGTGCCTGTTATTTGTTTTGATGATGTACTCATGCAGCGTATGAGCTGCATTAACTCAAACGAAGGTGATGTTGTGGTATTGATTTCGCACACTGGCAGAACAAAATCGTTAATTGAAATCGCACGAATCGCCCGCGAAAATGGTGCTGCGGTGATCGGTATTACCGCTCGTAACTCCCCCTTATCACTTGAGTGTACTTTACCTGTCACCATGGAAGTACCAGAAGATACCGACCTCTATCTACCTATGGCATCACGTTTAGCACAGCTAGTTACCATAGACGTACTGGCCACAGGCTTTACACTGCGCCGCGGCCCACGCTTTAGAGACAATCTAAAACGCGTTAAAGAAGTACTAAAAGAGTCACGCGTAAACAAAGATTTGACGATTTAATCAGCAAATATTCATGTTTTGATTGTCAATTACAACAAAATTTTCTTTATGACGTTAGCAAAGTCGTAGGTAAATAGTTCAAATGAAAGGCTGAGCACTAAGGTGTTTTAGCCTTTTTTTATGAAAAACCTTTTCTCTGTCACAAAATATACACATTAAATACTGACTTTTTGTTTGTAACTTTACTACATTTGAAATAAATCTCTGCTACTATATATCCATCATTTTTAGTACCAGAATCAAAGCGTACTTTTAATAGCCAATTTTATTCAATTTTAATCTTTCCTTTAAATTTAACGGAGTATGTTATGTTCCGCAGAACTAAAATCGTAACCACTTTAGGCCCAGCAACTGACCGCGATGATAATTTACGTAAAATTATCAAAGCCGGTGCAAATGTTGTTCGTATGAATTTCTCCCATGGTTCACCAGAAGACCATTTGAAACGTGCTAACGAAGTGCGCGCAATTGCTAAAGAGTTAGGCAAACATGTTGCTATCTTAGGCGACTTACAAGGTCCCAAAATTCGTGTGTCTACATTTAAAGACAACATGAAAATTAAGCTTTCTTTGGGTGATAAATTCATTCTTGATGCTGATTTAGCAAAAGGTGAAGGCAATCAACAGCAAGTGGGAATTGATTACAAAGAATTACCAAGAGATGTCGTGATTGGCGATATTTTGATGCTAGATGACGGTCGTGTGCAATTACGTGTAGACAGTGTTGAAGGTAACAAGGTATTTACCAGTGTGACGGTTGCCGGCCCTTTATCAAACAACAAAGGCATCAACAAGCAAGGTGGTGGCTTAACCGCTCCAGCATTAACTGAAAAAGATATGGCTGACATTAAAACAGCTGCATTAATTGATGTTGATTATTTAGCGGTATCCTTCCCACGTACTGGTGCTGATTTAGACCTAGCACGTAAATTAGCGGTAGAAGCTGGTAGCAATGCCCTTATCGTTGCAAAAGTTGAACGTGCTGAAGCGGTTGCCACTGATGAAGCCATGGATGATGTGATTAGAGCATCTGATGTGGTGATGGTTGCCCGTGGTGACTTAGGGGTTGAAATTGGTGATGCCGCATTGGTTGCGGTTCAAAAACGTTTAATTCAACGTTCACGTCAATTGAACAAAGCGGTTATTACAGCGACGCAAATGATGGAATCAATGATTTCAAGCCCAATGCCAACGCGCGCTGAAGTGATGGACGTGGCTAACGCAGTATTAGACGGTACTGATGCGGTAATGTTATCTGCCGAAACCGCTGCAGGTGACTTCCCTGAAGAAACCGTAAAAGCCATGGCAAATGTGTGTGTTGGTGCTGAATCACACCCAAGCGTGAAAGTGTCTAAGCATCGTTTAGAGCAAAGCTTCACTTCGATTGAAGAAACCATTGCCCTATCGACTATGTATGCAGCAAACCACCTTGAAGGTGTAAAAGCCATCATTTCGTTAACCGAATCGGGTGCAACGGCGAAACTCATGTCTCGTATTAGTTCTTCATTACCGATTTTTGCCCTTTCACGTCATCAGAAAACACTGGCGAAAATGGCATTATACCGTGGTGTACAACCTATGTTTTTTGACTCAACAGCCTATGGTGCTGATGAGTTAGCACGTGAAGCATTAAACACTATGGTTGCTGCCGGCTACTTAAGCAGCGGCGACATGGTACTAATGACTAAAGGCGACGCAATGGAGACCGTCGGTGGCACCAATACCTGTAAAGTACTGGTTGTTGCTTAAGTGATTTTGTTGCTTAAATGATTAGCAACAACATTTAGACACTTAGTTTAGGTACTTGTCTCAATACCAAACGCCAATCATATGATTGGCGTTTTTTGTTTTCTGCCCTAAACCACCTACTTCAGTATGGGGTTATCATCCATTAGGCTCCCTGAAGTACGTTCAATAGTTGATTAACTTAAGTGGTACGTGAGCTTTGCTAATGGTGCGATACAAGTTTCTAAATCAGGGATGATTTAGTAGAGCCTATAGGGATATATTTACGGCGTCTTGTCACGCACGGTAGGAACGCGGCCTTTTAGGCAGTGATATCAAAGCCACCTGCTTCAGAAAGTGGATTCTTTACTATGAGGAATTTCAACTTGGGATCATGCATTTCAATCTCAATTTTGGACAAAATTGTATTACACCCTCTACGAGCAACCCAAGTCTAATTCGTTTATCTCTGCATTGAAGACACAGCCTCAATCTAATCAATTGCCTGCGGCAGGCCTATGTGCAAGCACGACCTTGACACGCTGCACTCTTTATATATATCAAAGGTCCCTGAAATTTTAGCCCCTTCAATTTAACCTTGTTTGTAACCAATAGAAAAAACATCAAAATTTAATTCAAAGTATCACTGTTGCTTTTCATTTGGGGTTCAAATAAAGCTAAATTGAAGGGATAAATTTTCCGATGAAGATACGGCTGAGGATATTGAAAACAGGACGTTTTGGTTAAGCGGCCATAAACGGCATAAATCGTCCCGAAGCAGATCTGTAAAGGTGTACTTGTACTAGCAAACTCTTTCACATTTGCCCCTATTGGTATAGGGGCAAATGTGAAATCGAGCTGAATTATAGCAGAAGGCACTTTTTAACAGGCAATAAAAAACGCTGAACTAGTGCAAACTATGTCAGCGTTTTTACATTTGATAAATAAACTAATTGTTTAACTGAGTCAGTTAGAGCTTGTCAAAATCATTAACGTTGATAGCCGCTAATCGCTTCTTATCTGCTTCTAATAATTGTTGATATTCTGCATCAGTAATAATGTCCTTTTCTAAGGCCACTTCAAACAACTCAAGCATTGGTAGTTTTGATTTAATGTGACCACTGCGCTGTGCTTTTTTCAGTTTTTTATACAAATCTCTTGCAGCATATTTAGCAAGGAATGCATCTTCAACTTCCGCTATACCACCTGTGTCGCCCTCAAACTCACCACACAAGAAAGTAATACGGTCACGGGCAGCGCTCGGTTTAAGCATCGCTTTTACCAATTCAACTGCCGCTTTATCGCTTGGTGCGGTAAAGTGGTTACCTAATGGGAAGATTAATACTTTCAATAATACGCCAGCAATTTTGCTTGGGAAATTACGGATGGCATCTTCGAGTGCTTTAGCTGCTAGGTGAAGACGTTCAGTCATCACATAGTGCACACTAGGTAAATCATCATGCTGACGGCCATTGTCTTCATAGAATTTCAATGTTGCTGATGCTAGATACAATTGACTTAACACATCACCCATTCTGGCTGAAATCATTTCTTTACGTTTAAGATCACCCCCCATAATTAGCATAGATAAGTCGGTCATAATCGCCAATGAAGACGAAATACGATTCATATCTCGGTAGTACTTTTGGGTTGGACCACTAACAGGAGATGATGACAAACGGCTGCCTGTTAGTGCGTTTGCGAATGAACTTAACGCATTACGGGTAGCATAACCAATATGACCCAATAATAGCTGGTCAAAACGATCTACTGCGGCAGTTTCATCTTCCATTCCCGCCGCTTCCATTTCAGCAAGCACATAAGGATGACAACGAGTCGCACCTTGACCAAAAATCATCAATGAACGGGTTAAAATGTTTGCACCTTCAACGGTAATTGAAATTGGGTTAGCCATAAATGCGTGGCCTAAATAGTTTTTAGGCCCTAACTGAATCCCTTTACCTGATTGAATATCCATCGCATCTTCTAATACATCACGACCTAACTCAGTCATGTGGTACTTAGCAATAGCCGTGACCACCGAAGGTTTCACATTAGCATCAATACCCGTTGTTGTTAGACGACGCGCAGCTTCTAATTGGTAGGTATTAGCAATGATACGCGCCAGCGCTTCTTGAACACCTTCAAAGTTGCCAATTGGCATACCAAACTGCTGACGAACATAACTGTAGGCGGTTGTTGTTTTGGTGGTAACATGGCCAGATGCTGTTGCAAGTGCAGGTAATGAAATACCACGCCCTGCTGATAGACACTCGACTAACATTCTCCAGCCTTTACCCGCATATTGTGGACCACCAATGATCCAATCTAATGGAATAAACACATCTTTACCGCTGGTTGTACCATTCATAAACGCCATCATTAATGGGTTATGACGACGACCGATTTCAACACCAGTATGATTTGTTGGGATCAAGGCACAGGTAATACCTAGGTTTTTCTTATCGCCTAATAGCTTATCAGGATCGCGCATTTGGAACGCTAAGCCCAGTACCGTGGCAACCGGTGCCAAGGTAATGTAACGTTTGTCCCATGTTAAGCTAATACCTAGGGTTTCTTCGCCTTCAAATTCTTGACGACAAACAACACCGATATCAGGGATTGCACCCGCATCAGAGCCTGCTTCAGGTCCCGTTAGCGCAAAACAAGGCAGTTCTTTACCCACAGCTAAGGCTGGTAACCAGCGATCTTTTTGCTCTTGCGTACCATAGTGTGTCAATAACTCACCTGGACCTAAAGAGTTAGGCACCATCACAGTCACAGCAGCACTCACGCTGCGTGTGGCGATTTTGGCGACGATAGTCGAGTTAGCATAGGCTGAAAACTCGCGTCCACCGTATTTTTTAGGAATAATTAGCGCAAAGAAGCCTTCTTTTTTGAAGTATTCCCACAATTCAGGCGGTAAATCTTTACGGTTATGAACAATGTCAAAATCATCGATCATTGTTAACGCTGTTTGAACTTGATTGTCTAGGAAGCTCTGTTCGTCAGGCGTTAAAGTAGGTTTAGTGTAACTATGCAGTTTATTCCAATCGGGTTTACCACGGAATAACTCGCCTTCCCACCATACATCGCCCGCTTCCATCGCTTCTTTTTCGGTGCTCGATAGTGGCGGCAGAACTTTTTTGAAAAACGCAAATGCGGGACGTGTGATCACTTGCATTCTGACACTGCGCACGCCAAAGAGCACTGCAACAGCAATAATCAGTAATATAAGAATACTCATTTTTAACCTTCTTAAGTTTTACTCGTTAGATGTAACTGGCACAGCAACACCCGCTGCCATGTAGGGAATTACTTTGCGTATAATGGCTTCAGTATTATTGTGTTCACCATAATCTGAAGCGGCAATTTCATTTAATGCATCGGCTGACGCCATAGTGAATACAATGGTGCCAAGGGTAAAATGCAAACGCCAAAACATTTCAGCCGGTGGTATATGAGGTGCACTTGCCGACACCGCTTGCACAAATGTACTTAAATGTTGGCCATAATGGGTGGTGATAAACCAACGTAAGTGACCTTGACTCTCAATGTAACCACGACCTAACAACTGTAGAAATATGATCGTGCCACCATTGCGCACTTTATTTAGATCTAATAACGGTTTTATTAACGCTGAAAATATTTCATTTAGTGATGCATGTTCAGGCGCTAAGTGTAGTCTTTTTATCTCAGTCGCAGCCGTTGGCATAAACACATCAAGATATCGGGCTAACACTGCCCGAATTAATTCTTTTTTCGAGCCAAAATGATAATTAACCGATGCTAAGTTCACTTCGGCTTTACTGGTGATTAAACGCAAAGACGTTTCTGAAAATCCTCGCTCCGCAAACAGTTTCTCTGCTGCGTCTAGAATTCTTGTTTTCGTATCAGTACGACCTGCCATCCTCTAACTCGCTCTTAATTAAAACACCTGTTTAAATTAATCATTGGGCGAACAGATGTCAATTTAAATTTAGCTTATTTACTTAGCAAAACACCCACAAAACTTAGCAATAGGTTAACAGTTTTAACTTGTATGCAATATGCAAAAAATTTCGGTACACTATAGGATGAATAACAATAAGGAAAAATAAAATGAATTTGCCTTTAAAACGACCGTCTAAAACTGCATTACTTATTGCCATGGTGTTGGGGACTTCTGCCTGTGGAGAAACTGATAAAGTCAGCCCAAACAATGCCTCGCAAAATAAAGCTGTCACTCAACAGGCTAACACGATAGATGCAAACTCAGCGATTGCATTTATTAACCAGGCCGAAGCCGATTTAGCCAAGCTATCAATAGAAGCAAATCGTGCTGAATGGATTTACTCTAACTTCATTACTGAAGACACAGCGGCGCTCTCTGCCACTATGGGTGAAAAGGTTATCGCGACATCAGTCCGCTATGCCAATGAAGCCGCCAAATATGCCAATGTAGAGTTAGACCCCATTAACGCGCGTAAGCTAAACAGTTTACGTAGCAGTTTAGTGTTACCCGCCCCCTTAGACCCAGAAAAGAATGCTGAGCTGGCTAAAATCAGTTCTGAACTTAATGGCCTATATGGCAAAGGGAAATATTGTTTTGCCGACGGTAAATGTTTAACTCAACCTGAGTTGTCTAATTTGATGGCTGAATCGAGTGATCCTGCTGTGCTTTTAGAAGCTTGGCAAGGTTGGCGTGAAATAGCTAAACCAATGCGCCCGTTGTTTCAACGTGAGGTAGAATTGGCCAATGAAGGTGCGCGCGATTTAGGTTATCAGGATTTATCTGAGTTGTGGCGTAGTCAATATGACATGAAGCCTGATGATTTTTCCGCTGAATTAGACCGTCTTTGGGGACAAATTAAGCCGTTATATGATTCTTTGCACTGTTATGTTCGCGGCGAGTTAAATGAAAAATACGGTGATGATGTCGCCCCTAAAACTGGCTCTATTCCCGCACATCTTCTTGGTAATATGTGGGCACAGCAATGGGGCACTATCTACAACACTGTTGCTCCGGACAACGCCGATCCAGGTTACAATGTCACCGCCCTCTTGGCCGCAAACAATTATGATGAAATCAAAATGGTCAAACAGGCTGAAGGTTTCTTTACTTCACTAGGGTTTGACAAATTACCCGATTCATTTTGGTCTCGTTCGATGTTTGTTCAACCACAGGACCGTGACGTTGTTTGCCATGCTTCTGCATGGGATTTAGATAACCTTGATGATATTCGCATTAAGATGTGTATTCAAAAAACATCTGAAGATTTTACTGTTATCCACCATGAGCTTGGGCATAATTTTTATCAGCGCGCTTATAAAAACCAACCCTTTATCTTCAAAAACTCAGCTAATGATGGTTTCCATGAAGCGATTGGAGACACGATAGCCTTGTCTATCACGCCTAAATATCTGCAACAAATTGGCTTACTTGACACAGTTCCAGATGCCGATAAAGATATTGGTTTATTGCTTAAGCAAGCATTAGATAAAATTGCCTTTATGCCCTTTAGTTTAATGATTGATCAATGGCGCTGGCAGGTGTTTAACGGCACAATTAAGCCTGAACAGTACAATCAAGCATGGTGGGAATTGCGTGAAAAATATCAAGGTGTCAAAGCACCAATAGCACGCACTGAAATGGATTTTGACCCTGGCGCCAAATATCACGTACCAGGCAATGTTCCTTATACACGTTACTTCCTTGCGCACGTATTACAGTTCCAATTCCATAAAGCCTTATGTGATATCGCTGGCGATAAAGGCCCTGTACATCGCTGCAGTATATATGGCAATAAAGAAGCTGGTGCAAAATTAAATGAAATGCTTGAAATGGGTGCAAGTCAACCATGGCCAGAAGCATTAAATGTTGTTACTGGTACTAAGCAAATGGATGCAAAAGCGGTACTTGATTATTTTGCTCCGTTGCAGGTTTGGTTGGATGAACAAAATTCACAAGCAAGCCGCCAATGTGGTTGGTAACGACTTAATATTAATCAATTTATATGCTTTGAACTTGTATGCTTTGATTAAATAACAATTAAACTTTGTCATAAAAACGCCAATATTATTTGGCGTTTTTATTTACCTAAAACCTCCCCCCTTTCTGTTTAACTCACTGTTTTCAATTCTTTGTTGTGATGATTTTTTAAGTAGAACAAATAACGCACCAGAACCGCCCTGCTCGCGTGTTGCGCTATGGAAAGCGGCCACCTGTTCAATAACCGACAGCCAATGACAAACGGCACTTTTCATTAACCCAGGATAGGGTTTGCTGTGATAACCCTTACCATGAATCACTAAAATATTACGCTCACCCCGTTCGATTGCTGCAAATATGCAGTTCACTAAACTGCCCCTTGCTTGCTGTAAACTGTATGAATGCAAATCTAATATTGTTTTGAAGTCATATTTTCCCTGCCTCAACCTTTTGTAAACCGCTTCTTGCATGCCATCGTGCCTATGCTCGACCACCTCATCCGGTGACACAGTTTTAAACTGAAAAGGTGCTATGGGTAACATGGCAAGTAGTTCATGTTCATTTAATGCAGCTTGTTTAACTAATTGTCCAAACGTGGGTGTAATTTGTGCTGTTAAACCATTAGATTGTGTTTTTTGGTTTTCTTTTAAAGGCTTAACATCTGCCATTTCTTGAGAAAATAACAGGTCATCATCGAGTCGTTCCAAAATCACCTCCTACACAATTTGTAATGATTATGTTCTATTGCGATCCGACATAATAATTTATAGTACACGCAATGCAGTAAAACAGATCAACCTAACGAGAAAATCGCTTTAATGAATTTTTTTAAATTGTCATTTATCCCATTATTAGGCGTGCTGATCTTAGCAACTGCCTTGCCTTGTTACAGCAGCACTCAAGTGGACAATGACAAACTCAATCAAAATTACCAGTTTATTTCGCAAGGGTTTCAACAGCTCAATATGGATATTGTTAATCACATTTATCTTGATGATGCTGTGTATATTTCTGAGACACAAGACAAAGATATTGTTATTGGTCGCCGAAATATTATCGATTTATACCAGAAATTCTTCAATAAAATCCGTCATAAACAAGCTAAAATTGAAATTGATTTTCGAGTAGTAATGAGACAGTTGTCTGATAACCAATCAACTGATGTGGGTTATTACTTGGTAAAATTCCACCCTGGTGAAGAGTCAGGCGAACCAGTAAGTGAATTTGCTGGAAAGTTTGTTACTGTGTCAACACGAACCTCAACGGGTGAATGGAAAATCAGTATCGATGCTAACACCCGCTCTAAACCCGAGTTTTATTATAGCGCCAAGCCGATGCCAAATTGGTATTATGGTCGCCAATTTATACAACAGATTTCACCACAATCAGAATGAAAGTATTGTCACAACCCAACCTGTGTCCCTGTAACAGTAAATTAGCTTACCAAGATTGTTGCTATGGGCTTCACACCAACACCCAACAAGCCGACAGCGCTGAGCAATTGATGCGTTCACGTTATTGTGCTTTTGTGGTTAATGCATTTGAATATCTCATTCAAACACACCATCCAACCTATCTCAATGGCTTAACGGCAGAACAACTTGCACAAGGTGATACGCAGTGGTTAGGGTTAACTGTATTAGAACATGGATTGATTGAGCAACACCACTCAGATTTTGTGGCAGATTTAATTGATAGCCCACAAGCCTTTGTAACCTTTAAAGCCTGGTATAAGCACGATAAAAGTGTGGATGCCATTTTTGAACGTTCTCATTTTGTACAACAACATGGTCAGTGGTTTTACACCCAAGGGGTTCAAATGGAAGCGGCTTTACCTAAGCGTAATGACGCTTGTGTTTGTCATAGCGGTAAAAAGTTTAAGCAGTGCTGCAGTAGATAAAAGTAAAAATTAGCAAGCTAAATTAGCGGCTTAAATCAAACTCATTATTGCAGTTTAGTCAAAATTAAGTTGTTGAAATCATTAACCCGAATTGCAGGGCTGTATAAGAATCCCTGCGCATGCTCGCAAGATATTTGCTCAAGAAAGACTTCTTGTTCCATTGTTTCTACGCCTTCTGCAGTAATTGAGATATTCAATGCTTTGGCCATAGCGATAATTGCACTGACAATTTCACGGCTTTGTTTGCTAGATGAGATATCCATGATAAACGATCGATCGATTTTAAGTTTGGTAATTGGGAACTGTTTCAGGTATTTCATTGAACTGTAGCCTGTTCCGAAATCATCAATTGCAATACCAACCCCCAAATCAGCTAATTCCTGGCATAGATTGCTGGCATATCGAATATCGCCCATTAATTCAGTTTCAGTAATTTCAAGAATTAAACTTTTGGGTTTAATACGATAGCGGTTCAACAAATCCCATACTTGCTCAAAAAGATCGCCGCTGAAAAATTGCCTTGCAGCAACGTTAACATGCATTGTGATATCAACATTTTTATGCTGCCATAGGTTAAGTTGTTTACAAGCGTTTTCAAGCACCCAGGCACCTAACGCATTAATCATGCCTGATTGTTCTGCAATATCAATGAATGCACCTGGATAAAGCACCCCTTTTTTAGGATGGTTCCATCTAATTAACGCTTCGGCGCCAATATAACGATGATTTTGGAGATCCATTAATGGTTGATAATACAACTCAAATTGACGACCTTTGATGGCATACTGCAGGTCTTTTTCAATTGCAGCGTTATTTTTAAATTGTGCCAGTAAATCCTGGTTGAAAAATTGATAGTGTTCTAGTGATTTTCTCTTGGCGTATTGTAAAGCAATATCTGCACAGGATAATGGCGGAAAATAATCAAGTACAGATGCAATGTCGACAACTGCAATTGCAGGTTTGGGCTCAACTCTTTCACGGTTTATGACGGCAAATGCAGACAAGTTAGCCATCAATTTACTCACCAAATCATCTAGTGCGATTTCATCAGACACTTTAGGAAGTAAAATACAAAACTCGTCACTGCCTATTCGCGCGACATCTATTGCTTGATGGTTTGCGCCAAAGTGTTTCAAGCGCCTCGCCACTTCGATTAATAAAGAGTCGCCTTGTTCATGGCCATGGGAATCATTAAAACGTTTAAAACCTAATAGATCGACAAGCAATAAGACTCCATCAGTTGCCCTATCAAGTATTGGTGTGAAAAAAGAGCGATTATGTAATCCGGTTAAACTACAGTGCCATGCTAAGCGCTCTAACTCAGCTTTGTGATTAAATTCAGAGGAAATATCATAACTAGAAACCAACGCATAGCTGTTGCCTAATTGGGTCGTAAAACCTGTTACGTGGTAATGTAACCAATACTCTCGGTTATCTAAGCGTTTAAGCTTAATATCGCCGACCACACTTTCATTCTTAGCCAACTTATCCAGTACATATTGCAGTACGTCAGGTTTGTTACGAAAAATATCAAGATTCATCACGCTATGGTGTTCAATATCAGTACGTAACAGCCCTGTCATCTTTTGATGTGCAAAATTGACGTACTCCACCATTAAAGTATCAAGATTAACAATCATCACCACATGATCTGAATGCTCGGCAGCGTTACGCAGTAAATTGATTTGTTCAGACTTATCGTAGGAATAACGGGTGGCAAGGGTTAGCGCTAGCTGATCGGCACACTGAATAACGATTTGAACTTGATCATGTAACCATTCGAATTCATCTTTAAACTCAATGGTTAATACACCTTCAATATGACCATTGATCCGTATAGCTACATTCAAGGTGCTATGGATTAAATGATGTTGATAATAATCAAATGAATGAATTAGCTGAGATTGGGCGGTAATGGTTTGGGCAGCAATAAAACGATGACGTCGTAACTCATCAAAAAAGCTAAATTGAATTTCAGATTCTTGGGGATCAAAAGTAGGCTTTGAATTTTCTAAACCGGCGGCACAATAATGAGCGATGAGTCTTTTGGAGCAGGAATTAAATGCTGTTTGATCATTTTCAGTGACTGAGTGTTCACCATTAAATTTTTCGTCGAACAGCCAAACAGAAACAGAGGAAGCAACAAAATGTTCCTGCAAAAGTCTACTAACCAGTTCAGAGGTTTTCGTAAAATTCCCCTGCTGTTTTGCACTAGAGTTTACAATTAACTCTAACAGGTGCCGGTTCTGTTCTTGTGTCATTATTTTCCCGAAAAGACATCGTGCATTGCTGCTCTGCTGAATTATTGATCTAGTTACCCAGTAGTAACTTGCAGATATTCAATGGCACCCATTGGGAGCTTAATAAAAAGCTTATCGTTAAACCTTCATTTTATTAGGGTTATTATATGTCTGTTTTGCGTTAGATTATACCGCAAATTATATTAGTGTAACCTTAATTCAGCATCTATTTTCAAGTTGAAACAACATTTTTTCAACTGTTACCGAAAAAGTCATTGTCAACTTGATGCTATTTTCTAAATCAGTCATGTGGATAATGACGTGTTCAAACCGCTCAGTCGCTTTATTGGCAATATTCTGTGCATCATTTTTAGCATTTTCGCCATTAAAAACTAACGTTAACTCTGTATCATGCTCATCAATTACGGTACCTATATCCACAAAACTGCCGCAGTCGGAGCAAGTATCATTTACATTTTGCTGTTGTTCACGAATTTTGTTGACCATCTGGTTTATCACTCTTTTTTGCTAGCAAACTAAGAAAACATCATAAGCTAGCTTGGCTTAAATTGCTTATGCTTAGCTCACATATCTTTAGGGCAATGAAGTTTCGAACAAAAATATCAATCCTGAATTGGATTGATTACGCTGTTAATAGCATAGTGTTGCTTATTTGGCGTTGCCGCTCTAATTGCTCGATGAAATGCATATCTTCAGGAATATCTGGTTGAATTGAGTTATTTTCGTATTTTGCTCTAATTAACGCACTCGTGTTACTTAACACTTGAGCAATGCCGTCTTGATATTTGCCACGAATGACGATCGCTTCTGGTGTTAAATTTTGTTGCAGATGAAATTGGCACAGGCCTTGGGTTTGAAATACGGCGGCATTGTCGTTGTGTTGACACATTTGAGAGAGATCATCAACTAACGCTTGTGGCTGTGGCAACTCAAATTTTTTATACAGTTTTTGATCAATTGATAAATCGGTATCGATTTGAAACTGTGCCATGTCTGCACTATCGGCAGAAAGCATCGCCAACAGCAAACCAAACTCGCCTCGACGCTGATGCTCAACGGCCGCATTTAAACGACTGCCTAACTGTAATTCATTAACCAGCAGTGACTCAATTTGCATATTAAAACAACACTATTACGACTCAATGCTATTTTATCGACCAAACGCACCCTAACTTTAATAAAATTTTCATTTTTTGACTTTACATATAATGGGTTTCTGTCTACTATGGCGGCCGCAATTGAGGAGGGGTTCCCGAGTGGCCAAAGGGATCAGACTGTAAATCTGACGGCTCAGCCTTCGAAGGTTCGAATCCTTCTCC
>NZ_JAPDMX010000025.1:0-103387 GCF_025971955.1 Shewanella subflava
TGTGGGGTCTCCCCATGTGAGAGTAGGTCATTTCCAGGCGCCTAATTTACTCGCAAGAGTAGTGATAAGCCCGTTACAAATGTAACGGGCTTTTTTACATGTGAAATTTGAGCATGAAAGTTATGTGGCCGACATGCCCATGTGGGAGTACGTCATTTCCAAGCGCCTAATTAACTCGCAAGAGTAGTGATAAGCCCGTTGCAAATGTAACGGGCTTTTTTACATCTGAAATTTGAGCATGAAAGTTATGTGGCCGACATGCCCATGTGTGAGTACGTCATTTCCAAGCGCCTAATTTACTCACAAGTGTAGTGATAAGCCCGTTACGAATGTAGCGGGCTTTTTTACATCGGAAATTTGAGCATAAAAGTTGTGTGGACAACATGCCCATGTGGGAATTCGCATTATTATATATGATTATTCGCTCACAATTTTTACTCGCAAACTTGTTAGTTTTGGCAAAGCTGTATATAACTTTGTGGTAACTTAACGCTATATTGCCCATCCTTAATGCAACTATGAAAACTCATTCAACAGAAAAATGGTCTCAAACACATAATTTTAATCATCATAACTATGAAGGTGAAAAAAATACCCGGTACGTTCTGATATTGACCGTAGTGACAATGATCATTGAGATTGTTGCTGGTACCGTTTATGGTTCTATGGCCTTGTTAGCTGATGGCTGGCATATGGGAACCCATGCTGCAGCCTTTATGATCACCCTATTTGCTTACCATTATGCTAGAAAGCACGCGGACTCACCGCAGTTTGCATTTGGTACTGGTAAAGTAAGCGTGCTGGGTGGTTTTACAAGCGCAATAGCGCTGGGTATGGTGGCATTACTCATGTTGGCAGAGTCGTTATCGCGAATAGTTAACCCTCATGAGATTCAATTTGAACAAGCTATATTTGTTGCCGTGATTGGCTTAACCGTTAATATTGTTAGTGCATTTTTGTTAAAAGATCATCATTCTCACGACCATCACGACCATCACGACCATCATTCACATGCCCATCATTCGAATGAGCATAGCCATCATGGGCATCACCATCATGATCACAATTTGAATGCTGCCTACATGCATGTTTTGGCAGATGCTCTGACATCATTATTAGCGATATTTGCGCTTGTGTTAGGTAAATACTTAGGTTGGTTATGGCTTGACCCTATTATGGGAGTCGTAGGTGCAATTATCATAACCAAGTGGGCCTATGGGCTCATTATGCATACAAGCCCAATATTATTAGATGATAACCAAGCTGCAAAACAGCAAGAAGCCATAAAAGTATATGTAGAACAACACTATGCCTGTGTGATAAGCGATATCCATTTATGGCGAGCAAACTCTGCTGATTTTGTATTGGTGCTGTCAGTGGTGACTCATGAACAGATTGATAACCTGCAATTTAAACGGCAATTACAGTCAAAATTTAACCAAGTTAAACACATTACCCTTGAGGTTCATCAATGCGATTTACCTGAATGTGCTGCTGAAATAGTTAACTAATTTGGCTTTTAAATGATTCCAATGGCTAACTTGGCTGAAAATACTTCAGTTAACGGTTTTTATTGAAAAAGTGCTTTACCTTTTACAGTGGTTTTTGCATAATGCCCCTCGTCAACAGGGGTGTAGTTCCAATTGGTAGAACAGCGGTCTCCAAAACCGATGGTTGCGGGTTCGAGTCCTGCCACCCCTGCCAAATTTAGAAGGCCTAGCAGAAATGCTAGGCCTTTGTCTTTTCTAGCTTTTTTAAATTTTTTACTCTTCAGTTTAGTCTCAATTCATTACGCTATAAAAGCTCAATTTTGCAAATGGTGACCAAATGGTGACCAAATGGTGACAACAACTTTTTCTGATGCAGATTTATGTTCAGACACTCCTAATTAAGATAGTGTGATTTTTTGGAGTTTTGCTATTAGATTAATTAGGCTAAGACGTACTATAAAATGAATTGATATGGCTTGTTTTTGCTAATATCGATACATTATCTTCATACCATTTTTAGTCATTATCAAATCATGAGTAACATAAAAGTAATTGACGATAAACCGTCGTATTGATTACATGATACAAAGATGGGTAATGCTATTATTTTATCACTTAATCATAAATTAATCAGATTTGGCATATTAACTATCGTTCTAAGGTGGATCATTGGCGACAGAATTTTATAATCAAAACGCAAGTAACCTAGCACAGCAATATCTTTCAAAGTCATTTGAGGAGGTACATGAAAGCTGGGCAGATTTTTTGCCATCAATTATTAGTAATCCCAATGCTAGAATTTTAGATCTTGGCGCTGGTGCTGGGCGAGATGCAAAATATCTATCTTCCTTGGCTCAGGACACCCATCAAGCAAATAATAATATCCAAGTACTAGCAGTAGAACCGGCTTTAGAACTATCAAAAATCGGACAACAGAGTACTCATGATTTAAATGTTAAATGGTTAAGTGATACTCTTCCAGCTCTTGATTCTGTAACAAAATTAGAAGTCAGTTTTGATTTAATACTACTTAGTGCTGTATGGATGCATATAGCTCCCAGTGACCGTGCGAGAGCCATACGTAAGCTAGCTAACATTCTTAAGCCTGGTGGAAAAATTGTTATCTCACTTAGGCATGGGCAGACAGAAGAAGATTTTACGAAGCGTAAAATGTACGTTGTTTGTGCAGATGAGTTAAAAAAGCTCGCCTCTAATGTAGGGCTGTTTTGTAAGTTAGAGACGCCAAAAGAGATAGACAAGCTTGGTCGTAATCATGTTTCTTGGCAAACTGTTGTTTTACAGATGCCAGACGATGGCACGGGGGCATTTCCTTTCATTAGGCACGTTGCCATAAATGATGGAAAGTCAGCCACACATAAGCTTGCATTACTGCGGGTTTTATTGAGGATTGCCGATGGCCATCCCGGAGCCGTAATAAGAAGAGAACCGTCAATATTTGGTGATAGAGTCATATTGCCTGTAGGTCTGGTCGCTTTGTATTGGTGCCATCAATATAAAGATTTAATTGACCAACATAAGCTTTTTCAAACGCCAAACAATAAGCCCAATATGGGGTTTATGAAAGATGATGGTTGGCACAAATTAACTCACCGCACAGCATCAGATTATCGCATTGGAAATTTGTTTACAGGGGATGATGCCATTGCCTTGTATAAAACCATTTCGGCATCAGTACAAAATATAAAAACAATGCCTTGTAAATATATTACTCTTCCAAATAGTAACAAGGCAGTATTTGAAGTTGATAATAAAACGGTAAGGGCTAAGGACAGTATTTTTCTCGACTTACCAACTTTAGAGCAATGGGGTGAATTTTCATTACCAGAGTCCACTTGGTTAGCTTTCAATCGTTATGCATGTTGGATCGAACCTGTTCTAATTAGTGAATGGGTTAAAACAATGGCAACCTATAAAGGTAACGCAAAATTCCGTGATCCTGATAGCCATCTTCATTTATATCGAGCTTTGAATTGGCTTGAGCCAAAAAGGACAACAATAGAAGTAAGAAATCGATTCGAAGAGTTGAAATCGATGCATGATATACCGTGCGTTTGGTCAGCTAAGAAACTTACAAAAAATTACGATATAGATCATAGTCTTCCTTTCGCTCGTTGGCCTAATAATGATCTTTGGAATTTACTACCAACAGATAGCATTATAAACAATCAAAAAAGTGATAAATTACCAACTGAGTTAAGGTTATTAAGTGCTAAATCAAGAATAACTGAATGGTGGAAAGATGCATGGCTAAATGCAGGTGAAGCATCTCATCATAGGTTCTTTGCAGAGGCGAATATAGCATTGCCCGGTTTAGACTCACATAATGGTTCAATTGATGACTTGTTTGAAGCATTGGTTACACAACGAGGTCGATTACGGGAAATGCAACAATTGCAAGAATGGTAAATTACCGGTTAAGCTTGAGCATCTTCATTATATGACCGCAATCTTTAGTGTTTTGGTAGAGATAATAGCCCTGATCTTGACATCGGTCTAAACTGGTTCTATTTCTAGCAGACCTAAATTATTAGGGAGTCTGCCAGAGTAGTTGTAACTATGGGCTATTTATAGGTTGGCAAAAAGGACTTAAGCTCATCTAAATTTCTTACAATAATTTGTTGCCCTTTAGGATTTGAATCCAGAGTATTAATATCGATATTGTAAGCATTTATAACGTAGCGAATCAACGAGGCATTAGTCGGTATTTTAAGGATGCCATCTTTCATCCCGTAGTCTTGGGCAATAACCAAGGCCTGTGCATCGGATAATCTTGGATCAGGTATGATTTCAATGGAAATTGAAGTGTTCCACAAGTCATCTTGCTTCTTACCTATTACTTTATTACTTTCAATAATTGGAATACCTCTAATTCGGCTGAGCACGAAATCGCGAAAGCCTTTTGCATGTTCGCAATATGCCCGAACATGCCAGCGTAATGGAGTGCATACAAGTGTGTGGGGTGAGATAATTCTCTCTGTTTGTTCCCCGTCACTGAGTGATGTGTAGCTTATATCGACACGTTTTTTTTCTCTAATGGCTTGCACGAGAGGGCGAAGTATCTTGGGTGAAATGTTACGTGTTACGGGCCTGACCATGGTCGTATTATCAAAACCCATATCGAGTTCTTTAAAGGTAATAGTCATATCTTCAGTGCGTGAGAGGATATGTAAATATTCATCGGCGTGACCGCTTGTTAATTTTGGGGCGAAGTTTTTATCTGGCTTGTAGCCTTTTAACCATTTGTCATAAACAAGGTTGCCTGGTGCAATATCAGCTAAGTAGCTATTAATGTCTTTTGAAGCTTGCTGTCTGCCAATCCCAAAACTTTGAATTAAGTGGTTGGTCGTTAACCTACCTTCCCATAGTGCAATGACTTCTATCAGTCGGTAACGCGATAGTAGATCCCAGCGTATTGGCCATTTACCCATGATTTAATTCCTGTCTAGTTACGCTACGTGTATATGTATTCAGTGTTTACCTGTAATCAATGGCGACATATTATGATTTGGGTATTCTATCGTCAAGTTGATAGATTGCTAATTGCTAGGAGTTATTATGGGACGAGGGTTATGAGCGCATTACTTCACACATATCTAGAGATAGCAGGTCCTGGAACCTGTCAGTCAAAGGACGGTTTTTTGGCAATCATTGATGCTCAGACCGGCCTTGGAAAGACCTATCAGGCTACTGAACTTCAACTTGAACATCTTTTAGCTGATTCGCAAATAACACTAATTTACTCAACGAATTTAAGAGTTAACGTGATGGAAGCGTACGAAGCTTTGCTTGAGCGTATCGATGAGAAGGCGACGCTTAGTGACATACAAAAAGAAAAATTGAAACGCAACGTTGTTTGGATTCCGGCCCAAGATACCGCCATTGCTGAATTATCAGTTGAGGATTGGGCTACGATATTCGAGGTGCTCGATACACAACAGCAAAGAGAAATTAAAACAATACTTGATAAGGTCGAGTTGCTAAGTCAAGCGAAGTGCAGCAGTAATACCTCAGTATTTGATGAAGAATTACGTGCTCAGCGCAGTAAGATTTTCACATTACTTAAAGCATGCCTTAAAGGGAAAGAAATCCAAGGTGTGAAGATAAATGAAATACTAGATTGTATATTCCCGGCAAGAAGGATAGAACAGGGTAAAACTCAGGTACTCTTTTTAACCACATCTAAGTTGCTCTACCCGTGGCATGGCATTGATAAAAGCTACAGAGTGAGTGATTTTCTTGAAAACTCACTGTTGATCCTTGATGAATTTGATCGTCAACAAGGTGAGTTCCTTACTCATTTAATCAATACTGTCTCTGACTACGATATCATTGATCTAACACGCAAGTTTTATTCGAGTTTTGACAGCTTCAGAATTCATGGTTCTCCTGAGTTTAATGGCGTTGATCAGTGTTTTGACCGTTTTCGTCATGCGCTTAAGGAATATCAAAACAAATGGTTTGTTAATTATCGTCCTTTTATCACAGATGCAACTATACAGAAGGGGAGTGAAAACCAAAGGCGGATATTCACGCTACTTTCTGACAGAATGTCCATTCATGCTATCAACTTTAAGCACGATGTACTGCGGTCACAATTCAATCATGTGTTAAGTAGCCATGAGATTGGTCCAGGTGGCAGTGAAAGTGCAATACAATTTATTAACAATGGCGCCCAGCTTGTTAGAACATTTTGCAACGGAATGCTAAGTGCCGTTCTGAAGCTAAAACAGAACTTAGAGAGTTTAGAAGATCCAAAAACCTACACCACAGAGAATCTAGTAGGTAAAGTGCTCAATAACTTAGGGCTGGTGGAGCTGACTCCAAGTATCATGTCGTTAATCTCTGCCAGGTTGAGCTTCAAAGTTCAAAACGAACATAAAGCATATAGTTTCCACGATAGCGGGTACGAAATCGCTAACATTGCTAGATACAATGACACAGACAATACCGCTAGCGCTTACACGTTTGATTTAGCGTTAACATCAACAGGCTTGCTTGCTCACTGGGTTTTGGCTGGAGCAAGGGTCCTTGGAATTAGCGCAACTGCCACAAGTCGTACCGCAATCCATAATTTTGACCTTGAGTATCTAAGTGATGTTCTGTCTGAACGTTTGGTCCTTCTCAATCCCACACAGAAAGCGGCCATACAAGCAGAGTACAGTGATAAGCGAAGGTATGAAGAAAACCAAATTCAGGTTTGTGTGCAAGGTATCTCTGAGCGTGTAAATTGGGGGGGAATTGAAGATTTATATCAAGAATTCAGAGGGATAAAGATTCATCCAGCATTACTTGAAAATGAATTGTGCCAGCTATTAAGCGTGGAGCCGAGGCAATTAAAGTTTGCCGTAAATCGAGCCAATAAGTTGGTAGAATCCATTCGTCAATTTTCATTGCATTCAAGCAATCGATACCATTTTTGCATGCTGAATAAAAGTTATAAAAATCCTGAGTTTATCGACTTTATGGCTAGAGTTAGCCAAAAGCACGGGGTTACAATTTTTGAGAATATCAATGCCGCTTCGTTCAGGAATGATAAGTTCCAGGCAATATTAAACCTGTTGGAAAATACCACGGAAAAAGTTGTGGTAATAACCAACTATCAGGCCACTGGAGCTGGGTTATCTCCGTCGTACAAAATTGGTGAAAACCATACATTAACGTATGTTGGTCCAAAGGGGATTGAACCATTTCAATATAAAACGGATATTGATTCTATCTATATAGAACAACCCACGAGCCTGATTGGTAGTCGAATTGGCGAGGCGCTGGTTGGGAAGGAGCGAGATCTTGCAATTAAAAAAAACATCCACGATGCGCTAATGCTTCACGAAAAAGGCATTGTCGTTGCGAACGAAGTTAAAGAAAAGCTCAAGTCTCTCATTTCACCAAAGGTGAATAGCTTTGCCGTAGGGGCAATGATCAGCACCTATAAGGGGAGTGAAGACTACCGATATGCCGTTTATCGTTTCATCGAGCAAGCGCTTGGTCGAATGTGTCGTACTGAGTGGAAGCAAGCTGAAATCACTATCATGTATGACGCGACTGCTGATTTTGTCGAAACATTGGCTAAAGACAGTCGTAACCTTTCGTATCTGTCATACGAGTATCAAGCATTAATTACGGATATTAAGAAGTGCTACAAAGTACAGAAGCATGAAAAACAATGTATGTCTTATCATCCAAGGGCTTCTCGTAATTATGCGCATATCCAAAGGTTGGTAACCAGTGTTTATGAACACCAAAACGAGAACGCCATTGGTCAGTATGAGAGGTTGCGTTTGTGGATGCTTAAAAAGCCTACCATGCAGTTAACGCCAACAGGTGAAGAGGTTCGTTACTATGTTGATGTGCAAGCTCCATTGGGGGAGTATCAGTATCAAATCGATTACTCTAATGACAAAGGTATCACTGAAATTTTTGTTAATCCTTCAGATGTCTCGGGGGTGCGAGAAGTGTCAGAGCATTCGGCCCGGTTACCTTTGCTTATGCAGAATTCTTTGGTCAAGGCACATTTTAAAGCGAATGACTTTGCTACCACATTTGATAGTGCTCAGTTTGTGCTAGCTCCGGCAATGTTTGATCTTTATATGGGGGCTCTTGGCGAAGAAGCTGTAAAGGCAATTCTGAGGAAGTTTGACCACGAAATTTTACCCATGCCGAAGGGATGTGTTGAGTGGTTTGATGGATACATAGAGCTTGGTAACCGAATTTTGTTGATTGACGTTAAACACTGGGATTTAGAATTGGGTTGTTTGGTTCATGAAAACACCTTGGAAAAGTGTCAGGCCAAATTGGAACAAATCAGGATGAAGCCTCCCATTGAATTTGCAAACAAGGTTTTGCAAGCTGTGTATATCAATACTATTTGGAGCGGAGCAGAAGGGATTAATTCACGAAAATACGTGAGTAATGAGCTTCAGTTTGTCGAACACAGTAATCCAGAACTAGCTGACGTTATCGAGATCCCAGGAATCATCGACTGTGTATCAGGTACTAATAACGTCCCGCCAATGACCCAATTAATTGAATTACTGAACTAATTTTTGGAGTGAAGAACATGAGTCGAAGTTTAACTACTCTCATAGACCTAACCTTTGATTTTGAAGCGTTAAGCCAAAAGTACATTATTTACAAAGCAACATTAGATAAAAGCATGGGGAAGGTCGATTACGCTAAGCAACTTAGTTTAGTCGAGCAATCATCTGCCCCTAAAGCGTTGATCAGACACTCAGGCTACCATTGGGTCTTATGCGACAAGCAAAAAAATACTAAACCTGAATCAGCAGAAATCGCGTTTGAACATGTGAAGTTTGAAGATTGTGATCAGCTTTTATTGGGGCGCCTTTTTGTGCGCGCGCTTGGCAAAGTGGCGCCAAACCAGTTTTTTTCAGGGCTTGGTGAGACGTATCTTTTTGTTGAGCCAGATAGTTTTTTTGAGCATACATTGTACAAGTGTTTAAAGTTTGAACTAAAAGAGAGTGTACGCTTTAACTCTCTATTTATTTCTATGGATGGTACAACCTTTTCGCCTATCGAAACGGTATACAAGCCAACAGGATACATTGAAAAACAAGCCAAATTTGAATTTGACTTGGGAAGTGGATTATTGAGACGTAATCCAAATGGCAATCTTATTGTTTATAGTCCAGGGAATAAAAAATTCACCACCAATGCTATTGATATTTCAGGTCAAGAACCAATATCGCTGCAAAAGACGAAAACAGGCGCCATTTATCAATTCGTTGAGTTGATGAATACACATTTCTCAGGTTATTTATCGCTGCAATTAAAACCTATTGAGGCCAGTTGGCGTGAGCACTACAAGAAACGTGATGTTGAAGCAGTTTACCAGCGTATTTATCAAGTTATTGATAATGCTGGTGGCCTTCAAGTGGTGAATGCATCCTTGAAAGAGGATGGTTACGAGAAGTTAAAACATCAAAATTGGCCAGTTCAAGTTGAATTTATTGACCAGACTGAAATTGATAATAAAAAGCCGTTGCTTGTGGTTTTAGACTCTGCCGAAGAATATGAAAAGGCTGGTCTATCTGATCCTAAAGCGGAGTTCTATTCATTAGAAAGAGTGTCGCAAAGTATCTACAACTCGACGATAACCTCTGTGCGTCTGAAGCTTAAGGGAAATGAGTTAAACCCAATTATTGATGCCGTAGTAAAGGAGCTAGTAATCAAACAAGAGTGCTTGCAAGGCCGTTTTGGTATTCAACATTTGCTGGGAAATTATTGGTTTGTCGAGAGAGAAGATCCTAAGTATGGAGATCAGGAACCAATTTTCCATATTTTAAAATGTGACAATGGCGCTTTTCAATATGAGCAACAAGATGAGTTTTACTTTGATGAACTCAATATCGAATTGCCTGAAAAGCAGCGCTATTTCGAAACGTTAAACTACGTGATAGACATGGCGCAGCAACCACCTAAAATCTGCATCATTGTTCATGAAGAAATCGCTGCTATTCCGGATGCAGAAAACCTTTTTGAAGTACTTGACCACCTGAAGGCTAGTAATCAACGTGGTATAAGTCGTGAATTTATTGATCACTATTTGTCAGATTCTAATTACTTAAGCGATCCAATTCATGACAAACTCAAGTCTATGTTGGAAATGCATCCAATACAGAGTGAATTTTACAAAGAAGACTTAAAAGCTGCCAATATAGGTTATCGTTCCATTGCCGAACAAGCGCTTATTGATGGTTACTTTGAAGAGACTGGAGTGATGCTGAATTATTCATTGAAAGGTGAACACAATGAATATCTAGAAGCATTAACAGGACACTTCTTTGATGCAGAGCACTCCGCCTATTTTGTTGGCAGTGAGAAGGGCGGCTTTAAGTTTAGTCGTGGACAATTCAATCATATTAGGTACCTTGAGGGCCCAGATGAGCTAAAGCAACTTTGTTTAGATTTAACCAAGAGCTACTTCGTTCGCAATAAGCTTGCTACAGTGCGACCTTTTCCATTTAAGTACTTATCTGAATGTCGAGAAAGTCAGAAGTGGCAAAAGTGAACTGTTGCTAACAATAAATTGAAGGAAAATTAGATTGTTTCTGAGTCTCAACTTGTTTCTTGTTACATTGAGTCGATTTACGACAACCGTTAGCTGATTGTGTGCTTCACAATATAGTCTTGGGGGCTACGAAGATGATTTTAAAACTACCTATGAGTGTCAAAAATGATTGGCACGTCAAGGGCTGAATGCTCAGCCTTGACGATTATTGGACGTTGGTGCGAATACGTTAAGGAAAATATGTTCCTTAATGTTGACTCTTATTCCTTAGCGAATTGCACGGTAGGTAATAATCAGCAAAGAGATCATTGATGGTTTTAATTTTGGCTTGTTGGCGCGCTTCTTGGCAACGAGAGGATCTAAGCCATCAAGAAACTGCTTCATTTTAATTCGTGCATTTGCCAATGAAAGATCACTGTGTTTAGCCAGTGTCATCTCTTTGCGTTTTTTGTTGGCGGTGTAGCGGAGCATCCAAAATGGTTTGCCGGATTTGGGAACGACAAAATATAAACCTTCACCATCAGCGAATCGACTAAGCTTTCCCTTGGTTTTTGCTGTAACTACCTTCGCGGTTAACTTCCCCGTAAGCCCTTAGACTCCAGTCAAAACTATGGCGGGTTATTTACCCACCCAATTACCCACCATTTTGTGTTGGTAAGTGGTGGGTGTTAATGGACCTCTTTAGACTGATATTTAATTAAATCTTTTAAAATCAATGATAAAAAGTTTTGCTTCATTCAATGTTTTGAATTTTCTTATTGAATTAGTCGTCAAGTATTTCCAATAAGTCACCTATTTCCACATCTAAATATCTGCATAGTGTTTCAATCACATCTAGTTCAACTCTTGTCGCTGTCTCATTGTAGAGGCGATGAAGAGTATTCTTGTTGATGCCAGTTACCCTCGCAACCTCAGCAACTTTTAACTTTTTGTCTCCAAGTATTTTGGACAGATGGCACTTAATCATAACCCTCCAAGGTAAAAAATACCTGTTGCGAGTATTTTTTACTTGCAAATGTCTTAAATGATGATAATGTACCTTCTGCGGGTACAAAATTGTTGTTTAAGTTATTTAGTTTGTTTAAGGAGTATATTATGTCTAATACCTATTTAACAGCGGAAGAGTTATCAATGCGCATTAAATATGATGCGAGAACAATTCGTGATCAGTTGAAGGATGCCATTTTGCTGGAGGGCGTGCACTACATTCGTCCATTTGGCGGTCGGAAGATTTTATTTATTTGGGAAAGTGTCGAGCAGTTAATGCTGTTTGGTTATTCAGATGTTTTACCAACAAAATAGAGGTGGCTTACCATGGGTAGTATTAATGTTCGCTACAACAAATTACAGCTTGATTTTAGATTCAAGGGGATACGTTGCAGAGAAATGACCACGCTTGAGAATACTTCTGCAAATCGCAAGCGAGTGGCAGCTGTGCTAAAGCGGATTGAAGCCGAAATCCAACTTAATCAATTTGAATATGCTCGTCATTTTCCAAATAGTAAATTTGTGGAAAAGTTTGCTGCTTATGATCGCCTAACGGCCCAAGGAGGAAAATCGGATTCAATCACACTCGAAGAATTTGTTGAGCAATGGCTTATCGAGAAAAAAGCTGAATGGCGTCCGTCTCAACTTCGAACGATTGAAGATATCTTGAACCTTTATATTTTACCTCGATTTGGCGATAAGGAAATTAGCTCTATTACCAAGTCTGACATTATGAAGTTTCGAGCGGATTTAGTAGACGGTCAAGCATTTGCAAAAGAGCTGTCAGCTTCACGTATTAATCAAATATTGTCACCTTTGCGCGTGATATTAAATGATGCAGCTGAGCGATATGAGTTTAGTAGTCCTTGGAAATCAATTAAACCTTTGCCTGTTAATCGTAAGCCGGTTCATCCCTTTACGCTTGAAGAGGTACTTAAATTTTTGGACTTTGTCCGTCAGGATTTTCGCTGTTATTTCTTAGTCCGTTTTTTTACAGGGCTTCGTACCGGTGAAATTGATGGTTTGCAATGGGAAAATGTTGATTTTGAACGTCGTCAAATACTCGTTCGCCAGTCATGGGTAAGAAACAAATTGGGCCCGGTAAAAACAAAAACGTCTCTTCGTGAAATTGATATGAATGACTTGGTATATGAGTCAATGGTCCAGCATTTCAAACTCTCAGATGGTCGTGGTTTTGTTTTTCAAACATCAGGTGGCAAGCCTATGAACAACAAGAATATGTCTTATCGTGTTTGGTATCCCACATTGGATATCTTAAAAATACCAAGACGTAACCCATATCAGACTAGGCATACAGCGGCTACCTTATGGTTGGCTTCGGGTGAGTCACCTGAATGGATAGCGAAACAAATGGGCCATGCTAATACCAATATGCTTTTTACTGTGTATTCGCGTTATGTACCTAATTTAACTCGCCGTGATGGCAGTGCTTTTGAAGCATTTTTAAATCAAAAACTGAAAGGGGAATAACTATGAACCATGATACTCGTGTTAACCTTGCGTATTACTTATGCCAACGATTCTATTGTCAACCAACAGGAAGAGAGCTGAGCTGTATTTTGGATTTACCACGTTCTTCTAATAATTTAGCAGCATTGGTGGAATGGATTAACCAATTGTATTTTACAGAAAGAGGTAATGATTTGTTGTGGTGGGAGAGGCGGTTGCAAAGACAACTGGAGTCTAAGGGGTATCAACTTTGACATACCGCAATGATTAATTTTAATTGACGCTAATAACCAAAATGCACCTTCATTTTTGATAGGTGTATTTTGCTTATTAATGTTAGTGATAAATACCGGTAATCAATTCGTTTTCAGGCATATAATTTGACGACAATTAGCTTGAAGAACACAATAAATTCAAGTCATGTAATATTATAATGGTAACGAGGTGCATATGAGTAAAGATAACCTTATAGATGAAAATATGGCAAGAGAAGAGCTGAAAGCCGCCTTGATTATTTTAGATAAATGGCAATGTAATACTGCGCAGATTGAGAAATTACTTGATTTGGAGTTTGCTGATAGTGAATTGAAATTTGCACCTGATTTGACTAGAAATCAGCAATTAAGGATCAGCTATATTCTTAATATACATGCTACTTTACGGAGCTTATTTTCGAACTCTGACAATATATACGGTTATATGAACATGATAAATCATAATGCACTATTCAATGGCTCGACGCCGCTTGATGTTGCAATGGAGCATGATGGGCTAAAGCGCGTGATGGATCATGTGATGATTATGGGGCAATGGTAGGTTAGTGGATTACTGTGGGTTCTCTGCTTTTTTCATCATTATACCCATCATATGAAACAGAAATATTATTGAGCTAGACGAGTGCTTTTTCTGTTTGCCGTGGGCAATGATGTCTTTTTCATCAGAATGTCTTAATTCTAACCAGACAGCCCCATTTCCTGTTCGCCCCTTACTTGAAGATGATTTAGACGTAACAACTTGAATGTCTTTGTAAGCATTTTGCCAACACTTTTTCTGAATGCTGTGCTTCATCGAAAGGGTTAATACACGCCATTTGTTTTTTGAAATAGCAAATGAAAAGGCATCAACAAAGCGCGCCAAATCGTCTGGTGATGAGAAATATATACCAGATTTACTGTAGCTTTTATTATTAAGTGCATAATCTAGCCCCCATAGGATCTCTTGACGATTGTTGGGGAACTCGTGTCTGACTTTGGTAATAATTGTATCAAGCCATGCTAACTCTGTTTTTGCATTTGGTTTGGAAGGAAGCAGTGATTGATTGCTACGTTTTGTTTGTAACCGAGATGAACCATAACGTGTTTTTATTGACATTAATGCCTTGGCATTGCTGCACCATTTATCAATTATATTTGGTTCAATATGGTACTTAAAAGCTAATTCTATCGGATCTATTCCGCGTTCTATTTGAGCTAAAATACTATAACAAGTTTCAATGTTTATAATCGGTTTTGGCGGCGATTTTGGTGATTCTGACGATACAGACAAAGGTGCTTTTGTGTCTGGTGCCTGTATTGGTGTGATCTTAAGTTTTTTCGTGGTGTAATCAAGAAAGCTATCTATGCGCCAACACTCGTTTTTATTTTTTGATTGGGCAAATTGACGTAAATGCCTTCTAGACCCAAGGCCTAGATTAACTAATTGTTTTTGGGTTAGATCAAGTCTCATTTTAAGTAAGTTACAGTAAAGTATTAAATCACAAAAATGAAAGTAGTGATTAAAGCAGGTCTCTGGCGATGAATGGCCATCAAATGCAGCAATGGCGTAATATTTATTACGTAATGTTTTACCCGTTATGATGTAAGTTATTTTGTCGATTTGCTTGGCTGTATAGGGAACAATTTCAGAATAATTGGCACAATCTTCCGCGCCAAGCTCAAACATGAATTGTAATCTAGATACCGCACTATGTCTTAAGTGATGAAAAACCAAGTGCTCAAGCCCTGAAATCGCCCTAAGAGCCGTTGAGGTAAAGTTCGATATTAGAAACCTATCTATCGGTTGGTTTTTATCTTGTCCAATCGTAAAGGCTAAACGGTTCTCTGTCCCATTGATATTGTCTTGTCGTGACATATTAAGTGATGCTGTAACAATCTTTATTTCATGCTCGAGTAATAATATATAAAGCGGCACTTTTCGCAGTGAAGAAGAGCTCTTATTATTACCAAATTTGTTTTCTCTAACTTTGAGCCAGCCTTCTTGTGAATTTTCAATATCTATAAATCTAAGTTTGAGGGTTTCGCTAATACGTAAGCCACATCGATAAGAAATAATTAATATGCTTTTTATAACTAGCTTGTTTTTAAAGTCTAAATCAATAATTTGATCAGCAGCATCTAAAAGTGCCTTAAATAGTGTTTCATCGACAAAACCTGCATTAGTATGACTTTTATGTTGAGAATCATTGGATATCGGCTCTAGTAATAATGGAAAATCATATTCTTGGACTGCAAAAGCATGAAAGTCACTTAGTCTAGCTGCAAGTTTAGTTTTTTGTTTCTGGTAATAAGTGAGTTCGATTAATTCATTGTAAAGATCTTGAAAATCTTGCTCTTCAGCATCTTCTAAATTGATCCCTTCCGTTTGATATAACCATTTTCTTGATAAGGTCGAATGATAGGTTCGAATTGTTGATGGTTTGCAAGTCTTGAGTTTATCAATAAACCATTTAATGAGCACTTCTTGCTCTGTTGATAAGTCATATCCACTGACGAAATTTTCGAGCCTTTTGGACAAGGACTGAGATGTTAATTTCTTCTTAGCATTTTCCTTTAACTCCTCCGTTAAAGTCTGGTAAAAATTTGACAGAGGTAAGTTAGGTGTTAAACGCTGTTTTGATTTTCTTTTATTCTGCCTTAATGGGGTAAAAAAATGAAGCTTAAGGGGCTGTTTAGTTGGGCAAGTAGCCAATCGAGCTAGATTGTTGTTAGGTAAGCTATACGCTTTGTTATTTCCCATTGAATATTCAATTATTGCTTGTGATATTCTCACATTAGGTGTCTGTGAAATTAGGTTTGCAGCAGATTTTGCAAGTTTTTTTAGGGTATTAGCCAAAGGTATGGGACCAACATAATTTTCAACGATCAAAGCGTGGATGTTTTTATTTTCACAAGGAGCTTGCCAAAGTGCATTTTTATTAACTTTTTTAAGAGTTAAATAATGGCTGATGCAGCTAATGGTTATCGGGGATAAGTAGCAAGTGATTTGGGTTGAATGTTTATCTGAATTAACAACATTTGTATTGAATCCACCTTCATCAATTTCTAGGTTTATAAATGGTAAATTATTGATCGTTGAAATGTCTAATGTGCCATTTAATTGATTTGATAGTGCTTTTAAAAGATGGTGGTTTAGGCAGCCTGAGTGACAAATGAATGACATAATAATATCGCGATAAGCATCTACTATATTGTTACTTTTTCTATTGTTAGATAAGTTGTCAAACCAATGGGTATAATGCCAAGTAAATGCAAGTCCATCTTGAATAAATGTTTGAGTGTAGATTGAACTTTCAGCTTTTTGAGTGATCAAATAAGAAGGAATATTTATCTCACTTTGCTTTTCCTTGATAAGAGCAATGCAATGATTAAAGGCTCTTTTAAAGTCTACTTGGGATCTGAAAATCTTAGTGAGGTCTTCAGTTAGCTCAAGCCAAATAGATTCAATATTTTCTGATGGTGGCAAGTTTGCTCCACTTGGAAAATACTTTTCACTCCGCTCTTTTGCTTTTTTTAGTACATTATTTTGATGGCGATTGCGTCGCTGTTGGCGTGCCTCTTTACCAATGAGTTTAGACAAAACTTATCTCCTTACAATTGACAGAAGTTAGTTTTTTGTTGATTAAGCTACTGATTTTATTCAAGTCGCCAATGGAGTAAGAACTAAATCGAGTAAATGCTGGTTCATTTAATTGAGCATGTCCCATCCATGCTGCAATCAGTTCGGGATGTATTTCTTTCTTAAAAAGTAGTGATCTCACGTAATGTCGATGCCAATTTAACGGTAATGGAAGTACGCTATCAAAATGAGCTGCCATGGTTGAAGGTGTGACTTCTTCGATTGCATCATCAGTAATGAAGAAAAACAGATGTTGTTCTCCTGTTATCGCTTGTTGGTACCGAGCTGAAATATCTAAGTTGACTCTACTGGCATCAACTGCTCCTGCTTTTAAATACTGTAAATAACGTTTTAAAATTCGTAATGCTATTTTCGGAAGAATGATGAGCCTACCTGTCTCAGATTGGAGCATTTCTTTATCAGAGATCCAAAGGCTTAAATTCAATAGATTATAATCAGTTATTTTCCCAAGCCATCCTGTAACTGGGCGATATCCAGAAGATATAGCGAGAGTAAATAATACATAGTAGGTGACAAAATTATGCTGCTGCGAAGAGTAGCTTCCTGATATTGAGTTAATTCTTGTTTCTAAGGTTTCAAAAAAAGTGCTAAGAACTTCATCACTCATCACCAGCGGACTGCCAATTTGGCCTTGTATTGTTCTACAATCTTGATGTTCAAACTTTATTTTTGTTGTTTTGCTACTGAGGTTCTCTAAATAGGATAAAAAGCGATCATATGTTTGCTTAACATCTAGATCTGATAGATGCGTATAGGATAATTCGGGGTTTGTTTTCGCCGTTTCCCCTTGAATTAATGCAATTATGGTGGGATCAATAGACTCTTTTTTAAGTAAGAATCGTAGGTATGACGATATTTTTGTTGTGGTTAAGCGTGTCCCATGTTTTTTATTGATAGTGCTTAACAATTTTGAGATTTTGTCTGAGGTGGAATCATCCAAATCATTCAGTAAGTTTGCAGTAATATCATATGGTAACGCAATAAAAAATGTTGTTTTTGTAGGTGTTATCAGCTTAATTATTGGTTTGCGCTGCTTTTGTGTTGGTAGTGTGTGTTCTATAACTAAACTGTTATTTGCACTATTAAAATTTAATTGGCTAACACGCTCAAATGACGATCCTAATGTTAATGATGCTAAAAGAAATGAACGTGTTTTTTCACAAACTATGCTGGGATTCATGCAATATGAAAGTAATGTTTGAATTTCAAACTTTGTTGCTAAATTAATATTGCAAGGTAAAAGCAGGTTGTTTTTCTGAATTTGATTGCCGATAGCTTGAGCTTGTAATTTTTGAACTGCATAGCCATTGTCACTCGCATTTTTTATTGATATCAGTAGCTGTCTTTTCGTACGCTCAGATGCGGCCTCCTCATTTGCCCAAACTTCTTGATGAGCTTGAAATTCCATTAATTCAGTAACTTGAAATGTGTCTACATCGGTTCCTTCAAGTTCAATTGTATTGACTATGAGTGTTGTCGGCGGTGTGCCGGGAGCGCGCAGTCTTTTGCTGCGCAAAATGCCATCTTTGTTGTAAAAGCTATCATAATAAGGAACATGAATTTTTGATAATTGCTTCCCCACTCTTGATGACTTGCTTATTTCAAGTTTTTCTTTTCGTTTTGAATCTAATTCATCAATTAATCGTTTCATGTCGATATCAATAACATCAGGTAAATTATTTGCGAGATCATTTCTTTTCCCAAGAGACCATTGGCGTATTTCATTACATACAGTTTTGATCGGTGTTTCATGATTACCCATGGCGTATAACTTTGCACAAACTAGTAGGGTTATCGCTTTATAGTGCTCAAATTGTTGATGATCATGGGAAGGTGATCGCATAACACTGACGATAAAGGCGGTGAAATAATACTTTAAAATTTTCTTTTTTTTATGGAGGGCTTGGTATATGAATGTGAGATTTTTTTTATGTTCATCTACAGGTATTTGCGTGTTAGATATTTTAAGTTGAGCCAAAGACTTTATCGTTTCTAGCTCAGGGAAATCTAACTGATATTGATAACTCAAAGTTTGGGATAAATTAATGATTTCTTGAGCAATACAAGAGTGGCTGTCGACTAATTCTTGAGGGAAGGCATTATTTAGGACATTTTTGAGTGTCTCAGAATCAAATCTTGAAATCTCTGATTTATTGTTCATTGATTGATTCCTTCAATTGTTCAAAAATTGTTATTGATTTATCTTGTGGAGGTTTATTTTGACGCGATTTTTGTTTAGCAATGGCGTCCTTAGATTTTCCTGCCATTTGAGCTAAGTAGTTTTGACTTAAGTGGGTGCGATTAAAGATTTGCTTTGCTATTTTGGAGTCAACAAGTTCATTGACTTTTGTATGTAAAACATTGAGGTTCTTGCTTGAAATTGATCTTAAAAAGCAGTTTGTAAATACCCCAATCCAAGCCTGTAGCTCAATCTCTGAATCACTGATATCATCGTCGAGAATAACGGTGCATTCAGTTAGATTAATCGTATTAATATCAAAAAGAATTGATTCAAATCCAGAATATATTAATAGTTCATCACCTACTTTTTTTGCATGTAAAACTAGACCGACAGTTAATAATTTTTTATTAACTAGATCTTGTTTTATTGCGCCACAAAACGAAAAGTCGAGACTGTTAACAAACTCAAATACTTTGTAAGCATTTGGATGGATTTTGACCTTTTTACACGATTTTAATGCTTTTATCGTAGCAATATTTATCGGCATAAACCCCTCAAAATAATATCCTATGCTTAATTTATAAATCATGATGAAGTCGGTGTAAATAGATTAAGCTTCTGAATATAAAGATAAAATTTATGTAGTACATGATAAGTATATTGAGGCGTGGAATTTTGTGAATTTGCCGTTTAAGGTATGTGAAAGTCATTTTGACTCACGCGTGAATTTGACAAATTTATATCATAAAATTGGTAAGGCCTAAGAAAAAGATACTGCTCTTTATGGGGGCTCGTTATGGAGTTTTTGTGTTGCTAACTAAAATTGAGCACATCAATAGAGTATTTCAATATGTTGCTTATCCGAGCATTTACGGAATTACCCAAGCGTGCACCAATAGATGATATGACTGATTTGCTGCCGTGGAATGTTGATTTAGGTGAAGCAGATAAGCCCCTGCCAATAAGTGAGGTTTTACTAACTTACAATTTTCAGATTGTTAATCATTAAGCTGTTCAAGCTTTTGAAGTGGCAATACTTATTTCTTAGTTCGATACAAAAAAAACTTTAAAATATTAGTATTTAGATAAATTTAGGAACAACTAAATTGACTTTAGACTTTCTGCATCCGACCAAAACACAACGATCTTTAGGTGAAATATCCCCAGCCAAAACTCGTTCAGCATATCTCTTTTGTCGTGAAAGCTTTTCTTGTTTGATAGAGTAGAAGTCGTTTAACATGAGATTGATTCCATAGACCGTTAATAGTTGAGTTATACGCTCTGCAGTGTTTATTGCAAGATTTATCACTTAAGATAATAACAACATGCTTTCGATCCAATTCTAATATCCTAGATATTAGCGCGATAAATACTGAGAATGCTACATTATCAATACTCTAATAAATTTTAATTTTACGAAACAACCAACTATCAGGATAAATGGCTGATTTTTTTGATAATTTATTCGTGTATCCAAATGTGCGGGGCAACAGAATGAGTATTTTTTGAACTCCACATTTGGGCTGCAAGCAAAAGAACAAGAAGTCACCCTAACTATGAATATTTAATGGACTACGGCAGATCATTAAGCGATCTAGTTTTGTTGGGTAAATGTTCACGGTTTCGTCTTGGCAATGACTCCCTAATTTCTTTTGTATTTTATGGTCAGACTACCCGCTGCTGCGGGGTGAACTTTTTTTAACGCCAGTAGCGTGTTAATGCGCTTTTAACGGTTTAAGCGTGTAAATATTGATTTACCTGCTTCAGCGTGTTAAATAAGAGTTAAGGACAGTCTAAAGGTAAAGCTATCATGAAGGTGACCAACGCAAAGCAGCTTAGTGTGTATCTAAAAGATGTGCGACTGAACGAGCAGCTCTCGCAAAGCAAGGTGGCGAGCAAGGTGGGTATTCGCCAGGATACCGTTTCAAGCTTTGAGCTGAACCCGGATTCAACCAAATTAGAAACGCTGTTTAAAATACTTTCTGCATTAAACCTTGAATTAGATATAAAGGTTAGGAATCAAGAGCTGGTGAATGAACGCAGTCATGAAAACGCCATTGTGCCCGACAGCGGATGGAAGGAGGAGTGGTAATGGCTGTGCTTGACGTTTATATGAATAGCTACCTGGTGGGGGATTTTATCAAGTCATCTACAGGCTCTCATCAGTTTAGCTATTCACCTCAATGGTTAGCGATTCCCGGTAGTCGTCCAATTTCTTTGTCTATGCCGCTTCGTAAGCAAGCCTATAAAGGTGATGAAGTTTATAACTTCTTCGATAATTTGCTACCTGATAATCTTGAAGTGAGAAACAGAGTCGTTGCTCGACATAATGCTGATTCGACACAAGCGTTTGATCTACTAGCTAAAATTGGTCAAGAGAGTGTGGGTGCATTACAGCTTATCCCCCATGGTCAGCCTCCCTTTGATATAAAAAAGATTGAGTCTAAACCTCTATCTAATAAACAATTGGAAAAAGTACTCAAGGGTTATCAGTCAAATATCCCATTAGGCATGTTAGCCGATGACGATGACTTTAGGATTTCTATTGCCGGTGCTCAAGAAAAAACAGCCTTACTTAAAATTGACGGACAGTGGCGACTGCCAATCAAATCGACACCCACTACTCATATCATTAAGCTGCCGATAGGTCAGATAAAAAGCCACTCCCATAGCATAGATATGTCTAACAGCGTCGAGAATGAATACCTGTGCATGATTATAGTCAGAGAGTTTGGTTTAGATGCACCTGAGTGCTCAATAATCAAAGTGGGTAATATTAAAGCGCTTGCAGTAGAGCGCTTCGATCGTAAGTTCTCTTCAGATGGCACATGGATTATGAGGCTGCCCCAAGAAGACTTTTGTCAGACATTAAATATTTCACCAGCGAAGAAATATGAGATCCATGGTGGTCCGGGTATTGAACAAATTATGCCTTATCTATTAGGTTCGATGAATTCAGAGCGAGATAGGTATAATTTCATGAAGTCCCAAGTGCTGTTTTGGCTGCTAGCCGCAACAGATGGCCATGCTAAGAACTTCTCGCTGTTTATCGAGGCCGATGGCGGATATCGACTAACGCCTTTTTACGATATTTTATCTATGTACCCTGTCATCGGTGGTAAAGGCTTAAATATTCGCGATGCCAAGCTTGCCATGGGTCTTAAGGCAACTAAAGGTAAGAAGTATCAAATCAACCAAATTTTCCCACGGCACTTTATTCAAACAGCTAAAGCTGTGGGCTTTGATACTGCGATTATGATGGAGATGATGCGTGGCATAGCTGACAAGGTAGAGGCTGTGATCATGAAGGCTAAAGCGCAGCTGCCAAATGATTTTCCAGCACACATACGGGATTCAATATTGAACGGTTTAACTGACAGAGTTAAGCGCATAGTTTAAAAACGGTAATGATTAGGTGACATTAGTGGCATCGACTCAACTCAAGCCGTTTCAACTTTGCTTTGGTTTTAAATCAGTTGTACGTGTCGATTAATTGCTGTTTTGTAAATATGTTTGCACTACATGTCGATTGAATCGACATCAGGCATAAATTATTAAGTTATTTTCTTTCCCCATTTTCATCTTGAAGAAGCAAAAATTGTCGATTGGACTAGGTGTCAATTTAACCCTCCGACTCCATGCTAGTTGTGTGGGCAGGTATCACATGTGTCATTACTGAACATGTTACCAATATTATTTCATTTATTTGCAATGTGTGCATTTTTTCTGTTATTTCGACTGTCATGAATTCCTTTCGGTGCCGACTTAACTTATTAAAATTGTGGAGCTCTAAACTCATTTTTTACTAGTTTTATCTAAAAACGGTATACTTTTCACACCAAAATTGGTGAGGTTTTGTCCAATGGATATGTATAATTTTATTCAGTGGAATATTGATTTAGGTAAAGCTAAATAAGCTTCACCGGTTAGCTAATGCTTACAAAAAATATACTCCCATACGGTTGCTCTTCCTATATTCCTTGTCAATTTTTATTCAATCAACTTTAAATATCAAACTCAGCTATTAAAAATAAATATTATAGATTAATTACTACTTTAGTTTGAGTGTAATTACTAATTAACTTCATATTTAAAAGATGTATTTAATTGGCTTTTTAATAAGTTTGACATAGATCTTATATCAACATTTCCTTCTATATAACAAACATAAAACACATCTATCACAAAAGAGGTAGTTGTTTTTTAAGTTTTTGATATTTATCGTCTTATGCTTTTTGTTTTAATAGTAATCATTATCGTTTGCTGGAGGTTTAAATCTCGTTTTTACTATTTTTTAGTGATTTATCACAATTCTTGATTGTTATTTTTTAACAAAAGATAATTTGTTTAATTACATATTAAGCTGGTCATCAATTTAAAAAAATCAATTTAATAAATACTTATCTTATTTAAGGGGATTATATTTATGAGAAAAATGGCCTTCATGTTAATAATTGGAGTTTCTTCAATATTAATTCCCTATTCAAGTGCTAATGCTACCCCATGGGATGATCTTAGTGCTGAACAATTAGAACAACAATTAGTTGATAAGTTTGCTGAAGGAAATTACTCCCCTAAAGGCGCAGACAACTGCTTAATGTGTCACCGTAAAAATGAAAAAGTGATGGATATCTTTAAAGGCACCCACGGCAACTTAACCAATAGCGAATCTCCTATGGCGGGCCTTCAGTGTGAAGCCTGTCATGGCCCACAAGGCAATCACAACAAAGGCGGAAAAGAGCCCATGATTGCCTTTGGTAAAGACAGCAAGCTTTCTGCGCCAACTCAAAACACCGTTTGCCAAGGCTGTCATAACGACCCAGAGCAAATGGCATGGCATACCAGCACTCATAATCTTGAAGAAATTGCCTGTGCAGACTGCCACACCGTGCATGCAGCCAAAGACCCAGCGCTAGACAAACTGTCAGTAAACGACACCTGTACCTCATGTCACACCCAAGAAAAAGCCGACATGAACAAGCGCTCTTCTCACCCAATGAAATGGGACCAAATGACCTGTATTGATTGCCATGCTCCTCATGGCTCAATGAGCGAAAGCGCACTGGTTAAGCCTACAGTTAATGACACCTGTTACAGCTGTCACGCTGAAAAGCGCGGCCCATTCCTATGGGAACACGCCCCGGTCACTGAAGATTGCAGCAGTTGTCACAACCCACATGGCAGTGTGAACGACAACTTACTTGATAACCGCGCACCGCAGTTATGTCAGCAATGTCATGCCCCAGATGGTCACGCATCTCGCGTGGTACCTGAGCTAGGTATGGATGCATTTGGTGGTGGAAAAAGCTGTTTGAACTGTCACAACCAAATTCACGGGTCTAACCACCCCTCTGGCAGTCTGCTGCAACGCTAATGGAGAGCAAGATTATGTCATTTAAATTGAATCTTATTACCCTGTCACTGCTGGCGGTATCAACCTCTAGCATGGCGGCTAACTTCGGGGTAGGCCAAGCCAATACTACCGCAGTTGACACCTATAAATATGAATGTAAACGCTGCACTAACGTAGCAGGTTATAGCGGTGAAGTGAGTGTCGCTGCTGGCTATAACGATGTCAGCGATGTGGATGCAGGCAATACGTTAGGCACAGGTAAGGATGGCGGCATTGGTGCGGTCAGTGGTGATGTTAAATTCCAAGGTGACTCAGGTTATCAAGCGCAAATTCAAGCCCATCAATTAGGTATGGATAATGGCTTTGCTCATATCTCTGGTGGTAAAGCAGGCTTGTATGAGTTTAGCCTTGATTATGATGCGATTAAAACCTATCAAGCTGGTGATGTGGAAAGTCGTTTGTGGCACAACGACGGCATGTTGACGCCATCTGATGCCATCAACACTTTCGACTTAGCTCAACACCGCGAAAAAGTGGCATTAGGTTTTGACTATGGCCAAGATTTTTATGGTGCATTTGTGAAATACAGCCAAGAAGACAAAACGGGTCATAAATCAGCAAGTCTGGTGTCGCCTAGTCCGATCAACTTTGGTCTGCCTATTGATGCCACTACTAAACAGTTTGATGCCGGTATTCACTTCTCTGGCCAAAATTGGCTCACCGAACTGAGCTATTTTGGCAGTGTATATGAAAACCACATCGACCACTTAAGCTTGCCTTATGCCAACGATGTCTATTCTGCCGCGCCAGATAACCAAGCCCATCAAGTGTCATTGTCAGGTCAATACAATATCAATCGCACCTTCATGAACGGTCGAATTGTTACTGGACGTATGATTCAAGATGACAACCTGATTCAAATGACCGGCAACCCGCTACAAAACTGGGATGGTCAAGTTGATACTCTTGATGGCCGCTTTGCGCTGACCTCTATGCTTACTAATCGTTTACGCTTAGGTGGCAGCATTGATTACAGCAAGCGTGATAATAAAAGCTCAACCGCTGAATTTGCTCAATACAACTTCAATAGCTTAACCGGCGCCTTTAGACAAAACGTGCCACAAGACATTGAGCGTAATACCTTCAAAGTGAACGCGAGTTACCGCATTGCAAGTGGTTACCGTTTGCAAGCTGGTTACGACCGCAAAGAAGTGGAGCGCACCTTCAGTGATCGCGAGCAAACTAATGACGATAATTTATGGCTAAAACTCAATGTTCGCGCCTTGGATAAGGTTAACTTTAACCTGAAAGCCGAGCATGCGAATCGCAGCGGCTCTGCCTATGAAGCCAATGAGCTGACCTCATCTGAAAACAACGCTTTATTACGCAAGTACTACTTAGCTGACCGTACACGCAACGCCGTTGAATTCAAGGTGAACTACACCCCAATCAACTGGATGAGCCTAGACATTAGCACCCGTTATGCTCAAGACGAGTATGACCAGACCCAAATTGGCCTGACTGAATCTGAAGATTACGGTTATGACGCTAACCTTAACATCGCCTTTAATCAGCATGTTGATGGTTATGTATTTGCCGGTCAGCAATGGATTAACTCTAACCAAGCTGGCAGCCAAGGTTTTGCTAGCCCTGACTGGGCAGCCGACATTGAAGACGAATTTATCAGCTTAGGCGCAGGTGCAAGCTACAGCGGCTTGATGCAGGACAAGCTTACCTTAGGTATTGATTACTTATTTAGTAACTCAATTAGTGACACAAATGTCACCGCCGATAGAACCAATCCGTATGGGGATTATTACTCATACAACCACAGTGCCAGCATGTACGCCGATTATGCCTTGAGCGAGCAAATGGCGCTGAAATTAACATACCGCTATGAACGCTATTTCGATACCGATGCAGCCAACGTAGGGGTCAATGATATTCCGGGGATGATTACTCTGGGCGATATCAACCATAACTATAACGCACACCAAGTGATGTTGTCGTTTACCTACAAGTTGCGTTAACACGCATCGTTTTAGTTACTGAGGATAAATGAATGGAACGTAGAAGTTTTTTAAAAGCCAGTGCCGCACTAGGCTGTGCAGCAACCATTACCGGCTGTAAAACCAGCTCTGATGAGCCAAATAAAGTCCCTGAAGTGCCACCTGTAGGGGAGAAGGTTGATTGGTCTTGTTGTACTTGTAACTGTGGACATAACTGTCCGTTAAAAGTTATTACCGTTGATGGAAAAATCACACGAATTGAAACTGATGATGTTGGTGGTGATGAATTTGGTACTCACCAAGTTAGGGCGTGCCTCAAAGGTCGCTCTTCTCGTAAAAAAGTCTACTCACCAGACAGGCTAAATCGTCCAATGAAGCGTGTTGGACCTCGTGGCCATGCAAGTAGTTTCATAGAGTGTTCGTGGGATGAAGCTTTTAATACCATTGCTGAAAATTTGCAAAAAGTCTATAACGAAGCCGGACCTTCTGCAGTATACCCCCACTATGGCACAGGCCGACTATACGCTAGATATTCTGGCGGTGATTGGCGTTGGGCAGGTCAATGGGGCGCAAAACTTTTATGTGAAATGGGGGGATATTTAAGCCACTATGGAACTTATAGCTCTTCACAACAGTTGGCAGCTATGTATTACACGTATGGTACAATCACATCAAGCACATACACTGAAATGTTGCACAGTGATTTAGTTGTTGCATTTGGTTTTAACCCAGCAGAGACACGCATGAGTGGTGGTGGTGGAACTTACGACTGGAGTACATGCACCCAAGGCAAAAAAGTTATCATGATTGACCCTCGCTATTCTGATTCTGCATTAGGCAAAGAAGATAAATGGTTGGCAATCCGTCCAGGTACTGACGCAGCTTTGTGTGAAGCTTTAGCTTACGAGATTATTCGTCAAGGTAAAGCTGATAAGGCATTTCTGGATAAATATTGTATTGGTTATGATAGCGACACTTTACCAGCATCTGCTAAACCAAATAGCGATTATAAGTCTCATATCTTAGGGCTTGGCGAAGATGGTATAGCTAAAACACCTGAGTGGGCAGCAAAAATTACAGGTATTGCTTCAAATGAAATTGTTGCTTTGGCTCAAGATTTAATGAATGCCTCAACCCCTTTTATATGCCAAGGTCTAGGTCCACAACGTCACGCAATTGGCGAGCAAACTGTACGCTCAATTGTCATCTTACCTTTATTACTAGGGAAAATCGGTATTTCTGGAACTAATTCAGGTATTTGGCCTAGTCATGGGAGAAGTTCCATAAGTCTCTCACCTAAAGGAGACAATCCATATTCAGGCAGTATTTCATTCTTTACTTGGAGTGATGCGATTGTACGTGGTGTTGACTTTACGCCTGAAAAAGATGGTCTAAAAGGTGTTGAAAAACTAGATAGTAACATTCGATTTATTTGGAATTATGCTGGCAATGCATTAATTAACCAACACTCTGATTCATTTGGCACTCATGAAATTTTAGCCAGCAGAGAAGCTGATGAGCTGTTTATTTTAGTGCATGATGTGTTTATGACACCAAGTGCAAAATACGCAGATATTTTGTTACCTGATTTAACTGATTTAGAGCATACCGATATTAGTGCATTCGGTGGAACTAACCAAGAAACAGTTATTCCGATGACCACCTCAGTAAATAGCCCTGTAGATGCAAAAGGTTGCTTTGAAGTGACTTATGAAATTGCTAAACGCTTAGGTCTTGAAGGTGCAGTGTTTGAAGGTAAGAATTACGACCAATGGCTGGATGAACTATACAAGCGTGACCAAGCGAACAATGCCAAGTTACCTGATTACAAAGATCTTGTTGAGGGTGGTTTGTATAAAATACCAAATCCAGACTTCAAAAATGTCGCGTTCAGTTCATTTTTTGCGGACCCTGAAGCAAATAAACTCAGCACTCCAAGTGGTAAAGTAGAGATCTACTCAGAAACACTTGCAGCAATGTCAACTCAATGGGAACTCCCTGAAGGAGATTTAATTCCGGCCATTCCAATGTATCACAAAACATGGGAGAGCTATGAAGACACCGAAACTCGTGAACAATTTCCATTACAACTAATCGGTCATCATACAAAAAGTCGAACTCACTCAAGCTTTCATAATATCAAATGGTTAACTGAAGCTGTTGAAGATGCAGTATGGATAAATCCTAAAGATGCAGCAGAGCGTGGTATTACTGATGGTGCCAAAGTTGAAATTAGTAATGATCGCGGGAGCGTCATTATTGCTGCAAAAGTTACGCCGTTAATCATGCCAGGCGTAACATCTCTAGCACAAGGAGCTTGGTTAAATAGCGATAATTTATCAACAAAAGTCGATACTGGCGGTAATGTTAATGCATTAACCAAATACCACCCAACACCGATTGGTAAATGCAATCCACAACATACTAACCTAGTTGAAATCCGTCTAGCTTAATAAACGGTAACGAGAAGATATGATGAATAATTATACCCAATATGGTTTTCATATAAACACTGAAAAATGCAGTGGTTGCAAAACATGCCAAATTAGTTGTAAAGACAAAAATGATATTGATTTAGGACCTATGCTACGTCGTACCTATAAATACGGCGGTGGCAGCTTTCAAGAAATAGAAGATGGTGTATATATTAATGACGTATTTGCCTACTATGTGTCTATTAGTTGTAATCATTGTAATGAACCAGTATGTGTGAAAGCCTGCCCAACAGGAGCCATGCATAAACGGCGCGAAGATGGCATTGTTGATGTTATGACAGATCTTTGTATTGGATGCTCAAGTTGCGCACGAGCTTGCCCATATGATGCACCTCAGCTAGATACTCAACGCAAAGTGATGACCAAATGTGATGGATGTAAAGACCGAATTGCACAGGGTAAAAAACCTTCCTGTGTTGAGTCTTGCCCACAACGCGCATTAGATTTTGACAAAATTGAAATCTTGGAAAAAAGATACCCTATGGCTGTTAGAGGTGATGCTAGACCATTACCGAGTAGTAGTATTACAGACCCTAACTTACTTATTACCGTAAATCGTTACAACGACCGCTCGGACGGTTCAATCCAAAACGAAAACGAAGTGTAATCTTAATGAGTTATTAGGCATGGGTGAAGTCACCCATGCCTAAAACCACTCAGTTAATAACAACAGAGATTGTAATGAACCAAGCCACTTTTGAAAATTCAGCAGCTATCTGTAATGTACTTTCTTGTATGTTATTCAATACACCAACAGAAGCTTTTTACCAACACGTGAATGATGAAATTATCACTAATTGGCCGACTCTTATTTCGCCAACTGACGATATTTGTATAAAAATGAAAAAGGCGTTGTGTAAACATAGTTTCATTGAACTCAGTAATGATTATAAACAACTTTTCGTTGGACCTGGAGTTAAGTCTGCTTACCCTTGGGGGTCGGTCTATACAGATAAAGATCAACTTGTGAATGGACAAAGTTGTATCGAGTTTGAACAATTTTGTCAGCATAACAATATCGATATAAATACGGCTTTTAAACAGCCTCGTGATCATATTGGACTAATTATCGCTGTGTTGGGTAAGTTAATGACCGAAAAAAAGTCAAAATTGTCTATTATTTTGCTCACTGAACACCTATTGCCTTGGGTAGATCAGTTTCTAACATGTGTAAAAGTCAATGCAATAACTGAATTTTATAGAGGAGTTGGTGATTTGTTAAAAATTTTAATTTTCGACTTGCAAATCCTGCTTAATATTAAAGCAAAGTGAAATTTTTAGTTGAGGTGAAACATTTAATTTACTTCTTGAGTATCATCCCAATGCGTTTATATCGCTAGTAGGAAAGCTAATGAGTGTCATTCGATCAGTCGCCCAACAGTGGAATAAAGCTGACTTTGCCCAGCAATTACAAAAATACTTTGCTGAGGATAAAGCTATTGAGGAATTATTTGTCGGTGCTACATCCTGTTCGACAGTGTGTAGCCTCATAGCGGCTATGATCGAATTACCCCCAAAGCCTAAAAATGAACACTACAGTATGGATAAGGAACAAGTTTTTGATACCTTGTACCAATGCTTTTTATTAATGTTTATTAAGGAGCTAGAACACAATAACCTCACTCAAGCTGAGCAACTTATTATGTCGCTGGCGGTGCATTATGCTCAAACAATTTGTGATGATAAACAAAATGCCGATTCAATACTGTACGATAAAGCGCAACGAATATTAACCGCTATGGCACGTTTGTCCTCAGAAAGACAAAAACACCGAAAACAACAATGTAATATGGGCAAGGTTTAGGATAGGGCAGCTCTTTACCAACCAATTAACCTAATGAGCTATTCTGAACGAAATATCGGGATCAAAGCTGCGCGTCGACGCTTACCCCAATGCTATCTTTCTTATCTTTAACTTCTCCATCAAGATTGGTTTTATTACTCTAGCTATGGCATTCACATTACTACAGAGCTTGACTTTATCTTGAGTGTACCTTGTTAACCGGCCTTTGGAAGGTTCAGAAAACTGCATGATCTTTATTTTTAAGCTACTGCAAAAGTGATTTTGTATTCAGTTTAATGCTTTGGTTGCAAGATACGTATATGGTTGGTAAGAGTTGAAAATTGGGTGCAACTTTTAAAAATTCGTGCAGGTGAGTGCATGGTAAGCATCTAAGGTGATACAGACTTAAAAGGTCTACATATTGTTATTTAAAGAGTAACAATATGTAGACCTTTGTCTTTCGCAAGCTTTGTGTAAGGTCTACACTAAGTTACTTATTTGGTAGTTTAGTGTAGACCTATGGCAAAATCTGATGAGTTATTAAAAGCATTAGCTAAAGCGGTGTACGCTGGTGGTGGCATTCACAGTGCAACAGAGCTTGCTTTTATGCTAAGTGTGTCTTGTAATCCAGCTTTTAGAAAGTTTCTAGCAGATTGCGTTAAAAAAGGCCTATTAAGACGTGTGGTAAAAGGCTTCTATGAAAGCGTTATTACACCACCTGAGCCAGATACTGCCATTTATAAAATCATCAAAAAGCTGCGTAGTGGTGTATTGAACTACATCAGCTTAGAAAGTCAGCTAAGTCATACTGGTGATATTTCACAAGTCTTGATCGACAGAGTCACTATAGTGACTAAAGGCCGTAGTGGTTGTTTTGATACGCCTTATGGGGTGATCGAATTTACCCACACTAAGAAACCCGTTGAACAAATTGCTCCTAATTTGTACTTTGATTCCAACATCAAAATGTATCGCGCGCACAAAGAACAAGCAATTGCAGATCTAAAGCATTGTCAGCGAAATTTACATATGTTGGAGAGCCAAATATGAGGACTCGTGCGGGAGAGGAAGTATGCTGAAACAACAAATTCGTCAAATCGTCCAGTCAAACCCTGACTATGCAGCAGTGACACCCGTAATTGAAAAAGAGATCTTGCACCATGACATTATGGATGTGTTGATTAAACAAGGCGTCATGCAGCGATTAACCTTTATTGGTGGCACATCATTACGTATGTGTTACAGCAGCAGGTTATCGGAAGATCTTGATTTTAACGGCGGCCATTATTTCAAACCGTCAGAGTTTGATGGGTTAGAGTCCGAAATTCAAACCTATATTCAGAACAAGTACGAAACCGATGTTTGGGTAAACAAACCCTCTGCCGAGCAGCAAGGGGATACCGTTTCGTGGAAAATTAGTATCGTGAAAGAAGCTAATCGTCCTGACTTGCCACGGCAAAAAATGCATATTGACGTCTGTGCTATTCCGTCATTCGATATCGAAAAGCGCCCGCTAATCAATCATTACGATATTGTTGTTCCCACTGAAGGGATCTTGGTTCCGGTACAGTCGTTACAAGAAACTTTGGTGGATAAGCTGATCGCGTTAGCGTATAGCGCAAGACGTATCAAGCCTCGTGATATCTGGGATATTGTTTGGATCAAGCAGCGCGGTATTGATGTATCTAAAACACTGGTTGAAAAGAAGCTCACCGCAAGGCAAAAGCAAGCTGAAGACTTTCGACAGGCACTGTCTGTTTCGTTAGCTAAGCTAATGTCGGAAGATGAAGTACGCAATGACTTCAATATGGAAATGAGTCGCTTTATTCCTAAAAAAATTAAAGAAAGAACCGTCGATAATCCAGAATATTGGGCGTATGTTCAGAGTGAGATAAATGCCATCGCGTCCGAATTACTTAATGATGAAAGGCCAAAAAATCCATTTGATATGGGTTAGTCCTATACCTTTAAATTCATAAATTTGGTGGCTGTTAACCTCATCGGCATTTTATTTGTCTTTGGTTTATTGGTATCTATTGTGAGTCAATGGCTAAATCAATTTGGTCGATTTTGGTATTAGATTATTAAAACCATTAAGTGCCTTTATAGGTGAATTTAACCAATGTTTTTTTACGTGGAACATCTAAAGTTAGTATACTTTTTACACCAAAGTTGGTGACCAAAAAAGCGATCCATGACCTAAAAAGTGGTTCAAAACGGCTAAAAGTGATACTAAGTGATATGAGTTTGTATTTTATTCAAGTTATTGTTAATAAATGAAATATCGTTTTATGTTAAGCTGGTTCATTTGATATCGATTAACAACATTTGGTCTTCTCGCGGTCTCCAAAACCGATGGTTGCGGGTTCGAGTCCTGCCACCCCTGCCAAATTTAGAAGGCCTAGCAAAAATGCTAGGCCTTTGTCTTTTCTAGCATTTTTAAATATTTAACTCTCCAGTTCAGTCTCAATTCATTACACTATAAAAGCTCAATTTTGCAAATGGTGACCAAACCGTGCCCACAACTTTTTTCTGATGCAGATTTATGTTCAGATTCTCCTAATAAGGTAGTGCGATTTTTTTGGTGTTTTGCTATGAAATTATTTTGGCTAAAACGTACTATAAAATGAATTGATATGGCTTGTTACTGCTAATATCGATACATTTCCTTTTACTATTTTAGCAATTAACAAATAGTTCAATCGAAATTGAAGTGTTCCATAAGTCATTTGTTCCACCCTCTTCTCATTACTTTATTACTGGTTATTGGCTTCTAAAAATCTGTGACGCCCATCCTAAAATTACTCAAAAGTTTGATTTAAGTATTGTTGTTTTAAGGTGAATGTTATTTTTTTTTACTTTGTGGTTGGGGTTGTGTTGTTGGTGAGTTAATTGAGGGTAATAAATGAGCCACTTTTTATAAGCCTATAGAAATATTGAGCATGAGTTTAGTTAAACTGTTTCCCTAATATATATGGTAAATAATAAATATATGGTCATTTGGGGTCAGTATGTCATCGCAACTCAATCTTTCAAGACGAAATTTCATTAAGCAGTGCGTTATAGGGGGCGTTACTATTTACAGTGCACCAATGCTGTTTAATAGCGTCCAAGCTGAAGAAAAAAGTAATATCGAAAAATTTAGATCAAACTGGAATAAAGATAAGAAACCGCGTTTTAGGTTTGATGCTATCGAAAAAGTGACTGGCCAAAAAATCTATGGGCGCGACTATCGTGCGGTTGATATTCCAACTTGGCCAAATGAACAGCATTATGCTCTTATGATCCGTTCGTCAATTGCAAATCGAGTCTATTTAGGGTTCGATATCTCTTTCTTGCCTGCTGAAATCCAGCCTTATAAAGTTATAACAGCAGAAGATCTAAAAAATCATAAATTAACAGAGTTAATTGAAGACTTTGGTGGAAACATGTTACTAGAAAAGGGCAATACGCCTGATTATCTAGGTCATGAAATTGCTGTGTTATTATTTGATACATTTGCAGCATTCAACAAAGCTAAAGGTCGCATTCAATTTAATAGCAATGTTGTGCAATATGGTGAAGAGACTGAGCTTGTTGCTAAATCAAAAGATCCATATGCGTCATGGCGGATTGTTCGCGAAGAAGGCCAATTAGGACAAAATGATCGTTATAGCACTCTGCAGGATGGTTTATTTTTCCCTAATTATGTAGCACATAAACCGGTATGGCCAAGCGCTGAAAATAGCATTGAAGACAATGGAAAACGCGGCATGTTTTATGCTGAAAAATTACATAGTGATGTTGAGACGCGCAAAGATTGGTTTGTTTTAGACCGAACTTACCAAACTCAGTCAATTGAACCTATGACATTTGAAGCTGAAGCATATAACGGCTGGTATGACAAAGCGACTCAGTCGATGCATATCGTTATTTCGAGCCAGGCTCCACAAGATTTTTACTATAAAGCCGGTAAGACTATTGCTAAAAGTCCATTAGCGAGTGATATCAAAAATGTCATTGTTCATACCCCTTACATCGGTGGAGGATTTGGTGCAAAAGATCATACTCAATTTCCTTACTATGGGATTTTGGCATCATTATTTGCCAAAGCGCCAGTTTATCTTGCGAATGACAGATTCGAGCAGTTCCAATCAGGCTTAAAACGTCATCCTTTCGTCATGGCTAATAAGTTAGCTTTTGATAAAAATACTAAAAAGATAGCGGGTCTTGTATCTGATATGGAGGTTGATGGTGGTGGCCGTATCAATTTCTCTGGTTCAGTGACAATGGTTGGCGCTAGTGCTATTCAAGGTATTTACTATATTCCACGTAATGATATTACTGCTGTTTGTTATCCATCACAAACACCCCATGCAGGCTCTATGCGTGGATACGGTACTTTACAATCAATGTCAGCAATGGAAATGATGTTTAACGAAGCCGCAGCAGAGTTAGATGTTGATCCAATTGAACTACGTAAAATTAATGCGTTAAAACCAGGCCTTAAAAATACCCAAGGGGCATTACCGAATGGCGACATGCGCTATTTAGAGATGCTTGAAATGGCAGCGAAACACCCTAAGTGGGTTAATCGCCATAGTGCCAAAGCCGAATTTGAAGCTAAACATCCGGGAAAATTATATGGTGTTGGTTTTGGTATGGTTTCTAAAGATTATGGTACCGGTGCCGCAGCACCTTCTTCAAGTGTAGAAATCACTCCTGAAGGAAAAATTATCGTTAAAACCTGCTCGGTTGAAATGGGCACGGGTATTGATACTTCACAAGGTTCATTAGTATCTCAATATTTAGGCAGTGCAGCTGATGAAATTGAAATGGCCGTTACTGAAGAATTTGATGCCATGGAGTTATTTGCTACTGATAATCCGTACCTCATTTCGCAGGAGCGTCAAGATCAAATGCTAAAGGACCCTCGTTGGACCCCTGCAGTATCAATGGCTTCAGCAGCCAGCATGTCAAGCTTCTATCAAACACAAACAACAGAGAACGCAGCGAGGATCTTACTTGAAAAAACCTTGTTTCCTGCAGCAGTAGAGATTTGGAAAAATACCTATTTTAATGGTCAATTTGCAACACCTGATTTTAATGATGTGAGCAAGGCTCGTTGGTCAAACGATGGATTAACGATTAATGGTTATCCTCCAATATCACTTGAGTTACTTGCGAAAAAAGCACATGCCGACGGCATGATTACTGGGGTAATGACACATGCATTTAATCGATGGGCATGGGCTTCTGCTGAGTTTGAGCTGGAAGGTGAAATAAAACGTTATCCACTTGATGCTATTGCTATTAAGCGCGGTATTGGTGCACGTAATGTAAAAACTAACCGTTTTGGTTATCAAGTTATTGAGCGTAAAAGTGTTGATTACCCTAAAACTGCATTGAATAACGCCATGGTGACTTACTATGCTCCTTGTGCAACGCTTGCTGAAATTGCTGTCGAAAAAGCCTCAGGTAAAGTTGAAGTTTTGTCTACCCACACCTGGTTAGAGCCTGGAAAGGTATTAGTAAAAGAGCTGGTAGAAGGTCAGATAGAGGGCGGACTAACCATGGGGGTAGGCCATGCTCTGTATGAATATCTTCCCTTGGATGAAAGCGGCGCAGGAAACGGTACGTGGAACCTTAATCGCTATCAAGTGCCTTTGGCTAACCATAATGGTGTCTGGAATATGAACTATACCATATTGCCGCCACTTTCTGAGTCAGATCCTGCCAAAGGGATTGGTGAAGTGGTCATGATCCCTATTGTTCCGGCATTAGTCGAAGCTATTTATCAAGCCACTAACACCCGTTTTTATCACACCCCTGTAACACCTAAAGATATTGTAGAGGCTATTTAATCATGACCATGATCAGTGTAACCATTAACAACAAGGTATATGGCCCTTTAGAAGTTGATCCTGAAGTGAAAATGACCGATTTTCTACATGAATATGTCAACTTAACAGGCACTAAATTTGGTTGTGGGCAAGGTATTTGTCAGGCTTGTACCATCATTGTTGATAACGAAGATGGTACTAGTGACACTGTACGCACCTGTATTACTAACGCCATGGTATTTAATGGTAAAAAGTTACGTACAATTGAAGGTCACGCAAAAACATCTAAAACAGGTGAAATCATAGCGCTTCATCCTGTGCAAGAAGCATTTGTGAACAACTTTTCTTTTCAGTGTGGTTGGTGTACGTCAGGATTCACCAATAAGACCGTGGCATTAGTTGAAAAGCTAAAGCGCCAACCTATTGCCAAAGATCAAGTTCAGAAGATTATAGAGACTGAACTTAAAGATCATGTTTGCCGTTGCACCGGTTATGTGAAGTACTACAAAGCGGTTAAAGAGCTCATCTTATCCACAGAAGGAGCAACCGTATAATGCAAAAAATTGCTTCTTTAGCCATCATATTTGCTATTAGCCCAACGGTTATGGCGACAACAGACAATGAGTTAATTAACAAAGGTAAATATTTATCACAACTTGCTGATTGTTATGCATGCCACACGGCTACAGGTGGAGAGCCTTACGCGGGTGGATTATCTTTTAAAACGCCATTTGGCGTTATTTATTCAACTAATATTACTTCAGATAAAACACAAGGTATTGGTGATTATAGCTTTGAGGATTTTGACCGAGCAATGCGTCATGGTGTTGCTCCTAAAGGTAATTTATATCCAGCAATGCCATATACATCGTTTGACAAAATTACGCAGGAAGACATGCGTGCGTTGTATGTTTACTTTATGAATACAAAACCTTCTTCTCAGGCTAATCTTGATAACGACGTGATGTTTCCAGCCAATATACGTTTGGGGCTAAAAGGTTGGAATTTACTCAACCACAAACCTCAAGAATTTGCTGCAGATAACAGTAAAAGTGATAGTTGGAACCGTGGCAATTATATTCTAAATAGTTTTGGACATTGTGGTGAGTGTCATACACCTCGAGATATGACTATGGCCATGGATCATTCTAAGCATTATCAAGGTGCAATGATTGGTAATGTGTGGGCTCCGGATATCACTTCTCAATCATTAATTGAGCAAGGTTGGAGTTCGCAGGATATTAAAGATTTACTCGGTACAGGCTATTCTCGTAAAGGAACCGTAGTTGGTGAAATGTATACTGCAATTTACCACAGTTTAAGTAAATTTGATGAGCAAGATTTACATGCATCAGCGGTATATTTACTTGATAGTGATGAAGATGTTCCTGGTAAGCCATTAACCTTTAATGCACAAGCAAATACTGGAGAAGGTTACCAGTTATATATGGGGTACTGTGCTAGTTGTCATGGTATTGAAGGTGAAGGTAAGCCAAACTTTGCTCCAGGTTTAGCGGGTAACGAATCTCTGGCGCACGAAAATAGTATTAATTTGCTTGTGGCAACGTTATACGGCATCAAACCACAATTTTATTCAACATTGGTATCATTTGACGCAATGCCAGGATATGACAATAAGTTGAATGACGAAGAGCTTACAAATCTAGTCAACTACCTCAAAGCAGCTTTTACCAATTCTACAATTCGTTTTACAGTAAAAGAAATGGGCGTGCTACGTAAGGAAGTAGAGGGAAATCAAGAAAATGCAGCTCACTGACCTTAATGTTTTAAGTGGTATCCAACAATGGATGCACGATAAAGAACCGTTTTGGTTATGCACTATAATCGGCACGTATGGTTCTGCTCCAAGGCCTTGCGGGTCATTATTTGCTTGGAATGGAAAACAACGTTTGGGATCTATTTCTGGCGGCTGCTTGGAAGATGCGTTTATTACGCATTTAGATAACTCAAACGTTGAACAGCATTTTCCATATGAGTTTTGCTACAGTAAAGAGTTAGTCCAAGATGGGACACAGGTGGAACTGCCTTGTGGTGGTGTTATTCGATTATTAGTCGAAAAAATTACGCCAGGGCTTTATCAACATTTACAGCATGTATATCAGCAAGCGGTTAGTCATAATGCTTTTTCTCGACGTATAAACCTAACCTCAGGTGAAGCTGAGGTGCTTGAAGCAAAAAAAGTAAGTTCTTCAATTATCTTTAATGAGGAGAATATCACAATTGTTTACGATCAAGTTTGGACCATTTTGATATTGGGTATCAGCCAAGTTAGCGAATGGGTCGCCAAACTAGGGCTAATGTCAGGATGTGATGTTAAAGTTTGCGATATGAGAAAAGAATTAGCAGATAGCTGGACTTTTAACGCTGTTGCTGGTGGTGTCGATGTTACTTGGTGCTCGCCAGACTTGTTTGTGGATAAATATGCTGACAGTAATTCTGCAGTACTTGCTTTGGCTCACGATCCTCGTATTGATGACCTAGGACTCATGGCGGCAGTTGAATCAAAAGCGTATTACATCGGTGCCATGGGTTCTCAAAAAACGACAGAAAAACGTTTTGAGCGATTGCAGCGTATTGGTGAATTAACTGATGCTCAAATTGATAAAATCTATGCGCCTATCGGATTGCAAATTGGCAGTAAAACCCCATTTGAAATTGCAGTTTCGATAATTGCTGGTTTAATTGATAAACGCCATAAATTAACCGCTGAACTATCATGACATTCTCTTGTCAATCATGGCACTTGGTATTCTAAAACACCTTCTAGGAATTGTGTTTCTCTCACTTTTAGAGAAACACAATGAAAACCTATCTATTAAAGCATTTTTAAACAACCTTGCATTCTTTGAAGGCTGTTTTGAATAATCGCAATCAACAGTCTTCCAAATCTGCTTATTTACCAAAACGAAAATAAAAGATAGTGAATAACGGCATGGCACTTTATGTTAACTACGGCAAAGTAGTGCGGTATTCGTCAGCCCTAACTGGGGATGTGGGAGCTAATCAAGCTTCTACAATCATTTCTTTTGGGGAACCATGATGTCCATCTCGTTTCCAATCGATATCTAACAGCTCGGCTCCAGATAAGCTAAATGCTTGGCCAAAACCTTTAACGTATAGACCCTGGTGTGGATTTAACTTAAATAAATTAAAATCGTTAAGCGCGGCTAAGTTATCAATCATTTCGCCAAATCGGTTTGATAATGCCGCCACGCCTTTGGTGAAGGTTTCACTATCTCGTGCAACAATTTCAGCGGTTGCATCAAATGTGAGTCGTTTACGGGCAAATACACTTTTAGACTCTGATTCATCTTCAACTAACATAACTGATAGTTTTTTAGACGCTTTTAAGTTGGTGCCATGGCGTGCTAATTCACTGACTAAAATATAAAAACCATCATCTGCTAGGGCAAAAGGCGCATAACTGGCATTGGGTAAGCCATCTGCATCTAGGGTGGCCAGCTGCAATGTGGAGCGCTGTGCCTTAAACTCTTCAATTTCAGGTAGTAATTTTTCTCTTAAACGTTGTTCTTTTTCACTCGACATTATGCATTCCTTTTATTCTATTATGGTATTTTTAGCGGTGATTCGCTGTGTGTGAAAGATCACATTAAGCGGCTACTTTTATGCTGGCTTTTAGTGCTTGAAAACGCTCAACTTGATCGCTTAATAGCACGCGGTTTTTGTCTCGACCTAAATACACTTTAAATATCACTTCACCTTTTGCGCCAAAGAAGTTGATTGAGTGGCTTTCAGTGCCTCTGAATGGCTTACTAATTAATGCGATAGCACTGATATCATCTAACTTTAAATGGCCATGTAAGCCTTCACCCTTGGTGATTAAATTGTAATAACCATGGGCATATTTTCCTTTAGGGAAGCTGCCTTTAAATTCAAAAATACTGCCTGATGCCGTGACGATTGTGGTCATATTGCCCCACTCAGGTAACGATGCTAACAAGTTATCTTTTTCCGCTAACGGCAATAATGCCAATTGCTCAGCTGGTAGCGCTGTCACCACCTCAAGCTCAGTAATTGATAACTCAGCTGCCACTTGAGCTGGCATTGTCATTGGGTTTTCGAGTAGATATTGTTGAATTTGTGCAACTGAAACAGCCATGGAAGATCTCCAGATAATTGAGTTAACTAATGTGCGACACATAAACCTCGAAAAAGCCGCTCAAGTTATGACGTTTGAGAGGCTTGTGGCGATAAGATTTGCGCTGCCATCAATGACAACAGCGCTTTCCTAGATTTGGGGTTATGTTCACTTCAATAGGGCGTTAAGATTAAAACGCGTAGCGCGCTGATAATTTGAAATTCCGGCCTTGCTCATACAAGGTTTGCCACGCTTGGCGATATTCCTCATCCCCAATATTTTCAATTGCGAAATCGACACGTAAGTCTTCAAAAGTCCCCGTTGCAGGTTCCCACGCTACGTATACATCCCACAATTTATATGAGTCATATTGCTCATTGTTACCTGTTGGTAAGTCTTGTTGCTCTGCCACGTAAGTGAAACGCGTGCCTAACTTCATATCGCCTTCCATAATGGCTTGCGATAAATCTATCCCCATTTTCTTAGCCGGAATATTAGATAAATACTCGTCGGTATTTTTGTCTTTACCTTCTGTCTGACCATAGTTAAATATCACCCGTGTTTGCTTAAAGCGGTAGCGAGTAATGAATTCAAAACCAGTTAATTTGGCTTTATCGACATTGTCCCAAGAGGTCGTTTTTTCAAGGCCGGGGATGCCGTATAACGGGTTGGAAACCGTTTGTTCGATGAAGTCATCCACATCGTTTCTGAACACACTTAACGTCATGGCAAGTTCGTCATTACCCGCTAATTCAGTAAAACGCATATCCGCTTTAAGCTCTTTGTTTTGCGCTTTTTCAGCTTGTAAATCAGGGTTTATTTCGAAGGTATTACATAGGCCATTAGGCAAGAAACCTGGGATGGAAGGTATACAGTAGTGGGAACCGGTTGAGTACATCTCTTCCATACTCGGTGCACGGAATGCTTCATCATAGCGGGCACTTAACGTTAACCACTGCGTGGTGTTCCATAATAGTCCTATTGAAGGGGTGAAGGCATTATCATCATTTGATAAATCTAAGCTGTTACTTTTATTTTCAAAGGTGTCATAACGCACGCCAGCATCTAATGCGACTGTCTCGGTTAACTTAATGTCCGCTTTGGTAAATGCTCCCCACACTGTGGTATCGCCATCAATATTATCTGGTCGCTGGCCTACTTGACCATTGTCATCACGCACAGTGTTAATGCTATCTTTATAACCATCCACACCGTAAGTCAGTACAGTATTACCAAAAGTTGAACTGTTATTGACACTAAAACCAATGGTTTCAAACTCAGTGCTATCAAACTGATTTTTGGTAACACGATCTTCATCGTAATTGGTGTTGTTCCAATAAAGGGTGGCATTTAAATCTAATAATGGTGTATTAGCTGGGTTGAGACTGTAATCTAAAGTGACATTCTGATCTTCAGTATTACGTTGCACTAAAGGCACTGAACTGCCGACATTTGTTGATGGGTTACTTGGCACTAATTCATCGGTATTAGAAAATCGAGCTGATAGTTGTAAACGTTGATCATCCGAAGGTTCCCAACCTATTTTGGCCAAGCCGCTTGTCGCGTCAGAAGCACTGTTTTCAAGCGTTTTATCGTTTCCAATTTTGATATTATTACTGTCGTGGTAACTACCACTTAATAACCAGTCAATATTGTTAGCTAAACCATATAGTGTACCGCTGGTTTTAATGTTATCGCCGTTGGTTTCAAAACCTTGTTTGATATAACCACCGAACGTATCGTTTTCATCTAAAAAATCTTGGGCAGATTTGGTGTTTTGCGCGACAACACCACCAATTGCGCCGCTGCCCCATAAGCTACTTGCTGGGCCGCGCACCACTTCGATAGAACTGAGTAATTCAGGGTCAATAAAGTAAGTGCCACGGTGACCTGAATTGGTATTTTGACGCGCACCATCAATAGTTTGCAAAACGCGCTGACCACTTAACCCCCGAATTTCAACGCCCTGAGATGACGAACGCGGGCCATTAGTCACACTAATATTTGCTTCATTTTTTAACGTATCAGCAACGGAAGAGGGTTGTAATTCTTGCATTTTTTCTTCGTTGATCACGGTAACGCTACGGCTGGTGTCGGATAGTTTTTCGCTAATTCGAGTGGCAGTAACAAGTACTTCATCAAATTCAGTCACTGCTTTGCTTTCTTGTGCGTATGTGGTGGTGCTAAAAACCATTGCCATTGCTACAACGAGTGGCTTTTTGGTCATTATTATATCCTCAAAGTAATAAATCCGAAATTGGGTCTAGTCAGCGTTTTTAATCACTCATGATTGTCAATTTGGTAAATGTTTTTGAATCGCTGATTCGAAAACATTTAGTGCAAAGTGATATTGCTGATTCACTATTTTGCGAACTTTACCTGAGAATAAAATTTAGATCAAATAAAAATCATTATCATTTGCGATCTTATTACTGTTGGTGTACATTCATCATCATAATAATTGATGTTGGATGTAACCGATTGTTAATAATAGTTTTGTAAAGAGTGTAAAGATACAAGGCTAACTAATTGATAATTGGTCGTGTTTGATATTTAACCACTTTGTTGATTGTAGAAGCATATTGCAGATGACACCTAAACGATATTTTGCTTTTGGATGTTTAACCATTTTAATTCAAGGCGGGGTACTTGCTTCCCAAAATAGCGAGCCCACGATTCAGTTATCTGAAGGTTCAGCTATGGGGGCGAATCAAGCTGTTAGCATCATGATTGCAATGAAAGTCAGCAGCCAAGCAAGCAGTAACGTTCAAGCACCGATTGAAGTAAAACCCATATCGAAGGCTGAAAAACCGATTGAACCCGTAAAGAATAAGCCTGTTAAGATCGCTAAACCAGTACTTGAACCCGTCGAAAAACCACAAATGGTAGCCAAATTACCCCGGGTAAAAGCGGATAAAAAAGCGCCATTGACACATGCTGAACAGCCCAAGGCCTTGATCTCTGAAACAGCCATTAATCTCGATGAGTCTCAAATCTCAAATACCGAATCGAATACCGAATCGAATGCAGTATTGACCGTTAACAATCAGCAACCAATCGATTCCACACAAGGGGTTACTCAAGAAACGGTTGCTTTACCGCAGCCGACATTTTTAGCTCCACCAGTACAACCAAACTACCCCAAAAAAGCCCGTAAACGTGGCTTTGAGGGCACTGTGACAGTGGAAGTCATGTTTAATCAAATTGGTGAGCAATTATCACTGACTCTCGTCGACAGTTCTGGTTATAGCCTACTTGATACCGAAGCGATTAACGCGGTTAAGCAGTGGCAATTTGCCGCACCATCACCACAAACCGCTTTAGCTTACACCGTCAGGGTGCCGGTGAAGTTTGCTTTGAATTAGCCTGAAAATAGGAAACCTACATGTCGCAATCATTATATTTTCAACTCTCAGAGCAACTAGGCTACTTAACTTGGCCACTTTTTATTTGTGCGTTTATTGCCATCGTCATCATTTTTGAACGGCTCACATTAATGGCCAACGAGTTATTAAAACGGGATGCATGGCTGACAGAGTTGAGAAAGCAAAGTCGTAGCGCAAGCCAAGAACAAAGACAGCAATTGATTACTGAGTTAACGCAAGGTCGTAGCATGTTAGCCAAAGGCACTGCATTGCTGTTATCCCACGGCGATCAACAACGTGCCATGCGTGAAGAAATTTTAAATTTATGGCTAATTAAGCAAAAAGAGAAGCTGCAATCGGGTTTAAAAGTTTTGCAAATCATAGGGGTTATTACCCCACTTCTTGGTTTGTTGGGTACGGTTTTAGGTCTTATTGAAATGTTCAGTCAATTAGGTGTTTCCGATGGTCCTGTCACGCCATCACAATTGGCTACAGGCCTAGGGTTAGCGATGAATACCACCGCAGCAGGACTTATTATTGCCGTCCCCGCGATCACTATGTCTCACCTAATCAGTTTATGGGCTGAAAAGCGCTGTAATAAAATTGCCCATGCGTTGAATCAACTTAATCTTTGGTTAGAGGGCTTTGATCAAGCATTGAACATAGGTTGTGATGCGCCTTGCGGTGCTAATGCGCCATGCCTTAAAAATGCGACGACAGACAACAATTCACAATCTCGCTCAGCAAAACTGTCGGAGTCACATTGATGATCAGCGCAAACCAAGGTGGCGATGGTTCAGCTCAAGCAAGTATTGGCATCGATTTAACTCCATTGATTGATATCATTTTTATTGTGTTGGTGTTTTTGTTGCTTACCGCCAACACCCAACTGCTTACATTGCCTGTAGATGTGCCTAAAGAAGCCGATTCAGAGCTGACGGGGTTATCCCAAGAGCAACATCTCTCTATCACTATTTTGACTGAAGCGCCTCATTGGGCATTGAACGGTCAACCCTTTGAAGAATTTGATCAATTTGAAGCTGCTTTTATCCAAGCATATACAGACTCACCCGCTATTAATGTGGTGGTCGCGGCAGATAAAAATGCGCCCGTGCAGCCTTTGATGACCGTACTGGCATTGTTGCAACGCCAGCAAATCACTAATACCCAAATTTTAATGGAACCCTAAATCAAGCTTATTTAGCCATCAAGGCGTTTCAGTGTTTTTTTATTTATTCGGAGTTAATTATGCTCAAGCTACAAATATTTAATGCTAAAAATGTGTTACTCACCAGCATGATGGCTGCAGCGGTACTGCTCTCAGGTGCTTTATTTAGTCAAACGACTAGCATTGAAAATAGAGTGGTCAGTGCTGGCGCGGGTATCACTGAATTGGTATTAGCCCTTGATGCAAGCGATGAATTAGTCGGTGTTGATTCCACTAGCCAGATACCAGATGAATTAAAGTCGGTCGCAAAACTTGGCTATCACCGTATGCTATCTGCTGAAGGCATTTTAGCGCTGTCACCGAGTATGCTATTGGGCTCTGAAGCCATGGGACCTAAAAGTACTCTTGAGGTACTCACTCATGCCAACGTTGAGGTGGTGTCTTTGCCAAGTGCTAATACCCAAGCTGAACTGGTTAGTAACGTTGAACTTTTGGGTAAATTACTCAGCCGCGAGTCACAAGCCAATGAATTACAAAAAAAGATTAATTTATCATTTGAACAATTAGATGCCAAACAACAAACAATAGCTCAACTCGGTGATGCGCCAAAAGTATTGTTTCTTTTATTGCAGCAAGACCGGCCAGCCCGCGTTGGCGGTGATAACACTGCAGCAGATATTATTATCAAGCTCGCAGGCGGACAAAATGTGGCAGGTTTTGATGGCTATAAAAGTGTTTCACAAGAAGGCATTTTAGCCTTACAGCCCGATGTGATCTTGATTTCCAGCCGCAGTGAAACGGAAAAAAGTGATCCTGTGAATGATTTACTCCAAGCCATGCCATTACTTAACCACACTCCCGCAGGCGAATATAAACAAATTATGAATCTCCCCCCGCAAGCGTTAATTGGTGGTTTAGGTTTAAGCGCGATTACTGCGGCAGATAAGCTTGCAAGTGACTTTATCAGCATCAAAAAACGTCAGTGATAACGACTCATATTTGATAGAAACCCACGAAATTAATCAGTTTTACTAGGATGTATTATGCAACATCAACGTTGGCTTTGGCCTTGTTTGATTACCGCCTTGGTGATGACAAGCCTGTTGTCGGTCAGCATCGGACCATTACACATAAGTCCTACCACCAGTTTTAATGCCATGTTGAATTGGGCGAGTGGTCAAGAGTTGGCATCTGTTGCCCCCCACGAGCAATTGGTGATTAATAATGTCCGCTTACCGCGCACTTTATTAGCGCTAGCTGTTGGGGCAATGTTAGCGCAATGTGGCGCCGTGATGCAGGGGTTATTTCGTAATCCGTTAGCAGACCCTGGCATTATCGGGGTGTCATCTGGTGCGGCTTTGGGTGCAGCAGTGTGTATTGTACTATTTCCTAATGGCGGCGAATACTTAGTGGCTTTTAGTGCCTTTGTTGCAGGTCTTGTCACTACATTAATTGTCTATCGTTTAGCCGCAAGCCCCAGTGGTACCTCGGTGGTGCTATTGCTGCTTTCGGGGGTGGCAGTTGCTGCGCTGGCTGGTGCGGGGATCGGTGTTCTTACCTATATGGCAGATGACATGGCCCTTAGGGATTTAACCTTGTGGCAAATGGGCTCAATCGCTGGAGCCCAATGGCATTATGTGGTGTTAAGTTTATTGGCACTGGCTGTTATCAGTTGGCAATTTAATCACAGCGCAAAAGCCTTGAATGCGCTATTGCTGGGCGAATCAGAAGCCCGTCATCTTGGTCTGGACGTTGACAAACTAAAGTTAAAACTCATTGTGCTGTGTGCTATAGGTGTCGGTATTGCGGTGGCGGCAACGGGCATTATCGGCTTTATTGGCTTAGTGGTTCCCCACTTAGTCAGAATGATAGTTGGGCCGGATCATCGTTTATTGCTGCCATTAAGTGCTATTTTAGGTGCTGCGATATTGATGGTTGCAGATATCGGCGCCCGTTCTATTGTGGCGCCATCAGAATTACCAGTGGGCTTAGTCACGGCATTGTTAGGGGCGCCTTTCTTCATCATTTTATTACTCAAACAACGCAATAAGTTGGTGTGATATGTTGAGAAATCTAGAACTACAATCCATGCAAAAAATAAATACAACCAGCGTGCAAGCTAGCATCTCTCAAGCATCGTCAACTGCTCAGCAATCTGGGCAAGATACAGTGATAAGCATTGAAAACGTATCGGTACATATTGGCAATAAAACGGTATTAAACGCTATCAATTTGGATATTAAGCCTGGTCAGGTTACTGCATTACTGGGCCCAAATGGTGCAGGTAAATCCACCTTGCTAAAAAGCTTGTGCCAGGAGGTATCGCTCTCATCTGGGATGATCTCAGTTTTGGGTAAACCATTAGCTCAGTGGGATAGATCTCAACTTGCTAAATCTTTGGCTGTGTTACCCCAACATGCTTCTTTAACGTTTCCGTTTAAAGTGCATGAAGTCGTGCAAATGGGCTTATACCCATTGACCATAAGTCAGCACCAAGGGCACGAACTGGTTGATGAACAACTTAAAAAAGTGGCACTGTCAGCCCTTAAACACCGCAGTTACCCGACACTTTCTGGCGGGGAAAAACAACGGGTACAATTAGCAAGAGTCTTGACCCAACTGGCTCAGGCGCAACGCAGCCCGATATTATTATTAGATGAACCCACATCGGCATTGGATTTAGCCCAGCAACATAGAGTACTCGAGCTCGCACAATCCCTAGCGCATGACCACAATTACTGTGTGGTAGTGGTGTTACACGACTTAAATCAAGCCTGTCGTTACGCCGACAGATTAGTGGTATTAGAGCAAGGTGAGGTGGTCAGTGATGGCGAGCCCCATCGTGCACTTACTGCCGACATTATCGAAAAGGTTTGGCACTACACTCCCACATTGGTGATTGACCCTAAAAGTAAGTTACCACTTATTTTTTAAGCTCTCTTTTTATTAAAAAACGTCTCCAATAGCGATTAGCCTTGATATTACCAAGGTAATAGCACGGGGGCGCATTGGTTTTTTTAAGGATATGACTCTTGCAGCAACCTCATTCTCGGCTTAATTGGGCTTGGTTAAAACTCAAAGTCCTGGCTCATAAGCGCCAACTCATTCAAGCCAACCTTATTGCAGTGACCGCCACTCTATTAAGTCTGCCCATTCCGATGTTAATGCCATTTCTGGTTGATGAAGTGCTGCTTAATAAACCTGGATGGCTGCTAAATACGCTGCAGCCGATATTGCCACAAAGTATGCACCGCGCTGGGATTTACATTGCCATTGTATTGGTTGCGGTGATTGTACTGCGCTTACTCACTATGCTCACTCAGGTGGTTCAGGCCAGAGAGTTTACCAAAATAGCTAAGCGGATCAGCTTAGATGTAAGGCAGCGCATGCTGTTGCAATTACCTAACATGCAAATCAGTGCCTTTGAAAAATACGGCAGTGCGGGTTTAGCCTCCCGCTGCATTACTGATGTTGATACCGTTGAGCGCTTTGTGAGCGACACCTTGTCGCGGCTTATCATTAGCGTGCTTACCATCGTGGCTATAGCCAGCGTGTTGCTTTGGCTTAACTGGCAACTTGGTTTGATGATTATTCTGCTTAATCCCTTAGTCATCTATTTATCTTCTCGTTTTGCTGGGCATGTAAAAAGTTTACGCCGTAAGGAAAATGCTGCTACAGAAGCGTTTCAACAAGCCTTAGTGGATACCATTGATGCCACCCGAGAGTTGCGTTTAGCACAACAGGAAAAGCATTATTATCAACAAGTATTTGGTTTAGCCTCGCAGCTAAGCCAACACGCCATCGCCAACCAATGGAAAACCGATGCGTTGAATAAGCTCAGTTTCACCACCTTTTTACTGGGATTTGAGTGCTTCCGTGCGATGGCAATTTTTATGGTGTTAATATCAGACTTATCCGTAGGTCAAATTTTTGCCATCTTCAGCTACCTTTGGTATTTAATGGGCCCTATTCAAGAGTTATTGAACATCCAATACGCGCGATTTGGTGCGCAAGCATCAATGGAGCGACTCAACGCCTTATTGGATTTAGACACAGAATCGGTAAACACGGATAGCCTTGATGCAAATACTGTTGAAGTTAAAGCGCGGGTAAAAGGTGCTGCTCAGTTAAGTGAAACATCAGGCAGCGGCGGTCAGTTAAATGCAGTTAATGCCCTAACGCCATCAACAGGGTTGCAGATCCAGTTTGATAATGTGAGTTTTGGTTTTGAGGAAACGCCTCATTTATTCAATCAGCTGAATTTACATATAGCGGCAAATGAGTCGGTCGCATTATTGGCAATGAGTGGCGGTGGCAAGTCGACGCTAGTGAATTTACTCTTGGGCTTTTATCAACCTCAGTCTGGGCAAATCTCAATCAACGGCCAACCTATGGCAGAATATGGCGTTAATCAGCTAAGAAGGCAGGTTGGTTATGTGCCGCAACATCCCAAATTAATTGCGGGCTCATTACGAGAAAACCTCACATTTGGCGCACAGATTGATGATGCCACGTTGTGGCAAGCGCTTGAGCAAGCGGAGTTAGCCACCACAGTAAGCCGTTGGTCTAATGGCTTAGACACGGATTTAGGCCGCAGTAGCGCTCGCTTATCTGGCGGGCAGCTTCAACGTTTAGCTATCGCAAGAATGTGGCTTACTAAGCCAGATTTAGTTATTTTAGATGAGGCCACTTCAGCACTCGATACAGCCACTGAAGCAAAAGTATTGGCGAATTTACAGCTATTTTTACAGCAACGAAGCTGCATTATCATTGCCCATCGGCTCAATAATTTAACTATGGCCGACCGAATATTAGTATTAGACAACGGTAAAATTGTCCAGTCTGGCAACCAGGCCACATTGAAGCAAGAAACCGGATTATTTAAACAATTGTTTGCCTCCAATTAATGGCATTATCTGCGATCACCACCAAAAAGGGCACGCGTTAAGCGTGTCCTTTTATCGATTTCATTGCCGTCTATATAGGCAAAAATTTACAATGCAAAGCGCGATAATTTGATCTAACAAAACTTAAACTTAAATGGTAATAGTTATCATTACGGCTTGTTTGAACTTTTTTCTGAGCAACTATGATATTAACTTCCACCATGACAGGCATTGACAGTCCTGATCCTTTACAACATGCATTTAAAGTCAAAAGTGCCCCCCATGCAGCCCGAAGTGGCAGCCGCCCTGTGACAGTTGATGATGCGCTATGGCAACAATGGTGGCAAACTCCAACTCAAGCAGACAAACGCGCGCTGTATATCCATATTCCGTTTTGCCGTAAGCGTTGCAGCTTTTGTAATTTCTTTGAAAATGGTGCTAAACCTGAACGCATAAGCCACTATATGACAACCTTATGTCAGCAATTGACGACAGCAGCGCAAACGCCACTCGCACAAAGTCAGCCATTTGATACCGTTTACGTTGGTGGTGGTACTCCAACCGATATCACTGCAGATGAGATAGCTCAACTAGGCCAAGCTATACAAGGGTTTCCCCTAGTCGCAAATGCTGAGGTGACCTTAGAGGGGCGCTTAAATGGCTTTGATGATGACAAGTTTAATCATGCCCTTGATAACGGCTTTAATCGGTTTTCGTTTGGGGTACAAAGCTTTGACACCGAAGTACGTAAAGCGGCTGGACGCTTTGATGATAAAGACCGCTTACTTGCTCGATTACAACAACTCAGTCAACATCCAACAGCCAGTATTGTTATCGATTTAATTTTTGGTTTACCGGGACAAACGATGGATATTTGGCAGCAAGATATTCAGGCGGCTATGGACAGTGGCGCCCATGGCGTTGACCTGTATCAGCTAATTGCTCTAGCCGGTAACCGTATAGATAAAGCCGGTGAAAAAGGCAAAATTTTGGGCACTGATAACAGCGATTTTCAAGCTGACAGCCAAACGCGCGCCAACATGTATGCTTATGGGGCCAAAACATTTGAGGAAAATCAATGGCAGCGCTTATCAAGCTGTCATTGGCGCAGTGACGAACGTGAGCGCAGCATTTATAACTCGCTAGCAAAAAGTGGCATTGAAATTTTACCTTTTGGCGCTGGTGGCGGCGGTAATATCCATGGCTATAGCATGATGAATGCGAGAGGGTTAAGTGAGTGGCATCAAGCGCAAGTGACGACTGAAAGTTATTCTAGCGATGCATCGTTAGCGGCTAAGTTGGCACCAGCAAAAGTCCCCGCAATGACACTAAGCCCTAATCCATTAGTCCATTTTGACGCCATATTTAAACGAGGTTTAGATTCTGGTGTGCTTGATTTTAATAACTTAGCGCCCAAAGTGGTGGCTCATTTAAAACCGTTATTTGAAGCATGGCAGCAACATGGGCTGGCGACGCTTGATGACAATGGTTTAAGTCTGACCCTTGCAGGCCGTTTTTGGAATGTAAACATGCAAACGGGATTATTTGAGTTTTTCGATAAAAATCCAATTGTCTAGAAACAGCGGGGAGCAGACTTTCGCATTGTTCCCTCCTTTCATTGCTATTTTTGCTCAGGCTAGCCGTTATCGCTGTTGGTGGATGCTTAACGGCTTAAGAGTAATATTTGTATGAACCTTTGAAGAAAAGGGGTCTTTGGGGTATTTTAACGGCCAGTGAAGGCATGTTTATGCTTGCAACAAAAAGCTTTCCCTGTTTAACATTACCATTAATAAACCAAATAATTTTCTATGTTAGATAGGTTTTATCTTGCTATCTGATTCGAGTTATCAAAGCTAAACCCAAGATAGCAAGCCAACCAACGCTGCAGTTTTTTATCAGCGCAAACAACAATCTTCCACATTTATCAAGCAATCGTCTGGTCAATACACATTAATCGCCAATAATCGCGATTACTCACCCATTTATGCGAGTAGACAAATGAAAACCTTTGCTCGTTTTAAGCAGGTCATCAAATCGGCAGGTTTTATTTAATATCATGTGATTTTGTTTTAAGGTGTCGATTGCATCAACCGTTGCTGGGATTGATTATATAAAAGCTTCGATTTTTTTTTGATAATATTTCAATGTGTTACTAAGCTTTGTATAGTGTTGAACAGAGCAGGCGCATTCAATGAAAATACCAATAAGTAAAGGTTTTACGCTTATCGAATTAGTGGTCGTGATTATCATTTTAGGCATATTGGCTGTAACGGCAGCACCTAAATTTATTAACCTTCAAGGCGATGCTCGTGTATCTGCATTGAGTGGTTTAAAAGCGGCGATTAACGGTGCAAATAAACTTGTTTATTCTAAAGCGGTGATATTGGGGCAGGAAAAAAGTTTCAAGACAGACATTACAATAATACCAGGCGCAGTGCCTGCTGATAATGTAGATGTCACAATTGGGTTTGGTTATTTAAGGCCCAACTTTAATGATTTTGTCGCCGCGTTAGATATCAGTATTTCTAAGCGTTCTAATCCTCTTAACACAGATTGGATATTTGATAAGCAAAATAGTATAGGGTATTTTTGGCCAACTGGAGCCCCCGAAACTTGCTTCATTACTTATACTCAAGCCACTGCAACTTCACCGCCTATTATTTCAGATGTACCAAAAGCATCAGATTGTTAAATGATCAACGAGTGAGAAATGCCATCGATTTTAAAGGTTTTAGCCTTACTTAATGATGCATTTTTGCCACCTTTTATCTTTCACCTGTTAAACAATATACCCAACTAACTGATTATCGATACCGAGCTTGAAAATCGATTAAGGTGTTATTGATGGGTTTAGTCCATCAAGTACGATTTTAATTTACTGTGTCAAAGGACTAAAATCCCCTTAACTTGTTCACTTTAGTGTTCTTGGATGATGATTTCAGATATTTATTTGAACATTCTTTTTTAACGTCTGCCGCTAATTAAATGAGACCTCCATGGATATCACTAGTCATTTATTTCCTGCCATCAAAGCATTATCGATTATCACTTTATGTATCATCTTTTTCTCTCGATTAGGTGTTGGCACCATTGTGGGATTTATTGTGGCAGGCATAGTCTTAGGTCCTAATACACCGGGCCCGATCGCAGCGACTAATATTGATGCACTACAAAGCATTGCTGACTTTGGGGTGGTGCTATTTTTATTTACTCTTGGTTTAGAAATGAAGCCACAGCAATTGTGGCAAATGAAAAAAACAATTGTTATTCAGGGGATTGGCCAGGTATTGGTAACCTCGGTCATATTTTCTATTATAGGGACTTTGTTGGGGATAACCTGGCAAGTTGGTTTCATCATAGGGGCAATATTTTCACAATCATCAACGGCGGTTGTGATGACGTTACTGCAAGAAAAACGGCAATTGAATGCGCCACACGGTAAAAATATCTTCTCTAACCTCATGGCGCAAGATATGAGTGTGGTGCCAATTATGGCGTTGATCCCCATTTTGGCTCACCAACAAAGCACTAGCGGTCAATCAGTAATCTACAACATTTTGTTGGTTTTGGGTTTTTTGCTGGCAATTTTTTTAATGGCTCGATATGTATTGCCACTATTGCTAAAGGTTTGCGCTTTTAACGATAACAAAGAAGGTTTTTCGTTAAGTTTATTTGTGGTGATTTTATTTACTGTGTGGTTATCGGTAAATGCCGGCGTATCAGAAACACTCGGTGCTTTTTTACTGGGAATGTTGCTGTCGACATCTGATTTTAGATTGATGCTAGAAGAAGTGGTATCACCATTGAAAAAGTTATTAATGGGATTGTTCTTTTTGTCAGTGGGAATGTCGATTAAACCTGATGTGTTACTCGATGATTTTGGGATCATTTTATTATGGTTGTCGGCTGTATTACTCGTCAAAACCCTAGTATTTATTTTGTTGGCATTAATTGATGGCAAAGAAATGCCGGTAGCGATTAAATCTGGTTTTGCACTTAACCAAGTGGGAGAATTTGCATTTGTGTTATTGGGGGTAGCAACATCGGCAGGCATGCTGGATGCGCATTCTAGTGCAGTCGGCCTTATCATTGTGAGTATCAGTATGATTATGACGCCAATGATGAACCGTATCGGAGATGTGGTCGCGAGTAAATACTTGTCTACCATTGTTGGAGATAAGGTGGATATTGCGGTACCAGAATTAGTGATTGTAGGGTTAGACGAAGTAGGGCGCTTAATTGCGATGTTAGCTGAACGTGCTGGGATCAAGTATGTGGCTTTTGATAACGATTATGAATGTGTCAAAAGAGGTATCGCATTGGGCTTAAATGCCCATTATGGTGATATTTTGAATCGCGGCATTCAAGAAAAAGCCAAGTTAGCTGAAGCACAAGCGGCTTTTATTTCGATAACCAGTTCCGCTTTACTTAAAAAAATCGCGTTAAAACTTAAAAAGTATAAGCAGTTAGACATTTATGCCCGAACTAACTCTCGAATCGATGAGTTATTTTTAAAACAAAATGGCGTTAAGTATGCGGGTTCTGTGTATGTTGAAAGTACTTTACAAAGAGGGCGTGAGCTGTTGATTAACTTTGGTATTCCAGAGCAGGATTGCATGGCTTTGATCAATAGTGTCAAGCAGGAGATAAACCCTCAACCCATGAATATAAAAAGCTAATTTTTGGGAGTTCAAACATGGGTGATTTATCGTGTAGCGGTGAATTTCATCGCCCATTTTTGTTGACTATTTTGATTGCTTTTGTTCGGTTTCAATATGCTGGTTAAGTAGGGTTAGTAACACTTCTGGGACAAACTTTCGTTGTGCGGTAATCGCGTAAAATTGCTCGTAAAGATCTGGTAGATGTTGATAAACCGCTAATACGCCCTGTTCTATTTCATCTTTTACCACCACAGGTGGTAGCACCACAAGTGCACCACTGTCTCGTGCTAACAGCCGTAACATGGCCATGTCATCAGCTTCCGCTTTTATATCTGGTTGATATTGATATGTCGCACACAAAGCATGAAAGGATGACCTTATCTCTGTGTTTTTAGCCGGCAATACCCAGCGCCTATTTTGATAGCCTTTGGGAAAGTTATCATCAATTATGTTGCTAGACGGGCCTATGATGGCCAGTGGTTGTTTAGACACCAATTGTGTTTGCCATAATGGGTCTGTTTGATCTGAATTAATCGGTTGATTAGTCAGCACTAAATCTAATTCATGATTAGCTAACCCATTCAATAAGTGAGTTATTCCCTGAGAGCTTAAAGAAAAACTCACTTGCGGATTTTCCAGTAATGGACTAATAAAACTTTCAATAAAATTTCGCGAAAGCGTGGTTAATACCCCAATAGATAAATGCTGCTTTTCGTTAATGCACCCTTTACGTAAAAAAGATTCCAGTTCTTCACCTTTGCTGAATATCTCGTTGGCGTAATCCAATACTCTGTGGCCATGAATGGTGAGATTAAGCCTGCGTCCTTTGCGCTCGAATAAGTCAACATTCATGTTATGTTCAAATTGCTTAATTTGAGCTGACAACGCAGATTGTGAAATATGCAGATCTTTGGCCACTTGAGTGAGGTTGCCCACAACCGCAATTCGCCAAAAATAATAAAGGTGGTGATAATTTAGTCGGCTCATTTTAGTTAATCAAAACAGAACGTTTAGTTAGTTTATATATGTTTTTATTAAATATATAGCTTTGTCATACTCTTCCCACTAAATAAAGGGGAGTGTTATGAATTTAGATCTAATATCCATAATGTTGTTGAGTATCCCAGTCACCTTGGTGCTGGCTAGCATCTGTAGCCAACGCATGAGCAATGACCAAAGAGGGATGTGGCTCGTCAATGCCAGCTACTTTATTGTGTTGTTATTCATTACCGCTGTGGTGATGACGTTAAATAGTCCAAATATCAGCCCAGAAATCCAAGTCATTAGCCACACTAATATCAGTTTGATCATGCTAGGATTAGTGGTGTTCATGAGCGTGATTTTGATCGCTTTCTCACGCAACTATATGGCAAGAGAGCCCAAAAATCGGACCTACTGGTTTTGGTTACTTAACACACTTGCAGCGGTATCTTTTGTGGTGATAAGTAATCACTTACTCCTGTTTTGGCTAGGTTGGGTGTTTATCAGCCTAGCGTTACATAAGCTGCTGACCTTTTATCCTGAACGGCCTCGGGCAGCGCTGGCTGCCCATAAGAAGTTTTTATTAGCCCGCTGTGCTGAGTTATCGTTATTCATCGCCATTGTATTGTTGTATCAGCAGCATGGCACATTGCTTATCAGTGAGCTAATGACTCACTTTATCTATGTGGCTAATGATGATGCACTGAATTTAACGGCCATAGAGCAGGTCGCTGCGGTGCTTATTGCACTGACTGCATTGATAAAATGTGCGCAATTACCGCTGCATGGTTGGTTAATTCAAGTGGTTGAAGCGCCAACGCCTATCAGTGCGTTACTGCATGCTGGAGTGATTAATCTAGGTGGTTTTTTACTGATACTGTTCGCGCCTCTGTTTATTCAATCTGTGGTTGCTCAGTGGCTAGTTATCATTGTGGCTGGTGGTACCTGTGTGATAGCCGCGTTGGTGATGGCCACTCGAATCAGCGTTAAAGTTCGCCTCGCTTGGTCGACGAGTGCTCAAATGGGTCTGATGTTACTTGAATGTGCATTGGGATTATTTGAATTGGCATTGCTGCATTTAATCACTCACTCAGTTTACAAAGCATACGCATTTTTAAATTCTGGTAATGCCGTGTATGAGGATATTCAGGCTAGGCTTGCACCTGCAGCCATACCTAACTGGCAAGATTGGTTATTTGCTGGCTTATGTTCATCGGCCATGGTTATTGGCACTGTCAATCTGTTTGACTATCAAGGGGTATGGAGCGTATGGGTGTTATTCATATTGGCACTGACTCTGTTAATCGCCGAGCGTCATAATCTAGGGACGCAAACTCAATTTATGCCAGTACTGGTGACAAGTATTTTGCTGCTGGTGAGTTATAGCACATTCAAAGGGGTGTTTGGTTTTATTATCCCCCATGTTCCAGCATTAAGTGTTGCTGCGTTCAGTGCCGCCGATGTGGTTAGCATGGCCCTGTTTATCAGCTTATTTTTATTGAGTTGGCTTGTGCGTTATAAGGCTGGCCACTCCAGTATAAAGCGACTGTCTATCATCTTGTTTGCCGGACTGTATTTAGATGAATGGTTAACTCGACTCACCTTAAAAATCTGGCCTATCAGATTACCTAACCAAGCCAAAATAAAAATATTGAACAGTACAGAACCCTGTAAAGAATCCAGCAAAGTTGAGGGAATTTAAAATGAGCGCCATTAATCAATCTGCTTTTGTATTGCAGCTGACTGACAAGCAATTGTCACAACTGACAGCCGCATCGCTTAACATTGCACCTGCTTGGCCGCTTGACCAAATGATAGCTGTTAACCCTTTGTGGCAAATGCGCGATCAACCTATTGAACAGGTCAGTGCACGTGTGTCCGCCCTTAACAACATTCATTATTTAATGCCACAACAATACTATGCTGAGCGATATGCTCAAGGTGAGATAAACCCTGCTGCACTGCGTTTAGCGGCCAAGCAGCAGCAAAGTGCTTTGTCGGTTGTCGAATTAGTCGATTATTTGGATCAGCCTATCTCTGCGGCCCATTGGCATAATATTGCTGATTTACTCGATGCTCAGCGTGAACAGCATAAAATGACTTGGCGAGATGAAATTGTGCATCAGATTAGTCAGTTTTGTGCCGCTTATTATCAAAATAAAAGTCATCAGTCAGCGAGTTCAATTGATATTAATCAACAGGTTAAAGCCTCTAGTCTTTACTCTCATTGGCTTGAGATAACTCGTTATGACAAGGGATTGAGCATTTTGATGGATGAACCTGGGTTAAATCAATGGTTTGCCCAGCTACCCCAAGAGCCTGAATTATTATTGGCACAAGCCCTTGATGAATTGCACATCACTGATGAGTTGGTTGAGCCCTATGCCCATGCGTTACTGCTTGATATTAATGGTTGGGCATCCTGGATTGCATATTTGCGTTGGCAAGGCGAGTTATATTCAACCCCAAATAATGACATGTTGCAGCTAATCGCCATCCGGATGGCCTGGGAGTTAGTGATTTGGCGCTATGTAAAAGCGCAGCAACATCATCGTTTCACTGCATTAGCTGCGGCCTGGTTAACTGAGAAAAACCAGTTACCACATTTGATTAGGCAGCATGAACAAATTAATAAGCCCCTTTGGGTATGGGCGAAGGCCGCCGAACTCAGTTATCAAAACTGTCTAAATACTCAATTAGTCAGTGCTGATAAGCAAACTGTTACCACTGCAAAATTACAAGCGGCGTTTTGTATCGATGTGCGTTCAGAGGTGATAAGGCGCGCATTGGAGGCTCAAAGTAATGATATTCAAACCATAGGTTTTGCAGGTTTTTTTGGATTGCCAATTGAATATCAGCCTAAGGGCAGAACCTTGGCAAGGCCACAATTACCAGGATTACTGAAACCCATAATCAGAGTATCTCAAATAGCAGATACTCCAGTGCAAACAATAAATACTAAAGCCCGCTGGCAAGCCTGGACTCAATCCGCACCGGCAGCTTTTTCAATGGTGGAGTCGATGGGGTGGTTGTATGCCTTTAATTTGCTTAAAAAGTCCTTTTTTGCAAGTGGATGTGCTCATCCCATAAATCGATTAACCCATCAAACCCATTGGCATTTAGAAAAAGAGTCGCAGCCATTATCCGTGAGTGATAAAGCTCAGTTAGCACAGGGGATTTTATTGGCCATGGGCTTAACTGAATTTGCTACAACCGTGCTATTAGTGGGGCACGGTAGTCACACAACCAACAATTTACATGCCGCGGGGTTAGATTGCGGCGCCTGTGGCGGCCAAACCGGCGAGGTCAATGTGCGCGTTTTAGCCCAGCTACTAAACGATGTTGAAGTGAGGGTTGAGCTAGAGCGGTTAGGAATTCAGCTTCCTACCACCACCCGTTTTGTGGCCGCACTGCATAATACCACAACCGATCGTATTGAGTGTTTTGCCTCTGAGTTAGAGAGTGAAGTGGTTTTATGGTTACAAGGTGCAACGGCTTTGGCGCAACGTGAACGGATAGTGAATATCGCACCGCAGATGCAAAAGCGTTCTGCCCAAGCATTAGATAAATTTTATCAAAAGCTAAGCCGTGATTGGTCGGAAGTTCGCCCTGAATGGGGGCTGGCCAACAATGCGGCGTTTATTGTTGCTCCACGCAGTTGGACGCGTAACATTGACCTAAAAGGTCGTTGCTTTTTGCATGATTATCAATGGCAAAACGATCAAAAATTTGCATTGCTGACATTAATCATCACCGCACCTATGATTGTGACACATTGGATTAACATGCAATATAACGCTTCGGTTGCCGATAATCACAAATATGGCAGTGGCAATAAATTACTCCATAATGCTGTTGCTGGTCATATTGGTGTATTTGAAGGAAATGGCGGCGATTTGCGCATAGGCTTGCCTATGCAGTCGGTGCATGATGGTAAAAAGTGGATGCATCAACCACAACGCTTGAGCGTATATGTTGCCGCGCCAAGGCAAGCTATCGAACAGATTGTCGCAAAACATGACAATGTGCGTTGGCTAGTGGATAACGAATGGTTGTATTTACTTCGCTGGGCTGATGATGCGGTTATTGAGCGTTATTATCAGGGGCGGTGGCAGGTTCAAGAGGTTAACACTCACGAATCTTTGTACTAGGTTGCATCAGTTTGGTGAGTGAGTGTCCCTTGCTCACCTTTAATTCTATAAGGTGAAATAGTCGATTTATTTTTATAGTGACATGTTAAATTAATCGCGCCAGTAAAAAGTGATAAGTCATCTACATCCCTAACGGCATGCTGATTTAGGGCTAAAAGGCGGCCAAATTGACTCGATAATTCCAAAATATCTGTTTTCTGATTTTCACTTCAATGCCAGATTATCAAATAACGCCACTTAAATTGCGCGCAAAAATGAACCGTAATAAGTGATTAAGTTTCAGTTTTGTTATAAATTAACCATCATTTTTAGATGCCGCTCTGTTTACCTCAATGAATATCAAAGGGGTTATTAGCGCCCATATTGCGGGCGTTTTAAGCGAATTTACTCAAGATTTATTTATCAATTACTGCGATGATAAATCTTTTGCAGGGTAAAACATCGCGCCAGAGTGCTTAATGGATTCACCACATATTGAATGAGCCATTTAAGTCAAAAAATATCGAGTTGAATTAATTTCACCAGCATGGATGGGCAATGCAGAGCTTTTTGCCGTTTGAATTTATGCTAATATGCCAGAGTCTTTGATTAACGTTCATTATTGTTTTTTTATTGGGATAGTTATGCAAATTATTATTTTAGAAAATGCTCAGCAAGTTGCGAGCAATGCAGCGCAATGGGTTGCAGAAGTCATCAAACAAAAAACAAATCCGGTTCTAGGTCTTGCAACGGGTAGCACGCCGATTAGTTTATACAAATTGCTTGTTGAACAGCATCAACAAGCGCAATTAAGCTTCGAAAATGTGACTACATTTAATCTGGATGAATATCATAATATTGAAGCGGAAAATGCCCAAAGCTACCGTAGCTTTATGAAAGAAAATTTGTTTGATCATGTCAATATTGATCAAGAAAAGACATTTTTACCAACTTGTCGCAGCGATCAAAATCCTCGTGTTCAAGGTCTTGCATACGAAGAGCAAATTAAAAATGCTGGTGGCATAGATTTACAAATTTTAGGTATTGGTGCCAATGGGCACATCGGCTTTAACGAACCGACATCAAGCCTTGCGTCGCGTACACGCATTAAAACCTTAACCAAGCAAACGTTACAGGATAACAGCCGCTTATTTAAAAAAGATGAATACCAACCGACTATGGCAATGACCATGGGGATCGCAACGATTCTTGATGCGCGATATGTGTTGCTTATGGCAACGGGTAAAAATAAAGCTGCAGCGGTTAAGCAAATGATCACAGGTCCAGTTACGGCCATGTGTCCAGCGTCTGCCTTACAAATGCATGAAAATGCAATTATTCTTATCGATAAAGACGCTGCGAGCGAATTAACCGAGCAAGAATACTTCCAATGGGCAAACCAAGAGCACCAAAAAATTAATCAAACCTTTGGATTATTCATTTAATCGGTTTGACTGAATGTCAGGGTTAACCTGGCAAATCGCTTTCTAAAAAGTCATGTTGAATAACATGGCTTTTTTTTGGGGAAAATTTAATCGCTTTTATGCGTATTGCATCGTCTGCTTGGTAATTTTCGTTGCGGGCTTTCGGGCTTGATGGTTTAGACATTTAAGCATTGTTATTGAGCTTGCACCCTGAGTTATGAGTTCATCGCTACTTCAGAGGGGCTGATTGGCGTTACGATATCACGCATTCAATCGCAACAGATTAATAGTGTTTAACCCAACGCTTTGAACATGGGGTAGGAAATGAGGATTTTTGCCTTTGGCTTTCCCTCATCCTCGCTTACCTGATATTCTTAGCACACAATGGGTTTTTAGGCAGTGAACATGGAAAAATCAGCATTTCTTGATGCGATGAACATTACTCGTTGGCGCAGTGCCGATAAACCGGGTAAACCTTTTTTAGTATTGCATGATATTGATGCTGATTTGTCTGCGCAGTCGTTTATTGAACAGGTGCTTGGCCTGATCAATGTCACGCTTGAGCAATGTGATTTTGACTGTGAAATGCATAAAGGCCCACAGGTTGTTTGGGATATGCGTAAAACCAAACGTCGTCCACGGGTCGCTTGGCTTGTGAGTGCACCGCTTGATGATGTGATGCAAAATGGCGATGAAAAACGTCAACTTTGGCAGCAAATATGTCAGGTGGTAAATAAACAGCAAAATGACGGTTAAGTGGCAGGCACTTATATTACGACATACTCGTTAACCTTGGTGTTCATATTCTTTCATATTTATTTCTTGTCAGTTCATATCCATCCTAATAGCCATTCATAAGTTTTCCCTATAGTCATCCTATCAATAATAAGTAGTAAACATAGGGTGATAATTATGAACAAAATACATCAACTGACTCAATCGGTTTTAGTTGGCAGCTTACTATTATCAGCTGTGCCATTTGCATTTGCCGCAGATGATGCCGAGGTGTTTGGCGGTAAAATTAGCGGTAACATGACTTTCGCGTCTGATTATGTGTTCCGTGGTGAATCTGAAACCATGGACGGCGATGTTCCCGTGGTGCAAGGCACATTAGGTTGGGCTAATGATGATGGTTGGTACACGGGCGTTTTTGCTTCAAATATTAAGTTTGCCGATCCTAATTTGGAAATTGTGACCGCGCCATACATTGGTAAGGCTGGCGAGTTTGGTGAGAGTGGTATTACCTATGACGTGATGGTGTTTTCTTACCTTTACCCAGGGGCGTCGTACTCAAATTATACCGAATTATGGATTAAAGTCGGCAAGCAGTTTGGTCGTGCCAATGTGCAACTAGAAGTGACGCCAACGGTGGATGACTGGTTTGGTGTTGATGGTTGGCAAGGGGTGAATTACGCGATACACCCAAGCTATCAATTTGACAGTGGCTGGAAAGTATCTGGCAGCGTGGGTTATCAGGATTTAGATGGCGAGGGAGCAGAAGGTTGGGGGCATTGGAACCTAGGTGTCAGTAAAGCCTATGCAGGGATTAATTTCGATGTGCGCTACCATGGCAGTAACGTTGAGGCTGATCATAAAGTGTATGGCACCCAAACCGACATTTTTGATGATCGCTTGGTGTTAGGCATTAGCAAAAGCTTCTAAATCTAAATGGGTTTTATCTTAGGATCTGCTAGGCGCTGTAGTGTGTGCTGAACAGGTCCTTTTTTATCGTCATTTTATGGTTTTCCCCGCATTAGTTGATTATCGCTATATCCATATATGAAAAATTATGAATAATAACGGGTATCAATTTCACCCAATCTGGAAAATGAAATGGCACAAACTGGGTTAGCAAGTACTGTACTCGTTGTTGATGATGAAGCCGTGATCCGTGCACGCTTAAAAGGATACTTTGAGCGTGAGGGTTACCGTGTACTTGAGGCCGCAGATGGCGAGCAAATGTGGCAACAGTTTGCTAAACAACACATAGATTTAGTGATGTTAGACGTGAATTTGCCCGGGGTTGATGGGTTAAGCTTAGCTCGGGATTTACGTAGCCGCTCTGATGTCGGCATTATTTTGGTCACTGGCAGAGATGAAACCATAGATAAAATTGTTGGTCTTGAAATGGGGGCCGATGATTATGTGACTAAACCCTTTGAACTCAGAGAGTTGCTCGTTAGGGTGAAAAACTTACTGTGGCGGATTTCGTTAGTGAAAAAAGCCCAGCAGGAAGTGGTTGAGCAATTTGAAAAATGTGACGATTTAATTGTGTTCGACCAGTACGTTTTAGCATTAAATAGCCGCAAATTAACACGCGGCGATGAAGTAATTAAACTCACCAAAGCAGAATTTGAACTACTGACGGCTTTTGCTTTACACCCACAACAAGTTTTATCTCGCGAACGTTTAATGCAGCAAACTAGTCATCGCAATGAAGGGGTTAATGATAGAACCATAGACGTGATTATTCGTCGTTTACGCAATAAGCTGCAAGCCGATTTATTTGTTACTGTCCACGGTGAAGGATATTTATTTGCCACTAAGGTTGAAGACTAGGCGAAACTACGCGATAGACGGGATAGAAGTCAGCAGGCGCTAAACTATTTTCAAGCGCTTTAAAGGATATTTGACCTTGAAATCGCTGTTGTATTTGTGGACCTATGTCACCAAAGGGGCCGGCGCCTTCAAGCTCTTTGACAACAACATCAACGGCTAACTTACCTTGTAATACGACTTGATCATCTGTGCTAAAAGCCACTTTGTTTCGATATAATCCCCGTAACGTAGCCGGAGATAAATAGCTACTGACGAGCTTGACCTGTTTGGTGAGTTGTTTATGTTGCAAAGCGCCTATCGCAGCCTCAATCGCCACCGCACTTCCTAAAATATAGTCAGGAACATGATCATTGAGCAAGTGATGCAATTGGTCTCGGTAAAGATTACGATTATTATCCGTGTGGCGAATAGATGACACGGCTATCGAACTGTTTGCTATGGCATCAAGAATACCCAGTTCAACCCAACTGCTACCGCCCACACCTTCAGGGCCGGTTAATAGCGCCACTTTGACTGGTTTATCTGCCGAAGCCTTTGGTTGCGATTGGTGAATATAATTGCCAGCAATCCAGCCCATTTGATACCAATTGACACCAACGCGGGTAGTAATGATAGGGCTATTGAGCTGATTAACCAGTGCGATAATCGGTTTATTGATAGTACCTTTATAATGTTTGAGTAAATCAGGGCTAACAGTGCCCAGCAAAATTGCATCAAAAGGTGCTGTTAAACAGTGTTCTAGTTGTTTTCGTTGTTGGTCTTTGCGGTAATAACTGCCTGCCTCAAATAACTCTAGGTTTATCCCTAATTTTTTGGCATGTGATACCAATCCATAATTGATCCCTATCCAATAAGCATCTTTAAGGTGGGGAACTAAAGCACAAATGCGCCAGTTTTTTTGAACAGCGGTTAAGGCGTTATAGTGAATTTTTTCAGTGGTTTGAATTTTATGATTAAACGGTGTTCGTTGCTCTAATGACCAATGGGTGTCATTTTGGGCTTTAACTGGCGATGAAATTGTCCCTAAACAACAAATGAGTATATAAATGAGTTGTCGCATCTTATTGTCTCTATTAGGGTGTCTAAGCCGTTAAGTCAAACACGGTGATTTTTGTCGAGTAGATTGTAACAGTTTAAGGAATGAATGTGAGTGCTTTATCACTATCAGGTAAGAGCTTAGTTGGTCGCCTCATGTTGGCATTTAGCCTGTTAGGACTGCTATTACTGTTATTAGTGAGCTTAGGCAGTTTATCCTTGTATTGGGTAAAGTTAGCCGATCAGTATTTATACGAAGAAGCCTTACCAGCCTCGGAAGCTGCCAGGCAACTTATGCAGTCGTCTAATGCATTACTTGACAATGCTCAAGGGCTTGAGCGAGTTGAAGAAGAAGCCCAGCGAGCGTTTTTAGGGCGCAAACTCTCCTTAGAAAGCACTAATTTATTAGCGGCTATTGAACGGCTTAATGGGTTAAATTTGCAAGATAATCATAGCCGTAAAGATAATAATTTGGCCTTACTCGCGGCTGACATTATTCATGACCTATCTGTTTTAGGGCGTCAAGTCGGTGCACGTTTAGCATTAACCGCACTATTAGATGATCAAGGCCGTGACCTTGCCGAAGCGGCCAGTCGGAGCAGCGTATTACTTGAAGCCGAGCTCGCGGTAGTCGACTCGGCTATTTTAGCCAAATTAAGCTTAGCTTACCCGCAAGTGGCAGGTGAAGCGCAAAGTGCCCACTTGCTCGACACTATCATAGAACAAGATTTAGATATCAGAGAGCGCTTAAATAGGGCGTTAGCCCTGATCCACCATATTGCATTAGTGGGCCAACTCTTGCAGTCACCTGAGCAACAACTTGGATTGAATAAAGTTTTAGACAGCATGACGCGGGTGCTGTATCAGTCTGAGTTTCGCCCTCAAACCCGTGGTCAAAATCTGTCGGGTGAATCTCCCCATTCCGCCCCAGGATTTGATGTTTCAAATAATGCGATAGATAAGCAAATTGATTTGATGCCGCTTGAATTACTTAAGGGACTGATCCGCGATCCGGTAAGGGCGACAGAGCTTCAGCAAGAATTAATTGCGTTAAGGGAAGTGAATATTGGTTTAGGTTTACAACAACAATATGCCGTGGTTCTTGCAAAGCAAAATGCTCAGCTAATGCAGCTAACCGACAAATTAAGCCAATTGAATAAGTCGGTCGATGGGGCGCTGAAAGCCCAGCAAACCCAAGCTGATAATGCTCGGCGAGATTTTTTGCAACAGTTGTTTTGGGCAAAGTCCGGCCTGTGGGCAACGGGTGTATTGATGTTTATCATCATGATGCTGGTGGTATATCGGGTGATTTACAAGGGGATTGCCCTGCGATTGAATGAAGCGACCGTGGCCTTATCACAATTAAGCTTAGGGAATACTGAGGTTGTGCTTGATCCCCATGGTGATGACGAACTCACCGCAATGGCTTCTGCTATCGAAGCATTCAAGCAAAAAACCACCCAAAATCAAGTGCTGCAAGCCGAGTTGCAAACTACCGCTTCAGAATTGATCGTGCATAAAGCCTCATTAGAAAATACCGTTCAGGCACGTACCATTGAGTTAGCCGAAACCAATCGCCAGCTGGATGCTGAAGCAAAAGGACATTCGGCCGCAAGGGAAATGGCTGAACAGGCCAGTAATGCTAAATCATTGTTTTTAGCCACCATGAGCCATGAAATTCGCACCCCATTAAATGGGTTGTTAGGCACGTTAACCTTATTAAGTCATTCACCTTTACCGCCAGCCCAAAAGCAAATGCTGGCCTTGTCGCAATATAGCGGCACATTACTGCAAACCGTGTTAAACGATATTTTAGATTTTTCGCGTTTAGAACAAGGCAAGTTAACGAATGAGCCGCGACCTGTCGCCATCAATGATCTGTTAGATGAAGTGATGGCCGTGATGATGTCAGGCGCGGGCTTGGCCGGATTATCTTTAAAGTTAACCCGTCAAAACTTGCCGCACTGGATCCATGTCGATGGCCCTAAACTGCGTCAGGTGCTGTTTAATTTATTGGGCAATGCCATTAAGTTTACTGTAAAGGGGGGCGTTGAATTACAGGTTGCCGTGGTAGAAAAACAGCTCACTTTCGCCGTAATTGATACTGGTGTTGGTATAAGTGAATCGGCAATGGAGCAATTATTCATTGCTTACAGTGCTCAGCCTAATCAAGGGCGCACCCGTGGTACGGGGTTGGGGCTGGCAATATGTAAAGAATTGGTCGCCTTGATGAACGATTTTGACAACAACAGCCAAAACAAACTCGACAATACCGGCCAATCTATTCGCGTGGACAGCCAAGTGGGTATGGGCTCAACATTTAGCTTTAGCTTACCACTGATTATTTGTAATCAAGCCGATGAATTACACCGTATCGAGTTGCCCAAAGTGGCACCTAAAAATCTGCTGGTAATTGAAGATAACAAAGTCAACGCCATGGTTGCTCAGGGTTTTTTAGCGCACCTTGGGCATCAATCGATATTGGTTGAAAGCTGTGCGCAGGCAAGAGCGGTTTATCGCCAGGATAACGCTGCACAGTTTGATGCGATTATGCTGGATATTCAATTGGGCGATGGTTCGGGCATTGAGTTGTTAGCTGAGTTAATCCAGATTGCACAATCGGCACGGGTTGTGACGAATATTGCTGCGTTTACCGCACAAGTGCAGGATGATGATTTGCAAATCTATAAAGCCGCAGGGTTTGATTCGGTACTTGAAAAACCACTGAATATGCAGGCTTTAGCGGCATGGATTGGCGTGGCTAGTGAAGCGTTTAAAACCGAGACCCACAGTGTGGAAGTGGGATTTACGAGTACCGCCACAACGCCTGAACATAATGAGAAAAACCGCAATAGTAGCGCAGTAGATGCAGGCAGCTTTGTTAAAGATAGCCTTCTTAAAGACAGTTTGGTTGAAGAGAGCCCAATTGCAGGTAAGCCAATTAACGCAGAAACGAATGACTCCCCGATAGACAAAGCACAGACAAGTTTGCTTAATGAACAACAAATTGCTGAGGATTTAGCCTACCTAGGGGCTGATGCGTTAAACGAAATGCTCAGCTTGTTTAAAGCAAGCAGCAGCGCTCAATTAGCGGCATTAGTGCAATTGCCAGCGAACAGCAGTGAATTATTACATGGACTTAAAGGCAGCAGCGCCAGCATGGGGTTAGTGGCGTTAACTCAGCTATGTCAACAGCTTGAATCTTGTACGCTAACTATTGAAGAGTATCAAGCATTGCAACAGCTATGGCAGGACTCAATTGATGCAGTGTCGCTTAAGTTAGCTGAAACTGCCGGTTAATCCAATTTGCCACTAGTATCTTGTTGAGCCAAGCCGTTGTTTATTATTGTTGATTTAAACCTCAGGGTAAGCTTTAACTTAACAATCATCTCCTGTCATCCTTTCGATTCATCGTGAGTAAAGACATTAATTTCACCGATTGCGTGAATAAAAAAACACCGAGGTAGCTCGGTGTTTTGGTCTTTGGGGGGAAGGGTAAAACTAACTTGCTTGTAGAGCATCACAATCACTGGCAACCCAGGCTTGGGTCAGGCGGGCTAAGGCAGCATAAAAATTCCCGCTATCAACCGTCACTACCTTAGCGGTAAACTGAGGTAACCAAGCATTCAAATATTGGGCGATAAAGGCATGTTGTGTTTTATCGTCACAGCAACAGGCTTGGTGGGCAATATAAGCTAGAATGACTGCGATATGATCCGCAGGTTCAGGAAACTCACTTTGCACCATCAATTGACTTTGTTGTAAAAAAGTCTTCATTTGCTGATGTTGTTCACCAAATAACAAGACTTCATCTGTGGCGTCATTATTCCCTATATATAAGCTGGCATAGGGACTTGCGCTATGTTTGGTGCCGACTAAAAACAAGCCACAATAATCCGCGGCAAGTTCTAATAACGCCCTGTCAGTATTGAGTGTATTTAACACTGAATTTAGGCGAGTGATATCTTGTGCCAATAAGGGATCGCTGGCCAGTTGAGTAAAGAAGGCTTGAGCCTGACTGGATGTCAGTTCATGCAATAGTTGATGATCAAGCTCTTTAGCAAAAAGCGATGAGAGCAGTTTGTATACCATCGCGCGCCCCTGGTTCATTGGGGTGGCATATTTTTGCTTATCAGTCATCTATGTGATCTCCTTTGACCCAATTCAGGTCGATTTTATCTTGATGGTTATTTAGCGCGAGCGGAGCATGGCGCTAAATAACCGCAGTTAACTGCTAACTGGGTGAATTACAGTTTCGTTTCAATTGGGCCAGTAAACGAGCTGACTTCTGGCACTTTGCCCTGATACTTTTCAAAGTTAACTAAACAAGTATAGGCAGCACAGGCTTGGGCCAGCTTGGAGGTGCCGATATCTTGAGTCAAGGTATTGGGATCGCCATAACTGCATAACGCCCCTATTTCATTGCCGCCTTGTTTACTGCCATCTTTGCCAACAGGGCCGTACCAGGCACCTTCGTGGATACGAATAACGCCGCGTGGAAAGCTGTCTGACACAACGGCGCCAGCAAGCAATTGACCTCGGTCGTTAAATACCCGCACTATGTCACCGTCTTTAATGCCACGTTGCTGGGCATCGGTTGGGTTTAGGTAAACTGGCTCACGCCCTTTTATTGTGTAAGTTGCACGATATTCTTCAGACTCACACATTTGCGAATGTAAACGTTTATCTGGGTGACAAGATTGCATCCAAACAGGGTATTTATCTGAGCCGGGGCCGCCATGGCTGCGTTCAGATTTTTCCATCCAAGTAGGATGGCCGGGGCAATCATCATAGTTAAACTGCGCAATCTTACGACTGAATATCTCAATCAAACCCGATGGTGTACCCAGTGGTGCCATTTCGGGATCGTTTCTGAAATCAGCGTGACGCGTCCAAGGTTGACCTTCGCCAAAGTGAACATAACCGTCTTTCCAGAAGGTATCGAAATCTGGCATATCAAACTTGCCAGCATTATCGGCTTTACAGTCGTTATATAGCTTTTTAAGCCAATCAAACTCAGACATGCCGCGGGTGTATTCTTGCTCTTTACCCAAAATTTTGGCAAATCGAGTAAAGATTTCAAAGTCAGATAAGCTTTCAAATAATGGCTCAACCATCTTTTGCATCGCTAATACACCACGGTTAGCGTAACTGCCGTAGACGTCAATATCATTGCGCTCAAACGTGGTACATGCGGGTAACACAATATCAGAGAATCGGCATGTTGCCGTCCAGTTCATATCAATGGTGACCACACATTCAAGCTTTTTGAATGCTTGCTTCATTTTGTTTCTATCTTGATGGTGGTTCCAAGGGTTATTCCCCGAAAACACCATCATTTTGACATCTGGATAGGTGACTTTTGTGCCATTAGCATCGATGGTTTTCCCCGGCTCTAATATGGCATCAATCCAGCGGGCAACTGGTATAGTGCTGCTTGCGCCTTTGAAATCATTATTATCAAACAGCGGCTTTTGGCCCTCATCTAAATTACGTGGAAATGCCCCAGGTGCAGCAGCACCTGATGAGGGGACGCCAATACTTGAGTAGTGGTGACCATAGCTGATCCCGCCGCCGGGTAAACCTATTTGGCCAATCATAGTAGCCAATACCGCGGCCATCCAATAAGGTTGTTCACCGTGTTGTTGACGCTGAATACACCAGCCCATCATGATTTGGGTACGGCCTTTAGTCATTACCTTGGCTAAATCACGAATGATCTCAGGCGTGACGCCAGTAATCTTGCTTGCCCATTCTGGTGTTTTGGCAATGCCATCAGACTCACCTAATAGGTAAGGTAAAAAGTGTTCAAAGCCTAGGCTGTAACCTTCGATAAACTTTTTATCATGCAGGTTTTGGTTAACCATTTCATGGGCGATACCCAGCATTAATGCCACGTCAGTTTGTGGATTGACATACAGTTGCTCACAACCCAAATATTTCTGCGTTTTGGTGACCACAGGGTCGATGCTGATCACGCGGATTTTACCTTGTTTAACCTTTTCTTTTAGCTTGGCAAGGTAGCCATATGATTCATGGGTTTCTGCGTTCCAACCCACCTGCAGGTTTTTATAGGGGTCGTTAGACCATAAGATAATGGTGTCTGACTGTTCAAGGATTAATGGCCATGATGTGCCCTGAGCATAGACCTCAGTTGATCCTAAAATATACGGTAAAATGGTTTGCCCTGCGCCAGTCGAGTAATCACCAATTTTTTTAACAAAATTACCGTGCATGCCAACAGCGCGTTGCATATGGCTAGTGCTTGAGTGTAATTGTCCCGTAGCGCGCCAGCCTGTTTGCCCAGCATGTAAGCCAGATGGACCATAGTTGGTTTGTATTTCGTCTAATGAATCTTTGAACAGGTTCAGTGCCTTGTCCCAGGTGACACGAACAAAGCGGAAATCACCGCGCTGTGAAGTATCACTTTTATGGCCATTTAATAAAAAATCTAAACGCACCATAGGATAACGAACGCGTGATGGGTTATACACTAACCCTTTTACGCCGTTAATCATGTCGGTTGGATACTTGTCTAAATCAAATGGGATCACCTGATCGATAACACCATTTTTACGCTTCATTTTGAATGCGCCAAAATGCGAGCCGGTTGTTAACCAATCATCATTCGCCATAGTTCCCGCTGCAGCCAAGGCTCTAAATGGCGCTAGCACTGATGCACTGCTTAGGCTAACAAATGAGGTTGCTGCTAAGCCTTTAAGAAAGTCTCTTCTGTTCATAATGATGTCCTATTAGTGCGCTGACTTGTCGAAAGTAGATGAATGTTCCTGCAGGTACTTCTGCACAAGTGCTTGGGTATCTTGGTCCATGTTGACGAACGCTATCATGCCTTGAAACATTCCTGGCCAGCTGTTGGCATCGAAGTGCGCTTCAGCTGGTTGGGTATGACACACACTACAACTGTTGGTATATGTGTCTCTTGCATAGTCCCAAAGTGGCTGTAGGTCTTTCACTAAGTAATCGGAGTCGGTCCAAATTTGGGCTTCAACACGTTGCCAAATAAGCCCTGTCATTGGATCTTCTTTTTGCTCAAATACTTGCATTACACCATCTTCAAGGGCGGCATCTTTTGACAATTGAGCCGATAAAATGTTGAGGCCAAAATCGTAGTAAATCACTCGACCCGCACCGACTTTTTTGCGCCAGCCATCAATGCCAATTTTAACGCGATTCCCTTTGGTTTCTAACACAGTCACTTTGGTGGCAATGTTTAAGGTACCGGCTTCAACGTCAGTTTTTTCGTTAAAGTAAAGTGGCTTGGTCAAGGCGGTAAAGTAACTGCTGTTTATTTCAAGGCTAGATTCACCAGCACCGACTTGGGCAATTAATTCAGGTGCACGTGAGGTGCCCATATCAGGTAGCTTGTGGGCAATGCCTTTGTGACAATCGATACAGCTTTGGTCTGTTTCCGCAGCACGTTTCATTTGTTTCTGCGCCAGTTTTGACATGTCTTCCCACTTCATTGAGTCGTAGTTATGACAGTTTTTACAGGCTAATGAATTATCACGGTCAAAACGTTTCCACTCACGGCTGGCCATTTCAAGACGTTTTGCTTCAAACTTTTCTTCGGTATTCACGGTTTGCATTAACCAGCCCCACATATCATGTGATGCTTCAATTTTACGGCCGATTTTACGGCTCCAATTATGCGGCACGTGACAATCAGGACATGTCGCTCGCACACCAGAGTGATTAGACCAATGCACGGTTTGCTGTAACTCTTGGTAGGGTTTGCTTTCCATACTGTGGCAACTAATACAAAACTCTTCAGTGTTAGTCAGTTCTAAAGCCGTATTAAAACCACCCCAAAAAATAATGCCCATCAAAAAGGCTGAAAGACTAATAGTGCCTAAGGTGAGATATTTAGCTGGCTGGTTGAGTGTGCGCCAGGTGTTGATAAACCATTTCATAACGACATCCTTAATAAGATTGACCCTGAGTGAGAAGGATTAGTGAGCGACCACGCCACCAAAAGCTTGGATCATCCAAATAACAAAGCCATAGGCACTAATGCTGGTGGCTGTGATAATGGGGAATAATAAAAAAATGATAAATCCCAGTGCTTTAAGCTCATTGAATTTCACTTTTTTAGCTGTTTCAGATAAATCTTTTGCGGTCATGATTTGCTCTCTTGATGATGACTTCTACCGATGAAGCCCATATTAGATAAGAGTTGTGAATGACAGTCAGACTGTGGATGAATGAATTTAGACAACTTATGAAAGAATATGAACAAATCCGCAGATGACATTTGAAATCTGATAACAATTGTTTTAACTAGCTGATATGATTTGGGTATATCTGCTTGCTATCTCAGGTAGCATCAACCGGTAATTGCCCATTTTGTGGAAATATTTATGACTTATTCCTTGGTTGCGTTAACTGAAGATCACCTTGCTGACATGTCAGTCATTGAGCAGTCGTGCCATCATTCGCCAATGTCCCCTGCCACATTAGCCAGTTGTTTTGGGCATTTGTATCGTGTTGAAGGCGTGATGTCAGAGGGGAAGTTATTGGGGTTTAGCATTGTTCAGCAGGTGATTGATGAAGTCACCTTAATGGATATTTGCATTGCCCCCTCAGCACAGGGTTTAGGCTTAGGTAAGCGCTTATTAACTTCGTTAGTTGCACAGGCAAAGGCATTAAATGCCATGGTAATTATGTTAGAGGTTCGCCAATCAAATCTCATTGCGATTGGGCTGTATGAAAAAGCAGGCTTTGTTGAAACCAGTCGTCGTAAGGGGTATTACCCCACGGACGATGGACATGAAGATGCGGTGTTGATGGATTTAGTATTGAGTTAATTATCCTCGCTATCGAAAGTTAAATTCGAGGGCATATCCGCTATTAGTATTCGACTGCCACTAGATACATAGGCATTCGATATTCGCAGTTGTTATTTATTCCTACTCTTTATACGACAATAATATCGTTTGATAAAAAACTTAAGATTGTCATCAACGGTAATGAAGTAATAGTTTGATCACTTTGAAACTCAGTTTTGGACAAAAACGATTTAGAACACTGCCTGCAGCAGGCCTATGTGCAAGCACGACCGTGACACGCTGCGAGTTCGTCCCTGAAAGCTCGGCCATGACGTCCATGTCATGGACGGTCACGGCCGCGCTTACACTGGAATTATTATCTCTTCGATTTGACTGTATTTGGGCAATTATAAAAAGCAAAAAAATAAGTAACTAATCAGCTAAAAGGCTCAATATGAATAGAGGTCATCGAGAAAAGGCCGTGAGCTTGGCATGGATGCCAAGCTAGCTTTCGTTAGGCCACGGATGGCCTATCGGAAGCGTTAGGGCTTTTCGACAATGGCCGAAGTAAGCTAAAAATGAAGTTTAATGCTGAATCAAACCCCATCGAAAAAATGCGTTTTTCAGCATTTTTCGTCTGGGGCGCTGAGGGTTTCCAAAGGGGCGCAAGCGTTTTGCCCCTTTGGTCTGGTGTGGGCGAAGCGCCACGACGTTTGTGGCCGCAGGCCATCTACTAAACTCATTTTGGGGCATAAGCATGCCAGAAGCAATCCGACCAAGAGTAGGATGGACAAAAGTGTGTTGGAAGGTTTGAAAATTTAGTAAAAGACATGCTCCCGTTAGTTCTTCATAATCTTGAAAATAACAATCGATTAAAAGAATGGATGACATGAGTAAAATTGAGGATAAACAAATAATCAATTGGATTAAAAACCAAGAATTTTCGAAGCTAACTTTTTTAGATAGCAGTTGGCAGTTCGATGAGAATGAATGGTATCTAGGGTTTTATTACTTTATCCAATATCTAAAGCAAGAATGTTTAGATGATGTTATTGCCGAAGTAACTTTACGACACGGAGATGAATCGTCCGCCTACCGCTACCTTGGGGATACTGCCAATAAGATTTACAGCTCATTCAATGAACAACACATACCAGCCGGCTTCTATCGACACGCTATAAAACTAAACCCAAATAACGCTCACGCCCATTGGGGGCTTTTCATAACAGATGATGATATGAATTCATGCATCACATCTTTAAAACTCAATTATGAAAACAATGAATTTGAGCACTTAGACAGCGCAATAAATAAACTAATAAGCTACCGAAGCAATCGTCTCTCAGACTTTACATTTCAAGACTGGCAGTTTATCAAATCTTTAATTCAAGACAGTAAAGTTACTTGCAGGAGAGATATGCTTGTTTTTGTGCTTTTCTATCTTGATGAAGTTGAGGAGTGTTTAACTCAAATAGAGTCAATGGAGACCGTAAGCGTTGAAATCATCAAGGCGTATTTAAATCGCAACCTAATCAGTAAAGAGTTAGCACTAAGCAAGCTTAATTACTGGGAGGTCGATAAGCTTTTGGAGGACGACGACAAAGCAATTTACCAAGCTTATATTAAAGAATCAGAGAAAGGCGAAGTTAACCCTTCCAGGCAGGTGCTAATACAAAAGGCTTTTCAGGCTGGAGAATTTAAAGACGTCGTCACTTACCACGAAGGATCTCCAACAGACGATTTGCATTACCGGAACGATATAAACGGACGCCTGTATTATTTGCTAGCTTTATCGTACCTAAAACAACCAGTGAACAAGCAAATTTTGGCATTTATTAATGACAAGGCAGATACCTTGCGTGATGAATCTAAAATTCTATATCAAGCTGTTAGATGCAAACACAAAATCGATGAGCTAGAGCGACTGTTCCTAGAAAATACACATTTCAACGGTACGATTGATAGTTTGGGAATATATGAAGAAGTGACTAAGGCATTCGACTCCCAAGACCTAATCAATCATCAAATCTATGAACATTTGAGTGGCGAGTTAAAGTCATTAAAAACCAAGTGGAATGACGCATACTACAATACACAGCTAGTAGAGATGAAAGCTAAACTATCTAACGGAGATATGAGTAGCAACGACTTCCTACGTTTATACAATTTTGGCATAGCTTGCAATGAATTTGATTTCGTAATTGAAAATGTCACCAAGTTTCATGCTAGTAACAAACCAACCATGTCATCATACTATTGCATTGGCGTATGTCATGAGCGCAAAAACGAACTCGATCATGCATTTGAATACTACAAGCTTGCTGTACAGTTGATGCACTCATCAAAAGACTACAATCACATTATCATTGGTAATTATATTAGCTGTGCAGAAAGATTGCCCGACGTAGAAATAGCAGAAAAAGAATATAACGACTTGCGACGCAAGTATAATGCTGACCTAGTCAACCAGTTCAAATGGCACATCTTTACAGCAAAATCAGGCCGGCTTTTTAAGTACTCACCTTTTAATGTTAATAGTATTGATGCACTTACAAACCAGTATTTCTATTTGGCGTCAAAAAACCAGTTAAATGACCCTATTGAACTACCAACATTAAGTAAGCTTGATTCTAATTACCTCATAGAAACCAACTATCGAATCTGCTCACTATCGAACAACAATAACTCTATATTGATGTGGTCTCACTACGCCCAAGAGCACCAAGGCATAATGGTCGAGTATTGGTTTGGAGGGGAATTCCCCTGCGGGGTTGGCATAGAAAAAGTGAGCTACATAGATGAATCTAAAAGAAACTTAGAAAAAAATTTATATGTTTTTAATCAGTATCTTCTAACTAAAAACAATGATTGGTCTTATGAAGATGAAGTTAGAATATTCACTAATGTTACAGAAAAAATCAACTTTGAGAGCTTTGATTACCCGAATACTGATCGCAGCAAAATCAACGCTAGGATTTGCAGTATTACGCTAGGGTGTGAATTCCCTAACGATAAGAGAAAACTAATAGCAAATTTAGCTAACACTATAAATTTAAAAAGAAAAAATCATGTTCCTAAAATAACTTTGCGAGAAGCTTTTATCTCACAAAATAACTGTTTCACACTAGAATATCGGGATATAGACATTTCAAAAATCTAATGAAGAACCGCAGGGGGTGAGCGTCACTCGGTGTCTATCATTAGAAATAATTAGATCTTTTACGATAGCTTGAAACTCATAATGGGGCAAAACCAAGTCAGTGTTTTAAAATAATCTTATTCGACTCAATCTTTAAAACCTGCAGGTTGAGAAAATACTGTCGCAGTTCATTATGGTGATTTGCGAGCCGACCATCCGACCCAGGGATGGGTCGGTTGAGCTACAAGGATGTACTTGCTGCGTGTCGGTGAGTTAATGCCATGTTGAACCTATAAAGTACACCTCAAGATACATTCATTAGCTATGAATGCAGCGCCATATTCCAAATAAACTTTGAGGGCAGAAATATCTTAGTCCTTAACTTGCTTCCTCAGTAAAAAAACAAAAATATCAAACTAGAATATTCTTTACTCAAAAAAAACGGCGCTATCAGCGCCGTTTCTGTTCAAACTCTAAAGGCAAAAAGTTATTTCACTTCTTTACCTTGAGCTTGTAAGTCCGCATGGTAGCTTGAGCGAACAAGCGGGCCACATGCTGCGTGAGTAAAGCCAATTTCATCAGCCAAAGCTTTAAGCTCGTCAAACTCAGCGGGTGGCACGTAACGCTCAACCGGTAAGTGGAACTTACTAGGCTGCAAATATTGACCTAATGTCAGCATTTCAACGTTGTGCGCGCGTAAGTCACGTAGAACTTCGGCAATTTCTTCGTTGGTTTCACCTAGGCCCATCATCAAACCTGATTTGGTCGGCACATTCGGATGACGTTCTTTAAACTTCTTCAATAGGTCTAGCGACCATTGATAATTAGCACCTGGGCGCGCTTTACGGTAATGTTTTGGCGCGGTTTCAAGATTGTGGTTAAACACATCTGGTGGCTCAGTGGCTAAGATGTCTAATGCGGCATCAATACGACCACGGAAATCAGGCACTAAAATCTCGATTTTGATTTCAGGATTAAGCAGTCGAATTTCTCGAATACAATCAGCAAAGTGCTGTGCGCCGCCATCACGCAAATCATCACGGTCTACAGAGGTGATAACCACGTATTTAAGCTTCATATCCGCAATGGTTTGAGCCAATTTTTTAGGCTCATCAGCATCAGGTTGTAACGGACGACCATGGGCAACATCACAAAATGGGCAACGACGGGTACAAATCGCGCCGAGGATCATAAAGGTGGCGGTGCCGTGGTTGAAACATTCAGCAAGATTAGGGCAAGAGGCTTCTTCACAGACTGAATGCAGGCCATTTTTACGTAGCGCTGATTTAATATCAAGAATACGTTGGTTAGATGCTGGCAGTTTTACCCGTAACCAATCAGGCTTGCGCAGCATGGTTTCGCGCTCTGAGGGTACAATTTTGATAGGGATGCGTGAGACTTTATCGGCGTCACGTAGTTTAACTCCCGGTTGTAATCTTTCAGGCCTATTCATTATTCTGCTAATCCTTGGTGATGTACAAGTTGTTGATAGCCCATAACCTGGCTAAATGTTTGAATGAGTTTGTCGCCAGCTTCTTTAACGGTTTGTGGCCCGCCAAGTGCTTTACATTGCACCATTTCAAGTCCGGCATAGCCACAGGGGTTAATGCGCTGGAATGGCGCTAAATCCATGTCGACATTTAATGCTAAGCCGTGGAATGAACAGCCTTTGCGAATACGTAAGCCCAATGAGGCTACTTTTCGTTCTTGCACATAAACGCCTGGTGCGTCCGCTTTGGCATAAGCTTCAACATCGTATTGGGCCAGCATATCGACAATACTTTGCTCGATGTTGTTTACTAGCTGTCTCACGCCCATTTTATTACGTTTTATGTCGATAAGTGGATAAACCACTAATTGCCCAGGGCCGTGATAGGTGACTTGCCCCCCGCGATCAACCTGAATAACCGGAATATCACCAGGGTTTAGAATATGCTCGCTTTTACCCGCTTGACCTTGAGTAAATACCGGTGGATGCTCAACAACCCAAAGTTCATCTTGGCTGTTGTTATCGCGCGTGTCTGTGTATAACTGCATGGCATGCCAAACAGACTCGTAGTCTTGCATGCCAAGGTGGCGTATGTGCAAAGTTGATGCTGACAAGGGCAACGTCTCCCCAAAGGTTGGACTGTTCAAGCACGGTTAAATAATTCCCGAGTATTATACTCAAGTTTTATCTATTTATCGTACTTATTTAACCATTAGAGAACGCGTTTTACGCCTTCGATAGCGGCAAGATCCATATAGGCTTTTTCAATATGTTCTTTGCTATTAACAGTAATGCGAATAGTGACTGAATAATAACTGCCTTTGCTTGATGCTTTAACGGTAGGTACGTAGTCGCCTGGCGCTAATTGCTGTGCAACAGCAACAACGCGATCCGCTAGGGTATCATCGGCATCGCCGATCACTTTAAACGGACAAGCATTAGGGAAGGTCATGACTTCATCAAAAGTGGTATTTAACATCGGATTACTCTTTGGTGATTGTTAACACTAAATATGGTGACAATTATACCTGATTCAAGTGTGTTGTGATCTGAAATAATAAAGCCGCTGTAAAAGCGGCTTTAATGTATTGATTATTATGTCATTATTTATGACTATTCAAACCAGCTTGCAAACATCTGTTTGAAATAATCCATTAGTTTGCTTATCCAGCTGCCTTCTTCTACGGCATTTAGCGTCACGAGTGGGAACTGGGCAATGTCTTTACCGTCAAGCTGGAAGAACACACGCCCTACGGTTTCACCTTTTTCTAGCGGCGCAGCAAGTGGCTTGGTTAATTCAAAATTTGCTTGTAAGTCTTTCGCTTTACCACGGCTGATGGTGATAGGGGTGTCTGTCATTACACCTAGGTCAACGTTATCAACGTCACCGTACCAAATTTTTTGGCTAACAAAAGTATCACCAGCTTTATACGGGGTGATGGTTTCAAAAAAGCGGAAACCATAGTTAAGCAGCTTTTTACTTTCGGCTTTTCGAGCCGATTCGCTGCTTGTGCCCATGACAACAGTAATTAAGCGCATACCTTCATCATTGGTTGCCGATGACACTAAATTGTAACCAGCACCTGACGTATGGCCCGTTTTAATGCCGTCTACTTTTAGGCTGTTGTCCCACAGTAAACCGTTACGGTTATATTGGGTGATGCCATTAAAGGTGAAAGATTTTTCAGCATACACGCGATACTCTTCTGGCACATCACGGATAAGCGCCGCGCCTAAAATAGCCATGTCATAGGCGGTGGTTTTGTGATTGTCAGAATCTAAACCGTGTGAGTTTTCAAAGTAGCTGTCATTCATCCCCAACTGCTTGGCCCACGAATTCATTAAATCAACGAATGCGCCTTCAGTGCCCGCTATGTGTTCAGCCATCGCCACACAAGCATCATTACCCGATTGAATAATAATCCCGCGGTTCAAATCAGCCACTTTGACTGTTTTACCGACTTCAATGAACATTTTTGAGGAATCTGGGAAGTTTTTTGACCAAGCGTTTTGGGTGATAAGGACATCATCATCCAATGAAATGTTGCCCACTTTGACTTCATGGCCAATGACATAGCTGGTTAACATTTTAGTTAAACTTGCTGGGTTTGAGCTGTCATATGCATTTTGCTCGGCGATCACTCTTCCCGAATAATAGTCCATTAATACATAGGATTTTGCAGCAACACTGGGTGCGTCTGGTGTCACCATAGGTGCACGATTGGGTGTTGGTCGAGCATCTGGCTGCGGTGTGTTTGCTAAAGTCGTAAACGACACAAAAGAAAGCAGCAGGGCAGTAGCGATTGGGGCTTTGGCAATATTCATCATGAAATTAGCAAGTCTCTATTTAATTCGAAGATAAGACAATAAGAAATCGATTATAACATTAGTCACATCATTAATAGGCAATGAAATCGCATTAAGGTTCCTTCATTGCCTAAAAAAATGCTTAGGGCACAATAAAACTCTGAGGATAACCGCTGCTATGCAGGTTATCTAATAGTTTATTGGTTAAGTATATTTTACCAATAGGGCCTAATTGGATCCTGTGCAGCCCGTTTCCAGAAACAATACGCGATGAAACACCGTATTTGCGCTCAAGCTCTTTGGCTAAGGTGTTTATTCTTAACTTGTCTTTAGAGGCGACAACTTGAATGTAGTGGTTTTCTACATCGGTCACTTCATTGATCGCACGTTGTTCATTTGACTCAACATGAATCACTTCTAAGTGTACCTTTGCCGTTCCTTTGCCTAGCATGCCAAGGTGGTAGGCACCTGCATAGGATAAATCGATTACACGGCCATGATGAAAGGGGCCACGATCGTTTACTCTGACAATAATTTGCTTATTGTTTTCAAGATTGGTGACTTTCACGTAACTGGGTAGCGGTAAGTTTTTATGGGCGGCGGACATGGTATACATGTCATAGGTTTCGCCATTTGAGGTTAAATGCCCATGAAACTTTGCCCCATACCATGATGCATGACCTGTCTCAGTAAACCCTTTTCCCGTTGGTAATACTTTATAACTTTTTCCTAATACAGTGTAATTGCGATTACCTTGACGACTGTAATGTTCAAATTTGGGAACAGCGTTTTGCACTTTGCTGACATCTGGCGCATTTTCAGGATATTTGTCATCAGCCATATGGTAGCGGCCAAATTGGTTTTTCGATTTATTGGCTGCATTTTTATCATTGGTTTGTGGCTTGGATGAGCAAGCCGCCATTAGCATAATAAGTATTAGGCTAATGGCACTGAAGAGTATTTTATTTTGCATTGTATTGGGCTTTTAATTGCTCACTAAATTGATAAACGGCCATGGCATATAACGGACTGCGGTTATATCGAGTAATCACATAAAAATTGTTTAATCCTAACCAGTATTCGTCTGCGTTAGGTTGTTCTAATTTTACCAGCATTGCCTTTTGTGACACATCGATATCTTTTGCCGAAGCCAGGCTTAGGTCTGTAGATAAAATATCCGATGCTTTGTAATGCAGTCTTTCGTTAGTCCAGACTTTGGCTTTAGGGGCTTTATTGCTTTTGTTGTTTAAGGCGAGCACTACAGGCTCATGTCTTTTCCAGCCATGTTGATGAAAATAATTAGCCACACTGCCAATCGCGTCGGCTTTGCTGGTGAGTAAGTCGCGTCGGCCATCACCACTGAAGTCGACCGAGTAATGACGGTAACTTGATGGAATGAACTGACCATAACCCATTGCACCAGCATACGAACCTTTCAAGGTATCATTATCGAGTTTTTCTTCTTTAATCAGTGACATTAAATTGCCATATTCACTTCTAAAAAAGGTGGCACGTGGCGCGTAATAAAAGCCTAGGGTATAGAGGGCATCCTGAACACGGTAGTTACCCATGTAACCACCATAAAAGGTTTCAATGCCGATAATCGCCACGATGATTTGTGGGTCGACATTAAATTTATCGGCAGCTTTTGCTATGGTGTCGGCATTTTCTTGCCAAAACTCTATGCCTTTGGCTAAGCGTTTTTCTGTCAAAAATATCGGATAATACTGGTGCCAGGGTTTGGCTTCCCAAGGCTTGGTGATAGCGTCGATCACTTCTTGGGTGTAAGTCGATTGGTTTAAGAATGCTTCGACTTCCTGCTGGCTAAAACCTTGTTTAATTTGGTCAGCCATAAATTGCTTTTTCAGGGCCTCAACATCTGTGGTAGCGGAAGCGGAGCCAATATGCGCTGAAACAATTAATGCGATTGTGCTAAACAAGCGGGTAGATAATTTCATCAATGAATCCTATCGATCTATAAATCGTCTATGAGTTTGGATACTCATCAAAATGCCGAAGCCTATCATTAGTGTCATCATTGACGTCCCTCCATAACTGATAAGGGGTAATGGCACACCAACCACAGGCAATATACCTGAAACCATGCCAATGTTAACGAAGATATACACAAAAAATGTCAAGGTGATACTGCCTGCAAGCAGACGAGCAAAGCTGGTCTGTGCGCGAGACGCAATAACCAAACCGCGACCGATAATATACAGGTAAATGGTTAATAGAAATAAGCTGCCGATTAGGCCAAATTCTTCACCGATAACAGCAAAGATAAAATCCGTATGTCTTTCGGGTAAAAACTCCAGTTGAGATTGAGTCCCATCTAACCAACCTTTACCCCATACGCCACCTGAGCCGATAGCAATTTTTGACTGAATAATATGGTAACCCGCGCCGAGGGGATCTTTTTCCGGGTCAAATAATGTCAGCACGCGCGTGCGTTGATAATCGTGCATTAAAAAGAACCACAGAATAGGAAGGAAAATTAATCCCGCTATGACGATGCCGCCGACAATCAACCAGCTCATTCCTGATAAAAACAGCACAAATACCCCTGATGCTGCGACTAAAATCGAGGTACCTAAGTCAGGTTGTTTTGCTATTAGTAACGTTGGAATTAATAAAATGACCGCCCCGCCTGCCAGATAACGCTTTTTAGGCGGTAAGGGGAACTTACTGATATACCATGCCATCATAATAGGGAAGGCCAGTTTCATTAACTCTGACGGCTGAAACTCCATGAAACCAAGGTTCAACCAACGCTGAGCCCCTTTATTGATAGTGCCAAAAAAGTGCACCCCAAGCAGTAAGATAATACCAGCAACATAAATGGGTAATGCCCAGCGCTTTAGTACTTCAGGATTGATTTGGGCAACTGAAATCATGATCACTAAAGACAAGCCAATGCGGGTTAATTGGCGTTCCATCATTGCGATGCTTTCACCACTGGCGGAGTAAATGACAAACAGGCCAAAGGCCATTAATACCAAAATACCCGATAACAAGGGTAAATCGATGTGCAGCCTTTGCCAGATATTTTTTTTCTGATGATGAGTATTACTATGCATCTGGTTATTCATTCGGGAGTACCCATTCATCTCTAAGCATATATTCGTCTAATAATGCACGCGCGAGTGGCCCTGCATTTGCGCCCCCCCAACCGGCATTTTCTAGCACCACTGCTAGTACGATACGCGGATTTTCATATGGTGCGTAAGCGACTATTAATGCATTGTCTCTTAAATGTTCGGCCACAGTGTTGGCATCGTATTTTTCATCCTGACCAACAGAGAACACCTGAGCTGTACCGGTTTTCATGGCCGCGGTATAGGTGGCATCGGTGAAGCGCGATTTGTCAGCGGTTTGGCGCATAGCTTCGTTAATGATGTCCCAGTTTTTAGGGTTTTTCAGAATAATGGGTTCATGTTCATCTACCGGCGCATCAATTTTTACCGTATCGTCTTTGAACGTTTTAAGTAAATGGGGGGTAAAGCGACGCCCTTTATTGGCTAAAATAGCCGTCGAGTTAGCCAGTTGAAGTGGGGTACTTGTCCAATAGCCCTGACCAATGCCGACTGAAATGGTGTCACCAATATACCAGGCTTGGTTATACCGTAATCGTTTCCAGTCCCGAGAGGGCATAATGCCAGCGACTTCTTCATAGATGTCGACGTTGGTGCGTTCACCAAAGCCAAATTTGCCCATAAAATTGGCCATTTTATCAATGCCGATCTTATAGACTAAGTCGTAAAAGAAAATATCACAGGAGTCGACAATGGCATGGTAAACATCTACCCAACCATGACCCCATCTTTTCCAATCTCGCCATTTCCGTTCAACCCCCGGGATCTGCCAAAAACCAGGGTCCCAGACTCGCGTCTTGTCGTTAATGGCGCGTTCTTCTAACCCCAATAACGCCACTAAAGGTTTAATGGTCGACGCGGGAGAATATTGTCCTTGGGTGGCGCGATTAATCAGTGGACGAGATTTATCATTGAGAAGATCGCTATAGCCTTTGCTACTGATACCATGCACAAATAAGTTTGCATCATAACTCGGGCTCGATACCATAGCTAAAATACCGCCGTCGCGAGGGTCCATCGCGACCACTGAGCCACGCCTACCTGCCAGCAGTTCCATGGCTTTTTGCTGCAGTTTTAAGTCTAAGGTCAAATAAATATCTTTTCCCGGCGTGGGCGGGGTGACTTTTAATGTGCGTATTACCCGGCCACGGTTGTTAACTTCTTCTTCTAAGTGCCCTGGTAAGCCATGTAACAAGCCCTCGTAAAACTTTTCAATGCCTTGCTTGCCGATGTCTTTAGTGGCAGCGTAGGTTTTCCAGTTGTTACTCTGTTCTAATTGGGTTTTGTCGCGAGTGTTAATTTTGCCAACATAGCCCAGTACATGGGTCATTAATTCTGCATAAGGGTAATGACGTTTTAAACCTGCTTCAACGTAGATACCGGGGAAACGATGTTGGTTTACCGAAAATGTCGCCACTTGCTCTTCGGTTAATTTGCCTTTAATGGTCAGTGGTTTAAAACGGCGATGAAATTTGAGCGTTTCTTTTATCTGTTCGCGCTCATCGGCGTCGATTTCGATAATGCTATTAAGCTCATCAAAGGTTTCATCGAGGTTTTTTATCTTTTCAGGGATCATTTCTAACGAATGATATGGCTGATTTTCTGCCAAAAGTTGACCATGACGGTCGAAGATAAGTCCACGACTTGGCGCAGTTGGAACAACTCGAATGCGGTTGTCATTTGAACGGGTTTCGTAGTCTTTATAGGAGACGACCTGTAATTGATACAGGTTAGAAAATAGCACGCTCAGTAAAATGAAGACGCAAATAAAAGTGAAAAATGCACGGCGTTTGAATAACGAGGCCTCGGCGGCATGGTCATGCATGGTGATGCGCTTCTTTGGCGGCACTTGGGTCTCCAGCGTTGGTAAAGCGAAACCTTAGCGTCGCTTTAATGGTGTTGTCATGTCAACAACCATGAAATTCTTTTAATGAATTTTCACCTTGATTACTCGCGGTGATAAGGGTGGTTATTATTGATACTCCATGCACGGTAGAGACTTTCACCGATCAGTACACGTACAAGTGGGTGTGGTAATGTGAGTGCTGACAAACACCAGCTTTGATTTGCTGCGGCTTTACAAGCAGGGGCAAGTCCTTCTGGCCCACCAATCAGCAAACTAACATCACGCCCATCTAATTGCCACTTTGTCATTTGCTCAGCTAAATCTGGGGTTGTCCAATTTTTACCGGGCAAATCTAAACTTACAATATGATTGCCTTTTGCTATCGCAGCGAGCATTAACTCACCTTCTTTTTGCAAAATGCGTGCAATATCAGCATTTTTACCCCGTTTACCCGCAGGGATCTCGATAAGCTCAAGCGGCATATCCCGAGGGAAACGACGTTGATATTCTTCAAAACCTCGGGTAACCCAATCGGGCATTTTTGTGCCTACGGCAATCAGTTGTAACTTCATTAGGCGTTAGGATTCGCCCAAAGTTTTTCTAGGTCGTAGTATTCACGAGTCTGCTCTTGCATCACATGAACAATCACTTCACCTAAGTCTACTAATACCCATTCGCTGCTATCACGGCCTTCAACGCCTAATGGTTGCATGCCAGCTTTTTTTGCTTCAACCACAAGGTGTTCACCAATTGAGCGAACGTGGGTTTTAGATGTACCAGTACAAATCACCATAGTATCGGTGATAGTTGATTGATTTTTAACATCTAATACAACAATGTTTTTTGCTTTTAAGTCTTCGATTTTATCGACGACGAAATCTTTCAGTTCGGTGCTTTGCACTCGAATTACCTCACTAGTCAAAATTAACGGAGTATTATACTCAATTTCATCCCGCGGAAGCAATTAAGCAACGCGCTTTATGATAATCCTTTTAGATTCTGCATAGGGTGTAAATGAACAGAAGAGTTTGCGTTAGCTAAGGTAAAGCTGATGTTGCTGAATATAGGTTTCAGTACAAGGGGCGATTAACCCAGACACATCTTCATGGCGTTGCAGTTTTTTTCGCACCACAGTGGAAGAGATATCTTGCAGGTTAATATCAACCGGAATGATTGCCCCAGTGGTAGGCTGATGGTCAGTCGTTGGTAATTTTGCTATGTGGGCAGAGCAGCTGATTGCTTTTTGCTGCAGTATTGTGTGCATGGGGTGAGCAACGTCCAGTTGCCATCCTGGACGCTGGCACAGGACGATGTGACACAGTGCAAACAACTGTTGCCATAAATGCCAGCTAGGTAAACCGATAAATGAATCCATTCCCATGATGAAATAAAACTGATGCTGTGGGTAAGCTTGTTGCAATTGTTGCAGTGTCACCACAGTGTAAGAGGGTAAGTGGCGTTTAATTTCAATATCGCAGAGTTTGAGCTCATTATATTGCTGACAAATTTGCTCCACCATGGCTAGTCGGTGTTGGCTGTCAACATTAGTGGATTGCTTATGGGGCGGGATATGATTGGGCATTAGCCACACTTCATCCAGCTGTAACTGCTGTTTGATTTCGAGTGCGGGTCGGATATGGCCTAAATGGATGGGGTCGAAGGTGCCACCTAAAATACCGATGCGCATGGTCAATCCTTAACGGCTAGCCAAGCTCAATATGAGCTAGGCGATTGTGGGCACGCGGGTCAAATAAAATGCATAAGTGGCTCATACCCACCCAGTCTTCAATGCCATGTTGTTTTAAATTGAGTTCTAAGGTGGAGGCTAAGCTGAGCATGTGCTCAATATGATGCAACTCTAAACGTGTTAAGGCCGCTTGATACAATGGCTTACGTTTATCCCAAATGCGGTATTGCCCCCACAGTTTGGTTAACGGTTCCCCCTGATTTTGCGCCAATTTTAGATTAAGTAATAAGGTGATTTCTTTAAAAATGGCCCACATCAAAATGGGCATGGCAGTGCCTTCTCCCTGTAATTGGGCGAGCATGTGCTGGGCTTGTTTTTGGTGGTTACTTAAAATGGCATCAGTTAACTGAAACACACTAAATCGCGATTGGTCTTCAAAATAATCGCTAAGCTGCTCGGCGCTGATATTCTTATCGGGATTCACCAGTTGCAGGATTTGCATGGCTTGCTCTGCTGCTAATAAATTACCTTCAAACAGATTAAACATCATTGCTTTAGCGTCATGATGTAAGGTTAATTTATAAAGCTGAATGCGGTTATCTAACCAGCGTTCAAATTGTTTCCCTTCTGGTGTTGTACAGGGAATGTATAACCCTTGGCTATCTAATGACTTAAACCATTTGCTATTGGTTTGTTCTAGCCCTGCTTTAGGGCCTTGAATAATCAATACAATATCTGGGTTAGGTTGTTGTAATAAGGTTTGAAATGCATTGGCCCCGTCGGTGCCAGGTTTGCCATTAGGCAAATGCAGTTCGATGATACGTCTACTGGCAAACAAGCTCATTGATTGCCATTCTTGAATCAAATCATGCCAGTTAAAGTGCGGATCTTGAGTCAGTTGGACTCTTTCATCAAATCCTTGTTTTTTTGCTGCGCTAATCAGCTGTTTTTTGCAATCTTCAACTAGCCATAAATCATCACCAAACAACAAGCAGACTTGCGGTACTTTGGCTAAATTATTTTTAAGCTGGTCAGGATAAATCCGCATTTACTCGTTACCGATTGAAGCAAGGATTTGAATAATACTGTCAGCGGCTTGAACGCGCATTTCACGGGTTAACAATTCCATCTCGCGGCTTTTTGCGAGTGCGGTTCGCGGGTCGTCTTGATAATCTCGACGTACTTCAGTTTGGTATTCGACAGGCTCTTGCTTGGGCAGCGCAACAGTAAAAGTCACCAAGTAGATTAATTCATATTCAGCCACATTACCCGTTGGGTAAAGGGATAGGGTGGCGCGCTCTAATGAGTCACTGACCAGTCTGAGGGTTGGTGTATCTTCAGCTGCTGATGCTAAGGTGACACGGTTAATCCGTAATCTGTCTTTTACAAAGCGTGTTAATTCACTGTATTGATCGGTACTGCTTACATGCAGTTGTTGTAATTCAACGGGGATCGAATAACTGCGCTGCAATTTAAAACCACAGCCCGCAGTGGCAAGTAAAGTGAGAGAGAGTAATGCTAAGCCAATACGTTTTGCCAACATAAGTGTTATCGACGTCCTTTTACATCCATGAAAAACATGGCAATTAAAATCAATACCCATCTTGTGTTGCTTAACACAAGATGGGTAAAAACACTCAGCAGCCCATCTGCGACTAATGAGTGTTGTATATGCTAGTTAGCTACAATATTAAGTAGTTTACCAGGAACATAAATCACTTTGCGGATGGTGAGTCCTTCAGAGTGTTTTTGAACGTGTTCATCGTCCATTGCAAGGGCTTGAACTTGTTCTTGACTAGCATCGGCTGCAACAGTGATTTTTGCACGTAACTTACCGTTAATTTGCACAATAATCAGTTTACTGTCTTCAACTAGGGCTGACTCATCCACTTCAGGCCAGCGGCTATCTTCAATATCGCTATCATTGCCTAGCTCTTTCCAAAGGTTAAAGCTGATGTGTGGCACGATAGGGTACAGTAAACGGGTTACTGCTGATAATGCTTCTGCCATCAAGGCGCGGTCTTGAGCAGACTCCTGCGGCGCTTTAAGCAAGTGGTTCATTAATTCCATTACCGCAGCAACAGCCGTGTTAAACATTTGGCGGCGGCCAATGTCATCGCTGACTTTAGCAATCGTCTTATGCAATTCACGACGCAGCGCTTTTTGGTTACCGTTTAACGCTTTGACATCTAACGCTTCTGTTTTGCCTGTTGCAATATGATCGCTAGCCAGTTTCCAGAAACGTTTGATAAAGCGATGAGCCCCTTCAACGCCAGACTCCTGCCACTCAAGGGTTAATTCTGGTGGTGAAGCAAACATCATGAATAAGCGAACAGTATCGGCACCGTATTTTTCTACCATCACTTGCGGGTCGATACCGTTGTTTTTAGACTTCGACATTTTGCACATGCCGGTATAAACCAACTCGTTACCATTTTTGTCGACAGCTTTTATTACACGGCCTTTGTCATCTTTTTCAACGTTAGCGACATCCAGTGGTGAAACCCACACGCGTGCGCCTTTATCGTTGGTGTAGTAGTAAGCGTCTGCTAATACCATGCCTTGGGTTAATAATTGCTTAGCTGGCTCGTTTGAGTTAACTAAATCCATGTCACGTAGCAATTTATGGAAGAAACGGAAATACAATAAATGCATACAAGCATGCTCAATACCGCCAATGTACTGATCCACCGGTAGCCAATAGTTGGCTTTAGCGGGATCTAACATTTGGTCAGCATGTGGGCTACAGTAACGTGCGTAATACCACGATGATTCCATGAAGGTGTCAAAGGTATCTGTTTCGCGAAACGCTATTTGGCCATTTACTGTGGTTTCTGCCCAGGCTTTATCTGCTTTAATTGGACTTTGAATACCATCCATTACCACGTCTTCAGGCAAAATAACCGGAAGTTGGTCTTCAGGCGTAGGCATGACGGTGCCGTCTTCTAAGGTCACCATCGGGATTGGCGCGCCCCAGTAACGTTGACGAGAAACGCCCCAGTCACGTAAACGGAAGTTCACTTGACGCTTGCCTTTGCCTTCGGTGGTGAGTTTAGTGTTAATGGCTTCAAATGCAGCTTGAAAATCTAAACCGTCTAGTTCACCTGAGTTAAATAACACGCCTTTGTCAGTAAAGGCTTCTTCACTGATATCAACCTCGCCATCAACTGGCTTGATCACCGCTTGAATGGCTAAACCATACTTTTTAGCAAACTCATAATCGCGTTGATCATGTGCTGGAACAGACATGACTGCGCCAGTGCCGTAGTTCATCAAGACAAAGTTTGCGACCCAGATAGGAACAAGCTTGCCGCTGATAGGGTGCACTGCGTTTAAACCCGTTGCGACGCCTTTTTTCTCCATCGAAGCCATCGCAGCTTCAGTGGTGTCTGCATTCTTACATTCTTCAATAAACTTAGCTAAGGCAGGATTATTGGCCGCGGCTTGAACGGCTAAAGGGTGACCAGCAGCGATTGCCACATAGGTCACGCCCATCACGGTATCAGGTCGGGTCGTGTAAATATCGAAACTTTGTTGGCTATTTTCCACTTCGAAGGTCATTTCAATACCTTCGCTGCGACCAATCCAGTTACGCTGCATGGCTTTTACCTGTTCAGGCCAGCCCTCTAGAGTATCGATGTCGTTCAATAGCTCTTCTGCGTAATCAGTGATTTTAATAAACCACTGTGGAATTTCTTTTTGAACCACTTCAGTATCACAGCGCCAACAACAACCGTCTTGTACTTGCTCATTGGCCAGTACGGTTTCGTCATTTGGACACCAGTTAACCGATGAGGTTTTTTTGTAAACTAAGCCTTTTTCATACAGCTTAGTGAAAAACCATTGTTCCCAACGATAGTATTCAGGGGTACAAGTGGCAATTTCACGACTCCAGTCGTAACCAAAACCTAATAGTTTAAGTTGGTTCTTCATGTACTCAATATTTTCATAAGTCCATGGCGCTGGGGAGGTTTTATTATTGATTGCTGCGTTTTCTGCAGGCAGGCCAAATGAATCCCAGCCAATAGGCTGCAGGACATTTTTTCCTTGTAAACGTTGGTAACGAGCGACAACATCACCTATGGTGTAGTTACGGACGTGTCCCATATGAAGGCGGCCTGACGGATAAGGGAACATAGAGAGGCAGTAAAACTTCTCTTTGGTCTCATCTTCAGTCACTTCGAAGGTTTTTTGGTCTTGCCAGTGCTTTTGCACTAAGGCTTCAATCTCTAAAGGATTATATTGCTCTTGCATCAATCTATTTCCGGCCATGCCGCCCATTGTTGGATTTGCACGTATTGTTTGATCTAACGCGCATTCGCGTGATGAATAACTGCATAGAATAAACTAGAAGTGATGCTTTAAAAAGGTTCGTCTTAAGGAGTATTGAATATGAGTGGAAGAAGTTCAGCATTATTAGCCTTATATCAGGCATTAATTGAGCAAGTTAAGCAACAGTTTAATCAAGATAACTCATTGACTGCTAAAAGTTTGTTTAAGTCTATCACCCAAGGAAAAAACTATTTACAGCTCAAATCGCAGGCCAACGAACAAGAGCTCGCTTTAGTAGAAGAATTTTTAAAGCGTGACATCGCTAGCTATTTAAAACAACAAACTGCAGACGATATTAGCTTTAGCCCAACAGCTATCGCCTTAGAAAATACCTTATGGCAGTGGTTAAGTGAAATCACTGACAGGAGTCAAGTGCAGTGGCACGAGTTACAACAGGACTTCAAGCATCATGGGTGTTATAAGTCAGGGGAAATTATCAATCAGGGCATGCTGACCTGCGACCATTGTGGCCATCAAATGCAAATTGATTTCCCAGGGGTTATTCCCGACTGCCCACAATGTGACAGTGACACTTTTTCACGAGAGCCATTGTCACCCTAACCTCAGCCTACTAGAAATTAACGCGATAGCGGCAATGGTTGTTGTAGCTATTGCCAATCATTTCATCATAGGCGGTTTGCATTTCGATGATGGCGTAACGAATACCTTGTAACTTGAGTAACTCTTCTGCCTGTTTTATGGATTTAAGACTTAATAGTTTGCCATCTTTACAGCGGGCACTGCGAAAATTACCCTTATCATCTTTCACACCTAACAAGTAATGGTTTGAATCCGCATAGCTGATGATAGTCGGATGTAATGGCTGAACTTCGATGGCTTGCTTTATTTCTGATAATTGCATTTTGAGCTCCCACATATACTGGCTTGTTATCATCATGCATTACGTAGCAAACTAATGGCTGGTTCATTTTTATACAAAATAGGTCGAGTATAAATCGCGTTGTGGAAGATTGGGTTTAGTGTGTTGGTGTTGTCACTTAGCTTAAATTAACTTACTCAAATTAATTCAGCCCAGATTAACTCCGCTCAGGTTAACTCCGCTCAGGTTAACTCCGCTCAGGTTAACTCCGCTCAGGTTAACTTCGCTTAAGTTAACTGCCTGGGTTAGCCTTGGATGTAAATCCCTTGCCGCATTCTTAGTCATGTCTATTTACTTTAATAGCAAGGCTATTACAAGTAAATAGACGCAAAAAAGGGGCTTTTAAGGTCGCTGAGTTTCAGTCACTTGTTTAACAGCCACTGCTGACAATGGCATAGGCTGGCGGGGTAGTGGCATTAGCGGCTTGGGTATAGTGGAAGTAGCAATTGTCGTTGGTGACTTGACCATTTCCATCCTTATCGTAACCAATATAGGTGTTGGCTATACCTTGATATTGAACAGTAAAGCTGTCATCCAGTTCGATCCATTTTTCAATGTCGGTATTGTCTAAATAGCCCCATTTTAAACGGGTTTCAAAAATGCCATCGCCTTCTAAATCAATATCGATTAAATCATCACGTCCAGCAACGGCTTGCACTTGTAGGCTCGGCATTTGTGACTTTGCATACACTAATGAGTTAGCCGTTTTTACCGATGCGGATAAACCAGACAAAGTGCTAATACGGGCATCAGTACTTAAGTTTAAAAATTTAGGCGCTGCGATAACCGCCAAAATACCTAAAATAATAATCACAACAACCAGCTCGATTAAGGTAAATCCTTGCTGATTATGATGGCTTAAGCGTGTCGGTAAGTGAAGGTTAAACGGCACGGCGACCTCGGTATCCTAATGATATTGCAATAAAGATTAACAGTAAGCATAGAATTAATAAGGGAAGTTGTCCAATACGTTTAAACCAAGTTTCACCTTGATAAAGTGCCACTTCACTGACTAAAACCGCTGTTTCAAATTGTGGCAAACTGTCAATGATATTGCCATAGGGGTCAACAATAGCCGTTACGCCATTGTTAGTCGCGCGTAATAGAGGTTTGCCCATTTCAATTGCACGCATTTGGGCTATTTCCATATGCTGTAATGGGCCATTAGAGGTGCCAAACCAAGCGTCATTGGAAACCGTTAATAATAGGTCTGTATCGATTAGGGTGTTATCTCTGACCTGTTCTGGAAAGACGATTTCATAACAAATTGCCGGAGCCACTTTATATCCAGCGGCCGACAAATTCGGTTGAATAAAATCACCGCGTTGAAAAGAGCTCATGGGCAGATTGAAAAACGGGGCTAATGGTCTTAACAGTTCAGCAAAAGGCACGAATTCACCAATTGGCAATAAGTGGTGTTTTCTGAATTCATTATCGCCGTTTATTTGATAATCTGCGCTAGGTTGTTGCTTGCTGTGATGATTGCCTAGGACGATTAAAGAGTTATAAAAGTCATGTTCTTCACGGCTAATAATGCCTGTGATAATTGCGGTGTTGTTTAAGTTAGCGACTTGGTTGGCATTAAATAAAAAGTCTTCAACCATCGCTTCTGGGGCTGGGATGGCGGCTTCAGGCCAAATCACAATATCCACACTTGATTGTTCGTCAAAATGATTGCGGGTTAAATCCATAAATTTGAGCATGGTTGGCCATAATGCTTCGGGTTCCCACTTCATACTTTGGGCGATATTACCTTGGACTAATGCTACTTTTACCGATTTTCCAGTGGCGGTTACCGGGTTGATATGTGGGGTGATGAACGTCGCAATGATCACAACCGATAACACGGCTATCACAGGCAGTAAGCGTTTGTGTGTTACTAGCATGACCGCGCCTGCGATAATAGCTAACACAAAACTGAGTCCGAGCGCGCCAATGATGCTGGCCAATTCACTCAATGGACCATTGGTTTGACTGTAACCCACCCATAACCATGGGAATCCAGTTAACACCCAGCCGCGAAGCCACTCGGTGATTATCCATAACGCAGGGAAGAGACCTAAATATTTAAACGCTAATACCCCATAGGTGGACGAAGCCGATTGTGGGGGGATAATTTTATTGAGTAAGTAACCCGCTAATGCCGGATAAAGTCCTAAATATAAGGATAAAATAGCCATTAATGCTAATGATACCGCTAAGGGGAGACCGCCAAATGTGGCCATGCTCACGTGCACCCAACTGATCCCAACGGCGAAGGTACCAAAGCCGAAACTCAGCCAGTAGCGAAAGGCATGCTTGCCAATAAGTTGCTGACTTTGCCATAACGCAAATGCTAAGGCGATAGGCATAAGCAGCCATAAACCATAGGGGGCAAATGAAAGTGAAGTACTTGCACCAGCAGCAAATGCACTGATTAAACTGAGTAAGTTTGATTGAGAATGAGGTAATAATTTATTCAGCACAACTAGCCTTATTTATCGTGTGGTATTAATCATCATCTTGTTAGAGAATGCGTGTTTTCTGAATATGTCAGATTTGTTTTAGGCGAAATGACAACGTTGGCCAATTTTAAATGAGATCGTAATAAAAAAGCAGCTTCATTATCATTAAAGCTGCTTCATTGATGTCATTTTTTGGGTGATCGATTAATCGTCAGAATGATTTAGGCTGTCAGGTTCGGGCAGTTTGACTCTTAATTGGATCAAACGTCGCGTATCTGCATTGGTAACCTTAAACTCAATGTTATCGATCATGATGGTTTCGTTACGTTCAGGTAAATGACCAAATGCGTGTGACACTAACCCGCCGACGGTATCAAATTCTTCATCACTAAAGTGAGTACCACATGCTTCGTTAAAATCATCAATTTCAGTTAACGCTTTAACAATAAAGACGGTGTTGCTAATTTTTTTCACTTCAGTGTCTTCAACTGAGCTATGATCAAATTCGTCTTCAATTTCGCCAACGATCTCTTCAAGAATATCTTCAATGGTCACCAGACCAGACACACCACCATATTCATCTACAACGATAGCCATATGATAACGTTGTGAACGGAACTCTTTTAATAATACATCGACCCGCTTACTCTCAGGCACAACCACCGCAGGGCGGATAACTTGAGATAGCGTGAAAGGGACATCTGAATTTTTAAAACCATATTTCAACAGGTCTTTTGCCAGCAAAATACCTTCAATATGATCTTTGTCTTCATTGACCACAGGGAAACGAGAGTGAGCCGAGCTGATAACGGTTTCTAACAGCTCATCGACAGAGCAGTCGATTTGGAGAGTAACAATTTGTGAACGTGGGATCATAATGTCGCGCACGCGAAGGTCAGAGACCTCTAACACACCTTTGATCATTTCGCGGGTGTCTTCGGTGATCAAGTCGCGTTGTTCTGCGCCTGAAATCACGTCCACTAAGTCTTCGCGATTTTGAGGTTCGCCCTGGAATAATTGGTTAAATTTATCGAACCAACTTTTCTTATAGGCGTTTGTACTCGGGGGGATATCATCACTCATAATAGTTCCTAAATAGTTAACAGGGCAGGCAGTGGGCCATCGCCAGGCAAGCTATTTATTTATGCTTCCTTATAGGGGTCTGAAAAACCTAAATGTTCAAGGAGTTGGGTCTCTAAAGATTCCATTTCCTCTGCTTCTTCGTTGATAATATGGTCATAACCTAGCAAATGCAAGCAGCCATGTATGACCATGTGTGCCCAGTGGGCTTCTAACGATTTATTCTGCTCCAGTGCTTCTTTTTCTACCACATCCACACAGATGATTAAATCACCCAATAGTGGCAGGTCGATTTCAGCTGGGGCTTCAAAAGGAAAAGATAACACATTTGTGGGTTTGTCTTTTCCTCGATAAGTATGATTTAGCTGTTGGCTTTCACTTGATTCGACTAAACGAATCGTCAGTTCGACCTCAGGCATTGTACTGCCTACCGCTAAGCGTACCCATGACTCAAACTGAGCTTGGGTCGGTAAGTTGTTAGCTTCTACTGCAATTTGCAGATCTAAATCTAAACCAATCATACTCATTTGGCTTGGCTCGCATTATCAAGGGCTGCAAGTTGGCGTTTTTGTTCACGCTCTTGATACGCTTTCTCTTTTGCCGCTTTTTCAATTTGTTCTTTTTGTTCAAACGCTTCGTATGCTTCAACAATACGCGCCACCACTGGATGACGAACCACATCTTGTGACATGAAAAAGTTGAAGCTGATTTCAGGCACTTCGCTTAGCACTTCAATGGCATGACGTAAGCCGGATTTTTGACCACGAGGTAAGTCGGTTTGTGTAATGTCGCCGGTAATCACCGCACGGGAGTTAAAGCCAATACGGGTTAAGAACATTTTCATTTGCTCTACTGTGGTATTTTGGCTTTCATCTAAAATAATAAACGCATCATTTAACGTTCGGCCGCGCATGTAAGCTAATGGTGCTACTTCAATCACGCTACGCTCAATCAGTTTTTCAACTTTTTCAAAGCCCATCATTTCGAATAAAGCATCATAAAGCGGGCGTAAATAAGGGTCGACCTTCTGGCTTAAATCACCGGGTAAAAAACCCAATTTTTCTCCGGCTTCAACCGCTGGGCGGGTGAGTAAAATTCGACGAACTTCTTGGCGCTCATAGGCATCAACCGCTGCAGCTACCGCTAAATAGGTTTTACCTGTACCAGCGGGGCCAATACCAAAACTAATATCGTGGCGAGCAATGTTATGCATGTACACGCTTTGATTCGGGGTGCGAGGTTTAATGACACCGCGTTTGGTTTTGATATTAATGCCTGAATCATCCATGCCGTCATCAGCTTCAAGGGCTATGGCTTCTTGAATGGCCACATGCACCATGTCGGGTTCTAAATCTGGGGTACTGCCTTTTATCGTTTGCGTTTCAATATAAAGCTGCTTAAGTAAATTGTTCGTGCTTAAGGCGTTTCGCGGTAACCCTACAATGGTGAAATGATTATTTTTATGAATAATTTCCACACCTAAGCGACGTTCGATCTGTTTTATATTGTCGTCAAATGGGCCGCAGAGTGAAACTAAGCGGCGTGTATCTGATGGTTCAAGATACAAGTTCATGGTGGTCACTTTAGTGGACAAATAAGGCTCCGATAACAATTATTTTCTGTAATTAAAAACAGTTTACGTAGGTACTCAGATTTTTTCTAGCACCTGTTATTGATACGTAAAAAAATAAAAGGTGGACCAGCCACCTTTTTATCGTATTCCAATACGCTTAAACCATGCTTAAGGTTTAAATTGGGTCACACCTAATTCATCATCTTGCTTATGTTTTGCAAGAATTTCAGCAGGGCGTAAGCTACGGCGTAAATCCATTTCGGCTTCACCGCGAATATATTTACCGCGTAAAGAGTTGGTGTATACGTCAACAATTTCAACGTCTACAAAACCACCGATGCTTGAGTGTGGCGCTTCAAAGTTAACCACGCGGTTGTTTTCAGTGCGGCCGCGTAATTCCATGGGGTTTTTAACCGATGGACCTTCAACCAATACCCGCTGTACCGTTCCTAGCATCTGACGGCTATAGCGCATCGCTTGTTGGGTAATACGGTCTTGTAAAATGGCTAAACGCTGCTTTTTCTCTTCATCAGAGACATCATCGGGTAAGTCTGCAGCAGGTGTACCTGGACGGGCACTGTAAATAAAGCTGAAGCTGTGGTCAAAACTGACATCTTCAATCAACTTCATGGTGTCTTCAAAATCTTGCTGGGTTTCACCAGGGAAACCGATAATAAAGTCAGAGCTGATTTGAATATCCGGACGGGCTTTACGTAAACGACGAATAATGGATTTGTATTCAATCGCCATATGGCCACGCTTCATTTGGGTTAAGATACGGTCAGAACCCGATTGCACTGGTAAGTGCAAGAAGCTGACTAATTCCGGTGTGTCTTCATACACATCAATAATATCTTGTGTGAATTCAATCGGGTGACTTGTGGTAAAACGAATACGGTCAATGCCATCAATACTGGCAACTAAACGTAACAGTTCAGCAAAAGTACAAATTTGGTCATCATGGGTTGCACCACGGAACGCATTAACGTTTTGCCCCAAAAGGTTAACTTCACGTACACCTTGCTCTGCAAGTTGCGCGACTTCAAGAATCACGTCATCGACAGGACGACTGACTTCTTCTCCGCGGGTGTAAGGCACTACGCAGAATGAACAATACTTGCTGCAACCTTCCATGATTGATACGAACGCCGTCGGGCCTTCTGCTCGTGGCTCTGGTAAACGGTCAAACTTTTCAATTTCAGGGAAACTGATATCGATAACCGCTTTTTCGCCACGTTGAATTTGATCAATCATGTCAGGAAGGCGATGCAAGGTTTGTGGGCCAAAAATAATATCAACGCATTGGGCGCGATCTTTGATGGCTTTACCTTCTTGAGACGCCACACAGCCGCCCACACCGATAATTAAATTGGGTTTTTTATCTTTTAAGGTTTTCCATCTGCCTAATTGATGGAAAACCTTCTCCTGCGCTTTTTCGCGAATAGAACAAGTGTTAAGCAGCAATACGTCTGCTTCACTGGCATCCTCAGTTAAGGTGTAGCCTTGGTATTCGTCTAATAAATCAGCCATCTTTGAAGAGTCATACTCATTCATTTGACAGCCCCAGGTTTTAATATGAAGTTTTTTACTCATCACTGCTCGCCGGTAACCTATAGTAAAAATAGCGCGATATTTTACCTGTTGTCGGCCCCTGTGGCTAGCCTTTGTGCGAGTTTCGCTAATATTACTCTGGCTGAGACAATACCCTTGTTTTTGGTAGTGAATTAATCGCATCTTGATAAGCAGGCAATTTAGCTGTTGAGTTTGCAACAAACACGCCAAAGTCAGCCGCCATATCCTGTGACTGGCTGCGGGCTTCAAGGACGATTTTTTGCTCTAGATCGCGATTAAAGTTTGCCAGTATTTCCGTGGTTTGTTGATATAGGGCATAATCGAACGCATTGCGATACGTTACCGTAATGATTTCCATGTTTGGACTCGTTGCCGATGCTGTGGTTAGATTGCTGCTATTCTCTGCAATGGCAGTGCTTGCTAACATCATGCCTGTTGCGATAACGCAAACGTTTAAAGTAGTGGTAAATCGATTGATGCTATCTTGATAACGTTTCATGACTTCCTCGCTTAGCGCATCGCTTGTAAACTAAGGTTTGTAAGCTATCGCGCATTAATTTAGCCATCATTGGCTGATTGAACGTGGAACATTGGTTATCTACTTTGAGCATTTTGAGTACTCGTTTAAGTAAGACAGGTTAACTTTATGCCTAAAGTACGTGTTAAATATGTCACCTTTGTAACCAAGTGTGGCTAAACCCCGTAACAGCAATATTTGTTCACAATTTAGTCAGTATTGGCGCGGGTGAGCATATTTGGCTGAAGTTTTTTATTCAAGGAAGCGTTATGCCTCATACTCAATCTTCATCTGTCGAAGGTCGCTCTGATATTCATACCTCTGTTCATCACTATGATGTTGTGATTAATGGTGGTGGCATGGTGGGTGCGGCTGTTGCCATAGGCTTGGGGCAATTAGGATTGTCAGTGGCGGTTATTGAAGCAAGGCAGCCAAAAGCCTTTGATGGTGAGCAGCCTCTTGACGTACGGGTATCAGCTATTAGTGTCGCATCAGCACAATTATTATCACGCTTAGGTGTGATGGACGAATTGCTAACACTTCGCCATGTCCCTTATACCGGTCTGGAGACCTGGGAGATGGAAGGATGCATGACTCAGTTTACGGCAGAGCAGGTGGGCGAGCCACTTTTGGGCTACTTTTTTGAAAATCGACTCATTCAGTTATGTTTATGGCAGCAAATCGATGCGTTAAAGAATGTTACCCTTTTTTGCCCCGCGAAGGTGGCACAGTTTACCAGAGTAGCCGCGTCAAATGATCATCCTCATGCTATTGAAGTGTTACTCGATGACGGCACCATCTTAGGTACGTCATTGCTGGTTGGAGCCGATGGCGCAAACTCTCAGGTCAGAAAATGGGCAGGTATAGGTATCACCGGATGGGATTATGCTCAGTCAGCTATGCTGATAAATATTGTGACACAAACACCACAGCAATCCGTTACCTGGCAGCAATTTACCCCGCAAGGTCCACGAAGTTTACTCCCCCTTCCGGGGAACCATGCGTCTTTAGTTTGGTATGACTCAGCAGCCAAAATAAATCAATTGATGCAACTAAGTGATGTGCAACTAGCCGAGCAAATTAAAACGCATTTTCCCAAAAGGTTGGATCCAAACTTTAGCGTGCAAGCCAAGGGAAGCTTTGGGTTAACCCGCCGTCATGCACAGCAATATTATCAAGCTAACTTGGTTATCTTGGGGGATGCAGCTCACACCATTAACCCTTTAGCCGGGCAAGGGGTGAACATTGGTTTTAAAGATGTCGATGTATTGATTACTCAAATCGCCAGTGCAATCGGTAAGGGCGAAGTGTGGTGGGATGATATCGTGTTAAAACGTTATCAAAATGCCCGGTATGCAGATAATCAATTGATGATGAGTGCAATGGATATGTTTTATGCTGGGTTTAGTAATGATTTACTGCCGCTAAAATTACTGCGAAATGGGGCGTTAAAGTTAGCTAATCTAGAGAGTCCTTTAAAGCAAAAAGTGCTCAGGTATGCGTTAGGTTTAAACTAGATTTAATTGCTTTAAAAATGTTCAGGTGAATGGGTGTTTGTTGCAGACCAAATTGAGTGTTAAAATGCCGCGCTTTAAGGCTGCAGTGCGGCATACATTACAGGTTATTTATACAAAAATTTAGGTAGTCATGAGTCACATTAAATTAATTGTAGGGTTAGCAAACCCCGGTGCTGAGTATGCGCAAACCCGCCACAATGCTGGTGCCTGGTATGTTGAAGAGCTCGCGCGCGTTTATAATGTGCAACTGGTGGCTGAAAGCAAATATTTTGGATTAACCGCAAGGGTAACGATTAATCATCGTGATGTGCGCTTGTTAATTCCGACCACTTTTATGAATCTTAGCGGCAAGTCCGTATCGGCATTAGCGAACTTTTTTCGAATTTTGCCTGAAGAGATTTTAGTCGCCCATGATGAGTTAGACATGCCTCCTGGCGTGGCAAAATTTAAATTAGGTGGCGGGCATGGTGGTCATAATGGTCTTAAGGACATTATTTCTAGCTTAGCTAACGACAAAGGCTTTCACCGTTTACGGATTGGCATTGGTCATCCTGGTGATAAAAACCGAGTCAGCGGTTATGTGTTAGGCAAAGCGCCCGCAAATGAGCAAGAGTTAATCACTGCGGCAATAGATGAAGCTGTACGTGCAACTGATATTTTATACAAAGAAAATATGGTGAAAGCCATGACCAGACTACATTCGTTTAAAGCTGAATAGCTTAACGATCATAATTCGAACGTCATTATCAATGTGATAATTTTACATATAAAGGTATGCATATGGGTTTTAAATGCGGCATTGTTGGTTTGCCAAACGTCGGTAAGTCAACGCTGTTTAATGCACTTACACAAGCAGGTATTGAAGCGGCAAACTTCCCGTTTTGTACTATTGAGCCAAACACAGGTGTTGTGCCAGTGCCGGATCCGCGTCTTGATGCGTTAGCCGCCATTGTTAAACCGCAGCGTATACTACCAACTACAATGGAATTTGTTGACATTGCTGGTTTGGTTGCAGGTGCATCGAAAGGTGAAGGCTTAGGTAATAAGTTTTTAGCTAACATCCGCGAAACCGATGCTATTGGTCATGTGGTACGTTGTTTTGAAGATCCTAACATTGTCCATGTAGCGAACAAAATTGATCCCGCTGGCGATATTGACGTGATCAATACCGAGTTAGCATTAGCAGATTTAGACAGTTTAGAACGTGCGATATTCCGTCAGCAAAAGAAAGCTAAAGGTGGCGATAAAGACGCTAAGTTTGAAGTGGAAGTATTAGAAAAAATGCGTCCAACTTTAGATGAAGGCCATATGCTACGTTCGTTAGACTTGGCAAAAGAAGAGTTAGCAGCCATTGCATACTTAAACTTTTTGACCTTAAAGCCTACCATGTATATTGCTAACGTGTCGGAAGATGGTTTTGAAAACAACCCGCATTTAGATGTTGTTAAAGCGATTGCTGCAAAAGAAAACGCTGTGGTTGTAGCAGTATGTGCTGCGATTGAGTCCGAGCTGGCAGAAATGGAAGCGGATGAGCGTGAAGAGTTTATGGCTGATTTAGGTATTGAAGAGCCAGGTCTTGACCGTGTTATTCGTGGTGGTTACAGTTTACTTAATTTACAAACTTACTTTACCGCTGGTGTAAAAGAAGTGCGTGCCTGGACTGTGCCTGTAGGGGCATCAGCGCCACAAGCTGCTGGCGTGATCCACACCGACTTTGAAAAAGGTTTTATTCGTGCGCAAGTGATGGCTTACGAAGATTTTATTACCTACAAAGGTGAAGCTGGTGCCAAAGAAGCGGGTAAATTACGTGTAGAAGGTAAAACATACGTCGTTAAAGATGGCGATGTTATGCATTTCTTATTCAACGTATAAAGATATTTGGCGTAGCTTATCCCTTAATTTACCTGTTTGTATAGATTTTATACATCGTAAGTTGGCTTGAATAGCTACGCCACAATATCAAATCTAGCCGTTATATTTTGTGGTCGTATACAAAAGTGGTTTTTAGGGCAGAAATTCGTTGGAACATTATTCAGTTTGGTGAAGTAATAGCCGAATAAGCAAGAATGATGAAAATAGCGAAAAAAAGCAGTTGACCTAGATACATCGAATAAGCATAATACGCCCCGTTCCTCGCTAAGAGGGCAGCGAAAATATAGTGGCAATGTAGCTCAGCTGGTTAGAGCACAGCACTCATAATGCTGGGGTCGCAGGTTCAAGTCCCGCCATTGCTACCATA
>NZ_JAPDMX010000025.1:103427-173022 GCF_025971955.1 Shewanella subflava
ATGCGGGAATGGTGAAATTGGTAGACACGCCAGATTTAGGTTCTGGTGCCGCAAGGTGTGAGAGTTCAAGTCTCTCTTCCCGTACCATCAAATACTTCTGTAAAGCAATTCCTCTCGAAATAAAAATTAATTGGGGTATCGCCAAGTGGTAAGGCACCGGGTTTTGATCTCGGCATTCCTAGGTTCGAATCCTAGTACCCCAGCCATATCATCTTTATTGCAACTCTCATATCTTGTTTAAAACTCATTTAAAATATTTATGATAATGCTGAGTACTTTACTGTACCCTGTTGTCATGCTTTATTCTCATTCAGTTTTTTGTTTTAGAACGTTTGACCGGCTTATTTAAGATCGGCGAGGGGGATAAGTATGTGCCGCAATGCAGTATTCAACGATAAAGCCCAAAGATATCGATAATAGCCACCTTGATGCTGCCCATGCAGTGTAATGAGTGTAAAACTAGACTGACATGCAAATAAAAATAAAACACATTACCACTGAAACGGTGAGCTGCTCCAGTTGCAAGGCATGTTGTTGCCGTTTAGAAGTGATGATTATTTCTGAAACCGGCGTCCCTAAGAAATACATCTCATTTGATAAGTGGGGCGGGGAAACCATGCTGCGTTTATCTGATGGTTGGTGCGCTGCATTAGATAGAGAAACCATGATGTGTACGATTTATGAAAATCGCCCCTGGATTTGCCGTGAATTTGAAATGGGCTCCTATGAGTGTGTCACCCAAAGAGCCGAAGTGAATTGAGGTTACTTAACCTCAGCTCGGGATAATAAACACTTACCAAACAGCCATTTGTCTTGCTAACTACGTTTCATAAACGTGAAATAGGCCAGTTATTGACGTATTAATGCGCCTTGTTTTCAAAACAAATGACAAGTTTGCTACAAAATAAGCTCAATCTGTTGAATCTGCACCTTCTGAAGAAGGTGGCTTTGATATCACTCCCTAAAAGGGCGCTTTCCTACCGTGCGTGACAAGACGCCGTAAATATATCCCTAGAGGCTCTACTAAATCATCCCTGGTTTAGAAGCTTGTACCGCATCATTAGCAAAGCACGTATTACTTGAGTTAATCAGCTATTGAACGTACTTCAGGCAGAGCCTAATTGATGATAGCCCCCTACTGAAGTAGGTGGTTTAGGGGCGAAAAATAAAAAATGCCGCTAATATTAGCGGCATTGTCATTTTAATGAAGGTTAATTTAAACCACGGCGCTTAAGTAGTGCATCTGTAGTCGGCGCTTGTCCTCTAAAAGATTGGTAAGCTTCCATTGGTGGCACGCTATTGCCAACTTCTCGGATCGTTTTACGATACTTCATGCCTATTTCACGATTTAGACCGCCCTGAGTTTGTACATAGGCAAAGGCATCAGCAGCTAAGATCTCACTCCACATATAAGCATAGTAACTGGCTGAATATCCCCCCGGGAATGAATGGGCAAAGAAGCTTGATTTATAACGAGGTGGTACCGCAGTTATGTCAACGCCATGTTTTTTCAGTGCAGCCGCTTCAAAGGTTGCCACATCTTGTAGCGGCGCATCTGCGGGCAATGAATGCCATTCTAAGTCCAATAGTGCTGCGGCCATATATTCCAAGGTATCGAACCCCTGGTTAAAGCTTCGTGAGTTAAGTAACTTTTGCAGAAGCGCGTCTGGGATCACTTCGCCAGTTTGGTAATGTTTAGCGTAATTGGCTAACACTTCAGGATGGGCGGCCCAGTCTTCTTCAAATGTAGATGGAAATTCAACAAAATCGCGTGATACAGAGGTTCCCGCTAAGCTTGGGTATTTAACTTTGGAGAACATTCCATGCGTGCCATGCCCCATTTCATGGAACATAGTGGTGACTTCATCGTAGCTGACAAATGTAGGCTCACCCTCAGGGGCTTTTTTAATGTTCATCACATTAACTACCACAGGCTTAGTGTCTAGTAATGTGGATTGACCAACGAATGAACTCATCCATGCGCCACCACGCTTCCCTTCACGCGCAAAGTAGTCTGCGTAGAAAATGGCCATTGAACTGCCATCAACATCAAACATTTCATAAGCTTTGACATCTTCATGATAAACAGGCAAATCTGGACGAGGCTTGAGAGTCACACCATAAAGTTTTTCAAGGGTGAAAAATACCCCGTCTTGTAATACACGTTCAAATTCGAAATACGGCTTAATTGAGCCAGAATCTAAATCAAATTTATCTTGGCGTACCTTTTCTGCGTAAAACTCCCAATCCCACGGTGCGAGCGTAAAGTTACCACCGGTTTTGGTTATCATCGCTTGAATATCGGCAGCTTCTTTCTCGGTATTTGCCACAACGGCTGGCACCATAGAGCCAAACATGCTGTAAACTGCTTCAGGCGTTTTTGCCATTTGTGGCGCTAATTGATAATCAGCCCAACTTTTAAAACCGAGTAATTCTGCACGCTCGGCGCGAAGTTGTGCTAAACGTGAGACTAAGGATGCGGTTTCATTTTCGCCACTTAAACCACGGTTAGCTGAAGCGAGCCAAATACGCTCGCGCAGTTGGCGGTTTTCAAGTTTGGCTAATATAGGTTGGCGGGTCGTATTGGTGATATTAATGACGTATTTGCCCGCATGACCTTGCGCCTCAGCATCCATTTTTGCTGCACGTATTTCACTGTCTGATAATCCAGCCAACTCATCAACAGAATCAACCACTACCGCATTTTGCTTGGTTAATGTAAGTAAGCGTTGACTAAACTCATTGGTTAAAGTTGATTGCTCTTCGTTTAATAAACGGATTTGCGCTTTTTGCTGGTCGGTTAGCTTGGCACCCGCCAGTACAAAACGTTGATGATACACTTCAATTAAACGCACCTCTTCGGCGGTTAAATTGAGCGAGTCGCGTTGCTGATAAAGACTATCAACACGCTTGAACAAAGCACTATTAAGATGAATATTGTCTGAATGAGCGGCCATAATAGGCGCCATTTCACCTTGGATTTTAAGCAATGTTGGATTGCTATTTGAGCCTGTTAGATTGTAGAAAATTTGCGAAGTGCGGGTGAGTAATTCTCCACTGGTCTCCATCGCAACAATTGTGTTGTTAAAGGTTGGCGCTTGGCTATTGTTGGCAATAGCGAGAATTTGCTGATAATGCTCTTGAATGCCCTGCGTCAATGCGGGTTGGAAATGGGCATCTTTAATGATGCTAAAGTCAGGCGCTTGATACTGTAAAGTACTAGGTGTTAATAATGGATTTTGCATCTGCACATTTGGTGCGAGTGGGGTTTGAGTTGTTGATGCGTTATTGCCGATTGAGCAACCTGTCGCCATTAACGATGCGGCTATTGATACTGCCAGTAATGCCTTGTGCATATAAGTAAACCTTCAATAAATTGTGTCTATTATTTTTGTGCTGACAAGGTATCAATCCTATCTTAAAAGCGTCTTAATCCAGTGGGGAAAAACGATATTGATGAAATGGGGCTATAAAAAATGCCGTTTGTAGTCTTACAAACGGCATTAATAAACGGGATCAATAAGTGTTTACTGTATCTTGTTTTTAGTGACGGAACATTGCAGAGATAGACTCTTCATTGCTGACACGACGAATAGCTTCAGCTAGTACAGCCGACATAGTGAGCTGTGATACTTTACCGACTTTAAGCATTTCAGGGCTTAACGGTACAGTATCCGTTACGATCACTTCATCAATCACTGAGTTGGCGATGTTTTGGGCGGCATTACCAGAAAATACTGGGTGAGTTGCATAAGCAAACACGCGGTTAGCGCCGTGTTCTTTTAGGGCTTCTGCCGCTTTACATAAGGTGCCACCAGTATCAATCATGTCGTCAACAATAATACAGTCACGGCCTTGAACATCACCGATGATATGCATGACTTGAGCAACGTTTGCTTGAGGACGGCGCTTATCGATGATGGCAAGATCTGAATCATCGAGTAATTTAGCAACAGCACGTGCGCGAACAACGCCACCGATGTCGGGTGACACTACAACTGGGTTGTCTAATTTCTTCGCTAACATATCTTCTAATAACACAGGGCTACCAAAAACGTTATCGACAGGCACATCAAAGAAACCTTGAATTTGCTCAGCGTGTAGATCGCAAGTTAATACACGGTCAACACCCACACTTGATAAGAAGTCGGCAACCACTTTAGCGGTAATAGGTACACGAGCACTGCGTACACGACGATCTTGACGAGCATAACCGAAGTAAGGAATTACTGCAGTAATACGGCCAGCAGAAGCACGACGAAGTGCATCAACCATCACGATTAATTCCATTAGGTTATCGTTAGTTGGTGCACAAGTAGATTGGATGATAAATACATCTGCACCACGTACGTTTTCGTTAATTTGAACACTGATTTCACCGTCGCTGAAACGGCCTACAACTGCGTCTCCAAGTTTGCAAAATAAACGGTCGGCAATCTTGGCGGCTAGATTTGGGGTAGCGTTACCAGCAAAGAGCTTGATGTCGGGCACTTTATGAACCTCAGGTGTTTGCTTAAAATTAGTGGCTAAATCAATTTTATGTGTTCGCACTCAAAATTGACTCAGAAGAATATTAATCGAGCTTACTTAATCTCGCTAATAGCGGAGAAGTATTGAGCCCTTTTGCTACAAAGCCTTTCATCTCAGGCGGTAATTGCGCTAAAACGTCAAATGCTTGTAGCGAATGTTCGAATTCCCCAAACACACATGCGCCTGTTCCGGTCATTCTCGACGGCGCATATTCTACCAGCCAGCTTAAGGCATTGGCAACTTGAGGGTGTTCTTTGGTAACTAAATTTTGACAATCATTTGTCCATTTATTGGACATTAATGTGTCCATGTGAAGTTTTGGAGTACAACGGGGTAAATCGGGATGTTGAAAAATACTGCGGGTACAAATATGTGTATCAGGCGTGATTACTAAGTACCAAAGTTCTGGTGGGGTAACGTTTTGAAGTTTTTCACCTACCCCCTCAGCAAAAGCCGCTAAACCATTAATAAACACTGGTACATCAGCACCTAGCGCTAATCCTAGTTCTGCCAGTTTTGCATTTGGCAGGCGTGTATTCCACAGCGCATTTAACGCGACTAATGTGGTTGCTGCATCCGATGAGCCGCCACCAAGACCGCCACCCATTGGCAGTAATTTATCCAACCAAATGTCTGCGCCGCCATAATATCCTGTGTAATTTTTTAACGATTTTGCAGCCTTAAGAATTAAGTTATCGCTGTCAGGGACAGAATCAGACATATTTGAATGCAGGCGAATTTCCGGTGTTTCAGTGATATGAAAATCAAGATAGTCACAATGATCGATAAATTGAAACAGAGTCTGCAGTTCGTGATAGCCATCTTCACGTTGACCAGTAATGTGTAAAAATAAATTTAATTTTGCAGGCGCGGGCCAGCTTTTGGATATTGGGAGAGTGGTTTTCAATTTTTTATCCTATTTATTTTATTCACATTTTAATTTTTACTTTGGCATTAATGCCTGCCACAAATTGGTTTGAATTTTAATCTGAACATCATTACGTTCTATCTTTAACTGTCTAGGTAGTAATGCGCCGCTTTGATGTTGCCAGTTAATAAAACTGACTTTCCAGTCGGATTGGGCATCAGGACTAGTAAATTGCTGAATTTGACCAGCAGAATTATAGCTGATGACTTTATCGTTGGCGCCAATTCTACCCGTGAGCCATAACGGAATATCACTAAAAGGGATAGTTATCCCACTGACTCCTTCTAACAATGCTTGGGCATTATTATCATGGTAGGTTTTACCATCAACCTCTAATGTAGCCAGACCTTGAACATTTTGTAATGTCAGTACATTAGTGCCCAATGGCGTAGTTAAACGAAGTTCGTTACCTTGAAGATGATGAAACCAATATAGGTTAGTGCTAAATTTATCGGTTGCAGACTTGAATGCAATTTTGCCTTGAAGCTCCCAATTATTGGCTTCTTGGGTATTTGCAACATCAATGGGTTGATATTCTTGAGTCGGTAATGTGCTACACGCACTTAACAGCAGCAAAGCCGTGACTATGGCAAAATAGTATAATTTGAAAAAACGTGGCAAAAGACGCTCGTATACAAAACTGAGGATGCCTCTATAATACTGCTCATTAGCAAAGTTGTAAAAATGCTTTTGCAATTCAAATTAAGATATTGTTACCAGAAAGAAAAAATTAGACATATATTCGGTTTTGTTAACCCTATTGTGTTTTTAATCGGGCTGATTAAGTAGAATAGCCTAATTAACGATACCGAGAAGAACTTAGAACGAGCAGATGAGCCTAGTAGCAATCGGGATAAACCATAAAACCGCCACGGTAGATTTGCGTGAAAAGGTCGCTTTTTCGCCAGACAGAATACACGATGCGATGAAAAGCTTGGCCAGCCGCACCACAACGGGTGAAGCTGTGATCGTGTCTACCTGTAACCGTACTGAACTTTATTGTAATAACGCCAGCGAAACTGACATTATCGAATGGCTGCAGGATTATCATGGTTTAAGCCATGAAGAATTAATGCCGTGCATTTATGCCTACAAAGAGCAAGTTGCAGTAAAACATTTGATGCGGGTATCTTCAGGCTTAGATTCTTTAGTTTTAGGTGAGCCGCAAATTCTAGGGCAGGTAAAACAAGCCTTTGCCAAAGCCAAAGAAGCGGGTACAACCGCAATCACCATCGACAGATTATTTCAAAATACCTTCTCAGTGGCAAAAAAAGTCCGTACAGAAACCGAAATTGGTGCAGCTGCGGTATCGGTAGCATTTGCTGCAGTGAGTATGGCCAAACATATTTTCTCTAGTTTAAGCCGCACAAAAGTATTGTTGATTGGCGCTGGTGAAACCATTGAGCTTGTGGCTAAACATTTACAAGATAATGAAGTGGCTTCCATTGTTGTCGCAAATCGAACCATCGAACGCGCACAAGCTATGTGTGAAGAGTTCAATGCAACAGCAATTACACTTCAACAAATTCCTGATTACCTTGCTAAGGCTGATATTGTGATATCCTCTACCGCCAGTCCATTGCCTATTTTAGGCAAAGGTATGGTCGAAAAGGCACTTAAACAACGTCGTCATCAACCTATGTTGCTGGTTGATATTGCCGTGCCAAGAGATATTGAAGCGGAAGTCGGTGAGTTAGACGACGCTTTCCTTTATACTGTGGACGATTTACATAGTATCATTGAACAGAACATGGCTTCCCGAAAGGAAGCGGCCGAGCAAGCTGAATTAATCACTGAAGAACAATCCCATATATTTATGGAATGGGTGCGTTCTTTAGAGTCTGTTGACAGTATTCGTGAGTATCGCAGCCAAAGTGTGGCAATTAAAGACGAGTTAGTTGAGCGTGCCTTGAACAAATTGGCTCAAGGTGGCGATGGCGAGCAAGTATTATTGGAATTAGCGAATAGATTAACCAATCGCCTGATCCACGCACCCACACAAGCGTTAACGGCAGCAAGCCGTCAAGGCGATTTGAATACGTTAGGACAATTAAGAATAGCGCTCGGACTCGATAAAAATTAAGGTTAGCGAGCTAAATGAAAGAATCCGTTATCCGCAAGCTTGAAGGCTTGCTTGAGCGAAATGAAGAAGTACTGGCTTTATTATCTGATGCTGGCGTGATTGCCGATCAAGAGCGTTTTCGCGCACTATCAAAAGAATACTCTCAACTTGAAGATGTCGTTAAAGGTTTCAAAGATTTTCAACAAGCCCAATTAGACCTAGAGTCTGCAAAGGAAATGCTTGAAGAAGATGACGCTGAAATGCGTGAAATGGCCCAAGAAGAAATCAAGCAAGCTAAAGTAGAATTAGCCCGCTTAGAAGATGAGTTACAAATTCTGTTACTGCCTAAAGATCCAAACGATGATACCAATGCGTTTATGGAAATTCGTGCTGGAGCAGGTGGTGACGAAGCGGCTATTTTTGCTGGCGACTTATATCGTATGTATAGCAAGTATGCTGAAGCAAATCGTTGGCAGATGGAAATCATGAGCGTCAACGAAGGCGAACACGGTGGCTTTAAAGAGATTATCGTTAAAGTCAGTGGTGAAAGCGTTTATGGCCGCTTGAAATATGAATCAGGTGGACACCGTGTACAGCGTGTTCCTGAAACCGAATCTCAGGGACGTGTGCACACCTCTGCATGCACCGTGGTGGTTATGCATGAAGTGCCTGAAGCTGAAGCGATTTCAATCAACCCAGCCGATTTAAAAGTCGATACGTTCCGTGCATCTGGTGCCGGTGGGCAGCACGTGAACAAAACTGACTCCGCCATTCGTATTACCCATATTCCATCGGGAATTATTGTTGAGTGTCAGGATCAACGTTCGCAACATAAAAACCGTGCGCAAGCGATGAGTGTTTTAGCGGCTCGAATTCAAGCCGTTGAAGATGAAAAACGTCGCAGTGAAGAAGAATCGACGCGTCGTAGCCTAGTGGCAAGTGGCGATCGTTCTGAACGTATTAGAACTTACAATTACCCACAAGGTCGAGTCAGTGATCATCGCATCAACCTAACGCTTTATCGCTTAGGTGAAGTAATGGAAGGTGATTTGAACGCATTGCTCGATCCGATTATGCAAGAGCATCAAGCGGATTTACTTGCAGCCTTGTCTGGCGACTAAGGACATCTTTTGCCGCAGTCATCTTATTCAACCATAGTCGAAGCCCAACAATGGGCTTTTTCTCAACTCGCCTCTACCTCTGAATCTGCCCACGTAGATGCAGAGGCATTGCTGGTGCATTGTCTCAATAAATCGCGTAGTTTTTTATATACTTGGCCTGAAAAAACATTGACGGTCGAGCAATTTAAAAACTTTCAGCAAATGGTCAAAAAACGTCAACAAGGCATGCCTGTCGCGCATATTATAGGCGAGCGTGAATTTTGGTCGTTACCTTTTATTGTGAATGAGTCGACACTCATTCCGCGCCCAGATACTGAAATTTTAGTTGAAACAGCACTTAATCTTGATGTGCGTTTTAATGCAAGAGTGCTGGATTTAGGCACTGGGACGGGGGCAATAGCATTATCCATTGCCCATGAAAGACCTAAATGGCGTATTACTGCGATTGATAAAGTACCTGAAGCGGTAGCGCTTGCCAAAGCCAATCGCGCCAATCTTAACCTTGAACAAGTTGAGATTTTACAATCAGATTGGTTTAGTGCGGTCAAAGATAGAGACTTTGATTTGATTGTCTCTAACCCGCCTTATATTGACGAGCAAGACGAGCATTTGCACATGGGCGATGTTCGCTTTGAACCGCAAAGTGCCTTGACTGCTGCGGATGAAGGCTTTGCCGATCTATATCATATTGCCGATAAAGCACGTGAGCATTTATTGCCTGGCGGTTTCTTGTTGCTTGAACATGGTTATCAGCAAGCGATGAAAGTGAGACAGAAATTGATTGATTTAGGTTACATAGACGTGGCGACAGTGCGCGACTTTGGCAGTAACGATCGCTGCACCATAGGAACATGGACTGATTAGCGATCGTACCCAATGCTATTGGAAAGCGGTTAGTTTATCGAGTAAACTAGCCGCTATTTTATTTATGCCCAACTGAGAACAACAATAATGGAAACATTTTACAGTTTATATCCAGCGGTAAAACATACTCATTTAATGTTTATTGCTTTGAGCGTCGCATTTTTTATTTTGCGCTTTGTACTGCATATTCGCCAATCACCGCTGATGGACAGAAAATTTCTTAAAGTGGCACCACATGTAATTGATACTTTCTTATTAGTGTCAGGCTTTACCCTTTGCTTTATGATCAAGCAGTATCCTTTTGTGGATCCATGGATGACCGAAAAAATCATCTGTGTTGTGGCATACATTGTATTAGGGATCATGGCACTTAAATCTAACCGAAATAAACTGTTCAAGTTTTTTGCCTTTATTGGTGCAATCGGTTGGTTAGTGTTAGCGGCCAAGCTGGCTCATTTTAAACAAGTCGTATTAATGGGTTAATTGATTTTTAATGGCAAAACTTCAACTTGATGATGCAGTTTCTATACCTGAAACTGCATTTGAGCTTTCTGAACATTTAGGTTTTTCTCGCGCTCAACCTGCCTTATGGGCATGGTATGAAATGGCTGGCTCCGTATTGAGCCATTATGTTGTTGATCAAAACACGCGCTTACAAAGACTATTTAATTGGTTTTATAATGATTTAGGTTTTCAAGCACGGGAAGATTACTTTAGCGTGGAAGCCGCTGATCTGTGTTTTTGTGTGTTGAAAAGGCAGGGTAACAGTACAACGCTTGCAACTTTATTGGTGCTTTTGGCAAAGCAGCTAGATTTACCTTTAGATGCGGTGTTACTGCCTGGGCAAACGGTATTACGTAGTTTGTTAAATGATAAAATTCGCTATTTTGATCCATTAACGGGCAAAGAGTTAACTCGACATCAGTTACACTCTTTAGTGCGTGGTGAGCTTGGTAATGCTGCTAAATTAAAACCAAGTCATATTAAACCCGCCACACTTAAGCGCTTAATTAGTCGCATGCTCCATGAATTAAAAGCGGGTTGTATTGTGAGTCAAAAGTTTGAGCAAGCGATGGAGTGCTGTAATTTATTGTTGCAATGGCATCCTGACGACGTGCATCTTAATCGTGAGCGTGCTTTTATTGCTCAGCAATTAGGGTGCATAAAAGTGGCGATGTCTGATTTGCAGCACTTCATTGATAATAGCCCCCATGATCCTGTCATTGAGTTGGTTAAAATGCAGTTGAAGGAACTTAGCCAGCACTCCCAAATTTATCATTAACAAATCAGGCTCTTTTGAGCCTGATTTGTTATGATACGCCCGTTCAATATACAAATGAGTAAATCCTCTGTATTTGAATAAAATAAACAATAAAAATAACAAATAATTTAAGCGAAAATCGCTTTTACACTGCATTTGCAAGGGAGAAAATTGCATGACAACGTCTGCACTGGTCACGAATGACGCTACCGCATTGGGTTTACTCGCAGCCATTTTAGGTTTTGTATTTTACACCAGCTCTTCACCACATCCTTTTTGGCAAAAATTCTATAAGTTTATACCTGCACTGTTATTGTGCTACTTCTTGCCCTCGCTATTGAACACGTTTGGGGTTGTTGATGGTCATGCATCGCAATTGTATTTTGTGGCTTCACGGTATCTTCTGCCTGCATGTTTAGTTTTGTTGATTCTCAGTGTTGATTTAAAGGCTATTTTGGGCTTAGGGCCAAAAGCGGTAATCATGTTTTTCACTGGCACAGTCGGTATTGTTATTGGTGGGCCAATAGCTTTATTACTGGTTTCATTTATCGACCCATCGCTGATTGGCAACAATGGTCCAGATGCGGTTTGGCGAGGGATGACAACACTTGCGGGTAGCTGGATTGGAGGCGGGGCTAACCAAGCCGCCATGAAAGAGATTTATGATGTTGGAGGGGAAATATTTTCTGTCATGGTCACCGTTGATGTGATTGTCGCCAATATTTGGATGGCAGTGTTATTATTTATGGCATCTAAAGCCAAAGAGATTGATGCTAAAACGGGGGCTGATACCCGAGCCATTGAAGTACTTAAAGCTAAAGTTGAAAAGTATCATGCAGAAAATGCTCGCATTCCTAGTCAGCGTGATTTAATGATGATTGTTGCTGTTGGTTTTAGTATTACCGGTTTCGCCCATTTGGCTGCTGACTTTTTAGGGCCATTTTTTGAAACCCATTATCCTTGGACAGCCGATTACAGTTTGACGTCAAAGTTTTTTTGGTTAGTCGTGATTGTGACGACGATTGGTTTAGCGATGTCGTTCACTCCCGTTAGACACTTAGAAGCCGCTGGAGCATCTAAAGTGGCGACCGCATTTTTATATGTCCTAGTCGCGACGATTGGTTTACATATGGATGTAACCAAAATAATGGATACCCCCATTTACTTTTTAGTGGGTATTGTGTGGATGCTGGTTCACGCAGGATTTATGCTATTAGTGGCGAAATTAATTAAAGCGCCGTTATTTTATATGGCGGTAGGCAGTCAAGCTAACGTGGGTGGGGCAGCTTCTGCACCCGTCGTGGCTGCAGCGTTCCATCCAGCTCTTGCTCCGGTTGGCGTGTTGCTGGCTGTATTAGGTTATGCATTAGGTACTTACATGGCTTGGCTATGTGGTCAGTTTTTACAAATTATTGGCGCGTAAATCGCTAAGAGGGTCAAATGAATCAGAAAATCATTGAATTAGCAAATGGCATTGAAGTTGCCAACGATAAACCCTTCGTATTGTTTGGTGGCATGAATGTGCTTGAGTCGCGTGATTTAGCGATGTCGATAGCAGAACACTATGTTGAAGTCACTCAAAAGTTGGGTATTCCCTATGTGTTTAAAGCCTCTTTTGATAAAGCCAACCGTTCATCGGTTCATTCATACCGCGGTCCAGGTATGGAAGAAGGCTTAAAAATCTTTGAAGAAATTAAGCGTACCTTTAATGTTCCTATTATTACTGACGTGCATGAAGTGTATCAATGTCAGCCTGTTGCCGAAGTGGTTGATGTTATCCAATTGCCTGCTTTTTTAGCCCGTCAAACTGACTTAGTCGTGGCAATGGCCAAAACGGGTGCCATTATTAATGTGAAAAAACCGCAATTTTTAGCCCCACATGAAATGCGTCATATCGTTAACAAGTTTAACGAAGCAGGTAATGATAATATTTTATTGTGTGAGCGTGGCAGCTGCTTTGGTTACAACAACCTAGTCGTTGATATGCTGGGTATGGACGAAATGAAACAGTCTGGTTATCCAGTCATTTTTGATGCAACACATGCGCTGCAGCGCCCTGGGGGACGAACTGATTCCGCGGGTGGACGAAGGGCTCAAGCTACCGAGCTTGCTAGAAGTGGCATGGCGTTAGGTATTGCGGGGTTATTTATTGAGGCACATCCTGATCCTGACAACGCTAAATGCGATGGCCCATGTGCTTTACCTTTACATCAGCTAGAAAATTATCTCACCCAAATGAAAGCGGTTGATGATTTAGTTAAATCGTTTGATTATATTGATACCAGTAAGTAATTTTTAAAGCCCTGAACCTTCAGGGCTTTTTTATAGATAAATGGTAAAGGGTTAATAGATAATGTGGATAGCGTTTACGGTACTTGCTGCTTTTATGCAGGCTTGGCGCAATGCGTTTCAAAGCCAATTAAGCCAAGAGGTGAATATTGCTGGCGTCACGTTAGCGCGCTTTATTTGGGCGGGTCCTATCGCACTTGTTTACCTATTGAGTTTGTACCAGTGGCAGCCCGCAGAGATCCCCCATTTTAGTATTGCTTTTACTCAATTTGTTGTTGGCGCATCTTTGATGCAAATTTTGGCTACAGGCTTAATGGTTAAGCTGTTTAAAATGCAAAATTTTGCAGTCGGTGCTGGGCTGGCAAAAAGTGAGGCATTGGTTGCAGCCATTTTGGGGATGTTATTCTTTGGTACTCAACTCAGTGCGCTAGGTTGGCTGGGAGTGGTTATCGGTGGCATTGCCATTATGCTATTAAGTGCTAAGCAAGGCTTTAAACAGTTATCTATAAAAACGGTATTACTAGGTTTAGCCTGTGGTAGCGCTTTTGCGTTGACGTCGCTGTGGGTGCGAGAAGCTAGCTTACAACTGGATGCACCTTTCCCCCATGGTGCAGCTTGGGTGCTGCTGGCAGTGATAGGTTTGCAAACGATTTTATTGGTCAGTTATTTAATGGTTTATGATAAATCGACCTTATCAGATTTATTCAAAAGACCTAAATTAACATTACTGATCAGCATCACCAGCTGTATTGGTTCAATAGGTTGGTTTACAGCAATGTCCTTACAGGCTGTACCCTATGTCAAAACGCTTGGGCAAATAGAGGTGTTTTTCATGATGCTGATTGCCAGTTTTTGGCTGAAGCAAAAAGTGAAAGTAAACGATATGCTTGGGTTATTATTAATTGCCGTTGCGGCAATTTTGGTTATGTGGAATTAGCTTAATGACTGATTTGCGCCTCAAGGCTTTTGATACGCTCAAGATTGATATTATTGGCCTTCACGGCAATCTGATGGTGCCTACCTCGAGCAACAATGTAACCGCTAATATAGTCAATTTCAGTTTGGCGCTGATGATAAATGTCCTGGTACATTGATGACAGGTTATTACTGGTCAAAGCTATCACTTTATAGACAAGCTCATGGCATGCCAACATCTCTAGTTCAACGTTATCAGCTGCAGCGACGTTAATACACTCTGCAATAATCTGTTTAATTTCCGCTTTATATTCATCGTTTGCTAACTGACCATTTCTGCATTGGTAAAATGCTGTCAGCGGGTTAATGGCGCAATTGATGACGAGTTTTTGCCATAAAGCACTAAGAATCTGATCATGCCAACTGGCATTAGGGATCGCCTTTAATAGTATATTTTTAAGCGGTTGTTTAAGTGTTATCCCTGAATAATGACCTATGATTGTTTGCCCTATACCCGTATGAGCAATGTGCCATTTTGCCGAGCGAAGCGCTCCTTGGGAAGTTGTCGCAAGGCTTAAGCCCATTTGTGGATAAGCTAATAGTTTTTGCGCTAAATGAATATGTGGTCCCATACCATTATGCAGCAGAATGATATGGCAGTTTGGCGCCAAATTTGGCAGTAATTCATTGATAAGAGCTTCAACTTGGTAGGCTTTAACGCACACTATGATCACATCAAGCTTAGCGATTTCAGGGCTGTGTACACCTAGCACATCGACCACTTCGTGTTGTTGCTGTTGATTGATATCCGTAAAGCGCAAAGTTTGCGGCACAGACTCAGGTTCACGGCTAATTAGCTGAACCAAAAGGCGTTGAGAAAGCCTAGGCTTACTTGTTGATATTTGTTGAAATATTAATTGCCCAATAGCGCCAGCACCAATAATGCCAATTCTATAGATTGTCATTATTGACACCGATTATTCAGCTTGACTAGGCTTAGCTTTGAGCTTTTTATATTGCACAAAGCTGAAGTTAAGTAAGTAAAACAACACGATGCCAGCTAAATCAGCGATAACGTCACCAATAGATGCACTGCGGTAAGGTAATCTTGATTGAACAAGTTCAATTAAAATCGCATAGCCAGCTAATACCCCAAACAAATAATACCATTTGGGTTTAAATGCATAATGCGCAAGGAACGCTAAGCCGAAGAAGCTACCTAAGTGGCCAACTTTATCCATATGCTGGAAGGTTTGCGGATAGTTAGGTTTTGAGAATACCAAGTAGCTGGTTACCACAACCGCTACCAATAGCGCTAACTTAAAAAAATTCCGATAATTGATCACAAGTGTTACATCTGCCTTGGGGCTTAGTAAAAATTTGCCCCATCATAAGAAAACTCGTGCTTAAAGTCATCTATATTCCGTGTCTATCTCGCCTAAAAGCCCCTTATTGCGTTAAAATGAATTAAATTCTCTTAGTTTTAGTAAAGGTTTCTTATGCCATCAATGGATATCGTGTCTGAAGTTAAAAAAGAAGAAGTACGCAACGCAGTCGATAATACTAAACGTGAATTAGACACCCGCTTTGATTTTCGTGGTAAAAATGCCAATGTTGAGCTTAAAGATTTAGTGGTGACATTATCTGCTGAAGATGACTTTCAGTGTAATCAACTCGTTGATATGTTACGCATGCAATTAAGTAAACGTGATGTTGATCCTGCCTCAATGGAGGTGGATGAAAAAGCGGTTCACAGTGGTAAAACTTTTTCGTTAAAAGTGAAGTTTAAAGAAGGCATTGAAGCATTAACGGCTAAAAAATTGGTTAAGCTGATTAAAGATAGCAAACTGAAAGTACAGGCGGCTATTCAGGGGGACAGTATTCGAGTCACAGGTAAGAAGCGTGACGACCTGCAAGCGGTTATGCGCATTGCCCGTGAATCTGAATTAGACCAACCTTTTCAGTTTAAAAATTTTAAAGACTAACAGGCACCATATTAAACAAAAAACGACATCCTATGTGTCGGTTTTTCATTTACTGTCTAGGGCGTTTAAGCCTAGCCGTTTCAATCATCGCTATCCCTGTTCGCTGTCTTGTTCACTGTTAATTTTAGCTTGAATGCGTTTGTTTTCTTTGATGGTTGCTTTATTCAGTAAACTAATTAATAACAATACCGGAAAGCCGATTAAACTGGCGGCGATAAAGAAGTTTACGTAACCAAACGCATTCACGTACTCCCCTGAAAAACCAGCGATAAATTTAGGGAATAAAATCATAATCGATGACAACAAGGCATATTGCGTTGCGCTATAACCGCTACTGGTTAATTTTGATAAGTAAGCAATAAAGGCTGCGGTTGCAATGCCAGCACTAAAGTTGTCGACCGAAATCGCGAAAGTTAAAAATGACACGTCGTAGCCAATATGGGCTTGCCAGGCAAATAATAAATTGGTCAAGGCGACTAACAATGCGCCTAAAAATAGAATTCGCATCGTGCCGTATTTCATTACTAAAATTCCCCCAGCACCGGCACCAAGCAAGGTCATGATTAATCCGTACACTTTGCTTAAAAAAGCGATTTCTTCTTTGCTAAAACCCATATCCACATAAAAGACATTGGCCATCACGCCCATGACAATGTCGGAAATACGATAGCAAGAGATCAGCAATAATATCAGAATAGCCGTTTTGCCATAACGTTTAAAAAAGTCACTGAATGGCAATACACTGGCGCAATATATCCATGCGAAAGCTTTAGCAACTTTATCTGGATAACGCTCAGCGAAGCGCATTTGTAATTGGCGCTCTTCTTCATCGGCCTCTTTGGTATCAACAAGCGGTTCTTTAGCAAACAATGCCGTAATAAGGCCTACGCTCATTAACAGCGCCATAATGAAATACGCCGTTTGCCAAGACGCAAGATTATATTCTAGATTATCTGGCGATACCCAAGCTGCAATGGTCAGCGCGCCTGCTGTGGCGACGATCATGGCGCTGCGATAACCGACTTGGTATGCCGCGGCTAGCGCTGCTTGCATTTTCTCAGGGGCTGAATCAATCCTAAATGCATCAATGACAATATCTTGGGTTGCAGAAGCAAACGCCAATAGTAAGGCGCAAAGCGCAAGACGTTCGAGATCTTCTAGCGGATCACTTGTCGACATCCCGATGATAGAACCAATTAAGCACAGCTGGGCGAAGATCATCCAACCGCGACGTCTACCAAAAAAAGCTGTGAATATGGGTAAAGACATGCGGTCAACTAACGGTGACCAAGCCCATTTAAAGGCGTATGTTAGCGCTATCCAGCTAAAGTAACCTATGGCAGCACGATCAACTCCCGCTTCTCGTAACCAAAAGCTTAGGGTTGAAAAAACGAGCATTAACGGCAAGCCCGCTGAAAACCCAAGCAATAATAAAATAAGTACCCGTTTATGGTAATAAACGGCAACGAGATCACGACAACGACTTAATATATCCGACATGAATTCAAGACTAAGGAGGCAATGTGGCTAGCTTACGGGGTGTGATTGAATGGTTCAAGCCATTGGTTATCAATTTAACCTCAGCTTAGGATAAAAATGCAGATTAAACTATTTTTCTCATCCTTATCCGCGTTGAATTGACTTGCAATAGCCCCCGGAAGGGGGGCAAAGTGAGGCGTAACCAAAGCCGAGATCCACTATTGAGGTTTAGCTCCGCCTGTTATCAGGGCAAATTTAAAAGATAACGGTAACCGTTTGAATCTAAGGTTTAAATCTTGTTAATTCAACTTTTAACCCGATTAGAGGTTCATTTTGCTTAAGTCAATGGCGTTGAGTGGCGAGTGAGTATCAACCGTTGTTGTATTTTGTGTGTCACAGGGCGAGGGGGCGAACACCGACGCAACTTTGTGGCAAGGTTCCACCTATGTTGATGTAATCGCAGCATTCATCCACTTGGCTGCGCAGTAATTGATTGCCGCGCAGTGCCCAATCAGGCCACTTATCGAAGCAATGTAATAGATACCAAAATACGGTTTCGGTGTCAGTTTGTGGACACTCCATCGTTGGGGTCATTTCTGTTAAATGTTGCCACTCTTCAAGCACATCCCACATATAAAGTTGTATTTCTTGGTATTCTAGTTGGTTGTCCAAAAAAGCTTTGCCGTAAAAAGCCAGTTGGGGGGCTTTAGTTTCAATAAAATCATTAGCTGTCATATAAACGTCCTTGAAATGAATGCGTGAAGAAAAAACAGAACAGTGTGTAAGCTACTTTTTAGAGTATAGACGTAAAAGCGTAAGGCGATAGTAAAGAGTTGAAAAATTAATGTTTGTTAAAATTAATAAATTAACAAATTGATTGAATGACTTACGAATAAATAGTGGGTTAACACTGTCCATACAACAAAAATAAGATTCAAAAAACCAAGGGTTTTGCCGATAGCGCATTTTAAAGGATAAAATGCGCTATCGTTTTACCTACAGCGCATTTATTTGGGGGGCGATCTCTTGCTATTGAGGTGATGATTTATCGAGCTAACAATGTCGCTTTGTTTAAAATAACCTGATTAACGGGCACATCAGGCCAATTTAACGTTTTATTGTGCTCCGTTGGCACTAAAGATATGGCCTCTAAAACATCCATACCTTCTACAACTTCACCAAATACCGCATATCCCCAGCGACGTTTTGAGGGATCCAGCTTTTTGTTATCACCCACATTGAAATAAAATTGACGAGTAGCTGAATGTGGGTCGTTATCTCGTGCCATCGCAATTGTGCCTATGCCATTTGATAAACCATTTCCAGATTCATTCACTACAGCATCGCTGGAAGGCAACTCTTCTAACCCCGGCGTTAATCCACCACCTTGTACAACAAATTCAGCAATGACGCGGTGAAAAAGGGTGTTGTTATATTCACCTTTGACCACATAAGTTAGAAAGTTATCTACCGTTTTTGGGGCTCTGGTACGGTCTAGCTCTACAACAATTTTACCCATAGAGGTGTCCAATGCCACTTTGGGATAAAGCGTATCAGGTTGAATATCTACGGCGGCGTGAGCATGACTGATGCTGATTAGCACCAGTGCAAAAGCTGCGATAATGGCATTAAATCTAGCAAACATGGATGTCCCTTTTGTTAGTTATTTATGTCAGCGTTTAGCGATTAAATGTAAAACGATTAATTGTTCAAGAATTGATGCAGCTCATCGTCATTGAGGATTTCTGTGGTTAATTTATCTATTAACTTATTAATGTCTAATTCGAGTGTTGCGAAGTCAGGACTAAATGCGCCTTTTAGGTAGCCATTACCACTAAAGCTTTTGGTAAACTCTTGACGTGAATTTGTCGCTTTCACATTGATAACTAGACGTGTTTTAGCCTCATAATTCATTGTGTTATCAGTGACATCCGTCAGCAAATATTCCAGCTGGAATTGCACTTGCTTACTTGCAGCAGGATCTATTACATAACCAGCTTTGCGCATACCTGCACGAAACAGGGCATCAAGTTGTACTCGAACAGGCTCACTGGCGCTGACTAATCTTGGTGGTTTTGGTGCTTGATCAAATTGAACAATAAAGTTTTTAGATCGAGTATCAACCATTTCAAAACTGATAGCGGTGTCATTATTGGTGTGTAAACTCACGGCTCCCAGTGTGGGATTTAATGCAATGTGAGTGGGCTCGTTGCTAGCACAAGCGCTTAATAACAGAATGCTCAGTACAGTTGGAATTATTTTTTTCATAGTGACGTTTATAAATCATTGTGTTAACAAAATACAGATAGCTAAAGGATACCAGAAATCTTTCTTTTTAACAGAGTCGGTATTGTCATTAGATTGGCGATTCATGTTGATTGACAATCCGTATTGTTCAGGTCAAGTTAACAGTAATAACGATGTTAACTCTATGGATGTATTATGCAGCTTGTGCAACCGCAACTGGCTCCGGTAAATTTAATTGGTCCTGATGGTCAACCTATTTTTGGTTTATTTGATGGCAGTGTTGAAAACCTCAATCTAAAGGCATTTAAGTACCATAACGAAATGGACAGAACCGCATCGTTTATGGCCAAACATTTTGATTTTAAACAGTTTCAATTTGTCAGTATTGTTACTCAACGATATATTTTAGGTTTAGCCATTGCGGATATTCGATATGCTGCATCAAGCTTTTGTTATCTTTATGACATTAAATCGAATCGTTTAGTGCAGTCTGAGTGGTTAAGGCCATTTGGTGTAGGTTGCCGTTTAAGTGCATCCCCGCAAAAGGGGACTGCTAGGGTAGGTAGTAAACAGCATCATTTCGAGTTTGATATTAAAGAGGGGCATTGGCACGTCAATATTATTCTAACCAATATTCAAGCTAAGCTAACCTTGACTGCGCCGCCATTGAGTTTACCCCTGAGTTTATCAACCCCAACGGGCTATAACGGCTGGACCTATACTCAAAAACATAATGCACTGGCTGTCACAGGGGAACTGACCATTTTTAGTGAGCCGCAACCATTACAACATGCTTTGGCAAGTTATGATTTTTCAGCAGGTTATATGCGGGCTAAAACGGCCTGGCGCTGGGCTTCGATTAATGCTTTGACGCCGCAAGGCACCATAGGTTTAAATTTGGCTGCAGGGGTAAATGAAACGGGAAATACTGAGAATGTGATGTGGGTAAATGGCCAGCGACACTTTTTAGGTGCCGCTAACTTTCTGTTTAACCGTCATACCAGTGATGATTTTTGGCAAATAACCACAAATGATGGGCAAGTCGATTTAACGTTTAGGGCACTCAATTGTCGCAAAGAGAAACTAAATCTTGGTTTTATCAAAAATAACTTTCGCCAATATATAGGCTATTACAGTGGGGTGTTGGTTGATAATGAAGGTAAAAAGTATCAACTCCACAATCAACTTGGGTTAGCTGAAGATCATTTTGCGAAATGGTAATGATGTTTTGCTTTATGGAAGAAGAACGGAAAACGAAATGAATTTTGATTGGCTGATATCCCATCCGGAACTATTACTGCTAGTGCTCGCACCGCTATTTTTTGTGTGTATTTTACTTGAATGGCTTGCTAGAAAACGTTTGCCTGCGAGTGCTCAGTATCGTGGCGTTGAAGTTATGTGTAATTTAGCACTTGCGACTATGCATCAACTTGCCGATTTGCTCAGTGGATTATTGATTGCCAAAGTGTATTTGTGGCTGTTTGGCTGGCGCTTATTTGATATTCAAATGACACTGGTGAGTTTCATCGTTTTGCTGGTTGCTCAAGATTTTTGTTATTACTGGTTTCACCGTGCCAGTCATCGTATTCGTTGGATGTGGGCTGCACATGTTGTACATCATAGCTCAGAAAATATGAATTTTAGTACTGCGTTTAGGCAAAGCCTAATGTATCCATTAGCGGGGATGTGGCTATTTTGGCTACCACTTGTTGTCATAGGCTTTGACCCAAACTGGGTTGTGTTCGCGGTGTTGCTTAATTTAGGTTTGCAATTTTTTGTGCATACTCAGGCTGTAAAAACACTTGGTTTCATTGAGTATATTTTTAATACGCCATCCCATCATAGGGTGCACCATGGGCGTAATCCGCAATATATAGATAAAAATTACGCCGGTGTATTAATTATTTGGGATAAGATATTTGGCACGTTTGAGCCAGAAGTTGCCACGGTTGAATATGGCATCACTAAGCCAGTAAACAGTGTTAATCCGATTACGGTAACATTTGCAGAATGGCGAGATTTATTGAAAGACCTTGGCGCGCCTAACTTAACAGCCTGGCAAAAAGTTAAACTGTTGTTTTCACCACCACAAACCGCGCATTCACCCAATCATGACCCCGTTGATAGAGAGCAATAGCGATAAAAAATCTTCACCAGTGCAGGGGAGCCGCTTATTGCTTAATCGCCTGTAAAATAACGAACTTACCGTTTGATGCTATCGTGGTGCAATTTTTAAAAATACGTTTTATTTTTACGTGATAGGCTAAATGGCGATTACCCACTATGTGTAATACGCCGCCTGACGCGAGTTTACGATAGGCATCTAAGAACATCTGCCAGGCAATATGATCCGTTATCGCTTCTCCTTGATGAAAAGGAGGATTACATAACACCAGGTCAGGTGTCTCATCACCAAGATTTGTTAAGCAATCATCCCAATGAAATTCTGCTTTGGCTTGAAGCTGATTCGCTTGATAGTTAATCCGACTTGATTCGACTGCCATTTCAGAGTCATCTACAAAATGAATTGTTGCATTAGGGTGTTGCTGTGCAGCACGTAAACCTAAGATGCCATTACCACAGCCTAAATCAATAATATTACGGTATTCACCTTGAGGCATATTATCGAGCATAAATCGTGCGCCAATATCGAGCTTGTTAGCCGCAAACACGTTAGTGAGGTTATTAATTGTTAAGTTTAACTCTTTGACATCCCAGCTAATATTTTTAGGCAGTTCGCGCTCAAATCCATCACTAATACAGCTAATAATACGTGTTTTCTTCCAAGTTAAACTCGCTGACGCATGGCCTAAATTTTTGGTGATCAACTCAATGATTGCTTTGTTAATTGATTTGGCTTTAGCGCTAATTAACACCTGTACTCCCTTTGGTAATACATGGGACAGGCGCTGTAATTGATGAGCGAAGTAGCTTAAATTTTTAGGTAACTTCATTAACACCAGCTGAATATTGTCGGGCAGTAACTCTCGGCTATTAAAGTTGCTGATATGATCCATGCTGAGTTGATTAACCAGTAAGTTTTGTTGTGCCCCTAATAAACTGGTTTTAGCATCCGTTTCAACCATTAATGGCCAATTGGGGTTAATAGTGGTTAATGCACACTGAAGGGCGCCGAAGCTGTCATTAATAATCGCAGTATTGACAGGCTCAAGTTGATGTTCAAGTAGATATTTGACTAGGTGTTCATCACCAGCATCCCATGCCTGTAGATTAGATTCTTGCTGTTTAGGGTAGCGCAATAGTGTAAGTTCGATACCTTGGCAGGAGAATTGGCTAGCGGTCATGTTTTTACCCAGATTTTTGTTGCACTAAAGCTGCTAATTATCTCAGCTCAGGCCTAAGAATGAAATCAATTAATGTGATATGCACACGGTTAAATATTATATTGAGGGGGATTTTGACAGGCAAATGCAGTATGTCGTTTTATGCTCATTTCCCCAAGCTACAGAACAACATATTGCTTACATTAAAAGATTAATCACAGGCTACATGATAAAAGCTAGCGAATAGATCGTGAAACTAAGCATTATGAGATTTAATCGACACGCTCAAATGGCATAAATATCGCGCAGCAAAGTAGTAAAACAGGCCTTAACAAGGTTAATCATTAATAGGCTAGGGCGTTTTATGTTTGTTGATAAATTATGCAATGGGCTATTTGCCAGTTAATGTAGGTTATGCGTATGATAAACAGATAAATACAGCTAAAAAAAAGGAATGTTATGAAGGGCGCTGGTGGAACATCGGGGGGAATTGGAGCGTTTTTGACTGGCTTGGTTATGATGTGTGGCGGTTTTTATATGCTGTTAAACGCCATCAAAGTAACTAGCTCATTTGGTTTTAGCCAAAGTCTGTATTACGTTGGCGGCATGAGTCTAACCAGTGGGATGATAATGATCCCTTTTATGTTTGGTGTAGGGCTGATGTTTTATAATGCGAAAAATGTGTTGGGTTGGATCCTGACTTTTGGGTCTTTAGTTGCACTTGTATTTGGGGTTATTAGCTCAATTAATTTTCGTTTTACCCATATGAGTGCATTCGATTTGATTGTTATTTTAATCTTGAGTGTGGGTGGCTTAGGGATATTTTTGCGATCTTTGAAAGCCTTCGACAAAAACATCCCTGATACATAACCATAGTAATATGTTGTTAATCAAAATAAATGGCTTAATAATTTTTTACTAACATCCAGTTGTGACCACATTAATAATTGGCCGCTGATTGATTGAGGTGGCTTGACGATAACGCAAGTAACACGCAGCGGTGCCTGCATCTTCAGTGATAAAGCCATGCCAATAGATCCAAGCACCAGGAAATATACTCGCGCGTTTATTCCAGTCTCCATCCACATCCGGAACATTCATCAATAAATCAATACCGGCAGCGGTGCCATCTGGATAACCGAAAGCTAAATTAACATCAATACCATCAATGTTAAGGGTGCTGCTTGATAGTTTTTCCACTCCTGCAATAGCCGCTTTCGAATAAGTGAGGCTGGCCGCTGTTTGCATAGCGCTTTCCATTCCATCCATTGTGGATATGATGGCATCACGACGTAAATCAATAAATTTACTCGACGCAACGATAGCTAATATCGCTAATATGATAATAACCACAACTAACTCTATTAATGTAAAGCCCTGTGAGTGTGATAAAAATTTATTTTTCGAATTATTCATATTCATTCAATTAAAGACATTAAGTTAACTATCGCCTAGATATTGAAATCCATTGTAACAGCAATTGTTAATATTTTGCTTCATTTTTGGTTTGATAATACATCTACAATAATGGGTTTTGTTGTTACTATCTGGTTAACTTAGTTTTTAGCGGATTATTACATTGACTCTTACTACCTTGAAGGCCCCGTCGGTTGACGCTTCTTCACACACTTCATCTTATCGTGTTCTCCCTTGGATTATGAGTTTCCTGCGTCCTTATAAAGTGAAAGTTTTTGCGGCAATTGTATTTTTATTTATCGGTTCGCTTGCCTGGTTGTCGCTGGGGCAAGGGGTAAAGTTGATGGTTGATGAGGGATTTATTGCTAACAATAGCGACAGATTAAATGAAATCATTTTGTTGATTGTTGCCATTACAATTGTCAGTGCCTCTGCAGTGTTTTGTCGATTCTATTTGATGACCTGGTTGGGAGAGCGCGTTAGCGCTGATATTCGATTAAAAGTGTATTCACACTTACTGACTTTATCACCGTCTTTTTTTGCCTCTCAACGTACGGGAGAAGTCATTTCTCGTTTTACCGCTGATACAACATTGCTGCAAAGTGTCGTTGGCTCAAGTTTATCGATGGCCTTACGGTCGTCTGTTACTGTGTTGGGGGGCATTATTATGATGGGATTTACCTCGGTAAAACTCACCGGATTAGTTTTGCTGGCCGTGCCACTAGTATTAGGCCCCGTGGCATTTTTTGGCAACAAAGTGAGGCGCTTTTCACGCGAGAGTCAAGACAAGCTTGGTGATCTTGGTGCCTATATAGATGAAACCCTACACGAAATACATACAGTACAAGCCTATACCCATGAAGCTGAAGATAACGCCGCGTTTGCAACTCGCGTTGAAGCCGTGATGAGTGTAGCAAGAGGGCGTATAAAATACCGTGCTTTGCTTATTTCTACGGTAATGTTTTTAAGTATTTCGGCGATTGCATTTGTGACATGGGTTGGCGCTCAAGATGTCATGTTAGGCAAGATCTCCGCCGGAGAGCTTTCCGCCTTTATGTTTTACGCTGTTATGGTAGCGGGTGCTGTGGCAACGATCAGTGAAGTATTTAGTGAAATTCAACGGGCATCGGGTGCAACGGAACGGTTAATTGAGTTGAGCCAAGTGCCAACCGATATTATCGAGTTAGCACAACCGCAGCCGTTAATCGGCAACACACAAGGTGCGTTATCATTATCTGAGTTAGTGTTTGCTTATCCATCAGAGCCTAATACCGAGGTGATTAATCAGTTAAATGTAGACATTAAAGCCGGCGAACGAGTGGCTTTAGTTGGCCCCAGTGGTGCAGGAAAGAGCACGCTATTCGAGTTGTTATTACGTTTTTATCAACCTAAATCGGGGACAATATCATTAGATGGAATGGATATTGCCAATTTGTCTTTATCACAGCTGCGCCAGCAGTATGCTTTAGTTCCGCAAGAGTCGGTTATTTTTGCCGCAAGTGTGTTTGAAAATGTCCGTTATGGACGAATTGATGCGACGGCTGAAGAAGTTAAGCAGGCCTGTATAGCGGCAAAAGCTGACGAGTTTATTATTGATTTTCCACAGGGCTATGAAACCTATTTAGGTGAGCGAGGCGTGCGTTTATCTGGGGGGCAAAAGCAACGTATTGCGATTGCCAGAGCAATTTTAGCCAATAGGCCAGTTTTACTATTAGATGAAGCGACGAGTGCACTTGATGCGGTAAGTGAAATTAAGGTGAAACAAGCCTTAGAGACATTGATGCAGGGGCGGACAACATTGATTATTGCTCATCGGTTAGCCACTGTGATTAATGTTGATCGTATTTTAGTGTTAGATAAAGGCCAGTTAGTTGCATCCGGAACTCACAATCAACTTATGCAATCGAGTGAGCTTTACCGCGAGTTCGCTAATTTGCAATTATTGTCTGAACAGCCTGAAACCTAATTTACCATCACTTCAGATTATTGAACCCATAAAAAGATGCCAAAGCATCTTTTTATGGGGGCGGGGTGTTTACATCCTATTGTTGGCGAGTATTTAACCCGAAATTAGATAAACCGAGCGGCTATTTGCGGAGCTCTCTTCGCAAAATTTTCCCAACCGTGCTTTTGGGTAACTGTGGAGTGAACTCTAAAATGCGCGGTACTTTATAAGCGGTAAGTTGAGTGCGGCAATAGGCGTTAATGGCTGATTTTGCGGCATCATGATCTTGGTCGGGATCTTTGAGGACAACAACAGCTTTTACGGCTTCACCGGAATGATCATCAGCAACACCTACCACGGCACATTCCATAACCAGTTCATGTCCTGAAAGCACATCCTCTACCTCATTGGGATAAACATTAAAGCCAGAAACAATGATCATGTCTTTTTTACGATCGACAATCGAGTGGTAACCATCTTCAGTGGCAATGGCAATATCACCGGTTTTGAAATAGCCCTCTTTTGTCATCACCTTGGCCGTTTCTTCAGGCTTATTCCAGTAACCTGACATAACTTGAGGCCCGCTAACGGCAAGTTCACCTGCTATGCCTGTTTCAACCTCATTGTCATTCATATCCAGAATTTTAACTTTGGTGCTGAGTACAGGCTTACCAATGGTGCCAAGACGCTGGTGACCTGGTGCATTTAAGCTGACAACGGGTGAGGTTTCAGATAAACCATAACCTTCAGAAATCATGCAGCCTGTAGTTTGTTGCCATAAATTGGCTGCCGCGCTTGTAAGAGCGGTGCCACCAGAGATAGTAATGGTCATTTTGCTAAAATCGAGTGCTTTAAATTCAGGCTGGTGGCATAAACCGATGAAGAGGGTGTTCAGTCCCGCGAATCCGGTAAACGGATAAGACTTCATGGTTTTAATTAATCCACCAATATCACGTGGATTAGGAATGAGCACCGAGCAACCGCCCGATTCAAAATACAGTACAAGATTCACCATAAAGGCATAAATATGGTAAATCGGTAATGGCGCGACAAAGATATCATTACCTTCGCTCATTGCACTGGCGATTCTGGATTTAACTTGGCCAGAGTTTGCCAACAGATTGCGGTGCGTGAGCATGGCGCCTTTTGATAAACCCGTTGTACCACCAGTGTACTGCAAGGCGATTAAATCCCCATGACTTGGTTTTACTGGAATATAGGTATGTTGTTTTCCCCGCTTCAATACTGTATTGAACTCAACATTGTTGATTGCGGTTTTCGGTTGTACTTGCCCTGATATGAGATCTAAAGCATGGGTTGAAATAACATGTTCAATCGGAGTTGATTTCACCACTTTCGCTAATGACGGTAATAAATCCGATAAAACGACTAAGGCTTTGGCTCCCGAGTCATTAAATTGATGGATTAATTCACGCTCGGTATACAGAGGATTTGTATTCACTATCACGAAACCTGCACGAATAACACCATAAGCCGCAATAACAAATTGGGTGATGTTGGGTAACTGAATGGCGACACGATCACCAGGTTGGAGATTAGTGCAGTGTTGAAGATAAGCGGCAAAATCTCGCGATAGTGTTTCTATTTCATCAAAGGTGGTGTTTTTACCTAGGCAAGCATAAGCCGTCTTACTGCCGTATTTGGCGCAACTTTTTTCTATTAAATCAACAATTGAGGAATATTTATCAAGGTCAAGTGCTGAATCTGCATCGTAAGCCATAAAGATCACCTTTTAGTATTGTAATTATCTTGGGTGTAAACAAATCAAACGAGTGTTTAGATTAGTGTGCTTTTAGGCTTCAGGTCAATGAAAAACTGCTGTTGTGTGTGATGGTATCTCGCTCAGTATATGATTGAATTTAAGAGTTTTTACTCTATTATTTTATTGAGGTGTTGCAGTTAAGTTTACATTTGAATTTAAGCAAAGTTGATCGAATGATGACCAAATTAAAATCCTGTACTGTTACAACTATATAGTTGATTTATGGAACATATTTAAATGCAGGTTAACTATCATTGCATGTAAATTTTTTAGTACATTATGTTTGTGAAGAAATTCACTTAAAAAAGTTGAATTATTTGTTTTTTATTTAACGTATTGATTTTGATGTTTTTGTTTTGAATTTCTTATGGTTTTTGGGTTGTTTTCCATTAATTTTGTCTGTTATTCAGCAATAAGTATTAGCATTTGTTTTGATATTGTTATAAAAATGTAATTGGAATGATGATTTTTATCTTTGGGAGAGACAGTTTCTGACACAGGATGTGTTTGGAATAGTCATCAAGCATTAAACAAAATAATAATGACTGAGAACATATAATGACAATTAATCATAAAAGTAAATTCGGTAAGAGCTCATTGAGTTTAGCCGTTTCTATCGCGCTGTCTGGTACTTTGTTAAGCTCACCAGTCTTTGCTGCTGAAGAAGAAACCGTTAGCGAAAATGTAGAAAAAATTGCAGTAATTGGCTCTCGATCTGCACCCCGTTCAGTGGGTGAATCGCCCGTACCTATCGATATTATTAGCAGTGATGATTTAAAGAAAAACGGTTCAACTGACATGATTGATATGTTGGTCACATCAGTACCTTCTTTTAACTCTCGTGCTCAACCTATTAGTGATGCAGCAACATTAGTGCGTCCAGTTAACTTACGTGGCTTACCTTCAGACAGTACTTTATTACTTGTTAATGGTAAGCGCCGTCATCGTGCTTCTGTTATTGCTTTCCAAGGAGGCGGTATTAACGATGGTGCACAGGGGCCTGATATTTCAGTCATCCCTAGCGCAGCCTTAAAGCAAGTTGAGGTTTTACGTGATGGTGCCGCTGCACAATATGGTTCTGATGCTATTGCTGGCGTAATGAACTTTGTTTTAAAAGACAGTGCTGAAGGCGGCTCTATTTCAGTCAGCCAGGGCGAATACTATGAAGGCGACGGCGCGACGACAACGATTGATGGCAATATCGGTTTACCGTTAACGGATGCCGGCTTTATTAATTTAAGTGCGCAATACAAAACCGCAGATTCGACAAGTCGCAGTGTGCAACGTCCAGATGCAGCGGCAATTGCAGCTGGTGGTAATGAATTCATTCAAAACCCTGCGCAAATTTGGGGTAATCCAGAATTGAAAGACGATTACACTGTCTTTATCAACTCTGGATTCGATATTAACGATAAGCACAGCATATATGCATTTGGTAACGTATCATCGCGTGAAGCTGTGGGTGGTTTCTATTACCGTAATCCTCATAACCGTGGCAATGTATACTCGGTTGATGGCGGTGAAACATTACTTGTTGGTGCCGTCAATGGCGACCAATCAACTTGTGCTGTGGTTCCTGCAAATGTGCCGAATGTGTTAGACACTGATGCCTATAAAGCAATGGTTGCTGATCCTAACTGTTTCTCTATGAACCAAATTCGCCCAGGTGGCTACACCCCACAATTTGCGGGCACGATTGACGATATGTCTTTCTTTGCTGGTGTAAAAGGTGAAATTGCTGAATGGGATTATGATCTTAGTGCGGGTACAGGATCAAATAAAGCCACCTTTAGTTTACGTAATTCTTTAAACCCTTCTTTGGGGCTAGATACACCAACAGACTTTGAAACGGGTGCTTATGAGCAAGTGGAAACCACTGTAAACTTGGATTTCTCACGCTTGTTTGATGTGTTTAATGGTCTTAACTTTGCCAGTGGTTTTGAATACCGTGAAGAATCGTTCGAAATTACCCAAGGTGAAGAAGCCTCTTGGATAGCAGGTCCTTATGCAGATCAAGGGTTCAACATTGGCTCGCACGGCTTTAAAGGTTTTGGGCCAGAATCTGCAGGTAAAAATGATCGTGATAACATCGCGCTTTATACCGATGTTGAAACTTATTTAGGTGAAAAATGGTTGCTCGGTGCAGCGCTTCGTTACGAAGACTTCTCAACCTTTGGCGATACACTGAACTATAAAATCACCGCGCAGTATTCAGCTACCGATGATTTAGCGTTTCGTGCATCACATAGTACAGGTTTCCGTGCGCCCACTGTTGGTCAAGAAAACGTCGTTAACACTCAAACCTCGATTGTGAATGGCGATTTAATTCAGACCTTTATTGCTCCTCCTACCGATCCACTAGCAGCATTTTATGGTGGTAAAGTATTAGAACCTGAAGAGTCAATTAACTATGCTTTAGGTGCGGTTTATCAAAGTGGTGATTTCTTCTTAACTGTTGATTATTATAATATTGAAGTGACAGGCCGTCTTGCTCAATCAAGTCAGATTGAAGTAGAGGCCAAAGATTACGATGCGCTTCGCGCAGCAGGTGTTGAGTTCCCAGAACTCATTTCTGCCGTCACTTATTATACCAATGACTTTGATACAACTACTCAAGGTATCGATATTGTTGGATCTTATGATACAGAACTACTCGCAGGCGATACTAAGTTTAGCCTAGCTTATGGCTGGACGGATACTAGCGTTGATAAGTTTAATGAAGAAACCACAGATCCAGGTAAAGTGCGCCGTTTAGAAGATGGTATTCCTGCACATCGTGGTTCTTTAACTTGGGGGCAAAACTGGGATGAGTTAAGCATGAACTTACGTGCTAACTATTTTGGTGAATATTACGCTACCCATGCAGATGACACTTCTGATTGGGGTTCTGAAATGGCTGATTCAGCTGTTACCTTCGACCTTGAAGTGAGCTATACCGTTATGGATAGTTTAACTTTCTCGATTGGTGCGAATAACATATTCGACCAAGAAGCTCAGAAGCTAAAAGATGGCACATTAGGTGAGTTAGGTGCTGTTTACTATGAAAGTGGTCCATTTGATTACAATGGTGGCTACTACTACGGTAAGGTAAACTACCGCTTCTAGAAATCGCTTAATGTTGTATAAAAAGACTGCTCAGGCAGTCTTTTTATTTTCAACCCTAAACTACCTACTTCAGTAGGTGGTTATCATCAATCAGGCTTTGCCTGAAGGATGTTCAATAGCTGATTAACTTAAGTGATACGTGAGCTTTGCTAGTGGCGTGATACAAGCTTCTAAATCAGGGATAATTTAGTAGAGCCTATAGGGATATATTTACTGCGTCTTGTCACGCACGGTAGAAAAGCTCCCTTTTAGGGAGTGATATCAAAGTCACCTTCTTCAGAAGGCGGATCTTTTAATGGATGCTTTGAGAATACCAAAATATATACAGGGCTGTTGATCTTTCAAGGTTACTTACGGATTGAATCAGATAATATTATTTATTCATCATATCAATAGCTTGATAGACGTTGGGGATTGAAAGCACTCTGGGCAGTTCAATACCTTGGGGGTAAGCTGGACCATAGACTTTATTGTATGGCGTGCCTGCAGCGCCCTGAATACCCATATATTGTTCAATGACACTATCAGATTCTGACCAGTTTCCTTGCATGAGTATAATATTATCTGCCATTAGCGTATTCACAACTTGCTCACGATGCAGTACGTTAGCTTTATTGGCTTGGCAAGGAACACACCAGTCCGCGGTGATATCAACAAAAACCGTGTATCCTTGTGCTACATAAGGCGCTATTTTCTCTGGCGTCAGTGGCTGCCAATGGAGTTTTTGATATGCATTATAATCTTCCCCTCTGTGGACAAAAGCAATGATACTGGCAAGGCAGATTGCTAAGCCACCAAGCACCACAATTACCGCCATTGGGATCGCTTTGCCTTTATATTTTGCAAACAATAAACCCGCTATAGCCAGCATTAATAAAATGAGTAACAAAGACGCGATGATAGACATAATGATACTTAATGATTAAATAGGATGATTAGCATATCAAGATTTACTTAATTTGGTGTTAATCTGATTTTTTATTTTAACTTCAACTCTGATAAACACATTATGAGCCTAATGAAAAAACCATCATTCATCTAATAATTAACCTCAGCTTGGGATGATGAACGTTCTCCAAACTGCTCTTTGTTTTGCTAACTGCGTTGCATTAAGGTGCAATAGGCCAGCATGTTAATGCGCCTTGTTTTCAAAACAAATGACAAGTTTGCTACAAAATAAGTTCAATCTGTTGAATTGTGCGTATTTAGCCTACCTCTTAATTCGAGTTGAGGTAAATTAAGCTCAACTCGGGTGTAAGAATATGAATGCCGGCTAAGTGAGTCGGTGTATTGTTGGTTTTATGACACAAATAACCGTGGTTATTAAGGGCTGTTTGCTGTTTAACTACTGTTGATTAATCTGGCGTGAGTCTGTTCTACCCACACCATTTAAAGATAGCAAAGGAGAGGTATGAGTTTTACTACATGGCTAGGTTTATTAGCTATTTGTTGTTTGGGAGCAATGTCACCGGGGCCAAGTTTAGCGATGGTGGTCAGACACACCCTTGGGGGAAGTCGTTTACATGGCATTGTTTGCGCTTGGGCACATTCTATTGGTATAGGTGTTTATGCCCTGATTACATTACTAGGTTTAGCGGTGGTATTGAAAGCTTCACCATTATTATTTAATGGCATCGCAATGTTAGGCGCTTTATATCTTGCTTGGATAGGCATTCAAGCTTTACGCTCAAAAGGGGGGATGCAGCAAAAGCTTCAAGCTGGCACTAAAACCAGTTTATGGGTAGCAGCTCGAGATGGCCTAGCTATTTCAATTTTTAATCCCAAAATATTATTATTCTTTTTGGCGCTATTTAGTCAGTTTGTTTTGGCTGCCGAAAATATAACTGGGCAAACTTTAATTGTATTAACCCCTTTAATTGTCGATGGGCTTTGGTATACGTTAATTGCTATTGTGTTATCCCATTCAGCAATATTACCCAAACTGCGTGAAAAAGCATTGTGGATAGACAGGTTATCAGGTGTCGTGTTAATCGCATTGGCGATAAGAGTTATGCTAACAATTTTTTAGCGTCAGGTTACGATTAGTCGAAAAATGCCATCGATAAGATGGCATTTTTGTATCAAAGATCACAATGATTCTAGTTTTTGAATACTTGGACACTGTCATCTTTTGCTGGTTCTGGCTCTGGGTTGCTGATAGGTGGATGCTTAATGTGGTCTTCAAGGTTTTCATTGAGCATTTCTTTAAACTCATTTGAAAACCAGGCTAACGCATTGTCTTTTTCTGCTGCTAAATCAGATGATTTTATCGCTGCTTCAAATGCATTATAGCGTGCAGCAGCATAACGTAATGCAGTGCCCACTTTGCCAATATCATTTTCTGTTTGACTAAGTTGATTTGCTAATGCAATAAATTGATCTGCTAGTTTATAAATTGTCGTAGCGCTTTGAGCTTCTTGAGGTGCAGATTGTTCAGACATAATACTCACTTTAGATGATCAGTAAAAAGCCAAGTGTATCGAATTTAGCGTTAAAATTCAGTTAAAACTTAGCTATTAGGATCAGAATCTGTGATGACCTGCCCATTACGTGAGTCGTAATAAATTGAAAGTGTACTCAGCTGATTATAAAAATATCGACATTGATCTGGATTAATATAGGTTGCTCTGTAATCCGATGTGTCAGGGTTGGAATTAATCGAGATACTTGGCGCGTCTTGAAGGATTGTTTGCCACACTGAGATGCAGTCTGCGCTATTATTCAAACGAGGTGAACTTTCAAAAGGTGGATAATTTTGTGCTGGATATCCCCAAAGGTTCATATCAAGTTGGCCATTGACGCCAGCATTTTCATAAATCTGTAAATTGTCAGCTGGACCTGAATTTCCCATCGCAGCCCATTTTACATGCGCAAGCCCGATACCTGAGGAGAATGCCCCCCCGGTGCCTTTTACATTGGATACGTGTGCGTCCTGTTGTAAATTGATAAATTTTGGCAAAGCGACCACAGCAAGAATTCCCAAGATGATAATAACAACGACTAATTCTATTAGTGTAAAACCTTGCTGTTTTTGTTTTAGGCGAAAATAAAGCATAAATTTTATAATTACCAGTAATCAATTTATAATCATTTCATTCTAGAATAGCCGATAATAATTAGCAATTTATCGATACTTTATAGTGGAGAAATGGGGTTGGAAAGTTGGCAGGCATTTATTCATGAGCAACAGCAGCAGTCATATTTTGTTGAGTTAAAAAATTTTTTAACCCGTGAATATGCGTTGGGAAAAACAATTTATCCCCCTAAAGGGGAAATTTATCGTGCTTTTGAGTTAACCCCTTTAGAAAATGTAAAAGTGGTGATCATCGGGCAAGATCCTTATCACGGAGAGGGCCAAGCACATGGATTGGCATTTTCTGTTAAAACAGGGGTAAACATACCGCCGTCGTTGAAAAATATTTATAAAGAGTTAAATCAAGATATTGAGGGTTTTGTGCTTCCTTCTCATGGCAACTTAACGAGGTGGGCTGAGCAAGGGGTATTAATGCTGAATACGGTGCTTACGGTTGAGCAGTCTTTAGCTCATTCACATGCTAAATCGGGATGGGAAACCTTCACTGATCATGTTTTACAATTGTTAAACCGCTCAGAAAAACCCATTGTCTTTGTATTATGGGGCAGCCATGCAATCAAGAAGGGGCGTTTAATCAATGCTAAACATCATGACGTATTGTCAGGGCCTCATCCTTCGCCTTTGTCAGCATATCGTGGTTTTTTTGGTTGCAGTCATTTTTCTAAAATTAATCAATGGTTGATTAAAAATGGATCTACGCCGATTGATTGGCAGCTATAAATAACCTTTGCATAAGATAAACACGCCCTAAGTAATTTAGGTTTTAGGTTCATAAAAAAAGCAGCCAGATTAACGACTGCTTTGATAATGATATAATTATCGGCTAGTTTTTACGGTTAACTGATAAATTTGCTAGTGCAATCAATGCATTTTTGTAGTCAGTGTCGGGCAAGATTGAAAGTGAATCGATGGCTTTTTGTGCTTCTTGCTCAGCTTTTTGTTGGGTGTATTCAAGTGCTCCGCAAGCATGCAATGCCGTAACAATTTCATCTATTGCTTGAGTACCATCGGCGTTTTCAATTGCTGTTTTAATGAGTCGCTTTGCCTGCTCGTCCCCATGTTCCATTGCATAAATTAACGGTAGGGTTGGCTTTCCTTCAGCTAAATCATCACCAATGTTTTTACCAAGCTCATCAGTTTCGGCCGTGTAATCGAGTAAATCATCTGTCAGTTGGAATGCGGTTCCCAAAAATTTACCATAATTACCCAGTGCTTGCTGCCATTCAGGGGCAACACCGGCTAGCACACCGGCTAAAAGGGTTGCGGCTTCAAATAGTTTTGCCGTTTTGCAATAAATGACCCGCATATAGGTTTCTTCAGTGGTATCGGGGTCATTACAGTTCATTAATTGCAACACTTCGCCCTCAGCAAGTACGTTTGTCGTATCTGCTAGCACTTTAAGCACCTGCATGCTTTCAAGCTCAGTCATCATCTGAAAAGAGCGTGTGTAAAGGAAGTCGCCTACCAGTACGCTAGCGCTATTACCAAATAATGCATTAGCGGTTTCACGGCCTCGGCGAAGTGTAGACTCATCTACAACATCATCATGGAGTAACGATGCGGTGTGAATAAATTCAATAATGGCTGCTAATTTAACGTGGTGTTGCCCTTGGTAGTCAATTGCACGTGCAGCAAGGATTGATAACAAGGGTCTTAGACGTTTACCGCCACCATTGATGATGTAAAACCCTAATTGATTAATTAAGGCAACATCAGATTCGAGTTGCTTGTAAATAAGTTGATTCACGGCTTTCATGTCCGTGTCAGTCAACTGTCGAATGGCGGTTAAATCCATAATACTCTCTGGTTTATTGTTGGAAGACGTTGTCCGTCTTTCTATATTGGGTCGCATTTGGGTTAATATCTTACAGGAGAAAGCAGCTGTTTTTCAAAGTTGTTATGACTAAAAATGAATATTTAACGCACTTTATCCACATAATGCTATTTTTATCTCTGGCGTCAGCAGCAAGTTAATTAATTAAAGTGCCTTAAGGTAAATCAGTCAGTGCTTTTTTATATGGATTTAGGTAAAATTACTTCAAAATACAGCAAAGATAATCCAAGAAGATTTAATTACGGCTTTGTGTACTATTGCGAGCTAATTTATGTGGCGATGTTACTTAATGTTTAAGTAATGTTCAGCTTATATAGATGAATATTGTGCAGTAGTTAAGGCTTTTTCATTTGATGATGAATTAATCCTTGCCAGTTTAAAAATCTTCGCGTAGAATCCGCGCCCATTGTCATTAAAAGTTTTTTAGCACCTAGTCTCGTAAGATCGAGTTAGTGTGCTAGTCATTTGGAGTAAAATAGCTATGTATGCTGTTTTTCAAAGTGGCGGAAAGCAACACCGTGTTGCTGAAGGTCATACAGTTCGTTTAGAAAAAATTGAAGTTGCTACTGGTGAAACTATTGAGTTTGACCAAGTACTATTGGTTGCTGACGGTGAGAACGTTCACATCGGTGCTCCACTAGTTGCTGGTGGTAAAGTTGTTGCTCAAGTGGTTAGCCACGGTCGCGGTGAAAAGATTACTATTCAAAAGTTTAATCGCCGTAAGCATCACGAAAAGAAAACCGGCCACCGTCAGTGGTTCACTGAAGTTAAAATCACTGCGATCAGCGCATAATTTAGGAGTCTAACTCATGGCACATAAAAAAGCTGGCGGTTCTACTCGTAACGGCCGCGATTCAGAAAGTAAACGTCTTGGTGTTAAGCGCTTTGGCGGTGAATCAGTTCTAGCTGGTAACATTATCGTTCGTCAACGTGGTACTAAGTTCCACGCTGGTGTAAACGTAGGTATTGGTCGTGACCATACTCTGTTTGCATTGACAGACGGTAAAGTAAAGTTTGAAGTTAAAGGTCCTAATAACCGTAAGTTTATTAGCATCGAAGCTTAATTCTTTAACTAAGCTAGAATCTAAAGCCCTGCCTCTGGTAGGGCTTTTGTGTTTTTGTTATCAGTTTCTCTTTAAAAACCGATACAAGATTTACTTTTTATAATGACGTTACCCTGTTTGAACGAACAGTGAATATCATGTTTGAAGTATTATTTGTTGCAGCAAGCGCAAGATGTATTGACATACACAACGCTTTTCTGCCCCCTGATATTTAATGTATTTAGGGTTATAATTAGCGCCATTGTTCGAAGATGAAACGGCTGGGTCGTGGTAGTTTTTGAAGGTTGGAGTGTTAGGAGTCAGTATGAAGTTTGTTGATGAAGCCAATATCCGTGTAGAAGCCGGTGACGGTGGTAGCGGTTGTGTCAGTTTTCGCCGTGAAAAATATGTCCCTGATGGCGGTCCAGATGGTGGTGATGGTGGTGATGGTGGTAGCGTCTTTTTAGAGGCTAACGAAAACCTCAATACCCTAATTGATTACCGATTTACCCGATTCCATATGGCAGAGCGTGGATCAAATGGTCGTGGACGTGATTGTACTGGTCATGCGGGTAAAGACCTAGTGCTTCAAGTTCCAGTAGGAACTCGAGCAATTGACATTGAAACTGAAGAAAGCTTAGGGGACCTGACTACCCATGGGCAAAAGTTACTGGTTGCTAAAGGTGGATTCCACGGGTTAGGTAACACGCGCTTCAAAAGTAGTACTAATCGTGCTCCTCGCCAAAAAACACTGGGTACACCGGGTGAAGTTCGCGAGATTAAACTAGAGCTCTTACTGTTAGCCGATGTAGGTTTGTTAGGGTTACCAAACGCGGGTAAATCAACTTTTATTCGCTCAGTCTCCCGTGCAACACCAAAAGTGGCGGATTATCCATTTACAACTTTGGTGCCAAATTTAGGTGTGGTTAACCCGCGTCCAGGACAAAGTTTTGTTATCGCCGATATTCCAGGTTTGATTGAAGGTGCCGCTGATGGTGCTGGTTTAGGTATTCGCTTTTTAAAGCATTTAGAGCGCTGCCGAGCTTTGTTGCACATTGTTGATATTGACCCTATTGATGGGAGTGACCCGGTTGAGTCAGCTAAAGCAATTGTGGCTGAGCTAGAAAAATATTCGCCAAAATTAGCAGCAAAACCACGTTGGCTAGTCTTTAATAAAATTGATTTATTATTTGAAGATGAAGTCGCGGAAAAAGTACAACGTATTGTTAAAGAACTTGCCTGGGAAGGCGAGGTATTCACTATGTCAGCTTACAGTCGCCAAGGTACTGAAGAGTTAAGTATTAAACTTCTAGATTACATACAAGCTCTCCCTGTCGATGAAGACGAGCAAGATGGCGAGAAAGAAGTGGAATTTAAATGGGATAATTACCATCAGGGTAAAGACGATAACATCAATGAAGATTATGATGATAGCGACGACCTCGATGATGATGACTTTGATGAAGATGACTACGATGTTGAAGTTATTTACCAACGTTAAATTTCAAGGATTATCGTGTACGCTGACAACCAAAATGATATTACCCGTTTAGTTGTTCGTAGTGCCCAATTGTTGCTTGCCTATGGCGCCGATTCTGATTTGGTTGAAGAATTGAGTCAGCGCTTAGGTAAGGCTTTGGGGCTTGCAAGTGTTGAGCTGTCCATTTCCTCTAATGCACTTGTTCTGACCAGTCTTGTTCATGGCCGTTGTATTACCACCACCCGTCGTATCCGTGCGCACGGGATTAATATGATGGTGGTATGTGAATTACAGCGGTTATGCCTGTTAACCGAAAAAGGGGTTTACGGCGCGAATGAAGTCCGCCGTCGCCTTGCTAGAATTAAACCTAAAACTTATCCTGCTAAAATCGTTATCCCAATCATCGGCATCTCTTGTGCGAGTTTTTGTCATTTATTTGGTGGCGACTTAATGGCATGCATCCTGACATTTGTAGCATCTTCAATAGGAATGGCTGTCAGATTGTATTTTTCTAAGCGTCATTACAATTTACTTGTTAATTTCGCCATTACGGCATTTGTTACCAATGTTGTTGCTCAACTCGGATATATATTTCCACTCACCGACACGCCTCAAGTTACTCTGGCTGCAAGTGTATTAATGCTTGTTCCTGGTTTTCCATTGATTAATGCAATCTCTGATATGGTAAAAGGACATATTAATGTGGGTATTTCCCGCTGGGGTAATGCTAGTTTACTCACGTTGGCATCTGTGATCGGTATTACTATTGCGATGCAATTAGGGGGGATTTTCTAATGTTGTCCCTATTTTTAGATTTACTGCATGATGCATTTTTTTCAGCTATTCCGGCATTAGGTTTTGCCATTTTATTTAATGTCCCCCAACGTTACCTCGGCTATTGTGCCTTGGCTGGTGCACTAGGGCACAGCGCTAGAACTTTACTTATGCATGTCAACATGCCAATTGAGTGGGCTACGTTTGCTGCTGCAGCCTTGGTCGGTGTGATTACCATTCAATTTGCCAAACGTCATTTGGCTCCACCATTAATGTATGCTGTAGCAGCTATTATTCCTATGGTGCCTGGCACCTATGCTTTTAATACTGTTATCGCGCTTATTCAGTTAACAGCTCAGAGCCAAGTCAGTCCAGAATTAAGTGCCCAAGTGATTGTAAATGGATTAAAAACCGTATTTATATTAGGGGCTTTAGCTGTTGGACTTGCATTGCCGAGTTTGCTTTATTACCGAAATAGACCCATTATTTAATCATAGGATTTTGCATGCGTATCGCAATGATTGCCGCTATGGCTAACAACCGAGTTATTGGTAAAGACAATCAAATGCCTTGGCATTTACCTGAAGACTTAAAGCACTTTAAAGCAATGACACTCGCTAAGCCTGTGGTCATGGGACGTAAAACCTTTGAGTCAATAGGACGACCTTTACCTGGAAGGCATAATATTGTTATTACCCGCCAGCGTGATTATGCAGCCTATGGTGTAACTTGCGTTGCTAATTTTGAGCAAGCCATCTTAGCAGCAGGAGAATGTGAAGAGCTTGTCGTTATTGGTGGCGGTCAACTTTATGCTGAGTTGCTCCCTAAAGCAGATGTATTATATTTAACCCACATTGACCTTGATGTAGATGGGGATACTTATTTTCCGGATTGGGATGATGGTAGTTGGCAACGGCAACAATCTGTTACTGCAACAAATGACAAAGGATTGCAATATAGCTTTAACACTTTTGTTAAAAACTGTAAACTTAGTCACGTGTTACCCTAAGAACAACGAAGCATATCCACGAAGATGGATTGCTCAAGATACTATAATAATATAAAAGGAGTGTCAGATGCGTTTAATGCCTGCGGCTGTTGCCGTTGCTGTCCTGATTGCTGCATCTTCTGTGTCAGCCCCTGCCGTCGCAAACACTGATCAGTTAGTGGCTAATATATGTGATTATGTTAAGTCTGATGATAAAAATCGTTTACGTAAAAAATTGAAAGAAGCGCGTGTAAAATTACGTAACATCTATTCTGGATTAAGTTGTGATGGCAGCAGTTTATTACGTACTGCCTACAATTCAAATGCTAATGATGTAGGTGAGTTTATTGCTAAGCGTTTACCTGGCTCAGATCTTTCAGTTGCTGAATCCGATGGCAAAACCATTCTTGATTGGGCAAATGCTAATGGTCATAGTGGTAGCCCAATCACTGCAGCGATTAATGATCGCGTTGGTGGTGGTGCAGGTGACGAAGATTAACTCTAAATTGCTAGAATAAGTTGATCTTAAACATTAAAAAATACCGACTTTGATAGTCGGTATTTTTTTGAAAAATTTTGATTTAAAGAGTTTCAAAACACCAACTGTTCGACCCTATTTTCAGTGATTACCGCATACAGCAGCTTATAAACAGATTAGCAAAAACCAAACATAATCAACTCTCTAAAAGGGAGCTTTCCTACCGTGCGCTAACAAGACGCCGTAAATATATCCCTATAGGCTCTACTAAATCATCCCTGATTTAGAAGTTTGTACCACACTATAAGTAAAGCTCACGTATCACTTGAGTTAATAAGTGATGTTCAAATGAACTTATTAGCCGTGTATCGCATGCGATAAGCGAGCCTAGATGGAAGCAACCTCGGCGTGCTTATAAATCGTTAAACATTGCCTGACTCCTCAATACCATTAAACGTACTTCAGGCAGAGCCTAATTGATGATAACCCCCTATTGAAGTAGTTGGTTTATGGCTGAAAATAAAAAAAGGCCAATATGGCCTTTTTCATTTTGGGATAGGTTGTTAGATTACACTTTAAACTCACCCACAGAGGCTTGTAGCTCTTCAGCAAGCACTGCAACCTGATGGCTCGACTGCGCTGTTTGCTCTGCGCCTGTAGCTGTTTCTTCAGAGATAAGTGCAATGTGCTCAAGTTTTTCTGAAACTTGTTGGCTAACAAGGTTTTGTTCTTGCGCCGCATGGGCAATATGCGTGCCTGAGTCATAAGCCTTGTGAACAGACTTAATGATAGATTCAAGGGCCAAGTTTGCTTGTTCGTTTTTGTCGACACACGAGTTAGCTTGAGAACGACCTAGCTCCATTACCGAAACGGCTTGTTGTGCCCCCTGTTGTAATACTTCAATCATAAGTTGAATTTCACGGGTTGAATCTTGGGTGCGTGAAGCAAGGCTTCTCACTTCATCCGCAACCACCGCAAAACCACGGCCTTGCTCGCCAGCACGAGCCGCTTCAATTGCAGCATTTAACGCCAATAAGTTTGTTTGCTCAGCAATGCCTCGGATAACATCTAAAATTGAGCCTATAGACGCGCTATCTGTATGTAGCTTGTTAATGACGGTACCTGCTTTGGTGACTTCATCTGCAAGCGCCAGAATGGTCAGTTTACTCTCATCTGCAAGGGCACGCATATGTTGGGTTTCTTGATCCGCTTGTTTGATTTGCTCTAGAGCTTGATCTGCGCTCATCGAAACCTGCTGTGCGCTTGAACTTAATTCAGTGGTAGCAGTTGCGATTTGATCAACTTGGCTTTTTTGTTCTTGAATACCTATTGTGGTTTGCGAAGTAATTGCGGAGGTTTCTTCTGCAGCGGCAGCCAGTTGGTTTGAACGGTCTAAAATACCGGCGATTAAATTGCGTAAACTGTCGACTAAACGATTGCAGTTTTTAGATAACTCTGCAAATTCATCGTGGCCTGAATCATCAAGTTTATGGGTTAAATCTCCTGAAGCAAGCACGTTTAGCGCTTGGTTAACTTGCTCCAATGAGCGCGTTAATGGTCGTACAACAGCAATGCTGACGAAGATTGCAACAAAAATGGCGATTAGTACGACAACCATGGTTTTTATTGCTGCAGAATCGATAACTTCGATTGCCTGAGTACTGATATCATCAGTAAAGCCTTCAATAGCAGAAGCTAATTCTGTCATTTTTGAGTTAGCGATTTTTGCTTTATTTTGGGTTTCCGCCAGTGCTTTAGTTGATATTTCATCGTGTTGTAATTGCTGACTTTTTAACGCAATGATTGAGTTTGAACCCGATAAAAGGTTAAACACTTTATCTGTTTCTTTAGTTAAATCAGATAAAAGGTCGTTATCGATAACATCTTTACCTTGCATATTAATGTGACTTAATTTGCCTTTTGCCTCACCGACCATGTAGTCAAGCTCTTTAATAATCAGGTCGTATTTACTTTGTTCGGAAGCGCCAACTAAATCGTAGACGGTGGTAATTAAGTTAATGAAAGTATTATCAACCACACTGGCTGAGGCGGCTAAACTTCTCTCGATTTCATCTTCGCTGGTTTCTAAATCAATAATATCTAAAAGAATGGATGAACCATCATCGGCTGCATTTTCTAAATCACTTCTCATTTTAAGTAGTGTTTCTTGCTTTGATAATGCCAGTGCTCTTTCGGAAAGCATTTTATCTGCGATAGTTTCATAGCTTAAGTAAGCTGATTTTAATTGGTTTAACGGTTGCGCAAGTTGTGCTTGACCAGAAATCAAACTGGTTAACTTACTAAACTCTGTTTGAAATTTTTTATTTTCGTTGGCAATATTTTTTTCAAGAGCAGGAATTTTTGAAGAGTGATTACTGTAATAGCCTTGTAATGATTCTATTTGCTGGCTACTTAAGTTTTCGCTTAATAAATTAGTAGACTCTAGAGCTGGCAGGCTGACTTGCTGTAATATTTTAGTCCCATCTTTAATACTGTTATTACCTAAGAGGGTGACGCCCCCAAGAATTATCAGCAATAACGTTACGGCAGAAAACCCACCAATAACCCTAGTGGCCACGTTAATTTTCATATGTTACTCCAACCTATTATTATTTTATCCCTGTGCTGGGGGCTCGGGTACTCAGGTATTTCTAAATCCGATAATTAAGTATCGGCTTATTTGCCTTTTAGTTTAACGCTAATTCAACTTTTTTTGGGTAATTTTTTCATTTGTTTCAAGGTGCCACAAGGTTAAATGTTCTCCCCAACAGCACCCAGTATCTAATGCATGTAGATAAGTATGCGGTGTTTTACCCATTAATGCAGCCCAATGCCCAAAAACAATTTGATAGGGAGCTTTAAGGTTTGATTCAAAAGTAAACCAGGGAGATAAATCCGAATCGTTTATTTGGGATGGGGGCAATTTACACTCAAAGTCTAGACTTGCATCTGGATACAAAAATCGCATTCTTGTTAAGGCATTAATGCAATATATTGTCCTATTTGTGCCTGTAAGATTTTTATCCCAAGTGTTGGGTTGGTTTTGATACATTTTACTAATAACAGTATCAAGATAATCTGCTTTTGCTAATTGCTCACTCACATTTTCAATTTCTTGTTTTAACGTATTGAGATCCCATTGAGGGGGAACGCCGGCATGGCTCATGATTAAATTGTGCTCGGGCAAAAAGCGAGCCAGAGGCTGTTGTCTTAACCAATCAATCAGTTTAGAGCAGTCTGGTGCATTCAATAAAGCCTGTAAATGGTCATTAGGGTTTGCTCGTTTCACATTACCCTGCACAGCCATTAAGTGAAGATCATGGTTACCAAGTACGACTTTACCACTATCGTTGAGTGATTCGAAAAAACGCAGGGTTTCTAGTGAACTCGGACCTCTTGCAACTAAATCGCCTACAGCCCACAGTGTATCTTTTGAAGCGTTAAAACTGACTTTAACTAATAAGCGTTGCAGCTCTTCATAGCAGCCCTGAATATCGCCGACAAAATAATTGGCCATAAGCTATTGTAATATTCCTGGTACTGATAGTCTGAAGGTAGGGATAGGAGCGGAAAACTTCTTGCCGTCATTGTATGTCATGCCATAGGCGCCTTCCATAAACCCTATCGGGGTATCTAAAACGGTGCCACTGGAATATTGATATGCAGTATTAGGTGCAATAGTGGGCGTTTCACCCACGACGCCAGGGCCTTTTACTTCACTTTTATTACCATCAGCATCGGTGATGATCCAATGGCGGTCTTTCAAGGTGACATCTTGATCGCCGGTATTAATAATGGTGATAGTGTAAGTAAACAGGAATTTTTGTTCTTCGATATCAGATTGCTGTTCGAGGTACTCTGTTTCAACTTTAATTTTGATTGGAGATTCTGTTTGACTCATAAGAGGATCCTAAACAAAAGGGCAGATTCAACGAATATGCCCTTTAAGGTAGAGATTAATTAGCGGTGCTTTTATCAATGAACAAGTTAGCCATCGCCACATATTGTTCGACACTGATTTGTTCTGGCCTTAAGGTCGAATCGATCCCTAAAGCAGCAAAGTCATCGTCATCTAACATCCCTTTTAAATTATTACGCAACGTCTTGCGGCGCATATTAAAGGCGGTGGTGCACAGATGGCGCATGACAGTGACATCTTTACATGGCCAAGGTTTTTGTTCGTATGGCAGTAAGCGCACAACTGCGGAATCTACCTTGGGCGGTGGCGTGAAGCATCCTGGTGGCACTTCGAGTACTGGCACCACTTGGCAGTAATATTGTGCCATAACGGTTAAACGGCCATACGCTTTGCACCCAGGACTTGCTGATAATCGAAGCACCACTTCTTTTTGTAGCATAAAGTGCATGGTTTCAATTTGTTCAGCAAATTCAAATAAGTGAAACATCAATGGCGTTGAAATATTGTAAGGTAAATTACCAAACACTTTCATTTTTTTGCCATCTTGTGCTAACTGGGTAAAGTCAAACTGTAGCGCATCACCTTGATGTATAGTGAGTTTGTCTTTTAAAATCGGATGGGCTTTTAAACGCTCAACCAAATCACGGTCTAATTCTACAACCGTGAGATTATCGATTATATCAGCAACAGGTTCGGTTAATGCGCCAAGACCTGGACCAATTTCAACCATAACATGGTCATTGTCTGGTGAAATAGCACCAACAATACTGCTAATGACGCCTTCATCAGTAAGGAAGTTTTGTCCAAATCGTTTTCTGGCCGTATGGCCTAAGTGTACTTTATTGCTCATTACGTTTATTTACTTACTCTTGTCGATCATTTCGATGGCTTTATGCAATGCACAGAATAAACTGCCACTGTCTGCTTTTCCGGTACCTGCAAGATCGAGTGCGGTACCATGATCAACAGAAGTTCTAATATAGGGTAAACCTAAGGTGATATTAACCGATTTACCAAAACCGATAGATTTTAGTACAGGTAAACCTTGGTCGTGATACATGGCGAGCACAACATCAGCTTGCTCTAAATATTTAGGTTGGAATAAGGTGTCAGCCGGAAGTGGTCCAATAATATCAATACCTTGCTCCCTTAATTCGTTTAAGGCAGGGATCATGACATCAATTTCTTCACGTCCTAAATGACCATCTTCACCCGCATGGGGATTTAAACCGCATACAAATATTTTGGGCGAACCTAAACCAAACTTGCTGACTAATTCGCGATGTAAGATTTTGATAATGTGATGCAATCTGTCTCGAGTGATGGCTTTTGAGACATAGGCAAGAGGTATGTGTGTGGTCATCAATGCCACTTGCAATCCTGGGGTTGCCAACATCATGACGACGTCAGGGCAGTTAGCCTGTAACGCAAAGTATTCCGTATGACCACTAAAAGGAATACCTGCTTGATTAATAATGCCTTTATGAACAGGGCCTGTGACAACAGCATCAAATTCCTTTGACATGTTTTTTTCACCGGCTACGCGCAGTGTTTCGACCACATAAGCACTGTTGGCTTCATTGAGTACACCGCACTCTACCGGCTCCGCCAAGGCAAAGGGCAGGATGGTTAGTGTTCCAGCCTGTTGGGCTTGTGCAGGTTTAACGGCATCATATAGACGCAGTTCGAGAGGCAAATTGAGTAATTTAGCTCTGTCTATCAATAATTGCGGATCGGCACAAACAACTAACTCAGCAGGCCATTCCTGCTGAGCTAGCTCAATCACTATGTCAGGGCCGATACTCGCCGGTTCGCCCGGCGTGATCGCGATACGTTTGATCATGATTATATTAGCCTCGTAAATTTTCAGGCTCGAATATTTCGATGTATGCATCACTGCGCATTTCATCTAACCAGTTTTGTAATTCTTCATTAAATTTACGGCGAAAAATTAATTGGTGTGCTCGATTGCTATTGAACTTGTCTGTAGCATCCGTTTTACGGCGATCTTCTAATTGAACAATATGCCAGCCATGGGTTGTACGAAATGGTTCACTGATTTGACCTGGTGCTAGGCTGGCTAGGGTTTGTGAAAACTCTGGAACATATAAGCTTGGTTCTGCCCAACCTAATTCCCCACCTTTGCTTGCTGAGCCAGGATCTTCTGAATACTGACGAGCTAATTTATCAAAGTCAGCATTGCCACTGCGAATGTCCTTTAAGAAACTTGCTAACATGGCTTGGGCACGGTCATCGGATAAAATAGGCGATGGCTTTAATAAAATATGACGCGATTTTACTTCGTCAATTTCTTGTGTTTGTAAGCCGCGAGTATCCATCACTTTAATGATGTGAAAACCAGACCCCGATTTTATTGGGCCAAATATTTGGCCTTTTTTAGCGCCTGCAATAACTTCAGCGAACAGGGTTGGCATTTCATTAATGTTCATAAAATCCCAAATACCGCCTTCTAGTGCTTTTGGGCCAGATGATGATGCAATAGCCGTGCTACGGAAATCTTCACCGTCATTTAAGCGTTTAAGAACGATATCAGCACGCTTACTTGATGATTCAAGTTGTTCACTTGTCGGGTCATTAGGGATTTCAATCAAGATATGACCAATTTGGAATTCGACATCCTTCAATCCCTGTTCTTGAATCAGTTTCACCAGACTACTTACTTCTTGAGGTGATACTTGAATACGACGCTGAACCTGAATACGTTGAATTTCCCCTAAGGTGATTTCTTCACGTAATTGCTCGCGGTATTGATTAAAACTCACGCCATCCTTTTCAAGTTCTTGCTGCATTTCAGCTACGGTTGCTTTTTGTTCTCTTGCAATATTTTCAATGGTTTGATCTAATTGTAAATCACCAATTGAAAGGCCAATTCTTTCAGCTGTTTGCAATTGCAAGCGAGTCAAAATAAGGCGTTCTATGACCTGGGTTCGAAGTGCTTCTGCCGAAGGTAAAGTCTGGTTAGACTTTTTGGCGTTGGCGGTAACATTAGCGATCATATTGCTAATTTCGCTTTCTAAAATAATGCCATCATTCAATTGAACCGCAACGTGATCTAATGGTTGTGGGGCGGAGTAAGCCGTTTGGCTCATCGCGAGTGCGCATAATGCAAAAAAAAGTTTCTTACTGTGTTTCATCCAAAAAATCCTTGGCACTTTAATTCTGTCAAATCGGGTGTTGAGCCCAAATCTATCGTTATTGTTTCGCTAAGAGAAAGTCAAATCACTTAACGTTGGACTACGCTTTTTAATCTTGGTTCAGCAATTTACCATAAGCTAGCATAAAAGCCGCTTAATTCCTTAAGTAAAGTGGTTTTCGGTAGTTAAATAAACCTTCATTCAACATATCATCAACCCCTAGTGGTCCTGAACCACCGAGCCCTTTGATAACAAAGTTTAAGTAAACACCTTTTTCAAACTCTTCACGCCTATCAATGCTTTGTGACAAATCATCGTCATAATTGGTTTTGATGCGGTAATGATAACTTAAGCGAACTGCCCAGCAACAAGATTCATACTGGAAGCCTGTATAGGTTTCAATTCTGCGTGTTTCATTTAAATCATAATACCAGTTACCCACAAAATATAAGTCGTCACGTATTGGCCATGAGGTTCTGATACCCGCTTGAGAAATATTGACTCTATCGTTAGTGTTGGTATTCAGTAAATCAGGAACGTATCGATAACTAAATTGAAGTAACTTATCTTTGCTGGGTCTAAAGTCCAAGGTAACTTCATTTTTTTTGTTTTTATTGTTTTCGGTATCGTGCTGCAATGAGCCGCTAATAAACCAATCTTTATAAAGGTGAGCATCCAACTCGGCTGCTAAAACCGACGTTGATTCAGACTCTTGAATTAACTGGTTATCAATTAACACTTTTGAGTCTTCAAAGTAGAGGGTTTGTCCCAGACTAAATTTAAATTTTTCTAAATTAAATTCATCCAAAAATCGAGTGGTGAACCCGAGAGTTAATTGATTCGCATCTGCAATTCTATCTAATCCGGAAAAACGTCGGTCACGGAATAGTCCGAAGTAGTCTTCTTGCAGTTGTGCTGTGTCGTAAACACCTATGTCAGATTGGTCTTCATAACCGACATATAGGTATTGAAATTGTGGCTCTAATGTTTGCTTAAATGCACTATCAAAAAATGTTGTTGGCCGCTCGAAGTTAATTTGGCCGTGCAGACGTACTTGTGGAATGGTTCTGCTAACAGATTCAGCCAATTGGGTGTCTTTTTCATCGGGTGCTTGCCAGTATTGGGTTTGCAGTAGCTTAATTTCACTGGTTAAGCTTCCTGCAGGGCCTTGGATCGGTAACGTTAGGCTTGGAACCATATGAAGACGCGTGGCTGTGGTGTATTCATTTTCTTGATGGCGGAAATTGGTTAGTTCAGAGTTAAATCTGAAATCAATCGCATTCCAGAAATTAATTTCACGATAATTGAAATTCAGCTGTGGCATAACCTGATAAGGAAGTTCATCTTCGCCAAGCACTTTAATATCTTGAACGCGCATATTGAAATCCCAGTTTTGTTCAAAATAACTGGCTTCTCCAATACGTGATAATTGGTTGTCTGTTGAGCGGTTTACATCTGAATTTAAATCGTTGAAATAATTGTTATCAGAGACATCGGTGTAATTTGCTCTGACGCGCCAATTTTCATCTAAAGCGCCTTGATGACTCCAATGGAACAAATAGCGCTCAGGGTTATTAAATAACTTGCGGTCGTTACCTAGGTATTCAACATTGAGTTGACCATTTTGTTGCTCACCTGCTAAATAACGAAATTCAGTCTTGGTAAATAATCCACGCGATGACATCACATCTGGGGTGAAAGTTAAATCATATTCTGGCGCAATATTCCAATAATAAGGCGTACTGAATTGCACACCATTTGTTGTACTGGTGCTAAAACTTGGGAATAAAAATCCCGTTTTACGTTTATCAGATACTGGAATTGTCATATAAGGAATGTACATCACGGGCACATCTGCAATACGTAATTTGGCGTTCCAAATTTCGCCCCATTCCTCTTCACTGTCGATTTTGATCATGTCAGCTTCAAGCAACCAAGATTCATCCCCAGGTGGGCATGTTGAAAAGTTGGTGCCGGAAAGGATCAGGTTATTCTCTGAGGTGATTTGTAATTTTTTAGCATCACCATGAGCTTGTTGCCCATGCAGCCAATATTCAGCACCTTCTAATGTGGCACTGCTACTGCTCATTTGAGCCTCTAAATTGGCTGCGGTAATCGTAAACTGATCATCTTTAAATATCAGATTGCCACTGGCACTTAACTGTTGTTTTTTCTGATCTAAAATTGCTTCATCTGCAGCGATGTGTCTTGAACCTTGGCTAAAACTCACATCGCCATTGAAATGGGCTTTATCATCAAAAGCCGCTGAAGAGTTATCTGAAATAATGACAATGTCAGTGTCTTGGATACCTGAAAGCTTTTCACGATCATCAAATGAACGTGAAACAGGAGGCTCAACCACACAAAGTGGAAGCGATTCTGCTTCGGGAGCAGGTGTTTGGGCAAACACTGTTTGAGGCAAAAGGCATAAGGCCAGAAAATATCGGATTTGCATTATAGTCAAATAATTATGAATTCTTGTTCTGGAAAGTTTGGAGAGATAAAGAAATGCAGCTAGTTAAGTATATGCAAAACAATCCATTCTTTAGCTGTTTCCAAGTGTTATGCTGGCTATAATAAAGCAATTTTTGACGAAGAGCCATTGAGATGAGTGAAACAGATTTAAGATTCAGTTTATTAGTGTCCTGGTTAAAGCAATATTTTGCTCAAGAAGTGAACATCTCATTGATTTGTGGTGATGCCAGCTTTAGACGTTATTTTAGATTAACGGTTAATAACGTCGATTATATTGTTGCAGATTCTCCCATTGCTTTAGTACCTGTCGCGCCTTTTATTGCGGTTGCACAGGCTTACCAACAAGCTGGACTATTGGTGCCGCAAATTATTCATGTTTGTCATGAGCATGGGTTTGTTTTGCAAACGGATGTTGGACAAGCCCAACTCCTGTCTGTCATTACGCCAGACAATGTCACGGAGTATTATCAGCAAGCACTCGACTTACTCGTTCCTATTAGCCAAGTCACCACTATTACCCATGTCACCGGTCAACAATCACCTTTACCCGAATATGACTCAGCCTTTGTTGAGCGAGAGTTGGCTATTTTTACTCAGTGGCTCATTGGCGAACACCTTCAATATGCAATGACAGCAACAGAAACCTGCATGCTAACAAGCTGTTTTCAAGTTTTGGTCGATAATGTCACTCAGCAGCCTAAAGTGGGGATGCACCGTGACTTCCACAGCCGAAATTTACTGATTAATCAAGATAATTCTCAACAATGTCGTCTTGCCGTCATCGATTTTCAAGACGCGGTAATAGGGCCGGTGACTTATGATGCGGTATCACTGTTACGTGACTGTTATGTTAGATGGCCTGACAACATCATTAATCCATTAATCGAATATCATTATGCATTGGCTATTAAGCATCAATTAATGACGTCCGATATCAGTTTTGCACAGTATTTACAGTGGTTTGATTTGATGGGGTTACAGCGTCATATTAAAGCCGCTGGGATTTTCGCAAGACTAAAACTGCGCGATGGTAAAGCAGGTTATTTGGCTGATATTCCACTTACACTCCAATATGTCATTGATATTGCAAAACGATACCCAAACTTAATGCCTTTAGGGGAGTGGGTGGAAAGGGTTGTTTTACCATTGGTGCAAGATAAGCGTCGTGTTGATAAGGAGTTAAGCCAATGAAAGCGATGATTTTAGCAGCAGGAAGAGGTGAACGCTTAAGACCGTTAACGGATACGCTTCCAAAACCTTTAGTTGCGGTAAACGGTAAGCCACTGATTGAATATCATTTGGAGAAGCTTGCCGCTATCGGGATTAAACAGGTGGTGATCAACCACGCTTGGCTGGGACATTTGTTGCCTGAAACATTAGGCAATGGCGAACGCTGGGGATTATCGATTGAATATAGTGCAGAAACAGAGGCATTAGAAACCGCAGGCGGAATAAAACACGCGCTTGCGTTATTAGGTACAGCACCTTTTTTATTGTTAAATGGTGATATTTTTATTGATGAATTACCCGATGTCACCCATGCGTTGGGTGTCGTGGAACAGCTGCAAGCCGATGCTTATATCTGGTTTGTCGATAACCCAGCTCATCACCCTCAAGGTGATTTTAGCTTAGTGACTAACCCACAGCAGATTGGTTTTGAAAACCTATCGCTTGTTGCGTTAGAGGGGGAACCTCGTTTTACTTACAGTGGAATGGGGGTTTATCACCCTAAAATGTTCGCAGGGCTCGCCGAGGGCTCGCAACCATTAGGGCCATTATTAAGACAATCTATCGCGCAAGAGCAAATATATGGCCACTGTTTAACACAATATTGGTGTGATGTTGGCACTGTAGCAAGATTAGCGGCGTTGAATGACCGCTTAATCTCACTTACTTAAAATACATTTATTTTTTTATATAACGGACAAGTCGATGCGAATTTGGGGAAAGGTTTTCGGATTTATTATTGGTTTTATGTTTGGCAAAGTGTTCGGTGGCCTATTGGGGCTGTGGCTAGGGCACCTTTATGATAAACGTCAACGGTTATCAAGCTTGATCCAAGCGGCGGGAGAGCGTCAAGCTGTGTTCTTTAATACCACGTTTGCGGTCATGGGGCATGTTGCTAAAGCATCGGGCCACGTCACTGAAGCGGATATTCGTGTTGCCACATTGCTGATGGATAAAATGCAGCTGACAGGCCGTGCACGCCAAGAGGCTCAAGAAGCATTTCGTTCAGGACGCCAAAGCGGATTTGATTTATTTAAGCAACTTGCCGATTTTAAAAGAGTCACTCAAAGCCGACATGAATTGTTGCAGATGTTTTTAGAAATTCAAATTCAAACGGCGCTGTCCGATGGTGAGCTTCAGGAAAAAGAGCAACAAGTACTCGCTGTGATAGCTGAACAGTTAGGCATGTCAGGGGTATTAAACGATTTGTTATCCCGTTGGCAAGCGGAGTTTCAGCATCATCAAGCTCGTCATGGCAGTAAAATGTCAATCAAAGATGCGTATTTAGTGTTGGGAACTGATGACTCTGTAAGCGATCTGCAAATTAAGCGGGCATATCGTAAATTAATGAATGAACACCATCCAGATAAGTTAGTCGCTAAAGGCCTACCCGAAGAAATGATGATGCTTGCTAAAGACAAAGCACAAGATATTCAAGCTGCATATGAGGCGATAAAAACCTCAAGAGGCATGCGCTAAGACATGCGTATTACTTTTTGGGCGTGAATACAGGATCCACTCAATGATAAACAAAATAAAACTCGCACTCATCGCAGGATGCTTAACTTTCAGTATTTCTAGTCATGCAGAAGTATTCATCGCTCCTTTTGGTGGCTATAGTTTTGGCGGCAATGGCCTAGACGTATTAGCTAATGATGAAACCACCAATGATTTAGAGATGAGCGAAGGGGGAAGTGGGGGATTAATGCTGGGGATCACGACAACAGATCCTGGGAATATGTACCTATTGTTTAGCCGCCATCAAACTGATTTACGCCAAGGATCATTATCTTCTGAGGTATTGACCGACTTAGAGGTTAACTATTTTCATTTGGGCGGGACATTATATTTCCCTAATGGTCATTTTAAACCTTATATCACCGCCAGTGCAGGTGTAACCCAACTTCGTCCAAATAAACAATACTCAAGTGAAACTAATTTTTCTATGGGGTTCGGTGGTGGCGTGGCATACGAGTTAACTGACAACGTGAGTTTATTTGCTGATATTCGCGGGTATGCGACATTTGTAAACTCGACTGGTGGCTTGTTTTGTAATGAAACTCGCTGCATTTGGCAAATTGAAGGTGATTTAATGTGGCAAGGCCAAACCAACATTGGTATCGAGGTTGCCTTTTAAGTCAGTTTTAAAGCGTTAGGATAAATCATGAATATAGTCATTTTAGACGGGTATACGTTAAATCCTGGTGACTTAAGCTGGGACGGTTTTCGTGATGTAGCAGAGCAGTGTCAAGTTTACGATCATACATCGGCGGCGGATATCGTCAGCCGATGCCAAAATTGCGATATGGTATTAACTAATAAAACTGCCTTATCCGCGGATGTGTTAAAACAGCTACCACTGGTGAAATATATTGGGGTGCTTGCGACCGGCACCAATGTTGTCGACGTCGCTTTTGCTAAACAGCAAGGCATTGTGGTGACAAACGTGCCTGCTTATGGACCTGATGCTGTCGCGCAAATGGTGTTCGCTCATATTTTGCATCACAGTCAACATGTCGCGATACATGATCACGCCGTTAAACAAGGTGATTGGACTCGTCAGCGAGATTTTTGCTTCACCTTACAGCCATTAATGTCGTTAAAAGGCAAAACAATAGGTCTAGTTGGGTATGGGGATATCGCTCAGCAAGTGGCATCGATTGCCCTCGCATTTGGCATGAAAGTATTGATTCATACGCCGAAGAGTAAACTACATTTACCAAAGGGCGTCATCTGGTGTGAGTTGAATGATTTGTTATCTCAAGCGATGTTTTTATCATTACATTGCCCGTTAACTACAGCAACGTACCAAATGATCAACACCACAACCTTGACACTGCTACCGTTCAATGCCGTGGTGATAAACACTGCCAGGGGCGATCTGATTGACGAGCAAGCTTTAGCGGATTGGCTTAATCAACATCAAGGTTATGCTTGTGTGGATGTATTATCAACGGAGCCGCCCCAAGCGAATAATCCATTATTATCAGCAAATAATATTAGCATTACCCCGCATATTGCTTGGGCAACTAAGGAAGCCAGACAAAACTTGATGAACATCGCGGTGAACAATTGTGCTCAGTTCATCAATGGTACACCAATTAATTTGGTTTAAGGATAGCACCGGAATTAGCATGAGTATTTATAAAGAACTGTATGATGTATTCGACAAAGAACGCAATTTAAAGAAAACTTCAGATGCCAATTTGCGCCAATTGCAATTTGAAATTGAAGCCAATATTCATTACATGGCCAGCGCCTTTAAACAACATTTTCCCAGCGATGTGATTGTTGCGGGATTGGAAAATAGCGTGTTCAAACAACTTATGCAGCAATCTTACACAATCAAAGCTAAACCATTAAAAAGTTCGACAATTAATGGCTATAAAGAATTTGAAAAATATCTGCACTGGCATACTGATAAATTAATTGAACGAGCCTATTTAAGAGTACACCTTTTACAGAAGCTTATTACAGCAGGGCAAAATGATCAGCAGCTTAAACTGAAGTCGTTATTTCGATTTTTCATGCTGGTTCATTACCATCTTGCCGATAAAGCCTTGCCTCGTCGTTAATCACTTGCAACCCAAATGACATGTTCGCCATATTATGAAATATGGCGAACATGCTTTGATATTTTTATCGTCGGTACTAACGCGAATGCTACAGAATTACGGTAATTTCTGCTGCCACCTTCTTGGCTTTGGCTACTGCATTGTCGATATTGCTATCTTTAGCTAAAGCCACGCCTAATCGTCTGCGACCATCGATATCCGGCTTACCAAATAATCTGAGCTGAGTATCAGGCAGAGTCAGTGCTTTACCCATTCCTTGAAAACGAATGTTGTCTGATTTACCTTCTCCAAGGATCACCGCAGATGCAGAGGGCCCATACTGAGTGATTTTTCCAATCGGTAATCCTAAAATGGCACGCACATGTAAAGCAAATTCGGATAAGTCTTGGCTGATAAGCGTGACAAGTCCAGTGTCGTGGGGGCGAGGTGAGACTTCAGAGAAATATACTTCATCGCCTTTAATAAACAACTCAACACCAAATAACCCAAATCCGCCTAATGCTTTAACGGCTTTCATCGCGACTATTTGTGCTTTTTCAAGCACATGGTCAGGCATGCTCTGTGGCTGCCAAGACTCGCGATAATCGCCATCTTCTTGTCTGTGACCAATGGGTTCGCAAAAATGAATGCCATCAATGGCATTAATGGTCAGTAAGGTAATCTCATAGTCAAACTGGATAAAGGCTTCAACAATAACGCGTCCTTGGCCTGCTCTTCCACCTTGTTGAGCATAATCCCATGAAGGTCGAATATCGGCAGCTGACTTAATAACGCTTTGACCTTTACCTGAAGAACTCATGACAGGCTTGATTACGCAGGGGAATCCTATCTCGTTTATTGCGAGGGTCAGTTCATTTAAACTGTCGCAGAAAAAATAGGCTGAGGTGGGCAAACCTAAGGTTTCTGCGGCAAGCCGACGGATCCCTTCTCTATCCATGGTAAGTTTTGCCGCTTGTGCGCAAGGCACGACATTCAGTCCTTTCGACTCAAGGGATACTAAGGTATCGGTTGCAATAGCTTCAATTTCTGGGATCACTATATCCGGTTTTTCTGACTCAATTAATGCCGATAATGCTGCGCCATCTAACATGTTAATCACATGAAAACGATGGGCTACTTGCATGGCGGGGGCGTTGGGGTATCTATCAACCCCAATGACTTCAATACCAAAACGTTGAAGCTCAATAGCCACCTCTTTACCGAGCTCACCACACCCAAGCAACATGGCTTTCACCGCATCAGCACGGTTTGGTGTGCCTAAAATTTCTAACGAAGATTGACTCATAATAAACCTTGTTCAGTGTTCTAGTATTAGAACAGTTTACCTATTCAATACGCATATTTGCCATTTTTGAATATATTTTTGTGATATTGATTCGATAGATTCACCTGTTCTGCTTGTTCTGGCAATAAAACAAGCGTTGTAAATTGTAAGTGGCTGTGTAAAATTTGTGGCTGGAACGTTAAATGAGGCTTGGAGGCTAGAATGTTTTTAGATTACTTCGCTTTAGGGATATTGTTTTTTGTCGTTATTTTTATCTTTTATGGCATTATCGCTATTCATGATATTCCTTATGAAATAGCTAAAAAGCGTAATCATCCACAGCAAGATGCACTCCATATTGCCGGATGGGTCAGTTTGTTCACGTTACATGCCATCTGGCCATTTTTGTGGATATGGGCCACCTTGTATCGAGAAGACCGAGGTTGGGGGTTTAGCGATAGTCGTAAAAGAGAGTTGATTCTAGAGGGCGAGGTTAAGGAGCTTATCCAACAGGTTACTGAACTGTCGCAACGATTAGCCTTAGTGGAACATACCCATACTACTGAGTTTAGCGCAGAAGAAGCGGCAACATCGAATAGTAAGGAACATAAATAATGGATTTATTACTCATTCTTACTTACGGTGCAGTTTGTATCGCGATTTTTAAAATATTCAAAATCCCTTTGACTAAATGGACTGTTCCCACCGCAATTTTAGGGGGCATAGTATTAATCGGTACTCTGTTGTTACTGATGAACTATAACCATCCTTACACTAAATTTGCCCGTGAATACTTTGTCTCTATTCCAATCACCCCCGCGGTAAAAGGGATTGTCACTGAGGTCAATGTTGTCCCAAACATGCCGGTAAAAAAAGGCGATATTCTGTTCAGAATTGATCCCACACCGTATGCTGCGACTGTGATGCAAAAACAAGCGGCATTAAAAGAGGCTGAGCAACAAGTACCACAATTGAAAGCCGCATTTGAAGCTGCACATGCAAAGTTTGAACAAGCTCAAGCAGATTCGACTCGTACCGAGTCAGCGTTTAGACGATACGAAGAAGGACGCCGAAAAGGTGGGAAAAACTCGCCATTTACTGAACTTGAATTAGATAATCGTCGTCAGATTTATTTAGCATCGCTGGCCCAGTTAGACGCTGCAAGAGCAGAAGAGCTCCGTAATCGTTTGGCGTATGAGTCGAATATTGAAGGTGTTAATACAAAAGTTGCAGGCATACAGGCTGAGCTTGACAAAGCGCAGTTTGAATTAGCACAAACTGTGGTGCGAGCACCGGCAGACGGCGTAGTGACTCAGCTAGCGTTAAGAGAAGGTGTGATGGCAGTGCCACTGCCACTTCGCCCTGCATTAACATTTATTCCGGATGAAGAGCGTTATTTTGCCGGGGCATTTTGGCAAAACTCATTACTGCGTTTAAAAGAAGGTGATGAAGCCGAAGTGATTATTGATGCAGTACCAGGTGTGGTATTCAAAGGTAAAGTCGCTAAAATTTTACCAGCCATGGCTGAAGGGGAAATTCAATTCAGTGGCAGTTTACAATCGTCGAGCCGTTTATTTCAACGAGGCAGAGTCATAGTATTAATTGATCTTGATGAAAGCGAGGTTATTAATTCCTTACCCGCAGGTGTCGCAGGGCAAGCCGCAATTTATACCGAGCATTTTAGCCATGTGTCAGTAATGCGAAAAGTATTACTGAGAATGCAAGGCTGGTTAAATTACTTATTTGCAGAGGGGCATTAATATTAACCACAATCAATAATGGATAGGAGATAGCGCAGTAAAAATTCAGGATAACAAGGCCGATTTTTATGATAAGTCTCTGTTCTTTTTATCTAAAAATCTAACGCGGTTATGGAGTGTTTTTACATGTTAGAATCCGCGGTTATTGATTAGGGGGGGGAATTGCCATTCGCTTGGGAGCCGTCTCATCGATTGACTTCACAGAGCCTAGCTGGATTAGTTAACCTCAAATAACAACGTCCGCGATAGCGGACGTTGTTATGTTAATTCAAGTGACTACCGCGCGAAATCATGTCATTTGTTTAACCTTATTATGAACCTTAAATTTTAGCTGATAATGTTCACGCTATATCAGGCTTTGAAGGTCATTGTGCCTTTTTGGGGGGAAACTGTTGAAGGATCTGCTGCACGGTTTCTGCAGTCTTGTTAGCTTTATCTTGACCACCCATGTCAAAGTCGTACTGATCTGATCCGCGCCAAATTAAGCGGTTGCTAATAGGATCAATAATGTCGATTTGAATCGTTTGTACTTTCGCGGTGTCACTTCCTATTGGCACCCCTACACTGGTGCCAATGCTGGCACCACCGCGGCTGCCCCAACCTCCGGTGCCTAAACCAATCGACAGGCCTGAATTTTTGGGTTTGTCTTCGGTTTTTAAAGCAAAGCTAACGTTAAAATCACTGGGTTGTGCTTGTTGAGTAAAACCTTGCTGGGTGAGTGTCTGAATAATGTCTTCACGTACACGTTGAAGGGTAAGTGGATCTTCGGCATTAACCACATCTAATAGCGAAAAGCTTTTCAATTGGCTAAAGTCATAGTCAATAGCATAGTCATTTTTAGGTGTGCTTTGGCAGCCAGAAATAGCCAAGCTAGTTACTAGCAACACTGAAGCGGAAAAAACACGGCGATAAGCATTTGGGCAAAAAAGGTATTGCAGCATAATAAGACTCTCCAAAAATTGTACAAATTTATTGCTATTAGTATAACCTTAACTCTATCGTCAATAAGTTAATTACGCTCTACTATGGAACAATTAAGTTTTTTTGCTGTACCCAGCCCCTGTATAGGAATTTGCCAGACAGATCCTAAAGGATATTGCTTGGGCTGTTTTCGTAGTCGTGATGAGCGTTTTAATTGGATGAGTTTCTCTGAGTTACAAAAGCAAGATGTGATCCGTTTGTGTGCCCAACGTAAAAGACGCCGCCAATATGCTATTTTCAATGCCAGAAAATTACAGCAACAGCAATTGCAAGCCAGCATCAATACTCAATTAGACTTTGACGCGTCGGATGATAACGATGTGCTTAGTGATGTGAGTGATTTCAAACTGGATTAACTTTTAGGCCAGCTTAGGGTAAATGCCGTTTTGTCATCATTGCTAAAAATGCTGACGTTACCTCGATGGCGCATCATGATCCTTTTTATTATCGCTAAGCCTAGCCCATGCCCTTTATTGCCATGAAATTGCGATTGACTGCGATAAAAGGCTTCAAATATATGCGGCTGATCTTCTAAAGGAATGCTCGGACCATTATTACTTACGGTTAAATACACGTTATTTGAGTCGTCACTTAGCTCGATGTTGATTGCAGATTTCGCGTAGCGCTGAGCATTAATAATCAGATTTTGAATCGCACGTTCAACTAATGAACCTTCACCTTTTATGAAAATTTCATTCGCTTGAACAGGTAAAGTTAACTCAATGCGGTGCACGCTTAAGTCTTTTAATCTAATAATCAGCTGCTTACTGATATTAATTAAATCACAGTTTTCTAATACAGGCTCAATCTGCATGGTTTCTAAGCTGGCATAAGTGAGCAATTCTTGCAGTAGGTCTTCCATTTCTTTGATATCAGTTTGCATCTCATTTAAAAAGTGAGTGCGTTGTTCAATATCACTATCAGGCAGACAATATTTAGGCAGTAGGGCTAACGCAAATTTTAGCCTGGCTAACGGGGTTCTAATTTCATGTGAAACCGCGTTTGTCAGGTGCTTTTGGTTATCAATTAAGCTGCTGATATGCTGCGCCATATCATTAAATGTTAACGCTAAAGGTGCAACTTGGGAGCGGCTATTTAGCTCGATGCGTGTATCCCAATGTGCTTCACCAAACTTTTGTGTCGCACTTCTAAGTACTTTTAAATCTCGCGATAAAGGCCATACCCAAACCAATGCTACTAACGCTAAAGACAAGTAAAATATGATGGTAAATATGCCGCGCAAGTTATCTCTGGGATCGATGTCAAATGGACCTGCAATCAGCACCTGGTTATCCACAGCGATAAATTGTAATTGGGTCTTATCGGCTTGAGTGGTGAGGATCTGATTATGAGATAGTTGCATGTTGCCATTTAAGGCAATTTGATCTCGTTGCAGTAGTTGAAGTGGAAATGCATGCTGCTTGCTGATTTCATCAAGCAGCATTTGCCGCTCTGCTTCGGGCTGCTTAGATAGTATAAATGCCAACGCAATTAGCGGTGCATCGACTTGACCATTATCCTCGACATGGTTTTGCCATAAACTATCTAATGTCCAGCCTATCCCTAAAAAGCTTAAGCTTAATAGAAGATATAGGCTGATGAAGAGGCGTTTCAATTGATTTGGCGACTAAATTAATTATTCCACGCTTCAGGCGCGAATAAATAACCTTGTCCCCAAACCGTTTTTATCCGGAAAGGCGTTTCAATGCTATCACCGAGCTTTTTGCGCAGACGTGAAATACGTACATCAATTTTACGATCTTTACCGTCAAAATCGATGTTTAAAAGGTATTGATAAATGTACTGGCGGCTGAGTATTTGTCCTGCTTGAGAGGCAAGTAGCCATAACAATTCAAATTCGTGACTCGTGAGGTCTACTTCGGTATTGCCTAAGCGAATGGCTTGGGTGTGAGGATCGATACTGAGTTTACCGAAGTTAAGACAATGTGATTCTGGTTTGTTTGGCTGAGCTTGGCGACGCAGTAGGTTGTTCATTCTTGCGACTAATAACGCAGGATCGACAGGCTTAACAATATAGTCATCAGCGCCTAATTCAAGCCCCTTAATTTGGTCTTCATTACTGCCAAGTGCGCTCATTAATAAAATTGGGCCAGAGAAATAGTCAGGCAGTTTCTCACACAGACTTAATCCATCAAGACCGGGTAACATAATGTCGAGTAGGATAATATCAGGTTTATAGCTGATGAGACGGGTTAATACCGTATCGCCACGGCGTTCAACTTCAACATGCATGTCGTGGGATTTTAAATAATCAACAATGAGATTGGCTAATCTGATGTCGTCTTCAACCAAAAGAACTCTATGCGTAAATTGTGGCGTGGTCATTAAAATAAACTCCAAGGGTTCCGATAACGCCTGCGTACTTGTTGCGTCGCGGCTTTATTTATTTTCAACTTTACGCCTGCAAGGGTGAGATTGTTGTCTTTGCTTACGAGTATAAATTGAATATCTTTATCGGTTTTTATTGTTAAGTTGACAGATTTTTCGCTTGGATCGTCCGAGCACCAACGCGGTATGCTTGGATAATCAGATATGATGCAAACAAGATCGTCATTAACCGTTTCCCATGTTAATAACAGGTCTATTTCACAGTAACTAAATTGATCATCCGTTAAACACAAATTAGGCGTAGCTTTTAGCTGCGCCTGTTGTTCAAGTGTTGCTGCTTTATTGTCAAAAGCAGTCATCGATAGAATTAAAATGCCCCAAAAGCAATATGCCGCACGCATGGTGAAATACTTCAACGTTAAAACCTATAAGCTGCGCCAACAAAATAACTTTGACTGTTATCTTCATTGACTAATGGGCTATCTTTTATTTCATCTGACAATGCTGTGTAGCGATATGCCATTAAAATGTTCCATTGCTCATTAATAATGTAGCGCGTGGTTAATTCTAACCCCGTATTCCAGCCTGAATCGGCGCGATAATGTTCGCTCCAATAGCTATTTTCAGATTCTCTCACACCATAATAATACTGAATCACCTCAGCACTCTTCCAATCAGCTCGCAATGCGGCATCGAGCACCCATTGTTCAATGGCGATGCCATAGTTCCAGCTAAAATGGAGTGTTTCTCCGTTGTGTACATTCAGTATGTCATGGGCGTAAGCTAATTTTAAAAAGCCCCAGCGCGCATAATAAAATGCTTCAATGCCACCATAAAAAGTAAAGTGACGGCTTTCTAATTCTTCGAAAACTTTAGGAGGTTCGGTGATCTCTTGCGACATGGTTCTCATTGGCATGATATTCACATCTGCGGAGGTGCGATCCCCACTTAAAAAAAGATTACTTGGATCCCAATTGTAGAAAAATGCTCTATCATCGCTGTAACTGGTCACCAGATTGATAGAAAATCTTTCCGCTTCTTTTAGGCTGTAACCTAAATTACCATTATCAAAAAACCACTGTTCACCGTAGTAAGCTATTGACGGTAGCACATACAATGGGATGTCATCATAATCTTGTAATGGATTTGTTTTCTGACCATAACCTACTGCCAAAGAGATATCCCACTCCCCTTGAGTAATACAGTCACTTGAGGTTAAACACGTCGGTTCAGCCTTTGCCAACGCCATGAATAGTGGTGTGACAATCAAGAATAATAAAACATTACGTATGTATTTAAGCATAAATGACTTTATAACCTTCTATGTGTTTAGTACTAAATTTCTGATATTTAACCTTTTAAATACGTTACGGTTAAATAGAGAACAAGTCATAAACATCATGTTATCACTATCTCTCTACCGCATTAATAATTAACAACGGTTGGATACAAAATGTTACTGATAGATTACGCTGTATTCAGCGTTAAGCTTTAATGGCTTTCCAAAATAATTGAAAGCTGGCATGGCGGTGGGATGTGTCTTGGCCTAATTCTGGGTGGTCGGTAAAAAAACGGATGGCGGCTAAATATTGACCATGGCAATTTTCCAACAATAAATCGATAGGGTAGTGCGCTACGATATTCTGTTGCTGACCTTTTTCAATTAACTCCACAATAAACCGTAAAATCCCAGTCATCGCCTGTTGCCGTGTGGCCGTATTAATTTCTGCTGACAATGAAAACTGTAAAAAAAACTTTTGCTTTAATGGCTGAGAGATTGCCCAATCAATGGCATTTTGCCACAGGGTGTTTGCATCTAATTCGATATCGCCAGTAACTTGGCTGTTACTGATGATGGTATCAGCAAATTCTTGTTTAATATTTAAAAAAAGATGGTTAATGATACTGTCTTTTGAAGGAAAGTGATGAAACAAGGTGCCAGTAGCCACTCCCGCAGCCTTTGCAATAGAGGCTGTGGATGTGGCATGAAATCCTTGACTGACAAATAATGCTAAAGCAGACGCTAAAATAGCGTTTTTTTTATCTGTGTGTTTTTTTGTGGCATGTTCTATGGTCACCAGCAGATCCTAACGTAAAAAAAACTTCATCAATGCTTTTTGAATAAATGTGCCATAGGGAGGATGCACAAAAATTCCGGTATTGATTTTACCACTGGTTAAGACGGTTTTTGCATGGCTGAAGGTAAGGAAACCTTCTTTACCATGATAGTGGCCCATACCCGATGGTCCAATTCCGCCAAATGGTGCGTCATCGGCAGCAACATGAAACACTGTATCATTGATACATACACCGCCAGAATGGGTGTGATGTAAAATATGATCTTGAGTGCTGCTATTAAAACTTAAAATATACAGAGCTAATGGTCTATCGCGTTGATTAACGTAACCAATGGCTTCATCAATCGATTTATAACCGATAATTGGCAGAATAGGTCCAAAAATTTCATCCTGCATAACCAGCATATCAGCAGTAACCTGAGTCATTAATTGGGTGGCGAGTTTGCGTTTGTTGACACCTATTGCAGTGTTTGATGCAGAAATCACCTTCGCACCTTTTAATTTTGCATCGTTTACCACGTTCATTAATCGTTCAAATTGGCGGTCATTGATAATATTGCCGTAATCAGGGTTGTTGTCAAAATCAGGGTACATTTTATTGAATCTTGACTGGTAAGCTTTGATTAACTCATCAATTTTATCTTCAGGGCAAAGTACATAATCAGGTGCGACACAGATTTGACCGGCATTTAAACACTTACCAAAAATTAATCGCTCTACCGCGGTGTCAATTGGCAGATCCGGTGCAATAATTGCCGGAGATTTACCGCCTAACTCTAGCGTCACAGGTGTTAAATTTTCTGCTGCTGCGCGCATTACATGGCGACCCACTACAGTTGAGCCTGTAAATAAAATATGATCAAAAGGCAGCGCAGAAAACTGTGCCGCAATATCCGCTTCTCCTTCTACTAACGCGACTTCATTTTCTGCAAAAATTTGCCCTAACAAATCCTTGAGTACTTGATTGGTATTAGGGGTGAACTCGGACATTTTCAGCATTGCTCTATTACCCGCGGCTATAGCGGTAATCAGTGGCCCAATTGATAACATCACTGGAAAATTCCATGGAACGATAATGCCTACCACGCCTAAAGGTTGATAATGTACTGATACTTTTGACGGTGACAGTAATAAACCTGCATGGCGTTTACTGGGTTTCATCCATGATTTAAGATTTTTGAGGGTGTAGTTAATATTATTGATGCACGGCATGATATCTGAAATCACAGTGTCGTTTTCAGAGCGGTGACCATAGTCTTTTATTAAGCCTGCAACAATTTGTTGTTGATGCTGCAAAAGTGTGTGTTTGAGCTGCGTTAATTTTTCTACTCGTGATTGATAACTCGGTGCAGGATGCGACAAATAATGGCTGCGTTGAGTGTGCAGTAATTGTTGTAATGGTGACAATGGTGATTGTTCAACAGCCATATTCATAAGTTACTCCAGCGGCAAGTGTGATTGAGGTTTTATTGAAAAACCGACTGATTAGTCGGTCTAATGTTAATCCCTACAACTGATAGATGCAAGATGTGTTGAATATTTGCGCTATATCAATCAATGCTTCATACAACAGGCTACACTTTAGGTAGTAACTTATGAATTAATCTTTATGGGGGGATTGGTAACAGTGTATTTGCTAGTGGATAAGCAAAGGACTCATTTGTCACCACAAAGCTTGGTGGTTGAGATAATCGATATTTGTGAGTTGAGATAATTCTAGATGACAGGAGGTGGTTATGCGAAGTAAAACAATTTTATGGCCCACGGATTTTTCTGAGACGGCATCTCATGCTCTCCAATATGCTATCGAAATGGCTAATCTCTATCATGTAGGCATTAGAATTGTCCATGTTGTTGATCAGCCATTTGGTGATGAAAATTACATGATATTAGCTGTTACGCCTGAAGAGTTGGCAAAAAGTATGGAGGAAGCCGCAGCACAAAAAATGCATTCATTACTGGCAGGACTTAATACCAAGATGCCGATTGAAACCGTTATCCGCCGTGGAGATGCTGCCACTGAAATCGTCGCGGAAGCTAATTCAGGCGATATCGGAATGGTAGTGATTGCCAGTCATGGAAGAACAGGTTTGGCGCATTTTTTACATGAAAACGTGGCTGAATCAGTGGCAAATCAAGCCCGTTGCCCAGTATTAGTGGTTAAATAACCATAGTTTAGGATGACAATGCTTACCACCTACTCTTTACATCGCTAACGGTATTGACTAGCCATAGACATGTTAAAGACTTGATGTTAACAAGCCTGTTTGCTTGGTGTTTGAGCCTCTTAACAATCCTAAGAGGCTTTATCTAGCCTGGTCCACAAGGAAAGCGAGGTTAAATCCACGGCTTATAATGTGGCGAAATCGTGTTGAATGCTCTAGCGGCTATTAGATTGGCGGTTTCGATGGCTATATAAGGTAGCATGATTGTGCCACTAGCGAGCCCGAGTTCAAGGTAGGCAAGTTGTTTTTGCTTCTGGGCACGTGTTTGAATGATTTTTACGTGTTGAATTTTTTCGAAGGGAATACGCTTCCAATGCCGGCCTAATAATCCACTGTGTTGCCATATTGCATCATTTTGTAAAAAATACCCCCATCTTTTAAAGCGGACAACAAGTAAAGCGCTGACGACTAATGCAGCGACAAATGCAACTTCAATAACGGCGATTTCAATAGGTAATGGCGTCAGTAACCCTAAAGCTGACAAGATAGTAAACGGGATAAAAGGCAGCCAAATGCGTTTATATAACCACGCGATATTAATTGGCATATAACCATTTGGCAAACGAATGGGGGTTGGGCTTAATGACGATATCGGTTGAAATATCTGCTCAATTTCATTCGGTTTTACAGCGGGAATTAACATATGCTGTTTGGTTTTTTCTTCTACTTCATTACCTTTTACTTGTTTAAGGTAAATGGTCCAGCGATTAACAATTCTTGCAAGTAAGGGTTGGTGAAAGTGGATTACCTGTATACGTTTAATCGCTAACGCATCTTGTTGGTGTGCAATAACCCCGCCGCTTCTTTGCAGGGTTTGTTGTCGTTTATCTAATCTATAAGGGTAATATTTGAGTACTGAAGCGATAATTGAAATCATAGAAAATAACAAATATCCCGCCACCAATAACCCAACAAACAACACTAATTGCAACATTAAGCTTTCATGGGTTGTGTGATTAACCCACGTGATGAGTTGCTGAAAAAGGGCTGACTGGACAATTTTTTCCCATTCAATCTGCCCCGCTATTGGGCCTGCAATAAGGGCAAACCAGATAAAATTATTTTGATAAAAACCAAACAGAATTAACTCTTTCAAACTGCGGGTGACGATGGGTTGTGTTAACTCAGGGGACTTACCTGTAGCATCTGTATCTGGTTGTTGCGATGATGATTCAACGTCTTCATACTGCAGTTGCAGTAATTGCTGTTTTAAAGCATGTGCATGCTGCGCATCAATAGCTGACAGTCTTGCTTCATCTTTACTCGAGCCTGCTGTTTCAATCACTAACTCTGCCAGATTAAGCAGCTTAAAGTAAAAGGTTTGTTCTAAACGAATGTTTTGAATTCGATTAAGTGGAATTTCATCTTTTTTGGTAAAAAAAAGTCCGCGTTTAACATCGAGCTGAACTCTACTTATGCGATAACGAAATTTTCGCCATTGAATAAAAGCAAACGTGGTTAATAATCCGATTAGAATGATTGCGCCGTCAATGACCCAAAATACTGAAATATCATTTGTCCAGCCGGCATAAAATATAGGTATCAAAGCATATCCATTGCTGAATATGCTTTTTAATGATCCCATAATGAAGCTAACAATAGACCAAGGGGATAAAGCCTGCCAATCCGCTAGTAATACCTGAGGTTCCGTACTCTGTTGGGTGCTGAGTTTTTGCGGTTGACGGTCATCCATGTTGTGAATCCAAAGAGGCTGTTATCACGTTTGCATTAGTCGTCTGATTTTCGGCTGCTTGATGCAGTAGATGTTGCCGCAGATGTTCAGCGGTATCAGCGTTTAATCCGGGTAAATTGATTTCTGCTTCACCAGAACCGGCACTAAAACATTTCAGGGTGACCAGTTGATATTGGCGCTCCAATGGCCCTTGAGATAAATTAACGTGCTGTAAACGAGTGTAAGGTAATGCCGTGGTTGAAATCCAAAATAAGCCCTGGCGCATAATCAATTCACCTTTAAATACCCCGTAGCAAATGGTCAATGCTTTTAAGTAAGTTAAGCGAATAATCAGCGCGGCAGTGATTAAGATGAATAATATCAGCAGTAATTTGGCTGTAATCGATAAAGGAACTATAAAACCAATAATGAGACAAACTATGGTTGCTATCAGACCGTATACTATGCCAGCAACATAGAGTTGTAATTTAGGGTAATTATTATCTATGTGAGTTAATACTAACTCTGTTAAAGGCGTCAATTGCTGTGGTTGCAATGGCTCACCATGTTGATAGATATCAGTATGGTGTAAGGATTGATGTTGATGATCTATGTCGTTCATATTAATCCATTTGTCTGTTGAAGCTCGGTAATGACTATAACGACATTTTATGTCATATGGTAGAGGTTTAGGTTGATTACTTCTAAACATAAACTAAGGATCAATAACTTACTATGATGTTGGACTTATTTGACGAGCAGGTGCCAGATATTATTGCGCCTCCCGTAACATTACATCCCAACTTTTTGAACCAACGTCAGCAACAATTACTGTTGAATGAGGTTAGTCATTACCCACTGACAAAAATTCAAATTGAAGTTTTCGGTAAAAAACACTTTATTCCACGTACACAAGCCTGGTTTGGTGATGATGGATGTGACTGCAAATATTCGAAAACGTTAATTAATCCTTTACCTTGGCCACCGATACTTGCCAAGTTGCGCCAAACCTTATTCAATCGTTGTCAGTTGAATTTTAATGCCGTATTAGTTAATTATTACAAAGATGGCCATGATTGTATGGGATGGCACAGTGATGATGAGCCCGAAATTATGGCGGGTAGTGCGATTGCCTCTATCACTTTAGGGGCTTGTCGAGATTTTGTGGTGCGCCATAAAACCCATCTGCAAAAAGTGACCTACAGCCCGCGTTCAGGTGACTTAATCATAATGCAGCCAGGTATGCAGCAAACATGGCAACATGCGTTACCTAAGCGATTATCTATAACGCAACCACGGGTTAATTTTACTTTTAGGTTAATCACCCCTGATTTTTATCGAGTATAAGCCCATTCTTCGCAAACGTGATTATCAGTTAACGTTTTGTCATGACAGTGTTTGACGTTTTCGTCTTTACCCAGTAACCTTCAGTTTTTAAGCACCTAAGAGTAAGTCATTATGTCAGTTGCACAGACAATCACTGATAAACTGAATCAGTCGTTCACACCGTCACATCTTGACGTTATTAACGAAAGCAATCGTCATCATGTGCCACCTAATTCTGAAACTCACTTCAAAGTTGTGATCGTCAGTGATGTGTTTGAGGGACAGCGACCTTTAACAAGGCACAGAGCGGTGAATAGCGCACTTGCTGATGAATTAGCCAATGGCGTTCATGCGTTATCTATTAACACTTATACCGAAGTGGAATGGCAGGAGCTTGAAGAAGTCCCTCGCACACCAAACTGTAAAGGCTAACTTAGCTTAACAAGACACCATAAAACCTCACTAATTTGTGGGGTTTTTTATTGCCCTCATATAATGGGTTGGCTATAGTGTTATTTTTGTTGTTTAGCAATGTCTTACTCATAATACAATTAGAAAGGATATCTAGATGTATCGCCGTTTATTGTTGCCAATTCTCTTGTTGGTGTGTAAGCGGTCAATTAACCGGTGAAGCTTATTCTGCTTTACCTAGATCAACATTCCACGGCAGTAAATCAGACAATT
>NZ_JAPDMX010000001.1 GCF_025971955.1 Shewanella subflava
ATGCCAACCAGCACCGAATATCGACAGCTTGTTACCCTGGAATTTTAAACGATAGGTGTAGTTGCCCAGACGCTTACTGTTATCAAGCTAGAATCAAGAGTTATTGAGTATGCTTGGTATTCTCTTGTAAGTAGGCTGATAATATGGGGGCAACCGCGGATAAGTGGCTGATTTGATGGTGGCCAATAATCCATTTTGTTTGCTGTGCCACTTGGGGGGCCGGTATGGCGATGGTTTGCATATTGGCAGCTCTCGCGGCAATTAAGCCATTAAACGAGTCTTCAATAGCCAAACAATTCACTGCATCAACCGCTAATTTTTTAGCGCAATTTAAGTACACTTCAGGGTGAGGTTTACCCAATGCTAAATGCTCTGCAGAGCAAATAGCATCGAAATACTCGCTAATACCCAGTTTGGTTAATACCGCCTCAATAATCAGGGAAGGTGATGAGGTAGCTAAACCGACTTTAAGCCCTTTTTGACGACAATCTTTTAAAGTGTCAATCACTCCGGCCATGGGCTCGCCATTAAGCCTAATGTGTTCAGCGACCGCTGCAATAATGTGGCTTGCTGTTTCGGCATTATTATAGTTAGTCCATGGGAAGCGTTGATGCCAATAATCCACAACTTGATCAATGCGATAGCCAGTTGTACTTTCTACATCTTCGAAAGTGAGTTTGAGCCCAAGCCGATTCAATACTGCTATTTCGGCTGTTTGCCATGCGGGTTCAGAATCAATTAGTACCCCATCCATATCAAAAATCACGGCCTTCACATTGATATTTGCCATTGTTAACCTTATTTAGTGACTCACTTTGACGTGTAGATTATCGTTATCTACAAGATTATTCAGTAAAAATACAAATATTTGAAATTATTTTTAGCCAATGTTGCTGCGTTTGTTGGGTTTATTTAAATCAAAAGGTTTTATTTAAGTGTATGAAAGAATATTGTTTTTTTACTGTTTCAAACTATTGTCTAATTTTCTTTGTTTTAATATCACTTTACATTGCCAGTTGGACAAAAAAATCCAGTAGATTTCATCTGCGTAATAGTGTGAGCTGATTCATACTTTTTTAAAGCTGTAGTATACTGGGGGTCGGATTTCAAGCCCGAACCTGTGGAATTTCAGCGTGACTAAAACTGACGTTGAGTTTTGCCGTAAGGCGTCAAACAAAGAGGAATGTTGCCGTGCTAGAAGCATATCGTAAACACGTCGCAGAGCGTGCTGCAGAGGGTGTTGTCCCTAAGCCATTAGATGCTCAACAAGTGGCTGAGTTAGTGAAGTTAGTTGAGACTCCACCTGCTGGTGAAGAGGCCGTGATCCTCGACTTATTAGAAAATCGTATTCCACCTGGCGTGGATGAAGCAGCCTATGTTAAAGCGGCTTTTTTAGATGCCGTTGCCAAAGGCACTGTTAAATCGCCAATTCTATCAGCAGAGCGCGCTACCGAATTACTGGGTACGATGCAAGGCGGATACAACATTGAGCCGTTGATCGCTCAATTAGATAATCCTGCATTAGCCCCTATCGCTGTTACCGCATTATCAAACACATTGTTAATGTTTGATGCATACCATGATGTGGTAGAGAAAATGCAAGCTGGTAACGCTTTTGCCAAGCAAGTTGTTGAATCATGGGCCAATGCCGATTGGTTCTTAAATCGTCCAAAGCTAGCCGACAAAGTGACATTAACGGTATTTAAAGTGGCGGGTGAAACCAACACTGATGACCTGTCTCCAGCGCCAGACGCATGGTCACGTCCAGATATCCCACTGCACGCATTAGCGATGTTGAAAAACGCCCGTGACGGTATCGTGCCTGATCAACCAGGTGTTGTCGGTCCAATTAAAGAAATCGAAGCCCTTAAAGGCAAAGGTCATCCACTGGTTTATGTGGGTGATGTTGTGGGTACGGGGTCTTCACGTAAATCAGCCACTAACTCAGTGTTATGGTTCATGGGTGACGATATCCCTTATGTCCCAAATAAGCGTGCTGGTGGTTTCTGTTTAGGTAACAAAATTGCTCCAATCTTCTTCAACACCATGGAAGATGCTGGCGCATTACCTATCGAGCTTAACGTAGATAAAATGGAAACTGGCGATGTCATCGACATTTATCCATACGAAGGCGTTGTTAAACGCAGTGGCACTGATGAAGTCATCTCTACGTTCGAATTAAAAACGGAAGTGCTATTAGACGAAGTGCGCGCCGGTGGCCGTATTCCGTTGATCATTGGCCGTGGTTTAACTGACCGTGCTCGCGAAACGTTAGGTTTAGATGCCTCTAAAGTATTCGTTCGCCCACAAGATGTTGCTGATACAGGTAAAGGTTACACCTTAGTACAGAAGATGGTAGGTAAAGCTTGTGGTGTTGCCGGCGTTCGCCCTGGCCAATACTGTGAGCCGAAAATGACCTCTGTTGGTTCGCAAGATACTACAGGCCCAATGACCCGTGATGAGCTAAAAGATTTAGCTTGTTTAGGTTTCAGTGCTGATTTAACCATGCAGTCATTCTGTCACACAGCGGCTTATCCAAAGCCAGTTGACGTTGATACTCATCACACGCTTCCTGATTTCATCATGAACCGTGGCGGCGTTTCATTGCGTCCTGGTGATGGTGTAATTCACTCGTGGTTAAACCGTATGCTATTACCTGATACCGTAGGTACGGGTGGTGACTCGCATACGCGTTTCCCTATCGGTGTGTCTTTCCCTGCAGGTTCTGGTCTAGTAGCGTTTGCTGCGGCAACGGGCGTAATGCCACTTGATATGCCTGAATCAGTATTAGTTCGCTTTAAAGGTGAAATGCAGCCTGGTATTACTTTGCGTGATCTAGTACATGCTATCCCATTAAAGGCGATTGAAATGGGTCTACTAACGGTTGAGAAGAAAGGCAAAATCAACGCTTTCTCTGGCCGTGTATTAGAGATCGAAGGTCTTGAAAAACTTAAAGTTGAACAAGCATTCGAATTGTCTGACGCTTCAGCTGAGCGTAGTGCTGCAGGTTGTACAATCAAGCTAGACAAAGAGCCAATCATCGAATACTTAAACTCTAACATCGTGATGTTAAAGTGGATGATCAGCGAAGGTTATGGCGATCGTCGTACCATTGAGCGTCGTATTACCGCAATGCAAGATTGGTTAGCTAACCCAGTATTAATGGAGGCGGATGCTGATGCAGAATATGCTGAAATTATCGAAATCGACCTAAACGACATCAAAGAGCCAATCCTTTGTGCACCAAACGATCCTGATGATGCTGTACTGTTATCAAGTGTTGCACAAACTAAAATTGACGAAGTGTTCGTGGGTTCTTGTATGACAAACATCGGTCACTTCCGTGCTACCGGTAAGATGTTAGACAAGTTTGCTAAAACACTACCTACACGTTTATGGATTGCGCCACCAACTAAAATGGACAAAGATCAGTTAACTGAAGAAGGTTACTACTCAATCTTTGGTCGTGTTGGTGCACGTATTGAGATCCCTGGTTGTTCTCTATGTATGGGTAACCAAGCACGTGTTGCTGAAGGTGCTACAGTAGTATCAACCTCTACACGTAACTTCCCGAACCGTTTAGGTACTGGCGCAAACGTTTACTTAGCATCTGCTGAGTTAGCAGCAGTAGCCGCGTTATTAGGTCGTTTACCTTCGGTTGCAGAGTATCAAGAATACGCGAAAGAATTAGACGCTACAGCAGCGGATACTTACCGTTACTTGAACTTCGATCAAATCGACTCTTACACTAAGAAAGCGGGCAGCGTGATAATTCAATCAGCTGTGTAAGCTTGAACTAGTTAAGTGTTGAATTAAAAATGCCAGCAGCAGTGCTGGCATTTTTGTTTTGATATTTAATCACTTTTTGTACTTTTCAACCGTTTCTATGCACCAGCTAAAAAGTGGTTTTAGTTTTTTATCAAGAATATCAATCTCATTAGCGTGTGCTATATTTAATTATTAACACCATCCAGATTAGGGCATATGAAAAATGATCAAAATAAGTATATTAACCATGCTGATGTTAGTAGGTATGACCTATGCGCAAGTTGCTAATGCTGGGGTGATTAATCCTGATTGTACAGCTCAAAAAGCCGTTAAAAATGCAGCGGTGAAAGCAACAGTGGGTGTCAGTGGGCGCTGTGATCCTGCAGAAGCCGTGAAAGATACCGCAGGTAAAGCGGTAGAAAATGCATTACCTCAAGATGGCGCTACTGCAAAGTTGGTGGATAAAGCAACAGGCAAGGATGAAACTGTCAAAGAGAAAGCTGTAGATGCTGTTGTGCCCGATAAATTACAAAAAGATAAAGATGATAAAAAGTTGATAAAAAAAGCCACCAATAAGATTATTGAGTAGCATTCATTACTGATGTGGCAATAATATAACAGTTAAGTCATTTGGTTGTGTTTGACTACTTAGATTTATCTTTTTACTATGAATTTAAAAGGATTTTTGTCGTTCATGAAGGCTATATATTTACTATTGCTCTTGCCGATATTTGCTAAAGCAAATAACTTACCGAGTTTTTTGTCCGTTGATACAGATAAAGAATACATTGCAACCATTGATAGCTTACGTAGCTTATTGCCTAAAAATGGTGATCCAGAAATTTTAATGGGTTTAGCATCACCCTTCAGTGTGTTAGATGTGCAGCCAACAAAATTTAATTCATTAACCGATAAAAATAAGTTCGCTAATTTTAATTTAGGAGTAATGGGGCAGGCTATATTTAAAGCTAAAGAACAGTTTTTGATCGATTTGCCTAACAGGGTATTGTGCCAAAATTCGATATGCAGAAAAAATAGATTGGCTCATATTAATCAATTCATTAATGAACAGTTTAAAGTGAGTGAGTTTTTCCATCAGAATGCAGATATTCTCATTTTACAAAGAACAACCGATGATGTTTATCGAATTAATAATGCTTTTTATACCCCTGCGGGCATTATTCAATATCAGCCTTCTGCAATAGCAGGATTTGTGCCTTCAGCCAATTGGTCAGAACATAAAAGCAATGAAGAATTAACAAGTTGCAATACATGTTCTGCTCGGTCAATTGCAGTGAGAAAGGTTATGGCTCAATATAATATTGCTGCTATTGTTCGCGGGACAAATATGGGAGTGAACGTCATCTTTGGCGGGATAAGTAATAACCATTGGGGTGTAATGGTCATTGAACAATCCGCCGATAAGCCAAAGGTGGGACAACGAAATACGTTAGGTTTTGAGTATGAAGATGTGATCGAGCTAGCCCCTAAAGCTTATTATTACCAAACCAATTAACGGTAATCCATCACAATGAATCGCGCTGTGCTAGAGGCAAGACTACAATATTCTGCTTCTAGCATGTGATTACGAATATTTAATATTCATCGCAATCAACGCTTCACGTGAGCCTTTCTCTGTACGTAAACGTGCCAAATACCGCTCCCAAATTTCCACTTGATGACTGCCTAATTTATAAAGGATTTTCCAAGAAAATAGCCCTGTATCATGGCCATCGTCAAATACAATTTTTACCGCATAATTGCCCACAGGTTCAATGGCCGTGATATTCACTTCTTTCTTATGGGTCACCAAAATAGGATTACCATGCTGCTGAACCTCAGCCGATGGTGAGTGTACGCGGAGCATTTCACAAGTGATGTTAAACATTTCACCGTTGTCAAAGCTGACTTCTAATAGCTTAGATTTACGCTTTAATTTAATGCCAATCACGTTTGGGGTGGCTTCTGACATGTTATTACCTATAAAAGTGGTCGTAATAAAAAGGATTAACGAGAAATCGAAGATTTTCATCATACTCGATTTCGGCGTTAATCCCATTTTTATCATGCCTTAATGTGACATGTTAAGGCATATTTTTAATCAGGTAGTGATCCCGTGACTACAGAATAAAGCGGCTTAGATCTTCATCTTGTACAAAGGTATCTAAGTGCTTATTCACATACTCAGCGTCAATCACAAAAGTTGAACCGGATTTTTCTGAGGCATCATAAGATATCTCTTCCATCAACTTTTCCATTACCGTATGTAAACGACGCGCGCCGATGTTCTCTGTGCGCTCATTCACTTGCCAGGCAGCTTCAGCGATACGCTCAATACCGGATTCAACAAACTCTACCGTTACACCTTCAGTGCCCATCAAGGCCACGTATTGTTCGGTCAGTGAGGCATGTGGCTCCGTTAAAATGCGTTTGAAATCGTTAGCAGATAACGCATCTAACTCTACACGAATAGGTAAACGGCCTTGTAATTCAGGAATTAAATCAGATGGTTTTGACATCTGGAATGCGCCTGATGCGATAAACAAAATATGGTCTGTTTTTACCATCCCGTGCTTGGTGGTTACCGTGCAACCTTCCACTAAAGGCAGGAGGTCGCGCTGCACACCTTCACGAGATACATCTGGACCTGAGGTTTCACCACGTTTACAAATTTTGTCAATTTCATCTAAGAATACTATGCCATGTTGTTCAACTAACTCGATAGCTTGTTCTTTTAAATCTTCCTGATTAACTAGCTTCGCCGCTTCATCTTCAATTAATTGTTTATAAGCGTCTTTGATTTTCATCTTTTTACGCTTTGAAGTGTTCTGGCCTAAATTTTGGAATAAGCCCTGTAGTTGATTGGTCATTTCTTCCATGCCAGGTGGCGACATGATTTCAACACCAATTTGTGGCGCAGCAACATCAATTTCAATTTCTTTATCGTCTAACTGACCTTCACGTAGCTTTTTGCGGAAGATTTGACGCGTATTTGAGTCGTCTTTTTTCTCGGCTTCCCAATCTTCTTTAGGTTTAGGTAGTAGTGCATCTAAAATACGTTCTTCGGCCAATTCTTCGGCACGAAAACGGCATTTTTTCATTTGCTGTTCGCGGGTCATTTTCACTGCTGAGTCAGTTAAATCACGAATGATTTGCTCAACTTCCTTGCCGACATAACCCACTTCGGTAAATTTAGTGGCTTCTACCTTGATAAAAGGGGCATTAGCCAATTTAGCTAAGCGGCGAGCGATTTCAGTTTTACCGACCCCCGTAGGGCCGATCATAAGAATATTTTTTGGGGTGACTTCTTGACGCAATGAAGCTTCTAGCTGCATACGACGCCAGCGATTACGAAGGGCTACCGCAACCGAGCGTTTGGCATTTTTTTGGCCAATAATGTGCGAATCGAGTTCATGGACAATTTCGCGAGGGGTCATTTCAGACATAGTTTTTCCTTTCGCTCGAATTAATAATTCAGCTCTTCAACGGTTTTGAATTGATTGGTGAATACACAAATGTCGCCAGCAATGGTCAGTGACTTTTCAGCAATGTCACGGGCGCTTAATTCGGTATTTTGCAGTAATGCAAGGGCAGAGGCATGAGCATAATTTCCGCCAGAACCAATGGCAATTAAGTCGTGTTCAGGCTGAACCACATCACCATTACCCGTAATAATTAATGATTCTTTGGTATCTGCAACCACTAACATCGCTTCTAACTTACGCAGCATTTTGTCGGTACGCCAATCTTTAGCCAGTTCAACGGCTGACTTAAGTAAGTGGCCTTGATGCATTTCAAGCTTGGTTTCGAAACGTTCAAATAAGGTAAATGCATCAGCTGTGCCGCCAGCAAAACCTGCTAATACTTGGTTGTTATAAAGGCGGCGAACTTTGCGTGCATTGCCTTTCATGACAGTGTTGCCCAAAGACACTTGGCCATCACCAGCGATGACAACTTGGTTATTACGGCGTACAGATACGATGGTAGTCACAGTAAATCCTCTTCACTAAATTTAGCAGGGTTAAACAGCCTTCTGCTAATTGATATAAAGGATATTGGGGAGTGATTGGCGTTTTTCAAGTTAGAAAGGTTAACATTCGTTTATGAAAAAGCCCGATGTCTCGGGCTTCCATTTTTAGGCGTAAAATAACCTTATTGCCATAGCCAGATCTGGCAGGTGTTGATGCCTGCTTTTTGCATTTTATGGCGGCCACGCTCACCATCACGCTTGCTTTCGAATGGTCCTAAAACCACACGATACCAAACACCATTAGTGCCTTCAGAGCGTTTAACTTGCGCTTCCATTCCCATAAAGGCGATGCGCGCTTTCATTTCATTTGCCTGGCTTTCTTGGCGGAACGAGCCACATTGCATTTGATATAAACCGCTAGAAACCACACCAGAATTAGGCACATCGACTTCGACACGTTTATTTTCCAACTCTTCAAGATAAGTCCACTCTTCTTGAGGTTTTGGCGGTAACTCGTTGGGATCTTTTGGGGCCACGGCGGCTTTGGTTGTTTGCTTGTCTGTGGTTGTCGACTTTGCAGCAGTATTCACCGCAGGAGCGACATCTTCTGAGCTGCCTTTAATGGTCCACAAAAAGTAACCAAACCCAGATACCAATACTATGGCTAGTAACCAGGGTATCAAGGGCATATTGCTTGATGAGGTTTTTCGTTTTGACGAACGCGCCCCTTTGCCGGCCTTTGCGGCCGATTTAGGTTTGCGATTAGCATAATCTCGGCTCATATTTACATGCGCTCTAGGGTTTCAATGCCTAATAACGATAAACCGGTTTTTAAGGTGTTAGCCGTTAATTTTGCCAGTAAAAGACGACTTTGTTTTTGCGCGTCAGTGTCAGCGGCGAGAACTGGGCAAGCTTCGTAGAAGCTAGAAAATTCACTGGCTAGCTCATAGAGGTAGGCGCATAACACATGCGGCTGACCTTTGTCTGTCATGCGAATAAGTACTTCATTAAACTGAGCCAGTTTAGTGCCTAAATCTTTTTCCTTTTCATGCTCAAGCACAATTTTAGCCTGACTTAAGTCGATGTCTTCAGCACGCTTGAAAATACCCGCTACACGAGTGTAGGCGTAAAGAAGGTAAGGTGCGGTATTACCTTCAAAACTGAGCATTTGTTCGAAACTGAAAACATAATCACTCGTGCGGTTTTTAGATAAGTCAGCGTATTTCACTGCGCTAATCCCTACTACGCGGGCTATTTCAGTTAATGTTTGTTCATCCATATCAGGGTTTTTACTACGCACTAACTCAAGCGCGCGAACGTTAGCTTCATCGAGTAAATCAACTAGCTTTACAACACCACCGCTACGGGTTTTGAATGGACGACCATCTTCACCATTCATGGTGCCAAAACCCATGTGTTCTAACGTCATTTCTGGGCGAACAAATTTTGCCAGACGGGCAAGGTTAAACACCTGTTGGAAATGCAGTGCTTGACGTAAATCAACAAAATATAATGCACGGTCCGCTTTAAGTACATTTGAACGATAACGCATAGCGGCTAAGTCGGTAGTGGCATATAAATAACCGCCATCGGCTTTTTGAATGATGACTGGAAGAGGCTCACCCTCTTTGGTTTTAAATTCGTTTTGGAATACCACTTTTGCGCCGTTGCTTTCGGTTAATAAACCTTGGGCATCTAAGTCGGCAACTACCTGATCTAAATCGGCATTATAAGCACTTTCGCCATGCACATCTTCACGAGTTAAGCTCACACCTAAACGTTGGTATACGTCTAAACAATGGCTGAGTGAGATATCATTAAACTCACGCCATAATTTGTTGCAGTAAGCATCACCCGATTGCAGTTTTACCACTAACTGACGCGCGCGCGTTGCGAACTCGGTTGATTCATCAAAGCGAACTTTGGCCGCACGGTAAAAGTTTTCTAAATCAGATAATTCTAAGGTGGCTTGTTCGCCTTGGGCAGCTCGTAATTCTTCCATATAAGCTAGCAGCATGCCGAACTGGGTACCCCAGTCGCCAACATGATTTTGACGAATAACGTTATGGCCTAAAAACGCCAACGCACGTACAACGCTGTCGCCAATAATGGTGGAGCGTAAATGACCTACGTGCATTTCTTTTGCGAGGTTAGGAGAAGAGTAGTCAACCACGATATTTTGCTTGGCCGGTAATGCGACACCTAAGTGGTCATCATTAAGCGCTTGTTGCAATTGGTTGGCGAGTGCATTGTCATCAATGAAAAAGTTAATAAAACCTGGGCCGGCAATATCCACCTTAGCCACATGTGAAGACTTGGGGAGCGTGTCGATTATAAGTTGAGCGACTTCACGTGGTGGCTTACCGACCACTTTAGTCAGCATCATTGCAAGGTTGGTGGCTAGGTCACCATGGCTTTTATCTTTAGTGCGGTCTACCTGAATACGCGCTTGAAAATCAGCTGGCACAATACCTTGTTGTTGGAACGAGGCGATGGTTTGTTGTAGTAAAGATTCAATATGTGATTTCATGGGCCTTTGCTTGCACTAAATTCGTTAATGAATGACACGACAGAACCGCATATTTTAGCCGCTTCTGGGGGTAAATTGCTATGTACTTGATGGAATTTTTTATGATTCATCATTCTTAGCCCGTTAACAGCCCTAATTCCATTGAATTACATTAAATCTTGTGGGTCACGATCGATACTCCAACGGCATTTTTTGGTTTCAGGTAGTTGCTCGATTACGTTAAGGATTTTTTCAAACTCGACCTGAAGTCTTTGACGTGTTTTAGCTTGAAACATCAATTGTCGACGATATTTACCCGCTTTGCGATCCAATGGTGCAGGAATCGGGCCAATGATTTCAAAGGCTTTGTCTTGGGGGAGCAGCTGACTGACTTTGGTGAGAAACTCATCCGCGTCAGCCGCTGAATGCGCTTCAGCGCGAATAAGTACCATGTGCCAAGCAGGTGGCAGCTGCGCCAACTGCCTTTCTTTAAGTTGTTCGCGGGCAAAATCGCCGTACCCTTGTCGTAATAAACTGCGTAATAAAACATTGTCGCTTTGGTGGGTTTGTAACAGCACTTTTCCGGGTTTGTCAGCGCGGCCAGCACGCCCTGACACTTGGGTGTATAGCTGACCAAAGCGTTCTGGGGCACGAAAGTCTGCGCTGAATAATGCCCCGTCTACATCTAATAAACCCACTAAAGTGACGTCTGGAAAATGGTGCCCTTTAGCGAGCATTTGGGTGCCGACCAGTATTTTGTATTCGCCTTTGTGAATACCATGCAGTTGTTTTTCTAGTGAGCCTTTGCGCCGAGTGGTATCGCGATCGATACGCACTACAGGGTAATTTGGAAATAAGGACGTAAGCGCTTGCTCCAGCTGTTCAGTACCCAAACCATGCCCCATCAACATGGTGCTACCGCATTGATGGCATTGCTTAGGGATCGCATATTGGTTACCACAATGGTGGCAGCAAATTTCATTTAAGCCCTGATGTACGGTAAAAAATGCATCGCAGCGATCACATTCATGCAAGTGACCACATTCATGGCATAACAAGGCTGGAGCAAAACCGCGGCGATTTAAAAATAACAGCACCTGATTACCCGCATCGAGGTGCATGCGCATTTCATTAATTAACGATGATGACATGCCGCTTTTAAGTGGCTGATTGGTGATATCAATAATGCCTTGTTTAACCTTTTGCGCAGCACCGGCGCGCTCACTTAATGTTAAGTGATGATAACGTCCTGATATGGCATTTTGTAATGATTCTAACGAAGGGGTTGCAGTGCCTAATATGATAGGAATGTCTTCATAGTGACCGCGCATAACCGCGAGGTCTCTTGCGTGGTAGCGCACTCCTTCTTGCTGTTTAAAGCTGGCATCATGCTCTTCATCTAAAATAATTATTCCTGGAAACAACATGGGCGTAAACAAAGCCGAACGGGTGCCAATAATAATAGCGGCTTGGCCGCTTCTTGCTTGACGCCAAGCGTCGAGGCGTTGGTTGTCGGTTAAACCTGAGTGGATCACCGCAAGATTGACCGCAAATCGTCGTTTAAATCGATTGATGGTTTGGGGGGTTAAGCCGATTTCAGGCACCAAAATAAGCGCTTGCTTACCTTGTTTTAAGATGGCTTCAAGCACTGATAAATAAACTTCCGTTTTCCCTGACCCCGTTACGCCTTCAAGCAGGGTGCAATTAAAACCCTGTTGCTGATTGAGTATTGATACCGCAACCGCTTGCTGCTTGTTCAATTTATGCGGTTTTTCAGTGATATCGAGTTGCTGACGCCAGCTTAAATCAATTGCAATTGTTTGTGCTTTACGTTCAACCCAGCCTTTGTCCTCCAATGCTTTTAATGCTGCTTTACTGTATTCAAGGCTGATAAATTCGTCATGGGTTAATGAATTTTCTGAGAGTGCATCAAATAATTTTTTTTGTGCGGGGGCACGATTTAGCAGACTCGCTTGTGCGGTTTGTCCTTGGTGGGTTAAGCAATATTGGGTGATTTCTTGCGGGGCAGTATCGGCCCCTTTTCGCAATGCCACAGGTAATGCTTGACTGAGCATTTGACCCTGGCTGGTAAAGTAATAGCGTGCAGCCCACAATGTTAACTTATATAAAGCCTCTGGCAATATTGCTTGGGTATCGAGAACCTGAGTGATGTTTTTTATTTGGTTTTCGGCTAAATCGCATTTGTCGGTTATCGCAGTGATTAAGCCAATAAGTTGCTGACGTCCGAAAGGGACTTTCACCCGCAAACCCACAGCTATGGCAGAAAGGTGTTTTTCTGCAACACGATAACTGAAGTTTGTTCGCAGGGGGACAGGTAAGGCAACTTCAACATACACAGGCATAGATTTCCAAAAAGGCAATTAAGGATGTTCATTCTAAGGGGTAATTAGTGTAACGTTATCAGATAAATATAATAATCCGAACTTTAAATAGGGTGAAAAATGCATAAACTTGGGTTAATGATTAACAGCCTAATATTAATTATGACTTTTTATTGCAGCATGTTATTTGCTGAAGTCTCACATGTCAGTATTAATAGTCGTCAGTTTGATTTAAACCAAGTCCCGTCATTAAAAGTGAATTTTATTTCAAAGCACAAAGATTTAAACCAGTTTTATTTTACTATTAAGCAAGGTAGTGGCCAACATGCTGTCGAGTTAACACTTGCCGCTAGTAGAATAAACCCCTATTTAATCCACTTACATGGAGACACTAAGGTAACCGACAATCATGCTACATTAAGTGTATCTATATTTCGTAATGCCGATTGGGTTCAAATAGCAACTTTGCCAATATTTGATGCCCCAAAATCGAATAATTCGGCTGCATTAACATCCAGTTTGCAGCAACATCAGACACAATTAAAGTCCAAAAAGGCTGTTGAAACAAATAACGCTATGCATCCATTGGTCAAAGAGACTAGCCCGCTTGTAGACATAATGCAATTACCCGCAATGATCCCCAATTGCTATGTGGAACGCTCGGACACTGAAACCTTATGGAAAATTGCTAATAGGTATAAAGCACAATGGAATACCAATGTTTATGGCGCAATGCTTGCCCTATTTGAAGCGAATCAAAAAGCCTTTTCTAAACAACGTATACATTTATTACGTCAAGATGCGTCATTAAATTGTCCAGCAGCACATATTTTGGCGCAATACCATGATGTGTCAGTTGACCGGCATACTTTTGAAGTGTTGCAGGCCAAACATGCTGGTTTTTAAAGATTTAGATGTTGAATTAATCAGTATTTTGTTGCGGCTACAGAGATAAATTCTATATAGTTGTGCTGGGTTACATAATGCGTGATATCTATCTTTGATAGCAATCAATAGGCAGTTCAGCATCGATAGTATAATTAAAAAAATCGTATGCCAAGATAAAAACGTTAAAGGATTAATACATGAAAATCTCTCAGATATGTTTCACGTTAGCGGGGTTAGCAATTGGCTCGTTAAGCCAATCTGTTATTGCTGATGTGAGTCATATTGGTATTGAAGCAATGGGGTTTGAGGCTGGTGAACTACCTAAACTGAACGTCAATGTCGTCAGTGACCATAATGATGCTTCCCTGTTAACTTTTTATATTCGTCAAAAATACAATAATACCGTCGTGCTAGAAAAATTGCTTGTGGATGAACATAAGCAAAATACCTTTGTTTTGCATGGGGAAGAAAAAATTGTTGATCCCAACTCGTCACTGATTGTGTCTGAATATCGTGACGGTAAATGGCAGCAATACTCACCAGTTGCTTTGTTCAGTAACGAGATAAACAACTTATCAGCAAGCCCAGAAGCCGAGAAGCCCGTTGCAATTAAAACCATGAAGTCGTCAGATGCATACAAGCAGCGCTATCAGGCCGTTGCTAAAGAAAGTTTGGCAAAGCCTGAATACAGCTCTGCCTCAGCGGCTTCAACCTCTACAAAAAATACTGCATTGTTCGCGCGCTCACAATCTGACTGTATGATCAACAAAACCTCTGCAGATACCCTTTGGACCGTGGCCTCTAACCATGCAAAATCATGGGGAACTAACGTATTTGGGGCGATGTTGGCCATCTATCAAACTAACCCTGAGGCTTTTATCAATCAAAATATAAAAAAGCTAAAAGCAGATCGTGAGTTAATTTGCCCATCCGACGAGACCTTGGCGCAATTTACAAATTCTAATCAAGATAAAAAAACATTTGATGAACTCGTTAAGACTGGTATTGCTCAGCCAAATAGTGAATTTGAATCTGCAGTCGAAATTGCACTGAAAGAAGATGAAACACAATTGATGGCAAAAAATGAATTAGCGCAAGCTATAAACAATGAGTTTACTCGGCCCACAGACACAGACACAGACACAGACACAGACACAGACACAGACACAGACACAGACACCGGAGAATTGGTTTCAAACCCAGTTATTCCAGCGGAATGCTCAATTGATAGGCAGCCTGAAGACAGCTTGTGGCGAGTGGCGGCCGCTCAGCATAAGTCCTGGCATACCAATATTTTTGGTGCCATGCTAGCCATCTATGATGCGAATCCAAATGCCTTTGCTCAGCAAAAAATTAATATGCTTATGGCCGACGCCAAGTTAAATTGTCCTTCTCAGGGGATACTCGATCAATATCAAGATGTGCAAGCGGATAAAAAGAAGTTTGATGATCTCGTTGCTTTGCAAAGTGCAAGCTGAAAACTGTCGCCAAGTGGTGAAAATAACCGCTTGTGTAAGCATTAAAGACGCTGTATTATCTCGCGCCTAAAACATATTCTTATTAACTGCATGTGGTGTCCAACTTCGGGTTGTGATAGCGACATGGCCTTCAATTTGAGGTAACCCAATGAAACCAGGTATTCACCCAGAGTACGCAGAAATAACCGCAACTTGTACTTGTGGTAACGTAATCAAAGTAAATTCAACTGCAAATAAAGATTTGCACTTGGACGTATGTGGTGCATGTCACCCATTCTACACAGGTACTCAGAAGATCGTTGATACCGGTGGACGTATTGACAAGTTCAACAAGCGTTTCGGCATGCTTGGTAAAAAATAATTGCTTCCGCAATGATATTAAAGGCGCCTTAGGCGCCTTTTTTGTTTTCAGCCCCTAAACCACCGACTTCAATAGGTGGTTATCATCAATTAGGCTCTGCCTGAAGTACGTTCAATGCTATGGAGGAGTCAGGCAATGTTTAACGACTTATTAACATGCCAGGGTTGCCTGCATGGAGGCTTATCAGTTCAGTTGAACATAGCTTATACACTCAATTGATATGTAAGCTTTGCTAATGGTGCGGTACAAGCTTCTAAATTAGGGATGATTTAGAAAAGCCTTAAGGGATATATCTACGGCGTCTTGTTAACGCACGGTAGGAAAGCTCACTTTTAGGTAGTGATATCAAAGCCACCTTCTTCAGAAGGTTGATCTTTTACTTTCTGCAAAGATGAAAACTGACTTTTTAGTTATAAATAATAGTCTTGTGTACTTAGCTAAGATTGTTGTTATTTTTACTAACATTTATGTCGTAAAATTGGCTTATTAGGGTTTAATTTTGAAAATGTTTGTTATTTTACTACATTTTTAACTTATTGATTTTAAATAACTCGTAAGTGATAAGTTACTATTACGTTGCTTATGCCTTTCAATGGTCGGATCGGTGGGTAAAGTTTGAGTTTTTGATTTATATCCTGTTATTTTTAGCGTATTGTTAACATTTTCCACTGCTGCTTAAATCAGCAGTTTAGATGTTGTTCACCATATAGCGCACTCAGGATTGATAAAATGTCAGATTTTCGCCAACAAGCTCTCGACTATCATGAATTTCCCGTACCAGGTAAAACTGCTGTCTGTTTAACTAAACCCGCTCAATCTAGTCATGATCTCGCACTCGCATATAGTCCTGGCGTTGCCGAACCTGTGCGTGAGATAGCGGCAGATCCTGAAACCGCATATCGCTATACCAACAAAGGTAATACGGTTGCCGTTATTTCTAATGGTACGGCTATCCTCGGCCTAGGTAATTTAGGTCCTTTGGCATCAAAGCCAGTGATGGAAGGCAAGTCATTACTGTTTAAGCGTTTCGCAAATATTGACTCTATTGATATCGAAGTAAAGCACCGCACATCAGAAGAGTTTATTAATACTGTTGAAGCAATTGCCGATACGTTTGGCGGCATTAATCTTGAAGATATTAAAGCGCCCGAATGCTTCCAGATAGAAAAAGAGCTCATCGCACGTTGTAACATACCTGTGTTTCATGATGATCAACATGGCACTGCGATTGTGACTGCAGCGGGTATGTTAAATGCGCTTGAGATTCAGGGTAAGGATATCAAAGATGCAGTGTTCGTTTGTTTAGGTGCTGGCGCTGCAGCAATCGCCTGCATGACAATGATCGTTAAATGTGGTGCTTTACGTGAAAACATTTATATGCTCGATCGTCAGGGCGTGATTCATACTCGCCGTGATGATTTGAATGAATACAAAGCGTTATTTGCCAACAACACTGATAAGCGCACCCTACAAGATGTGATTGAAGGTGCGGATGCATTTTTAGGCTTATCTGGTGCTAATTTACTCACCGAGGATGACATCAAATTAATGGCGCCTAATCCGGTTATTTTTGCATGTTCAAATCCTGATCCTGAAATTAAACCCGATTTAGCCCATAGCATCCGTAAGGATCTCATCATGGGAACAGGACGCAGTGATTATCCTAATCAGGTCAATAATGTGCTTTGTTTCCCGTTCATTTTCCGCGGGGCGCTGGACGTTAGAGCATCGGTGATTAATGATGAAATGAAATTAGCGGCGGTGTATGCCATAGCAGATTTAGCCAAAGAGCCTGTTCCAGAAGATGTGTTAGCGGCTTATCCGAACGTAAGCGAATTAAGTTTTGGTGCTGAATATGTCTTACCTAAGCCAATGGACCCAAGATTATTAGTCAATGTTGCACGTGCTGTTGCACAAGCTGCAATCGACTCCGGTGTGGCTAAAGTCACCACTTTACCAGTATATTAATTGCGCGATTACAAAATGTAGCGTATGTAAATAACATCGTGTTAAAAGGGGCTTCGGCCCCTTTTTAATTTTTATTAACAATGTGATAGTGTTTAAAGCACATTAATAACGTCAGAGTTAGGTATACTAAGGGCAACAATAATAATAAACCTCAATATGGAATGATCACAGCCTATCAAAGCACCATGATTACACCTGAATAAGATGAATTTACTGAGTGTCTAGTATGACGTCGTTGATTCGCAATGCTAAGGTGTAGCAACTTTGATAACCATCGCGCTGACTCGTTCCTTCTGTATCACTTGAGTTGTCATTAATAACGTCCAGCAGGAAAGCGGATAGATGAAGCTGACTAAAATCCTCACAAAAAAGTTAACCAGTTTTTGGTTAGTCTCTCTGGCGGCAGTCGCCTTTGTTTTTTTATTATGTGCGCTAATGAGCTTTGTTCAACTCACTTATCGATTTCAACAAAATAAAGTAGCTGAACTTGAGTCTATGATAGTCACGCACTATCAACAGCAGGGGATCGCTCAATTAGATACTTGGCTCCCTGCAGTATTAAAAGCTTATCATGTGGTGCAATTTCAATTGTTGTTAGACCAACAAGCTTTATATTCCTATCAGTCTGATGTTGACAGGGGTGAATCAGGCGTAACCCTTTATCAACGTATTATTGAGCCCCAAACTGCTTTAAGCGTGAGGTTTGAATTAACATCGCCCCTCAACAATTATCAATTTAGCTGGTATGAATTGTTAATTTTATTCATTGGCTTTGGCGCCATAAGCGTATTTGTGCGTTATGGATTAAAGTGGATTACCCATGAGCTAGATGGCGTTGAGTTACTGGCATTGCGCAGTAAAATGATCATCGAGGGCGATATACAAGGTGCCAAGCTATCTACAGCAAAAGGACGTCCTAGATTAATTAATCGTGCAATTTCAAAACTCATCAATGATCTTGAAGATGCTCAACAAGAACGTGGACGCCTAGATCAGTTTATTCGTGCAAATACCTTTCTTGATCCTGTGACAGAAATCGGTAACCGTCTCTTTTTTGAAAATCGTCTTACTGCACTCAGCCATGACAACAAAATGGTGGCCTATGGCGTGGTTTTTTTACTTGAATTTGATGATGATGCATTAATGAATGTTCAAACGGATATTGAAGCTAATAAAGCATTTATTACCCAAATTGTGGCGATTATCCCCCCGTTAGTAAGCGAATATACCGATGTAATTTTTGCCAGACGCAGCAGATTACAACTTGCAATCGTTGTCCCACAATTATCACTTGCAGAGGCCGATTTGTTAGCCGACAGGTTAATTCGCCGCTGTTTGTTAGTTAAGCACCATCAAATTGCCAATCATGATAATTACTTGCACCTTGGTGCCGCATTTTATAAAGCGGGCGACCAGCCTTCACAAATTATTGAAGAAGCCGAAATGGCCTTGCGTGCAGCTCAACTGCAACGACTTAATACCTGGTTTATGTATGACAAAGGCGCTGTCGATAAAGAAATGGCAAAAGGGTCTGTCAGATGGCGCAGCTTTTTAGAATATGCACTGGTTAATAAGCGTTTTTTTCTGCTACAACAGCCGGTGCTAGAAAGCGACAATAGCTTGCTGCATTGTGAGATTTTTAGCCGAGTAAGAGACAACCAAAATAATGAAATTCGTGCGACACTGTTTATTCCTATGGCCAATAAATGTGGATTAATGCCACAGGTAGAAAGGCTGATAGTTGAGCAAGTTTTATTTAATGTCATGCCTAAAAATGATGCCATTTATTGCGTTAATTTAAGTATGGATACCCTAACAAGCCGAGCTTTTACTCGTTGGATTCAATCGACATTGCTTGAGCATCGCCCTTTAGCAACTAGGCTTATTTTCGAAGTATCAGAAGATCTCTTTATCAAACATCAACAGCATCCTCAGTTAGCCAAAACATTGACCATGCTATCTAAGATGGGCGCCAAGTTAAGTGTCGATCATGTGGGTAAGCAAGTGGTCGGGACGCATTATATTCAAACCTATGATTTTGATTTTGTGAAGTTAGACCGTTCGATCATTCGTCAGGTGCATGAGCGGCCTGAGAATCAGCTATACATTCGTAGCCTTATTGGGGGGCTTTTACGTTCTAAAGCGCAAGTGATTGCTGAAGGTGTTGAAATACTTGAAGAGTGGCAAACATTGAAGATATTGGGCGTCAGTGCTGCTCAAGGTCCATTTTTGGGGGATATTGCCCTCATAGCAAATGATGTTTAAAACTTGTTTATCTTAGTAGAGCAATCTATCTTATTTAAACAACCTAATTTTAGTATTTTTCTATAAAATTAAAATATTAGCGGTTAAACTGGTAAATATGTTGCTGACCTGCCAAAGTCATTTTTTGATTATTGACAAGACGCATCACAAGATGGATGTGAAATGACGCTTATTTTTATAATGCGCAGCATTTAGTTCGTAAAAGGCTTTCAAATGAATAATGGTTTTTTTAATAAATTAGCTTTTTGGCGTAAAGCTGCCCACTCCGCAGAGCTGGGAGTGTATGTTGGCGTGAACGCTGTGTGGGTCTATCAAGCTGCAAAATTAGAACAATCAGAGTCATTTACGGAATTCGATTTAGTTAAAGATGACTTTCTATCCACGTTTAATGAAATCAAAAATCAATTTGGCGCTGCCAAGCTGCAAATTGTTTTGTCCAGTTCACATTACGAATTATTGCAAGCCGATAAACCTAGTGTTGACCCCGCTGAAGTTTGCCAAGCACTCATTTGGGCTATTAAAGATATGGTGGGTCAACCTGTTGCCAATATTCATCTCGATTATTTTGAATCAAGCGTATCAATCAATTCAAAAGTGAATGTGGTGGTTGCACCCAGAGATAAATTGGTATCACTTGCCACAGCGTGTGATGAACTTGGCTTTACCATTGCGGGAATTAATATTGAAGAGTTGGCCTTAACTCCGTTATTTGATGCAGATAACATGGCGCATATGCTAGTGACTCACCTACCCGAACAAGAGGTTTTATTTACTGTGATAAAAGCGGGTGAATTGCTTATGCAGCGACGAGTTCGTGGGTTTAATCAATTGCATAAGGCCAGTAATGAAGAATTAAGTTACGGTCTTGCTGACAACCTGAGTTTAGAGATCCAACGTTCGATGGATTATTTTGAGAGTCAGTTACGCCAAGCACCAGTGTCGACCATCAATTTATTGGTAGAAGGCCAACAACAAACCTTAGTTAAATTAGTTGCCGCCAACTTTAATCAACAGGTTGAAGCCGTTACGCATCATGGTGTATCTGCTTATTTAGCCCAATTGGCTTTTAACGAGCTTGCAAGAGGTGAGGTGTGATTAAAACTAACGTTAATCTCTACAGCACCACACTATTACCGCCAAAGCAGCGTTTAAACTTTTTGGTGTTATCGGTTTCTGTCGTGGCTTTGTTAGGTTTAACAGTATTGTTGCACCTAGTGGGCAGTTATCTGCTTTATGATGTTCAACATCAGGTTGCCCAAGTTGAGCAGAATAATAACCGCTTAGTTGAGCAAAAAGACAATTTAGAAGCCCAAGTCGCGCAACGTGCGCCAGATCAAGACTTAGTATCTAGGGTGGAGTTAGAGGAGCAAAGGCTCACCTTAAAACGTTTACTTAAATCTGAATTGGAAAACCGCACCGCACTGATAAGTCAGGGCTATTCACCTATGTTGACTGACTTGGCTACTGTTGCGGATACCAATGTGTGGTTAAGTCGAATTCATTTCAATGAACAGCAAATTGAATTTGAAGGATTTGGTCAGCAACCTTCGAGTATTCCTCGTTGGATTGAACGATTAAAAACAGCAGATACCTTAAAAGGTTTTGCCTTTGCTGCAATGACAATGGATAGAGGTGAAGATCAACCTTTGGCCTTTAAATTAACCAGCGTACAAGCAAATCAGGAGGCTGCTAAATGAAGCAACAATGGCAGCAACTGGCACAAAAGTTTAATGGGTTAAGTCAGCGTGAGCGTTTATTAATAGGCATAGCTACCGTTGTGGTGGTGGGTATGGTCGCGTTTATGTCACTTGAAGCTAAGTGGCTTGATATCAGCAAGGCTGAAAAACGCTTGCAAATCCTTCAACAAGAAAGCGGGATTACTGAGCAACAAATTGCGTTGTATCAACAGCGACTGACATTAGATCCCAATGCCGATTATCAGCAAAGGCTCACATTGATTAATACCCAAATGGCTGAGGTTGATGCTGAACTTAATGCGCAAATGGTGGATATGGTCCCCGCAGATTATATGCCTACTGTGCTGGCTAATCTATTATCTAATGATAAAGGGATTAAACTGATTTCATTTAATTCGATTGCACCAGTCGCTTTGTTGCAAGTCGGGGAAGATGAACAACAGAAAATGAACCTTTATAGTCATGGCATAAAGTTGGCCGTTGAAGGGGATTATTTTGCGGTGTTAGATTTTGTGAAAGCCATTGAATCTATGCCTGACAAACTTTATTGGAAGCGATTAGATTATCAAGTTGAAACGCATCCAAAAGCCAAGGTCGAATTAGAATTATACACATTAAGCATTAATAGGGACTTTATCAGTGTTGCTAAACAAGATTAATTCTTACCTCTCATTAGGCTTTCTTTCTTTGTCGCTGGTTTTTGCTGCGCATGGACAGACGCTGCGAGATCCCACATTGCCGAGCAAAAATTACCAAAGTGAGGCTGTGACAAATACACAACAAAGTTTGGTGCTCAATAGTGTCATTCATGGCGCGTCATCCTATGCGGTAATCAATAATAAAATTATGAAAGTAGGTGATAGAGTACAAGGTGTGCGCATTGTGTCGATTGGTAAAAGCCATGTGAGCTTATCTGATGGCCGTAAACTCCAATTATTCCAGTCGGTAACGCAGAGATAGGACAATAACTACAATGAAAACGATAAACTATATTACCCCTCTGTTGATGCTCAGTTTGATGGCATGTCAAACGACTAATCGTCCAGAGCCGAAAGATTCAAAAGGTGCGATTAATGAATCTTTATTACAAGCACAGGCTCCTAAAGCGGTAACACCTCCGCCAGCAATGATGCCTGCGGATGTTCAACGTGAATTAAATAGTCAAAATAGCATGGGTGCAAGTATGCCGCCTTTGCCAGCTGAACGACGTTTTGATGTGTCAGCTCATAATGTGGACGCCCGGGTGTTTTTTCCTTCATTAGTGGAAGGCACACCATTAAGTGTCGCGGTGCATCCTGAGGTTCAGGGCACTATTTCGTTGTCACTAAAAAGCGTTACCTTAGGTGAAGCAATCCAAGTTGTGGAAGATATTTATGGTTATGAGGTTAGCCGTGAAGGGCGTGTATTACGCATATTTCCTGCCGGTATGCGCACTGAAACATTCCCATTAAATTATCTGTACATGGAGCGAGAGGGCTTATCTTTAACATCGGTTAGCTCTGGACGCATTTCGGATAACAACAATAACTCTAATTCGAATAGCAATAATAACTCTAATTCTAATAACAATAATTCCAGCAACAGTAATAGTGACAGTAATAGCAACAATAGCAGCGACAATACTAACGGCACCTTTATTCGCTCTAAAACCAAAACGGATTTTTGGGGAGAGTTACAAGCAACCTTAACTGCTATTATTGGTGAAACCGGCGGTGGGCGTCAGGTTGTTGTGACTCCGCAAGCGGGTTTAGTGACTATCCGTGCCTTCCCAAATGAACTACGTCAAGTGCGCTACTTTATTGAAAAGGCTGAATCACACTTACATCGCCAAGTTATTCTTGAAGCAAAAATTATTGAAGTGACTTTATCTGATGCATATCAACAAGGCATTCAGTGGGACAGTGTTGTGGGTCATATAGGCAGCACTAATATTGATTTTGGCACAGGTGCAGGCCAGGGGTTGAGCAATCAGATTACCAGTGTCATTGGCGGCGTGACGACTATCAATGTTAAAGGTACTGATTTTTCGACTATGATCAGTTTGCTAGATACCCAAGGCGATGTCGATGTGCTTTCAAGCCCAAGAGTGACCGCATCCAATAATCAAAAGGCGGTTATTAAAGTGGGTAATGATGAATATTTTGTCACCGATGTATCATCTACCACAGTGGCAGGTACGACTCCTGTAACGACTCCGCAAGTCGAATTAACTCCATTTTTCTCTGGTATTGCCTTGGATGTGACCCCGCAAATAGATGAAGATGGCAATGTGTTACTGCATGTTCACCCTTCTGTTATTGATGTTAAAGAGCAAACTAAATCTATTAAAATCAGTGAGTCAACATTAGAGCTGCCATTAGCCCAAAGTGAAATTCGTGAGTCTGATACTGTGATTAAAGCAGCATCAGGTGATGTTGTGGTGATAGGTGGTTTGATGAAGAGCGATAACTTAGAAATCGTTTCAAAAGTACCACTGCTTGGCGATATTCCTTTTATTGGTGAAGCATTCACTAATCGGAGTCGTTCGAATAGAAAAACTGAGTTAATTATCATGTTAAAGCCAACCGTGGTGGGTGAAGATACATGGAAAAATGAGTTGAAGCGTTCACAAGACTTAATTGAGCGTTGGTATCCTACCCAGCAACAGTAATATTGCCAAAGGAACTTAGCAGTTATGTATCTGCAACACTTTGGTTTACGGCAGCTGCCTTTTACACTGACGCCTAATACTGGATTTTTTTTCGGCTTAACGCCGCATGTAGAAGCGTTACAAGTTTTGCAAATGGCTCTTGAAACCGGTGAAGGTTTTATTAAGGTCACCGGCGAGGTGGGCACGGGTAAAACCTTAGTTTGTCGTAAGTTGCTAAATGAGTTACCGTCTCATTTTCAATGTGCTTATATTCCAAATCCCTACTTAACCCCTGCGGAATTACGTTGGGCTGTTGCAGCTGATCTGGGCATTGATGTTGAAGCAAGGCTTGATCAACAACAATTAACCCGTTTGATACATGAGCGATTATTGGCGCTAAATGAGCAAGGTTTTCAAGTGGTGTTGGTGATTGATGAAGCTCAGGCTCTTCCCGATGACAGTCTTGAAGCATTACGTTTGTTCACCAACCTAGAAACTGAAAGCCGTAAATTGTTGCAGGTTGTGCTGTTTGGCCAGCAAGAATTAGATGAAAGGTTACGCCAACCTAAGTTTCGTCAGCTCAGACAACGTATTACCTTTAGTTATCATCTCAGGCCGTTAAATTGGGATGAAGTGCAAGCTTATATGAATCACAGACTCAGTATTGCTGGCTTTCAAGGCAAAGCGATTTTTAAGATGAAAGAATCGAAATTGATTGCCAACGCAGCTAGAGGAATTCCTCGTTTGGTGAATATCTTAGCTCACAAAACATTGTTGCTGGCCTTTGGGGAAGGAGCTAAAAACGTCTCATTATCGCATTGCCGAGCAGCGATAAAAGACACCGATGATGCGAGTGAACCTATCAACAAGCCAAGTTTGGTTTCACTGAAATGGTTACTGGTTTGTCTTGGTTTTACACTCAGTATTTTTGCTGTAATGCAGTTAAGTTCGGCAGCGTGTTGCAGTCATTGGTTTGCTCAATTAGGTGAGTGGTTATGAGCGTTATAAATAAAATGCTGCAGGATTTAGAGCAGCGTCAGCAAAATGAAGATGGCATATCTAAGGTTGAAAATAACCAGTTTATTCGTCCTACACTTGAGTTTACAAGTCAGGTCACTACACCTAACAAAACGCGTTTAGTCTTGCTAACATTAATGGTACTAATGCCAATGGCATGGATTGGCTTTAGTCTGTTTAATCAAGCTGATCAGATGGTCAATAACTTAGAAGTGTCTCCATCATCGCAGCCATTATTAGATGATAAGATTGTGGCTGAAACCGCATATACAACATCTAATGTACCAGCAGGATCAACGCCGCCGACCGACATATCGGAAAATACGTTGTTACCCCCTCAAAGTAGTGATTTATCCGTGGCTCATAATGACCAAATACATGGTATTTCTGATGAACAATTGACACCAATTGCTTTGAGTGATGATGCAGAGTCGTTAGCGATCACTCCGCCAGATGACAACCAGTTTTTGGCATCTAAAACGGATGAAGACATAACCGCTATGGCCGAAAACGCCCCAAATGGTCAGTTAAAAACATCTGAGCCAGCAGTGGACTCTGTGACCAAAAACGTTGCTGCCCCGGCTAAAAATACGCCAACTATCATCGCTAAAGCCGATAATACAAAAGAAGCCAAACCTGCTGTCATTTCGCGTATGCAGGATAGCAATGCCAATAGCAGCATGAAAGTCACAGAGGTTCAGTTGACGAAAACGCAACTGGCGCAAGTGCAATTTAAAAAAGCGCAAACAGCGGAAAATGACAAACGTCTTGATGAGGCTGCGGGTTTATATTTAGACGCTATTATTTTAGACCCAAGCTTACACAGCGCTCGCAAGCAGTTGGTGAATATTTATTATGGCCGCAATAATGCTGACACCGCATTACAGCTATTAGAAAGTGGCATTAGCCTGTTCCCAACGCATTGGGAGTTTTATTTAATGAAAGCCAATTTAGAAAATGCGCTGCAAGAATATAACTCGGCGCTAATGTCATTAAGTTATATTGATGATAATACTGAGTTCGCTAGAGATAAATGGGTATTTCAAGGCGATATTGCGCAAAAAAATGCGCAATACAGCGTGTCTGAAGCCGCCTATCGTTCATTGTTAAAAATCGAATCGACTCAAGCAAGATGGTGGCTTGGACTGGCTTATGCGTTAGATTCTCAACAGGAATATATTAAAGCTGCTGCAGCTTACCGTTCAGCATTAAATTATTCAGGCTTATCCAATGCCGCGACTGAGTTTGTGAAGCAGCGTTTAGAACAACTAGGAGAAAACCAATGAAACCCAAGTTAAAGATGCGTTTAGGTGATCTTTTAGTTCAAGAACAGATTATTTCAGAACAGCAACTGCAGCAGGCACTGTCTGAACAGCGTAATACAGGTAAAAAGCTCGGCCGTACGTTAATTGATTTACATAGTATCAGTGAAAATCAGTTATTGAAGTTTTTATCGCAACAGCTAAATTTGCCATTTTTAGATATTAGCCGTCGTCCGATTACCCCTGAGGTCGTCAACATATTACCTGAAGTGCAAGCACGCAGACATCGGGCCTTAGTGGTAGAAAGCGATAACGATAGTGTGCTGGTGGCCATGAGTGATCCTGCAGACTTGCAGGCCATTGATAACTTAGAAGTACTTGTTGCACCTAAGCAGTTAAAAATTGCGGTCGCCCCAGAGCAACAGTTATTAGACGCTTTTGATAATCTGTACCGCCGTACCGATCAAATAGCTCAAATCGCCGGTAAATTAGAAGAAGAATACGCCGCAGACGATATGTTTGATTTGGCGAATTTGACCCAAGGTGACAGCGATAACGAAACAACAGTGGTCAAGTTACTGCAATCTATTTTTGAAGATGCCGTACAAATGCGCGCATCGGATATTCATATTGAACCCGGTGAAAAAGTGTTACGTATCAGGCAACGTGTTGATGGCCAATTGCATGAAAACACCTTGAATGAAGTCAATATTGCTTCGGCTTTAGTGTTGCGCTTGAAGTTAATGTCCGGTTTAGATATTTCAGAAAAGCGTTTACCCCAGGATGGCCGTTTTCATATTGAAGTTAAAGGCCATAAAATTGATGTGCGTATGTCGACAATGCCCATTTATCATGGTGAGTCAGTGGTAATGCGTTTGTTAGATCAAACCGCAGGTTTACGTACCTTAGATGAAACGGGCATGCCGCCGCATATCGTTGCCCGCATTCGTAAACAGATTAAGCGTCCCCATGGCATGTTGCTGGTAACAGGTCCAACAGGTAGTGGTAAAACCACGACCTTGTACGGTATTTTAAGTGAGTTAAATACCGCTGATCGCAAAATTATTACCGTTGAAGACCCGGTTGAATATCAGTTACCCCGCATTAACCAAGTGCAAGTAAACCATAAAATTGGCTTAAACTTTTCCAACGTTTTACGCACCACCTTGCGTCAAGACCCCGACATTATCATGGTAGGGGAAATGCGCGATCAGGAAACCGTAGAGATTGGTTTACGAGGTGCGTTAACGGGTCACTTTGTATTATCGACCTTGCACACCAACGATGCGGTAACCAGTGCACTGCGGTTGCTGGATATGGGTGCAGCCAGTTATCTGGTTGCCAGTGCGCTGCGCGTGATCATTGCCCAGCGTCTAGTGCGTCGTGTTTGTCATAATTGCAGCGTTGATTACCAATTAACCGCGGCCGAAACCGGTTGGTTAAAAAGTGTTTCAAAAGAAGACTTTTCCCAAGCTACATTTAAAATTGGTACGGGGTGTCAGAGCTGTAATGGTTCAGGTTATCGTGGCCGAATTGGTATCTTTGAAATATTAGAACTTGATGAAAGCATGATTGATGCTATGCGCACTGGCAACCCACAAGACTTTGCCCGTGCAGCCCTAAAAAGTCCTAATTTTGTGCCATTAGCAAAATCGGCAATGGAATACCTGTTCCAGGGCACAACAACCATTGAAGAAGTGTCTAGGCTAGTAGAAGATGTCACTGAATCTTCCATTCCTTTATCACAAGATGTGATAAGTCAACAAACGATTGAGGCGTAACTATGCCCATTTATTATTATCGAGGTCGAAATGCGCAAGGTCAGGCTGTGACCGCGCAACTAGATGCTGCGGATGAAAACTCCGCTGCCGATGCCTTGATGAGCCGTGGCATTATTCCGCTTGAATTAAGAGAAGTTAAACCGGCAAAAACGTTTTCATGGGGGAGCTTGTTTGGCAGCAAAGTGTCGTTAGAAGAATTACAGATATTTAGCCGGCAAATGTATTCATTAACCCGCTCAGGTATTCCTATTCTTCGGGCGATTGCAGGCCTGTCTGAAACAACCCATTCAATGAGAATGAAGCAGGCGCTGGATGATATTTCAACCCAGTTAACAGCGGGTAGACCGCTGTCATCAGCAATGAACCAACATCCTGATGTGTTTGATTCGTTATTTATCTCTATGGTGCATGTGGGGGAAAATACCGGTAAATTGGAAGATGCTTTTATTCAGTTGTCTGGCTATATTGAAAGGGAGCAAGAAACCCGCCGCCGGATTAAGTCGGCCATGCGATACCCGATTTTTGTGTTAATAGCGATCGCCCTTGCCATGGTGATTTTGAATATTATGGTGATCCCTAAGTTTGCCGCGATGTTTTCCCGTTTTGGTGCCGAGCTTCCCTGGGCCACTAAAATCCTGATTGCTACCTCAGATCTGTTTGTTAATTTTTGGCCGCATATGCTGGTGGGACTTATCGGTATGATTGTGGGTATTCGTTATTGGTTGCACAGTGAAAAAGGTGAAAAGACCTGGGATCGCTGGAAATTACATATTCCTGCAGTAGGCTCAATTATTGAGCGTTCAACCCTATCACGTTATTGCCGCAGCTTTTCAATGATGTTAAGTGCGGGTGTTCCTATGACGCAGGCATTAAGCTTAGTGGCTGACGCAGTAGACAATGCTTACATGCATGACAAAATTGTGGCGATGCGCCGTGGTATTGAGTCTGGTGAGTCAATGTTAAGGGTCTCTAATCAAAGCAAATTATTTACCCCGTTAGTTTTACAAATGGTGGCAGTAGGTGAAGAAACAGGACAAATTGATCAATTATTAACGGATGCTGCAGATTTTTACGAAGGTGAGGTCGATTATGATTTGAAAAATCTTACTGCCAAGTTAGAACCGATTCTGATTGGCTTTGTCGCTTGTATTGTGCTGATTTTGGCGTTAGGCATTTATCTTCCGATGTGGGATATGTTAAATGTGGTCAAGGGGTAGATTGTTGAACACATTATGCCTTAAGGCCCCATTATGCTAAAGCAACAACAGGCAGAAGGTGATCTGATTAAGGTCTATGGACGGATGATCGCCATTGGTGTTTTTTTATTAATTTTGGCGATGTTGGGTTTGAGGCATTTTAATTCAATTCCCAGTATGACAGGTAAAAGTTTAGCGCTTGAACATAATCGACTGTTGAATATAACCGCCATGATAAAAAGCCAATGGTTGTCTACGGGCAGACCAAAGCGCTTACTGCTTAATTGGGAGAGTATGGCACCAGATGTGCATACCAACAATCAGGCAGAAACGTCAGATTCTGGGCAGTTACTATTACAAGCAACAGATGAGCTAGATGCTCAGTTGGTGGCAACCGGTAACTGGATTAGCTTATCTGATAAAGGTTGGCCGTTGATTAACAGTTTAGATGTCAGTGGTTGTAAGCGCTTATGGTATCAATTACTGGCCACACAACTTAATGATATTGATGTAAGTTACGATGCTGACACCAGTGTCTGCCGTTACTTGGCAGAGGATTCCACCAGTATCAGTTATCAATTTTCTACGGGAAGGATACTTTTTTTCCAAGCCGATAATATAAAAGGCTAAATAAATTTTAGCAAATACCAATAAGCTGCTAATATTAGTAGATATATACGAAAATTAGTGCGATGCTAATTTTCAGGTGAAATAGTGGGACAATTGAAAGAGTGCATAACTTATGAAGTTGAATCAAAAAGGCTTTTCTTTAATCGAGCTGGTGATCGTAATTGTGATCCTCGGATTACTTGCCGCAACCGCGATTCCACGTTTTTTAAACGTAACTGATGATGCTGAAAACGCCAGTGTAGATGGTGTTTCAGGTGGTTTAGCCACAGCAGTAGGTTTTGTAAGAGCACAATGGGAAGTTGATGGTCGCCGTAATACCTCGGTGATATTAGACGGTACCAGTGTTTCGCTCGATACTCGTTTCGGTTTCCCAACGGGTGTGAGCAATACCGATGTGACCGCTATGACAGATCTAACATGTCAGGAAGTATTCAACAGTGTATTGCAAAGTGCACCCCGTAATGTACTTTATACTCAGGATGCTCGTGACCAACGTTATACTGTTAGGGTACTAGATAATGTCGGTGGTTCTGCTACGGGAATTAACGGCGTGAATGTAACGGGTATAGACTTGTGTGTTTACCATCAAATCGCATCGTTAACTGTCGATCAGACTTCAGGAATAGCCACACCGGCGCCTGATTTAACCACAAGTGGGGCCAAAGGCGTGACCTATAACCCAGGGACAGGACAAGTTCTGTCATTCACTAACAACTAATTCAATTTTGACTGTTGTTTTATATTTTCAATCTAACAGCAGTTAAGCGGATGTTTATTTTTTAAAAGAGGTTTATATGCAAAAAGTTATGCAAAAACAACAAGGTTTTACCCTAATTGAATTAGTGGTTGTGATCATTATTCTGGGTATTTTAGCGGTAACGGCTGCGCCTAAGTTTATTAATTTACAAGGTGATGCGCGCGTGTCTGCTCTAGCGGGTATGAAAGCAGCAATTCAAGGTGCCAATACGCTGGTTTATTCTAAAGCCGCTTTGGCGGGTAAAGAAAAAGCGGCCTCTCAAACTGTAACGATTGGTGGTACAACAGCCGCTCCAGTCACTATTACAACTCAGTACGGTTATACTAATGCGCTTAAAGTAGATTTAGAGAAAGCATTAGACGTTGTTTTTGATGCTGGCACAAATGGTGCGCCAACAAATGCAGCAGGCACTGCTGAGTGGATTATTCAGGAAAATGCAGGTACACCTAAGACTGTTGATATTTGGCAAAAAGGTGCACCAGCGGCATGTAAATTAACCTATACAGAAGCGACTGCAACAGTGCTTCCAAAATACGTTGCAGAAGCAGATGCAACTAAGTGTTAATTTTAAATTTTAACAAAAGCCTGCATTTCGCAGGCTTTTTTATGTTTGCAATATTGTAATAACGTTAAGTAAATTCTGCTTTTGATGATGTAAAGGGTAGCTGGTCGAATTAATTGGGGGTATTTATGAAAACTCAACAAGGCTTTACCTTAATTGAATTGGTTGTGGTGATAATTATTTTAGGCATTTTAGCTGTTACTGCTGCCCCCAAATTTATTAACCTTCAAGGTGATGCAAGAGTATCTGCACTAGCAGGGATGCAGGCAGCACTGAAAGGTGCCAATTCACTGGTTTATTCTAAAGCAGCAATTGCAGGTAAAGAAAAAGCTGATGACACAACGTTAGACATTGGTGCTGCAAATGATGTACGCATTGAATATGGATATTTAAGTGCAGATATTCAATCTTTGACTGATGCATTGGAGGCTGAATTTGATGATATTACTAATCCAACAGGTAATGGCGATTGGCTTATTGCGCAGTTTGGCGCCCCACCAGGAGGGACTGTTGTCATTTGGCAGCGCGGTGCTCCATCGCCACTGGATGTTGGTCTAGCCGACTCTTGTATATTGTTTTACACAAGTGCTTTAGCTGTGGGTGAGCTACCCTCCTATGATATAGAGACAGACCCAAGTAAGTGTTAATAATCATTAACCAGTCATTTTCATCTAAGCCTGCATCTTGCAGGCTTTTTCGTGATTAAGCTCTTATCTGCCACTCTTTACAAATAACCTTAGCTAGAAGCTCAGAACAGCTAATTTTTAGCGAACAATATGTTGTTAAATATCTGTTTTAATTATGGTTGATACAAACTGATACCGAGTTATGCAAGACAGAAAATTGACTAAGTGAGATAATTGACGCCCTTGTTAGGTAAAGGTTGTTTATTTAACAAATCTCGCCGTTAAGGATTAACGCGAGAACATTGCTTAGCCACTTACCTTGCTTTACTAAAATGCAGCAAGTTTGGAATACATAGGCATCCATATTTTATATTGTCGTATCTATAGGTCGTATTTATGCAAAAACAACAAGGTTTTACCTTAATCGAATTAGTTGTGGTGATTATTATTTTAGGTATTTTAGCGGTTACCGCAGCGCCTAAATTTATCAATTTACAGGGCGATGCCCGTGTATCAACATTGCAGGGCATTAAAGCTGCTATTCAAGGTGCAAATACCTTAGTGTATTCCAAAGCGGCATTGGCCGGAGAAGAGAAACAAGCAGCTACAGATATTAATATAGGGACAGGCCAAAATATTGATATTGTTTACGGTTATATTGCTGCAACCAGTGACGCGATTGTTGAAGCAACCGATATTTCACTGACAGAATGGACGTTGGTGGAAGCTACAGGCGAAGTGAAAATTAGCCAAAATGGTGCACCCGATACCTGTTACTTCATTTATAAAGCTGCTGAAGATGAAGGCAAGCTGCCTACTTATAGTTATGACTTACCTGCTGGAGCAGCTAAAGCATTTCCTGAGCCAGAAGACTGCTAATTAACCCGTTACTAATAAGTGACTTATTAAACCAATCAAGGCCTTTTAAAGGCCTTGATTGATTTAGCACCACTTAAAATAAGCTGGTTTGGGGTGAAAGTGGCTTTCACATAAATGAACAAATAAGCAGACAAAAGGTTAAAAAATTTGCCATACTATCAGGAGTTAACCGCCGAGATTACGATGAATTAATTAAAAGGATGACATGAATTTTAATCGCTCATCATTAAAGCTAAATGGGTTCAGTTTAGTTGAACTTGTTACCACAATTATTGTTATCGGCATTATTGCGGTTGTTGTTTTACCGCGTTTTTTTTCTGACTCCAGCTACAGCGCTTATTCACTGCGCAATGAATTTATTTCTGAATTACGTCAAGCTCAATTAAGAGCCCTCAATAATACTGATCAATGCTTTGATGTGAACGTCACCGCTACAGGCTATCAATTACGCCATTATTCAGCCCGTGCAGGCACCAGTTGTACTAATCTAATTCGTGCAGAAGCCTTGCAAACTTATAGTGGTGGGGCATCAGTGAGTTTGACGGCATCAGCTAGCCAATCTTTTACTATTACATTCGACAGTTTAGGTAGGGTGTTATCACCCAGTTGTGCCGGTATTTGTTTCAATATCAATGCAGACGAAACCTTGCAAGTTGGTGTTGAGTCCGAGGGGTATATTTATGCCCTTTAAGCCAAACACTTCATGTTATCGGTGTAAATCAGTGCGCGTCGCTCGGCAGCAATTGGGTTTTTCATTAATTGAGCTTGTGATTGGCATGTTGGTGATCAGTATCGCGATTGTGATGCTAACATCAATGTTTTTCCCTCAAGCAGATAGATCGGTTGAGTCGCTTTATCGTATGCGTTCGGCGGAATTAGCCCACTCAGTGATGAATGAGGTTTGGGGTAAACGCTTCGATCAACAAACTAATCCCAATGGCGGTGTGCCTGCCTGTAATAGTCCATTAGGTTTGCCTTGTTCAACCACAGCCTCCCTAGGCCCAGATGCCGGCGAAGAGCGTGATGATTATAATGACATTGACGATTATCACGGGCTCACAATTAATTCGTTCATGTTCAACTCAAGCCAAACTTATGCTGCGGTTTACAAAAACTTCAACTTAAATGTTAACGTCAGCTATGTTGATGCAACCACTCAGGCGGCGAAGCTCATTACCGTATCTGTAACAACACCTAGTAACGAAGTGATTACTTACCAGTCTGTAAGGAGCAATTACTGATGCCTTATAAGAGTGGAAAAAGTGGCAAGCGATCGCAAGGTTTTACCTTAGTTGAAATGGTCACTGTGATTCTTATTCTCGGTATTATTGTGGTGGGCGTTAGCAGCTTTGTGATTTTTGGCACGCGTATTTTTGTTGAGTCCAGTGCGGTGGATCAAGTGTTGAGCCAAAGTCGATTTGGGGTTGAGCGGATGACAAGGGATATTCGCAGCGCCTTGCCTAATTCAACAAGATTAATCACGGCTACAGATGGAAGTTATCAATGTATAGAGTTTGTGCCTATTGTGGCAAGTACCTCGTATGTCAGTGCGCCGATAGCACCGGCTGTTGCAAGTAATAGTGTTAGTGCCATTGCAACCAATCAGTCCATTATCGCCGGACAATGGGCGATGATTTATCCATTAACAGCAGCTGAAATTTATAACCCAACAGGCAGTATTGCCAAACGATTTTTGATAGCAAACGTTGCCACAATCGGCAATCAAGTGAATCTGACTTTAGCCGCCTCTGTGCGTTTTACGGAAGACTCACCGCTAAAACGGCTATTTTTTGTTGCTCAGCCAATCAGCTATTGTGTTGAAAAACGAGCCAATGGCACTTCAGACTTAACTCGATATGCTAACTATGGCTATCGCACTGCACAGCCCGCGCCTTCTATCATGGCGAGTGGGGTAATTATGGCGCAAAACATTATTAACAACTTGCTTGTTGAACCGGCAATAGTGTTAACGCCTTCAAGTTTAATAACAAATGCGATAGTGCATATTGAACCTCGTTTTAGTGTGAATGGCGAATCATTTAAGTATCAACATCAGGTGCAGGTGATCAATGTTCCTTAAATCGTCGATGAAAAGTTCACAAAACGGAAGCGCACTAGTGATTGGTATCTTTGTGCTGATCGTGATGTTTATGCTAGCAGGCAGTTTGATCCGCATTGTCGCAGATGGCGATGAGGCTATTTCTATGGAAGTGTGGGGCGCAAGGGCATTAAACAGTGCCAATAGCGGTGCAGATGCCGCTTTGGCGCAGTTGTTCCCGTTAAATGGTGGCGCAGCAACGTGCGCCAATGTTAGCCCCACATGGACACCTCCTGCGAATGAAATTGGGTTTCATGGCTGTCGTGTCAATATTACCTGTAGCAGTGCAACGGTTAGCACGCTCACGCAGTATCGAATAAACAGTAAAGCGGTTTGTGAAACAGGAGGATGTGGCAGCGATAGCAGCAGTAACTGTTTGAGGGTGCAAAGACAAGTTGAGGTAGAAGCTCGTGGAAATTAGATCAATCTCTTGTAAATGGGCCTTTATAAGCTTGCTATTGTGTATTAGCAGTTCTGCTATGGCGTTTGATGTGATTGATGAGACTGCAATTTGGCCTAAAGTGGCTCAAGGGCACTCTGGAAGCAACAATGCAAATTGTAACTCGTTAAGTTCCCCACAATTATCCATGCAGAGCGGTTCAAGAATTAACGGAACATTAGGTCAAGCGCTTAACTTTTGTACGAGTAATGCTAACTCTGGGATGCCAAGCGATAGTTGCGATGATGGTTTCGGCGGAACTCGTAAATGTACTATTACCAACAATAAAATTGTTGGGTTAAAAATGAATGGCAATCAAGCTTTTCAAACCAGTACAGGTAATGACGGTGGCATAGGTTTTTGTAGTGCAGGTCAAAACCTGACACTAGGTGGCGATGGTAAAAATCAGTTTTCAACCATCGAGCTTTATGCGACATGTACATTAACCCTGTCTTCTTCACAATCAGAATATCGATTTAAGAAATTACATTTGGGGTCGGGTGCGAAAGTGTTTTTTCCTGCAGGCGATTACTGGATTGACGATTTCTTTATTGACAATAACACCGAAATTGAATTGCTAGGTAATGTTCGTATTTTTGTTAACAACAATAATTCGAGTATGGATGGCGCAGCAATTAATAGAAAGAACAATTTTAAGTTACAGTTCATTTCTTATAATAATTTTGCATTAACCTCTGCGTCATTAATTAACGGTAATGTATATAGCGATCAAGATGTTGTCATGAATAATGGCTCTGTCATTAATGGCAGTGTTACAGCTCGTTATTTAAAAATGTTTAACAATAATTCAATTAATCCTTCATTACCTATTGTTGCACCTTTCCATATCCAATACGGCAAAGCGACCTCTACCAGCGTCACATTTACCAAGGCTTTTCCTAGTGGGGTGAAGCCTTTGGTGTTTTTGATGCCAACGATTTCGCAAACTAATAGTAATAATGATGGCCCCGCCTCAGTATTTTTGGACAGTGTGAATACGCAGGGTTTTACTTGGGGCAAACAAGAACCTACAGATCCCAGTAACCGTTACACGCCATCTAACAATATGCCTGAGATCCATTGGATTGCGGTCACACCGGGGACTCATGATTTATCTAATGGCAGCAAATTAATCGCGGGTTCTGTTAATTATAATCAAGCGTTGTTTGGTTCTAACTCACCCTATACCCAGGTAACCTTACCTGCTAGTCAAGACGTGTTATTGAATCAACTGCAAACTCGCAATAATAATTGCTGGTTTACCAGTACTTCTCAATTTACCTCCACAGGTATTGAACTGGCGTTAGATACCTCCGAAGTGAGAAGTAATAATAACCAATGCCAACCAGGAAATTTAAATAATTCGCAAATACAAAATGAGACGATAGGCTACTTATCAGTAGCATCTGGTAGCGGTGCTATGGTGTTGGCGGGTGAGAATACCAATTATCATTTTGGTAATGGGCAAACTTTTAATGCGGGTGGCGTACAAGATCTTAGCTATCAATGTAATTACACTACCTCGTTAGTGGGTTTTGCTAATACCCCAGTTTTTGTCTCTGGAAAAACCAGTCGCCGTGGCGGAGACGGTGGTTGGTTGCGTCGTTGTCAGTTAACCAACAGTTTGGTCAGCATGGTCGTTGACGAGGACACGTATCGTGACGCAGACAGAGCACATATTTGGGAAAATTATAGCTTTGTAGCTATTGAGAAACTCACCAAAGTTAAGCAATGTTTTACCGATAACTTTCAGCGTACCGATATCGGTAATGATTGGGTGGTGTCTAAGAGCCGAGGAAACTTTACTCCAGCTATTGTGAATAACCGCTTACGGGTAACAGAGGCTAGTGGTGATCAAGCGACATCATCCACCTATCAACGTTTATTTCCTGCAGCAAATAACCTCGTCGAAATTGAGTTTGATCACTATGCCTATGGCGGCAGTGGTGCAGATGGTATTGCCTTTGTGCTTTCGGATGCTAAGGTGACTCCGCAGGCGGGGGCCTATGGTGGTCCTCTAGGCTATGGTGCGCGTTCAACTGTGAATGGTTTTGCGGGTGGTTGGTTAGGATTTGGTATCGATGAATACGGTAACTTCTCCACTGAAGGCGGGCCGAGTGGTCCTGGACGTCGTCAACAATCGGTTGCTGTAAGAGGATCGGGTTCAGGCACAAGTGGTTATCCTTATTTGCGAGGAGCTTGTAATAATGGCACTACGAATACAAGCGGCAACTGCCTCTCGCCAACGGTAGATAATAACAATGTGACTCCAGCACATCGTTATCGAATTACAATTGACTCAAAAGTTGCTGGCCAGTCTATTGTTAAAGTGGAGCGTAACAGTGGTGCTGGTTTTGTTGAAATCATTCCAGCATTTGATGCTGCAGCTATCGGGACTCAGGCACCAGTGCCAGCTGACTTTTTACTATCCCTTACTGGCTCAACAGGTGGCGCCACCAATAACCATGAAATCGATAATGTTGAAATTTGTGCATTAGATTCACGACCTATTGGCGTGGTGATTGATCATTTTGAATATACCCACAGCGGCAGTGGATTAACCTGCGGCCCAGAAACATTAACCCTCAAAGCGTGTGCTAATCCTGATTGTACTCAAACTGTGCCTGATTTTGTTACCGCGACATTAAGCCCGGCTACAGTGACTGGCGGCGGAGGATGGATTGGGGGGAATACGGTAAGCTTTAGTGGTGGAGCAACCACGGTTCAGTTGAACCGAAATACCGCAGGCCCAGTCACGGTTGGGGTAACTGGTTCCACTCCCGGTGCTAAACCTTTTAGCCAAACTTTGTGTCGTATTGCGGGTGGTTCAGCATCTGCTGCTAACTGCACGCTTAATTTTTCCGATAGCGGCTTTATCTTTGATGTACCCGATAAACTAGCCAATAAGCCTGCAACCGACATTGTTGTGAGTGCCGTTAAAAAGGATGATATTACGCGTCAATGTGTGCCTAGTTTTGCCAATGTGTCTAAAAACGTGGATTTTTGGAGCACTTATACCAGTCCATCAGCGCCGATAAATGGTCAAAGCGTATCGGTAAATAACACCAGTGTGGGTAAAACAAGTGCCACATCGACCACGATAGCATTGGCTTTTGATGCTCTGGGTAAAGCTAAAATTGCCGTTAATTACCCTGATGCTGGCCAGGTTCAGCTTGATGCGAGATATACAGGTACGGGTAATGAGCAAGGCTTAACCATGTTAGGAAATGATGCCTTTGTGAGTTTTCCTGTCGGGCTATGTATCACGCCGCAAGATGCCGCTGCTCAATGCACTGCGGGCAATAGCACTTGTAATGTATATAAAAAAGCGGGTGAGTCATTTAACTTATTGATTCAAGGTAAAGCATGGCAAGTGGACGGTGATACCAATTATTGTGACAATCTCAATACGCCTAATTATGTTCATAGTGGCATCGCGTTAGGAAGTACCCTAGTGGCTCCCTCAGGTGGTGCAGCAGGCGTCATTTCTAATACCAGTTACAATCATATCTCCAATAGCACTAACACCAATACTGTGCCGCAATCCATTAGTGAAGTGGGAGTATTTAAGTTTAGTGCCAAACCACCTGCCAGTTATTTAGGCTCAAGTTTTTATAACATTCCACTGGCGCAATCTGCCAATATGGGGCGATTTGTTCCCGATCGTTTTGTGGTCAGTGGCGTGAGTGTGCTACCCGCCTGTGGTGTGTTCAGTTATATGGATCAACCGTTTCCTCTGGCAATGAACATCAGCGCTTTTAATACCTTTAGCAGTGTTACTCAAAATTATCAAAATAGCTTTGCCAAAGGCACAGCGCAGTTAGTGGCTGAAAATAGTAATAATGGTGTTGAGTTATCAAATCGCCTCAGTAGCTTGCCTGTTAATGCCGCCTCATGGGTTGCGGGTGTAGCAAGTGTTGATGCCAGTTACCGGGCTAAATTTGCCAGAAGTATCGCGCCTAATGTTGATGGTCCTTTTAATATGTTAGATATTGGCGTAAAGGTTTTCGATAACGACACTAACATTGCATTTGTGGCCGATCCAGACATGCGCGCAGACACTACGGGCAATTGTACAACGCCAACCAATACCTGTACGGCCAAGCGAATATCGACTCAAGATCTGCGCCATGGTCGTGTGCTAATGGACAATACCTACGGGCCTGAAAATGAAATATTACGCATGCCAACCTATGCACAATATTGGAATGGGAGTCAGTGGTTGTTAAACCCAAGTGATAATTGCAGCGTGATTAATGGTAGCCTAAGCGGCACTGAAACTTATACTCCTGCAAAAGCAACCGCAGAAACGGTCACGCGAACAAGTAATAGCTCGACAGTATTCGCTGGAAAGGGATTATTATTGTGGCAAAATACCGGTGTGCAAAAGTATCGCGGTCAAGTTAACGCCCCTTTAATCGTCGACAGTTGGTTACAGTGGTACTGGAACTACGACACCAGCTTGCCTAATTTACTCGTTAATCCTCAAGCGAGCGCATTTTTTGGTCGATATCGTGGTCATGACCGGATTATTTATTGGCAAGAGGTGCGTAATTAAGCAGATATTTTCTGATTAATGTTTTTCCCACGGAAGATTTTGGGCTTTTATAGGGTGTTTTTAAAAAAATATAGCCAGATTAGCAATAGTTAACCTTCTCGGTCTTGTAGATTGTGGGTGTGATTGATAAAGTTAGCTGATTTTTCTTTCTTCTGACTTCACAGAATACAGGCCTGATACATGTTCAAAAAGCTGCGCGGCATTTTTTCTAACGACCTATCGATCGATTTAGGTACGGCAAACACTCTTATTTATGTTCGCGATGAAGGTATCGTGCTAAACGAACCCTCTGTAGTTGCTATTCGCGGTGAGCGAAATGGTAACGGCCCAAAATCAGTGGCAGCAGTGGGCACCGAAGCTAAGCAAATGCTTGGCAGAACACCAGGTAATATTCAAGCCATCCGTCCGATGAAAGACGGTGTGATCGCTGACTTTTATGTCACCGAAAAAATGTTACAGCACTTTATCAAGCAAGTGCATAATAACAGTTTCTTTCGTCCAAGCCCGCGCGTATTAGTGTGTGTTCCCGTTGGTGCAACGCAAGTTGAACGTCGTGCAATCCGCGAATCGGCAATGGGTGCAGGCGCGCGTGAGGTGTATTTAATTGAAGAGCCTATGGCAGCGGCAATTGGTGCAGGTTTACCTGTGTCAGAAGCCACCGGTTCTATGGTTGTTGATATCGGTGGTGGTACTACCGAAGTGGCCATCATTTCATTAAATGGCGTAGTGTATTCATCATCTGTGCGTATCGGTGGTGACAAGTTTGATGATGCGATTATCAACTATGTTCGTCGTAATTACGGTTCGCTGATTGGAGAAGCGACTGCTGAGCGTATTAAGCATACTATTGGTACGGCTTATCCGGGTGACGAAGTGCTTGAGATTGAAGTGCGCGGCCGTAATTTAGCTGAAGGTGTACCGAGAAGCTTTACACTTAATAGCAATGAAATTTTAGAAGCCCTGCAAGAGCCTTTATCAGGCATTGTAAGTGCAGTTATGGTGGCATTAGAGCAATCGCCACCTGAGCTCGCCTCAGATATCTCCGAGCGCGGAATGGTGTTAACGGGTGGTGGCGCATTACTGCGCGATCTAGACCGTTTATTAATGCAAGAAACCGGTATTCCAGTCATGGTTGCTGATGACCCATTAACGTGCGTGGCGCGTGGTGGTGGTAAAGCATTAGAAATGATCGATATGCACGGCGGTGATTTGTTCTCTGAAGAGAACTAATCAACCCATTAGGCGGTGATGTTTGTTAGCACGTTGCCATAGGCAAGTACGACTATCAGGCTCACCGCGTAATTTTATATGAAACCAATTTTTGTACGTGGTATCTCACATCAATTTCGTTTAACACTGGCAATCATATTGTCGGTGGTGTTGTTTATCGCTAATGATCGCCTCGAACCTGTGCGTCAATCCCTGTCTTCTGTATTAAGTCCTCTGCAATATTTAGCCAATGTCCCCGGTGTGATGCTTGACTGGACCGCTGAAGCCTTTGCAACCCGCAATATGCTAGCTGCGCAGAATAAAGTGTTGATGGATCAACAGCTATTGATGTCTGAGCGCTTGCAACGATTTGAGCATCTGCGCCAAGAAAACGAAAGATTAAGAGCCCTACTTGGCTCGCCAGTGCACATGGATTCGCGTAAAGTGGTTGCTGAAGTGATGGAAGTCGCCAGTGATCCTTTTCGTCAGCTTGTGGTACTTAATCATGGCGAACGCACAGGTGTTTATGTGGGACAGCCAGTGGTGGATGCCAAAGGCGTAGTGGGTCAAGTTGTGGAAGTCAGCGAGTTGACCAGTCGGGTATTATTGGTGTCAGACACTTCCCACGGGATACCCGTGCGGGTAACACGCAATGATGTCAGAGCTATCGCTAACGGAACCGGCGATATTGATGAAATTGAGCTACGACATGTGGCCAAGAGTACCGACATTGTTGCTGGTGATTTATTAGTGACCTCAGGTTTAGGAGATCGTTTCCCTGAAGGTTACCCCGTTGCGCGAGTGATGTCGGTTTCGCGTGATGATGGCCAAAGTTATGCGGTGATTAATGCACAGCCACTGGCGGCATTAGATCGTATTCGTTATGTGTTGTTAATTTGGCCCGATGAAGTGGATGATATCCCTGTCATGCCAATCTTGCCTGACGCGAATGAGCCAGCAGAAAACTCTATTTTGCCAGCAGAGCAGACAACCACGGATATACCCGTCATCGATGCACCTTTGGATGCCTCGAACGCTGAAAATCAATCAACCCAAGAGGTGAGTCAATGAGTGCTCACATAGCCAATGGCCGATTTGTTGTTTGGGTGACGTTATTCATTGGGATGATGTTCCAAATTATGCCGTTACCACATATTGTTGCAGCATGGCGACCTGACTGGTTGCTCATGGTGATGATTTATTGGGCAGTCGCGTTGCCGCATCGATACAGTATTTTGACGGCATGGGTGTTAGGCGTCATGTTAGATGTGCTCTTAGGGGCGACATTAGGGGTAAGGGGGCTCGCATTTGCCTTAACCATTTACATCGTCGTGTTGCATTTTCAACGATTACGCAATTTCCCTCGGTGGCAGCAAACCATTTCAGTGTCGGTTTTTGTGTGTATTTATCATCTGGTGATTTATTGGACTGAGTTTGCCATTGTAGGCGGTACTCCTTTTAATACCGATATGTTTTTACCTGCTTTTTCAAGCATCATCATTTGGTGGTGGATATTCTGGTTTTTACGCAATATTCGTCGACGTTATAAAGTGCGTTAGGATAATAAATGACAATTTAGATTGAGAGATCTAATTAATTCAGCATGTTGTTAAAGAGAGTACAATTTAAATGACTTGGGTGTTAGCTTCAACTTCTCCTCGACGTAAGCAGCTGTTTGCCCAGGCTGGATTTTCAATTGCCCATTTTTCTTTTGAGCAAGTTTCCCCTGATATCGATGAAACCCCCTTTGAAGGCGAACCCGCTGCGGATTATGTCGTGCGGCTTGCGTTACAAAAAGCCCAAGCTGGTTTGGTCTTGGCGGCGCCATTCACACACGCTAAAGTGTTAGGTTCAGATACCTCAGTGGTGTTAAACGGCAAGATTTTAGGCAAGCCGCAAGATGCTGCCGATGCGAAACACATTTTACAACAACTTTCAGGGCATACTCATCAAGTGATGACCGCAGTGGCGGTGACGGATGGAACTCGCTCTTTTACTCGTTTATGCGTTACCGATGTCACTTTTTGTCAGATAAGCGACGCTGAAATTGAAGCCTATATCGCCACGCAAGAGCCCATGGATAAAGCGGGAGCTTATGGCATTCAGGCGCTAGGTGGCTGCTTTGTTGAGTCGATTAATGGAAGTTATTCTGCAGTTGTTGGTTTGCCGTTAGTCGAGACCAGACAGTTAATGCAGTTAATGGCTAATACGTAAAAACGAATTAATTATTTTAAATTTTCATAGTCCTCTTTATCAATAGGGTGAAGTGAGCGTCTATGTGACCTGAATACTGGTGGCTTATGAATATCAAAGCACAGCGTAAAAAAGGCTCGGAATTACTGATCAATGTTACTCCTACAGAGGCCAGAGTTGCCTTAGTAGAGCACGGTGTTTTACAAGAGGTGCATATTGAGCGCCGCATGAAGCGAGGCTTAGTCGGTAATATCTATAAAGGTAAAATCAGTCGGGTTTTACCGGGGATGCAGGCCGCATTTGTTGATATTGGTTTAGATAAGGCGGCTTTTTTACATGCTTCGGATATTGTGCCTCACACTGAGTGCGTTGCCGATATCGAAAAAGGCAACTTCGTCGTGCGCGATATCGCAGAGCTGGTTCGTCAAGGCCAAGATATCATGGTGCAAGTGGTTAAAGATCCTCTTGGAACTAAAGGGGCAAGATTAACCACAGACATTACCCTGCCATCGCGTTATTTAGTCTTTATGCCGGGCTCAAGCCATGTTGGCGTATCCCAACGGATTGAATTAGAAGAAGAGCGTGCACGGCTGAAAAAGATCACCCTGCCTTATGTTGATGAAGATGGTGGTTTTATTATTCGTACCGCTGCTGAAAATGTCGGTGAAGATGAATTAGCTCAAGATGCCGCATTTTTACGCCGTGTATGGGCCAAAGTCAGCGAGCGTCGTAAGCGCAAAGGCGCCAGTTTGCTGTACCAAGATCTGGCATTACCCGTCAGAATTATCCGAGATTTTGTCGGCACTGAACTTGATCATATTCAAGTTGATTCCCGTCGCACTTTTGCTGAATTACAACAATTTGCACAAGAATTCATGCCAGAGATTGCGGATAAGATAGAGCACTATGGCGGCCCAGCTCCCATTTTCGAACTTTATGATGTTGAGAATGAAATTCAACGGGCTCTTGGGCGTAAAGTTGAATTAAAATCAGGTGGTTATCTGATTATTGATCAAACCGAAGCCATGACCACGGTCGATATCAATACTGGGGCATTTGTCGGCCATCGCAATCTTGAAGAAACCATTTTTAATACCAATCTTGAAGCCACTCAAGCCATCGCAAGACAGTTAAGGTTACGTAATCTTGGCGGGATTATCATTATCGACTTTATAGATATGCTCGAAAGCGATCATAAAGCGCGTGTGCTAGAAAGCCTCAACGGCGCATTAGCATTAGACAGAGTTAAAACCAGCGTGAGCGGTTTCTCTGGGCTTGGTTTAGTCGAAATGACCCGAAAGCGCACCCGTGAAAGCTTAGAACATGTTGTGTGTGGTGAATGTCCAGCCTGTTTAGGTACGGGTACAATGAAAACCATTGAAACCGTGTCCTATGAGATTTTTCGTGAGATTATTCGTTTAAATCGCGCCTATAAAGCCGATGAGTTTTTATTATATTGCTCTCCTGCGGTATACATGAGTTTAAGTGGTGATGAAAGCCACTTACTCGCGGAGTTAGAAGTGTATATTGGTAAGCGAATTCGATTACAAAACGAAACCATGTATGCACAAAATAAATACGATGTGGTGATGATGTAGTGTCCTCAAAACGGCTGACAACGATAGGTCGCATCTTGTTACAAGCACTTGCAATTTTGTTGGTGCTTTTTGCGCTTGGCGTCAGTTTAATCAGGGGCTTATTACCCCACATGCCAGAGATCAGGCATGATATATTAGCTTATGTAGAAAACCGATATGGGGTGACCTTAGAAATTGGCGAAATATCGGCAAAATGGCAGGCTTACGGTCCATCGTTAACCGTCAAAAATTTAGTTTTACCGCCTCAAACACATTTGCCAGTGACGCTGATTAGCGAACAAGTGCATGTCAAACTCGACTTCTGGCAATCGTTGCTAGCGCTATCACCACAAATCGAAACCGTCAGTTTCGATAAGGTGCATTTAGCGATTAATTTAGATCAATTGCCCAATAAAAACGCGGTTGAAGAGGAGGTTGAAGCCATAGCCGATGCCAACGGTTCTTCGCCCTCGAAAAAAAATGTCGACTGGTTATACGCCTTACTATTGGAGCAACTGGAACATTTTTCTATCAATGATGTTTCAGTGCAATTGTTTAGCTCGCAACATGACTTTCACCCCATCTATTTAGAAAACTTTGTTTGGCTTAATCAAGAGGGTAAGCATCAGGGGCAAGGTTCTGTGTTTATCGACCAAAAAGTGTCAGCGAAAGAGTCGTTATCATTACAAATTGCTTTAACTGGCAATGGTTATCAGGCGGACACAATTCGTGGTGATATTTATGTCGTTGCAGATGATTTAGATTTAGGTGAGTGGGCATCAAGACGAAAAAATCCATTGATTAACCAAGATAAAATCGCCTTTGAAGGTGTGGTTAATTTAGAGGCATGGCTTAAATTTGAACACCGAAGCATTCAAGATGGCTTGCTGACCTTTAAGCCCAGTTGGTTGCAATGGCGCGACACGACTGCCGCCGCCAAAAATGCATTAAGCTCATCATCAGCCTTGCCGAATACGTCAGTGAATGATGCGACAAAAACAACCCCACTTCCCGCCACTGACATGCAGCGGTTTAGTATTCAATCGGGAGTATTTACTTGGCAAACAAGCCAAGCAGGCTGGCAGCTTAAAAGTCATGATGTTGTTATTGAATCTAATCATCAAGCATGGCCGGAATTATCGTTATCATTAGCCTACCAAAATGAGCAATTTTTTGGGCAGATCAATCAGATTAATACGCAAATGCTGGCACCATTATTACCGCTGATCCCCAATCTTGGGCGTGATCATGTGGCCCTGTGGCGTGACGTCAATCTACAGGGAGATATTGGCCCCATTAAAGTTTACAAAGCACAACATCAACCTTGGGTAGCAACCGCTCAATTGAATCAACTTCAGTGGCAACCGATTGCACAAGTGCCGGGATTGAGCCCTATCGACATTCAGTTGTCATGGGTGGATAACATCTTGCTAGTAGCGTTACCTGAGCAGCAATATAACATTGACTTTGCGGGGGGATTTAATCAGCCATTACAACTGACAGGAGAAGCATTATTAGCCCGTTTTGACTTTAACGACATGCGGCTATTGGCCCCTAATATTCATTTTTTCAACCAAGACATTAATTTGCAAGCGGCCTTAAATATGCACTTTGTCGATCAACCCGATATGGCCCTTGCGGCTAATATGGATATCTATAATGTGGCTAAAGCCCGTAATTACTTTCCACTCATGGCGATGTCTCCAGGCTTAGTTGATTACTTAACCTTAGGCTTACAGGCAGGTAGCATTCATCAGGCTAATATCCTTTGGCGAGGAGCATTTAACCGTTATCCCTACACCGATTTTGATGGCGTTTTTCAGGCAGAGTTTACGATTGAGCAAGGACTGTTTAAGTTCCAACCTGATTGGCCCGCGGTGAAGCAACTGGACTTGCACGCCTTGTTTGAAAATAAACTGATGGACTTAACCATCAACAGCGGCAATTTAGACCGTGTGAAGGTCGATGGCGCAAGGGTTTGGATCCCCGAATTAGGCGCAAAATCTTTATTAAGGGTGACGGCCGATTTGAACACCGATGCTAAGGCCGCCACCCAAGTGATCAATGCATCGCCATTGCGCCAAAGTGTCGGTGACACCTTAGCTGTAGTACAAGTCAGTAAAGACATTAGCACTCAGCTAGATTTAACCATTCCACTTTATTACGACGAGAAACCTGTGATTAAAGGCACAGTGAATTTTGATAACAATCCCGTCTACATTACCAAACCCGGTATTCAACTTAGTCGCGTGAAAGGGGCAATTAGCTTTAATAATCATTTGGTTTCTGGGCAAAAATTACATGCCAAATTATTCGATCAAGATTTTACATTCAGTTTTGCCACCAAAGAGCGCAGCCAGCAGCAGGTGTTAGATGTCGATTTGGCTGGTCACTTTGATATTGGTCAGTTACCGCCAGCATTCAGCACACCTTTGAGTGACTATTACCAAGGTAACTTTGACTGGCAAGGACATTTAATGATGATGTTCGGTGAACAAGGTTATAGTTTTCGCGCCCAAGCGGAGAGTGATTTGCGGGGGGTCAGTTTTTCTCTTCCTGTGCCATACACTAAATCAGTGGATGAAATTAAACCGCTTTCAGTCGAGGTGATGGGTGATAATAAGCAAGCTTCATTGAGCGTAAAGCTTGCAGAACAGGCCGAATTTTGGGGTGGCTTTGGCAATAATGATGCAAACCACCTGCAGTTTTATGAGTTAATGCTGGGGCGTAAGTTTAAATCAGGCGATAGCTTAGTGAAGCAAGATGGGCGTATCACTATCGATATGAATCAAGCCATGTTTGCTGAATGGCTACCTATAATTACCCGTTTTACAGAAACCAAAGCAGATACTTCCATCGCGGAGGAAAATCAGCCTGCATCAGTACTCCCTCCGTTGGTAAAGATAAAAGCCAACATCAGTCAATTTAATCTATTGGCGCAAAACTTGACTCAATTTAAGCTTGATGCCGCGCCCAAAAACGATATTTGGCGCTTTAATGTTAACGCCGATCAATTTGTTGGAAGAGTCGACTTCTATAAAAGCTGGCGTGAACAGGGGCTGAAAATTGTGGCAGATAAACTGCATTTATCGCCTCAAGTAAACTCAGATTCCAATGAGGATATTAGTCCAGACTCCCTGATAGATAGCATGCCGCCTTTAGCGATAGATGTGGATGATTTTAAAGTATATGACATGCAGTTGGGGCATCTAGAAATGCAAGCAACGCCTTATGCTGAAGGATATCGTTTCCAAACAATCTCTTTATCACATCCTTCGTCAAATGTTAGCGCACAAGCAAAAGGCGTATGGCGTAAGACTGACGATAACACCCTGACCCAGTTTGATGTCAGTTTAAAAGCGGATAAATTCGATGAGTTAGCTAACATGTTGGGAATTAACCCTGGTTTAAAAGATGCTCCGCTGAAGCTCGATGGGGATTTATCATGGCAAGGCGCCCCCTATAATTTTTCGCTAAAAACCCTTGATGGCAAGTTAAAATTTGATTTTGGTAAAGGGCATTTATCTGAAATTAGCGATAAAGGTGCGCGAATCTTTTCTTTATTCAGCTTAGATTCTATTTTGCGAAAATTGTCCTTTGATTTTTCGGATGTGTTTGGTTCAGGTTTATATTTTGACAGTTTTCAGGGTAATTTGCAGATTACAAACGGTGTGGTCAAAACCACCGACACGGAAATGGATACCGTAGCAGGCGATATGAAAGTGCGAGGTTATACCGACTTAACCACCCAGAGTTTAAATTATGATGTACGTTTTCTGCCGCAACTTGCGTCGAGTGTGCCAACTGTGGTGTTTTTAAGTACCAGTGCGTGGACCCTAGGGATTGGAGCGTTTGCGCTGACAAAAGTATTAGAGCCAGTGATTGAAGTTATCTCTGAAATTCGTTTTAGAATTACGGGCACCATGGCTAACCCTGAAATTCAAGAATTGGAACGTAAAAGCAAAGAGATTGAAATTCCTGAATCAATTCTTCGTGAAAAAGGGGTTTTACCCGCAACAGATGGCCAAGATAATAAGCCAAATGACTCACCGCCATCGACCAAAGGTGAACCTCAAAAGTCATCAGCAACTCCACAGGAAACGGGCAATATTAACCTGAGTTATCTACAACACGTGAAAAAGGACCGTCATGCAAGTCAGTTTGTTACAGTGCCAAAGCAGTCGCGACGTTCAGGCGAATTTAGCGTATATCGAAACGCAGCTTAAACAATTACCCAGACAAATTAATCAGGCGCAAATGGTGGTGCTTCCTGAATGCTGTTTGCTGTTTGGTGGTCATGAATCGCAACAGTTGCAATATGCTGGCATTGAGGACGAAGGTGAGCTGAAACACGCTTTAGCCACGTTAGCACAGCGTTACCAAGTGTATATGGTAGCAGGGACTATTCCGATGCGCGCGGATGACCATAGGGTATTTAGTCGTAGTTACTTGTTCAGCGATACAGGGGTAACGCTTGGGTCTTACGATAAATTACACCTATTTGATGTAGATGTGGCAGATGGCACAAAAACCTATCGAGAAAGTGATACTTTCCACCCCGGTTTGCGTATCACGGTAGTGGATACCCCGTTTGGTAAAGTGGGTTTAGCGATTTGTTATGATATTCGTTTTCCAGATTTATTTCGGGCGCTACGCCTTGCTGGAGCTGAGATCATTGCCTTACCATCCGCCTTTACCAAAGTGACAGGCGAGGCGCATTGGCAGGTGTTATTACAGGCCAGAGCGATTGAAACTCAATGTTATGTTCTCGGCGCTGGACAGTGGGGACAACATAATCAAGGCAGCCGTGAAACTTGGGGACACAGTATGATTGTCGACCCATGGGGCAAGGTAATTGCTGAACGCCCTGAAGGATTAGGTTGGGTACAAGCAGAAATAGATTTACAACAAATTGCAAAAATTCGCCAACAAATGCCCGTGTTAGGGCATAATCGTTTTATTGAACCCATGCTTGCAAACTAGTAACTGTGGGCTGATTAGATTGAATAAAGAGAATATTAATGCCTTTTTTATCGCAAGTTGAGCAAAGCTTATTTCAAGGTGGATTAACATTAGATGGCCTGCAAGATTATTTAGCCATTATCCACCAACATCAAATTGACTTCTCTGATCTGTATTTTCAAGGTAGCCGCCATGAGTCCTGGGTGCTGGAAGATGGCATTATCAAAGAAGGTAGCTTCCACATTGAACGCGGTGTCGGCGTACGTGCGATTACAGGTGAAAAAACCGGCTTTGCCTACGCAGATGAAATTACGCCTGCGGCGTTAGACGCAGCGGCCAGAGCAGCCAGAGGTATTGCGTTAGCGGGTGAGCAACATAAAGTTAAAGCGTTTAGTCGGACAAAAAACAGTCCGTTATATGACAGCGCCGATCCGATTGCAGCAATGGATGAAGTGAAAAAAATCGAGCTATTAAAACAAACTGATGCTTATATTCGAAGCTTAGATAGCCGAGTGATTCAAGTGGTCGTCAGCTTATCAGGCGTACATGAAGAAATTCTTGTCGCTGCTAGCGATGGTACCTTGGCGGCAGATGTGCGGCCTTTAGTCCGTTTTAATTGCAGTGTTATTTTAGAAGAAAATGGCAAGCGAGAACGTGGCAGTGCTGGTGGTGGCGGACGTCATGACTACAGCTTCTTTTTAACCACGGATGATAGCGGTTTACCGCACAGTTTTGAGTTTGCCCGTGAAGCGGTTCGCCAAGCACAAGTGAATATTCATGCGGTAGATGCGCCTGCTGGTGAAATGACCGTGGTGTTAGGTCATGGATGGCCTGGGGTACTGTTACATGAAGCAGTAGGCCATGGTTTAGAAGGTGACTTTAACCGCAAAGGCAGCAGTGCATTCAGTGGTAAAGTGGGGCAATCTGTGGCTTCAAGCCTAGTGACAGTGGTTGATGATGGCACCATGCCAAATCGTCGCGGCTCACTCAGTATTGATGATGAAGGCGTGCCTGCGCAAAAGACGACCTTAATTGAAAACGGCATTTTAAAAGGCTATATGCAAGACAAACTCAATGCGCGTTTAATGGGGCAGGCATCAACCGGTAACGGTCGCCGTGAATCCTATGCCCATTTACCTATGCCGCGAATGACCAATACCTACATGGAGGCTGGCCAATCAGACCCTGGCGAAATCATCAAGTCAGTGAAAAAAGGCATTTATGCGCCAAACTTTGGTGGCGGGCAAGTGGATATTACCTCTGGGAAATTTGTTTTTTCGGCATCTGAAGCGTATTTAATTGAAAACGGTGAAGTTACCCAAGCCATCAAAGGCGCCACGTTAATTGGCAATGGTCCAGAAGCAATGAGCCAAATATCTATGGTTGGTAATGATCTGGCTTTAGATAAAGGCGTGGGTGTTTGCGGTAAAGATGGCCAAAGCGTCCCTGTGGGTGTCGGCCAGCCAACGTTGAAAATTGATAAACTCACCGTGGGCGGCACAGCATAAGTGATCGACATTCAGCTTAGGCCAATAGAGCCTAAGCTGAAAAAATTTTGTGATAACAGACCCCCTTGATCAAGGCTAATATTGATTTGAGTCTGATATATTGTCTGGGTAATTAAACGTAAGTCATTTATACTTCAGACAACATTAGAGTTAAAACTCTATTTACGGTGGTGGCATGGAAATATCGTTTAATCGACAAGGTTTAAATCTAACGTTACAGCAAACCAAACAGGCATTAATACGCTGTTTAATTGCGCCAATATCACTCTGTTGTGTGTTCATTGCGCCCACTGTGTATGCTGACACGCAAACTGCACAATATAGCCAACCCGCTTCTTCGTTGACCTTTGCTCAAGCTTGGCAACAGTTACAACAGGTTAGTGATAAATTCAAAGCGGAAACTCAGCAAGTTAATCGTGCTCAAGCAGAGCAAGAGGCCAGTCATTCGCTAAGCTACCCTGCGCTTGATATTGCAGGCAGTTATACGCACCTTGAAAAGCCCATTGAACTTGATTTACGTGATTTAAACCCGTTAGCTGCGATAGATCCTAGCGCCTTGCCGCCTCAATTAGGTCAAGCGCTTGCTGCAATTCCAGGCTCAATGTTTGTGACGCCTTTTACGGAACAAGATGTTTTTCGCGCGAGTTTACAAGCCATGTGGCCTATTTACACTGGCGGCAGAATATCGGCAGCTCAAGGGATAAAAGCCGCGCAAGTGGCTGAAAAACAGCAAGAGCTTGCTTTAGTACAACGAGATTTATTCACCTTATTAGTCGATAGATACTATGCGGTAACCGTTACACGAGTGTTAACCGAGACTCAGCAGCAACTGGTTGATTCATTGACCGTTCATGCCAGTCATGCCGAAAAACTAGAGCGTGAAGGCCAAATCGCAACCGTTGAGCGTTTAAATGCACAAGTGGCATTAGAAAATGCCAAGGTTTCACAACGCAGTGCCAGCCGCCAATTCGAAATGGCATCCCTTGCGTTAAGCCGCATGTTACAAGCAAGTCATGTAGAGCCCTTATCTCCGTTATTCATGTTAGAACACCAGCCAGCATTAGGGCCATTAAGCCAGTTGACTATGACACAACATCCCGCCTTAAAACTGTTGGAAGCAAAAGAGTTACAAGCTAAAGGACTGGTTGATTTAGAAAAGGGTGGGCATTACCCAACTGTGTTTTTATACGGTAATTACACCTTATATGAAGATGACAGTTTGTTTTCTCAAATTGAGCCAAATTGGATGGTAGGTGTTGGGGTAAAAGTGCCATTACTCAGTCGAGATGGTCATAGTGGTAAAGTCAAAGCGGCTAAAAGTGCCTTACTTCAGGCGCGTCATACTAAGGCGCAAACCCAGCAAGATTTAGGCTTGTTAGTTGAGCAAAGTTATCGACAACTGTTACAAGCCCATGAAGAAGTAGCAGCATTGAATACTTCATTAGCGTTAGCAACTGAGAATTTACGCTTGCGTGAATTAGCTTTTAATCAAGGCTTATCTACCTCAGTTGATCGCGTGGATGCCGAGTTAAAGCTAAACGCCGTTAAAACGCAGCAATTGGGTGCTCAGTACCGTTATTTACAAGCCTATGCCAAGTTAATGGCAATCAGTGGTCAGTTAGATGAGTTTATTGGACGAACACAGCAGGAGAATTTACATGCAAGCGAATAAAATCTTAGCCGTGTTAGCGGTAATCATTTTGGCTATGGTTTTAGCTTATGGTGTTAATTTAGCGTTTACACCTAAACCGGTATTTTTACAGGGACAGATTGAAGCCCGTGAATACAATATTTCATCTAAAGTGCCTGGTCGCATTGAGCAGGTGATGGTGCGTAAAGGCGATAAAGTGGCCGTTGATGACATTTTATTTGTTATAAATAGCCCTGAGCTAGACGCCAAACTGATGCAGGCAGAGGGCGGCCGTGATGCTGCGAAAGCGTTGCAGCAGGAAGCTGATAATGGCGCCAGACAACAGCAAATCACCGCCTCGAAAGAACAATGGTTAAAAGCGAAAGCCGCTACCGATTTAATGCAAAAAACCTATCAACGTATTGAAAATTTGTTTAATGAAGGTGTGGTGCCGCGCCAAAAGCGTGATGAGGTTTACACCCAATGGCAAGCGGCAAAATATACTGATCAAGCTGCTTTTGCTATGTACCAAATGGCACAAGAAGGCGCCCGAGTTGAAACCAAAGCAGCAGCCGAAGGCAATGCCAGAATGGCAGAAGGTGCTGTAAAAGAGGTCAGTGCGATTTTAGCCGATAGCCAAATGCGCTCACCTAAAAATGCGGAAGTCAGTGAAGTGCTATTGCAAGCAGGTGAACTGGCGCCCAGTGGTTTTCCTGTGGTTAGCCTGATTGATATGTCAGATGCTTGGGCGGTGATGCAAGTGCGTGAAGATCAATTAGCGCAGTTTAAACAAGGTACTGTGGTAACGTTACGCTTACCTGCATTAGATCAAACCGCAGAGTTTACCGTGGAGCACGTTAGTGTGATGGGAAACTTTGCCACTTGGCGCTCAACCGAAAGTGGTCATGATTTTGATATGCGCACCTTTGAGGTGTTATTGCATCCTAATCAACCCATTGCCGATTTACGTGTTGGTATGTCGGTATTGTATCTTCCAGATGCAGCATAAGTGCAACGATGACTGTCAAACAGCGCTGTCTCTCTGAGCTAACTCAACTTTGGCGTTCACCATGGCAACTTGCTATGGTGAGCTATATTCCTTTAATAAGCATGCTGTGTTTGTGGTGGTTGTTCAGTGCAGGTTTACCAAGACAACTTCCAGTTGCCGTGGTCGATCAGGACAACAGCCAGGTGTCGCGTATGTTGACGCGAAACTTACAAGCAAACTCGGTGATTTCGCCGCAATCTTACGCCAATTTGGCCACAGCTGAAGCCGATATGCGTCAGGCAAAGGTGTACGCCTTAGTGGTGTTTCCTGTTGGCATGAATAAAGACTTAATTACCGCCAATAAACCTTTGATAGATATCCGTTATAACAGTCAGTTTTTATTAGTGGGCAAGCTGTTATCTAGTCAAATTCAGCTGAGTTTAGGCAATGGTTTAGTCACACTCGGTGCCAAAAAACTCTTGCTTAGCGGCACCCATAGCGAAAGTCTTGCTGCCAGTTTATCCCCAGTCACCAGTCAAACCACTGCGCTGTTTAATCGCAACAACAACTACGTAGGATTTTTAGTCCCACCAGTATTGATAGCCTTATGGCAAATACTCTCGGTATTTGTGTTTATGAACTCACTGAATGCCGAGTTAAAGCCCGCTGAGGGTAAGCCCAAGTTAGCCGCTGATTTTTGGCAATCCGTAATAGCAAAAGTACTCGTACTCACCCCAATAATGTTAGTGCATGGCAGCTTTATTTTGGTGTGGTTATACCTTTATTTAGCTTTACCAATAGCAGGCTCGATGGGCTTATTGCTGATTGCTCAGTTAGCGATGTTGATAATACTGTGGGTCATTGCCTGTTTTATTTTTTTGATAATAAGAGAAAAAGCCAGTTGTATTAGTATTTGTACGGCCTTGTTCGCCCCCGCATTTGCCTTTATGGGGATCACCTTTCCAGTCAATGATATGCCATTATTAGCCCAGTGGTGGCGCTTAATTATGCCATCGAGTCATTACATCGACTCCCATGTGGGTATTGTCAGTTATGGCGAAGCCTTACCACAACTGTTGACTCAGCTAGGATCGTATTGGATTTTTCTACCACTGATCCCACTTATTTTTATATTCAGCCGTTTTGCTGTTGAGCGTTCTTCCATTGAACCTGAGGGAGGGCAATGATGACGTTATGGCAACTAATGTGGCGTGATTTAAAATCGATACTTTCTGATAAAGACTTGGTACTGACGATTTTTGGTGCGGTATTATTTTATTCAGTGTTATATCCACTGCCATACCTACATCAGGTGCCGACCGAACAGAACATAGTGGTTGTTGATCATGACCATTCATCATTAAGTCGGCGGGTGATCCGCCATGCTGATGCCAGTGCGAAAATCAGGGTGCAGGCGGTACTGCCCAGTGTAGATGAAGCGCAGCTATGGATCACCTCAGGTGAAGCACACGGTTTACTGGTTATTCCTGAAGGGTTTCGACGTAACTTGTTATTAGGTAAAGGAGCTACATTAAGTTACGGTGGTGATGCCAGTTATTTTTTAATTTATTCTGCTGTCGTTGAAGGTTTAGTTAGCGCGGGTATGGACGCCAGTAAGCAAATTCAAATGGTGGGGCTGTTAGCGCGCGGTCAAACGGCTGCACAAGTTGAAAAGTCTTTAGATTCAATCACCATCAACTCAGTACCTGCATTTAATCCCAGCTTAGGTTACACGCCATATGTGGTACCAGGGTTATTCCTATTGATATTACATCAAACTATGCTGATAGGCATTTGTATATTGGGTGCCAGTCAGTGGCGAAAATCAGGTTATTGGCAGTCGGTGTCACCGCTTTTACTTGTGTCAGCACGAGTGCTGACCTTTAGCAGTATTTATGCGGTTTTAGCGACATTCTATCTAGGTTATTGTTATTATTTTTATGATGTGAGTGTGTTAGCGACAATCTCTGAAGTCAGTTTATTTATGCTGCCGTTTATTCTCGCCACCGCCGCATTAGGCACGGCCATCAGCAGTCTGTTTGTGCGTCGAGACTTGCCCACGCAGTTCTTTTTATTGATTTCTATGCCAATATTGTTTGTGGCAGGGTTTGTATGGCCGTTGGCATTAATTCCTGAGCCATTAGTGCTGTTGTCACAAATTATTCCAGCTGTGCCGGCGATTAGTGGCATGTTAAATCTAAATCAAATGGGGAGTGGTTGGTTGGCTGTTTTGCCGCAATGGCTCCAGCTTTGGGCTTTGTTTGTGGTGTTTAGCGGCTTGGCTTTAGTAGGGATTAAATACCGTCAACAGCAATCATTAGCCAATCGCCATCTCACCGAATAATTGGCATTAACAACACACTTTGCCAAGACCATTATTTGACGTTTGTTTGTCGTTGGGCATAGCCAATTGAGCACTCAGGTTTTGTCGACAGCAATGGTTTGCCCTGCGTCTGCATAGGTAGTCATATGTATTTACATGCATCAAACCACCGCCAAGAAAAAGCCCACAAAAGTGGGCTTTAAAGTCTCAGTTGCCTTATAAACGTTTCATTATATCGGGCTAATCTATAGCAGTGTCACATTAAAGCGGGTCTCAGTTTTTACGCCGCTTGGTGTAGTGACGGTTACTGTTACGGTACTTATACCCGCAGTGCCGGTGTTTTCTAAGGTGAATGACGTGCTTGTACCGCCAGACTGGGTGCGATTCGGAACCGTGTAAGTATTAAATAACAAACTGCCCTCGGTCGCAGTTACCGTTACAGTACTATTGGCGGGTAATATTTGGTTTGCGCCATCGGTTAAGCGCACAACAAACGTTGAACGATCATTGGTAGCAATGGGGGTGACATTACTAAAATCAGTGACTAAATCAGTACCGTCCTGGTTAAACCGCATAACCGCGGTTGAGCCTGACATAGTGAGGACAAACGCTTTTCGAATATAGGTTTTGTTAGCTTGACCCGTACCGCAGCTGCCGTCGCTGCGTGAACATTGTGGGCCATTAAATTTAGCGTCGGGGCCACCGTAGCTATTAGCAGCCGTGGCACTAAAAAACTTTTCTCCAGTGCTATAAATGCCTGTTTCATCATCATCTCTATAAGCATCGCCTAAATCGATAAACCCATTAGGATGGTAGGTATCGATATCCATGCCGTTGCCACTACAGGCAATAGGAGTATTGTTGGCGCCTAAACAGCCTAAGGCGATAGCGTTACCGTCGGCATCACCAAACATGTTATCGCCATCGGTATCAAAGAAGGTTTCATGGCCTAGGGCGTAAGCTAAAATGGTTACTCGGTGGTCTGATACTCGTGGATTAGCAGATGTCCAGGTGACATTACAGGTGCCGTTTAATGTTGTACATGAAGGTTGTATTTGGCCGCCTTCAGCGGTGAAGTTAACCACAGTGTCATCCGGTGCAGGATTACCAAAACTGTCTGAAGCATAAATGGAAATCGTGACCGTTTCGCCATTTTTATTTCCTGCTTCAGGATTGAAGGTTGAAGGTGAAATACTAAAACCTAATTGTTGCGGCAATCCGGTATTGACGGTCAATTGCTCCGACTGGCTGGTAATCACATCCGTGGTATCTTTGTCCGTAGCTGTTGCTACCACCCTTACTGGTGTTGGTACCGTACCTGATAACACTCGCACACTGACTAACCCTTGTGCATTGGTGATGCTGCTATCTGTTGGTTTACCGTTGGCAAATGCTAAGCCTCCAATAACCGTGTCCAGCGTGAAGTTAACGGTTTGCTGTGCAGTAGGTTGACCGTTGGCACTGGTTACCCTAAAAGTCACTAGTGAGGACTCACTTGAGCCGGTTCCGCCAGCGCCTTTAATGCGAATTTGATTCGGCTCGGCTGAGATAAAGCTTAAACTTGCCAAGGTTTGACGGCTTAAGGTGAAGGCTAAATTAGCCGTTAATGCTGTGGTACCCACCGTTGCGGTTGCAATAATTTGATCGCTACGTTCACTGTTACCGCTGCAACTGGTATCTGAGAATGTCGCACCTGCTGTGCCAGACAATGTCGTGACTGGCGAGTCTAAACTGGCTTTGTTGTTGGCGGAGCAATCTGAACTAAAAGTCACGCTGGTTGGTGTTTGTAAGCGGGTATAAGTGCCGTCATTATTATCGGTTACTATGGTAGCTGTTACGCCAAATGTACCGCCAGCACTGAGTTTGTAGTCACCATTATCCAGAGGTAAGGTGGTGGCTAGCTCGTTTTCATAAAATTCTGTTTCAGACACCCAACGTCCCATTTTAAACAAACCAACAGGGGCGATGTCGTCGGCTGATAAGACTTCGTAAAAGCTAGATTGAGTGACTTCTTTACCTTGATAATTTGTACTCACTACTAAGGTGCTGGCACCTAATTCGGTTACGGTCGGAGTATAGGCAACAATGGCTTTGCCATCACTGTTGGTTAATGCCGTTGCGGGAGACAAACTGGCGCTACCCGCAGAAAAGCTCACTAATTGGTTGGCAATACCTTGATTGCTACTATCTAATAAGGTGGCTTGAAGTTGTACTGCTTCATCGACTTTAAATCGGGTTACCGTTCCGGTTGCATTATGAATGCTAGCGGTAATGGTTGCGGACTCGATTGGGGTAGCAGGATCAAGTGCCAGAAACTCGAAGTTACGACTGGCACTGACGGGGTCGCTATTGACCGGATTATATTGAACGGTTAACTCTCCCGCATTGGCAACGGATGAGCTAATAACAGCAGTGGCTAGACCGTTGCTGTCGGTTAATTTTGAGGCGGGAGCTGCATCGCCAAAGGGCAATACAAAGTCCACCACTTGCCCTGTCACTAAGGTGTTACCATTTTTTAATGTGGCCACTGCACAAAACTGTTCATTTAAATAAAAGGATTGTTGGCTAGTGGCCTGAGTACATTGTCCGTCTACTATGGCTTGAAAGCTTAAGCTGATAGTGTAATTAGCATCGGGTGTTTCTGGTTCAGTTCCATCAGCGGCGCCATTGCAACCACTGAGTAGTAAAGCTGAAGCAAACACTAATGAAATACTACGATTCAATGTCATTATTTGCATGGGTAACATCCTAGTTTTTATTGTAATGTAAATCGTAAGGCTTATTGTCTGCTTACGTTTTCAGCCTGTGTTTTACCCAGTGATCTCGCTGCGTAAATATTTAAACAACTCTTTGGCTGATTTTGACTCAGGGCCTTTAGTCAGTTCTTTGTTTGCTTGACGAATTAATTGGCGTAGCTTTTGACGATCAAGCTGTGGATTTTCATCCAGCAACGATTGGATCTCAGTGTCGCCATTCGCTAATAAGCGATCCCGCATTTTTTCAAATTTTTGCAGTTGAGCCGCTTCATTGTTGTTTTTATTCAGAACCTTATCAAGTGCAGCTTCAATCGGTGCATGATCAAAACCACGCATTAATTTACCGATATACTGCAAATGACGGCGATACGCTTCCGTTTTTTGCTTAATCAATTTGCTTTTTAAAACGGCGTCGTACAAAAACTCATCAAGTTCCATTTTGTCGAGTTGGCTTTTACTTAACGCCACTAAACGCATACCTAAAGCCTGCGCTTCTTCGCTTTCTTTTTTAAATCCAGTACGGCTGACGTATTCGTCATCGTTGTCATAGGGTTGCTGAAAGTGCTCAGAATCACCAACAATTTTCATAATGTTAAACCTCAAATAAATATCTGCTAATGATAGCATTTATTTTGCGGATGTATCTGGTAAAAAAGACATTGAAAACGTGTTGTTATCAATCGGGAAATGAATTTGCTATGCTAATGCTAATTTAGGCCATTTAAGAGATTATTTGTGACTTCTCATCAAGCACCTTCAGCCACTATCGACAGTGAATTACCGGCATTAAAACACGCGGTCAGCGTTGCACTTGAATATGCAAAACAGCTAGGTTCTAGCGCCGCCGAAGTAGCAATCAGTAAGCAGCAGGGACTTTCGGTTTCTACCCGAAATAAAGAAGTGGAAACGGTGGAGTTTAATAAAGATGGTGCACTGGGTATTACGGTGTACCGTGATGGTCGTAAAGGCAATTCATCGACATCAGATTTAAGCCCTGAAGCCATTCGACAAGCTGTGAAAGCCGCTGATGATATTGCCAAATATACCTCTGAAGACCCATTCAGCGGACTTGCCGATAAAGCATTGATGGCAAAAGATATTCGTGATTTAGACTTGTATCACCCGCAAATATTAACCGCCGAAGAATTAGCTGAAATTGCGATTCGTTCGGAAGATGCTTGTTTGCAAAGTGATAGCCGTATTAAAAGCTCTGATGGTGCAACAGCGAATGCGCACACCAGCGCGAAAGTTTACGGTAATAGTCATGGTTTTTTAAATGGTTATTGCAGCTCACGCTACAGCTTAAGTTGTGTGGCGATAGGTGAAGAGTCTGATGGTAATATGCAGCGTGATTATGATTATACCGTTGCCCGTAAATTCCAAGACTTATTAAGCCCTGAAGCGGTAGGCAAACAAGCAGCCCATAAAACCTTAAGCCGCTTAGATGCGCGTAAAATTGCTACGGCAAAAATGCCAGTATTATTTGCCCCTGAAATCGCCACAGGCTTAATGGGTCACTTAATTGGCGCCATTAGCGGCAGTAGTTTGTACCGTAAATCGAGTTTTTTATTGGATTCGATTAACACGCAGATTTTTCCTGATTGGTTCAGTATTGAAGAGCAACCTCATCTTTTAGGCGCTTTAGCCTCAGCCAATTACGACAGTGAAGGCGTAGCAACCCAAAGCCGTAAAATCATTGATAATGGTGCATTAGCCACTTACTTACTTACCAGCTACTCGGCGCGTAAATTAGGGTTAACCAATACGGGCCATGCAGGCGGCATTTATAACTGGACGCTAAGTCACAGTAACCAAACCTTTGATGAATTGATTAAAGCAATGGGAACCGGCTTGATTGTGACCGAAGTGATGGGCCAAGGGGTAAACGGGGTGACAGGAGATTACTCTCGGGGGGCAGCAGGTTTCTATGTTGAAAATGGTCAGGTGTTATATCCGGTAGAAGAGATCACTATCGCGGGTAACTTAAAAGACATGTTTATGGGCATTCAAGGTGTGGGTAAAGATCGTGATTTACGCTCATCGATTCGGACCGGTGGCATTTTACTCAGTGAAATGAAAATAGCCGGTAATTAACCGTAGCATTAGCTGGTCTCTGCGACTAAGAGTAAAAGTGATGTAAATGAAACAGGGGTAAGTGAATGCTTACCCCTGTTTAATTTGATTGATTGCTAACTGTTTATTCTATTGAAAACTCATAGCGTGAAATATGGTGGTAAATGGCATTGGGGGTTAACCAAGCATTACCCGGTAAGTCAGGCTGGTTAGGTGAGTCAGGCAGCATTTGAGGCTCGATACACACAGCTTGGTGGTTTGCGAACACTTGCTGTTTTTTACCCACTACGCCTTCTAAAAAGTTAGCACCGTATAACTGCACCCCAGGTTGGTTAGTATAAACCGTCATCTTCACGCCATTTTGAGTGCTTGAAATCGCGCCAAAACGTTGTAAATCACCGTCTTTGTTATCCATGACAAAACAATGATCAAACCCATGGGTTGCGGCTAACTCAGGTCGCTGTGTTTGCACAGCCATAGGCGTAGTAGCAGCTAAATCTAAATCAGTGCCCGCGGTGGCAACCATCGCGGTGGGGACACCGACATCATTCATGGTGAGATAATGTTTTGCATCTACTTGAACTTGGTGCGTAGTATTGCTCACTCCGCCATCTAAATTGAAGTAACTGTGTTGAGTTAAGCTGACAGGGCAGGCTTTGTCAGTTGTAGCGAGTATTTCAACATACAGGTTATTACCCACTAAACGATAATCTAGCTGCACTTTACAATTGCCTGGAAATCCCATATCGCCATCAGGGCTTTGCAGCGTTAAGCGCACACCATCGCTGGTGGTGCCTAATTGCCAGTGTTTGCGATTAAAACCTTCTTTGCCGCCGTGTAAGCAATTGGTGGCTTGGTTAATACTCAATTGGTAATCCACACCATCGTAAGACAGTTTACCGTTTGCGATACGATTGGCATAACGACCCGCGATAGCGCCTAGGTGAGCTGACTGCGCTAAATAGTCGGCGATATTGTCACAACCTAAAACCACATTCTGACGTTCGCCATGCTTGGTTGGCACCCACAACGACCGTATGATGCCACCTAAACTTAACACTTCCATGGCGATAGTGCCGTTATCTAAACGTATGCGTTCGACTACTTCACCACGGGGATCTTGCCAAGATTCAAGCACACTAAAACGTACCATTGAGGCCTCTCTGGTTGTATTGTTAAGGTTCGGGATTACCTATGTTATTGTGTTTTTATTTACTTATTCTGCCCGCGCCAGCACTGGCTGAGCACAATAATATACGAGGTTCTAACCCCGTTTTATGGGTATATTCTTGTTCAACTAAATTAATCACATCATCGGTAAGTTCATGCTCAATCAGCGCAAGAACACAGCCATCACTCATGCGTACACCGCCACGTTCGCCAATATGCTGAGCAATCATTGATACTAGGATATCGACTTCAGGGGCAATGACTTCAAAATCATCACGTAACGACAGATGTGATTGGGTCATCAACTGGCTAAAACGGGCGATATTATTTTGCTGCAGCGCTCTGGCTGCATTGCTTGTGCGGGTGTTTTCGGTGATCACATGCCGAGCACGTCTAAATTGTTCTGCCGATAAGGTGTCTCTTTGTTGTTCTAAATAGCTTAATGATAAATCCCGTAACGAATCTAACCCAAGCAACTGAGTAATAAGCGCACATTCTTTTTTACGCTCTTCAAATTGCATCATAAAGGCTTTACGGTTGATGTTAGGGTCAATCACAACCATGCTGAGATCTTCAGGGATCAAAATCGCTTCGCTTTCTAATTCTAAGCAATCAATTAATAGTGCATGGTCTTCTTCGGCTAACGCGCTGATCATTTGATCCATAATGCCGCAATCAAGACACATATATTGGCTTTCGCCACGTTGGGCCAATAATGCAATGGCCGAAGGGGATAAATGTAATTGGCTGGCATAGCTAATAGCAGTGCCAAAAGCGATTTCTAACGCGGCAGATGAAGATAACCCTGCACCCAATGGCACGTTACCCACAATCGCCAAATCGAGCCCTTTGGCTTGCAGCCCCGACAAATGCATTGCCGCGGTGACGCCTTTTAAATAGTTTGCCCAATCATCATTAGAAGAAACTGAGCCTTCTTCGCCGAATTTCCATTGTTTAATTTGCCCCGGAAAGGCATCTGTTACCGCACGAAATAAATTGTCCTCACGGTGTTTAACCGCAATCACAGTATGAAAATTAATGGCGGCAGGCAGGACCAATCCTTCATTGTAATCGGTATGTTCGCCAATAATATTGACTCGGCCTGGAGCCTGGTATAAATCATCCGCTTTTGTGCCAAAAGTTTGCACGAATAATTTGGTTGCCCGTTGCGCTGGGTTAGACATACTTCGAAAATTTCCAACAGAAAGTGTTCAGGTGATTACTTTGATTTATATCACGACTCAGTGGCAACTGTAACTGAGATTTTTTTAACTAACGGCAAATTGAAAATACGCTGACAGAAACAAAAACGCCTCGATATTTTTCGAGGCGTTTTTAATTAACAATCACTTAGTGCTATTCGGTGTGATGTTGAGATTAAACCTATGATGTCGATGCAGAGGCACTGGCTGCTTTAGTCTCGCTAGCCACTTTATCGGCACGATTAACTTGCTCTTGGTTTTCATCTAACAGTTCATAAATAACATGGTCAACAAAACCCGCACCCGCCGCTTCGTATAGGTTGTAAGCGGTATCAACCCCAGCGGCCTTTAATGCATCGGCATCTTCAGAGTATTGCACTATGGCACTGATTTTACCTTCGTAGTTCAGCTTCTTAAGTTGCTCTACGGCAAATAAGTTACCCACATGATGTGGAATCGCCAGTAGGACTAGCTCCAGATTGGGCGCACGTTCTAGTTTTTCCCAAAAGTCAGTGTCGCCCGCATCGCCTTGCACCACATTACGGCCTTGGGCGCGATGAAAATCGACTAACTCTTGTTTATGTTCAATCCCTAAAATCTCGCCATCAAAACGCAAACGAAGTTCGTCATATGCACCACTACCAATACGCCCCATACCGAAGATCAAAAAGCGAGGATTACCTATTTTAATTTGACGATCTTCAGGGTGCAGTGGGTGTTTTTCCATTTTGACTAAATGGCGTTGAAAGCGTTGATAAATCTTATTCACGCTGGTGTTAAGTGGCGCTGCAAACAAAAAGCTAATACTTAATGCGACCGCAATAATAATTAACCATGATGCGGGTAACCAACCTTTATGTGCAGCAACGGCCGCAACAATCAAACCAAACTCACTGTAGTTACCTAAGTTGAACGAGGCTAGCAGTGAGGTACGTGAACGTAACTTAAAGCGTGTTAGCAAGTAGATAAACATGACAATTTTTACCGGCACTAACAAGACTAAAATGCCCGCTAAACCTATGTCTGACCAAGTCGGTAAACCATTGAGACCAATAGTGAGGAAGAAGGCGACAAGGAAGAGTTCTTTAAAGTAATACATCGACTTTGCTAACTCAGACGATTTTGCGTGTCCGGCAAGTAAAATACCAATAATCAATGCCCCTAAATCTGGCTTTAAGCCTACCGCCTCAAATAACCAAGCGCCAACCACTAATGCCATCACTAGGCCAAACAACACTAGCATTTCACTGTGACCAACGCGGTCGAATACCTTGTAAATAAGGGGGCGAGTAAATGGCAGTAATAATAATCCCAGCGCCCAAATGGATGGGATATCACCTTTAGATATAGTTAAAAACACCACGGCAAAGATATCTTGCATAATTAAGATACCAATAGCCACGCGGCCATATAGCGACTTCATGTCACCATTATCTTCAATCACTTTTACTGCGAATACGGTACTGGAAAAACTCAGCGCAAAAGAAATCAGCAATAACTGATTTAGGCTATAACCTTCCAGTTGCTCTAGTCCCGCCATGCCCAATAGCTTTAAAACGGGGATAAAAAATAGGATAGAACCGACTAAGTGAATGCTTGATGTGGCCAATACCTCGGCTTTGAATAAACTTTTTAAATCCAGTTTTAATCCAATTGAAAACAGTAAAAGAGTGACACCTAAATCAGCAAGTTGCTTTAATAAAGGTAAACTTGAGTCTTCAATGCCAAATGTGAATAAAACGAATCCTGCGCCTAAGTAGCCAATAAGTGGCGGTAAACCGACTTTACTCACAAGTAGGCCGCAAAGTAAGGTGATAATTAAGATTGCCGGTTCCATAGCACTCCATATTTAGCGATAAATGAAAGATAGCTAACATTGTATAAGAAAAATCGCCGAAGGGGGATTTTTCATCTCAATATAAAATAACGACTTGGATTAAAATAGATGCCTTAAAATACAAAACAAGCGACTTTGTAGAAAAAGCCGCTTGTTTTCATTGAGTAAAGTATTCGCTAAATGACTATTTTAAGAGTAAGTCTAAGTGTTCTGCGAAGTCTTTAGGTCCCATAAAGCCTGTTACACGCAAATCATCACGTATAGCGCCATTTTTATCGAACATTAATAATGTCGGTAAGCCTAATACCCCGTAATGCTCAAGTAACTCGATATCAATCGCATCACTTTTGGTGACATCAGCTTGCAGTATTACCATTTGATTCATGCGTTCAAGTACCGCGCTATCGGCAAAGGTAATCGCCTCAAACTCTTTACAGGCGACACACCAGTCAGCGTACAGATCTAACATGACAGTTTTGCCACTGATGCTGGCTTTATCAAGTTCAGTCTCTAAATCTGCTAATGATTTAATCTTGATAAAGTGATGGGCTTCAGCTTTGGCTGTGCCATTGCTGGCCGATTGGCTTATTCCCGGGGTTTGGAAGCCAAAGTGGCTCATGACTGCTTGAAAACCGTAAGAGAAACTAGCCAGTAAGGCCAGTAACAACAAGACACTGCGCACTGTTTGTTTCCAGTTGAATTGGGTAAGTTTATTTTGGTGCATTAAGTAACCCACCAAGCTCACGCCCCAAATTGCCCAAAGCACATCAGACACTAACCCTACCCAAATACGGCCAATCATCATGATAGAAACAGAGATTAACAAGAAGCCGAAGATGGTTTTAATAATATCCATCCACGCACCCGCACGAGGCAGAATTTTACCGCCAGAGGTCCCTAATACTAATAGCGGCACGCCCATACCCATACTTAATACGTACAGCGCTAAGAAGCCTTGTAACAGGTCGCCACTTTGCGCCACATAAATAAGTGCACCTGAAAGTGGCGCAGTTGTGCACGGTGACGCCACTAATCCCGAAATCACCCCCATTAAAAACACACCAATTAAATTGCCGCCTTTTTGGTTGTTCGATAGCGAGTTCATTTTTTCTTGCCACTTTGAGGGCAGTTTTAAATCGTACATGCCAAACATCGACAAGCTTAATAGTACAAACATCACCGCGAGGAAGATTAAAATTGCTGGGTGTTGTAACGCCGCTTGAAATTTCATGCCCGCACTGGCAACCACAAGGCCAAGTAACGAGTAGGTAATGGCCATACCTTGCACATAAGCCATCGATAGCGTGAAAGCTTTTGCCGTTGATAGTTTTTGCCCTTGGCCGACAATGATCCCGGATAAAATGGGATACATAGGGAACACGCAAGGGGTTAATGCCAAACCAATACCTAAGCCAAAAAAGATAACTAAAGTCCATAATAGACTGTCGTTTTGCAGCATTTGGCTTAAGGTATCTTGTTGGGTGATGGGTGCTGTTGAGGGGGCGGTATCGTCAGAATCGGTTGCTTGTGGTGCGCCGATAACTTTTTTAGCCTGGGCTACTTTGCCATCATTGGCGGCGACTTGCGATAAAATGACATCGCGAGTGGTAGGCGGATAACACAGTGTGCCTTCAGCACAGCCCATAAAGGTCACTTTAAAGGTCGCTTCGTTGCTGGCTTCTTTAATACCAACTGGGATCTCTACAAATGAGTAAAAGACTTCCTGCTCACCAAAATATTCATCGGTATGGGATTTTCCTCGGGGCAGATTGATATCACCAATCACCGCGCCGTCAGCGGCAAAGGTCAATTTGTCACGGTACATGTAGTAACCGTCGGCAATCACCCAGCTGATTTTTAATTGATTGCCTTGCTGTTTAAAATCGAATGAGAAAGCCTCATTTACAGGTAAAAGTTCAGGTTCACTGCTTAAAAAGTTAAATTTACTTTTGCTAAATACCCCTTCACTTTGCGCCATAGGAGCAATAGCAATAGCGGATACTAGCAGTAAAGATGTTAAAACAAAGGCGAATATTTTTTTCATAATGTAGTGGTTTCTTTTATCCATGTTAAATAAGGCGCAAGCCCATTAATAATAGGTGTTGCGATTAACTCTGGTACTTCATAGGGATGTAATTGGATCACCATTTGTTCAATTGCACTGTAATGTAAGCTAAGACATTTAATTTGCAATTGTACTTCTTGCGACTGACACACTTGGTTATCCCAATAATAAACTGACTCAACAGTTGAGCTAATTTGCACACAAGCCGCCAATTTGGCATCCACCAATGCACGCGCAATTTTGTCAGCAGTGCTTTTATCAGGACAGGTTGAAAAAATCAGTAAAAAGTCTGCAGTCATTGTATATCTTCTAAACTTAACGTTAGCTTAAGCTAAAATGGTCACTATTGGGCTACTTTACGGTTTTTAGATGCAGATTTCACTGTTATGTTTAAGATCCGTGAAGTCTCTTGAAAATAGACCGTATAATCCCCATATAGTTTTCATCAATACTCGATTATTTTGTTAATTAATGCTGATAGTCACTGCTTAACCGAGGTTTACATGTTTTTGATTTTATTATTAGTGTTCATTATTGTGCCTGCGCTGGAACTGTCGGTATTAATTCAAGTAGGTGATGCCTTGGGCGTATGGCCAACAATCGGACTGGTCTTCTTCACTGCTATCGTTGGGGTATCACTGGTAAGAAGCCAGGGATTACACACATTGATGACGGTACAACAAAAGCTGGCACGCGGTGAAGCACCCGGGCAAGAAATTGTGGAAGGTATGATGTTAGCCGCTGCAGGTGTGTTGTTATTGATTCCAGGTTTTGTGACTGATGCGTTAGGGCTATTGTTACTGACCCCTTTAACCCGTGCACCCATTGCCGCCTTTATGTATAAGCGCATGCAGCTAAGAGTAGTGGCAAATGGCGGTTTTAAGCCAGGGTTTGGACCACAAGGGCCGTTTAATCAGGGGCCATTTGGACAAAATCCGTTTGACCCGACTCGTGGTCAAGACAGCAACACCTTTGAAGGCGATTTTGAACATAAAGACGACCCAAGCCAAAAGCGACCTGAAAGCCATCAAATCGATAACCAGCAAAATGATGAGCGCAAATAACTGAACAAATCCTGCTAACCAAACAAAGCCAGCTAGTTGCTGGCTTTGTTGTTTTGCAGCGGGCGATGCGCCCGTTGCCCTTTATGGAGCAGTCTTTGTTGCCATAACATAAGCGGTAATGATGCTGGTTAGCCAATTGGCGACAAATAGCCAGGTTACCCAAGTGCTTATTTGTGCCATATCGCCATCAGGCACCTGAGTAATCTGCGCGTAAATGGCGCTGTATTCTAATGCCACTTCACCGGCTAAAATTTTATCGGCAATCACCTGCGCCCGTTCAATGGCAAAGTTCATCATTACCGCCAAACACACAAAAGACACCGCCATAAACCCCACACCTTGCCATTTTTTACCTAACCACATTTGGCCACTGCCGGGGCAAATAAGGGCAGACATTAATGCCGCTTTTAATGGTCGTTTGATTGATGGTGGCTGATTTGATTTTGGAGTGTTTTGGATAGCCATAGCATGCCTATTCAGTGATGTTGCTGATGATTACTCGACCATAACGGCTGTCGTGTGCTTGTGTTTAACGGGCTCAGTTATCTTAGTGGCTAAAATATAGCAAGCTAAGCCCATAATGGTATTGGTAATGGGTAGTGCCAGCATCAAGCCTTTTACCCCACCAATGTACGAGCCTAATGCCGCCAAGGGAAGCATTAACAGCATTAAGCGACATAAATTAATGACCAATGAACTCATTGGGCGGTGGTATGCATTTAAGCTGGTGGCAAAAATAATTACAATGCCGAGTGGGCCATAGGCGGCAGGTAAGGCAATAATATAAAATGTCAGCCAATCAATCACTAGCGGGTCATTGGAAAATTGCTCGGCAATTGGGTGGGCAAAAAAGTACATCGGAATATAAAGCAAGGTTTGAAACACCATCACAAATTTCAGTGATGTTAATAATGCATCCTTGGCTCGCACATGTTGACCCGCACCTAAATTTTGCGCAATAAACGGCATTAAGCTCGAAGATAACGCCATAACAACCAATAACAACACCGACTCTAACCGCATGCCCGCCCCAAAAGCGGCCACACCCGCGTGGTCAATTCTGGCAAGCATGGCCATTAAAATTCCGTTGGCGATTGGGTTTATCACATTCATTAACGCGGCGGGTCTGGCGATGTGAGCTAAGGCGCGCCAATGGGTCACCATACGATCTTTTACCAAACTGGCACTGTGCAGCAGTTTGCGTTTAAAAATTAGCAATCGTCCCGCTAATGCTAAGGCGATTATCCACGATAACATGGTGGCAATGGCTGCGCCTTGTACTTCTAATCGTGGAAATGGGCCTAAACCAAAAATCAGCAATGGGTCTAAAACCAAATTAACAATCGCGGCAAGCATCATAATTTTCGCCGGAGAGCGGGTATCGCCTGTGGCCCGTAATGCTTGATTACCTACCATCAACAGCACCAGCGCAGGTGCGCCAAAATACCACCACATCATATAGTCATGAATGTAAGGTAGGCTGTGTTTATTCGCCCCTAAAAGACTAAATAATGGCTCAATCAACACACCACCCAACACACACAGTAGGGTAATAATGGCAAATGTCAGCACTAAGGTGTCAAATAAAAACAGCTTGGCCTGCTGTGCCTGCCCTGAGCCGATTAATCGCCCCAAGTTAGTGGACACTCCCGCGCCAATACCAATACCAATACTGGTAATCACTAAGGTAATCGGAAAGGTAAAGCTCACCGCAGCTAAGGCTTCAGTGCCTAACTGGCTGATAAAATAGATATCCACTAAGCTGCCGCCCAGAATGGTGAGAATACCAATCAGGTTAGGAAGGGTCATGTTAAACAGCACACGACCTATTGGCGCAGTAAGCAACCCGTGTTTATCTTTCATGGAAGCGTCGATTTGCAATATTAAGGAGGCGAATTCTATCAGGCTTTGGCTCGGTTTAATAAAATAGACATAAAAATTCTGTAGTTTTTTTATGGTTTGCCCTTGGAAGTGTGATGTGTCACCCCCATATAACTTCCATCAAAGGTAAAAGCCTTTTCCATAAAACCGCCTCGATTTTTGGGCATCAAATCATTAGGAGAGTTCATAGATGAATATTCGTCCATTACATGACCGAGTTATTGTTAAGCGTTTAGAAGTTGAATCGACTTCAGCGGGTGGCATCGTGCTGACAGGCAGTGCAGCTGAAAAATCAACTCGTGGCGAAATTCTTGCAGTAGGCAACGGTCGCATTTTAGAAAATGGCACAGTTAAACCACTAGACGTAAAAGTGGGTGATGTTGTGATCTTCAACGAAGGTTATGGCGTTAAAAAAGAGAAAATTGACGGTGAAGAAGTATTAATCCTGTCAGAAGCTGACCTGATGGCTGTTGTAGGCTAAGCCTCCAGTATCATTAGACGGTCCACTTAAACTATTAATTTAAAGGAACATCAAGACATGGCAGCAAAAGAAGTATTATTTGGTAATGACGCACGTGTAAAAATGCTTGCGGGCGTTAACATTCTAGCCAATGCAGTTAAAGTTACTTTAGGCCCTAAAGGCCGTAACGTTGTACTAGACAAAAGCTTTGGCGCACCGTTAATCACTAAAGATGGTGTCTCAGTTGCTAAAGAAATCGAACTGACTGACAAGTTTGAAAACATGGGCGCACAAATGGTGAAAGAAGTTGCTTCTAAAGCCAATGATGCCGCCGGTGACGGTACCACTACTGCAACCGTATTAGCGCAATCTATTGTTGTTGAAGGTCTAAAAGCCGTTGCAGCGGGCATGAACCCAATGGATCTTAAGCGCGGTATCGACAAAGCCGTTATCGCAGCCGTTGCTGAACTTAAGCTACTTTCTCAAGAATGTGCCGACACTAAAGCGATTGCGCAAGTGGGTACTATTTCTGCTAACTCTGATGAGTCAATCGGCGAAATCATTGCTACTGCAATGGAAAAAGTCGGTAAAGAAGGCGTGATCACCGTTGAAGAAGGCCAAGCGCTTGAAAACGAATTAGACGTTGTTGAAGGTATGCAGTTTGACCGTGGTTACTTATCACCATACTTCATCAACAAGCCAGAAACTGGCAGCGTTGAATTAGACAGCCCATTCGTTTTATTAGTTGACAAAAAAGTCTCTAACATCCGTGAATTACTGCCAATTCTTGAAGGTCTAGCAAAAACAGGTAAGCCATTGCTTATCGTTGCAGAAGACGTTGAAGGCGAAGCATTAGCAACGTTAGTGGTTAACAACATGCGTGGCATCGTTAAAGTGGCCGCGGTTAAAGCACCAGGTTTTGGTGACCGTCGTAAAGCGATGTTACAAGACGTTGCTATCTTAACTGGCGGTACTGTTATCGCAGAAGAAATCGGTCTAGAGCTTGAAAAAGCGACTCTAGAAGATTTAGGCACAGCCAAGCGCGTTATCATCACTAAAGATAACACTACCATTATTGATGGTAACGGTGACCAAACACAAATCTCTGGTCGTGTTAGCCAAATCAAACAACAAATTGAAGAATCAACTTCAGACTACGACAAAGAAAAACTACAAGAGCGTATGGCTAAATTAGCTGGCGGTGTTGCAGTAATTAAAGTTGGCGCAGCAACAGAAGTTGAAATGAAAGAGAAAAAAGCCCGCGTAGAAGATGCATTACATGCGACTCGCGCAGCGGTTGAAGAAGGTGTTGTTGCTGGTGGTGGTGTGGCACTGGTTCGCGTAGCAAGCAAAATCAAAGACCTTGAAGTGCTTAACGAAGACCAAAAACACGGTGTGGTCATCGCATTACGTGCTATGGAAGCGCCATTACGTCAAATCGCCACTAACGCAGGTCAAGAAGCGTCAGTTGTTGCTAACACTGTGAAAAACGGCACAGGTAACTACGGTTACAACGCCGGTAATGACACCTACGGTGACATGTTAGAAATGGGTATCCTAGACCCAACTAAAGTGACCCGTAGCGCATTACAGTTTGCTGCATCAATTGCAGGTCTAATGATCACCACCGAAGCGATGATTGGTGAAGTACCACAAGAGTCTGCGCCAGATATGGGCGGCATGGGTGGTATGGGCGGCATGGGCGGCATGGGCATGTAATTTACTGGTTTAAATGGGTTATCGCTGCGTTACTTTGCAGCTCGTGTAGAAAACGCTACACGTCGCGACAGAAAGCCTTGCTCTAAGCCCATTTATCCTGCGTAAATGCTCTGTTGGTCTCTAGCCTAAAAGCTTAGACACTAAAAAATTGAAAGCCCCGATACCTTACGGAATCGGGGCTTTTTGTTATTCTGCACATTTGTTTAAAGATATTGTCTTGCAGCCGAAGCCTTAAACGGTGTTTGGATTGTTAAACTTAAATCTATATGTTGTTGTGGAATAATAATTGGTTAAGTGAGATATTTTCGAAGATGATTACTCAGTAAGGTTACAGATGACGACTACTCGTGGATTAATGATTACTCAAAAAATTGATGCGACTTCCTCAGGGTTCATGATGAATGGTGGATTAGATGCACAGAGCCTTCGGCAGTATCTTCTTTTTTGGGATCATCTAGTATGCCCACAAAGTAATATTTTTCATTTTGGTATGGGGGATGATTTTGAATATTTGATGAATGTAGGTATAGCTAAGTACTTAAGAGTGAATTTTAGTGGAAGTACTAATACTGGGGCAGCTTTTTGGCGAACTTTGCAGGATCAAGCTTTTAATGAATTGTCGAATGATAAAAACGTTGGATGGACTCTGGCATCCAGTATAAAAATGTTAGGACTAAGTGAAGATAAACAAGTTCAACATGAGGCATTGTGTTTTAAGTTAATCGATACTTTAAAAGTGTTTACCCCAGAAGTACCTCTTCCTGAAATTCTTGAATTTAAGCTTAAACGTCAGGATATGCTTCTTGAGTTTAGAGATAGCATGGATGAGCTTAAAGATAGTGTAATAGCGTCGTCAAATATCGTTGAGTCATTCCAACGAAAGCAGAGGAAGGTTGAAAAAGATATTATAGAGTTGAATCAATTGATCGATGAAACCAAATATCCTTCAGTACGTCGATGCGCTTTAGATGTTTTAGCTGTTGAAGGTGCTTTAGGTTTCACTTCAGCGATACTTGCTGAGTTAGGTGTTGGAAATGGATACGGTTTAGCTTTAAAGGGTACATCGATGATAGGGGGGATTGGAATTAGCTTAATGAGGCATAATGCACCAGTAAAACTGCCAGCTCATTTAAAACAATATGCTTATGTTGCATGTGCAACGAAAGATCTTGTTTAGTTAAATAGTAGCCTTGTCAACTGAATTCTGTCACCCTGGTTAAGTTCTTTAAGCTACTTCTTTTGAAAAATTGGGTCAAAATAACCTTTCTATACTTCCTCAATCAAACGCTTAAACACAGCCATAATCTTGCTGTTCAGGGGCTTTGTGCTGACTGACTTTGGTATTTTACTGAAAGTGTTAAAAGGCTGTGGGTTAGACTGATACTCAACAGGTGAACCATGGGAATTAGCGAGACGACCGTCCATCCCATGGACGGGATGTTCGAGCCCTCATGGATGAGTTTACGGCGTGTCGGTGAGTGAATGTCATGGTGAGCTGATACCAATCAATCACACCACTGTCTTTCACAGGGCACACCATCACCATCTCCATCCATTTCAGTATTTGGGCAATTTCTAATGTAAAAGGTAGCTTCTTCGCAGGAGCGCATCTGGCTACAGTGTGTTTTTCCTGCTTCGCAGCGAAATGATGGCGTGGTTATCGAGTTGATTGGGCTTGCTGTAGGTTGCCACTGCATGTTTTCAATATCTTCATTGGTCAGAACTGGCGTCTCATTGAGTTGCTGGTACTTTGAATAACCAAACACTGCGGTAACAGCCAGCGCAAGTGGGATAAGCTTTGATAGAAATGAACGAGGCTGGCGGCTCTTATATGCTTGGTTGCTACTAGTGCGAGTGGGTTTGGCACTTGCAACAATCGCAACACCTTCAATACTGGCTTTGATGGCTTTCACTTTGCCGTCGGGTTGCTGTTCACGTAGAAAGAGAATTTCATCACCGACTTTAGGTTTCCTTGCCATGTGTTTTAGTTCTGAAATATGAATAAACACATCCGTTTTATCACTGCTCATTGTGGGTTTGATAAATCCAAACCCCTTGTCATCTTTCCAGCGGGTGAGCGTGCCTTTTTCCATGAATTCCATTTCCTTTTTACATTTACCTGCGTACCGACCATTTTTCGAGATTATCGGTTTACTTTGATTGAGTGATAAGCATGATTTATCAACCGTATTTATTGATAACTTGATAAAAATCATCACTCTTAAATGCTGATAATAACCAGTTATCTATTGATAAAGCTATCTATAACGATATGTTGTGGCAAAGCTCGACGTTTTCCAACCATATCAAATCGGGTTACTGATTAAATTTATTCCTTCGGTGTTTTCCCTCAATCAGCAAAATTGATGTGTTAATTTTAGCGGTTGGATATAAAAAATAGCCAAATTATGGCTTAATAATCGCTATCGCAACTGCTGGTTGACAGATTAACAAGCTGGCTTGCTAGTGAGCAACTGCCTGATTTCTTATGCTTGCTGCTCAATTATTGATTAAAAGGATTCACTAATGATACTTGCAGAAAAGATTATTAGATTAAGGAAAAAACTGGGCTGGTCGCAAGAAGAATTAGCGGAGAAAATGAATGTTTCTCGTCAGTCTGTTTCTAAATGGGAAGGGGCCAATAGCATTCCTGATTTGAATAAAATCATTATGCTTTCACAGATTTTTGATGTGTCTACCGACTTCTTATTAAAGGATGATCATGAAGAGTTTGCGACTGTTAATGAAGCCAAAGAGCCCGGAATTAATCATATCAGCCTTGAGCAAGCAAATGAGTATGTTGAGCATAAAATAGCCATGGCCGCTATTGTCACTAAAGGGGTGGTTTGCTGTGTTTGCGCTACGATGCCGTTATTTTTCTTTATGGCGATGGCGGAAACGAATCGATTTAATATGACGGGTGATATTGCTTCGGTGCTGGGTATTGTGTGTGTGTTAATTTTTGTGGCCATTGGGGTCAGTTTTTTTATCAAAACAAACCAGTATCAAGATGAAATATCAGCTATTGAAGACGCTCCATTTGAATTAGCCTATGGTGTTCACAGTGTGTTTCATGAAAAACGTCGACATTTTAGATCGACTTATAATCTTCGCTTATCGGTGGGTATTTTTTGTTTTATTGTGAGCTTTTTTCCGCTGATGTGTGTGAGTATTTTTTCTTTTGAGCAAGACATTATTTTATTGATGGTCGCTGTGCTGCTTTTTATGATTGCCGTTGGCTTATTCATTATTTTGCCTGTGTCAGCAAAATATGATGCCTATAGCAATGTCTTAAAAGAAGCCGTTAAAGAGACAGAAACAAGTAGGCGTGCTAAACGCGCCGAGAAGTTGGCTGAATTTTATTGGCCCTTGTTAACCGCTATCTATCTTGGTTGGAGCTTTTGGACAATGGCTTGGGGTACCACTTGGATTGTTTGGCCTGTTGGGGCTGTGCTGTTTGGCGCATTAGTGGGGTTGGTGGAATTACTTCATAAAGACACCCCCTAATGTGAGGTATGTTAAATCAGTGACCAATGTTACCTGCTCAAGTTAACAATTACGGTTTTTTGTACTGTTAATTGATATTTTATTGATTTAATCATCCATTATTTATCCAGGCTTTGCAGTAAAGTGCGCCGCAATGAAGGCTTGGAGGATGTATGGTAACAATTGAGTTAGTGGTGGTGTTGGCAGCCATTTTTATCGGCGCACGAATTGGCGGCATTGGAATTGGCTTTGCGGGCGGCTGTGGTGTGTTGGTGTTAACACTTGGCTTAGGGATGAAACCGGGCACCATTCCTATTGATGTGATTCTGATCATCATGTCCGTTATCGCGGCAATTGCGGCCATGCAGGTGGCTGGTGGCTTGCAGTTTTTGGTCAATATCGCAGAGCGTGTTTTACGTAAAAACCCTAAACAGGTGACTTTTTTAGCCCCTATTGTTACTTATACCATGACGTTATTTGCGGGTACGGGCCACACTGCGTTTTCTACCTTACCTGTGATTGCAGAGGTAGCCAAAGAGCAGGGTATTCGTCCCTCACGCCCATTAAGTATTGCGGTTGTTGCCTCTCAAATTGCGATTACGGCGTCACCTATTTCAGCTGCCGTGGTGTTAATGAGCGGCATGCTTGAAAGCAAAGGCGTGGGCTATATTAGTTTATTGATGATTTGTATCCCCTCCACTTTTCTGGCTTGTATGATGGGTGCGTTTGTTGCCCAATTTATGGGCAAAGAGTTGCAAGATGACCCTATTTATCAAGACCGATTAGTGTACGGGTTAGTCAGTAAGCGCGATAGCACTAACACTGAGTTACCCGCGGGAGCAAAGCGCTCGGTGATGGTATTTTTGGTGGCGATTGTGGCGGTGGTGTTTTATGCAACCGCGATTAGTGATGCTGTCGGTCTGATTGATAATCCAACATTGCCACGCAATGAAGCCATTATGGTGTTTATGCTAACCGCAGCGACGGCGATAACCTTGTTTTGCAAAGTCGATTCAGCCGAGGTAGTTAATGCGGCCACGTTTAAGTCGGGGATGAGTGCCTGTATTTGTGTCTTGGGCGTAGCCTGGCTAGGCGACACTTTTGTAGCAGGGCATATAGATGAAATTAAAGCGTTATCGGGTGGTTTGTTAGAAGAGCACTCGTGGATGCTGGCGATTATTTTGTTTTTAGCGAGCATGTTATTGTATTCACAAGCCGCAACCACTGCAGCGCTAATGCCATCGGCCTTTATGCTTGGGGTGAGTCCTGAGGCGGCTATTGCATCTTTTGCTGCGGTCAGTGCCTTATTTGTATTGCCCACTTACCCCACCTTGCTGGCGGCTGTTGAAATGGATGACACAGGATCAACCCGTATTGGCCAGTGGGTATTTAATCATCCTTTTGTGGTGCCTGGTGTGGTGTCGATTGTGAGTTCGGTGATTATCGGATTTGTGTTCGCTGAGATTATTTTGTAGGCATATTCAATTTTTAGTTGCGGCGTTTTAATGTCACCACAATGCTGAATGCTATGCGTATAAGGTTGTAAATGAATAAAGCCCCGATACTTCATGGTATCGGGGTTTTTAGTTTTTTGAGTCTTTTAAAGGTTTATAGCACTGCTACTTTGTACGGCTAATTTTATCTAAATAGCCCATGGCGAATGCAGATAACACAAAGGTGATATGAATAAGTAGATACCACATGATTTTATCGTTATCGATATTTTCGGCATTCATGAACACTTTAAGTAAGTGAATAGACGATATGGCGACAATAGATGCAGCCACTTTGTTTTTCAGTGAGCCAGAATCCATTTTGCCAAGCCAGCCGAGTTTTTCACTGTCTTCACCTACATCAAGCTGTGAGACGAAGTTTTCGTAACCTGAAAACATCACCATAACCAGCAAACCACCCACTAAAGTGATATCGATCAATGAAAGTGTAATAAGGATCAAATCAACTTCTTTTATCTCGAAGATCATTGGGATGATGTGAAAGATTTCTTGGAAGAACTTTATGCCCAAGGCGAATAAAACCAAGCTTAAACCTAAGTAAATAGGTGCCATGATCCAGCGTGATGCATACATCAACTTCTCAAACATTTTTTCCATATAAAACTGACCCTTTAAATAAAATTTACTAGAAATCACCTAAGCGACTTATGGTAAAGCTATAAACGCATGAACTTTAACTGTGCAGAGGCACAGTAGCAAGCTTGAAGGCATTTCTTTGGTGTGTTTTGTGTTAGTGAAAGCAATTTATTCAACATAGGCTTGTTATGAGTAATAAAAAGTCATAACATGGAAGTCGAATTGCGCGCAATTTAATTGTTGTCTGTTTACTTGTCTGTCTGTCAGTTTAGTGGTTTGATGATTTGTTTTAATAAAGCGGAGCCTTTGTGGAGCTTGATAAGCTTTTAATCTTTGCCTCAGGTTAGTTTATTACACTGTATTGATGGCGATAAATTTTAAGCGTAACAGAGAGCTCAAATAATGGATGAACATCAAACAAACAACACCGCTAAAAAACCGTTAATGGTACTCGGTGTCATTGCCGCGATACTGGCTTTATTGGCGATTCTGATGACGGTGATGCCAAAGGGGTTTAAAACTACCCATGAAGAAATCGGCATGGGTAAGCCTACAGTGGTGTTTGTGTATGATCCCAATCTGACCGTGAGTAACAGTCAAACCGAACAGATGAATGAAGCCCGTGCTCATCTTGGCGATAATGTTGTGTTTTTGCTTGCTAGAGTGGGTGATCCTCATGGTGAAAAACTGATTGCTAAATATCGCGCCAATTCAACCGAGTTATTACTTTTTGATCCTGTAGGTAATCTAATAAAAAGACAGTATGGCGTCATTAATGCCAATGAGCTGATGCTGTGGGTGCGCTAGATTGCTGATGATGGGTTATTTCAACGTTGGCTAAAAGCATTCCCGGGCCATGATTGTTGGCTCAATATCCTGCTTAATCATCAGAGGGTTGTTAAACAGGGTTGGTTTTTGCTGAGCGTTAACTATTGGTCTAGAAGTGTTAATACCGCTGCGGTTGAGCCCGTTTCAGCAAGTTTAGGAAATAGATTACTTACACTGTTGTTGTGAGCCTCGATATTGACATCTGTCATTGCGTCGGTGGGTAAGGTGATGTTATATCCCAGCTCGAATGCCTGTCTAGCCGTTGACTCAACCCCCATGCTGGTAGCTATGCCACATATGACGAGTTGAGTAATTTTCAGTGAGCTTAGTATTTGTTGTAGTTGCGTATTAGAGAAGGCTCCCCAAGTTTGTTTGGTAATATAAATATCGTGATCTTCTGCTTGGAGTTCATCAATTAATTGACTCCAATCGGCTGATTTTTCAGCATTGGATTTGACTGTATCAGTGCGCCCTGGGGCGACACCATCTACATTTACAAACACAATCGGTAGAGATAACTGGCGAAATTTAGCGATTAATTGAACACAATTATCAATAACATTACTTATTGGGTGACAGGTGTTTAAGGCGACAATACCTTGTTGTAGGTCGATAACCACTAATACGGGGCGATGATCTATTTGCTTGATGCTCATTGTTTGCTCCTTTTGTTAATACACATAATTAGTATCACCTAGATTAAGTGTCTACAGTGTTGTAGGTATATTTTGTCAAACAGAGAAATTTAACGATTTTTACCATTTTATTGGGTGGCATGAACTCCTTATGGCGTCATCGCTATTTAGACCATGATGCATCATGCCTGCTGCTGATGTCTGGTATTTCATTGATGCTTAATCTTAGCTGATCATTAACCGCTTTATTGCAAATCCCAATCGTAATCCCAATCGTAATAAATAACTGCTCATACTCGCTTTTGAAAATATTAGATAATGGCGTGAAATTTTTATTATTGTGTATTTCAGTTGGTTAACCATTAAATGGCTTAATTAGTATTGCTTAATGTTGGGTTTTTAACGATTTATTTGATAGTTAATGTTTAAATTAAGCCTAAGAAATTTTTTATTTGTATCTGTTTTTGCTACCTTTTAATGACAATTAATAGACCATATAAGTAACAAATTTTGATCTTGGTAACATATTAGTGCTAAAGCGTCATTAATGTGATTTTGTAAGTGATATTTTGCTTTACTTGTTTGCCCTTCAGGATTAAATTCGCCGCCGATAATCTAGGGTGTGTCCTCCCTTAATAAACCCATTGTCTTAAACCTGCTCCATCTTCACGTTAAAGTAGTCTTAAATTGTCCAAAATCATTCATGAACATGTTGAAAACAGCATAGCAGCTCCTGTCATCGGCCTGACTTTTTTTGCTATCGCATCCGGCTTTTTAATGAGCCTTATTCCATTGTCGTTATCCTATTTTGGTCTTAGCCAGTCGCTTACACCTTGGCTGGCGAGTGTGTTTTATTTTGGGTTGTTATTAGGTGCAACATGTATTCAAAGAGTCATTAAATATTTTGGCCATAGACGCGCATTTATCTTGTTTTTAAGTCTGGTGGCGATAACCGTAGTGGCTATGTTGTTAATGCCTAATCCCGTCACATGGTTAGCTGCAAGGTTTGTTGCTGGTATGGCCATTGCTGGGGTATTTGTGGTGGTGGAGTCATGGTTGTTAATGGCTAATTGCCCTAAAAAGCGAGTGAAGCGACTCGGGCTGTATATGGCCGCGCTTTATGGCGGCAGTGCCGCTGGGCAATTGGCAATTTCATTGTTTGGCACTCAAGGTCTTCAGCCCTACATGTTGGTTTTAGGATTGTTGTTTTTAGCCACTCTTGCACCATTAATACTGCGCTCTGGTCAGCCTGTTAGTGAGGAGTTGCAGCGGATAAATCGCAAAGAGATCCGTCATATTAATCGTCCCGCCATTATTGGGTGTATTGTATCAGGGCTGTTATTAGGGCCAATTTACGGGCTAATGCCGTTGTATTTATCCCAATCAACGGCTTTTTCGGGGCAAACCGGCTTATTGATGGCGAGTGTAATTTTAGGCGGAATGGCAGTGCAACCTATTGCCAGTGCACTTTCGACCCGCATGAGTAAGAGTTTATTGATGGCGATTTTTTGCTTATTAGGCTGTATTGCGGTGATGGGAATTCTCGAATCATCAAGTTTGTTAATGATGGCAATCAGTTTATTGTTATTAGGGGCTAGCAGTTTTGCCTTGTATCCAATCGCGATTACCTTGGCATCAGATACCCTGCCGATAGAAAAAATGGTTTCAGTGACCGAGTTAATGTTGTTGTGTTACAGCGTAGGTTCAGTACTTGGACCGTTAATGGCGACATCATTTACAGCCGCCGATGACGGACTGGTGGTTTATTTAGGTGTGTGTTTATTGGCAACGTGTATCTACATGTTAATCAAGAGTATGGCGGCTATTTCGTCAGGGCAAAAGCCTATTGCGGGTTAGTACTAATCCTCATCAATAACGGTTTATTCTAGGGCGTGTTTATCTTTGTCTGAGATTTTATTTTGGGATGGGGATGACTGGTTTACCTAGCCATTTTTTATACTTAATGGCATAAGTCGCAAAGGTTATCGGCTTTAGAGGTGTGAATTGGCTTGCTATCTTAGCGGTTATCACTAACTATCTAAGCGCTGTCGATTTGCAGCGCTCAATGAGGACTCTGTCATGCTTTACGATCTGACTGTCGTACAATTCAGCAAAATGTTGAATAATTTAAATCATATTCTTGATAAAGGTGAAGCCTTCGCGGCCCTTAAAAGAGTCGAAGTTTCGGTGTTGTTGAATGCGCGCCTAGCGCCTGATCAGTTTAATCTGATTCGTCAGGTACAAATAGCCTGTGATACCGCAAAAATTGGTGTGGCGAGATTAACCGGTAATATGGATACCGTGCCTAAGCATGATGATAGTGAAACAACACTTGAGGAGTTGCGTGCGCGCATCGCATCGGTGCTTGAATATTTGGCAAGTTTTAATGAAGCAGATTTTGCTGATGCGGCGAATGTGCATGTATCACAGCCTCGTTGGGAAGGTAAGTATCTGACCGGCTATGAGTTTGCCATTGAACATGCGATACCAAACCTTTATTTTCACGTGACAACAGCGTATGCCATTTTGCGTCACAATGGCGTTGAAGTCGGTAAAAAAGATTATCTAGGGGCAATGCCTTACAAGGCGCCAATCCTCTAAAGTCTATTAATGACTGACCTTGCACGAACTAAGTGGCATTGCCACTTAGTTTTTATGGTAGTTAACTTAACAATATCAAGTCACAAAACCGTTGAGTTAAACCTTCAGTTGCCACATTTCAAATGTTTCGCGGCAAAGCTGCTCTCTAAATTTGGGGTGGGCAATGTCAATCAGGGCACGAGCTCGTTCCCTTAGTGATTTTCCGCGTAAATTTGCCACGCCATACTCTGTCGCAATATAGTGCACATGGGCACGTGTTGTGACGACACCTGCACCTGGCGATAATACTGTAGCGATGCGCGACACTGTGCCATTAGCTGCAGTGCTTGGCAGAGCAATAACAGATCGCCCACCTTCAGATAACCCGGCGCCACGAATAAAATCCATTTGCCCTCCCACACCAGAGTAAATTCGTGTGCCTAACGAATCTGCACAAATTTGTCCTGAGATATCCACCTGTAAAGCTGAGTTGATAGCCATTACATTGGGGTTTTTACGGATAATCGAGGTGTCATTGACCTGCTCAATATCCATAAATATCACCGAGGGATTATCATCCACAAAGTCATAAAGTCTTTGGCTACCCAGAGCAAATCCTGTGACAAGTTTGCCTGGGTACACTTTTTTGCGACTGTTATTGATCACACCTAACTCAACCAGATTGAGTACACCGTCAGAAAATAGCTCCGTATGCACACCAAGATCTTTGTGCTTGGTTAAACAAGCTAAAACCGCGTCGGGAATAGCGCCAATTCCCATTTGCAGGCAGTCTCCATCCCGTACCAGTTTTGCGACATGCTGCCCAATAGCTAGGCTAGTTGCATCGCTGGCAGCCAGTGGGTGTTGAGGTAACGGGACACTTTGTTCATACACAGCAGCCAATTTATGGTAATGGATAAATCCATCACCATGGGTGCGGGGCATCATAGGGTTGATGTGGGCTATGATTTTTCCTGCCATTTGGCAGGCGGCCAATGTTGCCTCCACTGAGATCCCTAAAGAGCAAATGCCGTGTTTATCAGGTGGCGAAACCTGAATGATGGCGGTATCGATAGCTTGCTCACCTGAGCGAAATAATTTAGGCACTTCAGATAAAAAAATCGGCACATAATCAGCATCACCTTGCTGTAAAAGGGAGCGCGTTGGCACGCCGCCAAAGAAACATCGATGGCGAAGATGGCCTGTTAATCTTGGATGACTAAGCGATTCGGCATTTTCAGTATGTAACTGTAATAACGTGAGGTTTTGTCGTGTTAGCGCATGTTCGGCTAAGGCATCGAGTAATACTTTGGGGGTGGCCCCCATAGAATGAGTCCATAGGGTCTCATTGTCTTCAATTAACGCTATGGCCTGCAAAGCACTGCGACAAAGAATTGGGGGCATTTTCATCACTCACGTTATTTATACTGTTTGCAGTGTAAGTTGATTTCGCACACTTTGACAGCATTAACCGACATGTATTTGATGTAAAACAAAGAGATAAAAGCCAATAACGTAAATGTTTGTCGATTAGTTACCCTTTAGCTTGTACGTGTTTCAATGCTGCCTGTAATGCTTCATAGCGGAAACGGAATGCATTTTCATCGGGCAGGGAGTCTATCACATGAAACTTACGTAATTGGTCCTGTGTTTGTTGGTTAGGGCAAAGTAAAAAGACTTCACAATCTGCATCCTGTGCATCTTTTATCGCGTTTTCAAGTGCTAACCCTACCGTAACATCAATCATGGGGACGTCGGTTAAATCGAGGATCATCGCTTCATATTCTGCAATGCTGGCATGTTGTCTTGAAATGGCTTTTGACACACTGAAAATCATTGGTCCAGATAAGTAAAAAAACAACACTTTGCCATTGGCTTGATCCAATAATCCCCGCTCACTTTGGGTGAGTGGCACCACGTTTTGATCAGCATCGCTGATGGCTTTTACTTGCCTTGCTTGTTCGCGGCTAAGGCGTTCGATAATTAAGATATTAGAAATAAACACGCCAAGACCAACCGCGACAATAAGGTCAACAAATACCGTGAGCAGCATAACGCCGTACATAATAGCCATGCCTTGAACACTGACTTTGTGGGCGCGCTGAATGAAGCTCCAATCCAAAATATTAAAGCCGACATAAACCGCAATCCCAGCTAACACCGCCATAGGGATAGGTTCAGTTAAACCGCCAGCAACCAATACCACTAAGGCTAATACCGCTGCGCGAGTAATACCTGATAAAGGTGAACGTGCCCCAACTTGGATGTTGGTCACTGTGCCCATGGTTGCGCCTGCCCCCGGAAGGGCGCCAAATAAGCCTGAAATCATATTGGCTAATCCTTGTCCGCGTAATTCTTTGTCTGAGTCATGCTCTTTACGGGTAAGTGAGTCACCAATTACCGCTGTCAGTAATGTATCGATACAGCCTAAAGTGCCTAATACCAAAGCATCAATCACCATCGTCATGAAAATGTCAGCATTAATGTGCGGAATAACTAAGGAGGGCAGTCCTGCTGGAATTTCACCGATGCGACGAATGCTGTCGGTATCGAAAATGAGGATAGAAAGTAAGGTTACGCCGATTAACGCGACTAACTGGGCTGGTACGTATTTGCGCAGGTGTTTAGGGAACAAAAATAAGGTCGCTAAGGTAAGTAACCCTAACAATAACTCGCTAAAATGAATGTTAGCTAACGTGTTTGGTAATGAAGACAAGGTTCCGATCACACCGCCTGCAGGTGCGGCGTGCCCTAGCAGAGGTGATAACTGCAAGATAATTAAAATTACCCCAATGCCTGACATAAACCCTGAAATCACACTATAGGGCATTAAAGTGACGTATTTGCCCAGTTTTAACGTGCCGATTAAAAATTGAAATCCGCCCGCCATCATGACCACAGTGAATGAAATTGCCATACCAGATTCAGGATATTTTGCCACCATAGTGGTTAAAATAGCGGTCATGATCACCGTCATTGGGCCTGTTGGTTCAGAGATTAGCGTGGATGAACCACCAAACAGCGAGGCAAAAAATCCCACAAGAATTGCGCCCCATAAACCCGCTTCAGCGCCGGCGCCAGAAGCGACACCGAAGGCAAGGGCCAAGGGTAAGGAAATGATTGCTGTGGTTACACCACCAAACAAATCGCCTTTGATATTGACATCTTTAAAGCGTTCTCTAAACACAATGACCATCTCTTAAGCAAAACTTCGCGAGACTTTAACAAAAAACGGATCGATTTGTATAGTTTTGATGGTCTGGCGCCCCATTGGATAGACCAGTAAATGAGGGCAAAGCGATCCATTAAGGCGAAGGCGCGTCGCTATGCTTAAAAGGTAAGGTAAACGAGTCTGCATCATGTGATGCACTTTATTTTCAGCCTACTTAAGCGCGGGATATTTGATCGTCGTTAAGGTTTAGAGTGACTTTTGCGATATGCTGATAATACCTCATCTTTTAAGTAATGGTTGTAGCCATATGATGTTACCCAATGATTTCTATACCGCGCAACAGGTCAAAGACGGTGAAATAATGGCGGCAAGGCAGGAGGGTATAAATCTATACCAATTGATGCAACGAGCTGGAACCGCTGTTTTTGGCATTCTTAGGCAATATTATCCAGTGCCTCAGCATGTTTTAGTCTGTTGTGGTGGCGGTAATAATGGTGGTGATGGCTACGTGTTAGCAAGGCTATTACTCAAAGCTGGCATTAAGCTAACAGTGTGGTCAACTCATCAACCGGATAGGCTGGTGGGGGATGCCTCCCTAGCTTACCTTGACTATGTTGCCGCGGGGGGCGTCATACAGACAGCACAAGATACCATTGAAGCAGATGTGGATGTGATCATTGATGCGCTGCTAGGTACAGGTCTTAGTGGCGCGCCAAAAGAATCAACCGCAGCATTAATTGGTCTGATTAATTTAAGTTCTGCTCAAGTGATTGCCGTTGATATACCCTCTGGTTTGTGTGCTGATACAGGAGCGGTTTTGGGCGTGTGTGTGGCGGCAGACCATACTGTAAGTTTTATCGGGTTTAAACAAGGGTTAGTGACCGCTAGGGCAAGAGATTACACTGGAAAATTACATTTTGATGGTTTGGGTGTTGAGGTGGCGTTTAAACGCCTGCAACATGCAAAAGTGTTGGCAATTAGCGAGTTATTATTAACCCGTGCAGCCATGACACGTAAAAATACTGCCAATAAAGGTCACCATGGTAAGGCGCTGTTAGTGGGTGGTGATATGGGCATGGGGGGCGCCATTATCCTGAGTTCATTGGCATGTGCTCGCAGCGGTGCGGGCTTAACAGCAGTATTAACTCATCAAGCAAACTATGCTGCGCTGTTATCCCATTGCGCTGAGGTTATGTGCAATGATTGGCGCGACAATGAAAATAATGCATCACGTATCACATGGGCGACGGCTATTGCATTGGGCCCCGGCTTAGGTGTTAGCCCCCAAGCAAAATCAATCTTTGACCTGATTTGCCAGCTCAATAAGCCCAAAGTATTTGATGCCGATGGGCTAAATCTACTGGCATTATCCCCCAACTATGATGCCAATCGCGTAATTACCCCTCATCCCGGTGAGGCCGCGAGGTTATTGGGTTGCACTGTGGCCTACATTGAGCGTGACCGTTTTGCTGCTGTACGAGAGTTACAGCATCGATTTGGCGGTGTAACGATTTTGAAAGGGGCAGGCACCCTAGTGTGTGATGGAACGCAAGTGTATGTTTGTTTAGCGGGCAACTCAGGAATGGCATCCGGTGGTATGGGGGATGTATTAACGGGGGTGATTGTCAGTTTGCTTGCTCAGGGCTATTCGCTGGCAGATGCGGCATTAATAGGAGTGCAACTGCATAGTCAAGCTGCTGATGAAGCGGTAAAAATAGCAGGAAAAATCGGCTTGCTTGCCAGTGATTTAGTGCCGTTTATTCGACAGAGTATGAACAAGTTAATCAGTGGGTAGCTAAAATGATAAAAGAGTAAAGGATGTGAATACTTTACTCTTTTTACGCGCTGATATTATTGTTGTAATTGCGCTTTGGCAGCTTCCACTTTAGAAAAATCTAAGCCCAATTCAACTACGGCTTCTTTGATCAGTGCAGGGTTTTGCATCACTAACGCCATTAATTGCTGTAACTTTTCAGCAGGGATACCTAATTGGCCAACAATACTCATTGCCATTAATGGATTTTGCGTCAACGCTTGAAATAGCTCGTTAATTTTTGCATCGCTGACATCGTGTTCTTTTAAGATGGCAATAATTGGATTCATAACTTTAGCCTGTATTAATGGTTGAAATTAAGTAGAGGCTAATTCTAGCACAAGTCCTGCACGACACTAGGGGGATTGCTCTTTGGTGGTCAAATCTTGTGCGAGTCAACTCGATAGGCACATCTTTGTATTGTTCAATTCAGTCTTTGTGATTTTTATTATCAGTGATTGTGAGTGATGTTTAAATTATTCAAGGGGGTGCTAATTTTTTTGGGGTTTGCCCGTGCCTTGGTGGCGAGCGATTTAAGGGCGGAATGTTCAAAAGAAGGGGGTTCAACATCTTCTTACTCATATTGACCTAGCTAGGTTCATTGCAACGGGTTAAGTAGATGAACTGCAGCTTTTTATTTGGCTACTTATCGATAATATTAGCCTCAGTCGGTCTTGGTTATCATAACCTATGAATACAGGGTCAAAGGTATTTATGCCAATTTTTGTTTTAATCAATGAACCATTATTAATCTATATTGGCTGATTATTTCATTATGTTAGTTATTTAATTCATTGATAATAAAAGAATCCTGCTGTAAATTCATGCTATGAAATATCGAGGTTGTCAGGTTGTAGACATGCATTTTAACCGTAAAATTAAAGCCGATAGGCCGTTTCAGTATAAGCCATCCACTGGGCCAATTTTGAGACAATTTGAAAGTGACCGCGGCCGTATTATTAATTCTGCAGCCATTAGACGATTACAACAAAAAACTCAGGTGTTCCCGCTTGAGCGAAATGCAGCTGTGCGCAGTCGTTTAACGCATTCTATGGAAGTGCAGCAAGTTGGCCGCTACATTAGCCAACTTATTTGTGATGGACTTTCTCGTTTCGATACCGAAGAACAGCACTTTGGTTTAAAGACATTGGCGCGTGAGTTAGAAACCATCGTTGAAATGTCTTGTTTAATGCATGATGTGGGTAATCCACCTTTTGGGCATTTTGGTGAGGCGGCGATGATTGATTGGTTGCAAAACCATATTGAAGCGCTATACACCCAAGTGCATGGCAAAACGCTTCCACAGCATATTGCCCGAGATTTGATTCATTTTGAGGGCAATGCCCAGGGCATTCGATTAATACATACCTTACTCAAGCTTAATCTGACCTATTCACAAGCTTCAGGGATCATGAAATATACCCGCTGTGGTACCGAGCCAAAGCCCGACAACGCAGATAATGATCCCCACAGTTATTTAAAGAAAAAAGTGGGGTATTACCTTAGTGAAAGTGGGTTTATTGCAGAATTACAAAAAACGCTTGAGATAGCGCCCCACTGTCGATCTCCATTCTCCTATATTATGGAGGCGGCCGATGATATTTCGTACGGAATTGCAGATTTAGAAGATGCGGTCGAAAAAGGCGTGCTAACAGTAGTGCAGATGAAGCAGGCTTTAGTGGCAAAATTTCGCGAATTAACCACGCATTTAACCGATGACGAACGGGACGTGATGAGTTTAATGTTAGATAAAGCCACTAACAGTGCCAAGGGTAGCGACAGCATGTTTTTTGTGTTTTTACGGGTTGGGGTGAATAGCCGTTTACCGCAGCATGCGCAAAAACGCTTTATGGATAATATTGAGGCTGTATTTAATGGTAGCTTTAATCATGCGTTGATTGAAGACCACAGCGTTAATCATATGATAGTTGAAACCTTTAAACGAGTTGCGCTAGAGCAAGCATTTTGTCATCCAGAAGTTGAAGCGCGTGAGCTGCAAGGTTACAGGGTGATTAGCGGACTACTGGAGTGCTATAAGCCAATCCTTGCGTTGAGTCGCAAGCAATTTAATGTGTTGGTGTATGGTAAGCAAACTGACTCGGATAAACAGATTGCGATTCCGATTTATCCTAAACGTTTATTTAAAAAACTCTCTTCAAAGCACATTGCCGCCTATCAAGGGGCAATGACTGACGGTGTATGGTCGACACATTTTGACGATGAAGATTGCCGTGAATTTTATTATCGTACTCGGCTGATTATTGATTATATCAGCGGTATGACAGATCAGTTTGCCTATGATGAGTATCGCGCTTTTCATGTCATTGATGAGTTTTGATTTGGTGTTAAAATGCAAAAGGCCTAGGGCGTGTTTATCTGTGTTGATAAATTATGCCCTAGGCTATTTTTATGCCAAGTAATCACCAAATGCACGCCCTTTAGCCCGCTAACCAATTGAATTTGCCTTAATAATTAATGGCCTTTTTTAAGGTAATCCTTTACTTGGTACAAATTCAATTACCGTTTGTTGTTAACCATCTTGAAGGCTTAATCGACTCAGGTTTCTTGGCGAAGGCGCGCAAGACAATCGTCGGCCTTTAATGGCTTGCTCAGTAAGAAGCCTTGCACTTGATCGCAGCCACCATTTTTCAAAAATTGTAGTTGCTCATTGGTTTCCACACCTTCTGCAACCACATTTAATTCTAAGCTGTGGGCGAGGGTAATAATGGCGCTGGTAATGGCTGCGTCATCGGGGTCTTCCGTGATATCTCGCACGAACTCTCGATCAATTTTTAAGGTGTCAATCGGGAAGCGTTTTAGATAACTTAAGCTTGAATAACCAGTTCCAAAGTCATCGATTGAGATTGTTAAGCCGATGGCTTTTAGCTGAGTTAAAATATCGACGGAATCCTCTGGATTACCCATGATCATCGATTCAGTTAATTCTAACTCTAACGCATTTGCCGGTAAGCCTGACACCGCTAATGCCACCTCGATGGTGGAAATAATGTTGGCTTTTAATTGTCTAGCTGACAGATTTACAGCCACAGAAATATGGTTAAACCCTGCCTGATGCCAAATAGCAAGTTGCCCGCAAGCCTGGTTAATTGCCCAATGACCAATGTCATTGATCATGCCGGTTTCTTCCGCTAACGGGATAAATTCAGCCGGTGAAATAAAGCCTAGCTCTTTACTGTGCCAACGTAATAAGGCTTCTAATCCAATAATCTTTTCTGTTTTAACATCAAACTTGGGTTGATAGACCAAGGATAACTCTTTTAACTCAATGGCTTGCTTTAAGCCCGCCTCTAATAACACATGGCGGGTAGCATACTGGTTTAATTCAGAGGTATAAAACTGGAAATTGTTTCGTCCCAATGCCTTAGCATGATACATCGCGGTATCCGCATACTTAATCAATGAGGTGGCATCGATAGCATCATTGGGATAAAGACTGATACCGATAGACGGTGAGATGGTGAGGGTTTTATCATCCAATAAGAAAGGCGTTTCAAATGCTTGTAGCACTTTATCGGCAATAATAGTGGCAGATTCTGATTTTTTAACCCCTTCTAATATCAGGGTGAACTCATCACCGCCCAATCTCGCCACGGTATCTCCTTCGCGAACCGCATTCAGTAAGCGGCTCGATACAGCTTTGAGAAGAAGATCGCCAATATGGTGACCCATAGAGTCATTAATGTGTTTAAAGCGGTCAAGGTCGAGGAACAATAACGCCACAATGTGTTGGGCACGATGCGCCTTGGTAATGGCATGATTGAGTCGGTCTTGAAACAACGTTCGGTTAGGTAGGCCTGTTAATGGATCAAAATTAGCTAACACTCGTAAATCTTCTTCGGCTTTTTTACGTGCGGTGATATCGGTAAACACCGCCACAAAATGGCTGGTTTCACCTTTGTTATCGATAACTTGGTTGATTTCAAGCCAGGCTAAAATGCCTTTACGATCGCGCGTTCGAATTTGAGTTTCACCTGACCAGTGCTTATGACGCAATAATTGTGCTTCAATGTCTAAGTAGAATTCTCGGGTCTGCTTGCCCATGGTTAAAAACAAGAAATGCTTACCTGCAACGTCACGAGGTTTAAAGCCTGTGATCCGACTGAATGCAGGATTAACAGAGCGAACACTGTAATCTAACTCTCCAACAACCACAGCTTCGTTCATACTGAACAGAACTTGAGAGGAAAGTTTTAATTCATTTTCCGTTTCTTTACGGCTGGTAATATCCTTATGGGTGCCGGCCATGCGTATAGGATTGTTTTTAGTATCACGCTCAACCACTTGACCTCGGTCTAACAACCAGGTGGATTTACCATTATCCATTTCAACACGGTATTCGGCCTCAAAAAACTCACTGTGTCCGTCAAGGTGCTCTTGTAATAATTTAGTGACTCTATCGCGGTCTTCAATATGAATATTATCTATCAGAAGTTTTTCTGACTTGCCAAAACTCATCTGCGGCACCATATTTGTGCGATAGACTTTATTCTCGATAATATTCCAGTCCCACATACCGTCACCAGAAGCCCATAATGCCAGTTTTAGGCGCTCTTCCGATGCGCGAATGCTTTGCTCAAATTCTCTTTGTTTTTCGAGCTTTTGATGCCTTGCATACATAAAATATGACAACAGACTAAAGCTTAATATGCCATAAAGCATATAAGCTAAATGGCTCATATAAAATGGTGGAATAACCGCAATGGGAACCGTAAGGGTGTATTCGTCATAGGCGTTTAACCCCAGTGAATGACGAACGATAAGCTCATAATTACCGGGTGGTAAATTGGTATAGGTGATTTTACTGCCAGTGGGGAGTTTATGCCAAACCGAGTCAAACCCTCTTAAAAAGTAACTGTATTTACTGAGGTTTTGATAGCTAAAATTGAGCACGCCCACCTCAAAACTGATCAGTTGTTTTTCATAGGGCATTTCAATTTTAGGGGTGTGGCTGAGATCTAAAACCGGATAACTGCGGTCACCAATCGTATATTGAGTTAACGCTAATTTGATTGAAGGTCTTTGTTGTGGGATCTCACTTGGAACAAAGTAATTGATGCCATTTACGCCGCCAAACCACATATCACCATTGGCGTCTTTAAAGCGAGCGCCACCATTAAACTCAAGCGCTTGTAAACCTTCATTGGTGTTAAATGAGGTGAAGCTCTTCGTTTTGGGATTATAGCGGGAGATACCCACATTGGTACTTAACCACAGATTTTGGTCATTGTCTTCCAGCAGGCTGTAAACGGTATTAATCGCAGAATCGTTGTTTACATCTAAACGTTCAAATTTGAAAATACCGTAATCTGTGGTTAATTTGTCAATTCCACCATGTGTTGCGACCCATAAATCACCACTCTGGGTACGAAGAAAGTCCCTCACGCGGTTATCACTTAAACTATAGGGGTTATTGGGTTCATGGCTGACAAACACTAAGTCTTTTTCTTCTGGATTGAGACGAACCAAGCCACCGATAGTCCCAATCCATAAATAACCGTCACTAAAGTGTAAGGTCAGCATTTCATGTTTGTATGGAGAATAATCTTTTTGAAACCCAAAATTATAGGGCAACATTTGATGATTATCATTAGAGATGAAATACAAACCTAAGGTGCTGGATAACCACACTCTGTCTTTATCATCAATGGCAAGACTGCGGAAATTTAAGTCATTATGCAGCGCAGGATTTTGGGGCTTAATGGGTGCTAATGTATCTTGTTGATCTAAAATAAACACGCCTTGGGTAGTCGCAAACCAAAGATTTTTTTGCTTGTCCTCTATAATATCATTTACATGAATATTGAGCTCTGATTCAGGTACTTGTAGTAACTGAGCAAATTTACTATTGAGGTAAACATATTCATTTTTATCATTTAAATATTTAGCCCCTTCACCATCTGTGCCTATCCATAAGCGTTGTTTGTGGTCGCGATATATCGAGCGGATCATATTAGCCATGCGGGCATTCGGGGCTGTGCTGTCATACAAATGAGCAAAGTATTGATGGCTTAAATTGATTTTATCAATGCCGGAAAAACTGGTTCCTAACCATAATGTGCCGTTTGGATCTAGCATCATGGTTTGGAGATCATTTTCAGTTAAACTGTCGCGCTTGTTGGCATTATTTTTATGGTAATGACTGTGCCACTGCTTACCGTCAAAATTAAGTTGGATAAGCCCTGAACTATTGCCAATGGCCCATATTTCATTGGCATTAACGACGACAAAATCTTTAATGAATTTTTGTTTGCCTGATGTAATCGGTCGTTGCCAGATCAGTTCTTTTTGGTGAGTATCGAGGTTATAACGCCAAATTTTATCATCAATCGCTAGCCACACAGCAAAAATGGAACTGGCTTGTATGCGATTGACTTGTGCATTGCTAGGAATATCTAAGCGATTTATTGTGTTGGTATCAATTGCATATGTACCGACTTTATCCGTACCGACAATGACAAATTTATCATCAACATTCGCCAAACTGGTAATTTTAGGTTCTAGACTATTACCTAAACCGACACGATTAATTTTGAAGGTTTTAAGTGACATCATGAACAGACCTGAACGTGTGCCTATCCATAAGGTTTCGCCGATCACGGCAAGATGAGAGACTTGATTATCGGTTAAACCGTGGTCGTTACTGTAGCGCGAAAACTTACCCGTTTTAAGATCAAGACGGTTTAAACCACTATTTAATGTACCTATCCAAAGTGCACCATCAGGGGACTGAATAATATCGGTGATGAAGTTATCTGAAATGCTTTCGGGGTCGCCAGAGCGTTTTAAGTACATTTGGAAGTCGACACCGTTATAGCTGTGCAAGCCATCCTGGGTGCCAATCCATAACATACCCGCGCTATCCATAAACAGATTTGTGATACTGTTCTGGTTTAAGCCTTGTTCACTGTTAAAGTGTTCAAATTTGATCTCAGAAATATTGCCATATTTACCTTGGTATTGAGCAGTACTTGGCATTGCATACAATAATGTTGCAAAGAATAAGCCTGTGCAGATAAATGTAAATAAGCGTGAAATCAAATGACACCTTTTTATTATTGTATTTTTATCATTATAGTAAGAGTGCTAAAAAACAATACTACCCTGTAAAGGTTAGAATTCAATTATTAATCACGCATCATTGATTTTTATTTTTAGATACAACCCCTACCACGCCAGCATAGTCAACTCTCATGAATAGATAATCGGACGTTATTATTGCTTATTTTGCCGATGACTATTGTTGTACTGCTGAATAATCGCTTCGATTTGTTCGTCTTTCTCAAGCCATAAATCGTTTAGCCAACGCTGAAATTCTGCGCGGTATTCCGCTTGAGAGAAATACACATCGGCATCCACCTCTGGTACGGGCATAACGTCCACTTTCATGATGACTTTTTTCACTCGGCCATTCATGACACCGAATAAAATATCCTCATCGGGTTTTGAGTCAGGATAAACCAAAGTGATATTTAATAAATTGGTAAATTGTTCGCCCATTGCTGACAGTGTGAAAGCAATGCCACCAGCTTTTGCGCGCAATAAATGCTTGTATGGAGATTGTTGGCGCAAATGTTTTTCTTGAGTAAATCGACTACCTTCAACATAGTTAATGATCGAGGTCGGTAAATGTTTGAAACGCTCACAAGCTTTACGTGTAGTGGCTAAATCTTTACCTTTGAGTTTAGGGTTTTTACGCAATTTTGCAGCGCTGGTGCGGTGCATAAAAGGCATATCCAAAGCCCAACAGCCCAATCCCATAATTGGCACATATATGAGTTCTTGTTTCAGAAAAAACTTCAACATTGGAATATGGTTACGCAGTAAATAGGTTTGTGCCGCAATATCAAAACCACTTAAATGGTTGCTTATCAGTAAATACCAACCATTTTTATCCAGTTTATCTAGCCCTTCCACATCCCATTCAATATTTGAGATGATCGCAAGAATACCGCCATTACACACCGCCCAACACCACATAAATCGATTCATTAGTTTAGATAGTCCTAAGCGAATCGTGCTAATGGGTAGTAATAACTTAATAATGCCACCAATAATAATTAATGAGCCCCAAAGTGCTGTGTTGATGATCAGCAATGTCAGGCTAATAAAATATAACATTGGGCCGGGTAAAAACGATAACATTGAAACTTATACCTCTTATTCAGGCTTACAGCTAATCGTGCTGAGGTCTTCCTTAGCCGTATTACTGGGATAATATTGTTGTAACTGTTGATCTTTATTAAACCAAAATTGATTTAATTGCTCTTGAAAATCAATCTTAAACTGGCGGTCATTAATATAATCACCGCGCATGCTTTGCGGAATGTTACTGATTTTTATGTCTACTTTAATGTGGGTAGTTTGCCCACAGAGATATTCCCAAAATGAAGGTACTTTGTCAGGGTAATAAATAGTGACGTTGACCAGTTTATTAATGTGTTCCCCCATGGCTGATAATGCGAAGGCCATACCGCCTGCTTTAGGTTTTAATAAGTGTTGAAAAGGCGAGCTTTGCTTGTCATGTTTACTTTTACTAAAGCGGGTTCCTTCCACAAAATTCATCACACTTACTGGCTTTGTTTTGAATTTTTCACATGCTTTACGGGTGATTTCTATATCTTTGCCCTTCAGTTTTGGGTTCTTTTTTAACTGGGCATTACTAAAACGACGCATAAAGGGAAAATCAAGCGCCCACCAAACTAACCCTAGTACGGGTACATATAACAATTCTTGTTTTAGGAAAAACTTCAAAAAGGGAATTTTGCCATTCAATGTACGTTGCAATACCAATATATCTACCCATGATTGATGATTGGCAATCACCATATACCATTGTTTACGATCAAAATCGGTGTCGCCTGTGATTTCAAATGTCACGGGATGAAGTAGCTTTTCGGTAAGCGTGTTGCCATAAATCCAAGCTGAGGCGCAGTTATCTGTAATGTAACTGCATATTTTGTCTATTATTTTCAGTGGGATAAGCTTTATTAGCCCAAAAACCAAAATGGGGATAGCCCAAAATAGTGTATTCAATAGGTAGCATAAAAATGCTAACGAGCCTTTAAATTGTGAAAACAACGACATTTATCCCTCCTGCAAATGGAGGCCTATGTTACTCGTTGTATAGGTTTAGCTCAATCAGTAGCGATTTTATTTTGCTATTGTCTGCTTAAACTGGCTAATAATCGGTCCATTGCTCGGTACCCTAATGCTTGAGCGATATGACTTCTTTCAGTATTTGGACACCCCTGCAAATCGGCAATAGTTCTGGCAACCCTCTGAATACGATGGAAGCTGCGTACTGATAACCCTAATTTAACCACGCTTTGCTCTAAAAAGGCTAAGTCTTGCTGACTAATCCCGCTATGTTGATTGAGTAATTTGGGGCTTAATTCACAATTGAGGATCCCACATCGGCTCAGTTGTGTGTGTCTGGCTTGCTTTACTCGTGCAGCAATGCTGGCACTGGTTTCAGAATGTGTTTGGGGTTGAGTCAATGAGCCTGCGGGTAATTTGGGCACATCAATGGTTAAGTCGAATCTGTCTAAAAATGGGCCGGATAATCGTGATAAATATCGTTGAATTTGATCGGGGGTGGCTCGAGCGTGTTCTGTATCGCCACAGGGACTAGGATTCATCGCCGCAATTAATTGAAACCGGCTGGAGAATGTCATTTTGGCTGCCGCACGCGATATCACCACTTCACCACTTTCCATTGGTTCGCGTAAACAATCTAGTACCTTACGCGGAAACTCGGCAATTTCATCAAGAAATAAGATACCACGATGGGCGAGTGATATTTCACCGGGCTTGGGATGAGCGCCACCCCCCACTAATGAGATGGATGAACAGGTATGATGCGGTGCACGAAAGGGACGATTAAGAAAATTGGCAGGTTTAATCGGTAAGGCTGCAACGGAATGAATAGCCGCAACCTCAATCGCTTCTTCATAGGTGAGTTTTGGCATTAGCGGGATGATGCGATTGGCTAACATGGACTTTCCTGTTCCAGGTGGGCCTAACATCAGCATATTATGACCACCTGCGGCCGCAATTTCTAATGCGTGTTTCGCTTGATGCTGTCCAATCACTTCACTCATACAAAGATAACTTTCATCTGTGGGCGCATCTTCAATCCATTGTGGCAGATTATCCAGTTTAGGCAGTTGTGATTGCCCATGCATAAACGCGGCTAAATGTTGTAAATGGGCGACAAAAAAGCAGTGTTCATATCCTACTAGTTCAGCTTCATAACGATTATCCAGTGGCATAAATAAATGATGGCTTTGATTTTTCGCCGCAATAATTGCGGGTAAAATGCCGCTGCATGGTCTTACTTGTCCGGATAAGGCTAGTTCACCAATAAACTCATATTGCGCCAAATGTGTAGCGGGAATTTGTCCTGATGCGGCTAAAATACCGATTGCGATAGGCAGGTCATAACGACCGCCTTGCTTGGGTAAATCAGCAGGTGCCAAATTGACGGTAATTCTGCGTTGGGGGACCTCAAACCCTGCGTTAATCAACGCACTGCGAACGCGCTCTTTGGCTTCTTTAACAGAGGTTTCGGGAAGCCCGACTAAATTAAACGCTGGAAGGCCATTACTTAAATGCACTTCAACAGTGACGATAGGGGCATCAACGCCACAGCTGGCGCGAGTTTTGACACAGGCAATTGCCATAAACAAATCCTTTGCGGTGATTAATCCTATTTCCATGGATTAATGGGGAGAATTCAACAGCACATCAATATTCACTAAGTGTAGACTATTTTGTTGATAATTCTTCAAGTACCATACGCCGATTTCGATCGCCTCTGCATTTGGATTAAAATGTGCAGCGTTTTTGAATGATTTCATCACGCCCAAATATTGAAGCGATTAAATGGTCGGTAAATGCTTTGAATAGCTATAACGCAGCCTGAAATAAATTGGCGGAGGTAGTAATGGGTTTTGTAGACAATTTTTTAATCATGATGGCGCTAATTGCGATTAGCTGTTTTTTTTCAATGTCAGAAATAGCCTTGGCCGCCGCACGTAAAATTCGCCTGCAAGCACTGGCTGATGAGGGCGATTTTAGGGCAATAAAAGTGCTTAAACTGCAAGCGCACCCAGGCAGCTTTTTTACCGTAGTGCAAATAGGCTTAAATGCTGTGGCCATTATGGGCGGTATTGTCGGCGAGGGTGCTTTTAGGCCTTATTTTGAAACCTTGTTATCCCCCTGGATTGAACCAGCTTGGGTGAGTCAAAGTAGTTTTGTGTTGTCATTTATTTGTGTGACGTCTTTTTTTATTTTATTTGCCGATTTAATGCCAAAACGTATTGCGATGGTGATGCCTGAAAAGGTCGCGGTCAATTTTGTGTCGGCCATGGTGCTGTGCATTAAGTTATTAAAACCGTTTGTATGGTTATTTAATGGTTTGGCCAATAATTTATTTAAATTGTTACGCATTTCAATGACTCGCAACGATCAAATCACCCATGATGATATTTATGCCATTATGAATGCCGGTACCGAGGCGGGGGTCTTAGATAAAGGCGAGCAACAAATGATGGAAAATGTATTTGAAATGCAATCCGTTCCGGTTACCTCGGCAATGACGGCACGTGAAAGTCTGATTTATTTTTTACAGCAAGATTCTGAAGAAGCCATCAAGCGCAAAATTGCAGAAGAACCCCATAACAAGTTTTTAGTATGTAATGGCCAGCTGGACTCTATTTTGGGCTATGTCGACGCCAAAGAGATTTTGTTAAGGGTGATTAATGGCCAAAGTATCAATTTGAAAGACGCCACATTAGTGCACAACTGTTTGATTATTCCAGATACGCTAACCTTGTCTGAAGCGATGGAGTATTTTAAAAATAGCCGCGCAGATTTTGCCGTAGTGATGAACGAATATGCGTTAGTGGTGGGTATTGTGACCACCAATGATTTACAAAGTGCAGTGATGGGTGCTTGGTCATTGCATGAAAGTGAAGAGCAAATTGTCAGTCGAGATGACAGCTCATGGTTAGTGGACGGTGTAACCCCAATTACGGATGTGATGCGGGCATTTAATATTGAGGCATTTCCCCAAAGCCAGAATTATGAAACCATCGCCGGGTTTATGATGTATATGCTAAGGAAAATCCCCAAGCGTACCGATTTTGTGAATTATGCCGGCTATAAATTTGAAGTGGTCGACATTGATTCCTACAAAGTCGACCAACTATTGGTCACTAAAATCGAGTCGCTTTAAATGACCTGTAAAAATGCATTGATGATAGGATCATCAGTGCGTTTATCTTTGCAGCAACAGCCTAATTCAAACCCTGGTATCTCAACGGGTGAAGCGATCATCTGAATGCGTGCTCGAACGGGACTATTTTGAATGACCACATCAGGGCTGATGCCAACCCCGCAACCTAATGCCACCATAGAGGCAATCGCCTCTTGTCCGGCGACTTGTGCATAGATATTGGGTTTAAATCCCATCTGTTTAAACCAATTATCAATACGACGTCGACCCGGACCATGGTCTGGTACAATAAACGGCAGTTGCTCCCATTCAATATCGGGTTGAGACACCATTTGTTGCACCTGACATGGCATAGTCGGTGCAATAATCGATAACGGCACATAGTCAATTTTACTGAAGTGTATACTTGGCGCTAAGCTGTCAGGCATGGCCAATATGGCAATATCGGCTTTATTTTGCTGCACTTCATTAATCGCATTGGCGGGATCACCCGTGGTTAAATTGATTTCCACATGGGGATGTTCACGCCTAAAGCGTTCGAGTAAAACGGGTAAATGGCTATAGGCCGCAGTCACAGAGCAGAAAATATTCAGGCGGCCACGTAACACATTTTGTTGTGGATCGATTCGCTGCCTTAGCTGCGCCCACTCAGATAGGGTTTGTTCGGCAAAACGTTTAAACTCAATTCCGGCATGGGTTAGGCTGACGCTGCGGTTGTCTCGCTCCAGTAATTTACAGCCCACTTCTTCTTCTAATCTTTGCATGGCTCGGCTGAGTGTTGATGGACTAACATGGGTTTGCTCGGCCGTTTTGGCATAGTGCAAACTGTCGCATAAATGCAGGTACAACTTAAGTGATCGAATATCCATAATGCCCCAGACACAGTGTTGCAGTTGTTTGATATGGCAAACTATATCATTTCATTAATTGCAATTACAAATGCCAAATATATCATTTTAAGCAATCAAATGCTTGCGCTATAGTGAACTCAATCACAACTTCCGATAAGTTTACTTGTCAGAATGTTGCGTCTCAAATTAATGAATTTTATAGGTGGTGTCAGATGGCTAACTATTTTAACTCTCTGAATTTACGTCAACAATTATCTCAATTAGCACAGTGTCGCTTTATGGACCGCAGCGAATTCTTAGACGGCTGCAATTATATTAAAGATTGGAACATTGTGATTTTAGGCTGTGGCGCCCAAGGGCTTAATCAAGGCTTAAACATGCGCGATTCAGGCCTTAACATTTCTTTTGCATTACGTCCTGAAGCCATTGCTGAAAAACGCGCGTCTTGGAAAAAAGCCACTGATAATGGTTTTACCGTTGGTACCTTTGAAGAGCTTATTCCTGCTGCCGATTTGGTATTAAACCTAACGCCCGATAAGCAACACACTAACGTTGTTAATACGGTTATGCCGTTAATGAAGCAAGGTTCAACGCTTTCATACTCACATGGCTTTAATATCGTTGAAGAAGGCATGCAAGTGCGTCCAGACATCACGGTTATCATGGTGGCACCAAAGTGTCCTGGTACTGAAGTGCGTGAAGAATACAAACGTGGCTTTGGTGTACCCACTTTGATTGCTGTTCACCCAGAAAATGATCCAAATGGCGACGGTTTAGATATTGCTAAAGCCTATGCAAGTGCCACGGGTGGTGACAGAGCTGGCGTATTGTTGTCATCGTTTATTGCTGAAGTGAAGTCTGACTTAATGGGCGAGCAAACGATTCTATGTGGCATGTTACAAACCGGTGCCATTTTAGGATACGAAAAAATGGTCGCTGACGGTGTAGAGCCTGGGTATGCCGCCAAGTTAATCCAACAGGGGTGGGAAACGGTTACCGAAGCGCTCAAGCATGGCGGTATTACCAACATGATGGACCGTTTATCAAACCCAGCTAAAATCAAAGCCTTTGATATGGCTGAAGAATTGAAAGAGATCTTAGCGCCATTATTTGCCAAGCATATGGACGATATTATTAGCGGTGAGTTTTCTCGCACTATGATGGCTGATTGGGCAAATGATGATGCTAATTTACTCCGCTGGCGTGCAGAAACTAACGAAACGGCATTTGAAAATGCGCCAGTTTCTAGTGAACACATCGATGAGCAAACCTACTTTGATAAAGGCATCTTCTTAGTGGCGATGATCAAAGCGGGCGTTGAGTTGGCATTTGATACCATGGTTGCCTCTGGCATCGTTGAAGAATCAGCTTACTATGAGTCATTGCATGAAACACCGCTAATTGCCAATACTATTGCCCGTAAGCGTTTGTATGAAATGAACGTTGTTATTTCAGATACCGCTGAATATGGTTGTTACTTATTTAACCATGCAGCAGTGCCATTATTGCGTGATTACGTAAACGCCATGTCGCCAGAGTTTTTAGGTGGCGGTTTAAAATCAGCATCCACTGGCGTTGATAACTTGCGTTTAATTGAAGTGAATGATGCGATCCGCAATACCGATGTTGAATTTGTCGGTGCTGAATTGCGTGGTTACATGACGGATATGAAAAGCATTGTTGAAGTCAGCTAAAACCTTGAAGTGGCTACCAAGGTAGCCACTTCAATTGTTGGGCTTGTTTTGTAAAGAAGTACTGATGAAGTACCTGTTCAGTTTAGGTTGTTAAGTTAACCATGAGTTGTCGGACAGGCATCATGGGAGAGAACTCTCCCAAACTAAATATTTTTAGTTTGTTGTTTGCATTGTCTCGGCAGGGAAGCTGAATTTTTTTTACAAAACTGATTTTTGCTTGTGTTTGGTGAAGTTTCTATGATATCACTTAAAATACAGTTGAAGTTCAACGTTAATAAATTAGGAATTCAGTTCTTTTTATGTTTAACCAAGCAGCCCTACTCATTATTGCAATTATTACCGTAGTGATTATTAAGTCACAGCGGGGGCTGCATTTGGAACAAAGACTGACCTAACGGTTACAAATTCCAAAAACCCCCGCTCCGAAAGGACCGGGGGTTTTTTGTTTTAAAGCATTTGTCACTTCGCTGTAACCACTGAGATCTAGCCGCGTAAATAAAAGTAGAGAGCACAATATGGAAGTAGGGCAAAAAATAAGAGGCGCAGATGCCGTCATAAAAGTTATCGCAGCACATGGTGTTACCACTGTATTTGGCTACCCAGGTGGCGCGATTATGCCGATCTATGATGCTCTTTACGGCAGTCCAGTTGAGCATTTGCTAAGTCGCCATGAGCAAGGTGCAGCCTTTGCAGCAGTCGGCTATGCAAGAGCCAGTGGTAAAACGGGCGTTTGTTTTGCCACATCAGGCCCCGGCGCGACAAATTTAATCACTTCGCTTGCCGATGCGCTGCTCGACTCTGTGCCTTTAGTGGCGATTACCGGTCAGGTGTCGACCAGTGTGATTGGTACGGATGCTTTTCAGGAAATTGATGTGCTGGGAATGTCTCTGTCCTGTACTAAGCACAGCTTTATGGTGACCGATATCAATGAGCTTATTCCTACGTTATATCGCGCTTTTGAAATTGCCGCCTCTGGCAGACCGGGGCCAGTGTTAGTGGATATCCCCAAAGATATCCAAATTGCTGAGCTTGAATACAAAACCCCACTGCAATCTGTTGAGGATGAACTGCAAGCGCAGCCAGGCGATCTTGCTGCCGCCGCTGAGCTTATAAAAGCAGCCAAAAAACCTATGCTATATGTCGGTGGGGGTGTCGGGATGGCGGGGGCTGTTGCGCATTTACGTCAGTTTATTCACCAAACAAAAATACCATCAGTTGCAACCTTAAAAGGCCTTGGCAGCATCGCCCATGACACGCCAGGTTACCTTGGTATGTTAGGGATGCATGGTGGCAAGGCGGCTAACTTAGCGGTACAGGAATGTGATTTATTAATGGTGGTGGGTGCCAGATTTGATGACCGAGTTACCGGACGCTTAGCCAGTTTTGCCAGTAATGCGAAGGTGTTGCACCTTGATATCGATGCTGCCGAGCTTGGCAAGTTGCGTCAACCTGATGTCGCCATCGCAGCGGAGCTTCGTCATGTATTGCCTGCGTTATCTGCGGCGGTAGTCGATGCGGTGCATATTCAGCCTTGGTTACAAGACATCACTGATATGGCACGTCAATATCAATGGGATTATAACCACCCAGGTGAATTGATTTTTGCCCCTTCTATGTTGCGCCGCCTAGCCAATAAGTTACCCGAAGATAGCGTAGTCAGTTGTGATGTGGGTCAGCATCAAATGTGGGTTGCCCAACATATGTGGTTTAGACGACCAGAAGATCATTTGTCGAGTGCGGGTTTAGGCACTATGGGATTTGGCCTTCCTGCGGCAATTGGGGCGCAAGTTGCTAGACCCAATGCGACCGTGGTCACCGTTTCGGGTGATGGGTCCTTTATGATGAATGTGCAAGAACTGACGACCATCAAGCGCCGTAAATTACCGGTGAAAATTTTACTGATAGATAATCAAAAGCTCGGCATGGTGAAGCAGTGGCAACAATTGTTTTTTGAAGAGCGCTACAGTGAAACCGATTTATCCGATAACCCTAACTTTGTGTTAATGGCGTCTGCTTTTGATATACCTGGCCGCACCATTACGCGAGCAGAAGAAGTGGAACAAGCATTGGATGAAATGATCAATTCCCCTGGCCCATTTATGTTACATGTGGCCATTAATGATGCCTTTAACGTTTGGCCTTTGGTGCCACCAGGGGCAAGTAACAGTGACATGATGGACCAAATGGAGAAACAAACATGATGATGCATAACCTTGAAATCACCGTTAAACAATGTCCTGAGGTATTAGAGCGCGTGTTACGCGTAACCCGTCATCGCGGCTTTAAAGTGACGCAAATGCACATGAATACCCAAGGTGATAACAGTTTGGCAATTAATTTGTGGGTTGAAGCCGAACGCGCTATTGAATTATTAAGTAACCAATTAGATAAGCTGATTGATGTGACTCAGTGTAAAGTATTACCTGCCGCGCAATTAGATAAAACAGTCAACGCTTAGGTTTTAGTTAGCATCAGTTAACAAGTTGAAAGATATCCTAAGCCGCAATGAATTAAACAAGGAATTAAGCAATGCCAAAATTACGTTCAGCAACCAGTACCGAAGGCCGTAACATGGCGGGAGCCCGCGCTCTGTGGCGTGCAACAGGCGTTAAAGAAACCGATTTTGGTAAACCGATTATCGCGATTGCTAACTCATTTACCCAATTTGTACCAGGTCATGTGCACTTAAAAGACATGGGCGCGCTGGTTGCAAGTGCCATTGAAGAAGTCGGCGGTATCGCTAAAGAATTTAATACCATTGCGGTCGATGACGGCATTGCCATGGGGCATGGCGGTATGCTTTATAGTTTGCCATCGCGCGAGTTGATTGCTGACAGTGTGGAATACATGGTTAATGCCCATTGTGCCGATGCCTTAGTGTGTATTTCCAATTGCGATAAAATTACCCCCGGCATGTTAATGGCGGCATTACGTTTAAATATTCCCGTGGTATTTGTCTCCGGCGGCCCAATGGAAGCGGGTAAAACTAAGCTGTCAGATAAAATCATCAAGCTTGATTTAGTTGACGCAATGGTGGCTGGAGCTGACACCAACGTGAGCGATGAAGACAGTAAACAAATTGAGCGCAGCGCTTGTCCAACGTGTGGTTCGTGTTCTGGTATGTTCACCGCAAACTCAATGAACTGCTTAACCGAAGCCTTAGGCTTATCATTGCCGGGTAATGGCTCAATGTTGGCAACCCATGCCGATCGTCGTGAGCTATTTTTAGAAGCGGGTCGCCGGGTGATGAAACTGGCAGAGCGTTATTACAAGCATGATGACGAAAATGCACTACCACGTAACATTGCTTCATTTAAAGCGTTTGAAAACGCCACCGCACTCGATATCGCCATGGGTGGATCATCAAACACCGTATTGCATTTATTGGCCGCGGCGCAAGAAGCTGAAATTGATTTTACCATGAATGACATTGATCGAATGTCACGCCTAGTGCCGCATCTTTGCAAAGTCGCGCCATCTACCCCTAAATACCATATGGAAGATGTGCATCGCGCCGGTGGCGTCATGGGTATTTTAGGTGAGTTAGACCGTGCTGGTTTGCTTCATAATGATGTACCCCATGTGGCTGCTGATAATGGCGGTGACCTAAAGTCAGTATTAGCTAAATATGACATCAAACAGACCGACGATGCACAGGTGAGACGCTTCTTTAGTGCAGGTCCTGCAGGTATTCCAACCCAAAAAGCCTTTAGTCAAGATTGTCGCTGGGACTCGGTGGACGATGATCGTGAAAATGGCTGTATTCGTAGCCGTGAATTTGCCTTCAGCCAAGAAGGCGGCCTAGCGGTATTGTCGGGCAATGTGGCTGAAAATGGCTGTATTGTAAAAACGGCGGGCGTGGATGAGTCAAACTTAGTGTTTGTAGGCAGCGCGCGTATTTATGAAAGCCAAGACGATGCCGTAAGCGGTATTTTAGGCGGGGAAGTGGTTGCTGGCGATGTAGTGGTGATTCGCTACGAAGGTCCTAAAGGTGGCCCTGGTATGCAAGAAATGTTGTATCCCACTACTTACCTTAAATCACGTGGTTTAGGCACCAAATGTGCGTTAATCACCGATGGACGTTTCTCGGGCGGCACATCTGGTTTATCTATTGGGCATATTTCGCCAGAGGCCGCATCCGGTGGCACTATCGCGTTAATTGAAAATGGCGATCAAATTGCTATCGATATTCCAAGTCGCAGTATCAAACTGAATGTCAGTCATGAAGTATTAGCGACACGTCGCCAAGCGATGGAAGCTAAAGGGGTACTCGCGTGGAAACCACTCGCCCGTGAGCGTTATGTGTCACTGGCGCTGAAAGCCTATGCATTATTAGCCACCAGTGCTGATAAAGGCGCGGTGCGCGATCGCAGTAAGTTGGAGGGGTAATATGTTGGCCTTGGCATCTCAAACACAGTTAGATTTAGCCCATTATTATTTACAGAAGATTTTGCTGTCGTCAGTTTATGACATTGCCAAGGTCACCCCATTATCTGGCATGAAAAAACTGTCAGCTCGCTTAGGTTGCGATGTGTTTTTAAAGCGAGAAGACATGCAACCTGTGCACTCATTTAAGCTGCGTGGCGCTTATAATCGCATTGCGGAGTTAACGCCTAAGCAATGCGAAGCAGGGGTGGTATGCGCCTCGGCAGGGAATCATGCCCAAGGTGTGGCCATGTCAGCGGCAAGTCGGGGCATCAATGCGGTGATTGTCATGCCAAGCACCACACCGGATATTAAAATCGATGCAGTAAAACGACTTGGAGGCACTGTGGTACTGCACGGGCAAGCATTTGATCAAGCCAATGATTATGCCAAAGCCTTATCTGAACAAGAAGGCAGAGTGTATATTGCTCCCTTTGATGATGAAGCTGTGATTGCAGGACAGGGCACGATTGGCCAAGAAATGCTCCAGCAGCAACGCGGGCTAGAAGTGGTATTTGTGCCTGTAGGCGGCGGCGGATTGATTGCGGGGATCGCGGCGTATTACAAAGCAGTGATGCCGCAGGTAAAAATCATTGGTGTTGAGCCTGAAGATGCGGCGTGTTTAAAGGCGGCATTAGAAGCTGACGAACCTGTCACATTAAGTCAGGTAGGGCTATTTGCCGATGGCGTGGCCGTCAAGCGTATTGGTAATGAGCCGTTTCGTCTTGCCAGAGAATATGTCGATCATGTCATTACCGTCACATCAGATGAAATTTGCGCTGCAGTAAAAGATATTTTTGAAGATACCCGTGCCATTGCTGAGCCTGCAGGGGCATTATCAATAGCGGGGCTTAAAAAGTACATGCTTGAGCATGAAGCCGATACCGACAAACCGTTAAAAGTGGCAGCTATTTTAAGTGGGGCTAACGTTAACTTTCATAGCTTGCGTTATGTGTCTGAGCGCTGTGAATTAGGTGAGCAGAAAGAAGCGGTATTGGCTGTGAAGGTACCCGAACAGCCTGGCAGCTTTTTACGTTTTTGCGAGTTACTTGAAAAACGGGTGATGACAGAGTTTAACTATCGCTTCAGCAGCCGAGATATGGCGGTGGTGTTTGCCGGTATTCGCTTAACTGGTGGTCAAACTGAGCTGAAGGGCATTATCGCCAAGCTCGAATCGGAAGGTTTTGAAGTGCAGGATTTATCGCAGGATGAAACCGCAAAATTACATGTACGTTATATGGTTGGCGGTCATCCACTTGAAGCGTTAGAAGAGCGGTTATTTAGCTTTGAGTTTCCTGAGCACCCCGGAGCATTGTTGAAGTTTTTAACCACATTACAAAGTCAGTGGAATATTAGCTTATTTCATTATCGTAACCATGGCGCCGCTTTTGGGCGTGTATTGGCTGGATTTGAAGTGCCTGCAAGTGATGACATTCCGTTTGCGCGTTTTTTAACGGATTTAGGTTTTGTCTACCAAGAAGAAACCCACAGTCCGGCGTATAAATTATTTTTAAATGCGAATAAATCCTAAGCTTTAGGTGATGCGGTGATTCTCTCATCTTTTGGGTCTGCTGCGAGCTTGCTATTGCGGGTAGTGGATAAATAAATTTTCGCATACTGGCGTAAATTAGACTGCCAGTGTGCTAAGTTAGCTGACTCATTTCTCTTGAAGTGACTTCGGTTCATGTTATTACCAAAGCGAGAGCATACTCGTAGGTAACTTGTTGTTTTTTATGTAGGGTAAATTTTCGACTCACGCTATTTTAAAGATAGTGATATTTAGTTAAGGAGACATTGATGTTGCCCGTACCACAAATTTCCGCTTTTAACCCTCCACGTCGTATTTTGATGGGCCCAGGGCCGTCTGATGTATACCCAGAAGTGTTAGCGGCCCAAGCTAAGCCTACCATTGGTCATTTAGATCCGCTTTTTGTCAATATGATGGATGAGTTAAAGCAACTCATTCAATATGCGTTTCAAACGAAAAACGAGATGACATTAGCCGTTTCAGCACCAGGCAGTGCCGGTATGGAAACCTGCTTTGTTAATCTGGTTGAGCCGGGCGAAAAGGTCATTGTTTGCCGCAATGGGGTTTTTGGCGAGCGTATGCGCCAAAATGTTGAGCGTGTCGGTGGCGTTGCTGTTGTGGTCGATAACGAATGGGGTCAACCTGTTTGTCCGCAGGATGTAGAACAAGCTTTAGTTGCACATCCTGATGCAAAATTTTTAGCGTTTGTGCACGCTGAGACCTCTACAGGCGCTTTATCCGATGCGCAAACCTTATGTACTTTGGCGCAATTACATAATTGCCTGACCATTGTGGATGCTGTGACGTCTTTAGGTGGTGTTGAATTGCGTGTGGATGAGTGGGGAATTGATGCCATTTATTCTGGTAGTCAAAAGTGTTTGTCTTGCGTACCAGGTTTGTCACCTGTGTCGTTTTCAGATAAAGCCGTCGCCAAATTAAAGGGGCGTCAAACACCCGTACAAAGCTGGTTTTTAGACCAAACCTTAGTGATGGGGTATTGGGGTAATGCCGCTGGTGGTAAGCGCAGTTACCACCATACCGCTCCCGTGAATGCGCTTTATGCATTGCACGAATCATTGAGAGTGTTAGCCAATGAAGGTTTAGAAAATGCCTGGGCGCGTCATCATAATATGCATGTGTTGTTACGTGATGGCTTAACTCAGCTTGGGCTAACGTTTGTTGTCGATGAGGCGTACCGTTTGCCGCAACTTAATGCGGTGTATATTCCAGAAGGTATTGATGATGCTTTGGTGCGTAAGCAGTTATTAGAGCAATACAATCTAGAAATTGGTGCTGGTTTAGGTGCGTTAGCGGGTAAAGCATGGCGTATTGGTCTGATGGGCTTTGGTGCAAGAAGAGAGAATGTCGCCTTGTGCCTTAAAGCATTGGAAGATGTTATGCGTTAGTGTATTACCTTACATCGCTTTTTGAAACAGGCACCTGTATGGTGCCTGTTTTATTTTCGGCCCTAAACCACCTACTTCTGTAGGTGGTTATCATCAATTAGGCTCTGCCTGAAGTATATTCAATAGCTGATTTACTCAAGTAATGCGTGAGCTGTGCTAATGGTGCGGTACAAGCTTCTAAATCAGGGATGATTTAGTTGAGCCTATAGGGATATATTTATGGCGTCTTGTCACGCACGGTAGGTAAGCGCCCTTTTAGGGAGTGATATCAAAGCCACTTTCTTCAGAAGGTGGATTCTTTAATGTTAACCGTTTGTTGCTTGATGTGTTAGTAACCGCTATGCTTAAAATCGACAGTTGAGTAAGGTATGCAGTAATCGAGATACCTAAATGGTGACACGTTAGGCTGTGATTGAAAGATTCAGTCCTAATAAAATGATGACGTTAGCTAAAGCTATTAAGGTAAATAATCGTATATGCGAAGGTCTTGGTACAATTCTCAGCTATTGGTCGTGTGCTTGCTTGCCATGCTGCTATCTTTAGGTTTTTTTCCGCGAGTTCAGGCTGAGATTGCTGTTTTACCAGAGTATAAAAAAGTCATTAACATCGCCTCCGCTGATTCTCGTCCTCCCTACATTTTACCAGAAGACCGCTCAGGTCTTGAGTTAGATATCATTCGTTCCGCTTTTGCTGATCAGGGCATTGAAGTTAATTTTCAATTTTCGTCACGTAATCGACAAATGTTGCATTTTGAACAACACAAAGTCGATGCCATCATTACTGTTAATCAGTACTCGGGTGTCAGTGGCTTTTTTTCAGATAATTATATCAGTTATCAAAATGTCGCCATTAGTTTGGCAAAAGATGATCTAAGAATAAAAAATATCGATGACTTAGTTGGATTGAGTGTGGTCGCTTTTTTAAATGCTAATAATGTGTTGGGTGATGCGTTTCATCAAATGACCAAAAAGAATTTGTCTTATTTAGAGGTGTCACCACAACAAAAACAAAATAAAATGTTATATCTGCAAAGAGTCGATGTTGTGATTGCGGATAAAAACGTATTTCAATATTTAAACACCTTGATTGCCAGAGACGTGGATGTTAGCGAAAATTTACATTACCACATGATTTTTCCAGCATCAGATTATTTTGCTAGTTTTCACGATGAAAAATTGAAAAACAGCTTTAACCAAGGGTTAAAAAATATCCGCAATAATGGGGTTTATCAGCAACTTCAGCAAAAATATATTGCTACAGTGCATTAAAATAAAGCCTCAAATGAGGCTTTATTTGTGTCGGTTATTGCTAATCAGCTAAGCGCTTTTCTAATTCGTTTACTTGAGCTTGAAGTGCTTCAAGTTTTTCTCGAGTTTTTAATAATACGTGTTGCTGTACTTCAAATTCTTCGCGTGAGACGACATCTAACTTCATTAGCTGACTTTGCAAAACTTGTTTACTGCGTTCTTCAAACTCGGCAGCAAATTGCTTGACACCGCTTGGTAAATTTTCGCTTAGCTGTTTGGCGACTTCTTCAATTTTCTTTGGATTAATCATCATTTGTCTTCCTACACCAATATTGCTGCCATTGTAGCTCAGCGATACCCCAGGGGCAAAATATGACGACAAAATTGTTAACTCTACCAAGTTGCCATCTGCTATGATCCGCCTTCGTGTTGAATAGTGGGAATGCAATTAAAATGAAACTCAATCCAGGACAAAATGATGCCGTGCATTATGTCTCCGGCCCTTGTTTGGTATTAGCAGGTGCGGGTAGTGGAAAAACGCGAGTGATCATTAATAAAATTGCTTACCTAGTTGAAAAATGTGGTTATAACGCCCGCAACATTGCCGCCGTCACCTTCACCAACAAAGCTGCGCGTGAAATGAAAGAGCGTGTGGCGCAATCTATGGGTAGAAAAGAAGCTCGTGGATTATGGATCTCTACCTTCCACACGTTGGGCTTAGAAATTATTAAACGTGAGCATAAAGTCTTAGGACTTAAGGCGGGTTTTTCATTATTTGATGATCAAGATACGTTTGCGTTATTAAAAGAATTAACCCAGAACGAATTAGATGAAGATAAAGATTTAATTAAAGCATTAGCGTCAGCTATTTCAAATTGGAAAGGCGGCTTAGTTATCCCTCAGCAAGCACGCAAAATGGCTAAAGATGAGCAGGGCCAGCTATTTGCTATGTTGTATCAACGTTATGCTCAACATATGAAAGCCTATAACGCCCTCGACTTTGATGATTTAATTTTGATCCCTACTTTGCTATTACGCATGAATGAGGAAGTGCGTACCCGCTGGCAGACGCGGATTCAATATTTGCTGGTGGACGAATATCAAGATACTAACACCAGTCAATATGAGTTGGTTAAATTGTTGGTTGGTGAGCGAGCAAGATTTACCGTGGTAGGTGATGACGACCAATCTATTTACTCATGGCGCGGTGCCAAGCCGCAAAATTTAGTATTACTGGGTAGTGATTTTCCTGAGCTGAAATTGATTAAGTTGGAGCAGAATTATCGCTCCAGCCAAAGGATCTTACGCGCAGCTAATATCCTGATTGCGAATAATCCTCACGTATATGAAAAAGCCCTGTTCAGTGAATTGGCCTATGGTGAGCCATTAAGGGTATTAATTGCCGCCAATGAAGAACAAGAGGCTGAGCGTGTGGTGGCAGAGATCATTCGCCATAAATTTGTTGGGCGAACTCAATTCGGACAATACGCTATTTTGTATCGGGGAAATCATCAGTCACGTTTACTTGAACGCGCACTCATGACAAACCGTATTCCCTATAAACTCAGTGGTGGCACCTCATTTTTTGCCCGCGCTGAAATTAAAGACATCATGGCTTATCTGCGTTTAGTGGTAAATCCTGATGATGATAATGCCTTTTTAAGAGTGGTTAATTTACCTAAACGCGGGATAGGCCCGGCAACGTTAGAGCGATTGGGCAACTTTGCTAATCAAAAACACATTTCCATGTTTGAAGCTATTTTTGATGCGGGGCTTAATCATGAGTTGGCGCCTGCCGCCGTTAAATCGCTATACCAATTTGGGCAGTTTATCGTTGATACGGGCGAAATTGCTAAGCGTGGGGAGTCGGTTGATGCGATTAAAAAACTGATCCGCAGTATCAATTACGAAGACTACCTATACGAAACCAGTACCAGCGCTAAAGCCGCCGAAATGCGTATGAAAAACATTTCAGAGTTGTATCGCTGGGTCACAGAAATGCTTGAAGGTGACGAGCTTGATGAGCCGATGACGTTACCAGAAGTGGTAACTCGATTAACCTTACGTGACATGATGGAGCGCAATAGTGAAGACGAGGGCGGCGATCAGGTGCAGTTAATGACCTTACATGCCTCCAAAGGACTCGAGTTTCCATTCGTATTTATGGTTGGCGTTGAAGAACGTATTTTGCCCCATCAATCCAGTATCGATGAAGATAATGTTGATGAGGAGCGACGACTCGCATACGTGGGAATCACCCGTGCGCAACGTGAATTGTGGTTTGTGATTTGTCGCGAGCGACGTCAATTTGGTGAAACTATGCGCTGTGAACCAAGTCGATTTTTGATGGAATTGCCTCAAGATGATTTAATTTGGGAAAACCGTAAACCACAACAAACTGAGCAACAAAGAATGGCCACTGGTAAAAGTAATATTGCCAATCTTAGGGACATGTTTAAAAAGTAGTCAATAGGTTTTGATGTGGCAATGGGGGAGTAATATTTGTTTTGATGTCACATAAAAACAAAGTGTTACCTAAAAGGCAAGTAAGCCGTATCAAGGGATAAATGATCAAGGGCGATTTTGTGCTGTAGTTTCTAGATGGCAATAATCATTGTTAAGCACAGGAATTCATTATATTAGTGCTGTTTACGGTTTTTTTTTCCAATGTTCTTCCTTTGCCAACCTTATAACCCAGCTCAATAAATTGGAGTTTTTGTTGTAAGGTATCAATACCCGTGGCAACCATGTTTATCTCTAATGCATCTGCTGATAATTGGTAAGCTTTGACCAATTTCAATTGATTATCATTAAGCAAATGTTTACTGATTTCTTGGTCAAGCATTAAGGTACTGATGGGTAAAAAACTTAAGCTGCTTAATGAGCTATAACCCGTTCCGAAATGGTCGAGGCCGATATTGGTGCCTAATTGCTTGAGAATTTCAAAGGCATTAAGGTGATTTTCGGTGTCTTTCACTAATGATTTTTCGTTGAAAAAAACCGTCAGTTTCGACAAATCTATTTTGCTACTTTTTAAGGTGTTTTTAAGACCACGCAAGGCATATTTATGGTTCACATGCTGGCTTGATATCGACATATAAAGTTGCGTCATAGCACCATATTGCCGTTTTAATGCCGGATAATCTTTGTTTAATTGTTGAAAAATATAGTCATCAAAAATTAAAGAGAGTTGTGCGTTTGATGTCAGTTGTAGCAATTTATTATGATCCCAAAAACCATGTTTTTCATGCTGCCACTGTGCTTGTGGCTCTATTGCGATAATGGTTTCTTGTGTTAAATCATAAATAGGACGATAGCTAATTTGAATAAGATGTTGATTGAGTGCTAGGGTGAGTTGCTCATTTAAATCATTTCTTTGTTCAGACTGGAAGCTTAATTCTCTGTCGAAAATAACATAACAGCCCTTACCATTTGCTTTTGCTTGGTACATGGCTCTGTCTGCATCACGCAAAATAGATTCACTGGTCTCTAATTTATCGTTGCGACTAAAGGCGATGCCAATGCTGGCACCCGAGAGAAAGTCTTTATTGGATAACGAATAAGCTTGACTAACTTGATGCAAAATACGCTCGCAGACTTCTGTGGCATCCTGAGTGCCGCGAATGGAATCAAGTAAAATGACAAATTCATCTCCCCCCATTCTTGCCAAAGTATCGTTCTCACGAATGCAGCTTTTCAGACGTTTAGCGGTTTCAATCAAAAAACGATCGCCTTCAAGGTGGCCTAAGGTATCGTTAATTACTTTAAAGCGATCCAAATCGATGAATAGCAGAGCAAATTGATCGAGTCCATGTCGCCTGACATGCTTTAATGCTTGGGATAATCTGTCCATTAGGAAATTACGGTTTGGCAGTCCCGTTAATCCATCATGTTGTGCATCATGTACAAGCTGCGCTTCAATTTTTCGGCGCTGATTAATTTCTGTTTGTAAGTTGCGATTGACTAGAGCCAGAGCCTGAGTTCGCGTCGACACTTTTTCTTCTAGTAGTTCATGACTGCGCTTTAATGATTCAACCGCATTTTTACGTTCAATTGCATTGGCAATGTGTTGCGACACAAATGTCAGCAGTTCAAGGTCTTTAGTTTGATAGTTTTGTTTGGCGTCTAGGCTGTAAATGGTCAGCGCGCCAACTACGTGGTCATGAATGATTAACGGCACGCCTATCCATTGATGCATATGCTCGGTGCGGTTTAGTTCAGGAGACATCGCATAAATATCACCATTCTCAACCAGCTTTTTGATGTCTTGCTTGCTGAGCAATCTAGGTTGTCTATGCTGTAAAATATATTCAGTTAACCCGTCTTGCACTGGTCGTGACGAGGGGTAGTCATTGTCCAGTTGTGACACATAAAAAGGGAAGGACAACATGTTGTTATCAATTAACGAGATAAAACAGTTTTGTGCAGGCAGTAACTGGCTAATAATTTCATGAATACGGGTATAGAAATCTTTTTGAGCAAGTTTAGAGGAGGAAAGATCTGCGATTTGAAATAAAGACTTTTGTAGGTTTTCGGCTTTTACGCGTTCTTTTACTTCTGACTTTAGGCTGTTGTATGCTTGGCTTAATTCTTTGGTGCGTTCTTCAATAGCTAATTCAAGTTGTTCATTATGCAGTAATCGCTCCATTACGCCTGAAATATGTTGACTAATAAAGCCCATTAATTCCAGTTCAAGCTCGCCATAGTTAATTTCAGTATTATAACTTTGGACAACTAAAACACCGTTTACCACCTCTGCGTTTTTAATTGGCACACCTAGCCATTGGTGGCATGGAGAACCTAATCCTTGAATTTTACCCTGCTCAATCAGCTTGCAAAATTCATCTTCATTGCATAACAACGGTAACCCCTGCCTGAGCACATAACCGGTAATACCACGATTTAAAATTTCAGAAATTTCTTCATCTGGGTATAACTCGCTCGGATGGGCATCTTTTTCATCGGCAAAAAAAGGCAGGGTAATCAGTCCTGTTTTAGGGTTTTGTGCTGCGATGAAAAAGTTATCTGCGGGAATGAGACGCTGCAAGTGTTGATGAACACCTGTGTAGAAATCTTCTAAACTGCTGACATTATTAGCTATATTAGAGATGCCTAATAGTGCATTTTGTACGATTTCAGCGCGCTTATATTTTTTAGCTAAGCGCTTTAATCTCGCAATACGACGTTGAAGTGAATCAACATCAGTAGGTAACTTGGGGCTATTAATTTCCGTATCCATACCTGCAGCCACACTATCCTATTAACAATACTCAGAAATGTACAAAGCCAACAAGTATATTTAACACAATTTAAAATGTGATCCAAGTAATATAATACGCCGTAAAATGAGGATAAAACGCGCTGATTAGTCAAAACTTAATCACTCAGATAAAAAAAGTGAATCATGACTAGACGTAGAGGCAATTTATCCCTACTATATGCGTCGCTAACCAAGGCGAGCGCCCATAGCTCAGCTGGATAGAGCGTACCCCTCCGGAGGGTAAGGCCGAAGGTTCGAATCCTTCTGGGCGCACCATTCGGTATCTATGCTTTTTCGAATTTGGTTGGTAAGATTGAACGTCAGTGGTGATTGTAGCTCAGTTGGTAGAGTCCCGGATTGTGATTCCGGTTGTCGTGGGTTCGAGCCCCATCAGTCACCCCATTCAATTTACAGGCGTTGTTGATAACGTAACTTGTTAAATATCAATATTCGGTGATTAGCGCAGCCCGGTAGCGCATCTCGTTTGGGACGAGAGGGTCAGAGGTTCGAATCCTCTATCACCGACCACTTTTGCGCATTCTTATAGCGAATTTAGCCGAAATGGTTAAATAAATATCAGACTTGTTTTCAAGTAAAAAATTCGGTGATTAGCGCAGCCCGGTAGCGCATCTCGTTTGGGACGAGAGGGTCAGAGGTTCGAATCCTCTATCACCGACCAGTTTAAGCAAAAAGCCACTCTGATGAGTGGCTTTTTGCTATTTATCTTTTAAGTACCATTATTTTTTAGTTGCTTACAAAATGCAGCATGCTTAGATCATAGAAATTAGCATAGGCAGCGATGCGCTAAAATACCAATCGTAATCAATCTCTGAACACCCTAGCTTGTTAAAATACTCGATAACAGCGTTAGATTTTTTAATTGTAGAATAACTGCTTATCGAAAAATCTGCCTTATTCTTAAGCGTTTTTTCTACGCTGTTTTTGATGACTTGCTTATTGTGATTGGTATTACGTGCTTTTAAGGTTATATCGATTGACTAAAAATGAAAAAAGCATGAAGTCGCCTCCATGCTTTTTGATTATCGCCACAACCTTGGTTGCTACAGGATTAATCTTCTACGCGAACGCCCCAAACGTCATGTTCATCGGCATGGATAATTTGCACCCAAATCTGATCACCTGGCTGGACATCAAATTCGTCTGTTAAGTAAACTTTACCGTCAACTTCAGGCGCGTCCATGTAAGAACGTCCTACAGCGCCTTCAGTGTTCACTTCATCAATTAATACCAAGTATTCTTGACCTATGCGGGCTTGCAGTTTGTCAGCACTAATTTGCGCCTGTACTGCCATGAAGCGTTGTAATCTGTCTTCCATCACATCATCAGGTACATGATCGGGTAAGTCATTGGCCTTAGCACCGGCTACGGGCGAATATTTGAAACAACCGACACGGTCTAATTGCGCCTCTTCTAAAAAGTCTAACAGCTCTTCAAATTCTTCTTCGGTTTCACCTGGAAAACCGACAATAAAGGTTGAACGAATTACCAGCTCAGGGCAAATCTCGCGCCATTTTTTGATGCGCTCTAACACTTTATCTGAGCTACCTGGACGCTTCATTAACTTAAGAATACGCTTGTTTGCATGCTGAAAAGGGATATCCAGATACGGTAAAATTTTCCCTTCAGCCATTAATGGAATAATGTCGTCAACATGCGGGTAGGGGTATACATAATGCAGGCGAACCCAAACCCCTTGCTTGGCCAGTTCTTCACATAATTGCTGCATGTGGGTTTTTACTGGCATGCCATCCCAAAATGCTGTTTTATGTTTAACATCAACGCCATAAGCCGATGTATCTTGTGAAATAACTAATAACTCTTTTACACCTGCTTTGGCTAAGCGCTGCGCTTCACCTAAAACATCACCAATCGGGCGTGAGTCCAAATCACCGCGCATTGACGGAATAATGCAGAAAGTACAGCGATGATTACAGCCTTCCGATATCTTCAGATACGCATAATGTTTTGGTGTAAGTTTAATGCCGTGATCAGGCACTAAATCCATCAGTGGGTTATATTTGGGTTTTTCAACATGCAAATGTACCTGCTTTAATACTTCATCATAGGCATGTGGGCCTGTGACACCTAGTACGTTAGGGTGCAGTTCAATAATTTCATCTTTTTTAGCGCCTAAACATCCGGTTACTAATACTTTGCCATTGGCTGCTAATGCTTCGCCAATGGTATCTAATGATTCCTGCACCGCAGCATCAATAAACCCACAGGTATTCACGATAACCATATCGGCATCGGCGTAGGTGGGTACGACGTCATAACCTTCGGTGCGCAATTGGGTCAGAATGCGTTCAGAGTCAACTAGGTTTTTTGGGCAACCCAGACTCACAAAGCCTATCTTTGCAGCGCTAGCTGAAATTGGACTATTGGTTGAAGCGGATTGTGCTTGTTCCTCTATGACCTTTTTGGGTGTCGCTAGGGTTGTGGTTTGTTTCGGGTCATAGTGATTAACAGTCATAGTGCCTCGATAGATAGGGATAAATAGACCAGCGTAAAATAGCCAAAATTGAGTGGCAGAATTATACAGCAGTATTTTAGGGAATTCAGCTATAGAAAATGACGTACAACAAAATCAAGGCTTAGTTTTTTGGCTAAACCTTGCATAAGGGGCGGGATACTAGCGGGGCTTCTTGGTATTAGATGACGTTGACCATTTGCTGACGCTTTTGTTTTGATTGCACTTTTGACTGGCGGCGTTGCCAATATAAGTATAATCCCGTAAAGGCGAGAATGACTGGCATCAAGCCCAACACACACCAAATAATACGGGTAATTAATCCGCCAAAATAACCAAAGTGCAATTTTCTAAAGCTGTCTAAAAACACCGTCAACAAATCCGCTTCACGAATATCTTGCTTTGATAACAACTGGCCTGTGGTTTTATCAAAACTGACCATGCTGCTGTATTCACTATTGAGCGGGTTGTTACTGTCCACTTTTCCATAGAAGGTGATATCCCTGTCGGGTTCATGGGGCATAGCGAGATACCCTGCTTTAAAGCTGCTGATTTCGTTTGTTGACTGCTGGTGCAATGCTTCAAACGAGATATCTGCGCGATACAGGGGGTGAGTGATGTAAACATGTGCGCCATCGCCATGTTCAGTGATTTCATGAATGATGCCGCTAATGTTCCAATATGCGCCTGTAAAAGCCAAAATAATTAATACTGGCGAGCTAATGATGCCAACCATTTTATGAATGTCACTATAGAGAATACGTTTGACGGCACCTAAACGCAGGGTGAATAACTTTGCCCAAAATCGGCGATATATGATCATGCCGCTGATCCCGAGAAACAGCATAATCAATGCGGCAATAAAAGCCACTGAGGCGCCTTTAACATGTAATAAAAATGAATAGTGCAATTCCAGTAACCAATCGGTGATGAAATGATCCATTGGATTGGCTTTTGATAATGTTTGTCCAGTATATTGATTTATATAAATTTTATACCAATCTTCAGTGCCACGTTTAATTAAATAAGCTGCGTCAGATCGGGATTTATCATCGTATAGTTCCCAGCCACCTAACTCATATTCTGGATTGTCGCTTAAGGTGGTTTGCATTAAGGTATCTAGGCTTATACGCGGCGTGGATGATTGTGCCTCAACCAGCATATGATTTGGGCGCAGTAGGCTGTCAATTTCTACTTTGAACACCAAAATACTGCCGGTGATTGACATGATTAAAATGGGCAACATGGCAATGAGTGCGCCATAAGAGTGCCATTTAAAGAGGGATTTTCTCATTTTTACCTCTGTTGCTACTATGTTGTTGATAGTGGCTAGTTTGGAATAAACACCAAAGACACAGCGCCGAGTGATTACGCTGTGTCTGTTTCCTGACTTAGGTTAATGGTTATAAACGCCAGCTTAACGTGGCACTGTAATTGGCAGGGGCACCATAAAAACCTTGAGCCCAATAAAGGCTGGTTAGGTATTTTTCATCGGTCACGTTATTGGCATTGACGGTCAGATCCAGTGCATCGCTAAAGTGATACTTCGCCATTAAATCGACAATCGCATAGGCGCTTTGCTCTGTGATGATTTCTTGACCCGCATTATCAAATCCATCAGCGACAATGCCTTGTGAGCGATGAATATCATCTTGCCAGCGCATATTTACGCCAAATGTTAGCCCTTCAATGAAGGCCAGATCGTAAGTGGCAGCTAATTTAAATAGCTTGCTTGGCGTATAGGCGGCCACTTGGTCGTCGCCTGTAATATCAAAATCCGTATACCCAATACTGGCATTTAAACCAGGGTATATTTCACCTGCGATATCGACTTCAAAACCATGACTACTAATACCATCTGCACCAATATAGCGGCGCTCTGTTGGAGGAAGTTGGCTAGTACGTGGATCGGGCGTTGCTAGGTTAGTTTGTTGAATATCAAAATAAGCCAGTGTGGTAATTAAGTTGCCATTATATAGCTCACTTTTGAGGCCGACTTCTTGGCTTTCTCCCGTGACTGGCGCCAGCGTGTTGTCGTTTATGTCGAGTTCTCGCTGGGCTTTAAATGTTTCTGTGTAGCTTGCATAGGCAAGCAGTTCAGGAATAAATCGGTAAGTCACACCAACATAGGGAATAAATTGTGAGTCTTCAACATCTTGAATTTTACTGTAAGATTCACCCTCAGCTTGCCAGTTGTTAAAACGTCCACCGGCGATCAGATGGAAATCTTCAAAAAGATTAAATCGACCAGTAAAGTAAGCCGCTTTTTGGGTGGCACTTACATCGCTGCCACTTGGCGCATCTTTAAAAGTGGGTTTTGGGGTATTGCCATCCCAGGTATTGAGATCTGGCATCGGCGGGAATCCATTGCCAGTGGTGTAGTCATATAATGAACTATCGGTGTAATCCAGCTTGGCGTAGTTTATGCCCACAACTACTTGGTGATCGCGGCCAAATAGATTGATATCACCATTCACATACAAATCGGCTAAATTGTGTTGGTCATCTAAGTCATATTCACTACCATAGCCTGTTAAGCCCAGTTCAGTGGTTTTATCTGGCGTGCCATAAACATAGAATAATTCAGTATCTTCATCGGTTGTTTTATGTGAATACGTTGCACGTAAACTCCAGTCATCCGAAAAATAATGGCTAAATTCCACTACGGTATTTTGCTTTATCACTAGCCAGTTTGACCAGTCTGCAGAGGTATTGGTTGATGTATCATAGTCAGTTGCACTGCCATCGGTATAGAACAGCGGTAATGCGCCCCAGTTATTGCCCTTGGCATCGTTATTGATATAGCTGTGGCTCACTGACAGGTTGGTATCATCACTTAATTTGGCATCGATAAATGCGTAAAGCACGGTTTTATCGGTTTGGTAGCGATCTAAATAGGAGTCTTTCGTTTGTTTGACGGCGACCACTCTTGCCCCGAAGGTGTCATTGAGCTGCGCTGAGCCATCGACTTCTAAGCGCAGATTATCCCAGCTACCATAACTGGCAAGTAGGTTAAGTTGGTTGTCAGCAGTGGGTCTTTTGCGGATAAAATTAACTGTCGCCGACGGATTACCCACCCCGGTCATTAAGCCATTGGCGCCACGGATGACCTCAACGCGATCATAAATAGCCGTATCTTCATCGGCATGATTATTACCTGATGTGAGCGGCAATCCGACCCCATCGACCTGGAAGTTAGTGACATCAAACCCACGGGCGGTGTAATAGGTGCGGTCGGTTTCGATTCTTTCAACATTAATACCCGTTGCGGTATCCAATGCTGCATTGATGTCGTTAAGTTGGAAGTCTCGTAATTGGGCGTCGGTGATCACTGACACAGATTGCGGGATGTCACTGATAGCAAGATCTAATCTTGAGGCTCCGCTGGCCGAATGGGCATTGTAGCCTTGAATATATCTTCCCTTAACCTCAATGGTTTCAACGTTAGGATCAAGTTGGTCGATGGCCTCATTTGGGGTTTTGGCATAGAGTTGGCTGGCAGGAAGCAAGGCGAGATATATGGCGCATGATAGTGTTGTTAATTTCATTGTTTGATTCATCTTGGTAACGAGTGGAGAAAGCGCAGTTAATGCGCAGAGTTAAATTCATTACCTAGTGTATACAAATGACACATAGATCTAAATGAAAACGATTATCGTTTACATTTATAGGGTGTTTGTAAAGATTTGCAGCATAGCGTTTGACCCTAGGCGGAGGTGCCAGTGTTACTAGAGCGACATGGTGAGTTAAAGATGGGGTGGCAGTTTAGGTTGGTTGCAGCTTATGCTGTTAACCATGTTGGGTTTACGTTGTAAAGCTTAAGTCAGTATTGATTGCTGGTTCATTCAGTTTTCTCACTTCAGCTTGAGCCACTTAATCGAAAAAAGGATGACATTTGTCATCCTTTTTTATGAGTAGCATTGAGATTACTCGTTTATGAGTATTGCTTGCTGAGCGCTCTTAACCCTATTTAGGCGATTAAATCATATTCATTTTTCAAAATTTCAATAATGTCGGCTTTAGGATTGGACGACAAAATGATTTTTTGACCAGTGACTTTTTCAGCTACGCCAGTATAGGTTTCAGAAACCGCCATCATGGCCGCTAAAGGCAAATCATTATCACGCGCAAGCGCTTCACGCTCCGGCATTCTATCTTTATTGAGCAAGATGTCTGCGTCGTCAAAATGATTGAGTAAGAATTGACGGAAACCTTCTTTTGAATTTTCTACAATCTTACCTTCACGATACGCTGGGCCATCCCAAATACGTGAAGAATCCGGCGTACCGACTTCATCCATATAAATGAGTTTTGAGTGGCCATCTTTATCGGTGACATAACCAAATTCAAACTTGGTATCGACAAACACTTGATCTAATTTGGCTAAAGCATCGGAAATAACCTTAAACCCTTGTTTTAATAGTGTTTCGTAAAGGTCGATATCTGCAGGTTTTTCAAATCCGAATGCTTGATAATTCGCTTCAATATCACCGCGGCTGATATTGACATCATCTTGCTCAGGTACCCCAGGAATACCAGTTAAAATACCTTTAGTAGAAGGGGTAATCAGTAGCTCAGGTAACTTTTGATCTTTGGTTAAGCCATCAGGCAAGGTGATGCCACAAAATTCGCGCTCACCTTTTGCGTAAGCGCGCCACATCGAGCCAGTAATATATTGACGGCAAATAGCTTCCACTTTAATTGGACGGGCTTTTTGAACTATCCACACAAAAGGATGTGGAATATCAAGAATATGACTATCGGCTAATCCATTTTCGGCAAATAACTTAAACCAGTTATTGGAAATGGCGTTCAATGCCGCCCCTTTACCCGGAATACCTTGTAAATTACCTTCTCCATGAAAAATACAGTCAAATGCCGAAATACGATCACTGATGACCATAATGGCTAATGGTGTATTTTCAGGGACATTATAGCCTTTGTCTTTGATTAAACGACGACTATCAGCTTCGGTTAGCCAATAAACACTGCGCACTTTACCACTATGTACTGGCTTGTCTGTGCGAATGGGTAAATCGTTATTAACGGCTAAAACGGAATCGGCAAGACTCATGACGAGTATTCCTCTAGTTGAAGGGAAGGGCTATTTTTTATGGCGGCTATTTTACCCGTATTCTTTGGTTTTGCCACGTAAAAAGGCGTGGTTAAAATAGGCTTTTTTTATTACAGAACAATCCTATGTTTGATTGCAGCTTATAGAACTTGGTTATTGATTGCGGGTTAATATTAGCTGACATGCATGTGTATATCAGGCAGTATTCAATTCTTCAAAACTAAGAGCAATTACCGTGACAAATACTCAAGTGGATAATACCGCCAAGCTAGGTCTCATTTTTGTTTCCGTTGCGGTATTTTTTTGGGGCATTTTACCCATAGCTTTAAAGCTGTCGGGGCGATTTATCGATCCTGTGACATTGACCTGGTTTCGGTTTTTAATGGCGTTTGTCGTGACCTTGTTACTGCAATGGCGATTGGGGCATTTACGCCAATTTAGTCAGCTGATTCGCGCGGACTGGCTGAAATTGTGTCTTGCTGGTATCTTGCTGATGTTTAACTACGTATCGTTTGTATATTCACTGGATTACCTTGCACCGGGAACCGCCCAATTGAATTTTCAAACCGCGCCATTCTTTTTAGCTTTTGGTGGCGTTTTGTTATTTAAAGAACGCTTAAATGCCATACAACTCACATGTTTTGCAACCTTAGCCATTGGCATGTTGATGTTTTTTCATCCTAATTTGAATGTTGGCAACGCAGATAACCATCAAATTATGCTTGGCGTGTTAATCGTGCAGTTTTCGGTATTGTCCTGGACAAGTTATGCATTATTGCAAAAGTCTTTAGGGGCCAAATTATCCCCCAGTAATGTGTTGTTGTTTATCTATGGCTTAGGCATTTTTGCTATGGCGCCATTCAGTCACTTTGGTCATTTTGAGTTAATGAGTTTAGCGGATTGGGGCGTCGTGGTTTTTTGTGGTGCGAATACCCTGATTGCCTATGGCTGTTTTGGTCAAGCAATGAAGTATTGGCCAACGGCACAAGTCAGTGCCATGTTGGCGCTAACGCCGGTATTGAGTTTTACTGCCACTGCTAGCGTGGTGAGTCTTGGTTGGTGGAGTGATGTTTTTAGCGCCGATAATCTAGATGCATTATCGTTATCTGGTATCGCGTTGATCATCGGTTCGGTATTTGCGGTGCAGATTTGGCCTTTGTACGCCAAACGTAAACGCGCTAAATTAATCCCGTGATCATTGGCTAATTTTAAACCACCAGATAGCTAGAACTTAGGTAGTTTAGGGCTGAAAACAAAAATGGAGCCCAAAGGCTCCATTATTCAATCATTCGTTGAGTTCAACGTTTATTGGCCGTTATCACGTGGCTTACGTGGACGGCGTTCAGCTGATGAACGATCGCCAGAAGGACGGTCACCACCACGAGGACGGCGGTCACCCGATGGGCGATCTCCACGCGGACGACGAGGTGCTGCACTGCGACCTGAATCAACAAATGTTTCATCACCGGCTTCACGAATGTTCAGTGGACGACCACAAACACGCACTTTTCTGAGGTGAGTTAATACATCTTTTGGCATGCCATCAGGTAAATCAACGGTAGTAACTTGATCGTACAGTTGAATTTGACCGATATAGCGGCTGTCGATGTTAGCTTCGTTAGCAATCGCGCCAACAATGTTACCGACACCAACGCCGTTTTCACGACCTACATCAATCACATAGCGATTCATTTTAACATCAGGATTATCTTTTAATCCTTCTGGTTGGCCAAAGCTAGTGGGTGATGGACGGCTGCTGCGCTCGCGACGAGGACGGTCACCGCCACGGTCTTCACGGGGACCACGGTCGTCACGTGAATCACGTTGACGCTCTTGGATCTGTGGTAACTGTAATGGACGCTCTTGTTGTACTTGCTGTAATAATGCCGCAGCTAATAAATCGGTATCGATTTCTAACTGTGTACATAATTCAGCAACCGCATTTTTCATGAAATCTAAATCAGTGTTTAGTGTTTCTTGAATTTGCTCACCTAAACGAGATAAACGACGTTCTGCAACCGTTTCTGGGCTAGGAATTTTCATTGGCGAAATACGGCTGTTTGTAGCACGTTCAATAGTACGCAACATGCGCATTTCACGGTGTGTTACAAAAAGGATCGCCATACCAGTACGACCAGCACGGCCAGTACGACCGATGCGGTGTACATAGGCTTCTGAGTCATAAGGAATATCGTAGTTAACTACGTGACCGATACGTTCAACGTCTAGACCGCGAGCTGCAACATCAGTGGCAATTAAAATGTCTAATTTGCCGTTTTTCAATTGTTCAACTGCACGTTCACGAGCTTGTTGATTCATGTCACCGTGTAGTGGTGATGAGGCATAACCACGCGCTTCTAGTTTTTCAGCCAACTCAACACAGCTATTACGGGTACGGACGAAAATGATGATACCTTCAGTATTTTCAACTTCTAGTACACGTACTAATGCTTCGAGTTTGTTGTGCTGTGATACTTGTACATAACACTGTTCAATAGATTCAACCGTAGTGTGGCTGGCAGCAATACTGATGTTAACTGGATTAGTTAAGTGTTTATTCGCCACTCGCTTAATTTGTTCTGGCATGGTGGCCGAGAATAATGCTAATTGGCTGTCAGCAGGCTTATGTTCTAATACCCATTCGATATCATCAATAAAGCCCATTTTTAGCATTTCATCAGCTTCATCAAGCACAAGCGCTTTTAGTGTATCAAGCTTTAACGTACCACGGCGCATGTGATCCATTACACGTCCTGGTGTACCCACAATCACTTGTGGTCCACGCTTTAGGGCGCTTAATTGTTGATGCATGCTTTGACCACCGTATATTGGCAGTACGTGGAAGCCTTTCATGTGTTTAGCATAACTGCCAAAAGCTTCAGCAACCTGAACGGCAAGTTCACGTGTGGGTGCTAAAACTAAAATTTGTGGGGCATTAAGACGTACATCTACTTTGTTAAGTAAAGGCAGGGCAAATGCACCGGTTTTACCGGTACCAGTTTGTGCTTGGCCGATAATATCTTGACCAGCCATAAGCGGATCGATACTTGCTGACTGAATTGGTGTTGGTTTCTCATAACCTAACTCGTCAAGAGCACGCAACAGATTCTCAGACAGGCCGAGTTCGCGGAAAGTTCTTTCATTGGATGACATTGGGTTGTAGCCTTGTGGATGTGCACGAAATTCGGATGCTCGTGCTGAGTTTCACAGACAGAAAATCAACCCCGTGTCGATTTCCCGCGCCGAAAGGGCGATATTATAGCAGTGGTTGTGTGATTTGACCATAGAAAATGTGATATATATTTAAATGTGGCCTGATTTTTGCCTTATCTTGGGCGATATTCACCCTGTAGGCGATGTTATTGTGGGTTAATTTCTATTTTAGGTTGACTGATCACGCTATAGGCCATTTCTGTCACACTGGCTAAAAAGTCAATTTTTAATGTGTCCAGAGTGTCATCCACTGTGTGATATTGATTATGTGGCGGTACGCCAAAGTAAATCCAGGGTATGCCTGCTTTATGAAACGGGTAGTGGTCGGATGTTTTTAACCAGCTCATCCGCTTTATTCCCGTAGCAGTATTTTGGGCATAACTTAAACGGATACACACTTGATGCTTGTTTGTCAGTTCAGTTTTTATCTGTTCAAAGTGGGCAAAGTTTTGTTCGCCTTCAATGTATATCGCCCTTGGCCGTGAAGGGTGGCCAATCATATCCAAATTCATGGCTAATTCTATTTGCATCTCTGGCTGTGCTTGTATTTGTTCAACCAGCCCATAACTGCCATATAGGCCTTGCTCTTCAGCATCGGTAGCAACCAGCATTAAATTGACCTCAGCTAGCCCTGTATGTTGCCATTGCTCAGCGATAGCCAATAAGCCGGCAACACCAGAAGCATTATCATCTGCACCATGGAAAATACGCTTCCCTTGCTGACCTAGATGATCATAATGAGCGGTGATAACCCGCCAACGATTTGATGGCGTGTGGCTTCGGATGATGCCAATTATATTCACGCCTTGTTGCTGACTAAATTGATAGTTGTAGCTAAACGGGACTTTGAAAGTCGACTTCCATGGTTGTAAACCGAGCGCCATAAAACGTTGCACTAGGTAATTTTGACTCAGTATTGCGCCATGACTGCCGGTTTTTCTGCCAGCAAACTCAGAAGAGGTGAGAGTGCGAATATCATCAATAATGTGAGCACTATTAGCCCATTGATGTTGTAAAACTGCATTACAATCAATGCTATCTTTGTTGGCGCAACTGCTCAACATAAAAACCAAAGCGAGGCTAAGCAAGATAGCCCCTTTAGGTATATTGATGTGGCTCGCAACGGGTGTTTGAATCGACGCGCCTACTGTAATCATATTTCCCCTTTGGCGCGTTAATGAGCTAAGTCGTTTTTTTCACGGCTTTTTTAGCCGCCGTTTTCGAGCCATTATTCTGCTTTGCAGCGCGTTGTTTATGCAGTGCCAACATGGGTTTTAAAAAACGAGCCGTATGGGACGTCGGGTGGTTGGCCACATCCTCTGGGCTGCCAGCCACTAAAATTGTGCCGCCGCCAGAGCCGCCTTCAGGGCCTAAATCAATAATCCAATCAGCAGTTTGTATCACATCTAAGTTATGTTCAATCACCACTATCGTGTTGCCGTGAGACTTGAGTCGATGCAATACATCTAACAATAGCTGAATATCGGCAAAATGCAGTCCCGTTGTCGGTTCGTCCAGAATATACAGGGTTTTACCAGTATCGCGTTTAGATAATTCTTTAGCCAGTTTAACCCGTTGCGCCTCACCACCTGACAACGTGGTGGCGCTTTGACCTAAACGAATATAAGACAAACCCACATCCATAAGAGTTTGCAGTTTGCGCGCGATAGCGGGAATGGCATCGAAAAACTCACGCGCTTCTTCGATGGTCATTTGCAGCACTTCGTGAATGTTTTTGCCTTTGTATTTTACTTCTAAGGTTTCACGGTTATAGCGCTTACCTTTACAGGCATCACAAGGCACGTAAACGTCGGGTAAAAAGTGCATCTCAACTTTAATTAGCCCATCTCCCTGACAAGCTTCACAGCGGCCACCTTTCACGTTGAATGAGAAGCGACCAACCAAATAACCGCGTGTTCGGGCTTCCTGAGTGCCGGCAAATATTTCACGTACTGGGGTGAAAATGCCCGTATAAGTGGCAGGGTTGGATCGTGGGGTTCTGCCAATCGGGCTTTGGTCGATATCCACGACTTTATCGCAGTGTTCCATGCCTTTGATTTCTTTATAAGGTGCAGGTTCATCTACCGTGGCCCCATTAAGCATGCGATGGGCAATTTTGAAAAAGGTATCGTTAATCAGCGTTGATTTACCTGAGCCAGACACGCCAGTTACGCAAGTTAATAAACCGACAGGAATGGTTAAGTCGACATTTTGCAGGTTATTACCTGTTGCGCCGAATAACTCGATCACTTTTTGATGATCGATTGGTGTGCGTTGGTCGCTAATATGAATTTGTTTTTTACCGCTAAGGTATTGGCCTGTCACCGATGCTTCACATTCAAGAATATCGCTTAAGGAGCCTTGTGCAATAATTTCACCGCCATGCACACCCGCACCAGGGCCGATATCAATCACATGGTCAGCTATGCGAATCGCATCTTCATCATGCTCAACCACAATGACGGTATTACCTAAATCACGCAGGTGAATAAGGGTGTTGAGTAATCGCTCATTATCGCGCTGATGTAAACCGATTGAGGGCTCATCGAGTACATACATTACGCCCACTAATCCGGCACCAATTTGGCTCGCTAAACGAATACGTTGTGCTTCACCGCCCGATAGGGTGTCGGCTGAACGCGATAAGCTTAAGTAATTTAGGCCGACATTGACCAAAAATCCTAAACGCTCACCAATTTCTTTTAAAATTTTATCGGCGATTTGCGCGCGCTGACCTTCAAATACTAATTCCGCGAAATAGCTTTTAGCTTCACCGATTGACCAGGTTGTCAGTTGCGGTAAATTTAAATCGCCAATAAATACGTTGCGGGCTTCTTCACGCAAACGTGAGCCCTCACAACTTTTACACGGCTGCATATTAATGAATTTAGACAATTCTTCGCGTACCGAATTACTCTCGGTTTCGCGATAGCGTCTGTCCATATTATTCAAGATGCCTTCAAAAGGATGGTTGCGAACCACCACATCGCCACGATCGTTTATGTATTTAAAGGCAATGTTTTGTTTTCCTGAACCAAATAGGACGAGCTTTTTCACTTTATCGCTGAGTTGCTGAAACGGGGTTTCAACATCAAATTTGTAATGTTCGGCCAATGAACTGAGCATTTGAAAGTAATAGAAGTTTCTTCTGTCCCAGCCTCTTATTGCGCCGCCAGCTAAAGATAATTCACCATTACTGATCACTCTTTCAGGGTCAAAAAACTGCTGAACGCCTAAACCATCACAGGTTTGACATGCTCCTGCTGGATTGTTAAATGAGAAAATCCGCGGCTCTAGCTCGGTCATAGAGTAGCCGCAATGGGGGCACGCAAAGTTGGCTGAGAAAACCAGTTCCTCAGTGCTGCTGTCTTCCATTGAAGCAATTTTGGCGATACCGCCAGAGAGTTCTAATGCAGTTTCAAAGGATTCTGCCAAACGCTGCTTTAAATCTTCGCGGACTTTAAAGCGGTCAACAACCACTTCAATGGTGTGCTTGACATGCAAGTCGAGGCTTGGAGGATCGGTTAAATCACATACTTCGCCATCAATTCTGGCGCGAATATAGCCTTGAGCCGATAAGCTTTCGAGTAGCTTAACATGCTCACCTTTACGGTCGTTAACCACTGGAGCCAATAACATTTGGCGGCTGTTTTCGGGTAAGGATAAGACTTTATCAACCATTTGGCTGACTGTTTGTGCCGATAAAGGTTGGCCATGAGTCGGGCAGCGTGGTTCACCCACTCGCGCAAACAATAAGCGCAAATAATCGTATATTTCGGTTACCGTGCCGACGGTAGAGCGTGGGTTATGCGAGGTCGACTTTTGCTCAATAGAGATAGCAGGGCTTAAGCCTTCGATATGATCTACATCGGGCTTCTCCATCAAACTTAAAAATTGACGCGCATAAGAAGATAAAGATTCAACATAGCGACGTTGCCCTTCAGCATAGAGGGTATCAAAAGCGAGTGAAGATTTTCCGGAACCTGATAAACCTGTGATAACAATCAATTTATCCCTTGGGATAGTTAAATTGATGTTTTTAAGATTGTGGGTTCGGGCACCGCGGATTTCAATATTGTCCATCTATTCGCTCTATGTTCACTATGGGGCAAAATGGGTTTCAGTATCGCACATTAACTGACACCTGTTTAGTCAATCATGACGATTTCCTTTTCGGCTTTGGTTTACGATGAAAGCCTAAAAAAAGTTTAATTAAGCTTAAATTCATAAACTGTGATTTCCTTTTGAGCAACTGATTCAGGCTATGGTAATATGCGCGACTCATTGAATTGGTAAAAGGGTATATGAATGGCCATTAATGGATTGTCGGGCATGGAAAAGAAAGTCGCATTTTCGTTAGCCAGTGTATTTGGCTTACGTATGATGGGGCTATTCATGATCATGCCTGTTTTTGCGTTATATGGGCAGCATCTTGAAGGTTTTTCACCTCTTTGGGTCGGTATCGCCATCGGTGCTTACGGGCTTACCCAAGCCATTTTACAGATCCCCATGGGCATACTGTCTGATAAGTATGGTCGCAAACCGATTATCATGGCGGGGTTAGTCCTGTTTGCCATTGGTAGTTTAATTGCCGCATCATCTGATCATATTTATGGTGTGGTGTTTGGCCGAGCAGTGCAAGGTATGGGGGCGATAGCCGCTGCCGTGTTAGCGCTTGCTGCTGATTTGACCCGCGATGAACAGCGTACCAAAGTGATGGCTGTGATTGGCATGTGTATTGGCTTTTCGTTTGCCTTATCTTTGTTAGTTGGACCCGTTGTTGCGCAGTATGTTGGCTTAACCGGATTGTTTTTATTGACGGCGGTTTTAGCGGTGCTGGGTATGTTAATTGTGCAGTGCTTTGTTCCAAATCCGATCAGTCAGGCACCTAAAGGTGATACCTTAGCCACACCCGCTAAATTGAAAAAAATGCTACTTGATCCGCAATTATTTCGATTAGATGCCGGTATTTTTATTCTGCATTTAGTGTTAACCGCGGTGTTTGTGGCATTACCTTTAGATTTGGTCGATGCGGGTTTGGTGAAAGAAAAACATTGGATGTTATATTTTCCGGCTTTTGTGGGTGCATTTTTTCTGATGGTGCCGTTAATCATTATCGGCGTGAAGAAAAATAATACTAAAACCATGTTTCAGATTTCACTTTTGTTGATGATAGCCTCCCTAGGCGCCATGGGCATTTTTGCTGATAATCTGTGGGTGTTGAGCGCAGCGGTGTTGTTTTTTTTCACTGGGTTTAACTACCTAGAAGCTTCACTGCCCAGCTTGATTGCTAAGTTTTGTCCCGTTGGTGATAAAGGCTCTGCCATGGGTGTGTATTCAACCAGCCAATTTTTAGGCGCATTTTGTGGTGGCATGTTAGGCGGTGGCGCGTATCAGTTAGTCGGCGCATCGGGGGTGTTTTTTGTCGCACTGGGATTAATGGTTTTATGGTTATTATTAACCTTTGGCATGGCAAAACCGGTACTGTTAAAAAGCTATACCCTTGAAGCGAATATAAAAGATAAACCGCATGCTCAAACTATGGCCACTCAGTTGTCACAGTTAACCGGTGTGGCTGAAGCCATAGTGGTGTTAGAGGATAAAGTGGCCTATTTAAAGGTGAATGACGATTTCAATTTAAGCGAAGCCAGAGCTGTGTTAGGCTCTGTTAATTAGATCATTTTGATCAACCGAATAAGTGTATAGAAAAGATAATCGCAGGAGATTTCGATGGCCAGTCGTGGTGTGAATAAAGTCATTTTAGTGGGTAACTTAGGTAAAGATCCTGAGGTACGTTACATGCCAAATGGTAATGCCGTTGCCAATTTTACTGTTGCGACGAGTGAGTCGTGGAAAGACCAACAAGGCCAGCTACAAGAGCGAACCGAATGGCATAATATTGTTATGTACCGTCGTTTAGCTGAAGTGGCGGGTGAGTACCTTAAAAAGGGCTCTAAAGTTTATTTAGAAGGCAAGCTGCAAACCAGCAAATGGCAAGACCAAACTACGGGTCAGGATCGTTACAAGACTGAAATTAATGCAATGGAAATGCAGATGCTTGATAGCCGCAATAGTGGTGCTGGTCAAGATAATACCCAATATGATCAAGCGCCTGCGCCACGTGCACCTCAAGCCCCTCGTCCTGCTGCTCAGCCTCAGTATAATCAAGGTGGTATAAACCAGGGCGCACCACAAGGTGGTTATCAGCAAGCACCTGCTCAAGGTGGTTATGCACAACAAAATAAGCCGGCACCTCAACAGCCTGCATATGCCCCTAAACCACAAGCGCCGCAAGGTAATTATCAGCCTCAGCAAAATGCGGCACCTGCGCAGCGTCCAGCGCCTCAACCTGCGCAAAACTTTACCCCAGATTTAGATGAAGGCTGGGATGACGACATTCCATTTTAGGATGTTGGCTCGGTAACTTAATGACATTTAAGACCTGTTAGCAGGTCTTTTTGATTTTTGTATGTTGATGTAAATGAGCGGGTTTTTCTCTTTTATAAACAAGCTCTGGTAAACTCTGCTGAGATTAAGTAATCAATCTTAAAAAGAAGATCATGATGGAAAAAATTCTGTTCATACGCCATGACAAAATCGGAGATTTTATTCTCACATGGCCTGCTTTTTATATATTAAAAAAGGCATTACCTAATACACGTATTGAGGTTTTTGTTGCTCCAGTAATGAAAAGCTTCGCACTGACCTGTCCCTATATTGATGATGTTGTTGTCGATACCGGTGACGATGCACAGTTAATTGAGCAAATTGAAGCCAATCGTTACGATGCGATAATCGTGTCTTACTCAGATTTTCGCATCTATAACTTACTGCGAAAAATAAATGTCCCATACAAAATAGCCCCTAATAGCGGTTGGTTTCAGTATCTTTATCGCCGTAGAGCCGATACCAAATACAAAAAAGGTGAACCTTGTTGGCGAGGCGGGTGTATGTTGGTCGAACAGTTTTTACTTGACCATCACATCGCTATACCTCCCCAGCCAGCACAATTGTGGGATGTGAGCTCTGAGCGTGAACAGTGGCGCAAATACTATCAGCAGCAAAATGATGAAAAACTGATTTTTATCCACCCGGGTACAGGCGGCTCTTCAGGCAGCTTGCCAGAAGCGCATTTTGCTGAGTTGATGACAAAAATTAATCAGCTCACAAATTTAGATTGCCGTTTTGTATTAACCTATAGTGGTGATGAGAAAGCGCTTGCGCTGAATATTCAATCATTACTGGCCAAAACAGATATCAAAGTTGAATTAGCCACACCATTGAAAAACTTGGCTGATTTTGCCCGTTCAATTGTGGCGGCAGATATGTTTATTGCTGGCTCAACAGGGCCATTGCATATTGCTGGGCTCCACAATGTGCCAACGGTAGGCTTTTATGCTGGACGGCGCTCTGAGCCAAAAGTCAGGTGGCAAACGTTATCTGAATCGTCCAAAAGATTGGCGTTTACGCCACCTGTAGGAAGGCGTACTGGTAGAAATATGGCATTGGTTGATATCGATGATGCCGCAACAAAAATCAGTGCGTTTTTAAATCGATTTTATGCCTAAGTGTAATATGTATAAATTGGTCGACCGAAAACTATCCAACGTTATGGAAGCAATATTATGATCGTAATTACTGGAGCCGCAGGCTTTATTGGCAGTAACTTAGTTAAGACATTAAATCAATTAGGTCGCAATGACATTATCGCTGTTGATGATCTGACCGATGGCACAAAAATATTCAATTTAGCTGACTGTGAAATTGCGGATTATTTAGATAAAGATGCTTTTCTCTCTCAGATAAAGTCTGGTCAACTTGGCGATAACATTGAGGTTATCTTCCATCAAGGTGCTTGTTCATCTACTACAGAGTGGGATGGCAAGTTTATGATGGAGAATAACTTTGAATACTCCAAGACATTGTTGCATTTTTGTCAGGCCAATAATGTGCAATTTATTTATGCATCTTCAGCGTCGGTTTATGGCGGCAGCGATAAGTTTGTTGAAAAACGTGAGCTGGAAAAACCGTTAAATGTGTATGCATATTCTAAATTTTTATTTGATCAGTATGTCCGTCAGCAAAAATTAACTACCCAGGTTGCAGGGCTAAGATATTTTAACGTTTATGGCCCTCGCGAGCAGCATAAAGGCGGCATGGCGAGCGTGGCATTCCACTTTAATAATCAAATAAAAGCCAATGGTTTATGCCGTTTGTTTGAAGGTGTAGATGGTTATGAAAATGGTCAACAATTACGTGACTTTGTTTACGTTGAAGATGTGGTACAAGTGAACTTGTGGCTGTGGAAAAATGCTAACGTTTCCGGCATTTTCAATTGTGGTACGGGTAAGGCTCAAAGCTTTAATGATGTGGCTAATGCGGTGATTAACTATCACGGTAAAGGACATATTGAATATATTCCGTTCCCAGACAAGCTTAAAGGTGCTTACCAAAGCTACACTCAAGCCGATTTAACGCAATTAAGAAAGGTTGGCTGCCAACATGAGTTTAAAACTGTTGAGCAGGCTGTTCCTGAATATCTAGACTGGTTGAAAGCGCAACACTTTATTGGTCAGTAAACTGTTTTTAACTCTTTAATGTAAAGTGGAACAATAAATGAAAAAGGCTATTTTTACATTGGCAATTGGTTATACTAATCCAATGTATAACGCAGCATTGCTGGGTTTTAAGTTATATGCTGAAAAAGTGGGTGCGGATCTCATTGTGTCAGATCAATTCCACTATCCTATCAACATAAAAAAACCGCAGCATACCGCGAGTCCTGCCTGGACCGAAAAACTGTACATTAAAGAATTATTAACACAATACGATAGAGTGTTATATGTGGATGCGGATATTATTATTACGCCACATGCGAAAAACATATTTGAACAATATGATGATTTAGAAACCATTTATATGTTCAATGAAGGGGCATTACTCGAGCGCCAACCTGTTTTAGATAAAATCTTTGCCATAAAAGGGCCTGTTGCAAACTGGCCTCAAGTCAATGGCCGCCCAGTGTATTTCAATTTGGGCTGCATGCTTATTTCAAACAAAAGCCAATTATTCGACATAGCGAATTTAGAAGATCTACAGCAGGTGTGTAATCACATCAAGTATTACGAGCAAACCTATATTAACTACCTCATACAGCGTGATGGATTAAAATACCAAAGTATTGATGCAGAATTTAATCGTATGGATGTGTTAGGAGAAGAAGGATATCGCGATGCGAGCTTCATTCATTATGCTGGCCGTGGATATACCAATTCTTCATTAAAACGTGAAGTGCGATTTGTGAATGATTTTTGTGAGTTAAATAAAGAAGTGATCGCAGCAGAAACACTGGCTGATATTAAGCAAAGTGGATGGGAACTTTTCATTAATAAAGCCCACAAACGATACAAGCTGCCTAGATCATTGGTGAATTATTTAGCTAAAAAGTTTGTCACTATCTAATCTTAGATAATTTAAAGTATCCATCAATTTATTTGGAGCGATGATTTTGCTTAAATACAAAGTGTTTGTTATTAACCTTGCGCGTTCACCTCAGCGATTAGAGGCTATTTCTGCACAATTACAAAAATTTGGCATCAACTTTGAACGTATTGAGGCTGTAGATGGTAATACCTATTCAGCAGAGCAAATAGAGGCGGTTTCTCCACAGGCGCTTGTTAACAAAAGTTATTACAGGGATTTGGGTAAAGGCGAGGTGGGTTGTTCGCTCAGTCATAAACGAGCATGGCAAAAAGTAATTGATGATGAGCTTGATTTTGCTTTTATCCTAGAAGATGACATTACCCTTGAAGCGAATTTTGGTGATGTCATAGAACTGTTTGAATCACTCCCTCACAATGATTGGGAATATGTGAAACTATACCCGATGAAGCGGGGTTCAGGGAAAAATATTCGCCATTCATTCCCATATAAAGGGCATGAATTTGTGACTTATCATAAGCTTCCTCTTAGCACGGCCGCACAGGTTGTCAGTTATAAAGGGGCGCAACGGCTACTGAAAAATATGCCGTATGTTCTTGAGCCGATTGATGGACAGCTGAAATCATGGTGGACATTAGATATTTATCCTATGGGGTTAACACCTTATTGTGTGTCTGTTGCTGCTGATGTAGGTTCTGAAATTAATCCTAACGGGGGATTAGAGAGAATGAAGCAGCGAAAATTAACCAAATTACTCTTAAATTGGACTCGAGCATTTAAACGCATGATAGCTATGCCATCATTAGATAAACATTTTAATCAGTTTAAAAATAGCTTGAAGTAAGGAATATTGTGAACGGACTAGTCAGCCATCAACAGCTTCTCAATGCCAAACGAGTGCTTTATATGACTCATTTAGCTATAGGTGATTTTGTTTATCAAGGTGTTTGGTTATCGGCGTTAAAGGCCAAATATCCACACTTAACCATTGATATTTGGTTTGATGATTGCCGTCGTAAACCCCATGAATGGGCCAGTGGTCGTAATCAAATTTTAACCGAATGGATTGATGCCATTGGTGATTTTGGTGATGTTTATCCTATTGTGTCAAATGTTCCACAACGTGAGCAGTTTATTGCTAAAGCACAACAACAAGACTATGACGTGGTCGTGTTTGTCGGTAAAAATCGTGCTGCTCAGTATGCTAAGCTAGCAAGACAAATATCTCCTAAGGGGTGGATTGTCGCGACATCTAGCGGGGAAAATTTTTTAACTAAGTGGCTGTACTTTAATAAATTAGATGGCGTAATCAGTTACGATGATATTGCTGATTCAACTCAGCATATTACTGAGTTATATGGTCAATGTTTTGGTCAGTTATTGGGGCTTAACGCAGCAGATTTAGTGTCTGGTTATACTCAGTTAATGATCCAACCTGAAGCGCAGTACACTGTGCAAGCTAAACAAATAATTACAGCATTAACCGAAGGTGATACCTCAAAACGTGTGTGTTTTATTAATCATCTCTCAACGGCAGAGAAAAAAGATTACCCCTGGTCTCAACTGAAAGACGTGATGTTGAAGCTTGTTCAGCAATATCCCCAATTGGTATTTATTATCAATACCCCGCCGAATAAATTAACGACAATCCAACAGGCTGTTGAAGCAGACACAAAGCTAAGTGCTTTGCCTATTCGCGTTTTTACCGCTTTGGATAATTTTTTCCAATTACCCGCATTGATGGCTGAGTGTGATTTTTGTTTCAGTGTTGACACCGCCACTGCACACCTTGCTGTCAGCATGGATGTACCGCAAGTCACTGTGATGGCTAGCAACTTTAAACTGTGGCAGCCATTAGGCGATAGTGTGATTTTAGAAGGCACGGGTAAAGCGAGTTCTGTGACTCCTCAGACCGTTGTAAATGCCTGTAAATCACAACTAGATAAGATTATCTGTGCTTAAGTTTGATACCAATGGTAATAAATAATTGTTTATTCTAGCTTGTTTAAATACGCGAATATTGGCTTAGATTATTCCATTGTCGAATAATGACATATCGTAAAAATCGGCTTTGTTATCCTGTGTTTTCTAGGCTACTTCTGACTACTTATGTATTGTGATTGGCATAAACTGTTGGTTCACTCTAGTGTGAAGATGTAGATAAATCATCATGGGATCTTTAAGACGCCAATGTACGAGTCATTCATCGCACTTGTGGCAGTGTGAATGCAACTTTAATAAGGTTCGTTATACTATTTTAGCTGGACTGCAAAAATACGCTAGAGAACAGCTAACATGCGTTAATTATTAATTCTAAGTAATAGGTAATAGCTTTATTAAGGTATTTAGAGAGTATGGTTGGTTTTCATTTAATGTTTGACCATTTAATACTTTTTCATACTGTAGTTGATATTGGTTTGCCATAATATCGGCGTTAAAAAGATCCCGAGCAATTTGATGGCAGGTTTGCCTATTAAAATCACCCACGTGGTTTAATGCATTAATCATTTCATTATAATTGTTTGAAAGAAATCCAATTTCAGGTTCGGTGATGATCTCTGGTAATGAACCATAAGCGGTTCCAATTACAGGAGACCCAAGAAATAAACTTTCGGTAATGGCTAGCCCGAAAGGTTCATGCCAACGAACTGGAAATAGCAGCGCATTGGATTGTCTAATGATATTAAATTTAGCATCTCCTCCCACCATGCCATTAAATTGGATATTGAAATCTAAATTGCAGTATCCATTTTTTCCAATTTCTAATCTTTTCCCCCCAAGTACCGAGAGCTTGTATCCCGCTTTTTTAGCAACATAAGCAGCACCTTTTAGATTTTTATGGGGTTCAGTAGCTTTACCTAAAAAGTGTACAAAATTGCTTTTGGGATTGAAATTAGGTTTTGCATATTCGTCCCAATCTAAACCATTGAAGACATAGCAATTACTATGATGGTTGTGAGCGTGACGTTGTGAAATGAAAATAGTATTGCGGTGATATTGTTTTTTTTCGTCAGCATTCGCATGTTCCGTGCAAACAAATGGCTTGTTTAACTCACCATTGTAAGCGCAATGAAAATGCACAATATCAGGCCAATCTGTAATTTGCTCATTGAATGATTTTTTTTTGTTATACAGTAATGTGCCTTCAGGTCTAACTTCGTGTGGTCGCATTAAAAACTTAACGTCATGTCCTTGTTTTTTTTGCGCCGAAGCAAGTGACCATACAACTCTTTCTGTACCGCCGTATTTAAATGCAGGAAATGGGCCGCGACAGAGTAAAACATGTAAAATTTTCATTATGAATTTCCGCAAAATTTTATTATTGAACTATTGGTCGTTTATCTCTTTGTTTAATTTTTATCGAAAAAGAGACACACGTCCCAATGATTATTGCGATACAGAATTGGAATGCGTTTAAATATCTAACATATTGATAGTCGTTGATAATAGCATCATACATCCATTGTTAAAGCGATAGTTAATATATCTGTGTCATTGGTTTTTTACATTTAGTACCGAAAATTACCCAAAAGCTCGCGTGAAAACCTCTTTAGATGATTGTAAACGTCTATTAAACACCACAGGACAAGATTATCTGCCCTAATGAATTCGCGTAAATGAATTACATTGATAAAAAATCAGCTGAGCGCTTTTGTTTTAGCTCAATTGGCTCGCTATTTATGCTGATTTGGTATTTATCGAGAATTTGCTGATATTCCCCTGATTGTTTTAGTGCTGACACACCAAGGGTGAATTGTGCGAGGGCGGCTTCTTGTTGGGCATTAAAACCGATATACAAAGGCTGCTTGTCAGGCATGGAACCGGCAAACTGAATTTTATCACTTAATCCTAATTGTTTTGCTGTGTATTCGATGACATTTTTATTATCAACAATGACCTTGTGGCGCCCTTTTGTTAATCGAATAATGTTCATTGAAAGCGGGTCTTCGCCCGAGGCGAGAAACAGCGCTTTATGTTGGTATAAATATGGCCCCAGCACGGTGCCATAGTCATAACCTTTAATCGCAGCAATAGATTGTTGATTGAGATCGCTGAGTTGATGATAAGTCCAAGAATTGTTTTTAACCACAAAAAAATCATTACTATAATATCCAACTTCGGTGTCATCTATTAATAATTGATTCGCCGTGGCAACGGTTGCTGTGATGGCTAATACTGCATCAATGTTACCTGCTTTGGCTTCTTTTAATGCCCTCTTAAATGGCATTGGGATAAAAACGACGCGACTTCCCTGGGTTTCAAAAGCGCGCTGAACAATTTCGACCAGATAACCTGGTTGAGTATCGCAAATATAAGGGCACCAGACATCCGATGCTACATGGAGCGTTTTTGCAGATAAAGTGAAGCAGCAAAAAACTAAGGCTGTTGCTATCACGGATCTTCGTCGCATAGAGTTCTCTAGAAGTTTTTAAGCATACTATCATTAAGCATTTACTGTTATTCAGCAATATCTTTAATGTATTGATGTGGCTTTTTGAGAGGAGTCACTCAATTTTGTGGTAATTGCGGTATCGTCACTCGATTACTAAGTTCGAATATTATTATTTATGAAAAATAGCTAATGGTGGATGAATATGTTTGATAATGGCACAGTTAGGCAGGTTGTGTTTGAGCAGCCTGGTGATGCAAATGTAATGCAATTTGCCCAAGGAAAACTTGATTGTTTACAACAAGGGCAGGTGCGAATAAAAGTGCATGCCGCTGGGGTGAATGGGCCTGATATAAAGCAACGCATGGGGGCTTATCCGCCCCCAGAAGGCGCAAGCCCTATTCTTGGTTTAGAAGTCGCTGGAGTGATTATTGCTGTTGCTGATGATGTCACTCAGTGGCAAGTGGGTGACGCTGTTTGTGCTTTGGTTCCTGGAGGTGGATATGCTGAAGCCGTTAATACCTATGCGGCCCATTGTTTACCCATTCCCAATGGCTGGAGTTTTATTCAAGCAGCTGCCTTGCCTGAAACTTTTTTTACAGTATGGGGCAATGTGTTTATGCGAGCGGGTTTAAAGCCCGGCGAAACGGTATTGGTGCATGGTGGTTCTGGTGGTATTGGCAGTACGGCGATTCAGCTTGCGAGTTTATTAGGGGCCAAAGTATTTGCCACCTCAGGAAGTGAAGAAAAGTGCCAGTTTTGCTTAAGTCAGGGCGCGTCATTTGCACTCAATTACCATAAGCAGTCATTTGTCGAGTCAATATTAGCATTAACAGATAATGCGGGCGTTAATGTCGTGGTGGATATTGCTGGAGGTGATTTTATTAATGAAAACCTCAAAGTATTAGCTATGGATGGGCGCATGGTGTCTATTGCAGTGCAAAGAGGCCCTAAAGCTACGGTAGATATTTTTAGAATAATGGCTAAACGTATTGTGTGGACTGGCTCAACACTGCGTCCGCAGAGTGTGGCAGCTAAAGCGCAAATTGCTGAACAACTCCGCCAGCATGTTTGGCCGCTCCTTGATGCTGGCAAGTTCGATATTGTGATTGATAAAGTGTTTATGTTTGATGATGTCGTTGCTGCACATCAGCATATGGAGGCGGGATTGCATAAAGGTAAAATCGTCTTGGATATAAGCAATTAAAAAATGTCATGAAAAAATGTGATAAAAAACTTGAAGCATAATAAATTTAAGCTAATCTGCATTTATCAAATGTTTGTTAGGTTAAATTTGACAAAACAGCGCTATTTTTCAGCGTAATACACATTTGAGTGAACTCAAGCGTGGTTTAGTCATCAAGGGCTAAGCGCATAATCGATACGTGCTAATCCTTGATAAGCCTAGGATTGGCTGATTTGTATTCATGATGAGTTTTTTTGTGCTTTTTTGGCAAAAAATTGAAAATTTCATCTATCTAGGCATTGATTCTCTGAAATTTTCTGTTTAAATACCCACATTATTAAAGCTTAATAATATTAAGCACAGCTTTAGTTTTTAAAGCTCATATAACATATCTTTTTAAGTATATGTGTTGATTTAAGGGCGTTAGCATATATGTATAACATAGCAAAGAAACAATTATGGGTAGGCGAGTTAAGAACGGCAAGAGGTAACACCATTGTCATTCATGATGGCCAATTACCTGAAGCGTCTAAAGGGCGTGTTTATTTATATAACACGGTGCGTAACATCATTGTTGAGTATGTGGAAGATATCGTTAAGGTGAATCTACACGATCTTGATGATGCCCAAGTTAAAGCCGCTTTAGATCAATTTGGTGATGCTTGGAAAGCGGTACGTGCTGAGTTTATGTTAAAGCATCAGGCTCGTATTGATTTATCAAAAGTACCTGATACAGCACCGCCTAAAAAGGTCAAGCCTGCACCAGAGCCTGATGACGTATCAGATGATGATATCGTTGATTTTGATGATGCCGATGATGGCGACACCGATGATGATTATGATGAAATGGGTGATAACCTAGACGATTAATTTGTCATCACATCAATAAAAAACCAGTAGAAAACTACTGGTTTTTTGTTTTTGTGCTTTATAGGCAGTTATGTTTTAGCTATCGCAATAAAGAACCGCTCATTCTCACTTGTTAAAATACGTGATAACGGGGTTAGATTTTTCGAATGTAGAATAACGACTTATCCTAAAAATCTGCTTTGTTATCACATAATTTTCCTATGCTATTTTTGAACACTTATAGTGATGGTAATTAGTCGAGCTTAATATCCACTGGAGGTTCAATAAATCCTTGATATGCATCGAGGCGTAAATCTTTGAACCTTGCTAACTGTTCCTGCTCTTGAATGCCCGTCACAATGACCTGAATGTCTAAACCTTTAGCCACGTTGACGAGTGCACGGCATAGCTCGCTGTTGTGCTGGTTCTCTTCGATAAAGGCAAACGATTGATCCAATTTGACATAACTAGGGCGCAGACTTTGTAAATAAGCCATAGAGCCAAACTGACGTCCAAAATGATCGATACCAAAATGTGCACCGCAGTCACGAATAATGTCACACAGATGTTCACAGGCACTTAAATCACTATAAACACTGGCTTCAGGGATTTCAAAACAAATACGCTCAGGTCGTTTGTGATTTCTAAGGAAATGTTTTATCCATAAGTGAAAATCACGATCACTGATACTTTGGTAGGTTAAATTAATTGCCAAAGGTTCGTAGTTGCGATCAAACAAATGATGGTGGTTAACGCTTTCAATTAAGCAACGGTCTAGCATAGTGCCGAGTGAGAGAATCTCGATAAATGGCATAAATTGACCAGCATGCAATACTTTTTCGTCTAATGTGAGTTGGCAGTACAATTCTCTTTGACTGACATTACTACTGCCATTTTCTAAGATAGGCTGCCAGCGAAATTGAAACTGATTGTTGTTAATGGCATGGGTGAGCTTTTGTCGCCACTCATCACGATTAAAGAGCTGCTGTTGATTATTTTCATACCAGTGAAAAACTTTATTCTCTTTAATCGATTTTTGTAACGCATTGTCAGCTTGAGCGAGAATGTCAGACACACTGCGTTGACCAGATCGTTCAGCAATACCGATATTAAATTGTTCATTAGGTTTGCAGCCCGCTTTGGACACTTCTTTATTGACCGTACGGATCAACGTTTGTAAGTAGCTGACTAATTGCTCATGTTCACTTTCTTCGACTAAAAAAGCAAATTCGTAGGCCGCGATGCGTGCGACTACAGATGGCGTGATACTGTCTAAACTTTGATGTAATTTTTCGGCTAATAATTTAATGGTTTCATCGCGAACTTGGTAGCCATATTGGCTGTGTACGTCTTCAAGCCAATCCATTTTTACTAAAAATAACGCGCCTGAATTGGGTTCACTTAACCAGCCATTGATACGGCTCACCATATATTGGCGGTTAGGTAGGTTAGAAACTTGGTCGACTAAATTCTTTTTACGCAATGCTGATACTTCTTCATCGAGTGAAGTAAAGACTTGCTTTAGTTGACTAGACATACTATTGAATGCCTGTACTAATTCTTTTAGTTCAGCAGTTTTGGGGGTTGGCATATCTGGGCCAAATTGACGGTTGGCAATTTTTTTTGCGTGCTCTGATAACGAGTTCAATGGCTTTAATATGATACTTAAACCAACTCTAGCAAAGAAAATGGCAACCAAGAAGAGGATGGCAAATACGATGACGGTATTAGTAATTATTCGCCACATCTCATGGTAACCAAATCCAGGGTGGGCAGTGATTTCTATTTTTGCCAGTTGCAACCAACCCGAGGTGATGATGTTTTCTTTGGAAATGGGTTTAAAAATACCCAGATCAATAAACCATTGAGGTACATTTTGAACTCTAATGGCATTATTCCAAACTTGTTGCTTGCCATCGACTAGCCAGGTTAGTTTGATTTGCTTGTAATAGCCGCCTTCAAACAGCACGTTCACCAGTGTTTCGGTTGCAACGGCATCCCCTGCCTCTAAAGCAGGAACCAGCATCAACCCAAGTGAGTGACTGGCATTGTTAAGGTCTGACTCCATTTGCTTGGTCAAAAAGCTTTGAGTTTCGTTAAATTGTACGTAGGCTAAACTGGCTATTGTGAGCGAGAATAGTACGAAAAGTAACGCATAAATCTGCCGGAACAGGGTCATGAGGTCACTACTCCATGTTAAGTTTGGGTTGACGTAGGCGGTCAACACCTAAGCGGTTTTTCAGGTCATTCCATTTTTCGAGTCGAGATGATGAGCCTGCAAGCACCCCACGACCTTTTTCTTTATTTAGCCATAATTGTTTACCGTTAAAGCTATACACAGGCAATAAATCACCCCGCTGTGTTGCAGGTTTTATTTTTTTATCTAAGTTATCTAATACTAGTGGTATCGCCCCTGGCGTTTCGTAGTAGGCCAATACCATATGGTATTGATTTACCGAGGTTGCTTTTACCATAGTGATGCGTAATTTATCTTCTGGAATACCAAGTTGCAGCAAGGTAAAATATTTTGCTATCGAGAAGTCCTCACAGTCTCCGCCATTTACACCAATAAATTCCATTGGTGTTGCCCAGTAGTTGGAATCTCCCCAAAGCACTATGTCATCGACAAATCGAAACAGGTTGAAAAATTGATTCACTTTGTCGAGTTGCTGTTTTTCCGGTAAATTTTGAGCTTCTGCGACAACCTTAAACCAGGCTTTTGCACGTAATCCCGCTCTTTCTCCATAACGTTGAGTTAAAGTCGAGGTTATTTTATTGGCATCCAGTTTTTGGGTTGGCGCAGCGTAAAGTGTAGATACAGTCAAAAAGGCTGCCACAATAAAAATGTGGCAGCGCCTAGTGAGATTGGACTTAACACACTTTGAATGGCTCAAATGCTGTTTGCCCTTTTATCACAAACTATTCTGTTTGTTGGTCAACAGTGTAAATATTCCATTTTAAGTCTGATGCGGTATCTTCGCCTGTGATTTCAGCGATTACACGACGATTGACTCTTTCTGCTGCAGGGGTGCCGCTGGTATCGATTAATCTATCAAAGCTATAACCAATTGCTTTTAAACGTGATTGTTCTATACCATAGGTATCTCTTAACACATTGGTAACAGCAGTTGCTCTATTCTGCGATAAGGCTAAATTTAACTCATAACTGCCCTTGTTGCTTGTGTGTCCTTCAATTACAACTGTGGTGGAAGGATACTGCTTTAACATCGTCGCAATTTTTTCAATTTGTGGGTAATACTGAGGCTCAATATAATAAGAATTGTTGGCAAATAAAATTTTCAACTCTTGACGTTCAGCAATGTTTTTAATTGCTCCACAGCCATAATTGTCAATGTCAGATCCTGTAAGGGTTTCGACGCAACGCTCTCTTGCAACGATAACACCATCACGATCATCATCGTTTAAGTCAAATTTCTGTTTAGTAACTTGATCTTGAACAATAATATCATTCATAGAACAAGCTGAACTTAAGGTCATAACAAATAGTAAAATGAAGTAGCGCATTATTCGACTCCCCCTTCGTAGCTACGTTCGCCTTTCCAAACTTCTGGACGGGTTACTCGTAAAGATTCTAATAATCGACCTGTTGAATTTAGCACGCGGTATTTGGCAATAATTTCATCATATTCGGTTTGTAAGTAATCCTTACGGGCTTCAAATAGTTCATTTTCAGTATCGAGCAAATCAAGTAAAGTACGTTGCCCTAAATTAAACTGTTGAGCGTAGGCAACCTGAGTTTGTTTTGAGGCGATAACATGATCACGAATATATAGTTTTTGAGGTGACAGCATTTCAAAGGCATTCCAAGCTAATGTGGCGCCTTCAACAACCTGACGGTTAGCTCGTTGTTGAATTTCTTTAGCTTCATTGATTTTGTATGCGGCTTCTTTATCACGAGCGAGATCTTTACCGCCAGCAAATAAGTTGTAGCGCATTCTTACCATGGCAACTAAGTCATTGTTGTAACCATTGACATTTTGACTGGCTATTTGGCTATAACCATCTTCACCGCTAATATCATTATTCCAGTTACCACTTAATTCAAGGTTGAACTTTGGGTAGTAATTAGATTGGGCTGAATTACGCTCTTCTTTTGCTGCATTGATGTCACTATCTGATGATTTCAGAATAGGGTGGCTTGATGAGGCTAACTTAACGCTTTCAGCCAAGCTGCTTGGCAGCATGTCCGCATCTGGCACTGGTAGAATCAAATCATCAGGTTCGACTTCGACAATACGTATGTATTGCGCTTTTGCATCTTGTAGATTGTTTTTTGCCGAAATCACATTCGCATTTGCACGTGCTAAACGACCGGTTATTTGTGATAAGTCGGCGATAGAGCCTAAACCTGAATCAGTGCGCTGCTTGATTTGATCAAAAATTTCTTGATGGCTAGCGAGGTTTTTCTCTGCAAGAATCAGTATCTGTTCTGCACGAATATAATTGAGATAAACTTTAGAGACGTCTAATGCCATATCTTCCGCTGCAGCAATCAGTGCCCATTGTTCTGCGCTGGCTTCGAATGAATAGCGGTCAACTTCACTACTAGTATAGAAGCCATCAAAAAGCATTTGTCTGATACTAAATCCTGCTTCACCGCGCTCAAGCTCCATGACACCGTCGTCCAAATTATCATTCAGAGGTTGGACTTTTCTGCGGGTTGAAGGGCTGTCAGTTTGTTCCCAGCCATAGCCGGCATTAATATCAACAGTAGGCATATAGCCTGCTCTAGCTTGATTAACTTGTTCTTCCCTTGCTTTAAATCGATTGAAGACAATCTTTAGTTCTGGATTGGTGTCCAATGTATGAGCGACAGCTTGCTCTAGTGTTTGGCTAGTGGCTGCAGGGGCGATTAACATCGACAAGCTTAATGCAATAGCACTGAACTTAAATTGTCGATTGATTTTATTGTTCATTTAAAAAACCCTCCCGGTTCTTTAGCGCTCTCTGAGCGCAGTATCTTTTGCTCTTAAAATGGGATTTAGTATGTACTCAAGTATGGATCTTTTCCCTGTAATAACGTCCACCGAAGTGAGCATACCGGGAATAATTGGCATCTGTGTGCCATCGTCTTTTATCAAACTCGATTCTTCAGTTCTGACTTTAATAATATAGAAACTGTTGCCTTCCTCATCCTGTGAGGTGTCGGCGCTAATGTGTTCCACTGTGCCTTTTAAACCACCATAACGAGTAAAGTCATAGGCGGTTACTTTGACTACTGCAGGCAACCCCGGGTGTAAAAAAGCAATATCCTTGGGGCTGATTTTCGTTTCTATCAGTAATCGGTCTTCGGACGGCACTATTTCAATAATTTCAACACCAGGTTGAATTACCCCACCAAGCGTGTTGATGTGAAGGGTTTTAATTGTACCTGCAACCGGTGATGTGATTACCGCTTTACTCACTTTATCAAACGCACCAATTTGCGCTTTATTCATACGTGAAAGTTTAGTTTGCATTTCATTCAGTTGCGCGCGTAAATCTGCAGCATAAATAAATACAGCTTCCCTTCTTTTTAAAATGGACTCGTCCATAGACGCTTTTACTTTTGGACGCAGTAAACGTAATGATTGTAGTTCACCTTGAATATCGTTGACAGTGCGTTCAAGTTTAAGCAGTTCAACTTCTGGCACAATGCCTTTATTGGCCAAGGGTTTAGTGAGTTCTAATTCTCTAGATACTAATTGATAGCTGGTGGTTAGGGTTGATATTTTTGACGCTAACTCTTCAGTCTCTTGTTGGCGCTGTTGAATTTGACGGACTAAAATTTCAAGCTGATTGCTGAGATTGTCTAAGCGCCCAGAATACTCTTCTTGCTGACGTTTAACTAAAGCAGGTTCTTTTGTCATTAACTCTTCAGGGAAGATGAGAGATTGCTTGGTAATTTTTACTTGCTGGCGCCAATCTGCAGACATGTCTGATATTAAAATACTGTCTAGTTCAGCTCGCATTCGAATGATATTCGTTTGTAACCCATAAACCTCTTGTTCTTGCTGAGCAAAATCAGAGCGAAAACGCGTATCATCAATACGTACAAGCGGTTGACCTTTTTCAACTAAAAGTCCTTCTTGTACATAAATTTCTTGTAAAATTCCGCCATCTAAACTTTGGATCATTTGTATTTGAGTTGAGGGTATGACTTTACCCATGCCCGTGGTGACTTGATCTAATTCAGAAAAGTATGACCAAATAAAGAAGCAAATCATCATTGCTGCTAATGACCAAATAATTAAACGATGTCCAGTCGGTGCATCTGTCATCATGGCACCGTATACATCATCGACCATTTCTAAGTCTTCTGTGGTAAGGTGCTTACTCATGCGGTACGTTCTCCGGCCATCGCTCCAGAATTTAATTTTGCCAGTACTTCATCTCTTGGGCCATCAGCCATCACATGGCCTCTATCGAGTACAATTATGCGATCCACCAGATTCAATAAGTGCATTTTATGAGTGATTAATAATAATGTTCTTTCACGGCTAACTAATTGCATTGACCTAATAAATTGCTTTTCGGCTCTAGCGTCTAAGCTGGCTGTCGGTTCATCCATCAATAGTATTGGTGGATCATTTAGGGTTGCTCTTGCTAGCGCAATGGTTTGCCGTTGGCCGCGGCTTAATGACAATCCGCCTTCACCGACTTGCAGATCAAGTCCTTCAGACTCTAAGTTGGTAAACATACTGACACCAGATAATTGTATGGCTCTCATTAACTGATGTTCAGTCACGTGACGGGAACCGAATAGGATATTATCTCGAATACTGCCGTGGAATAAGGTGATGTCTTGAGGCAGATAGCCAAAGTTACGCCTTAAATCGCTTGGGTGTATTTGACCTGAGTCCAAACCATCATAGCGAAGGCTTCCCTGCGTTGGTTTATATAAACCCAATAACAATTTGGCTAGAGTGCTTTTGCCTGAGCCATTACGCCCAATAATAGCAATACGCTCACCAGGATTTATTCTTAAAGAGAGAGGGTATAAACTTGGTTTTTCTGAACCCGGAAAGCTGAAGCTGATGTTGTCAGCTTCAATATTACCTGTAATACGCTCTTTACTGATAAGTTGGCCTTTGTTTTCAAATTCATCTTCTTGTTCCATTATCGCATCAAGTTGACGAAGAGAGCTTATGGTGTAATTGCCACGAGTAATAAGTCCAGCAAGCTGAGCCATTGGTGATATAGCTCTACTAGAGAGCATTACTGCAGCAATAATGCCCCCCATTGATATTTCGTTATCAGCGAGTCGATAGACTCCAAGAATCACCACTAATACTACCGTCAATTGCACCATGAAATTAGCAATATGCGTAACATGATTTGACAGTTTCTTGGTTTTTAATTGCCAATTCGCAGTATGGCCAATCATTTGTTGCCAGCTTTTTTGCACAAGTCCTTCAGCACCATTGGCTTTAATAGATTCAAGGGCAGTTAAGCTTTCAATCAGGTGTCCATGTTTTAAGCTTGCAAAACGGTTACTTTCTTCAATAGCTTGTTTTAATTTTGGCTGTAAATAAAAGGTGGTTGCGATAATAACAATACTGCCAAATACAGGGATTAAGGCTAAGTCACCAGCAACGATATAAATAATAAAGACAAATAGCAGAGCAAAAGGCAAATCAACAAGAGCGGTAATTGTTGCCGACGTTAAAAACTCACGGATACTGTCAAATTCTCCTAATTGTCTGGCCATTCCCCCTACGCTCGGTGAGCGTTTTGATAACGGAATTCCCACCGCTTTTGCGAACAATTTAGAGGACACGATAATATCGACTTTTTTGCCTGCAACATCAATTAAGTAACTTCTTAATTGGCGCATGATAAAGTCAAATAGGTAGGCAATACTTGCCCCTATGGCTAAAACCCAAAGAGATTCGAATGCAAGGTTAGGCACCACTTTGTCATATACGTTCATAATGAACAGTGGCGAGACTAAGGCAAACAAGTTGACGAGTACAGAAGCGATTAACGCATCACGATAAATCGGAGCAGAGTCCTTGATACTTTGTAACAACCAGTGGGTACTGTTGTCATGCAGATGAACATCAACACTTTTATCGCCACGATAATCCTGTTTGACTAAAAAGAGATAGCCTACATATAAAGACTCTAACCCGCCAATGGATAATGTCTCTTCGCCACCCGTTTCTGGTAACTGGATAATCACTTGATCATTATCGATATCAATTTTACGTAAAATGCATGCTTTCTTATCTTTCAATAATAGAATACAAGGAAGTAATATTTCTGATATTTGATTTAAGTCTTTGCGCGATAACTTAGCAGATAACCCCGCTCTTCCTGCTGCTTGAGGTAGTAATTCAGGGGTAATAACTGCCCCTGACAAAGGAAGACCTGCCGATAACGATTCTATGGAACATGGGCTACCAAAGTGTTCGGTTAGCAAAACTAAACAATCGAGTAGTGGATCAATTGTGACTCGTTGAGAAGCTGAAATCGTCCACTGATCGCTTTTTTTAGACGCAGTAATAGACACCTAATAAGAGTCCTAAATAATTATTGTAAGTATATTAATAAAGTATACGTCACATACCACTATGTGACGTATACAATGTTTTTATTAAGGAATCATGTTTCCGTGTAATGGCTCGAGTGGATCGGTATACGTCGATACAGCAGATGTTGTCGATGATGCTGTTGCCGAGTCGACAATTAAGGCACCATCATTCAGTAATCCATTAATGATTACACCATCAGTTGAACCATACTTACTCGATAAATCAACACCATCTAGTACAATAGTTTGATCTATCTTACCGTCTTTGTCAGCATCAATCGAGATGGTAGTATTACCATTATTGAACGAGAAATGTAGAAAATCATCTAAATTTCCGCTTTGTTCATTTTGTAATAAGTCACTGATTTGAAGCTTATTATTTCCTACATTAAAGTCCATTATGGTATCGGTGCCCGTGTCACCTTTAGACCATACAAAAGTATCATCTCCTAAGCCACCAATTAAGGTGTCATTGCCTAGCCCGCCGATAAGCACATCATTGCCAGAACCACCATCTAATGAATCATTGCCTGCACCGCCAAGAAGCATATCTTTGCCACTTCCGCCATGAAGTTGGTCATTCCCACCTTGGCCGAATAAAATGTCATTGCCTTCATTACCCGCAAGAATATCATCACCGTCATTTGCCCGTGACGTATCAAATAATCCGGTATTGGCAGTAATGTATTCATGTACATCTTGAATCGACACATCCGCGGCATTCTCACCAGTTTGTTGCGCCACAAACATTTGTAAGGCAGCATAACCTTGGCCAGCAATGCCATCAAATTGAACCAAATCACCAAAGATAATGTCATTACCCGTTCCAGAATTAACGGTATCATCTCCTTGGATCAGTGATAGTTCAGAACCTAAGATTAGACTTGCTAAGTTGCTGGCATTGATATTGGTGGAGACATTGCCGTCAGAGTCATAAGGCGTTAGCTTGTTCAGATTGATCCCAGAACCAATACCTATCGCTTCAACTTCAGATAAGGTGCTGAGTACTTGGAAAGCCGCTTTCGCTTGTGCTGCTGCTTCGCTGTTCGTTGTATCAGTGATTTGGGCGAGGTAATATTTTCCGCTCGCGTCAACTCTTAAGCTACCCGTTTGGTAACTTTTCCATGAGCCATTTTCACGATACCAATAATAGGTATTGCCATATGCATCAATTATGACCTTACCATCGTGAATTAATGCCTGACCTTTTGTATAGTTGCCGATCAAATCTGACAACATTTTATCATTGTTGCTTCCTGAAGCATCATAGGCCCAAACCGTATTTAGCTGAGCGTCGGTGTTGTAGGTGTTTGGTTCGCCATCGGTAATGAAGTAGGTGAGGTTGTGTCCATTATTACTTGCTGCCGAACCATGTTGGAACCAATTTGTGACGGTTTCAAATGCCGCTTCATAGTTAGTATTACCACCATTTTGGATAGTATTTAAGGCTGCAGTTAATACTGAAATCGCATTAGCGTCGGCTAAATTGACAGCAACGTTAACCTTAGTACCATGATCGAAATCGACAAGTAAAATATTAACTGTACCAGATGTCGCATAGCCTACACTTAACTTCAGAGTGTTAAATACTTGCTGCAACTGCAGTATTGCAGTGTTTATGGTATTGGTTCCCATACTGCCGGATGAGTCAAGAATAAAGGCGATATTATAATTTTCACCTTGAACGATTTGAATACCCGTCGTATCGCTAACAATAACGTCGTTATTATCAGTTCCGGTGATTGTGTTATCGCCATCCGTACCATTGTCATAGACATAGTCTCTTAACGAAATATCAAGAGTTGTTTGACTCGTGGCGATATCACTATTACTTGATTCAACCGAGCTTGCCGATATTGTCAAAGTAAACTCAGGAGAACCATTATATTCTTCAGTCACTTGCAATTTTAAATTGGCAAGTTCAGCAATTTTAACCGTCCAACTGCCGTTAGCATTAAGTGTGCCAGCTGTTAGATAAACGCCACTAGGAATGCCTGTAATAGTGATATCTGTTAAGGTCTCACTACCATCCGTATCGACTAAATCAACATCAATCGATAATGGTATTTGCTTAGTTTTTAGCTGAGTTATCTGGCCTTTATCGTTAATAATGTACACGCCATCAGCAAAAACAAGGCGCTCAATTTCATACAAGTGATCGCCAGCATCTAACTCATTAACATTAATCGAGCTAGCATCAATATTGCGCTTATCATTGATTAAAATGTAAGGCGTAACAGAGTGGTCGGTATGGTTAGTAATGATATAATCAGCAAAATTGCCAGAGTAAATTGCTGTGTCAGTTCCAGCTCCACCATAAATAGAGTCGTTTAATGCACCACCCACAAAGACATCATTTCCATCGCCCCCATGTAAGCTGTCATTTATATTCCCACCGACTAAAATATCATCACCGCCTTTACCGGTCAGCATATTGGCGTTGTTAGAGACGCCTTGTAAGTAATGGTTTTTATCATTGTCAGCAGTGGCTGTAGGGCCGGATTTAGTTGCTTCAATGGTTATGCCAAAGTCTTTAGAACCGATAGTGTGTGTTGAATTCAGCGTATTATCGGCTGAAGCATTTACCCAAGTTAATTGCCCCTTCGATACAGTTATTGCTGGTGCATCAGCCACCGCTGTGACACTAATATCTAAAGTTGCCGTTTCACCCGTATTGGTTGTATAGGTTATTTGAGGTACAGCTCCACTCCAATTTGAAGTTGGTGTGAATGTATAGTTACCATTAGAGTCAACAACTAACATACCCGCATTCAGAGTTACACTTTCCCCTGGTTCATAAGCCGTTCCATCAACGTTGATTGACGTGATAAGCAAGTTATTGTCAGGGTCAATATCGTTTGATAATACATTTCCTTTGGCAACAGTATCTTCATTAATCAGGGCGCTGTCATTCTTGATATCAGTATATTCAGCAACATTGACACTAACGGTTGTTATAGCTGTATGACCACCGGCATCAGTAGCAATTACTTTGATTCCTGTGATGCTAAGGCTATTCACATCAATATTATGCGGTAAATTAGCAAGTAGCTCAGCATCTACAATAACGTTACCGAGTTCACCTGCTTTAATAGCACTCCAATCAAGGGTTAATTTTAATACGTCACCACGGCCGTTCATGGAGCCAATTAAGACTCCATTTTCAACGCGCCAATCCATAGGTTGACGTATGCCCTCAACTTTAATTTGACTGATATCAGCGAAATTAAAGTTATTGATGTCTGAAGCACCAGCCTTAAATTGCATAACCTGAACATCATTATCAGGTGCATCTGATATTAATGTTGCTTCATTAAGTGATGCGACAACATTAGTTGTTAGAGACGTTACTGCACTTGGGGCATCAAGATTGATATGAATGGATCCATTCGCACTATCACCATCGCTATCTGTCACTAAAACATTAAAATCAAGATCTACATCAACAGTAGAGCTGACAATTGTTTGTGCTGAAGTTCCGGCAAAGGTGAACCTTTCATGAGCATCTTCATTAACAGGATCAAATATCGCACTCGTGGTTAACACTATGTAGCTAATTTCGCCTAAATTACTAATTACTTGCCCGCTTGTGATATCGCCTTGACCTAATACATTGCCATTAGCATCATAAGCTGTGAAATGAATATATGTAGCACCGCTAAATTGAATAGCGGCTGAAGCTACATCATTAGCATAATCAATGGTCATTGTTTCGCCTTGATCAACAAAGGCATTTTGAACACCAAAACCATTGGTGTTGCCGTTGACTGTACTGGAAATATTGCCTGCTGATGATGTTAGGGTGAATATCATTTCATGGGCTGAATTGACATCTTTTATATCGTTATTAATGATGTAGTTTGTACCATCAAAAGTTACATACACCGCGGGGGTATTTCCGCCTTTACCGCCAGTCATATTGGCGACAGTGATGGTTTCGACTTGATCGATTGGACGAACAAGGTCCAATTGGTAACTATCACTATTAGGGTTAATCGTTAAGGTAAAAATTAGCGATTGACCGCTATTACTTGGATCATAAGCCGACGGTGAACCTGTTGTGTCGGAATATGCTATTAAAATGCTAGGATTACTAGGATCTACATAATAGAAAACAGTTAATCCGCCTGCAGTAATACCAGAATCTGAGAAGGTGCCGCTACCTGAAATATTGCTAGATAGGTTTGCGGTAAAGTTTTGGTCTGCACCATCAACATTGATAACACCATTGTATATACCAACGGCATTTTGCCCCACAAGATTCAGCGGATTAACATCAACACCATCGTCTATTACCTTAACGGCAGCAGATCCTGTAGCTGTGGCACCTGATGTATCTGTTGCTATAACAGTAATGCCATTAATTGTTAGTGTATTAACATTGATATTGTGCGAAAGGTTATCAAGCAATGTTACTGAAACACCCACTAAACCAGTTGTTCCAGCCGAGATCGTATTCCCAGTCAAAGATAGCTGTATAACAGCAGTACTGCCAATACTACCAATAAGCTGTCCTGAAGAATCTAAAGTCCAGATGAGGTTGCCATTTAAACCTTCGACAGTAATGTTACCTAAGTTTGTAAATGCAAATGACGAAACATCGTGAGCACCAGCTGTAAAGCTCAAGTTAGCACTATCACTATCTGTCAGATTGCCAAGGGTATTGGCATCATCGACCATCAACTCGACATTGCTGCCGCCGGAAACATCGTCAGTACCATTAATGGTAATGGTCACTGTGGTGCTGGTCACGCCATCGGCGTTAAGCACGGTAAAGGTGTCGGTTAAGGATTGGTTCGC